>CAVSXQ010000046.1:0-210413 GCA_963731915.1 uncultured Alphaproteobacteria bacterium
GGCTTTTGAATTGTCGTAGAGAAGTTGTCGATCAGTACGCCGCCACGACCGGGCTTTTACCCCAATTGAACTTGTAGTTCACGCCGACCTTGAAGGTCGACAGGGTGTTCCTGAGGTCTGCATTGACATTGACCGCGAAGGGAATTTGGCCGGCCCCGAGATTGAGGGGGAACACGTGGTTCGTCTTGTCGAAGTCGTAATAGTTATATTCGACGAACGCGGTCCAGTTCGGGGTGATCATCCACTCGGTGCCCATACCGATGGTCCAGCCGAAGTGGGTGATTTCCTTGCTGGTGAGATCCTGACCGCCGACGCCGCCGAAGGACGGCAGCGTGACGGTGTGGGTGGAGTTCTGCCAGGCAGCGCCGCCCTTGACGTAAACAAGACCGCGATCCAGAACCACGGCACCGAGGCGGCCAGTCACACTCGCCAGCCACTGGGTGTCGGTGTTGCAGCCGAGAACGACGAGGCAGGGGCTGGTGCCCCTGATATTGCTGCCAGCGATGTCACCCTGGATTCCGAACACAGCCCAACCGGCCTGCCAGTTATATCCACCCTGCACGCCACCCAGGAACCCGCTCGTGCTGGTCTGGGAGAACGGGAGGTTCAAGGCGATCGCCGGAATGATCGGAGGCACGATCGCGACGCCCGTGAGGGTCGACTTCGGTGGTTCCCCAGCCGGCGCCGACATGGCCACCGAAGTAGAAGCCGGTCCAAGACCAGACTACCGGCAGCGGCTGAGGCGCCGGACGGGCCTTAACTGGCATGTCCGCGGCGGAACCGACTGCAGTACCGGCCAACAAAAGCGCGGCGGTCGCCGCAGCTGTAAGAACTCGCTTCATTATGAAACCCCCTGGGTTTGACCCCGCACGCGAAGTCTTTAGTTAAAATCGTATGAAGAAACCTTCAGTAGAAATACCGGAATTGGGGGATAAAACTATTGCTGGAAAGACACACTCACCACTAAACACACAAATGCTCGATATCATTGGGTTTTTCTGCGCTTCTGCACATAGCTTACGTGCAGCGAAATCGGCGTTGTGCGCCCCTCGATCAATACACGTACGACGTTTCCCGCGACCTTCCCGATGACGACCCCCAGCTCGCTCTTTAGCTTCGGCGAGTTTTTGATACCTAGTTTGGTAAGCCGGATGCGGTCCCCCGGCTTGAATGCCGGGTCTTTCGTTTGCACGGATAGCTTCTTGCGACGTGCAATCTGATCCTTGGGAAGAATGTATTGTTTACGAAGTTCGGCTTCGACAATACCAATCTTGGCTACGCACTCGGGTCTGTACTTCCTCGCCTCGACGCTGGTTTGAGCTGACCATCTGTCACCCAGCCGAACGATAGCTATTGGAATTCGGTGCCCGCAAATATCGACAAGTCGTTCTTGAAAAACCAACGCCAATTCTTCAGCTGCAATCGGTTTTTTTGCCAAACCCGAACCAGTGCCTGCACGCTTGTTTAGAGACGAGCTTAACAACTGTCCCGTCTTCCGGCGGTTCACTGAGCGAACTTCGTGCGGCCTGGCTGGTGATTTTCTTAGCCGAACTCCGAACTCTGCAGCCTTTTGTAGGATTGTTTCTGGCGACGAGCTGAACTTGGCGACCGCCTCTTCCACGCTCGCGCCGGAAGAGAACATCGACATCAACTTACGATTCTCCTCAAGGGTGAACCGACCTCGGCGTCGCACCATGATGCGTCTTACCTCCGTGACATATCTAAGCGCGGATGCCGCGGAATCGCAAATTATCAATCCGTTTGATCGGGATGGCCTTGCAAACCCAGCGGCAATTGCCGCTGAGCGGGCAGGCCATCGCCCTATATGCGCCGGTCGGTTGGTCCGGGCCACGAATACTGGCTGGGATAACGGTTGTTGCCCCGGACACATTTCAAACGGCCTGCCTTTGCCAGGCGATTTAATGCCGACCGGACCTCGGTCTTGATCTTTTCAGCGATCACTTCGGTAACTTGATCGACCGTCATGGCTTTGCCGGCGCTCTGCATCACGATTCTTACTTCAGCTTCGATATCCAAAGACGCACCTCTGCTTTTTTTGAACGTCAGGCAAACACCTCCGTAGCCGGCGACGCCGTGCAAATTATCAATCCCTTGGGGATCGGAGCGGGGCAGGGCTACAGCGGGTCGGGGATGTTGGAAATCGGTGTGACAAAGCTCTGCGTGCTACGGCATTTTTGGCATTCGTAGACGTGATGCACGAAGCCCGGCTTGTCCGGCTCGGTGCAGGAAAAGTGCATCTCAGAGTCGCATCGCACGCACTTCAAGTCTCTATCAAGACCCTTGGGTTCGCCAGTTGCCATCGTTCCCCGCCCAATAGCTGCAATCACCCTGCGAGATACAATTCCATATTCCAAAAAGCTGCGACAACCAACCAGAGCTTGCCGTTAGCCTTAGTCAGAATTTGGCTTTGAAACATAATACAACACGTCATGCCGGCGACCGATCAGCCGAAATAGCATGTTGATACACTGGACCAAAAAATAGACTGAGAGGACCTCGAAGATCATTTTGAAAATCTCCGGTTCGAAAATCAGCAGTTGTGAAACACTCCAAATCTAAGGCTGCGTGCCGCGGCCGTATGTCCACAAATGCACAATGCGAGCAGAATGAAAAAAAAGTTGCTGAGCAGCAACAGCATCGGGAGATTGCGTTTTCAAAAGCAGGCAACGTATGGCGGGCGTAAGTTGAATGGGGATAAGCAATGGCGGAGTTTTCGTGGCCTGCAACGTTACCGGGGGAGGAACTGCATCGACGATTTGCACGGCCGGACGATCTGCGGTTAGATCGCCGCCTGACTGTTTTTTTGTTGTTTTGGGGCGTTTTTCATGAGCGAAGCAATTCAGAACATTACCGACGGTTATGTCCGACTGAAGGACCGTGTCGCGCTGGAGCGTATGCGCGAGCATCGAAACAGGCTTTTGCAGAACTACCGCATTCATGCCGCGCAAGGCTTTAGGGTGCCAACGTTGGAAACATCACTGGAACAGGACGTAAGTGCAATCGACGAGGCTTTGTCGCGCCTTTCAAGCGAATAGATCCGCGCCGGCCGGAGTAAGCTTCACGCAGGACCCGCCCGAAGGCGGTCTCTCTGTCGCGCTGACAGGGGCTAACGATCAGGCGGCGGTAAGAAAGCCGCCCCCGGAGGGCTTCGCAGTGTCGGCTTAGCGAACCCTCATCGGCACCTTCTTGGCAGCCAGTCCAGCATCCGTGAGGCGGTACGCCCGTTCGTGGCCGAGCCCCTGACCTTCAATCCAGCCTTTGGCTAGCAGCCCCTCGATGGTCTTTGACCTGTCGGGAAGCATAAATGCTTTCACCCATCCGTTGCCCCGGAGGCGTTGCATGATCTGCCGCTCGCGCTGGTTTGGAGTCATTTTGCCTTCGCCTTCAGCCCCAGCTCGACCAGCCGGCGGTTCATGATTCTGGAAATAATCTATCGGTGAACTTATCAAGCCTCTGGTCGCCTGCAGGCGAGCTTAAGTGGCCGACGAGTTCGCCCGTTAGCTTATAAATTTTCTTACCTCGGAGGTCGTACAGCTTCTTGCCAAGTCGGTCATAAATTATCTGTGACTGAACGTTGGCCACGTGCCTCCCAAGGCTGTTGAATATTCGACCGTCCATCGTCATCGCTTCCTTGAACGACTACACCATCTACCCGAACTCCCAACTCCGAAGGCTTCTGCAAGATCATTTCTCGCGACGTTTTGAATTTCGCGGCGCCTGTTCCGGAGTCGCACCCGCGGAGAGCATCGACTTTAATTCCCGATGTTCTTTGAAGCTGAAACGACCGCGGCGTGGGCTCTTCATTTTGCCTTCTCTTTGGCAAGCCGAGGGGAAGCTGGCAACTTCCGCCCCGGCTCTAACTCAAGCCAGATGGGGACCAGGCTTAAGCTGGCCCGACCGATATCACGATCTGGCGCGTGTAAAGACGGGCCATGGGTGCGACTTAGCGGCGCCCACGCGTCGCGCTAGGAACCAATCCGCCGGCAGAGCGTAATCACGGCGCGTCCGCCCCCATGGACGCTTTTGTCAGTACACAGTGGACTAGGCCCCGAACCTGCCGCTTGGTTCGGGGCCGCCTTCTTGCGGCGCGCTGTTCTTTAACCTCTGGACTTCAAGTTAAGCCCAATGGCGGTTAGCACAGCCGCGGGAGTATTTGCGCAAGGCCATCGCCGAGACTCAACCCGGCGGCGGCCGGCGCCAGGTCCCCGGCGGGTTTTCGCTAGCATCACTTCTTATCGGAAATAAACGCCATGATGTCGTCAACGACCACAACGCCGGTCAGGTAAATGACGGCACCAAGGGCCATGAGCACAAGCGCAATCCATACCGATAGAGGCATCGCCTCCCGCGTCGGCGTTAGCTTCATTGCTACCCCCCAAACTCCGGCAACGGCATCCAAAGCCTAGATCTTCGGAGAAGCAAGCGGCGTCGCGTCGCAGGCTGGCCCGCCTGTTCACGCCGGCGGGCATAGTCCCTCCGCAGTTTTTTAACCCTTCTGCATCAACCTGATCGGGCCGCGGAACTGGTATTGCGTACCGCGACATTCTGGGACGTTTTTGGAATGGCCCGCCGGTTGCACAACCCGGCGGGTTTTCTTTGCGCAGCCCGTTTGAGGCGCTAATCTCCATCACCGATCAACCAGGGAGGCGACGACGTGGCGACAGGTACTGTGAAGTGGTTCAACCCGGCCAAGGGATTTGGCTTTATTCAGCCCGACGGCGGCGGCAGGGATGTGTTCGTGCACATCTCGGCAGTTGAAAAAGCGGGGTTGAGCAGCCTGAATGAGGGAGCCAAGGTAAGCTATGAAGTCGTCGCCAACCGCGGCAAAGAGTCGGCAGAAAACCTGAGGGTTGGCTAGACGATCGTCAGCGACTGAGCGTATCCGGAGAAGCCGCCGCTGATTAGCCCCCAGCGGCGGTTTCGTTTTGGGCGATCCAGATGCTTTCTTTTTTGGAACGATCGACCGCGCAAGGACTCGAAGTCTGAGCCGTCGGTATGCCCCCTCAACCGCCGAGGCGGTGAGCGGCCTCAGCGTTGCGTCCTTCGCTGGGGCCGTTTCCGGCTGCGGAGCCCAGGGAGACCCAATGCCCCTCAGATTTATGATGTGGACCATACCCGCCATTTTGTTCGCTGCCGGCTACGTGCTTGTCGCGCAATGAAGTGCTGGCGATTTCTGGCCACGAATCATCCTTACTTCAGGAGGGGCCATTCCTCGGCCTTCGGGATGGTTGGAGCCCGGCGCGCCGTCCGAACTCACCCCACGCGCCGGGCTGCCATATCAATCTAAATCCCGGCCGGCCCCGCGGCTGTTGTCGAGGCAGGGCCAAGTGAATTTGGAAATAGGAACCAACGTGCCAGCCTGAGCGTAGTCATGGCGCGTCTTCGTCCCCGTGGACGCACTTGTCAGATACGCAAACTTAGGCTCCGAACCTGCCCCCCTGGGTTCGGAGCCGCTGTTCGACTTGAGCACGGCCATGCCCCTTGGTTTCTTGATGTGGGCCATTCCCGCTATTTTTCTTGTTCTCGGGATCGTGCTGGTGGCGCACTGAGGCGATGGCGCGGGGCTTCGGTCCTGCGCTCATGTTGATCAAGCGGCCTCGGCGACGGCAACTCTCTTTGGCACTTAGCGGACATCGCAAGCGGTCATCTGAATGTCCGTTATTGGGGACATGGGCCGGACATCGCGGGATGTCCGCTAATGACCCGTAGCGGACATTTCCGCTGATGGAGACCAAGTCCGGCTGTCGCGAGGCTTAAGTCGCTCAGCTGGGCGAACCCGCCTTCGCGCGGATGGCCATCGATCGCTGCAAAACCTCGCGGGCGTCGGCGTGGCGGCCTTGATCCTTGTAGAGATGGGCCAGGTTCTCCAGCACATCCGCGAGATCAGGATGATCCGGACCGAACGTCTTCTCGAAGGTGGCCACCGCCTGCTTGTAGAGCCGCTCGGCTTCGGCGCTGCGCCCCATGCGCCCGTTGAGCGCGGCCAGATTGTTCAGCGCCTGCGCGACGTCAGGATGATCGGGGCCGTACGCCTTTACGGTCACGACGATCGACCGCTTGAGCAGACGCTCGGCATCGGCATAACGACGCGTGTTGATGTAGACATCGGCCAGGTTGTTCATCAGCACCGTGGCTTCAGGATCGTAGGGGCCGTGCGCCTTCTGCAGGATGGCCAGTCCCCGCTTGAACAGCGGCTCGGCCTTGTCGCATCGACCTTGATTGCAATGGAGAACAGCCAGGTTGCTCAGCGCCATCACGATCGACGGATCGTCGGGACCGGCCGCTTTCTCGTTAATGGCGAGCGACCGCTTGAGCAGCGGCTCCGCCTCGGCGAAACGCTCCTTCCGCGCGGTAGAGGTCGCCGAGATTATTCAGCACGCTCGCGACTTCGGCATGCTCCGGACCCAGCGTCTTCTCCCGGATGGCCAGTGAGCGCTTGTACAGCGGCTCGGCAACGGCGTATTGGCCCAGATTGTAGTGGATCGTGCCCAGGTCATTCAGCGGCATCGCGACCATCGCATGATCGGGACCAAACTCCTTCTCGCGAATGGCCAGCAACTGCTGGGCCACCGGAAGCGCTGCCGCGTACTTTCCGGCCTGATAGAGCTCCGTGGATTGCCGTTCGAGACGGCTTGCCTCATCCTGCTCGGCGTAGGATGGCACGATGACGGACAGGCTCAGGGCCAGCGCGGTGACCGCAACACAGATCGATGCTTTCATGGCCTTCATCATATGCCTCCGTCACGGCTCTTCCGCGATATACGCGTCCTTTGTGTCTTCAGAGGCTAAAGAGGTTCATGCCGGCGGGTAACCGCCCAGCAATCACGCCATGCGACCGCTTTTGGCACTTAGCGGACGTTCCAGCCACGCCAATGAATGTCCGCTGTTGAGGATCCCGGTGACACGTGCCGAGGTCCGCTAATGACCCAACGCGGACATTCTACCTCCCATGGACCTGCGCCGAAAAATGCTTACCATCGGCTGAAATATTGGGGCGAGAGATGGGAAGAAGCTTTGATGGCAAGATGCGACACCACCAGAGTTCGTGGTGCTTTCAACTCAGGGGGCTGAGCCATGAGATATACTAAGCAATCGTTCTCCATTGTTGCGGTGCTCTTCATAGCCTTTATGCCATCAAGTTCGGGGGCATTGGATGCGCGAGATGCCGATAACGCTTCTATCATCGTCGCTGCGGCCAATACTGCCAAACAAAAATGCATAAATCTTTGTCGTGATCGATATCGCGCTTGTTTTTCCCTGAAGCAAATACCGTCGTTCGAATGTCGTAGCGTTTACCAAGACTGTATCCGATACTCTTGCACTGGCTTGGGACCAGGGTGACCGAATAATGCAGATCAGCGACGAGCCATGCTTGCTACTGGCACTAAACGGACCTGCCACACCTGCGTTTAATGTCTGCTTTCGGGGGTAGACCGGACATGCCGTTCAGGCGGCCCGACTTCCGCTTTTGACCCAACTCGGACATCGCCGTCGAGGAGCCGCGGGTGCCGGGGCTGTGATCCTCAGCAAACCAATACGAAGCGCGACTGATGAAAAAATATTAATTCCGCGGCAATCTCCGAGCAATGCTGGCGCTGCCATTTAACCGCGAACCGGCGCCGACCGCGCCATCCAAAGGGAGATGTAAGCATTATGACGACCCCAAGATACGAACTGGGACGCGCGTTTTCGGCGCGGCGCCTCATCCTTCTTGCCACGGCCGGCAATCTCGCGATCGCCGCGCTGCTGGTCGGGCCGGATTCTTTCCGTCACTCGATACTTCCGACAGTCTCTGCAGCAAATGCCGCAGAGGGCGCGGCAAGCAGCCGCGGCTGGATTGGCGTCCAGATTCAGCCGGTCACCTCCGCCATCGCCGAAAGCCTCGGCATGAAGGAGAGCAAAGGCGCGTTGGTTGCCGAACCAATGGCGGATAGTCCCGCCGCCAAGGTCGGCATCCAGTCGCGCGATGTCATCACCGCCGTGAACGGCAATCCAGTCAAGGATGCCCGCGACTTCGCCATGCAGATCGGCGGTATGGCGCCCGGCGCTGCGGTGAATGTCACGATCTGGCGCGAGGGTGCGGAGAAGAGCATCTCGCTGACGCTCGGCGAGATGCCGAAGGAGCGCGCTGCTGCCATGCCGCAGCCCGCCGCGACCGGCACCGACGTGCCGAAACTCGGCCTGATGCTGGCTGCCGCCGAACACGCCACGGGCAAAGGCTCCGAAGGGGTGGTCGTGGTCGACATCGACCCTCGCGGGCTCGCCTCCGCGCACGGCTTCAAGGCCGGCGACATCATCCTCGATGTCGGTGGGAAGAAGGTCTCCAACCCGGTCGACGTGCGCAATGCCATCAAGGATGCCCATATGAATGGCAAACGCGCGGTGCTGATGCAGTTGAAGTCGGACGAGGGGACGAGGTTCGTCGGCGTTACGATCGCTCGCGTCTGACCGGATAAAGGGCATTCCCTCCGGCATTGTCACGCGTCTTGCGGGAACGCACGCCGGGGACGGGGCCACGCGCCGTCCTCGGCACCCTCCGAACTTGTGTTGCAGGCCGTCGTAGCGCGGTCTCGCGCCAGCGGCCAGGAGCATGATCACACCACATGGTCACGACAGCTCGGATGTCCGCTTTTGGCACTTAGCGGACATGGCGATCCAGCCTGCCGATGTCCGCTATTCGGGGGTAAAGCGGACATGGTCCGGACATCGCGGGATGTCCGCTTATGACCCAAAGCGGACATTAGATCGCCGGTCGGCTCTGAAGCTGCTATAGCTCAGACCTCTCGGGGCTATGGCGCTCGACCTCGCAATGGCGAAATCTTCCTGCGCGACGACACGGTGATCGAATGAGGCGATTTTTCGCTACGGTGCCGGTCCTTCTGGTTGTGCTGCTTGCCTTCGCGTCGGCGGCCACAGCTCAAGCCGTGCGGAGAGTGGCGCACGTAGGGATGCTGTGCGCCACCTCGTGTGCACCGGGGCCGATTAGCAACGCTCTATCGGACGAGCTTCGCAAGCTCGGCTGGCTCGAGGGTACCACCATCGTCATCGAGCGTAAGGAAGCGGGTGGTCGCTTCGATCGGCTGCCGGCGCTCGCCGCCGATCTTGTGCGATCGAAACCCGATCTCATCGTCGCCTTCGCTCCTCAACCCGTGCGCGCCGTTAAGGAAGCGACCTCCGAGATACCAATTGTAATGATCTTCGTCGCCGATCCGGTCGGTTTGGGACTTGTGTCAAGCCTCGCTCGTCCTGGCGGAAACCTGACTGGTGTCGCCACGCTGTGCTGGGGCGATTTCATGGGAAAGGCGCTTGGCATTCTTCGAGAACTTTTGCCACAGGCGAAGCGTTTGGCAGCTTTCATCAATCCTTCAAACGAGATCCATCGGCTGTTATTCCAAGGGACGCACTATCTGCGGCTGCCACGCTCGGCTTTCAGCTCGACATTATCGAGGTGCGCGAAGCAGAGGAAATTCCTGGCGCAATTGCCACCGCCAAAGCCGGAGGGGCGGAAGCATTGTACATAGTGGGTGACGCGATCTTTAACTCCCCGCAGAACCGGGTGCCCGATCTTGCGGCGCAAGCAGGGCTGCCGTCGATTTACCTGAGCGGGCGGCCAGAGAGTGCAAGCCGGCGGATTAATTTCTTACGGCCCTGACTTCCCCGCCTTGGCGCGGCGCGGCGCCCACTATATCGATCGAATTCTCAAAGGCGCCAAACCGGCCGACCTTCCAATTGAGCAGCCCACCAAATTCTTGCTTACCATCAATCTCAAGACCGCAAAATCGCTCGGTATTGAAATCCCGCCGTCGCTTCTCGCCCGCGCCGACGAGGTGATCGAATAGACGCGCACTGTCCGCTTCTGGCACATAGCGGACATGCCGATCCATCCGCCCGATGTCCGCTATCGGGGGTAAAGCGGACATTCCGCAGCCGGGCCGTCAGGTCCGCTTCTGACCCAATTCGGACATTGGCCCAGATCCGCCAGAGCCGGGCGTAGCCAATTCTCGCTCGCTGCCCGGTCTTAAGTGCTAGGCTTCCGATATTCGAGAAGGCGTATTCTCAGGGGCACATGCGGCGGCGCGACTTCATGAGTTTTGTTGGTGCGACAGCGGTTTGGCCGGTCGCCGCGCACGCGCAGCAACTCGAGGACAACGTCCACAACGAAGGGCACATAGTGGTCTCGGTAGCTTTGAACAATTTCTTTTCGGCAGCCGTCGCAATCTCTGGCGTCTACGCCGTGTTGAAGATCGGCATCCAATCCCTAGCCAATCGGGGAACAACATGAATGCGACACGCGCAGACGCATACAAGTTCATCGACCATACGTTTGATGTCGTCGTCGTCGGTGCCGGCGGTGCCGGTTTGCGCGCCACTCAGGGCGCCGTCGAGGCAGGCTTGACGACTGCCTGCATCACAAAGGTGTTTCCTACACGCAGTCATACGGTTGCAGCCCAGGGCGGCATTGCAGCCAGTCTCGGCAACCTCGGCGAAGACAGTTGGCAATGGCACATGTACGATACGGTCAAAGGGTCTGACTGGCTCGGTGACCAAGATGCGATCGAGTACATGTGCCGGCAGGCCGTCCCCACGGTCCTCGAGCTGGAACATGCGGGGATGCCATTCTCCCGCACCGAAGATGGGAAAATCTATCAGAGGCCATTCGGTGGCCATATGAGCGAATTCGGCAAGAATCCGGTTCCACGCGCTTGCGCAGCTGCGGATCGGACGGGACATGCTTTGCTCCACACGCTCTATGGGCAAGCCCTGCGGGTCGGAGCCGAGTTTTTTATCGAATATTTCGTGCTCGATCTCGTCATGGTGGAGGGCGAGTGCCGCGGCGTTATCGCGTGGTCACTGATGGATGGAACGCTGCATCGTTTCCGCGCACAGACCGTCATCCTGGCAACGGGCGGTTACGGCAGGATCTATTTTTCTTGCACGTCTGCGCATACCTGCACGGGCGACGGAGGCGGTTTGGTCTTGCGCGCTGGCCTACCGTTGCAAGACATGGAGTTCATGCAGTTTCATCCGACCGGCATCTATGGGGCAGGATGTCTCATCACTGAAGGTGCGCGCGGAGAAGGCGGCTACCTGGCCAATTCCGAAGGCGAACGCTTCATGGAGCGTTACGCGCCCAGCGCGCGGGACCTCGCATCACGCGACGTCGTCTCTCGCGCCATGACAGTGGAAATTCGCGAAGGGCGGGGCGTGGGTCCGAAAAAGGATCACATCTACCTGCACCTTGATCACTTGGACCCAGCGATGCTGCACGAACGGCTGCCGGGCATATCGGAATCGGCGCGCGTTTTCTCCGGCGTCGACGTGACGCGGCAGCCAATTCCCGTGCTGCCGACCGCCCACTATTGCATGGGCGGCATCCCCGCAAACTATCACGGGGAGGCGATCCGACCGTCCGACGGCAATCCTGACGCCACCGTGCCCGGCCTAATGGCTGCGGGCGAGGCCGCCTGCGTTTCGGTTCATGGAGCGAATAGACTCGGCTGCAACTCGCTTCTCGATATCGTCGTGTTCGGCCGTGCGGCAGCCTTACGTTGCGCCGAAAAATTCACTGCGAAAGCTTCACAGCCTGAACTGCCACCCGATGCCGGAGAAGAGACGTTGGCTCGGTTCGACAGACTACGCAACGCCAAGGGCGGAACGCCAACTCCCACCCTCAGGCTCGCAGATGCAGCGCGCAATGCAGAGCTATGCGACCGTGTTTCGGACCGGAAGCATATTGCAAGAAGGCAAAGAAGCTTTACGGGAGGTCTGGAACGGTCTGTCCGACATCGCCGTGTCGGACCGATCGATGATCTGGAATTCCGATTTGGTCGAAAGTCTTGAGTTTGAAAATCTTCTTCTTCAGGCGACGGCTCTGGTGGATTCGGCCATCGCCCGGACCGAGAGTCGCGGTGCTCACGCACGCGAGGATTTCCCCAAGCGGAATGACCAAGACTGGATGAAACACACGCTTGCCTGGGTGGATGCAAAGGGAGCCGTCCGGTTAGACTATCGCCCGGTACACACATACACCTTGAGCAAAGACATTCAGTATATCGAGCCGACGGCCCGTATTTACTGACCAGGGTTCTTCCAGCGACTAGCTACTAATTCTAGTTGTGGGTACACGCGACAGGCGATCCCGGCTCGGCTGAAACGGTCGCTCTCTGGTATGCGTTCTCCGCGGCGCAGCGGCCGGCTGGCCCATATTGCCGCGCGCGCCATCAACCTGCGATGCCGGTGGTCGGCTGTCGACCGGCATGTCTGCTCCTGGCACAAAGCGGACATCTGCGGGCCTTCTGACCGATGTCCGCTTTCGGGGGTAAAGCGGACATGGGCCGGACATCGCGGGATGTCCGCTTTTGACCCAAAGCGGACTCGGGGCTGTCCTGAAAAGGCGGTTTTCGACAATAGTTGGAAGATGCCGGTCATTGAGAGCGTGAAATAACTCGTAGCGCCTCTTCAAGGCGGCCATGGCGCGATGTCCGGGACCTGAGTTCCGTTATGCGCTCCAAAGTGGACATTGCGGCCACTGTGCGACCAAGCCGGAGCAGACAGGAGACACGGACCCAAGATGCAGCTGGGCCGCTAAGACAAGACCACAAGCAGCAACCAGCCCAACTGCAGAGCGCTGAGCAAGATGGTAACCATCCCTACGATTTCGACTGTGTCCGACTTCATCGCGCGCTCGGCTGTTGCGAGAGAAACGGCCCCAGCGGTGGGGGAAGCGGTGCGCTGGGGCCGTCTTGTTTCTGGAGTCCGCAGGTCGGCTGCGAACTCTGGGTTCATCGGAGCATGTTCTGCCTCGACCGCCTGTGCAATTTTGAACACTTTCGCGATTTTTCTCGTCAAAAAAGGAACCCGCTGCGTCAGGCAACTATTTGGGTTCGGACCTAAGCCGGGGCCGCTGCCCATGGTGGGTGTGAATAGAGTCGGGGGCAGCCCTAACCTGCATGTCCGAGATTACCCCGTTAGCAGACATGCAGCGGGCGTTGTCTCAAGTCTGTTTTTGACCGAAAGCGGACATTGTCTCACCGAGGCTAATGTCCCTCGTTCCCCGTCGGCTGGAACAAATCGCCGACCTGCACGATGTCTCGGGTGGCAGTGGGAGGGATTTTTAGTGCAAGACTTAGTGATTCTGGTCGTCGAAGACGATCAGTTGATTCAGAGCGTTGTCGAGGAAACTCTCGCGGACGGCGGGTTCGAAGTAGCCATGGCATCTTCGGGTGAGCAGGCGGTTGAGCTACTGGACGATACCGATCATCCCAATTACCGCGCGCTTGTGACCGATATTGGTCTCGCAAAAAGGTAAGATGGATGGTTGGGCCGTCGCGCGGCACGCCAGAGAGAACATGCCCGACATGCCGGTTGTCTACATGAGCGGCGAAAGCGCCGAGGACTGGACTTCTCAAGGCGTCCCCAACAGCATCATGTTGGCAAAGCCTTTCGCGCTAGCGCAACTTGTTACCGCCGTTTCCCAGCTTCTCAATAGCGCCCCGACCCTGCAAAGCTGAACGGGCGTTCTTTTGATGCAAATAGTAGCAATCCGGTGATCGGGCCAGCCGGAGCATCGATTTGAGTTGCCGACCGGACATAAGGGGCATAGGGTGAATTCATCTCCGGCAGCGGTTGGGCGCGCCAGGGACTGAGAGTTCGGTAGAACTCCCGCCCTCGCGAGAGCTTTGCCATGTTTAGAAAACAATTCACCGACGTCCAGGACGCCTGGATACTTGCACGAACCTCTCGTCGTTCTCGATCAGGATCTTCGTGTCGTTGCCGCGAGCCAATCCTTCTATCTGAAATTCAAGGTCAAGGCCGACCATACTCAAGGCCAGCTCCTGTATGATCTGGGAGACGGCCAGTGGGATATTCCGAAGCTCCGTGTGTTGCTGGGAAAAATTCTTCCCGAGCAGGGAGCCATGGAAAACTACGAAGTTGAACATGATTTCCCCGGCATCGGACGACGCACGATGCTGCTGAATGCCCGCAAGGTGTTTTATGAAGCCGGTTTGCACTCCACAATTCTGCTCGGTATTGAAGACGTTACTGAAAAACGCATTCTCGAAAACGAAAAGATGATCTGATACGCGAGAAGCAGATGCTTTTGGAGGAGTTGGAACACCGTGTGGTCAACAGCCTCCAGATCATCGCGAGCATCATCATGTTGAAGGCAAGAGCCGTAGAGTCAGAAGAGACCCGTCGTCATTTGGAAGACGCTCACAACCGGGTCATTTCGGTTGCCACCGTTCAAAAACACCTGCACGGCTCTGTCGCCAACGCGATTATTGAAATGGCCCCCTATCTTGAGACGCTCTGCGCCGCTCTGGCGCAATCGATGATTAGCGACAATCGGCCAGTTTCGATCCAATTCGATGGTAAGGGCGGCGGAACTGCCACGAGGCGCAATGCCGAGAGCATCGGCCTGATCGTCACCGAACTGGTTATCAATTCCCTCAAGCACGCATTCAAGGATGTCACAGAGGACGGCGCGATCAGGGTCTCCTACGATGTATCAGGCACTGATTGGCAGCTTGCGGTCTGCGACAATGGCACGGGCAAACCTGACGGCGTGTTCGCTCAACCGAAAACCGGACTCGGCACCGGTGTGGTCAAAGCGTTGGCCAAGCAGCTTGATGCTCATGCGGAGCTTTGGGGACAAAAGTTTCGGTTACACACGCCACGTTCGCAGCCGCAACCTCATAGTCTGGCCTTGGCCTCACCCCCGCAACCCGCGCCGCCAGAACGCTCTCGGATGGAACATGCAACGCCTAGGTGCCATCCTGCCGGTAGTCAAACGCGGTCAATCCAAGGATAGCACGCTCGCATAATTTGTTGGCGTCACGCTCGCCAGTCTTTGCGACTCGCAAAATTCCCCGAGCGATGATCTCGCGATCCACTTCCAACTGGCCGATGTTCTGGAGCGTTTGACATGCGAGATCATATGCCTGGTTTACGGCGATCACCGCCGCTGGATCGAGGGAACAATTCTGGAAGGGCGAATTGACATGGGACATGATGTCTTCTCCTGAAACGCGGAGCGCAAGGCTCTCGGTGGAGCAAAAAGCCCCGCGATGAGCAGGGCAACTTGCACTGACATCGCGAGGGTAAGCGTTATCTGTTGGTCGGGGCGGGAAGACCACCGAAAGGTTTATAGGCTTGCTTGGCAAGGTCGCGGTAGAGCGCGCCAATCTTCTGAGACTCGGCTACGAATGTCTCGAAAGCTGATTTGGCGAATTCGGTTTGAATTTCAATCGCCTTGTCGAGCGACTTCACGCCTGAGAGCTTCTCGACAAACGACCTGGTATCTTCAAACGATTTCTTGGTGTAGTCGCCGTAAGCTGTGGCAATCGCTTGGACGCCGCCCGCGAAGGAGTTTGTCGATGCAACCGCTGCATCGATCTGTTCTTTGCTGGCCGGCTGCTGCGCCAAATTCCGATTTGTGTTATTCTGGTTAGTATTCGACATTATGAAAGTTCTTCCTGGTTGTTTAACAGTGAGTCAATGATGCCCGTCGCCAATGGTTGCGACGAAACGGCAGTTCCCGCTTGTTCGTTGGACGGTGCTTGTGTGTTCGTATGATGATATCGGAACTTGGCGTTATGATGCCGTATTCTATTCAACATCGAGCAGCGTTACGTGAATAACCCCGGCACTTCACATCACCCACATCACCGGGGACAACTTATGGATCGCAAAGAAGCCGCACATAAGTCTGACTAGAGGCAAAGCCTATGGGTTGGAGGATTCGCCATGGCTTCCAAATTCGCAATTGGTGACAAGGTAGATCAAGCGTTCAGCAACCGCACCGAGGGAACAGTCGTCGCGATATTTATCGATGAGGCCGGTCAAAACCGTTATGCCGTCGAAATGTTCGGACACCGCACTATACAGATAGCGAGCGAAGACAGCCTCGTCGCGCACGCAAATCTCGCCCGGTAGTCTCAAGCCGCAAGCAAATCGATCTGACGCCGAGCAGCCGTAAAAGCGTCCTTTATCGCAACTTGAGCATGTTCATGTCGTGCGTCATTTGACGCTGACTTGTCTACCACGATGTTTTCATGCGGCGGAACCGTCAACCAAATGTGGACCTGAAATCCGGTACCATGGCGATGCTTGTGACTGGGTGCGATCACTTTCACCCGGCAACCTGTAATGCGGTGATTATGGGTTTCGAGCCGCTCTATCTCACGCATTATTTGGGCACGAGCAGCGTCGGATGAGTTTGAACCTTCAAACGTGATCTCTGGGGCGATTTGCATTTTGCTCCTTTGGGTTGGCTCCCATGCCAATGCGTGTCACGCCGAATGGTTGCAGTAATCAGGCACGGCACCCTTTGTCGGTTCCGACAATCCAAGTGACATAGGCAAGCCCGGCGATCTGCCCGTCGAGCAGGCGAGCAAGCTTACGTTTGGTCATAAACCTCAAAACCGCGAAAGCGCCTCGCCCCCAAGCTTGCCGGCGTACGCCGACGAAGTGATCGAATAAGGTCAGCCGACTTTCGGCTTTTGGCACTTAGCGGACATTCGAACCGCGTCCTCGAATGTTCGTTTGTTAGGGGGTAAAGCGAACCTAGTCCGGTTCTGCGGCCGAAGTCGCCTTTTGACACACAGCGGATATCAGAGCGGCCTCAAGTCGAAAACGACCTAGCGCCCCTTCACGAATGTCGTGGTGGCTCCGTGGTGTGCACCACCGACAGCAGGAGGGGTGGCGTGCGATCACTCACGGTTTCCAGGATGAACGCATGTCCGATCCCGATAACGACCGAAAGAGCGACCTTGAGTGCCTGCGCTTAGCAACGGAACTCATTGAACTCGCGAGTTAAACTCTGAATCCGGCTTTGAAGGCGCACTGCCTTCGGATGGCGGACGTATGGACCGACCGGCAGAGGCCGGAGAGCGAAAAGTAATGCCCTCGCGTTAAGCGACAGCTGCCGCCAATCAAACCTTCGTTGTATCGGGCCAGGTCCGTCCAAGCCCTCTGACCTTGCGTCGAACCGTCGGCTAGTCGCTAAACCTTACCGGAGCACGGCACCGGGGAGTTGCGCACGTTATTTGGGGAGAGTTCAGGAAGTTCGATCGGAACTTTGTAGCAAGTACTGAGCTATACTGCTCAGACTTGACGCCAATATTCGCCTAACACCGGCATTGTTCTTCGTTCGCAAGATAAACCGGCAGCGTTTAAATAGATTGACCTGAGGCGATGCTCAAAGCACAAACGGATCATGACTTGCGGAACAATCGACTGCTTGCCGCCTTGGAGCCGGCCAGCCGCAAGCGAATAATTCCCCATTTGGAGCCCGTCAATTTCAAGCTCGGTGAGATGGTCTGTGATGCGGGGGGCCTTCTCATGCACGCTTATTTCCCCGAAGGTTCGGTCCTGTCCCTGTTGACGGTCCTAGAGAATGGTGCCGCAATCGAGACCGCTAACATCGGTCGGGAAGGTGCTTTCGGGCTTTTTGCAGCGATGTATAGCCGTGTTTCCTTTAATCGCTGCATTGTGCAACTCGCTGGTCATACTGTTCGCTGCCCGATCCAACTGCTGCAGTATGAATTTAAAAACAGTGAGCACGTGCGCGATCTTTTCGTGAGCTACTCGGAGACCCTGCTTTCTCAGGTCCAACAGACGGTTGCCTGTAATTCGGTGCACACGACAGAAGAAAGAATGTGTCGGTGGCTGCTGATGATGCACGACCGCGCCGGGGGCGAAGCACTCACGTATACGCACGAATTTCTATCGCAAATGCTTGGGGCTAATCGAAAATCAGTAACGCTTGCCGCACAATCGATGCAGGCCGCTGGCCTCATCGGTTATCGCCGCGGCATCATACAGATCCTGGATCGAGGGGGCCTGGAGAAGGCGTCTTGCGAATGCTACGCCATCGTGCAGGAGCGGTTCGACGCCTTCCTAACACCGCCACCGACCGCGGTGCAGGGCCACCACAAGGGTCGGTAAAGAAACCTAACCAGATAATGAAACGCGACTGCGGAACCGATGACTTAAACAGCGGAGTCCAATGAAGATGGTGAATAACTCAACTCACGAATTTGAACGCTTATTGGGTAAAGCGGCGCTTGCATTGTGGTCTGAATTCCCTCGCGACGTCCAGGAGAACCTTTTCGAAACGGCTGTGGCCGGGGACGCTATAGTTGGACACCATTTGGCATCGTACCTGCACGACCACCATCCGAAAACGGCTCATCCAGCAAAGCCCACGCAGTTTGCTTAGACTATGAGGCCATTACGGTGGCTTCTGGACGGACACAATGAGCACGTTGGCCGGGAGCGTCTATTGATTTACATGCAGCAACCTAAGGTGAGAATCGTACCATCTGTTGCTTTCGCATTAAGCGTGTTGGTCAATGCAACCTTATGCAGCGCCGAACCCAGCGTCTCGGCGGGCAAAGCGTTTGCACAAGCTAACTGTTCGCACTGCCACTCCATCGACAAGTTTACCCAGAGTTCCCTACCCATTGCCCCGCCGTTTCGAACTCTCCACCTACGGTATCCCGTCGAGTTGCTCGAAGAAGCGCTCGGCGAAGGGCTTTCCACCGGTCATCCTAATATGCCCGAGTTCAGGTTGGATCCCGGGCAAGTCGGCGATTTCATCGGCTTCCTCAAATCGCTTGAGCAATAGCCAGCACACCGGCCAGCGTTACGCCGGGGGTAAAGCCGACCTTGTTGCTTCAGATTTACTGTCAAACTTCGCTAGTCAATCTGCTCCGCCTTTATGTTCGGAGCGCGACCCCATGGAACTTTAGGACATTTTATGATGCGGCGGTACGAGGACGGTTCGAAGCCTGGCAAGTCTGTTGCTGGCACTTTGGCTGGAGGTCAATTTCCAGCCGGCGCATGGACGCGAGTTCCATAATGCTCCTTGTTCCCGAACGAGTCTCAGAACCGTCCGCTGGTCAATTGCGCAGGATATTGAACTAATCAGCCGCTCGGTCGTCTACATTAGACACTGGGAACGGCGTGCCATGGCTCACAAGAACGAGCGCGTCGAACTTGAGATGCAGATTTTGAAGTACCGGCAGATCGCGCGCGAGATGGCGGCCAACCCCGAGGATTCAGAGCGCATCAAGGGCCTGGTTGCCGAGCTGGAGCAGAAGCTCCGCGAGATCGACGAGTAGGCACTGCATCCGGTGCGTTTTTTCAACGCTGTGTATACTTGTGCACTTACATTTGAGACGCGGGGCACCTACCTTCATCTGCATCACCGCCCCGGCCTCGGCAGTTATCGGTGACTGAGAGTGTTGTGCTCCCGCCTGACCCAGTGGTGCAGCACATGCCCGATTCCCACATAGGCCCCGAACCGCGTCTGTTGTCCATTGAGCGGCCCAGATGTCCGAAGTGTCACACGCGAATGATGCTTGCGAGGATATCTCCGGGTCCAAAAGGGTTCGATATCCGCACCTTTGACTGCGCCAAGTGCGATCACGTGCTGACCGTCACGATCGATCAAGATGCGATGAGGTCGGCTTCAGGGTGGCTCGCCGGCGAACTGAAGCCACCGGAATAAGGAAACGGAATGCGCAATCAAACGAAGCCAATAGTCACCCTGGAAGAGCGTCTAGCCGATCATGCCCGGCAAAGCCGGGAGAGTGCGGAGAAGCTCCCGGTCGGCGAGCACCGTGACGCCATGATCCGAAAGGTTCGTGAGATCGAGGCTGCGGTTTATTTTCATCGAACGCTTGGAATAACTAATGGTAAGTGAGGCAGCCTAAGTGCGCCTTGGGTCCAAAACGGGCTTGGGCACTTCCTTTTCAAGACTGAAGGAATGGTTTTGGTGCGGGAATAGAATTTGTGCGCCCCAGTGTGCGCCCCGGGAGGATTTTGGGCTGGGCAGGGAGCTGGAAAAGTGAGTTAAGTCTTTGTTTTAATAGCAGGAGTGGCAGGGCTCGAACATGAACGGCCCCGGTCTGAGAGACCGAGGCCGTTGGGGGCATTGGTGTACCTGATGAGGGGACCACGGTACCTGGCCATCTAAACCGAAGACTGAAGCCAGGGACAATTGTCCTGAAGAACAGTGTCCCTTGGGTCAATAACGGCCTCGCCGATACCGCCCTAAGCTGCCGCGATGGATCGGGACACCTTCAAAATTACGCTCAACGTCATTCTGTTGGCTGCCGCCGTGGCGATGTTCGCGTTCGTGCTGGTTCAGTAAGGCCGTCTCGCTTTCGCTGCCGCCGGCGGCGCGCAAAACCGGGCGCAACCGCGCTTAAAAAAAGCTTATGGCATTTAAAGCGGCTTTTTGGTTAGCACCTCCAAGCTAGACGCTTGGAGGTTGTTGGCATGTCCGCGATCTTCTTCCCCACTTTCCTGCTTCGCGCCAATCGCTGACCGCTTCCATTGATCTACGTCAACCTCCGCCGGGGTGGACGGCGCACTCCCACGCTCTCTTGTGAATGCGTAGGAGGGTACGGTCATGCTCCGCTATATTCTCGCTGTTCTAGCGACCATCGTTCTGCTCACCGCAACCTTGATCCCCGATGATGCCTATGCTCGCCGCGGCGGAGGTGGCGGCTATCGGGGCGGTGGCGGCGGATTTCACGGCGGCGCCGGACGTGTCCATGGCGGCTATGCGGGGCGCGTGCGCCCATCGCATCCGATTGCAGGTCGACCCATCGCCGGTCGGCCGATAGCGGGCCGCCCCGGCTATCCCGGTTACGGTGGCGGCTATTATCGCAGGGGTTTGGCCTACGGTGCAGTGGGCGCCGCGGCCGCAGCCGGTGCCTACTACGGCAGCTATGGCGGTTACGGATCCGGCAACTGCTACTACGACCAATACGGCCAAACTGTTTGCCCGCAGGGGTATCCGTCTCAGGGGTACTACTCTCAATATTGACGTGAAGGGTTTCAAGGCGGCGGCCGCTGGCCGCCGTCTCGAACCATGTACCTTGGGTCAATTGCGCGACTCAATTCTTCATTGGAAAATTTGCCACTGCGCGCGATTGCCCCGGCTTTCGGACGACGGCGCGGTGCGCGCTCCGACGGGATCGGCTTGATCTCAACCCCGGGCTTCTCGTTGGAGCGCTGCGTCCTCTGCCACGGCGCTATCGCGCAACGCGCCTTATCCATGGATGGAGCATTGAAATGAGCATCCTCTGGACGATCATGATTGGCTTTATTGTGGGAGTGCTTGCCAAGTTCCTTATGCCCGGGGACAATGAACCCAAGGGGTTCATTTTGACGACAGTCCTCGGAATTGTCGGGGCATTTGTCGCGACTTACCTTGGTCAATCCCTGGGATGGTACAAGTCCGGAGAAAACGCAGGCTTCATCGGTGGCGTCGTCGGCGCAATTATCCTGCTCTTCCTTTACGGACTTATCGCCGGCCGCAAGAGCCGCGCCTGATTCATTTGTCGGTCAGCACAACGTGCCGTGAGGCACGGCGTTGTTCGCCCATCGGCTACTTCGGAACGCTGGCGAACGCCGTTTCAAGTACGTCCCCGATCGGCTGCCATGTCCGGCCGTCAAACTGGACCAGCCGCAAATGTCTGATCGGCCGGAAGTTGCCGGGGCCGGTGCTGACCTTGATTCCGGGCAGCAGAACCGAGCCCTGGTAGTCCTTCAGCGCCGCCGCCTGCCTCATGACATTCTCGCGGGACAGGTCATCGCCGCTTAGCCGCAGCACATGGGCCAGCGCCTCGGCGGCGGCGTAGCCGAACGCGGCGGTGCTGTCGTTCCTGCCTCCGGCCCGCTGATATTTATCGACGAACACCTGCCAGTCCTTGATGGCTTGCCCGTCTTTCCAGGCCGGATCTTTCGCATCCTTTGAGAAGGTCGCCGTGATCACGCCCACCGACTTGTCGAGGCCGGCCGGCTCCAGCGCCATCGCGATCGATGAGCCAAAATGGTTCAGGATGAATACGGGGTGCCAATCGAGCTGCGCGGCCATCCGGATCACGCGCGCTGCGTTCTCGGGCACGCCTGCAAACACGAATATTTCGGCGCCCGATCGCTTCAGGATCGATACGTGGTTCTCCAGATGCTCGTCTGCGAGATCGTAGGCAATGTCGACCCTGATCATTCGGGCGACCTGGCCAAGTCCGTCCTGCAGACCGCTGAACAGTTCGCGGCCGAAATGGTCGTTCTGCCAGAGCGCGACAATCCGCTTTCCGGCGTAGAACGCCTGGATGTAGTTGGCGTAGATGCGCCCTTCTTCCCGGAACGATGGCTGCCAACCCATCGTCCACGGGAACATCGACGGATCGGTCAGATGATCGTCGCCGGAAGCGACAAAGAGCTGAGGGATTTCCTTTTCGTTCAGGTATTGGCGAACGGCGAAATTGCCCGGAGTTCCGAACGAACCGAACATCAGGAGGACGTCGTCATTTTCGACCAGCCCGCGCGTCAGCTTCAGAGCGATGGCCGGATCGGATTTGTCGTCGTGCGAGATAAAGCGCACCTTGCGGCCGTTGATCCCGCCGCGCTCGTTGAGCATCTCGAAATACGCCGCTTCGGCCTTTCCGATCGCCCCGAACGTCGCCAAACTCCCGCTATAGGGCATAAGATTGCCGATGCGGATTTCGGTGTCGGTCACGCCGGGGTTGCGGACCTTCTGCGACACCGCGCTCAGTGAGCCCAGTGCAACGACAACAGCCAGAAGCGTTCGGCTAAACCTGTGCATCGGCAAGCGCTCGAATGCGAGGCATTTGTACACCGTGCAGTGCACCGCACGGACTGCTCCCTGATTGATCTACATCAAACGGAAAAGGGATCGATTTTGTGGCGCGCTAGCGGCGGCGCTTGCCAAAACCAAAATACGGATTGTCGATGCATTGCGCCGCGCGGGCAGACGCCGACAATTTGCACTGCGCCATCGATGTATAGCCGCAGGCGATGTAGTTGCCGTTGATGCCGTAGGTCTGAAGGCAGAAGGGATAGTTGGGATCGTAGGTTTGAGCCTGTGCGGGTGCTCCCAAGATGACGCCAAACACCAGGATCGCAACTGCCATTGCGCGCATCAGAACCTCCATCACGTTCCTCGAGTTCAGTCGGATGCACTCGCCATGCGCTGCACGGATCACCTCAAGCGCCTTGCGTGGAGGAAATAGCACGAAACAAAAAAGCGAAAGGCCGAAGCCTTTCGCTCTGATCGCTCACACGCCTCATTGCTTTACTGCGGGCAGTAATCCCAAAAACCCTGCGTCCGCGTCGGATCGGTGTAGTACCAGCACATGCCCGGAGCCGGCGGCGAGCCATAAGCATAGGCGGCGCCGGCGGCGACGAAGCCGAGGGCTGCACCGGCTGCGATCGCGCCGCCCGGTCCCCAGCGATACCAGCCGGGACGGGCCCAGCGGACGCCACCACCATATCCCGGCCGCACGACGACGGCGCCGCCGCGCACCACGGCACCACCGGGGCGCACCACGGCGGCGCCGCCATAACGGTAGGCGTTGCCGCGCGGGCCGACACCGGCGCCGCGGCGTACGACAACGGCGACGTTGACGACGTCGGAGGTGTCGTTGGCGTGCTGGCTTGCCAGATCCATCGGCTGCAACGGCGCTGCGATCGCAGCGCTTCCGGGCGCGAGTGCAAGCGTCGCTGTGGTCGCCAGGACGAGGGAAAGAGACTTGAGGGTGTGATGCGCAGGCTTGGCCATTAATTCCTCCGGCTCGTTGAGTTGATCGCCCGTTGTGCAGGCATCGTTCGTTCAGGGAAAATATTAGTTGGAAAGCGCTTCGATAACGGCAAAAGCTAGGCCGGTGCGAAATCGTTTGCAAGTAATGCGGCCGCCATCGCGAGCGGCCGTTAACCTGTTCTCCCGAATTCTGACGCAAACGTGAATGGACGAGCCTGAACATCAAGGCTTCGTCACGATGTCCCTGAGGATATCGACATAGCCGTTGCGCGCGACAAAGGCTTCGTTCTCTTCCAAAATCATGATTTTTGCATCGCGCATCGGGCGCATCTCGGCTTCGCCGAGATTGCGCTGCAGCTCGCGATAGGGCGTGCCGCCGAAGCGGCCGAGCCGTGCGTAGTAATAGAAGTTCAGCCGCGCAAGGCAGTTATGCTCGATCAATATGCGCGCCGGCAGGTCGCTGAAGCTCGAGCCCACCATCGCGATCTCGAGCAGGCGGGCCGGATGATCGGCGCATGGCGCCGATGTCGTGTAGCTCACCTTCGGCGTCAGATAAGCGAGCGGCGGAAAGAACACATTGAGGAGGTCGGCCAGTTCGCGGTCGGCGCCGACCGGCCGCGACAGCGCGTAGGTGTAGGTGAAGGACGGTACGATCGGCCTGCCGGCCTGCCGGTTGATCTCGTCAACGATGGCTGTGACGGCGCGCGTGCCGCCGACGTCGTTCAAGTGCACGCCGCCCTGCGGGAACAGGTCGAAATCGTAGGCGCTTTTCAGCTGATGGATCAGGGTTGCCGTATCCAGTACATTGATGCCGGCTTGCTTTAGCGCGCCGACATATTCGCCAACGAATTTTGTCCGCGCGGCCGGCGTGCTCGGGCAAGGCACCTTGTCGACAAAGTACTCCGGCAGATGCGCCACCTTCGACGGCGACAGCACGTAGACGAACACGCCACCGCGGCCGACATAGTGGTTCTGGATATCCCTCAGCTTTGGAATGTTTTTCGCCGCAAGCTCCGCGCCCTGGCTCTCGGTGCGCGTGCAGTAATCGTCGAGATAAGTCCGCTCGATCAATTGCCCCCTGGCGCCGCGCACGACATGCGGCGCGGTGAGCTCGCCGAACAGCGCCATGCGGACTTCATTGTTGATTCGGATCAGCATTCTGCGCAGCGCAAAGGCTTCGGTGACGCGGTCGGCGACCGCCTTCTGAAAACTGCCGTCGCGGATCGCAGACCACGAGAACACCACCGGCATCTTGTTGGTGACGCCGCCGAGCGTCGGCCCGATCTGGATCTGCCGGGCAGGCATCAGCAGATTCCACGCGCTGACCAGTGGCAGCAACGCGAGCGCTGCGCCGACGACCAGGCGGATGAGGGGGCGGGAGAGGGCGTAGCGGCTCATGGTCAGAACCTGAAATAGATGAAGGGCTGGAACGGCACCGCGAAGGCGCGCGCCAGCGCCAGCAGATAGATCACGAGCAGCACGGCGATGGTGAGCCCACGCAGCCAGACATGTTGTTCGCGCTGCCGGACCAGCCATGGATAAAGCCGCGTCGCCGGAAACAGCGAAATGACAGCGCCGAGCACCAGCGCCAGCGGCACCTCCGGCGGCACCTCCAGCACGCCCAAGGCCTGCGATTTGCCAAACAGCGCGGCGAGGTATGGGGCGATATGCGCGGTATTCTCCGAGCGGAAGATCGCCCAACCGATCATGACGATGAAGAGCGTGACAGATGTCGCGACCAGTTTGCCGCAGCGCGCCAGCGCATCGCGCAAGAACAGCCGTTCAAGGGTGAGGAACAGCCCGTTATAGACGCCCCACAGCACAAAATTCCAGCTCGCGCCGTGCCACAGGCCGGAGGCGAGAAAGCAGATCCAGAGATTGATGTAGGTGCGCGCCTCGCCGCGCCGGTCGCCGCCGAGAGGTATGTAGAGATAGTCGCGGATCCACGTGGTCAGCGAGATATGCCAGCGCCGCCAGAATTCCGTCAGCGACTGCGAGACATAGGGTGAGTTGAAGTTTTCCTTCAGCCGGAATCCGAGCGTACGCGCGAGGCCGATCGCCATGTCGGAATAGCCGGCGAAATCGAAATAGATCTGCAAGGTAAAGCAGGCGAGCCCGAGCCAGGCATAACCGGCGCCTGTTGTGGCGGGATCGGCGGCAAAGATCTGGTTGGCAAAGGCGCCGAGCGGATCGGCGATCAAAAGCTTGCGGCCGATGCCGCGCGCGAAGCGCAGAAAGCCTGCGAAGATGTCATCCCATTCGATCGCCGGCGGCGAGGCGATCTGGTCCTTCATCTCATGATATTTGAGGATCGGCCCCGCCAGCAGTTTTGGGAAGAACAGCACGAACAGGCAGTAGTCGACGAAGGAAGCCGCCGGCCGCGAGACGCCGCGCCAGGTGTCGACGAGATAGGTGATCTTTTCGAACACCACAAAGGAGACGCCGATCGGCAGCGCCAGGTGCAGCAGCGCGAACTGGTGCGGCCCGAACGGGGAGAGCGCGAGATTGATATTGCCGATCAGGAAGTCGGCATATTTGTAGATGACGAGGATACCGAGATTACCGGCGATCCCGGCGGCCAGCGCCCACCGCCGCGTGCGTTCGGGCGTCAGCGCGCTGAGGTGAAACGACAGCGCGTAATCGATCGCGGTCGAGACCAGCAGCACCAGCACGAAGACCGGCTCGCCCCACAGATAGAACAGGAGGCTTGCGATCAGCAGCGTCCGCTTCTTCGACAATGCCCGCCTCGCCTGCAAATAGAGTGCGAAGAAGGCAAGGAAGAAGGTGACGAACAGCGGTTCGTAGAAAAGCATTCGAAACCAGCCGCTGGGGGACAGAGACTGCGTTATGGGCAGCGCGGAGATCGATCATCGGGGATGCGCAATATTCGTTCAAGCCCCGGCAAGCATGATCCGGAAAAGTGGGTACCGGTTTTCCGAAAAGATCATGCTCAACAAAAAGATAGAGCGGGATGACCGTTCGAAAGAAGGGTCATCCCGCTCTGACGAATTGCCGCAGCTCGAACGCAGTCCTGGCCGGCCGCGACCAAGCGGGCAGGAGCGCGCAACATGTTCGACTGGCTGATTCCACTGCTGATCGTGATCATTCTGGTGATCGTGATCCTCGATTACATCGGCCTGTTCGATCTCCTTTCCGCGGTCGCGAGCCTGATTGGCGCCGCGATCGGGTTGATGGCCGAGCCTTTGGTGCGCCTCGTCCGCAGGCTGATCGGCGGCTCCAAACCGCGGGCCTGAAGCCGGCTCAGGTCTCTGTCCGCGGGATGACGAGGCCGGGCAGATAGAACGCGATCGGCCGGATCTCGTAGACCGCTGTGGGATTGACCTTCTTGAGCTCGCGCGCGGTCTCGATCGCTTCCTCCTCGGTCTCGCAATTCACGACATGGAAGCCCAACAGCTGCTCCTTGGTCTCGGCAAAGGGGCCGTCCACCACCATGCTGTCGGCCTTGCCGCGCAGGGTGCGGGCCTTTTGGGTATCGCCCAGCCGCGCGGCCGGCCCGAAGCGGCCGAGCTTGTCGAGGCGGGCGTGCACGTCGAGCATCTTGGTCATGACGGTAGCGTCCTCGTCCGCCGTCCAGGACTGCACCGTCGTTTCAACATGGTAGGCCAGGATCGCATAAAGCATCGCATACCTCTCATTTTGTGCCTGATATCACCTGATTCGAAGGACGTTTGGCGAACGCCAAATCCGACAATGGCGTCACCGACGAAACACTCCGGAAACACGATATTGCCGCTTTCTCTTGAACGCGCTTCGCATGGTTTACGACTGATGACCAGAACGCGGTAACCGCGCAGCATTTTCGGAGAACGTCATGCCACGCAAGCCAGCCACGATCATCAGCGACGCCACCCGCGTTTCCCTGTCGACACCGGCCGGCGACTGGCAGGATGTCCCCTGTCACCACCGCTACTACGGCAGTTCGGCCACCAATGGCGGCGAGCGCATCGTCGAAACCCGCCGCGGCCCGCGCCTGAACCTGGCCAAGCTGTTCGGCTTCTGAGTTTTCCGACTTTCCCGGGCCGAGGTCGAACCCATGGCCGACATCTCCACAGCAATACTGCTGCTCCTGTTCCTGCCGTTCCTGCTGTCGCTGGCCGGGCAGGGGTTTATGGCCAGATTTATCTGTTTGCTGACAAGCGTGCTGACGCTGCTCGTCGTCGCCGAGCCCGATCGAGCGGTGCTTCCCTGGGGCGTCGGCATGACCGTCGCGCTGGTTTCCGTGTGGGAGCGCATCCGGCAGCGTTATCCGGTCTAAGCTTCCGCAAAACAAAAGGCGCGGCGGAAAAGCTCCCGCCGCGCCCCATTTGTTGTCTCGCTGGTCCAGGGCTGAGAGCGCCCCGATGCCGAGCTATTCACTCAGCGGGCGATCCCAGCGAGGTGACAGCGCTTGAAACAAGACACTGGATCACCTCCTTTCGTTGTTAGTGGAGACATCAATATAGACGGCGAATCGGCCGGCGTTAAGGGCCCCGATAGGCGGGGAATATTGGCTGTTCGTAGGGGCGATAATGGGGGAGCGGGGCGGTTGAGGCCTTTAGCCCGCCGTGTTAGGTCATCGGCGAGCATGATCCGGAAAAGTGGATACCGGTTTTCCGAAAGGATCATGCTCAAAACAAAAGGCGCGGGTGTAGCTCAATGGTAGAGCAGCAGCCTTCCAAGCTGAATACGAGGGTTCGATTCCCTTCACCCGCTCCATTCAAATTCTGTCCAGCCCGAAACACAGGTAGTGGCGCCGATCGGATCCCGCGGTCGGCTGGATGAACCTGGATCAGACATGAAGAAGATGACACCTGCTGCCAGCCCCGATGCGTATGTCGTCGCTCTCTTCGGCTGGCGCCGCGAGTGTGTTGAATCCCTGCGGGCGGCGGTTCGCGCTGTTTCGGCACTGGAAGAGGTCGTGAAGTGGGGCCACCTCGTCTATCTGGCTAATGGACCTGCTCTGCTCATCCGTGCCGAGGAAGAGCGGGTGCTGTTCGGCTTCTGGAGAGGCCAGCGACTGAGTGACATTGAGCCTCGCCTCAAGAAGTCCGGCAAGTACGAGATGGCGACGCTGGACCTGCGGGAGGGAATGACCATCAAGCCATCGATCGTGCGCCG
Organism: uncultured Alphaproteobacteria bacterium; assembly: GCA_963731915.1. GTDB lineage: Bacteria > Pseudomonadota > Alphaproteobacteria > Rhizobiales > Xanthobacteraceae > Bradyrhizobium. Next base: position 28,721 of record CAVSXQ010000046.1, read on the forward strand.
CCTGGCTCGGGAGGCCGTCGCACTCAACCGGACGCTTGGCAATCCGACGCAGGCAGCGAAGCCGGCTTCGAAGAAAGGCAACAGGGGTAGCCGACGATGAACCACGGCGGGGTTCGATTCGCTTCACCCGCCCCGATGGCTCCGCCCCAGAGGTCTTGCGAAGCGGCGCATCTCGAACGATGCTGAGAGCTCTGCAAGCCTCATCAGGAAATTCGCCATGCCCGTCGACACGCACGCCGCCACCGACCGCCTCATGCGCTTCCTCGCCGTCGAGGGCGTGACCGGAAAGGAGGCGGCGATCGGACGCGAGCTCAGCGCGGCGCTCAGGGAGGGCGGCGTGCCTGATAGCGCGATCCGGCTTGATGATGCCAACACACGCATTCCCGTGCCGACGGAGACCGGCAATCTCATTGTCGATCTGCCCGGCCGTGGCGCCATGCACAACCAGCCGCGCATCATGTTCATGACCCATATGGACACCGTGCCGCTGTGCGCCGGCGCGAAGCCAAAACTTTCCGGGCGCAAGATCGTCAATGAGGCCAAGACCGCGCTCGGCGGCGACAACCGCTGCGGCTGCGGCGTGCTCGTCACGCTGGCGGCCGAGCTTGCCAAGCAGAATCTCGATCATCCGCCGATCACGCTTTTGTTCTGCGTGCGCGAGGAGAGCGGGCTTTATGGCGCGCGCCACGTCAAGACCGCCGAACTCGGTTCGCCCGTCATGGCCTTCAACTATGACGGCGGCTCCGCCTCCAATGTCACGATCGGCGCCGTCGGCGCGGATCGCTGGCATGTCGAGATCTTTGGCCGCGCCTCGCACGCCGGCGTGGCGCCCGAGCGCGGCATCAGTTCGACCATGATCCTGGCGCTCGCGCTTGCCGAGGTGAAGGCCGGCGGCTGGTTCGGCAAGGTGGTGAAGGGCAAGCGGAAAGACAGAAGCAAGGCACCAGCAATGTCGGCCCCGTCACCGGCGGCGAGGGCAGGCCGGCAGGCGATGCCACCAACGTCGTCACCGACTATGTGCATGTGCGCGGCGAAAGCCGCAGCCACGACAGCAAGTTCTTCAAGGAGATCACCAAAGCCTACAAGGCGGCGTTCGAAAAAGCCGCCAAGCGCGTCAAGAACGCCGATGGCAAATCGGCCGCGTCAAATTCAAGGCCGAGACCGACTATTATCCGTTCCGCATGAAGGAGAGCCTGCCGGTGGTCAAACGCGCGGTCGCAGCCGTGTCCGGCATCGGCGCCACACCGAACATCCGCGCCGCCAATGGCGGGCTGGATGCGAACTGGATGAACCGCCACGGCATTCCGACGGTGACCTTCGGCGCGGGGCAGAACGAGGTGCACACCATCGACGAGTGGATCAATCTCGACGAATACGACCGCGCCTGTGCGCTCGCCGTGCAACTCGCGACCATGCGGTGAGCAGGCGGCGGGTCTGATGCGCATCGTCTATTTCTGCCTCGGCTGGGTGATGGTCGCGCTTGGCGTGATTGGCCTCGTGATGCCGCTGATGCCGGGGGTGGTTTTCCTGATCGTGGCCGCGTGGTGTTTCGCGCGCTCCTCGCCGCGGCTGGAGGCATGGCTGCTCGGGCATCCCAAGTTCGGCAAGCCGCTGCGGGACTGGCGCGCCGCCGGCGCCATCCCGCGTTCCGCCAAGGTTATGGCTTGCGCGGGGATGACGATCGGGTTTGTCACATTCTGGTATAGCGTCGATCCGTCACTGCCGCTTGCCGTGGGCGTGGCGGTGCTGTTTTTGGCCTGTGCCGCCTACGTCGTATCGCGTCCGGCGATGGCAGATCAGGACTCCTCTATCTAGCGCGTCGGTCTCCTTGGCCGCCGCGACCGCAACGGCGCGAATTCACTATTTCAAATCCAGCAATATGGTCGATGTCTGGGCTTCCAGCCGGACGCGCCCGATCGTCACTTCAGAAGCCCGCAGCCGCGCCTCATTTGGTGCGCGTACGTTTCCACTCAGCCCCGATGTCGCCTCCAACGCGAGGTGAATGTCGCCGGCATCCACCGACGATTGCAGCTTTTGAAACTGGGAGGTGACGTCGAACGTGACACGATCCAGCGACGCCTTTCCATCGTGCGCATGGGCGGGATCATGGTCGAATGCTCCGAAGAAGCTGATGACCCCTACGAAAGCACGCTGCTTGCTCTTCGAATCGACCAGCAGGACCGCAATCGACACCCCCGGGTCCTTCTTGAGTTCGACGTTCTCCAGACGGAGGGTCACCTTGCTCGGCCGAAGGCTGTTCGGCCGGGCCGCGAACAACCTTGCATCGTTACCGGCTTTGTCGGTGCGGTGCTGAAGCGCTATCTCCTGGTTCATGGCGGAAACGACGACACGTTCCGCAGAAGCAATGTCAACGGACGATTTGTTCGATCCGGCCAGCAGCGGTTTTGCGCGCCCGGCCACCACTTGCGGCCTGACCGGTTCAGCCTTCGGCTCGCCGCGGTAGCATTGCAGGACGTTGGCGTATCGATAGTCGATGCGGCCGTTGGGGTCGAACAGTTCCGACACCTTCATCTCAACCCTGGCGCCTTTCTCGTCGACAAAGACAAACGGGGTCTTCATCCAGTTCTCGTCAGAAACCGGATTCGATTTTTCGCCATGCGAATTCGTCCAGCAACTCCAGAGCCTGTCGATGTTGGCATGGTGCATCCAGAACAGCAGATCATTGCCGGCAAAGGGTACGATGCCGATGTAGGGAGCCAGGCACCCGTTTCCCACCGTGCAGTGAATGTGACCATGGATGGTCGTTTCGAGCGTAAACTGGAAATCGAAGAAATCGTCCAGATCGAGTGTGCTGTCGACATTCGTGGTGGCATTGTTGATGTCGATCTGGACCAAATCCGCAAAGCCCGCTGTCCTTCGCCGCTCGTACAACGGGTTTGGAATCTCTCCGCCGGTTGTGGTCAGGGTCTCCTGTGCGAATACGGACGGTACCGCCCAGGGGCGATCAGTCGGGTCTGCCGGTTTGTTGTTGGTGTAGTCCCAGTAAGGCAGCGCAAATTCACTGTCGCCGGATGCTTCCCTCAGGACACGCTCGAAGAAGAAGAGATACATCCTGTGCCACGAGAGAAAATGCAGGGCGGGCGCGCCCTGCCGGGAATGCGGGCAGGTGGCCCATACCTCCTGGGCAAGCGCGTCGGGCGGTGTGAAGTCCCTGAGGCCGGCGTAGAAGCCGGCATAGAGGGGCGCATCCTCCGGAAACCGTGCCTCGCGGGCCCTGCGGACCTGTTCAACGGTCCCGGTCGGCGCATTCGGACCGGGATAACCATGCATGTTCGCCCAGTATTCCCAGCTGGTGCGATATTCAGCGGAAGCCGGCGGCGCGGCACTGCGCCGCTTCATCTCGTTGATGCCGCGAATAAGGGTGGCCAGCTTCTGCGGGTCCTTGACGAACTCGGCCAAACTCTGCCGAACAAATCTGGGCTCTGCCGCAGTCTTGGTCTTCAGTTTCAGCGTGCCCCACATGCCCTGCTTGTGAACGATGCACCAGAAATGGACGTCGCCCTGAAACTTTTCCGTCACTTCAAGCTTCATCGGCGAGGTGAGCACCTTGTTGAACTTGCTGGCGGCACCGCATTCGAGCTCGCGAAGCACGGCGTTCGGCTTGGAACCGGGGTCCTCGCCGCAAGTGAGGACCAGATCTAATGCCGGAGCAGGCATTTGATCCCCAGGCTTGTCGATCGTTACGATGCCGTGCGGCCCGGTCACCTTGAACTCGATCACGTCACCCTTCCTCACCTCGACCGGAAGCGGGTTGGCCGCAGGACTGCTGCCGAGTTTCCATTTCGACAGCTGATTCTGGATGAGGAGGTTGTCGGCGCGGGCCGGGCCCGAGACCAGCGAGCCGAACTCCAAACAAGCTCAGCGCAAGCAACACTGAATAATGGGATGTTCGCATGGTATCCTCCTCTGCGACTATTCTTGCCTGGCAATACGCGATGTTTTTCGCGACTTGAAACGTCTATTGCAAGTACGCCTCCTCACATCGGCTTCCATACCTCGATCGGAGCCATGAGGCCGTTGTCTTCATGCTTCAGTATGTGGCAGTGGAACACGTAACGTCCGATTTGCTCGTCGGCGACGAAGCTCATGATGACGTAAACGTTCCTGGAAGGCGGCATCGGGATGGTGTCGTGCCATCTGGTGTTCTCGTCCGGCGGCCTGGCGTCGTACAGCCTGTAGACGGGCGCCTTGCACTGGGGCAGGGCGACTTGTTCATCCGCGCAAACTTCTGACGGCTCATTGCCGAGGTCGATCCTGAACCGCGTGGTCAACTCGTCGGCGGTTGCCAGGCGGAATTTCATCTGGTGGATATGGAAATTGTGAAGATCGGCCGTCCCGTTGGTGAGCACCCAAAGTTGTTGTTGGCTTCTCGTGTTTGCGGGATCGACGAAGATGCACACGTGCGGTCTTTTTTGATTGGTGTTGTTCCAGTCGATCTTGCCGCCGCCGAGGTCGTACTCCTCGAACGGGATGGGCAGGAAACTACCGTCATCCTGTTTCATTCCGACGGTCTTGTCGGGATCCTCGATGAAGTTGTCGTAGGGGACTGGCGAAGCGGCGCCATCCGGCGGTCGCCTGATCTCGGTCAGGACGCTCCAACGTGTCTCCCTGCCATCGGAGGTCATGCCTCCGTCGTAAAATGAGACCCGTCGGTGCTCGGCCTTTGCGGGATCGATGTCATCGACGCAGCCGGTTGGCCTGGTCACCACGCGCGCCGCCTGGTTCTGTATCGCGGCGGCCAGTTCGAGCCTGCCGGCAACGGCGTTGAGCGCGATCTCATCGGTGCAAGAGACAGCGCTCGGCGCCAGCACGATGCGCATCAGCTGAATTTCGGGCCAGCGATCATTGAGCTCAAAGCCATTGCCGGCGGTCACGCCTTTGGTGCGCGAAGCGTTTCGTCACCACCAGCAAAACGTGCTAACGCTTCGACCGGCTGCACGCGGAACTTGCGTCATTTTTCCGACACATCACATCACGCGCCAGTCGTGCACGCGAAAGGCAAAACCTCGACACAAAATCAGTCCGATTTGAGACACAATGTCGGCGAGTAGCGCTGGGACGTTACCCCTGTTGTTAGACGTTCAAAAACAAGAACGATACACTCAGGGGAAACACGATGCGGGTCTTTGCCGATATTGATCGGGGCGCGGAGCAATTGCCCGGCCCTCAAATTCTCCACGCCTTGAACCGGCTTTGCACCGCGCCGAGACGCCGTCTCGCGGCGGTGCTGGCGTTGGCCGCGATGGCTGTTCCCGTGCTCGCGGAGCGCGCGCTGGCGGCGGGGCCGGACGACGGCGAGATCCGGATCGGCAACACGATGCCCTACAGCGGCCCGGCCGCGGCCTATGGCGTCATCGGCAAGGTGATCGCGGCCTATTTCGACAAGGTCAACACCGAAGGCGGCATCAACGGCCGCAAGATCAAGTTCATTTCGTATGACGATGGCTATAATCCCGCCAAAACCATGGAGCTGACCAAAAAGCTCGTCGAGGAGGACAAGGTCCTGCTGACCTTCGCGGGCCTCGGCACCGATACGATGGCGGCGGTCCAGCCCTATCTGAACGCCAGCAAGGTCCCGCAGCTCTTCATCGCTTCCGGCGCCACGATGTGGGACAAGCCGCGCGAGTTTCCGTGGACCACCGGTTTTCAGCCGAGCTACCAGACCGAAGGCCACATCTATGCGGAGTATCTGCTGGAAAACCATCCGCGCGGCAAGATCGCAGTCCTTTATCAGGACGACGCCTTCGGCAAGGACTACCTCAAGGGCCTGAAGGACGGGCTCAGCGGCAAGATACCCGTCGTGGCCGAGGCCACCTACAAGGTCACCGACACCTCGATCGACGCGCAGATCGCAAAACTGAAGGCATCCGGCGCCGACGTCTTCGTCGACATCGTCACGCCGAAATTCGCCGCGCTGGCGATCAAGCGCACCGCCGAAATCGGCTGGAAGCCGGTTCACATCATCTCCTCGGTGTCGCGGTCGCTCTCAGGCGGTGCTGCCGCCGGCCGCGCTGCCGGCCGCGGAAGGCGTGTTGTCGACGGGCTACACGGTGGAAGGCGACGATCCGGCGGTCGCCAGCGATCCGGCCTATCGCGAGTTCAACGCGTTCCTCGAGCGCTACGTGTCAAACGCAGCCAAGGCCAATTCGCTGACGATCTACGGATATGTCATCGCGCGGACCATGGTCGAGGTGCTGAAGCGAAGCGGCGACGACCTGTCGCGTGAAAACGTGATGCGGCAGGCGGCCTCGCTGAAGGGGCTGGAAGTCCCGATGCTGCTGCCCGGCGTCAACATCAACACCAGCCCGAGCGATCATGCGCCGCTCGAGCAGATGCAGGTGATGCGGTTCACCGGCGGCCGCTGGGAACGCGTCGGGCCGGTGCGCAGCGGGATCGATGCCGGCAGCGTCAGCGAATCCTTCAAGACGATTTTCCGCTACGGCACGGCAAAACGCGATCTCGCCACCCAGATGAATGCCAATACCGTTAGTCTGGTGACCGGCTCGTTCGGCAGCACCTATACCCAGATCGGCGCCGATCTCGCCTCCGTGCTCGACGACGGCACCAACCTGCGGGTGCTGCCGGTGATGGGCCGCGGATCGGTTCAGGCGGTGGCCGATATCCTGCTGCTCAAGGGCGTCGATGCCGGCATCGTGCGCAAGGACACGCTGGCCTATCTCGAGCGCAAGGATTTTGCCAACGACATCCGCAACCAGTTCGTCTATGTGGCAAAACTGTTCAACGAGGAAATGCACGTGCTGGCGCCGCGCTCGATCGCCAGCATGAAGGACCTCGACGGCAAGACGGTGGTGGTCGATCTGCCCGACAGCTCGACCTTCGTCACCGCGATCAACGTGTTCGAGCGGCTCCAGATCAGGCCGCATCTGCTCTATGTCGAGCCGCGCCTGGCGCTGGAGATGCTGCGCAAGGGCGAGGTCGATGCGATCGTGACGATCGAGGGCAAGCCGCTGCCATGGCTGAACCAGCTCACCGACCGCAACCTGCATCTGGTGCCGGTCGAATACGCAAAGCCTCTGCGCGAGGAGTATCTGCCCTCCAAGATCACCGCGGCCGACTATCCGAACCTGGTGCCGGAGGGCGGCCATGTCGACACCATCGCCGCCGAAGCGGTGCTGGCGTCCTACAACTGGGCGCCGAACACCGACCGTTATCGCCGCCTGTCGCTGCTGGTCGATTCGCTGTTCACCCGGATCGCGCAATTGCAGCGGCCGCCGTTCCATCCCAAGTGGAAGGAGCTGGCGCCCCGGGCGTCGGTGGAGGGCTGGACCCGCTTCAAGGCGGCGCAGGAATGGCTCGACCGCAATCTGCCGCCGACCGCTGCGGTGGCGGCGGCCTCGGGCGCAGCACCCGCGCCTGAAACCGGGCCGCGGAACAACGATGTCCTGTATCGCGAATTTCTGGAGTGGCGTGCCAGGCGCGAGAAGGCCAGCGTGCCAAGCGCGCCAGCGCCAAAGCCGGCCGCCAAGGAAGCTCGACGTCGGACGACGTCCCGTTAGATCGGGGCGTCCTGCGGCTTGGTCCGGCGGCCGGGCCGCCGGGTGCGCCGGACCAGCGCAGGCAACACCATCGCGAGGCCAAAGGCGCCGAAAGCGCCGGCCAGCGCAACGCCACCGTTGACGGCGAGATAGCGCGGCAGCGAGAAATAGGCCTGCGCCTCGCCGCCATCGCGCAGCGCATCCTGCTCGCGATGGCACTGGACGGCGTCCCTTATGTCGTCGGAATCAACCTTCAGCCCGAGCATGTCCCGGGCCTCGACCTGGGTTTCAAAGTAGCGGCAGTTTTTCGAGCTCTCCAGCTTGGCCAGAATGCTGGCCCGAAGCTCCGGCGTGAGCGCGATCCAGCTTTGCGCATTGGCGCTGCGGCTGCCAGGTCCCGAACGCCAGCGGCGCGGCCATCGCCGCGACGATCGCCAGCCCAAGGGCGGCTTTCCAAGACTTCATCCCGACACCGTGTGTATGGCTTCGTATGGCTTCATGCCGCCAGCGCAGTACTGGCCTCCGAAAAATAGTATATTCGCTAGCCCCGGAACAGCGCGGGAGTTCCCGCGCCAACAACCAAAATCCTTCGGAGGAACGTTCATGTCGGCTCTGCCACTTTCGGGCATCAAAATCCTTGACCTGACGCGGGTGCTCGCCGGTCCTCTGTCGGCGCAGATGCTGGGCGATCTCGGCGCCGAGGTGATCAAGATCGAGCGTCCCGGCGGCGGCGACGATGCGCGCGCGTTCGGCCCGCCTTACCTGAAAGACCCCGAGGGCAAGGAGAACAACAACAACTCGTTCTACCTCTGCGCCAACCGCAACAAGAAATCGGTCACCGTCAACATCGCGACGGAAGAGGGCCAGGACATCGTCCGCGAGCTCGCAAAGTCCTGCGACGTGATGATGGAGAATTATAAAGTCGGCGATCTCAAGCGCTACCGGCTGGATTACGAATCGATCAAGGCGATCAACCCCGCCATCATCTATTGCTCGGTGACCGGCTTTGGCCAGACCGGGCCATACGCGCCGCGCGCCGGCTATGACGCGATCCTGCAGGCGATGGGCGGGCTGATGAGCGTCACCGGCCATCTCGACGGCGAGCCCGGCGAGGGGCCGATGAAGGTCGGCCCCTCCATCGTCGACTACATGACCGGCATGAACTCCTCGATCGGCATTCTGGCCGCGCTCTATCACCGCAAGGCCAATGGCGGGGCAGGGCAGCATGTCGACGTCTGCCTGTTCGACACCGTGATCGCCTCGCTGTCGCATTACGCGCAGATCTTCCTCGTCAACGGCCAGACCCCGCCGCGGCGCGGCACCTGGGGCAATGGCGGCATGCCCGCCGGCGTGTTCCGCTGCACCGACGGCGAATTGATGCTGGTGGTCGGCAATGACGGCCAGTTCGCGCGCACCTGCGCCGTGCTCGGGCGACCGGAGCTTGCGACCGATCCGCGCTTCGTCAAAAACAACGACCGCGTCGTGCACGGCAAGGAGATCATGGCGATCTTTGCCGGCCTGTTTTTGAAGAAGCCGGTGGCGTACTGGCTCGACGAACTGGAAAAGGCCGGCGTGCCCTCGGGGCCGATCAACGATTTCGCGCAGGTGTTTTCCGATCCGCACGTGCAGTCGCGCGGCATGCAGATCAAGGTCGATCACCCCTTCGAACACGCGCTGTCGCTGATCCGCAACCCGCTCACCTTTTCCGGCACCCCCGTGAAGGAATACCGCGCCCCGCCGCTGCTCGGGGCCCACACCAAAGAGGTGCTGGCGACGAATCGGCTATGACGAGGCAAAGGTGGATGGGCTGAAGGCAGCGGAAGATCGTCTAGGGCGCGAGACTGCATAATATTTCCGGATCTACTTCCGCTTTCGGCGGCGTGCCGGACATGGCCGGCCCTGCTTTGGATGCCCTTCGGAGAGTGATAGGCTGACCCATTCGGAGGCCGGCTTCCCGCTCAAACCTGGCGGGGACCATGGGAGAACGAAGGGGGCTCGTGAGGCGGCGGGATTTCATTGCGCTGCTCGGTGGTGCGGCGGCGTGGCCGCGCTCGGTTCAGGCACAATCGGGAATGCCGGTGGTCGGCTTTTTCCACCCTGGATCGCGCGAGGCCTTCGCGCACCTGGTGACCGCGTTCCGGCAGGGCCTTGGCGAGACTGGTTTCGTCGAGGGCCGAAGCGTGACGATCGAGTATCGATGGGCGGATGGAAAAAACGACCGACTGCCAACGCTGGCAGACGAGTTGGTCCGCATTCCGGTGGCAGTGATCGCAGGACCGAGTAGTAGTGCCGCCGCACATGCCGCGAAAGCGGCCACCACAGCCATTCCGATCGTGTTCGCGATCGGCGCTGATCCGGTCAAGGTTGGCCTCGTCAGCACCTTCAACCGGCCAGGCGGTAACGTCACAGGGCGGAGCTACATGGCCAATCTCCTGATAGCAAAGCGGCTCGGACTCCTGAAGGAGCTGGTGCCGCGGGCCACAATTGTCGGCATGTTGATGAACCCCAACAACCCGAACGCAGAATCCGACAGGACCGATGCAAAAGAAGCGGCGGGCACCCTTGGGCTTACCTTGCATGTCGTCGAAGCCCGCACGGCAGCGCGATTTCGAGCTCGCCTTTGCCACGTTTGCTCGTCAGCAAGTCACCGCGCTCTTCGTCAATGCGGACCCACTCTTCACCACCCGCCGTGATCAGTTGGTGGCGCTGGCGGCGCTCCATGCCATGCCCGCGATCTACGATCGGCGCGAGTTCGTGGCCCTCGGCGGGCTGATCAGCTATGGCACCAACCAGATTGAAGAGTATCGTCAGATGGGCATTTACACCGGTCGGATTCTCAAGGGCGAGAAGCCAGGTGACCTTCCGATCCAGCAGTCGACCAAAATTCGACCTCATGATTCATCTCAAGACCGCCAAGACGCTCGGGCTCGGCGTGCCGCCCACGCTCATTGCCCGCGCCGACGAAGTGATCGAATAAGGGGACACCATGAAACAAAATCTGATCCCGTGGGGTGTATTCGCAGCGTTTGTCGTCTGCGCCGTTGCTCTTGGCTGGCACCCGGCGATTTTTCGCTTTGAGGGGCTGATGGGAGCGGCGAAGATTTTCGTCTGGCTCGCCTTCCTGCTGTTCACCGCCTACTCGATCTACTGCAGCGGCAAAGAAAACATTTTCAAGACCATCAAAACCATGGCCGGTTTTCATTGGGGCCGTCAGATCGGGATCGACCTTTACCTCGGGCTGTTGCTTGCGTTGTCGGTGATCTATTTGCACGAGGGTTTTGTCGTCGCGCTGGTCTGGCTCGTTCCCGTTCTGCTGTTCGCAAATCTCGCGACGTTGCTGTACGTCGCGATCCATTTCGAAGCGCTGGTGGCGCGGTTCGCAGGGTGAAATCGACGCCAGGCCGCGGCCCTGGACGGCGCGTTCCGAAGCTCAGAGGCCGGGTCATCGCCCACAGCGCCATGACCGGCATGCAGCCAAACTCAATTTTTGCCCGACGGCGGAGACTGGCTTCGGTTCAAGTCATCAATGCGCTTGGCCGTGGCAATGTCGGCGAATGCGCGATTGAAGTCGCCCATACGATAGAGGGCGACGCCGCGGTCGATGTAGGCGTCGGAGAAGTGTGGATCGAGTTCGATCGCCAAATCGAAGTCGGCAAGCGCGAGGTAGATGTCACCATTGCGATATGCCAGGATGCCCCGCTCTCGATAGTCTCTGGCATCGTTCACCCCGAAGTCGCGAGCCCGTGGGACATTGGCAGTCGCCGGAGCGCTGGCTGTATTCTCCACGGGCTGCGGTGGCATTTGGCGCTGCCGTCTCTTTGACGGCCTCGGGATTCTCCGGCTTGTTGGGGACTGCGATATCGTCACGATCGTCGCGCGGGTGAGCTCGGCCGATTGTATCGGATTGCAGTGTAGGTATTGCGGCGCGCGGCCGGCGCAAGCTCGCGCGCCGTTACTTCGATTACTTGTGCCGCAACGAGGGATGCCTTCGATCCATATCCGAACAGGTATCCCCCCAACAACACCACCGGGAAAAGACTAACCGCGATCACGAACCTCAGGCGCTTCTCTTGGTTAAGACGCCGCTCCTGGTTCAGACGTCGCTCCTCCCTGAGAGCGATTGCCAGCAGCCGGTCATAGTGCGCGCGTTGCCGCTCATCGCGGAGAATGGCGTTGGCGCGGCTGATCCGCCGGAATCTCAGCGGGGCATCCGGATCGCCGGGGTTGTTGTCGGGGTGGTTCGCTTTGGCGGCTTTGCGGAATGCGGCCCTGAGGCCTTCGGCGTCATCTTCCGGAAGCGCATCGAGTAAATCGTAAAGGGTCGTCATAATAATCACTCACGTAAATATTAGTGCCACTCCTCCTCAGCAATTCGCTCTCGTCGCCAAAATCGACGATTTGCCGGCCCCAACATGGAAACGAAACTCTGCCGCCTAAAAAAAGGTGGTGCCTTGGCATGGCAAAAAAACGACGGAATTGAGAACGTTTGCCCCACCGTTGTGTCATCAAGGAGACACGGGCGGGACTTCAGTTGAGCGCCGATCGGCAGCACCAGCTGCGCTGATTGTTATCGAGCCGGTCGCTTATACTGAGCGGAATCAATCGACGCCTGCAGCAGGCGTAAGCGGTCGCGAGCAATCTTTTCGGCATCCTGGTAGCACTGCCGCTCGTAGTCGATTTTCAAACGGGCCCATTCATTCGGGTCCACGGCCGTAACGTCCGTTCTCTTGAACTCGCAATCGGGTGCCGGCTGTGGTGCGAGCAGCGCCGGGTCAGGCCGGTGGATACGCAGTTCGGCGGATCGACGCGGTTCGGCGTATTTATGGGCGCGGACGGGAGCGGTCCTGGCCTCGCGCTGAACCGGATTGAATTCACGGTGAACCGGATCGCGCGCACATCCGGCGACCGCCAGAGCGCAAAAAATGACGGAAAAGGTCAGAAGCTTTGGCGTCATGATGCGGAGCCCGACGGCCGCAGCCGTGTCTTTGGGACTCGCGGCAGTTGTCAGCAAAATGCGCTGGACCCGCGGTCGCCATGCTCATCGTTCCGATTTACGCGAGACAAGTTGCTGCCCTCATCGCAACCAAACATCGCGCAGCGCGGTGACCATGAATGGGAAAGTTAAATCGTGTTCTAACAATCAGGATGAACAAGATGTAAATCGATATCCGAGGGCTCAGGCTGTCCCCGGCGGATTTATCGTTCAGGCCTGGCTCACAAATCCTGCCGGGTCAGCCGCCCATGCGGCACCACCGGCCGGGCAGGCGCCTTCTTCTCCGTCACGCCTCCCGTCAGCGCCATCACCGACACCGACACCACGCGCTCGATGATATCATGCACGTCGTTGAGGTCGCACTTGCCCTCCGACAGTTTTATCAGCCGCTCCTTTTCGCGGATGGTGTGGTGCGACATCGCGAGCGCAAAGTGCAGGGCCCAGTAGAGTTCGGCCTCGTCGCGGTCCGGGTAGCGCCCGGCGCATCGCGGCGGCGAATTTTCGCAGATGGTCGATCTCGCGGTTGCGGATGCGGCGGATCGGCGGCACCGTCTCGATCGATGCGCGGATCATGAAGCGCGCCGCCGCCGAGCTCTCGCGGTCGCGGTCGAGGCAGCCGCGCAGCGGCGGGCCGACCAGCGCGCGGAAAATCGCATCGATGCTGGCGCGTCCGCCGCCTGCTTCTTCCGCCGCCTTCAATTCGGCGAGACGCTGGCGGTTGCCGGCGATGCTGCGGGTGACGAACAGTTCCGCGATCAGTTCGTCCTTGGAGCCGAAGTGGTAATTCACCGCGGCGAGATTGACGTTGGCCTCCGCCACGATGTCGCGCAGCGTCACGTCGCCAAAGCCGCGATCGGCATACAGCCGTTCGGCGGCGCCGAGAATTGCAGATCGGGTCTGATCGCTGGCCATGGCTCACCCTCGCTTCGAGAGTTGCATTTCAAACATTTGTATGAAACTATCGTTTGAAGGGCCGGAAATGTCAATCCGCTTGTGCCGACACGTCGCAAATATGACCTTGCGATGACGGGCAGGCGGGCGGACAGTGCGGCCCAATCAATTTGCAATTCGAAAAGCGTCAAGCGAGGAGCGTCCGATGAACTTCGAAATGTCCGACAAGCAGAAGGAATGGCTGAACCGCGTCCAGGCGTTCATGGCCAAGCACGTCCGCCCGGCGGTGCCGGTCTACAAGCAGCAGGACGCCGAAGGTTCGCGCTGGAAGGTGATCCCGGTCCTCGAGGATCTGAAGAAGAAGGCGAAGGCCGAAGGCCTCTGGAACATGTTCATGCCGCCGAACGCGCATGAGGACGATGAATTCCGTGGCGCGGGATTGACCAATCTCGAATACGCGCCGCTGGCCGAGGAAATGGGCCACATCGGCTTTGCCTCCGAAGTGTTCAACTGCTCGGCGCCCGATACCGGCAACATGGAAGTGTTCATGCGCTATGCCAGCAAGGAGCAGAAGCGCAAATGGCTGCGTCCGCTGATGGACGGCGAGATCCGCTCCGCCTTCCTGATGACGGAGCCGGCCGTGGCTTCGTCCGACGCCACCAATATCGAGACCCGGATCGACAAGGACGGCGATCACTACGTCATCAACGGCCGCAAATGGTGGTCGTCCGGCGTCGGCGATCCCCGCTGCAAGATCGCGATCCTGATGGGCAAGACCGATCTGAGCGCGGCGCGCCACCAGCAGCAGTCGCAAATTCTGGTTCCGCTCGACACCCCAGGCATCACCGTCGAAAAGATGCTGCCGGTGTTCGGCTTCGACGACGCGCCGCACGGCCATGCCCAGGTGCTGCTCGAGAACGTCCGCGTGCCGAAGGAAAACATCCTGCTCGGCGAGGGCAGGGGCTTTGAGATCGCGCAGGGCCGCCTCGGCCCGGGCCGCATCCATCACTGCATGCGCACCATCGGCGTTGCCGAAGAGGCGCTGGAGAAGATGGTGCAGCGGCTGTCGTCGCGCACCGCCTTCGGCAAGAAGATCATCGAGCAGTCGATCTGGGAACAGCGCATCGCGGAAGCCCGCACCGACATCGAGATGACCCGGCTGTTGTGCCTGAAGGCCGCCGACATGATGGACAAGGTCGGCAACAAGACCGCGCAGCTCGAGATCGCCATGATCAAGGTGGCGGCGCCCAACATCGCGCTGAAGATCATCGACAACGCCATCCAGGCCTATGGCGGCGCCGGCGTCTCCGACGAGGCGGGGCTTGCCAAGGCCTATGCCGGTATTCGCACGCTGCGGCTGGCGGATGGCCCCGACGAGGTGCATAATCGCGCCATTGCCAGACTTGAACTTCGGAAGTATCAAAACGCTCCGACCAAGCACTAACGGGAGCAACCCAAAGGGCGCTCCCCAAGAAACCGCAAGGGAGCGTCACTTTGGCCGACGGCGTCAGAAAAGACGAAGAATTTTCCGGCACAAGGGAAGTCGAGGAGCGCCATCGCGTCAACGAGGCGAACCTCGATGCGTGGATGCGCGACAATGTCGAGGGCTATCAGGGCCCGCTGAGCGTCCTGCAGTTCAAGGGCGGCCAGTCCAATCCCACCTACCAGATCAACACGCCCGGCCGCTCCTATGTGATGCGGCGCCGGCCGTTCGGCAAATTGTTGCCGTCGGCGCATGCGGTCGATCGCGAGTTCCGCGTCATTGCCGCGCTCGGCAAGCAGGATTTTCCGGTCGCAAAGCGCCTACGCGCTGTGCACCGACGACGCCGTGATCGGCTCCGCCTTCTACATCATGTCGATGGAAGAGGGCCGGGTGCTCTGGGATCCCACGCTTCCCAGCCAGACGCCGGGCGATCGCCGCAAGATCTTCACCAGCAAGATCGAAACGCTGGCGAAACTCCACACCTTCGATCCGCAGGCCATCGGTCTCGGCGATTTCGGCAAGCCCGGCAATTATTTTGCGCGCCAGGTCGATCGCTGGACCAAGCAGTATCGCGCCTCCGAGACCCAGCACATTCCGGAATTCGAAAAGCTCGCCGAGTGGCTGCCGAAGACGGTGCCGGAGCAAACCCGCGTGTCGATCGTCCATGGCGACTATCGCCTCGACAACATGATCTTCCATCCGACCGAGCCGCGGGTGCAGGCGGTGCTGGACTGGGAGTTGTCGACGCTCGGCGATCCCATGGCCGACTTCACTTATCTCCTGATGCAATGGACCATGCCGGGTCTCGCCAATGCCGACCTCAAGGCGCTGAACATTCCGAGCCAGGACGAGGCCGCGCAGATCTATTGCAACGTCACCGGCGTGGCGGTGCCTGACCTCAACTGGTATTTCTCCTACAATCTGTTCCGCCTTGCCGGCATCACGCAGGGTATCGCCGGCCGCATCCGCGACGGCACCGCCGCCAACGCCAAGGCCATCGAGTCGGCCAAGCGCACCGTGCCGCTGTCGCAGGCGTCATGGGAATACGCGCAAAAGGCCGGCGCGGTTTGATTCGTCAGCGGGCGACGCGTCCCGCACACATGACTCGTCATACCGCCGCGCAGGCGGGGGACCCAGTACGCCGCGGCTTCTCGGCTCTATCGCATGGCGTCTCTGGAATACTGGATCGCCCGCCTTCGCGGGCGATGACGGCGCGTGGCGCTTTGCGCTCCGCAGATGCCCCGGATTTTCATTTGCCCCTTTCCCCCAACATCCGCGGAAGCTTGTTCATGGCCGTGGGCATGGCGAGCTTCACGATCAACGACGCCATCACCAAGCTGGTGTCGTCGGAGATGAATTTCGGCCAGGTGATGCTGGTGCGGGGCTTGTTTGCGACCGTGCTGATCGCGGCGCTGGCGCTGCACCGCGCGCGCCTTGCGTCCGCCACGCACGCCCGGGATGATGAGGCCGGTCGCGCTGCGCGTGGCGGCCGAAGTCGGCGGTACGGTGGCATTTCTGACCGCGATCGTGCACTTGCCGCTGGCCAATACCGCCGCGATTTTTCAGGCGCTGCCGCTGGCCGTCACCCTCGGGGCGGCGCTCGCTTTTCGCGAACCCGTTGGCTGGCGCCGCTGGCTGGCGATCATCAGCGGGCTTTGTCGGCGTTCTCATCATCGTCCGGCCGGGCCTGGAAGGTTTTAACCAGTACTCGCTGTTCGCGCTCGGCTCGGTGGTGTTTTTCGCCGTGCGCGATCTCGCGACCCGGCCAATCCCCGCGCACATTCCTTCGCTGTTCATTACGCTGGTGACCACCGTGACCGTCACGGTGGCGGGCGGCGTCATCCTTTTTCCGCTCGGCGGCTGGACGGCGCCGTCCGGCCGCGCGCTCGCACTGCTGGCGCTGGCCGCGGTCCTTGTGCTGGTCGGCTATCAATACGTCATCATGGCGCTGCGCGCCGGCGACATCTCCGCCGTCGCGCCGTTCCGCTATTCCGCGCTGCTGTGGGCGATGCTGCTCGGCTATCTCTTGTTCGGCGACCGGCCCGACGCCTTGATGATGACCGGCGCCTCCATCATCGTGCTGTCCGGCCTCTACGCCTTCTACCGCGAACGTGTCCTTCATCGCGTGCTAGCTGCGAGCGCATCGAGCGTGCCGCCCGAGGGGGTGTAGGGATTCGAAGCGGCCCATTGCTCTGCGGCCCATTCGCGCTCTGCTGCCCGTAAATATCCCGCGTATGCTTCCGCCGCCTCGAGCCGCGCTACTTGTGCAGCAGGACGCCAATCGCCAATCTGACCGCCCTGAACGCCGCTTGGGTTTGAACAGGAAGGTGTCCCATGAGCACTGGCTATGTAAGGGAATTGATCCACTTGCGCCGCAAGCACGGTGATTGGCTGCTCACGCTGCTGACGGTCCTGTTGCTCGTGATCATGTTTGTCATCATCCCGCTTCAGGCCGCCGGGGTCAGCTTTTTTCAGGGGTTCGGGTTGGTCGCATTGCTTGCGATCATTGCCGGCGCGATGGTGATTTCCATCAACCCCATGGCACTCGCGGTGATGTCGATTGCCTTCGTCACCAACCTGTTTGTCATCGGCTTTCGGCCCTTTCCCTACGACGTGCACATCGTGGCGGGCTGTTGGCTGATAATTACGCTAACGCTTGGCGTTGTGGTCGTCCGGGCGGTGTTCGGCCGCGGACGCATTACCTATCATCGAATAGTGGGCGCAGTGCTTTTGTACCTGTTGATTGCATTGGCATTCATGATGCTGTTTTCATTTGTAGGCTTGTCGTTTGACGGTGCGTTCCATGGAATGACGTTTGAATACGATTCCGCTCTCGCCAGCAGGTTGCTTTACTTGAGCTTTGTGACTTTGACGTCGACAGGTTACGGCGACATCGTCCCAATCCACCCGCTTGCGCGAAGTCTGTGCAGCATGGAGGCGGTTATTGGTCAGCTCTATCCGGCGATCCTGTTGGCCAGGCTCGTAACGCTCGAACTGGTTGCCAACAGAGGGCCTCATTGAATTTCCGCTTCAGTTCGTTAGCGGACATTTTGGGGCAGAAGCCATGTCCGCTGAGTGCCAAGAGCGGACGTCTACACTCCATGCTCAGTTCTCGTCTGGGCGAAGTCGGCACGAGAAAGGCCGCAGATTGCTCTGCGGCCTTCCGTTTGGATTTCAGCACCTCGTCTCGGGCTGCGAGTTGACTACCGACCTTCGCGGTTCTTGATCATCTCTTCGACCTTCTTCTTGACCGCATCGAGGTTGAAGGAAGCCGGGTCCTGCATCGGCGGATAGTTGACTGCTGTCATGGCGAGCTTCCCCACCGCCTGCTGCACCAGCACGAAGCGCCAGAACTCACGGGCGTAAAAGTCGTTCATGAAGCCCGGCGATCCGGTGTTCAGCGACTCCCCACGCATCGGCGACAGCCTCTCGAACGGATCCTGGCGGAGGTTGGTCAGCATCGGCATATCCGTCGTGACCTTCTCGCCCGGCCAGCCCCAGGGCTGCTGGTAGAAGGTGAACTTCATGTCGCCGAGGCGAACCGCGCCCAGCGCCGCGCCGCCGAAGTAGAACACCTCGTTGCGTTTGGATGGCCCTTTTCCAGTCAGAAGATCCATCTGATTGTAACCATCGAGGTGGTTCTTGTAGCTGCGGTCGCCGAGTTGCACGCCGGCCAGCAACTGGTCGGTGATGTTCGGGTTGCCCGCAGCAGCCAACAGGGTCGGGAACCAATCGAGACCGGAGATAGATCCCGTTCTCGACCGTGCCCGGCTTGACCTGACCCGGCCACCGGATGATGCACGGTACGCGGAAGCCGCCTTCGCCGACGGTCCCCTTGGTGTTCTTGAACGGCGTCATGCCTCCGTCCGGCCAGGTAAACACTTCCGCGCCGTTGTCGGTGGTGAAGATGACGATGGTATTGTTCGCCTCGCCGATGTCCTCGAGTTTCTTCATCAGCGCGCCGATGCTGTCATCCATCTGCGCCATACCAGCTTCTTCAAGGCCGTAGTTGGTCTGGCTGTTCTGCATCGAGCTGTACTTCTTCGATAGAAACGTCCAGACGTGCATGCGCGTGGTGTTGTGCCAGACGAAGAACGGCTTGCCGTCACTCTTGGCCTTGTCCATGAAGTCGCTGGAAGCCTTGACCAGGACCTCGTCGAAGGTCGTCATGTCGTACTTTGCCTTCAGGAACGGCAAGTCATGCATGTTGGGCACGTTCGACATGTCCGGGAACGGCGGCAACGGACCTTCGTCGATGATCCTTTGCTTGCCTATTTTGCCCCAGCGCGGCATCTCGGTCGCATCGTCCGTGGTGGTGGCATAGCTGCGGATCAGGCTGCGCGGGCCGTTCGCGTTGTAGTACTTCTCATCGATCGGGGAAGGAGTACCAGTATGGATCCGACATCGCGTCCAAATGGTACAGATATCCGAAAAACTCATCGAAGCCGTGCAGCGTGGGCAGGTACTTGTTCAGGTCACCGAGGTGGTTCTTGCCGAACTGCCCGGTAGCGTAGCCTTGTACCTTGAGAGCTGTGGCGAGCGTCGCAGCCTGCGCCGGCATGCCGACGTCGGCGCCGGCCTGGCCCACGGTCGTCAGCCCGGTGCGGATCGGTAACTCGCCGGTGATGAAGTTCGCCCGGCCCGCCGTACAACTTGCTTCGGCGTAATAGTCAGTGAACATCATGCCTTCAGAGGCGAGCTTGTCGAGATTCGGCGTCTTCCCCGACATCATTCCGCGATGGTAGGCGCCGATGTTGAACCAACCGACATCGTCGCCCATGATCACAAGGATGTTTGGGCGCTTCGCGGCGGTTGCGGGGGCTGCCGGTTGTTGCGCTTGCGTTGCGGGCGGTCGTTGCTGCGCTTGCGCCGTATTTGTGAGACCGATAACTGAAAGCGCCAAAGCGACGGTGAGCAAACTCCCGCTCAAAAGCAGATCGCGCCGTTTCGTTCGGCCGCCCGGTGGCGACGTGACGTCGTGTGAATTCGCCCTTGTATTCTTGTCACTCATGGCAGCCTCCTCTCTGTTGATACGCTTGACTGGTGTCGCTTTCCGAACTGCCCAGTCCTCAAAGAAGCGGCTGCAATTTTTGTTATCGATTGGTCGCCTGATCCGTTGACCGGAGCTCATGCAGCCGTCTGGTGGAAGCGACATGAAACGGCAAGAATGAATGCGTCGCCGGCGTCATTGAGCGGCCATCGATTTGATTTTCTTTATGGCGTCCGTGCAACCGGCTGAAGCCGTCGATTTGTTCGACAGCAGGCACGCAGCAATTCGACCCTGGCCCGGCACGGTCTTTCCGCACACGCCGGTAATCTCGGCTTTGCAGGCGATCACTGCGTCCTTTAACGCGTCCGTGGTTGTCTGGACGCTCGTCGCCGCTTCTCCCAGTTCGAAAGTGCACTTCACGCTGATCTTGTCCTCGTGCGCTTGCATGCAGTAGATCATGCGCCCTTCACCGGGTGTCACCGTTTTGCAGTACTTCTTGATATCGTTGGCGCAGGCGCTCTCGAGCTTGGCAACCTTGGCCGCCAACCTCTCGAGAATCGTCTTCCCGAGGTCCGCTTGCGCAGCAACAGGACCCGCAGACAAAATGGCGAACAAGGGCAACAATCCAAGTTTGGCCAGCAATTTCACGGTGATCTTCATGAACGTCCTCTTGTGACTGGCTCCGAACCCGAGCAGCCGGAGTAGCCGCAGGGTCACGATGGAGGCTGAGGGATGCTTCTTGCACTATCCTCATTGGGCCAAGGAAAGCGTGAGACTTGAAACTCCCAGAGACAGGTTGATCCCAACCGATCCCTCGACGGAAAGCGGTTGCAAGGCGATCGAACGCCCCGTGCCGCCGAACAAAAGATTGGCACCGACACCGACGCCAACGCCGATCGCGCCGCTCGCTCCCACATAAGTTCCGGCGAGCGCTCCGCGCTTGGGGCCGGCGGTCGGTGCTAATACGCCCCACGCCATGACCCCGCCTGCCGTGATTCCGACATCGAGACCGATTGTGCCCATAACACCGGCATATGCCTCAGGCGGACCGCCGCCATTCGGGACGAACCGGCAGGCCATCCGCTGCCGGGATCCGAACAGCAAACCGATGGACGGCGCCATTTTGCAGGTAAGCGTACCGACACTCGTTCCCGGCGGTTGCTGGGCAGCTGCCGGCGAGACCAACGCGGTCGCGGCCGCAGCAAAGGCCAATGCAATGAGATGTTTGAGCATAACTGAACTTCCCGCTTTCTTATGGATCCAAGCCAAAGTGACGCATCGGGACGCGACGGACGTTCTGCCTCCGCTTGGCAGGCGACAGGTTGCAGCATCTGCATAATCGGCCAGGCGCGAGCAATTTCCGGGGCTGCTTCGACCGCTCGCGCCTTACTCTTTTTGCTGCAAGCGCGCCTCCCGCACTATTGGCCTTTGGGGCAATGGACAAGCGCTTGGTCCAACTTCCATCGTCCGCGATGGCGACGCCGAGGCCATAGAAGTCGCTCTCCGCAGGCTCAGCAAATATAGGCGGCTTCAATTTGGGAGAGGAACATAATGTCTGACTGCATTCTTGTGAACAGACCGCCAGGTATTCGAGACAGTCTACGCGAATCCTTCGGGGGCTTGCGATCCTGCGCGGTGCTGATCGGCGCGGCCGCTCTGGTGTCTCTCGCTCTCGGCGGTCCGGCGCGTGCACAGGCACAGCCAGCCCAGCGCCCGAACATCGTCGTCATCATGGGCGACGACATCGGTATATGGAATATCGGAGCCTATCACCGCGGCATGATGGCCGGGCGCACGCCGAACCTGGACAAGATCGCTGCCGAGGGCATGCTATTTACCGACTATTATGCCGAGGCAAGTTGCACGGCCGGTCGCGCCAATTTCATCACCGGTGAGCTTCCGATCCGCACCGGCATGACCACGGTCGGTCAGGCTGGCGCTCCAACAGGCTTGCCGGCGGAAGCCGTGACCATTGCTACCGCTTTGAAGGGCATGGGCTACGCCACTGGCCAATTCGGCAAGAACCATCTGGGCGACAAGAACGAATTCCTGCCCACGGTGCATGGCTTCGAGCAGTTCTTCGGCTATCTCTATCACCTCGATGCGATGGAAGATCCTTGCCATCCGAACTATCCGCAGAACCTGAGGGCGCAAGTTGGTCCGCGCAACATGGTTCGCTCGGTGGCCACCACGGTCGATGACGCCACGGTGGACCCGCGCTGGGGCAAGGTCGGCAAGCAGAAGATCGAGGACGCGGGCGAACTTTGCCCGAAGCGCATGGAAACGGTGGACGATGAAATTCGCGACGAGGCCCTGAAGTTTCTCGACAAGGCCAAGGCGGACAACAAGCCGTTCTTCCTCTGGCTCAATCCGACCCGCATGCACATCGTGACGCATCTGTCGGACAAGTACCAGAAGATGCGCAACTCCCAGAACGGCTGGTCGATTCACGAGGCCGGGATGGCGCAGCTTGACGACGACATCGGCCTCGTCATGAAGAAGCTCAAGGACATGGGCGTGGACGACAACACCATTGTGGTGTTCACCACTGACAATGGCACCGAGGTCTTCACGTGGCCGGACGGCGGACAGACACCGTTCGCCCAAAGCAAAGGCACCGTGATGGAAGGCGGCTTCCGCGCACCGGCGATGATCCGCTGGCCGGGCAAAGTCCCGGCGGGCAAGGTCGAGAATGGCCTCATCTCGGGACTCGACTGGTTCCCGACCTTTCTTGCTGCGGCAGGAAACCCCAACATCGTCGAAGAGCTGAAGAAGGGTAAGCAGATCGGCGACCGGACCTACAAGGTACATCTGGACGGCTACAACCAGATGGACATGATCACCGGCAAGGGGCCATCGAACCGCGACGAGATCTTTTACTTCGGAGAGAGCGAACTCGGCGCAGTTCGCATCGGCGACTACAAGTATCGTTTCATCGACCAGCCTGGTGGCTGGTTGGGTGAGAAGACCAAGGTAGACGTGCCCTACCTGACCAACCTTCGTCTCGATCCCTTCGAGCGCACCGGTTGGCCCGAAAACGGGACCAAGTCTGGATCGCAGGAATACTTCGGGTGGTTCAAATACGAGTTCTGGCGCTTCGTCTTTGTCCAGCAGCGCGTCGCCAAGCTCGCCATGACGGCGGTCGAGTTCCCGCCGATGCAGAAGGGCGCGAGCTTCAACCTTGATGCCGTGAAAGCGAAAATCGAAGCTGCCAGGGCGGCGATGGCCAAGTAAGACTTCGGCTGATGTGGCGGGCGCTACGAGTTGGCGCCCGCTTCTTCGACGCGTACCGGCTCTTGTGAAGTGCAGCGCGGCCAGCGGCATCGGTGCACAGCTAGCGGCCATGGGTAGTTCACCGAAAGGTCCTTGGATGATACCTGCAGTCCGCCGTGTAGGTTTGTTAATTGGTATGTCTCTGACCATCCTCCCGGCTGGCGGCCTTATGCAATGCGCGTCTCTGTTTGCCCTCGAACCACCGAGCAAGCCCTTCCTCGACAAGAACAGTTTCTATCTGTCGTCGGCGGGCTTCAAAGTGCATTTTGCCAACGACGCCGCTGGAAAAAAAGCAATGCACGCACTGCCACCGCATCGCTTCGTGGTTCATAACCTCCGCGGTGGTGACGTCCGCTATCTCTATGCCGAGCCGAAGCACTGTGTGTGCGTCTTCATCGGTAACAAGGATGCCTATCAGAACTATCTTGGAATTCTTCGTCAGCCCATACAGCAGCCGGATGATGTTTCTGCGGATTACAACTCGCAGGTAAGCGCGGTCTTGGATGGCGACCCCGTCGATATGGTGGGCAACCCGCCATACGCCGCCGAGTATTTCCACAACTACTATTAGCTGGCTGGAGCATCGCCAGGCGTGGTGAATGTCCGACGACTGTGGACATCGGGCGGCTTCGGCTATCATGGGTTTTTGTTCATCAAATTTGCCAACGCTATCTCGCCGTCGGTAACGTAGTGGTTGACGTGCCCGGTCAGGAGATTTTGACCGGCCCGATAAACTTTCACGGCCTCGATTGTCTGACTTCTTGTCAACTCCGCGATGATATGATCGCGCTCGACATTTGTGTCGGAATCCGTAGCGTGGGTGATCTGGAACGTAAGTCGAGTCAGGGACAGGCCGGTATCCTTCGTGCCGGCCCCGACCCACAAGACGCGCTCGTTGTCGGGTGGTCGATCGGTGTTTTGCCAGAAGCCAGCGCCGCCCCAATCGGTTTGCGCGCGCGCTTCGCTCACGGCCCAAAATCGTACGTGATGGCGTTTCCGCGGGCTATCATCGATTGCCTTCTGGAAACCGATATCCTGGCCACGTCCAAAGAGATAGAGGGTGCTAAATGGCGCGGTGGGGTAAGGCGAGTTGAGCACGAAGGCCCGGATCATGCCCCAGGAGCTTGCCAGTCCCAGTCGATCCGCTTCCGACCAGCCGGTAATTGCGAATGCCGATCGAAGCTGCTCTAGCGTGCCCACCAGTGCGACGTTGACGGGATCTCCGGGCAATCCATCGCCTGTGATCGTGTAGCTGGGCACCCGTTTGCGCTGCAGGATCCTGAGACCAAGGCGAATGGCGCGCGGGAGAACAATATAGGCGGCAATTCCATAGGTAATGCCCAACGCCAGAATCCAGGGCAACCTGCTGTCGGCAGTTTCAAAAACCACAAAGACGATCAGCCAGACACTAAAGATGCCTAACCCAAAGATCGCCAATCGTTGCAGGAAGCGTATGAGCAATCTCACGATCGCGCCGTCCGTTCTCAAAAGCGGGATCACCGTGTAGAGGTTGGCAGAGTTCCCTCGCGCGGTCAGCATCAAATAGCGACAGAGAAATACCTCTCCCGTCGGAGACGGCCGCTTTTGGAACGTGTGACAAATTCGACACGACGGGCAAATCACTTCTGATTTTCAGAAATCATGTCAAGCCCCGAAGTGAAAAATATTCCGCTTTCCACGTCGGGGCAAATCAGTGTTTTTCTATGCCTGTCTCATCCCCGAGGAGGGGCGTCGGCCATCGTCACTGAACGTTGGGATGGGATGCGGTGGACGCTTTTGTTCAGGCGCGCATGAGCGGCGGACGAATGGGCAAAGGCGTACGGCGAAGTCGTGTGGTCCTGGCGCCGCGATGCTGGCGTCAAGCTTTGCGGGAAGTGTTCCGCAAGGTGACGGTGACAACAAAGCCCGCTCACCGGGGAGAGCACGAAGTAAGCCGTAAAGCCATTGCGCAGGGGATGTCGGAGTGTTTCCGCTCACCTGTATGCTCGTGTGCGCCAAATGCGCAATTCTTGGCACACGAGACCGCGGGTGCAGCGCGCACCCGGCATTCCCTGCGCCCTCTGTTCGCAGAGGGGCAACGAGATTTGCAAACCTCGGGCAAATCATGCCGCGAGAATCGCGAATCTTCGTCGTCCCGGACAAGCGAAGCACGCGATCCGGGACCCATACGCCGCGGCGGACATTATTATGACGTGCTGGTCGACGGCTTTGCTTCAACAACGACCGACGGTGGCTATGGGTCCCGGCGTCTGCGCACGGCGACGACGTGTCGATGAGCGCGCGGCAACTTGGCGCTAAATCGGCTTCCCCGTATACGGCATCGACGCCGTCAGACCGCCATCCACCGGAATCGCCTGACCATTGACATACGACGCATCGTCACTCGCCAGAAACAAGTCCCATCGCCGCGAGTTCGTGCGGCTGGCCGGGGCGCTTCAGCGGATTGAACTGCCCGATCTTGTCCTGGGTGCCGCGCTCCTTGGCGCGATCGAACACCGGCTTTGTCATGCCGGTTTCGATCAGGCCGGGACACACCGCGTTGATGCGCACGCCGGTGCCGGAGAGCGAATAGGCTGTCGTCTGCACGAGACTGATGACGCCGGCCTTGCTCGCGCCATAGGGATGACCGCTGGCGCCGGATTTCAGACCCGCCACCGAAGCCGTGCAGACGATCGAACCGGATCCCTGTTTGGTCATGTACGGGATCGAATGCTTGATGGCGAGGAACGGCCCGATCAGATTGACGCGCAAGACTTCCTGCCAATGTTCGGGAGTCTGCTCGGAAAGCGGCACCAGCCCGCCGCTGACGCCGGCATTGGCCCAGATCGCGTCGAGCCTGCCGTATTTCGACACCGCCCTGTCGATGAAGGCCTTCACGTCGCTCTCGGAACCGGCGTCGGCCATCACAGCCTCGACGGTGCCGCCGGCCTCGCTGACGAGCTTTGCGGTTTCCTTCACGCCCTCCGTCTTGTCGACCGCGATCAGTTTTGCGCCTTCTTTGGTGAACAGCAGCGATGCGGCGCGGCCGATGCCGCTGCCTGCGCCGGTGATGACGACGGATTTGCCTTCGAGGCGGCCCATAAGTTTCTCCCTGATCGGATATTCGTTGGTGCTTGCCGCGTTACGGAATTTCAAACAAGATTTCAAACGCGGAAGTCACTTGAGACGATGTGTGCCCTGACGTACAGCGTCGGCAGACACTATGGAAGGGATTTGCTGATGTCCAATTCAGGCAAGCCGGCGGTCGTCATCACGCGGTGGTGGTGGGTGCGACATGCGCCGGTGCGCAGCGACGGCGGCAACATCTACGGCCAGTCGGATATCGCCTGCGATGCGGCGATCGCGAAGTGTTCGAGGCGGTCGCAAAGATCCTGCCGCGCAACGCGGTGTGGGTCGCAAGCAATCTGCAGCGCACGCATCAGACGGCGGAAGCGATCTGGGCCGCCGGATTTCCAAAACCGGCAACCATGCCGCACGAAGCGGCGTTTGCCGAACAGCATCTCGGCCAATGGCAGGGCATGAATCGCGCCGCGTTCATCGCCAGCCGCCCGGTCGGCAGCCACTGGTTCGCCGACATCAACGAGCCCGCGCCCGGCGGCGAAAGCTTTATGGATCTCTATAACCGAACCCGTGGTGCGATCGAGCGCATCACCGCCGAGCAGGCGGGCAGGGACGTGATCGCGGTCGCTCATGGCGGAACGATCAAGGCCGCGGTCGGGCTCGCGCTCGGCGGCGATCCCGAAAAAGGTCTCGCCTTCGACATCGACAATTGTTCGGTGACGCGGCTCGATCATTTCGCAAGCCCGGGCAAAAGCGTCTGGCGGCTGCCGATGGTCAACCAGCAGCCGTGGATCGCGGACGCCAGACACGCAGCGATGCATCAACTGGCTGGACCGGAGGTCGTGCCGGAAACCAAGCTCGCCTGAGCTTCTGTTGTCGGAATTGATAAAGACTGCTTAGCTGAAAAACGAAAACCAAAGCCGGCGCAGCCGGAAAAAATCTGGAGGAATGCATGAGCCTGTTCGACATGAAGGGAAAAGTCGCCGTCATCACCGGTTCGACGCGCGGCATCGGTCTGGCTATCGCCGAGCGCATGGCCGAGCATGGCGCCAAGGTGGTGATCTCCTCGCGCAAGGCTGACGTCTGCGAGCAGGTGGCCAAGCAGATCAACGACAAGTTCGGCAAGGGCACGGCGGTGGCGATTGCCGCCAACATCTCGTCGAAGGAAAACCTGCAAAACCTCGTCGACGAGAGCAACCGCGCCTTCGGCAGGATCGACGTGCTGGTGTGCAACGCCGCGTCGAATCCCTATTACGGGCCGCTCGGCGGCATTTCCGACGATCAGTTCCGAAAAATTCTCGACAACAACATCGTCGCCAACAACTGGCTGATCTCGATGGTGGTGCCGCAGATGATCGAGCGCAAGGACGGCTCGATCATCATCGTGTCCTCGATCGGCGGCCTGAAGGGTTCCACCGTGCTCGGCGCCTACGCGATCTCGAAGGCGGCCGACATGCAGCTCGCGCGCAACCTCGCCTGCGAATACGGCAAGCACAACATCCGCGTGAACTGCATCGCGCCCGGCCTGATCAAGACCGATTTTGCCAAGGCGCTGTGGGACAATCCGGAGACGCTGAAGGCCTCGACCGCGCGTTCGCCGCTGCTTGCGCATCGGCATCCCCGACGAAATCGCCGGCGCCGCCGTGCTGATGGGATCGGCGGCCGGCGACTTCATGACGGGACAAACCATCGTGATCGACGGGGGTGCGACGATCAGTTGAGGCGCCGCATGCGCCGCGATCTCACTCTATCGTGAACGAGATCAAGCCGCCGTAACGTGGACGAGCGAAATTCGAAGAGAGGTGATCACGCTCGATCTGGAGGAGGCTGCGATGGTCAGAAGTTTCGGTGGAGTGCCGGTATTGCCGCGACCGGGCTTGTCGCTTCAGCGGTATTTCCGGCGCGGCGGAGCAAAAGGACCTCTCCGGCGAATATGTCATGGCCGGCAAGGGCGTCGGCGAGAACGACCGCGCCTATGTCGGGACCTGCACGTTCAAGCTGGTGGCGACGCTGTACGAGGTGTCCTGCTTCAATTCGGATACCGTGCACACCTATTCCGGCAAGGGCATTGCCATCGGCGATCAGCTCTCGACCGTGATCGGCGACCTGCTTAAAGGCGATCACTCCAGCGTCTATGCCGGCGAATATCTCGTCGTCTATCGCGTCGCCGCCGACGGCAGCATGAAGGGCCGCTGGGTTCACGCACTATCCGGCGCCCATGGCGAGGAGACATTGACGCCGAAACGATAGGCTACGCGGCGCTCACTCCACCGCCGCGTACACCGCGTTGCGCAGCATCGAGCGGATATATTCGCGCTGGCCCGGGCCCTGCATCATGAACACCGCAAACAGGTCCTCGGCCGGATCGATCCAGAAGAAGGTGCCGGCCATCCCGCTCCAGAAGTATTGACCGGCCGATCCCGTGAACGGCGCCAGGCCTGCGCCTGTCCGCACCGCAAAGCCGAGACCAAAGCCGTGGCCCGCCGGCATCAGCGGCGAGTTGACCTTGACGCTGGGCGCGAGATGATTGGACGCCATCAGCTCCAGCGTCTTGCGGCCGATGATCCTGTTGCCCTCGAGCGAACCGCCGCCGGCCAGCATCGCCGCAAAGCGCGCATAGTCCATCGTGGTCGACACCAGCCCGCCGCCGCCGGATTCCATCGCCGGCTGCTCCAGCATGTTGAAGAGCTGCACCTTGTCGCCGTTCCACGGATCGGTCGCAAAGGGCTCCGCGAGCCGGCCGGCATTCGCTTCGCCGGTGTGGAAGGCGGTCTCGGCCATCTGCAGCGGCGCGAGGATGCGTTCGGTCAGGAACGCGCCGAGCGATTTTCCGCTCACGACCTCGATGATGCGGCCGAGCACGTCGGTGGAGCGGCTGTAGTTCCAGGCTTCACCGGGCTGGCAGATCAGCGGCATCTCCGCGATCATGGTGGCATGCTCGGCATTGGTGATCTTGCGGCTGCGCAGCCGCGACTGCTGATAGAGCTGCTGCACCAGGCCATTGCCGGTGTGATCGTAAGTGAGGCCCGAAGTGTGGCGCAGCAGATCCTGCACCGTCATCGGCCGCTTCAGCGGCACCAGGTCGAGCTTGCCGTTGTTCTCGACGCCGACCTTGAGGCCGGAAAACTCCGGAATGAATTTTGCGACGGGATCGCTCAGGATGAAGTGGCCGTCTTCCACCAGCATCATGATGCCGACCGAGACGATCGGCTTGGTCATCGAGAAGATGCGGAAGATGGAGTCATGCGCCATCGGCGCGCCGGCCGGGGCTTGCCGGCCGATGGCGTCGAACCAGCCGATCTGGCCCTTGCGCGCCACCAGCACGGTCGCGCCCGGCAGCGTGCCCTTGTCGACCTCGCGCTTGAAGGCGTCCGACAGCTTCTGCAGCCGGGCGGCGGAAAGCCCGATCAATTCCGGTTTGGCCTGGGGAAGGGACGGGGTCTGCGGGGCGGATGTCTGCTTGGCGGCGACTTGCGCGTTCATGGTCTCTCCCGATGCTGTTGTTGTTGTGGCGTTGGAATGAAGTCTGACTCAGAAGATGCGGCTTGAACAGGGCGTTTCCTGCACGGCATCGGTGTCCGCACTGCAGAACCGCGAGCGAGCCAGCAACGGCCGTTGCGAAATCCATCCGAGACAATTAAAAGTAGCGGAATCTGTGGGGACAGGGGTTTCGCGTGGGGACGTTTGGGGAGCTGGCGCGGCTTGCCGTGCTTGGAATGGCGCTTGTGCTTTCGGGCTGCAAGACCGTCGAGAATTCATTAACAGCGAACGATGTTTCGAGCATGAAGCTGACGGCCGTGACCGTCAGCTATGCGCCCACCGCCACGGTGCAGTGGGAGGACGGCATCCGCGCTTATGCGGTGGCCAAAACGATTCCCGATCACGAACTCACCGCGGCGGCCAACACCCCGGAGGGGAAGGCGTTCGTTCAAATTCAGCTTGCTCCTCATATCAAGTTGGGCGTCGAGCAGGCCATGGCCGGCCAGCTGATTGGCACACGGCCCGTCCGGCTGGAGATCGTCGTCAAGCAGTTTGTGATTGCGGGGGCCGTGCAGCGCGTCCTAGTCGGCGGAGGTCGCGGCATGATGGCGGATGCCAATCTTGTCGATGCGCGAACCGGGGCGCTGATCATCTCTCACCCCGACCTCCAGGCGCTGCTGTATGCCGGTCAGGGGATCGCCGGAACCGTTGTGCAGGCCGCGATCGACAGCGCGGCGACCAAAAGCGTCGCCCAACAGGTCGCCGATCAGTACGGGAAGAATTACCGCGACTGGTTGATACGGCGGACGAGCTGATCGCCGGGCACAGCCGCTTCGCCCTTGCAATCTGGGCATGGCTTATGCTTCAAACGCCGCGAACCGGCCAGCTCGCCGGTTCCGCAGGAGTGTAGCTCAATTGGTAGAGCACCGGTCTCCAAAACCGGGGGTCGCAGGTTCGAGCCCTGCCACTCCTGCCAGCTAAATCATTGATTTTGACCGCTCTGAAGCGGCGCTGCCCGGGCCGGCGGCGTCCATCAGCCCGCGTTCCCTGCCTTGACCTTTCGCCCGTCCGGCAGTACATAGCCGCCACCTGCTGCCGGCCCGCTAATCGACGGATATCCGGCGCGGCTTTGAAATCCCCCGAACAATCGAGCCCGCTTGCCGGCTCATCCTTCAAGAGAGGGCTGGGCGAAAGTCGGCTGTTCGGATTCCCTGAAACACGTAAATCGTCTCACGACGGACGCGGACCCCAAACGATGGCGATCAGCCCGTTCAAATTCCTGCAGGAAGTGCGCTCGGAGGCCACCAAGGTCACCTGGCCGACACGCCGCGAGGTGACCATCACCACCATCATGGTGTTCGTGATGGTGACGCTGGCTTCGATCTTCTTCTTCGCCGCGGACCTGATCATCCGCTATTTCGTTACTTTCCTGCTGGGCATCCGCTGATGAGCGCCGGAACTCAACTCATGGACAAGCGCTGGTACATCGTTCACGCCTATTCGAATTTCGAGAAGAAGGTCGCCGAATCGATCCGCGAGCAGTCGAAGCAGCGCGGGCTCGAGGAACTGTTCGAGCAGGTGCTGGTGCCGACCGAAAAGGTCACGGAAGTCCGCCGCGGCCGCAAGATCGACGCCGAGCGCAAGTTTTTCCCCGGCTACGTGCTGGTGAAGATGAAGCTGACCGACGAGGCGTTTCATCTGATCAAGAACACGCCGAAGGTGACCGGCTTCCTCGGCGCCGAAAACAAGCCGATGCCGATTTCGGAAAACGAGGCGATGCGCATCCTGCACCAGGTGCAGGAAGGCGTGGAGCGCCCGAAGGCGTCGGTGTCGTTCGAGATCGGCGAGAACGTCCGCGTGGCCGATGGCCCGTTCGCCTCGTTCTCGGGTGTGGTCGAGGAAATCGACGAGGGCCGCTCGCGCGTGAAGGTCGCCGTGTCGATCTTCGGCCGCGCCACGCCGGTCGAACTGGAATTCGGTCAGGTCGAGAAGGTCTGATCGCAATGCGCGAGGCTTGTCCTCGCGTAACTTGAGAGGCCGTGGGAGGAAGAGGGCGGTCGCCAACCGCTCTTGATCCGAACCACGAACCTGAAACCGCCGGCCTCAAAGCCCGGCACAACAGGAGTGATACATGGCAAAGAAAGTGACCGGATACCTGAAGCTTCAGGTGCCGGCGGGAGCGGCCAATCCGTCGCCCCCGATCGGTCCCGCGCTTGGTCAGCGCGGTCTCAACATCATGGAATTCTGCAAGGCGTTCAACGCGCAGACGCAGAAGGAAGAAAAGAACACCCCGATCCCGGTGATCATCACCATCTATGCGGACCGTTCCTTCACCTTCGAGATGAAGACGCCGCCGATGTCCCACTTCCTCAAGCAGGCCGCAAAGATCCAGTCCGGTTCGAAAGCCCCGGGCCGCGACAAGGCCGGCAAGGTGACCAAAGCGCAGGTGCGCGAGATCGCCGAGAAGAAGATGAAGGATCTCAATTGCGATTCCATCGAGTCGGCCATGAAGATGGTCGAGGGCTCCGCCCGTTCGATGGGTCTGGAAGTTGCGGGGTAACGGGCCATGGCAATCGGAAAACGTTTGAAGAAGGCCCGCGAGGGCGTTGATCGCGAGAAGCTTTATCCGCTCGCGGACGCCATCAAGATGGTCAAGGAACGCGCCAAGTCGAAGTTCGACGAGACGATCGAGATCGCGATCAATCTCGGCGTCGATCCGCGTCACGCCGACCAGATGGTCCGCGGCGTCGTCAACCTGCCGAACGGCACCGGCCGCACGCTGCGCGTCGGCGTGTTCGCGCGCGGTGCGAAGGCGGAAGAGGCCAAGGCCGCAGGTGCCGACGTCGTCGGTGCCGAAGACCTGGTCGAGAAGGTGCAGGGCGGCAACGATCGATTTCGATCGTTGTATCGCCACCCCCGACATGATGCCGCTGGTCGGCCGCCTCGGTAAGGTGCTCGGCCCGCGCGGCATGATGCCGAACCCGAAGATCGGCACCGTGACGATGGACGTCGCCACCGCCGTGAAGGGCGCCAAGGGCGGCTCGGTCGAGTTCCGCGTCGAGAAGGCCGGCATCGTGCAGGCCGGCATCGGCAAGGCCTCGTTCTCCGAGGAAAAGCTGGTCGAGAACGTCAAGGCGCTTGCGGATGCGGTCGCCAAGGCAAAGCCGGCCGGCTCCAAGGGCACCTACATCCAGCGCGTCGCGGTTTCCTCCACCATGGGACCGGGCGTGAAGGTCGAGCCGGGCACGCCTGCTCGGCTAAGGCCTTGCGTCGCGTGAAACAATGAATGCAAGGGCGGGACGGGGAAACCGGTTCCGCCCTTTTCTTTGTGAACTGCAGGAAATCGAACCGATGCCCGAAAAAGTCCTGGTCTTCTCGCGCTTCCCCAAGGCGCAGATGGTGCGCTTCGGCGAGCGCTACGAATTGCTGAACGCCGCCGGCAAGCGGCCGAACGAAGTGTTTGCCGCGGACGAACTCGCCGATATCCGCGCGATGATCACCGCCGGCGGCACGCCGCTCGGCGCCGACGCGATGGACATGCTGCCGAAACTCGGCGCGATCGTCTGCTACGGCACCGGCTATGACGGCGTCGATCTTGCCGCGGCGGCGAAGCGGAACATCGCGGTCGGCAACAGCCCGGGTGCGAACGCGTCCTCCGTCGCCGACATCGCGGTGACCTTGATGCTGGCGGCGATGCGCCGCGCTTCCGGTGCGGACGAGTATGTGCGCAGCGGCGAGCTGGGCCGGCGGCAAAGCCATCGCCGATGATGCGCCCGCAAAGCGGCATGCTCGGCCGCAAGGTCGGCGTCTACGGCATGGGCGAGATCGGCCGCAAAATCGCCGCGCGCGTCGCCGCGTTCGAGACCGAGGTCGGCTATTTCAGCCGCAGCCAGCGCGACGTGCCGTACCAATATTTTCCGACAGCCTGGAGCGCTGGCGGATTGGTGCAGCGTCCTGATGATCGCGGTGCGCGCCGGCGAGGACACCCGCCACGCCGTCAATGCCGACATCCTCAAGCGGCTCGGCGAGGACGGCTATGTCGTCAACATCTCGCGCGGCTCGGTGATCGACCAGCCGGCGCTGGTTGCGGCGCTGACCGACAAGACCATCGCCGGCGCCGGCCTCGACGTTTACGCGAAGGAGCCGCACGCGCCGGATGCGCTGACGGCGCTGCCCAATGTCGTGCTCACCCCGCATATCGGCGGCCACACGCTGGAATCGCATGTGGCGATGCAGGACTGCGTGATGGCCAATCTCGACGCGTTTTTCGCCGGCAAGCCGCTGCCCTATCGAGGTGAGCCGGCGACGGCTCTGAAGCGGAGCCGTTTCGGGCCAAAATCGGCGCAAAAGCGGCTGTCCGCATACTGGTGCTGAATTTTGCTCTTGGCAAGCCGGACAAGACTCGATAAACAGCCGCTTCCGGGCGTGCTGGCCGTTGCTGGCACGTCTGTGCTCGCATTCCGAAAACCCGATACGATAGGAGATCATTCCTTTCAGGACATCCGCATGGATTGCTCGAAAGGAAGGAAAACTCATCGTCTCGGTGGAATGAGGCAGGGGTCTTTCGGCTTGCCGGATGGCCTCGATCCTGTCCAAGACTGCAGGCGCCCGCGACGAAACGCAAGTTTCTTCAACGGCTTAATCGCATGGCCTGCATAGACGGGTGAAGACCGGATTTCGCTTCAACGCCGCTGCTTCCGCGGCGCGATGGCTGATTTGGTTCGAACCTCGACACCCCGCGCCATCTGGTTCGGGAGGGCAGGCTTTTCAGATGTCGTCTTGCCCGGCGTGTCCTTGAGACTTGGTGTCCAGAGGTCAGGTTTTGGGCGGGACGATGGGTGCAACCCGGCGGTCTCGCTTCACGCGAAGGCCGCCAACCGGAGAGAGCTTGCTGTGGAAAGAGCGGCAAAAAAGGACGCGGTTGAGGCGCTGAACGGGGTCTTCAAGACCACCAGCGTCGCAGTCGTCGCCCACTATTCCGGCCTCACCGTGGCCCAGATGCAGAAGCTGCGCATGCAGATGAAGCAGGCGGGCGCGTCGGTGAAGGTCTCGAAGAACCGTCTCGCCAAAATTGCTCTTGAAGGCACGGACGTCGTTGCCATCGGCTCCCTGCTGAAGGGACCGACCGTGATCGCGACTTCAAACGATCCGGTAGCGGCGCCGAAGGTTGCCATCGAATTCGCCAAGACGAACGAGCAGTTCGTCATTCTCGGCGGCTCGATGGGTAAAACCGTCCTGGATGTGAACGGTGTGAAGGCGCTTGCCTCGCTGCCGTCACTCGACGAACTGCGCGGAAAGATTGTCGGCCTCCTGGTGGCGCCGGCGACCAAGATCGCTCAGCTCTCGACTGCGCCCGCGGCCAAGCTCGCGCGCGTCGTCCAGGCCTATGCCTCAAAGAGCGAAGCGGCCTGACCCTTCGCAAATCAAACCTGGTTCGAACCAATACGTTTAAGGAAACAGATCAATGGCTGACCTACAGAAAATCGTCGACGACCTCTCGAGCCTGACCGTGCTCGAAGCTGCCGAGCTCGCAAAGCTCCTCGAAGAAAAGTGGGGCGTGTCCGCCGCTGCCGCCGTTGCGGTGGCCGGTCCGGCCGCTGCCGCCGCTGCTCCCGCTGAAGAGAAGACCGAGTTCACGGTCATGCTCGCCGCCGCCGGCGACAAGAAGATCGAAGTCATCAAGGAAGTCCGCGCCATCACCGGCCTCGGCCTCAAGGAAGCCAAGGACCTCGTCGAAGGCGCGCCCAAGCCGGTCAAGGAAGGCGTCAACAAGGACGAAGCCGACAAGCTCAAGGCCCAGCTCGAAAAGGCTGGCGCCAAGGTCGAGCTCAAGTAACCGCGTTCCAGAGGCTCGCTCGACGGGATGCAAAAGGCGTGCTCCGGGGTAACCCGGAGCGCGTTGTACACAGAAAAGTGTGGGGATTCGCGGGTTTACCCCTCGAATCTCCACGATTGCCATCCCATATCGGGACGGCAGCAGGAAAACACGGTAGGCGGCGGGAACGGCAGGGTTCCCGGCGTAAGCCGTTGGGAGACAGTCAAATTTCGGGCTTTTTCAGTCCGTGAAGCGAACAAGTTGAGACGGGCGGGTGCAGTGATGCGCCCCGCGCGTCGTTTTGCGTTTTGAAGGTCTGGAGAACGGATTCAGGACTTAAATCCTGAAAATCGAGCTTCGATCGTTCGGAACGATTCGAAATTCAACCCGGGGGCGATGGCAGTCGCGCTTCGGAAGGTTCGCCCCTCAAGGGCGACGAAAATGAGAGGCCACGATGGCGCAGCAGACATTCACCGGTCGCAAACGGGTTCGCAAGTTCTTCGGACACATCAAGGAAGTCGCGGAGATGCCGAACCTCATCGAGGTTCAGAAGGCGTCCTATGACCAGTTCCTGATGGTCGACGAGCCCGCCGGCGGCCGGCTGGACGAGGGCCTGCAGGCGGTGTTCCGCTCGGTGTTCCCGATCTCGGATTTCTCCGGCACCTCGATGCTGGAATTCGTCCGCTACGAATTCGAGCCGCCGAAATACGACGTCGACGAGTGCCGCCAGCGCGGCATGACCTATGCTGCGCCGCTGAAGGTGACGCTGCGCCTGATCGTGTTCGATATCGACGAGGAAACCGGCGCCAAGTCCGTCAAGGACATCAAGGAGCAGGACGTCTACATGGGCGATATCCCGCTCATGACCATGAACGGCACCTTCGTCGTCAACGGCACCGAGCGCGTCATCGTCTCGCAGATGCACCGTTCGCCCGGCGTGTTCTTCGATCACGACAAGGGCAAGACCCATTCGTCCGGCAAGCTGCTGTTTGCCGCGCGCGTCATTCCCTATCGCGGTTCCTGGCTCGACATCGAGTTCGACGCCAAGGACATCGTGTTCGCGCGCATCGACCGCCGCCGCAAGATTCCCGTGACCTCGCTGATGTTCGCGCTCGGTCTCGACGGCGAAACCATCCTGTCCACGTTCTACAAGAAGATCAGCTACAAGCGGACCAAGGAAGGCTGGCGCGTGCCGTTCGACGCCACCCGTTTCCGCGGCTACTCGACCATCAACGACCTGATCGACGCCGACACCGGCAAGGTCGTGCTCGAAGCCGGCAAGAAGCTCACCGTGCGCGCCGCGCGCCAGCTGCAGGAAAAGGGCCTCAAGGCGCTGCGGCTGTCGGACGAGGAACTGGTCGGCAACTATCTCGCCGAGGACCTCGTCAATCCGAAGACCGGCGAAATCTACGCCGAAGCCGGCGAGGAAATCACCGAGAAGTCGCTGAAGGCGCTCAACGAGCAGGGCTACAAGGAACTGCCGCTGCTCGACATCGACCACGTCAATGTCGGCGCCTACATCCGCAACACGCTGCATGCCGACAAGAACATGACGCGTGAAGACGCGCTGTTCGACATCTATCGCGTGATGCGTCCGGGCGAGCCGCCGACCATCAACTCGGCCCAGACCATGTTCCAGTCGCTGTTCTTCGACAGCGAGCGCTACGACCTGTCCGCGGTCGGCCGCGTCAAGATGAACATGCGCCTCGAACTCGACGCGCCCGACACCCATCGCACGCTGCGCAAGGAAGACATCCTGGCCGTCATCAAGACGCTGGTCGACCTGCGCGACGGCAAGGGCGAGATCGACGACATCGACCATCTCGGCAACCGCCGCGTGCGCTCGGTCGGCGAGCTGATGGAGAACCAGTACCGCATCGGCCTGCTGCGCATGGAGCGCGCGATCAAGGAGCGCATGTCGAGCGTCGATATCGACACCGTGATGCCGCAGGACCTGATCAACGCCAAGCCGGCGGCCGCCGCGGTGCGCGAATTCTTCGGCTCCTCGCAGCTGTCGCAGTTCATGGACCAGACCAACCCGCTGTCGGAGATCACCCACAAGCGCCGCCTCTCGGCGCTTGGACCGGGCGGTCTGACCCGCGAGCGCGCCGGCTTCGAGGTGCGCGACGTGCATCCGACCCATTACGGCCGCATCTGCCCGATCGAGACGCCGGAAGGCCCGAACATCGGCCTGATCAACTCGCTGGCGACGTTCGCGCGCGTCAACAAGTACGGCTTCGTCGAAACGCCTTATCGCAAGGTCAAGGACGGCCGCGTCACCGACGAGGTCGTGTACCTCTCGGCGATGGAAGAGGGCCGCTATCGCGTGGCGCAGGCCAACGTGCCGCTCGAAACCAAGGGCCGCTTCACCGAAGACCTGATCGTCTGCCGTCACGCCGGCGAAGTGCTGCCGATCACGCCGGACAAGGTCGACTACATGGACGTGTCGCCGAAGCAGCTCGTTTCGGTGGCCGCGGCGCTGATCCCGTTCCTCGAGAACGACGACGCCAACCGCGCGCTGATGGGCTCGAACATGCAGCGCCAGGCGGTGCCGCTGGTTCGCGCCGAGGCGCCGTTCGTCGGCACCGGCATGGAAGGCGTGGTCGCCCGCGACTCCGGCGCTGCGATCGCCGCCCGCCGCACCGGCGTGATCGACCAGATCGACGCCACCCGTATCGTGATCCGCGCCACCGAAGATCTCGATCCCACCAAGTCGGGCGTCGATATCTACCGGCTGATGAAGTACCAGCGCTCCAACCAGTCGACCTGCATCAACCAGCGTCCGCTGGTGAAGGTCGGCGACATCGTCAGGAAGGGCGACATCATCGCCGACGGTCCCTCGACCGATCTCGGCGAACTCGCGCTCGGCCGCAACGTGCTGGTCGCGTTCATGCCGTGGAACGGCTACAACTTCGAAGACTCGATCCTGCTCTCCGAGCGGATCGTGAAGGACGACGTCTTCACCTCGATCCACATCGAGGAGTTCGAGGTGATGGCCCGCGACACCAAGCTCGGCCCTGAGGAAATCACCCGCGACATTCCGAACGTCTCGGAAGAAGCGCTGAAGAACCTCGACGAAGCCGGCATCGTCTATATCGGCGCGGAAGTCCGCGCCGGCGACATCCTGGTCGGCAAGATCACGCCGAAGGGCGAAAGCCCGATGACGCCGGAAGAAAAGCTGCTGCGCGCCATCTTCGGCGAAAAGGCCTCCGACGTCCGCGATACCTCGCTCCGCGTGCCCCCGGGCGTGCAGGGCACCATCGTGGAAGTCCGCGTCTTCAACCGTCACGGCGTCGACAAGGACGAGCGTGCGCTGGCGATCGAGCGGGAAGAGATCGAGCGTCTGGCCAAGGACCGCGACGACGAACAGGCGATTCTCGACCGTAACGTCTACGGCCGCCTCGCGGAGCTTCTGGAAAACCGCCAGGGCATCGCCGGTCCGAAGGGCTTCAAGAAGGACACCAAGATCACGCGCGCCGTGCTCGACGAGCATCCGCGGTCGCAGTGGTGGATGTTCGCTTCGCCCAACGACAAGCTGATGAGCCGAAATCGAGGCGATGCGGAAGCAGTACGACGAATCGAAGAAGGGCCTTGAACAGCGCTTCCTCGACAAGGTCGAAAAGCTGCAGCGTGGCGACGAATTGCCGCCCGGCGTGATGAAGATGGTCAAGGTCTTCGTCGCGGTGAAGCGCAAGATCCAGCCCGGCGACAAGATGGCCGGCCGTCACGGCAACAAGGGCGTGGTGTCCAAGATCGTTCCGATCGAGGACATGCCGTTCCTCGAGGACGGCACCCATGCCGACATCGTGCTCAATCCGCTCGGCGTGCCCTCGCGCATGAACGTCGGTCAGATTCTGGAAACCCATCTCGGCTGGGCCTGCGCCGGCCTCGGCAAGCGCATCGGCCAGACCGTCGATGCCTACCTGCACGGCGCAACAAGCAGGACCTCAAGCCGCTGAAGGAGACCCTGAAGAAGATCTACGGCGACGACGAGACCATCAAGTCGCTGAACGACAGCGAGTTGATCGAGCTCGGCCGCAATCTGAGCCACGGCGTGCCGATCGCAACGCCGGTGTTCGACGGCGCCAAGGAAGCCGACATCGAGGAGATGCTGAAGCTTGCGGGCCTCGACGCCTCCGGCCAGTCGACCGTCTATGACGGCCGCACCGGCGACGCCTTCGACCGCAAGGTGACGGTGGGCTACATCTACATGCTCAAGCTGCACCATCTCGTCGACGACAAGATCCACGCCCGTTCGATCGGTCCGTACTCGCTCGTCACCCAGCAGCCGCTGGGCGGCAAGGCGCAGTTCGGCGGCCAGCGTTTCGGCGAAATGGAGGTCTGGGCGCTCGAAGCTTACGGCGCCGCCTACACGCTGCAGGAAATGCTGACCGTGAAGTCGGACGACGTCGCCGGCCGTACCAAGGTGTACGAGGCGATCGTGCGCGGCGACGACACGTTCGAGGCGGGTATCCCGGAATCGTTCAACGTGCTGGTCAAGGAAATGCGCTCGCTCGGCCTCAACGTCGACCTGCACAATTCCAAGGTCGGCGTGCGCCGACATCCGAGGCGGCCGAGTAACGACAAAGATTCAAGCCCGGCTTCATCGCCGGGCCTCGGCGCTTCGCCCGGACGGGGCGGGGCGCCCGCGGCAAAAAAGAATTTCGAATTTGCTGCCGGCTTTTGACTCGGCACGCGAGGAGAAGACCATGAACCAAGAGATTATGAATCTCTTCAATCCGACGACGCCGGCTCAGGTCTTCGACCAGATCCGGATCTCGATTGCGTCTCCGGAGAAGATTCTGTCCTGGTCCTACGGCGAGATCAAGAAGCCGGAGACCATCAACTACCGCACCTTCAAGCCCGAGCGCGACGGCCTGTTCTGCGCCCGCATCTTCGGGCCGATCAAGGATTACGAGTGCCTGTGCGGCAAGTACAAGCGGATGAAGTACAAGGGCATCATCTGCGAAAAG
This sequence comes from uncultured Alphaproteobacteria bacterium, assembly GCA_963731915.1. Classification (GTDB taxonomy): domain Bacteria; phylum Pseudomonadota; class Alphaproteobacteria; order Rhizobiales; family Xanthobacteraceae; genus Bradyrhizobium. The sequence goes on from CAVSXQ010000046.1 coordinate 69,196, forward strand.
TGCTCGGTCGAAGTCACGCTGTCGCGCGTCCGGCGCGAGCGCATGGGCCATATCGAGCTCGCCGCTCCCGTTGCGCACATCTGGTTCCTGAAGTCGCTGCCGTCGCGCATCGGCCTTCTGCTCGACATGACGCTGAAGGATCTCGAGCGCATCCTGTATTTCGAATATTACGTCGTGCTCGAGCCGGGTCTGACCGCGCTCAAGGACCGTCAGCTGCTGTCGGAAGACGAGTACCTGAAGGCGCAGGACGAATACGGCCAGGACTGCTTCACCGCCATGATCGGCGCGGAAGCGATCCGCGAGCTCCTGAAGGGTCTTGATCTCGAAAAGCTCGAGGCGACGCTGCGCGCCGAGATGGCCGAGACCGAGTCCGACATCAAGCACAAGAAGCTCGCCAAGCGCCTGAAGATCGTCGAGGCGTTCCGCCATTCCGGCAACAAGCCGGAGTGGATGATCCTGACCGTCGTGCCGGTGATTCCGCCGGACCTGCGTCCGCTGGTGCCGCTCGATGGCGGCCGCTTCGCGACGTCGGATCTCAACGACCTCTACCGCCGCGTCATCAACCGCAACAACCGCTTGAAGCGGCTGATGGAGCTGCGCGCGCCCGACATCATCATCCGCAACGAAAAGCGCATGCTGCAGGAGGCCGTCGACGCACTGTTCGACAACGGCCGCCGCGGCCGCGTCATCACCGGCGCCAACAAGCGTCCGCTGAAGTCGCTCGCCGACATGCTGAAGGGCAAGCAGGGCCGCTTCCGCCAGAACCTGCTCGGCAAGCGCGTCGACTATTCGGGCCGTTCGGTGATCGTGGTCGGTCCCGAACTGCGCCTGCATCAGTGCGGCCTGCCGAAGAAGATGGCGCTCGAACTGTTCAAGCCGTTCATCTATTCGCGGCTCGACGCCAAGGGTCTGTCCACCACGGTGAAGCAGGCCAAGAAGCTGGTCGAGAAGGAGCGTCCGGAGGTCTGGGATATCCTCGACGAGGTGATCCGCGAGCATCCGGTGCTGCTCAACCGCGCGCCGACGCTGCATCGCCTCGGCATCCAGGCGTTCGAGCCGGTGCTGATCGAGGGCAAGGCGATCCAGCTGCATCCGCTGGTTTGCGCCGCGTTCAACGCCGACTTCGACGGCGACCAGATGGCCGTGCACGTTCCGCTGTCGCTGGAAGCGCAGCTGGAAGCGCGCGTCCTGATGATGTCGACCAACAACATCCTGCATCCCGGCGAACGGCCAGCCGATCATCGTGCCGTCGCAGGACATCGTGCTCGGCCTCTACTACGTCTCGATCATGCGCGAAGGCCTGCCCGGCGAGGGCAAGATCTTCGGCGACATGGCCGAGCTCGAGCATGCCCTGCATTCGAAGGTCATCCACCTCCACAGCAAGATCAAGTATCGCTGGGAAGGCATCGACGAGACCGGCAAGCACGGCCAAGCGCTGGATCGAAACCACCGCGGGCCGCGTCATGCTCGGCAATCTGCTGCCGAAGAACGCCGAAGATTTCGTACGACATCATCAACAAGCTGATGACCAAGCGCGAAATCTCCGGCGTGATCGACCAGGTCTACCGTCACTGCGGCCAGAAGGAGACGGTGATCTTCTGCGACCGCATCATGGCGCTCGGCTTCTACAACGCGTTCAAGGCCGGCATCTCGTTCGGCAAGGACGACATGGTCGTGCCGCACGGCAAGTGGAAGATCGTCGACGCGACGCGCACGCTCGCCAAGGATTTCGAGCAGCAGTACAATGACGGCCTGATCACCCATGGCGAGAAGTACAACAAGGTCGTCGACGCCTGGTCGAAGGCGACGGAAGAAATCGCCAAGGAGATGATGAAGGAAATCTCCGCGACCAAGAAGACGGCCAAGGGCGCCGACGCCGACATCAACTCGATCTACATGATGGCGCATTCCGGTGCGCGCGGTTCGCCGGCGCAGATGCGTCAGCTCGCCGGCATGCGCGGCCTGATGGCAAAGCCGTCGGGCGAGATCATCGAGACGCCGATCATTTCCAACTTCAAGGAAGGTCTGTCGGTGCTCGAATACTTCAACTCGACCCACGGCGCCCGCAAGGGCCTCGCGGATACCGCGTTGAAGACCGCGAACTCCGGCTACCTGACCCGCCGTCTGGTCGACGTGGCGCAGGACTGCATCATCACGCAGGACGATTGCGGCACCAAGCTCGGCATCAAGATGCGCGCCATCATCGATGCCGGCACCGTCGTCGCGTCGCTGGCCTCGCGCATCCTCGGCCGTACCGCGTGCGAGGATCTGCGCGATCCCGCGACCAACAAGGTCGTGGTCAAGCGCGGCACGCTGATGGAGGAGACTCACGTCGACGCCATCCACCAGGCCGGCATCCAGGAAGTGAAGATCCGCTCGGCGCTGACCTGCGAACTCGTCAACGGCATCTGCGGCAAGTGCTACGGCCGCGATCTGGCCCGCGGCACGCCGGTCAACCACGGTGAAGCCGTCGGCGTCATCGCGGCGCAGTCGATCGGCGAGCCCGGCACGCAGCTGACGATGCGCACGTTCCACATCGGCGGCGCGGCGCAGATCAACGAGCAGTCGTTCGTCGAGTCGAACTTCGAAGGCAAGGTGGTCATCAGGAACAAGGCGATCGCCAAGAACAGCGAAGGCCATCTGGTCGCGATGGTGCGCAACATGGTCGTTGCGATCGTCGATGCCGACGGCACCGAGCGTGCGACCCACCGCATCCAGTACGGCGCGCGCATGCACGTCGACGAAGGCGACACGGTCAAGCGTGGCACCCGGATCGCGGAGTGGGATCCCTACAGCCGTCCGGTTCTCACCGAAGTCGAGGGCGTCATCGGCTTCGAGGATCTGGTCGAGGGTCAGTCGATCTCGGAAACGCTCGACGAATCCACCGGTATCGCCAAGCGCGTCGTCATCGACTGGCGCTGCGCTCGCGGGGCGGAGCGGATCTGCGTCCGGCCATCGTCATCAAGGGCAAGGACGGCAAGGTGCTGAAGCTCGCGCGTGGCGGCGATGCCCGCTACATGCTGTCGGTCGACGCCATTCTGTCGGTCGACGTCGGTGCGAAGGTCAAGGCCGGCGACATCCTGGCGCGTATCTCCACCGAGAGCGCCAAGACCCGCGACATCACCGGCGGTCTGCCGCGCGTGGCGGAACTGTTCGAGGCCCGCAAGCCGAAGGATGCGGCGATCATCGCCGAGATCGCCGGCACCATCCGCTTCGGCCGCGACTACAAGAACAAGCGCCGCATCTCGATCGAGCCGATGGACAAGACCGAGGAGACCAGGGAGTACCTGATCCCGAAGGGCAAGCACATCCATCTGCAGGACGGCGATATCGTCGAAAAGGGCGACTTCATCGTCGAAGGCAATCCGGCGCCGCACGACATCCTGGCGATCAAGGGCATCGAGGAACTCGCTGCCTACCTGGTCAACGAAATCCAGGAAGTCTACCGGCTGCAGGGCGTGCTCATCAACGACAAGCACATCGAGGTGATTGTCCGTCAGATGCTGCAGAAGGTGGAGATCACCGACCAGGGCGAGACCGACATGATCTCGGGCGAGCAGGTCGACAAGATCGAGTTCGACGCAGATCAACGAGCAAGGCCAAGGAAGAGGGCAAGAAGCCCGCCACGGGAACGCCGGTTCTGCTCGGCATCACCAAGGCGAGCCTGCAGACCCGCTCGTTCTTCTCGGCGGCCTCGTTCCAGGAGACCACGCGCGTGCTCACCGAAGCCGCCGTCAACGGCAAGGTCGATCCGCTCGAAGGCCTCAAGGAGAACGTCATTGTCGGCCGGCTGATCCCGGCGGGCACCGGCGCCTCGATGGCCAAGATCCGCGAAGTCGCCATGAAGCGCGACAAGCTGATCCTCGACGAGCGCGAGAAGCAGGCGGCCATCGTGCCGTCCGCTCCGGAAGCGGAACCGCTGGCGTTGCCGCCTGCGGAATAGGCATCCGTAAGTTTACGGTGAATGCGAAAAGGCCGGCCTCGCGCCGGCCTTTTTGCTGCTTTCTTTCATTGCTGCGGTGCGGGAACTCGCTTTGTTCATCTTTCTTTCAGGATGAAAAGCGCTTTTGCTAATCGGCTTGGACCGGGCGCTCCGTGCGCAGGGGGGCGGCGTAAGCGACGGAAAACACATGCTTGATCTTGCAATCGTTGGCGGCGGCCCCGGCGGGCTGATGAGCGCCTGGTATCTGAAGAAGAAACTCGGCGATTTGTGCCGCATCACGATCTACGAAGCGTCCGACCGCGTCGGCGGCAAGATCGTCACCCGCAAGTTCGACAGCGCCAATGCGATGTATGAGGCCGGCGTCGCCGAGATCTACGACTACTCGATGACCGGTCCCGATCCGCTGCGCGAGCTGATCCAGCATTTCGGCCTGCAGACGATTCCGATGGACGCCGAGCAGGTGCAGCTCGACGGCGTTCTCCTCAATGACGTGCCGGGCATGCGCCGCAAATACGGCGCCAAGACCGCTGATGCGATCGAGGCGTTCCGCGCCCGCTGCGCCGGCATGGTGTCGCCGCTCGAATATTACGAAGGCGTCGGCGCCCACGACAACGAACATCCCTGGGCCTACAAGACCTGCGAGCAGGTGCTCGACGAGGAAGTCGACGACGCCACCGCCAAACGCTTCCTCAAGGTGATGGCGCGCTCCGACATCGCGACCGAAAGCCACAACACCAACGGGCTCAACGCGCTGAAGAATTTCGTGATGGATATCGAGGGCTATATCGGCCTGTACTCGATCCAGAACGGCAATGAGCAGTTGATCGAATGCCTGCGCTCCGAAGTGGCGGCCGATATCCAGCTCAATCACCGCGTCCTCAAGGTCGGCAAGACCGCGGCCGGCCGCTACCAGCTCAACATGATGAACGGCAAGGGGCCGGAGACAAAGGACTTCGATCTCGTGCTGATGTGCCTGCCGCATTCCTGGCTGGCGACCATGCGCTGGGACGGCGAGCAGCTGCGCAAGTCGATGGTCAAGCACGTCTCCTATTTCGACCGTCCGGCGCATTATCTGCGCGTTTCGATCCTGTTCGACGAGCCGTTCTGGGGCGAGAAGATTCCCGGCGCCTGGTTCATGTCGGAGGCGTTCGGCGGCTGCTGCGTCTACAACGAGGGCGCGCGCCACGACGTCGGCAAGCACGGCGTGCTGAACTGGCTGATCGCCGGTTCCGACGCGCTGGCGTTCGCCAATCTCAGCGACCAGGAGCTGTTCGACGCGGCGCTGAAATCGCTGCCGGCCTCGCTTGGCGATGCCCGCGCCCATTTCCTCGAAGGCAAGATCCATCGCTGGCTGTCGTCGGTGAACGCGCTGCCCGGCGGCATGCCGGTGCGCGACGTCATGACCAATCACCGTCCGGAGCCGAAGGAGCATCCCGGGATCGTGGTAGTCGGCGATTATCTGTTCGATTCCACGCTGAACGGATTGCTCAATTCTTCCGATGCCGCGACCGACATCATCGTCACGGAGATGATGCGTCTTCGCCGCGCCCGCGCACAGAACGGCGCGGGATTGTCCGACAAGATCGACCGCGACTACTTCCAGAATTATCGCGGGACAGGGACCTTACAGCGAGGCGTGGCGCCAGTTCACCAATCCCGACTATCTGACCGAACTGGTCAAGATCGTCTGGGGCAGGGCGAAGGGCTACAAGCTGCTGGTCGCGGGCTCGGCCAGCGGCGAACTGGTCGGCGCATTGCGTGAGCGCGGCATCGATGCCTGGGGCATCGAGAACAATCGTGCGATCCACGCCAAGACGCCGAAGGCGCTGAAGAAGTACAACAAGCTCGGTTCGATCACCGACTTGCCGTTCAAGAACGGTGCGTTCGATTTCGTGTTCGAGACCAGCCTGTGCCACGTGGCGGAAAAACAGGTGCCGCGCGCCGTCCGCGAACTCAACCGTGTCATCAAGACCGGGCTGTTGTTCGGCTCGGTGACCTCGGACATGGCGCCGGCGCTGATCGACCGCTACGACCTGCTGCGCGGGGTCAAGAAACTCGGCACCTGGTGGGAATGGTCGGAATTGTTCTTCGGCAACGGGTTCGACCTCTCGATGCACCGCCGCGACTGCACTGACGCGCTGTGGGCCGCGACGCTTGCCGCCAACAAGGGGCCGGGCCAGTGGTACGCGGACTCCGACAGCCTGCGCTATTCGTTCTTCGACAAGGTCGAGGCCGACGACGACGAATAACCCTAATATCGGGGTTGTTCCATTTGCTTTGCCGAATTGATCCTGATCGCCTAGGATTGGCGCGATAGCGATTTTTCGCTATCGCGTTTCGTCTTGCGGTCATGCCGGCCGTATACGCTTCGGTTGGTTTCATGGCGCCCAAACCTCCATCATCTGATGACCCGAAGCTCGCCGCCGGCGAGGACCCCGAGCTTGAGAAGAAGCTCGCGGCCGCGGCCGATCCCGACGCGCCGCCGGTTGCCGACAAGGGGGACGACAAGGACAAAGAGGACGACGACGAGCTGGAGCTCGACGATGATGACGATGACGAGGATCTCGTCGTCTTCACCGCCAAGGAAGCCGCCGGCGCGATGGCGACGATCTACGGCTTCGTCAGGCCGTATCTCGGCAATTACAGGAAGCTCCTGCTTTTTGTTGGCTTCGGCGTCCTCGTCGAGACGTTGTTCAACGTCATCATGCCGCTCAGCCTGAAGTTCCTGATCGACGACGCGCTCGGCGAGGAGGATTTTCAGGCCCTCTACATGATCCTCGGTGTGCTCGCGGTGGCGGGCATTACGACCTCGATCATCGCGGTCTGGTACGAACGTCACGACGCGCGGCTGGCCGCTTCCCTCATTGCCGACGTGCGCTCGAACCTGTTCGAGCATGTGCAGAACCTGCCGGCCTCCTATTTCGCGCGCACCAAGCGCGGCGAAATCCTCTCGCGCTTCTCGATCGACCTTTCCGCCTTTGAAAACTCGGTCAAGACCTTTGCCAACAGCGCCTGCCTGCCGTTCCTGGAATTGATCGCGGGCATCATCCTGATGCTGTTCCTGAACTGGCAACTCGCTGCGATCGCGCTTCTGGTGTTTCCGATCACGCTGATCGGCCCGCGGATCCTGACGCCAAAGGCCGTTCAGGCCAATTACGAGCAGAAGCTGAACGAGGCTTCACTGCTGGCCACGGTGCAGGAAAACGTCGCGGCGCAGGCGGTGATCAAGGCCTTCAGCCTGCAGCGCCGCACCTTTGGCTGGTTCACCTTTCGCAATCAGGATGTGCGCATCAAGACCGCGTCCGCCGTGTTCCTGTCGACCATGGTGGAACGCACCGTCACCATCTCGGTATTGCTGCTGCACCTCGTGGTGCTCGCGATCGGCGCCTATCTCGCCACCAAGGGCCAGATCACCATCGGCACCTTCGTCACCTTCGAAAGCGCGTTCTGGGAGGTGTCCTACAACATCGCTCACCTGATGCATTTCATCCCGGTGTCGATCCAGTCGGCTGCCGCCGTGCGCCACATCCAGGAACTGCTCGACGAGCCGACCCGCGGCTCCGACCGGCCGGGCGCGCCGGATTTGCCGCCCATCACCAACGACATCACCTTCGAACGCGTCGGCTTCCAGTATGAGGGCGGCCAGCAGCCGGTGCTCGACAACCTCACCCTCAAGCTCGATGTCGGCAAGACCATTGCCATCGTCGGCCCCAGCGGTTCCGGCAAGAGCACGCTGTTGAACCTGATCCTGCGGCTCTATTCGCCGGACGAGGGAAGGGTGACCATCGACGGCGTCGATATCCGCCGGGTGACCCGCGAGTCGCTGCGCCGGGGCATGGCGGTCGTGTTCCAGGAAAACATGCTGTTCAATATGACGCTCCGGGAAAACATCCGTCTCGGCAAGGAAGGCGCCAGCGACGAGGAAGTCGAGGAGGCGGCCCGCAAGGCCGAGATCCACAACTACATCATGAGCCTGCCGCAGGGTTACGATACCCCGGTCGGCGAGCGCGGCGACACGCTGTCGGGCGGCCAGCGCCAGCGCATCGCGATTGCACGCGCCGTCATCCGCAATCCTTCCGTGTTGCTGCTCGACGAAGCGACGTCCGCGCTGGACCAGACCACGGAAGCCGCGATCAACCGGACGCTGATGAGGGTCGCGGAAGGCCGCACCATGATCTGGTCGACCCACCGCCTGACGTCGGTGGTCGAGATGGACGAGATCATCGTGATCTCCAACGGCCAGGCGATCGAGCGCGGCTCACACGCCGAACTGCTGGCCGCCAACGGCACCTATCGCAAGCTTTGGGACGACCAGGGCCGCAATTCGCATGCCGCGGCCGGTCAAGCCGACGACGACAATGAAGACGACGATGAGGATGAGGACGACGAGGAGGAGTGAGGGTCGAATTTCGGCGTCGCGCGCAATCGCGTCCGCATCCGGCGCCGCAGGCCTTCGCCGAGCCAGGAAAAGAACCGCGCCCAGCGCTGCGCGCTCCAGTAAAGCCCCCGGTCGATCGACACGGAACGGAAATGATAGGCTTTTGCCGCCGACCAGGCGTCGCAGGCCTTTTTGACGGGATCGTCGTAGAAATCAGCGATCTTGTCGGTGCCCATGCCTTCGGTCGCAAGCCATGCCGGGATATGGACGTTGCAGAGCCGTTCGACGTCGGTGAACACCTTGTCGGTGCCGGTGCCGGTGACCGGGCAGGTGGTCTCGAAGGCATCGCCGACCAGCACGATACCGGGCTGGCAGTGCCCCGAGCTGACATAGAGATCGGCCGGCCGGATCTTGACGTCGCCGATGACATCGAACTCGCCGGTGATCTTGCGCAGCCGCGGCAGCGCCGCGTTCAGCGTCTCGCGCGGCGCCCGGCGCATCTCGCGCAGCCAGGGATCGTCGACCTCGCGATAGGCAAACAGATTAGCCCGCATCCGCGTGCCCACCGGAAACAGCGTGATGTAGGGAATGCGGTCGCTCGGCCGTTCCGAAAAGTAAGTCAGCGCCGGGAAGTCAAAGGACGTCCGGCCGGTTGGCACGAGGTCGAACCCGATCGAGATCGAATGGCCGCGGCTGACGATCTTGCGCTCGATGCCGAGCGTATGCCGCAAGCCGACATTGAGGCCGTTGGCGAGCACCACGAGGCGGGCGGAAACAGGCTCGCCCTCGGAAAGCGTGATCTTTTGCCGGTCTTCGCTGGCCGCAACCGAAAGCGCCTTGGCGAACAGCATTTCAGCAGGCTTGCGGATTTCGGCGCGGATCGCCTTGATCAGCGCGTCGTACATGATGCCGTATTGCCGGCTCGGCGTCTTGTCCAGGAGATAGCCGAATCGCGCGATCCAGTTTTCGCCGTCATGGGTCGCCGACCGCAGCACCAATTCGGCAATTCCGGTCTGAAAGAATCGCGCGAGCTGTTCGTCGCCGCTAAGTTTCTCGACGCGAAAATCGAAGGGATAGACCGCATGCGGATCGATCAGCAGCGATGAAATGCCGGCGCGGCCGAGCATGGCGGCCGCCGTCGAGCCCGCAAGCCCGCCGCCGATGATCGCAATGTCGGTGTAGCGCATGGAAAATCCGCGTTTCGGCGGTCATTCTTGCGCCCGCAAAGGCAAACAAAGCTTTAGCGGGTGCGACAATTTGGACCAGAACCGGATGAGGGAAGATAATATCCGGGTAAAATTAGCGAATCTTCCGAAATTGGCCGGTCGAATGTCACGATCTGGCGCGTCTGCGGTCGCGCGAAAATTGCGGATTCCACAAGCGCCAGAGGCGTTTCTTACGTGTCGTTTCGCCTTGACTTGACCACCCACCGCTTATAAAAGCCGCCTACTTAACGACAGGCGGTGAGCACAGCCAGCGTCGGAACGGAACACTCTGACCGGTTTTTTGGCCGGGAAGGGCACCAACCTCGACGAATGCCGCTCAAACGCTGTCGATCATAGCTAGGCAATGCCAGTGCGATTTTAGTTCTCTTGAGCATGTTCTCTTGAGAGTGAATTCGGATGCATGACCTCGGTGCCGGACTGAACAGCGAACGCTGATCGGTTGCAAGCCGCGGTCCTCTGTGGCGTCGAAGCGCTTTCCGCTCAGCGATGAGTGGTTGGCGCGATTTCGTTTTGCGTGAAGGTTTCTCTTTGCGCGAGGCGGCCGGACGGGACGGCTAGTTCCGAAAGAAGAATTTGCGCAACCGGTTATCGGATGCGCGTGAATAAAAGGGTGAAGGCTGACATGCCGACGATCAACCAGCTGATCGCAAAGCCGCGCGAAGTCCAGAAGTCGCGCAAGAAGGTGCCGGCGCTGCAACAGTCGCCGCAGAAGCGCGGCGTCTGCACGCGCGTCTACACCACGACGCCGAAGAAGCCGAACTCGGCGCTTCGCAAGGTCGCCAAGGTGCGCCTGACCAACGGCTTCGAGGTGATCGGTTACATCCCGGGTGAGGGCCATAACCTTCAGGAGCACTCGGTGGTGATGATCCGCGGCGGCCGCGTCAAGGACTTGCCCGGCGTGCGCTACCACATCCTCCGCGGCGTGCTGGATACCCAGGGCGTCAAGAACCGTAAGCAGCGCCGTTCGAAGTACGGCGCCAAGCGTCCGAAATAAGCGGGAACCGATCAGATGTCTCGTCGCCATTCTGCTGAAAAGCGTGAAGTGAACCCGGATCCGAAATTCGGGAACATCATCATTACGAAGTTCATGAATTCGATCATGTACGACGGCAAGAAGTCCGCCGCCGAAAGCATCGTCTACGGCGCGCTCGCCATGATCGAGACCAAGACCAAGCAGGGTCCGCTGCCGGTTTTCGAGCAGGCGCTGGAAAACGTGATGCCGACCATCGAGGTCCGCTCCCGCCGCGTCGGCGGCGCCACCTACCAGGTTCCGGTGGAAGTCCGCTCGGTGCGCCGTCAGGCGCTCGGCATCCGCTGGATCATCACGGCAGCGCGCGAGCGCAACGAAAAGACGATGACGGAGCGGCTCTCGGCCGAGCTGCTCGACGCGTCGAATAACCGGGGGAACGCTGTCAAGAAGCGCGAAGACGTGCACCGGATGGCGGAAGCCAACCGCGCCTTCTCGCACTATCGCTGGTAACGGCGAAACACGGATTTTAAGGAACAGCCCATGCCCCGCGTTCATGCCATAGAGAACTACCGCAACTTCGGTATCATGGCGCATATCGATGCCGGCAAGACCACGACCACCGAGCGCATCCTCTATTACACCGGCAAGAGCCACAAGATCGGCGAAGTGCACGAAGGTGCCGCGACGATGGACTGGATGGAGCAGGAGCAGGAGCGCGGCATCACCATCACGTCGGCTGCGACCACCGCGTTCTGGAACGGCAAGCGCCTCAACATCATCGACACCCCCGGCCACGTCGACTTCACCATTGAAGTCGAGCGTTCGCTGCGCGTGCTCGACGGCGCCGTGTGCGTGCTCGATTCCAACCAGGGCGTCGAGCCGCAGACCGAAACCGTCTGGCGCCAGGGCGACAAGTACCGGGTTCCGCGCATCGTCTTCGCCAACAAGATGGACAAGACCGGCGCCGATTTCTACAAATGCCTGGCAGGACATCGTCGACCGCCTCGGCGCCAAGCCGATCGCGATCCAGCTTCCGATCGGCTCCGAGAACAATTTCAAGGGCCTGGTCGATCTCGTCCGCATGAAGGGCGTCATCTGGGAAGACGAGAAGCTCGGCGCCAAGTTCGTACACGTCGATATCCCGGCCGGACATGGTCGAGAAGGCCAAGGAATATCGCGAGAAGATGGTGGAAGCCGCCGTCGAACTCGACGACGACGCACTGGCCGCCTTCCTCGACGGTAACGAGCCCGATGAGGCGACGCTGAAGCGGCTGATCCGCAAGGCGGTGCTGACCGGCGCGTTCTATCCCGTGCTGTGCGGCTCGGCCTTCAAGAACAAGGGCGTGCAGCCGCTGCTCGACGCGGTCGTGGATTACCTGCCGTCGCCGGTCGACGTGCCCGCCATCAAGGGCATCGACGATGACGGCAATGAAGTCGTCCGCAAGGCCGACGACAAGGAGCCGCTTGGCGCTGCTCGCGTTCAAGATCATGGACGACCCGTTCGTCGGCACCATCACCTTCTGCCGCATCTATTCCGGCGTGCTGGCAGAGCGGCACCGGCGTCATCAACTCGACCCGCGAGAAGAAAGAGCGTATCGGCCGCATGCTGCTGATGCATGCCAACAACCGCGAAGACATCAAGGAAGCCTATGCCGGCGACATCGTCGCGCTGGCGGGCCTGAAGGAAGCGCGCACCGGCGACACGCTGTGCGACCCGAACAAGCCGGTGATCCTCGAAAAGATGGAATTCCCGGAGCCGGTGATCGAAATCGCGATCGAGCCGAAGTCGAAGGCCGACCAGGAAAAGCTCGGCGTCGCGCTGGCGAAGCTCGCTGCGGAAGATCCGTCGTTCCGCGTGTCGACCGACCAGGAGTCCGGCCAGACCATCCTCAAGGGCATGGGCGAACTCCATCTCGACATCAAGGTCGACATTCTCCGCCGCACCTACAAGGTCGACGCCAATATCGGCGCGCCGCAGGTGGCGTTCCGCGAGAAGATCACCAAGAAGGCCGAGGTCAAGTACACCCACAAGAAGCAGACCGGCGGTACCGGTCAGTTCGCCGAAGTGTCGATCATCGTCGAGCCGAACGAGCCCGGCAAGGGCTACGAGTTCGAGTCCAAGATCGTCGGCGGCGCGGTGCCGAAGGAATACATCCCCGGCGTCGAAAAGGGCCTCAACAGCGTCATGGGCTCCGGCGTCGTCGCGGGCTTCCCGGTGGTGGACGTCAAGGTGCAACTGGTCGACGGCAAGTATCACGACGTCAACTCCTCGGCGCTGGCGTTCGAAATCGCCTCGCGCGCGGCATTCCGCGAAGCGCTGCAGAAGGGCAAGTCCGTCCTGCTCGAGCCGATCATGAAGGTCGAGGTGGTGACCCCGGAAGACTACACCGGCTCGGTCATCGGCGACCTCAACTCGCGGCGCGGCCAGATCCAGGGCCAAGACATGCGCGGCAACGCCAACGTCATCAACGCGATGGTGCCGCTCATGAACATGTTCGGCTACGTGAATAACCTGCGCTCGATGAGCCAGGGACGCGCGACCTTTACCATGCAATTCGACCACTACGCCGAAGCGCCGGCGAACGTGTCGGCAGAAGTCCAGAAGAAGTTTGCCTGATTGTCGTTGATGGCAGTCAACGATTGAACGGAGAGTCAAATGGCCAAAGCAAAGTTTGAACGTAATAAACCGCACTGCAACATCGGAACCATCGGTCACGTCGACCATGGCAAGACATCGCTGACTGCAGCGATCACCAAGGTGCTGGCTGAAACCGGCGGTGCGACGTTCACGGCGTACGACCAGATCGACAAGGCGCCCGAAGAAAAGGCGCGCGGCATCACGATCTCGACCGCTCACGTCGAATACGAAACCGCGAACCGGCACTATGCCCACGTCGACTGCCCGGGCCACGCCGACTACGTCAAGAACATGATCACCGGTGCCGCGCAGATGGACGGCGCGATCCTGGTGGTGTCGGCCGCCGACGGCCCGATGCCGCAGACCCGCGAGCACATCCTGCTCGCCCGTCAGGTCGGCGTTCCCGCGCTCGTCGTGTTCCTCAACAAGTGCGACATGGTCGACGATCCCGAGCTGCTCGAGCTCGTGGAAATGGAAGTCCGTGAACTGCTCTCGAAGTACGAATTCCCGGGCGACGATATTCCGATCATCCGCGGTTCGGCGCTCGCAGCGCTCGAGAACAAGGATCCGAAGCTCGGCCACGACGCCATCCTCGAGCTGATGAAGGCGGTCGACGCCAACATTCCGCAGCCGGCGCGTCCGATCGACCAGCCGTTCCTGATGCCGGTCGAAGACGTGTTCTCGATCTCGGGCCGCGGCACCGTCGTCACCGGCCGTGTCGAGCGCGGCATCGTCAAGGTCGGCGAGGAAATCGAAATCGTCGGATCTGCGCGCCACCCAGAAGACCATCGTCACCGGCGTCGAAATGTTCCGCAAGCTGCTCGATCAGGGCCAGGCCGGCGACAACATCGGCGCGCTGCTCCGCGGCACCAAGCGCGAGGAAGTCGAGCGCGGCCAGGTTCTCTGCAAGCCCGGCTCCGTCAAGCCGCACACCAAGTTCAAGGCTGAGGCCTACATCCTGACCAAGGAGGAGGGCGGTCGTCACACCCCGTTCTTCACCAACTACCGGCCCCAGTTCTACTTCCGCACCACCGACGTGACCGGCGTCGTGCATCTGCCCGAAGGCACCGAAATGGTGATGCCGGGCGACAACATCGCGATGGAAGTGCACCTGATCGTGCCGATCGCGATGGAAGAAAAGCTGCGCTTCGCGATCCGCGAAGGTGGCCGCACCGTCGGTTCGGGTGTCGTCTCCAGCATCATCGAGTAATCGAAAAGGGAATGACGGATAGCGGTGGCCTTGCAGCCATCGCTGTCCGCCACCCACCATTGGCGACAAGACGACAAAGAAAGACACGGCAATGAACGGCCAGAATATCCGCATCCGGCTCAAGGCGTTCGACCATCGAATCCTCGATACGTCGACCCGCGAGATCGTGAATACGGCGAAACGTACCGGTGCCCAGGTGCGCGGACCCATTCCGCTGCCGACCCGCATCGAGAAGTTCACCGTCAACCGTTCGCCGCACGTTGACAAGAAGAGCCGCGAGCAATTCGAGATGCGCACCCACAAGCGCCTTCTCGACATTGTCGACCCGACCCCGCAGACCGTCGATGCTTTGATGAAGCTCGACCTGGCCGCCGGTGTCGACGTCGAAATCAAGCTCTAAGTTTTTGGATCAGGTTCGCGAAGTTAGCGGACAGAAAGAACAGGAAGCACGCCGATGCGCTCCGGAGTGATCGCACAAAAGGTCGGGATGACGCGGGTCTTTACAGAGGCCGGCGAACATATCCCTGTGACCGTGCTGAAGCTGGGTAATTGCCAGGTTTTGGGTCATCGCACGACCGAGAAGAACGGTTATGTCGCGCTGCAGCTCGGCTCCGGCTCCCGCAAGACCGTTTACATGCCGAAGGCGGAGCGCGGCCAGTTCGCCGTCTCCAAGGTCGAGCCCAAGCGCAAGGTCGCGGAGTTCCGCGTGTCGCAGGACGCGCTGATCCCGGTCGGCGCCGAAATCCAGGCGGACCATTTCGTCGTCGGCCAGTTCGTCGACGTCACCGGCACCTCGGTCGGCAAGGGTTTTGCCGGCGGCATGAAGCGCTGGAATTTCGGCGGTCTGCGCGCCACCCACGGCGTCTCGGTCTCGCACCGTTCGATCGGTTCGACCGGCGGCCGTCAGGATCCCGGCAAGACCTTCAAGAACAAGAAGATGCCCGGCCACATGGGCGTCGACCGTATCACCACGCTCAATCTGCGCGTGGTCTCAGACCGACGTCGAGCGCGGCCTGATCCTCGTCGAGGGCGCCGTTCCCGGCTCCAAGGGCGGATGGATCGCGGTGCGCGACGCCGTCAAGAAGCCGCTGCCGAAGGAAGCTCCGAAGCCCGGCAAGTTCAAGGTTGCGGGTGGTGAGGCTGCTGCGGAAGCGCCGGCCGAGCAGGAGGGCGCGTGAGATGGAACTGAAAGTCACAACCCTTGAGGGCAAGGAAGCCGGCTCCGTCCAGCTCTCCGACGCCATTTTCGGCCTCGAGCCGCGCGCCGACATCATTCAGCGTTGCGTGCAGTGGCAGCTCAACAAGCGCCAGGCCGGCACCCACAAGACGCAAGGCCGCGCCGACGTCTGGCGCACCGGCAAGAAGATGTACAAGCAGAAGGGCACCGGCGGCGCCCGTCACGGCTCGGCCCGCGTGCCGCAGTTCCGCGGCGGTGGCCGTGCGTTCGGTCCGGTGGTGCGTTCGCACGAGACCGGCCTGCCGAAGAAGGTGCGCGCGATGGCGCTCAAGCATGCGCTCTCCGCAAAGGCCAAGGACGGCGGGCTGATCGTGATCGACGGCGTGCAGATCAAGGAAGCCAAGACCAAGACGCTGGTGGCCACTTCTCCAGCCTCGGCCTCACCAACGCGCTGATCATCGACGGCGCCGAGCTGAACGCCGGTTTCGCCACCGCCGCCCGCAACATTCCCAACATCGACGTGCTGCCGATCCAGGGCATCAACGTCTATGACATTCTGCGTCGCCACAAGCTGGTGCTGACCAAGGCGGCGATCGATGCGCTGGAGGCGCGCTTCAAATGAAGAACATCGATCCGCGCCATTATGACGTCATCGTTGCTCCGGTCGTGACTGAAAAGGCGACCATGGCATCCGAGCACAACAAGGTCGTGTTCAAGGTGGCGAGCAAGGCAACCAAGCCGCAGATCAAGGAAGCCGTCGAAAAGCTGTTCGACGTCAAGGTCAAGAGCGTGAACACGCTTGTCCGCAAGGGCAAGACCAAGGTGTTCCGCGGCAATTTCGGTTCGCAGTCGGATGTGAAGCGGGCGATCGTGACCCTCGAAGAGGGCCACCGCATCGACGTCACTACCGGTCTATAAGGCGTCACAGCGATGGCATTGAAAACATTCAACCCCACGACGCCCGGCCAGCGCCAGCTGGTGATGGTCGATCGTTCGGCGCTCTACAAGGGCAAGCCGGTCAAGGCGTTGACCGAAGGCAAGCGCGGCACCGGCGGCCGCAACAATAACGGCCGCATCACCGTGCGTTTCCGCGGCGGTGGCCACAAGAAGGCCTATCGCCTTGTCGACTTCAAGCGCGACAAGATCGATGTGCCGGCGACCGTCGAGCGGCTGGAATACGATCCGAACCGCACCGCGTTCATCGCGCTGGTCAAGTATGCCGACGGCGAGCAGGCCTACATCCTGGCGCCGCAGCGGCTGGCCGCGGGCGACACCGTCGTTGCCGGCAACTATGTCGACGTCAAGCCGGGCAACGTCATGCCGCTCGGCAACATGCCGGTCGGCACCATCGTGCACAATATCGAGCTGAAGATCGGCAAGGGCGGTCAGCTGGCGCGTTCCGCCGGCACCTACGCCCAGATCGTCGGCCGCGACCAGGACTACGTGATCATCCGCCTCAATTCGGGCGAACAGCGCCTCGTGCACGGCCGTTGCCGCGGCACCATCGGCGCGGTGTCGAACCCCGATCACATGAACATCTCGATCGGCAAGGCGGGCCGCACCCGCTGGATGGGCTGGCGCCCGCATAACCGCGGCGTCGTCATGAACCCGATCGACCATCCGCACGGCGGCGGCGAAGGCCGCACCTCGGGCGGCCGCCACCCGGTGACCCCGTGGGGCAAGCCGACCAAGGGCAAGAAGACACGGTCGAACAAGTCGACCAACCGATTCATTCTCCTAAGCCGCCACAAGCGGAAGAAGTAAGGAACACCGGACATGGTTCGTTCAGTCTGGAAAGGCCCGTTCGTCGAAGGCTCTCTGCTCAAGAAGGCAGATGTCGCGCGCTCGTCCGGCCGTCACGACGTGATCAAGATCTGGAGCCGCCGCTCGACCATCCTGCCGCAGTTCGTCGGTTTGGTGTTCGGCGTCTACAACGGCCAGAAGTTCGTGCCGGTGTCGGTCAACGAGGAAATGGTGGGTCACAAGTTCGGCGAGTTCTCGCCGACCCGTACCTTCCACGGCCACTCGGGCGACAAGAAAGCCAAGAAGGCTTGAGGATTAGACGATGAGCAAACCAAAGCGCGAACGGAGCCTCGCCGATAACGAGGCCAAGGCAGTCGCCCGGATGCTGCGCGTCAGCCCGCAGAAGCTGAACCTGGTGGCGCAGCTGATCCGCGGCCGCAAGGCTTCGGCGGCGCTCGCCGACCTGCAGTTCTCGCGCAAGCGGATCGCGGTCGACGTCAAGAAGTGCCTGGAATTGGCGATCGCGAACGCCGAGAACAACCATGACCTCGAGGTCGACGATCTCGTCGTCGCCGAGGCCCATGTCGGCAACGGCATCGTGATGAAGCGTTTTGCCCCGCGCGGCCGTGGCCGTTCGGGCCGTATTTTCAAACCGTTCTCGCAGCTGACGATCGTGGTTCGTCAGGTCGAGGCCGAGGCTAGCGCTTAAAGGCGCAGGAGAGAACGATGGGTCAGAAGATCAATCCAATCGGACTTCGTCTTGGCATCAACCGGACGTGGGATTCCCGTTGGTTCGCCGGCAAGAACGAGTACGGCAAGCTGCTGCACGAAGACGTCAAGATCCGCGAGATGCTGCACAAGGAGCTCAAGCAGGCCGCCGTTGCGCGCATCGTGATCGAGCGCCCGCACAAGAAGTGCCGCGTGACGATCCACTCGGCGCGTCCGGGCGTGGTGATCGGCAAGAAGGGCGCCGACATCGACAAGCTGCGCAAGCGCGTTGCCGAGATCACCGATTCCGACGTCGTCATCAACATCGTCGAAATCCGCAAGCCTGAACTCGACGCCACCCTGGTCGCCGAATCGATCGCCCAGCAGCTCGAGCGCCGCGTCGCGTTCCGCCGCGCCATGAAGCGCGCCGTGCAGTCGGCGATGCGTCTCGGCGCCGAAGGCATCCGTATCAATTGCTCGGGCCGTCTCGGCGGCGCCGAAATCGCGCGCATGGAGTGGTACCGCGAAGGCCGCGTGCCGCTGCACACGCTGCGCGCCGACGTCGACTACGGCGTTGCGACCGCGTTCACCACGTTCGGCACCTGCGGCGTCAAGGTCTGGATCTTCAAGGGCGAAATCCTCGAGCACGATCCGATGGCCCAGGACAAGAAGATGGCCGAAGGCGACACCGCGCGGCCGCGCCGCGACGCCGCTTGAGACATTAGGAAGGTTTGAGGGCGCAAAGCCATGATGCAACCAAAGAAAACGAAGTTCCGGAAGGCGCATAAGGGCCGTATCCACGGCACCGCGACTTCGGGCGCGACGTTGTCCTTCGGCCAGTTCGGCCTGAAGGCAATGGCGCCGGAACGTCTGACCGCGCGTCAGATCGAAGCCGCCCGCCGCGCGCTGACCCGTCACATGAAGCGTGCCGGCCGCGTCTGGATCCGCGTCTTCCCGGACCTGCCGGTGTCGAAGAAGCCCGCCGAAGTCCGCATGGGCTCGGGCAAGGGCACCCCGGAATTGTGGGTGGCCCGCGTCAAGCCCGGCCGCGTCATCTTCGAGATCGACGGCGTCACCGTGCAGACCGCGAAGGAAGCGCTCTCGCTCGCCGCCGCCAAGCTGCCGATCAAGACGCGCTTCGTCGCGCGCATTGCGGAGTAACCGACATGGCCGAGATGAAAGTCCGAAGATATCCGCGCGATGACCGACGACCAGAGGGAGGACGCCGTCCTCAATCTGAAGAAGGAGCGCTTCAACCTGCGCTTCCAGCGCGCCACCGGGCAGCTGGAGAACACCTCGCGGCTGCGCGAAGCCCGCCGCGATATCGCCCGTATCAAGACCATCGCCGCGCAACAGCGCGCGAAGAAGAAGTAAGAGGCCTGGATATGCCGAAACGTACCCTTCAGGGCGTGGTCGTCAGCGACAAGCAAGCCAAGACGGTGGTGGTGCGCGTCGATCGCCGCTTCACCCATCCGATCTACAAGAAGACGATCCGCCGCTCGAAGAACTACCACGCGCACGACGAGAACAACGAGTTCAAGCCGGGCGACATGGTGTGGATCGAGGAAAGCAAGCCGATCTCGAAGTTGAAGCGCTGGACCGTGGTCCGGGGCGAGCAGAAGAAAACGGCCTGAGACCCGCCGGGCTAACGCCCAGGCGAACTCGGGAAAATTTTAGGCGCTAATTCGAGCGCATCAGAAAGAGGACGAGGTGCATCAATGATTCAGATGCAGACCAACCTCGACGTGGCCGATAATTCAGGCGCACGCCGTGTCATGTGCATCAAGGTGCTTGGGGGCTCCAAGCGCCGCTATGCCACCGTGGGCGACGTTATCGTTGTGTCGATCAAGGAAGCTATTCCGCGCGGCAAGGTGAAGAAGGGCGACGTGATGAAGGCCGTCGTGGTGCGCGTCCGCAAGGACATCCGCCGCGCCGACGGTTCGGTCATCCGCTTCGACCGCAACGCCGCCGTGCTGATCAACAACCAGTCGGAGCCGGTCGGCACCCGTATCTTCGGGCCGGTGCCGCGCGAGCTTCGCGCCAAGAACCACATGAAGATCATCTCGCTTGCGCCGGAGGTGCTGTGATGGCTGCCAAGATCCGGAAAGGTGACAAGGTCATCGTGCTGAACGGCCGCGACAAGGGCCGTACCGGCGAAGTGTTCGAGGTGCGTCCCGCCGAGAACAAGGCGCTGGTGCGCGGCGTCAACATGGTGAAGCGCCACCAGAAGCAGACCCAGAACCAGGAAGGCGGCATCATCTCCAAGGAGTTGCCGATCCATCTGTCCAACGTCGCCTATGTCGGCAAGGACGGAAAGCCGACCCGCGTCGGGTTCAAGATTCAGGCCGATGGCAAGAAGGTCCGCATTGCCAAGAGCACCGGAGCAGAGATCGATGGCTGAGACCGCTTATGTTCCGCGCTTGCGCGCGCAGTTCGATAAGGAAATCCGCGGGCAAGCTGACCGAGCAGTTCGGCTATGCCAACGTCATGCAGGTGCCGCGCCTCGACAAGGTCGTGCTCAACATGGGCGTCGGCGATGCCGTCAACGACCGCAAGAAGGCCGAGACCGCTGCCGGCCGAACTGTCGCTGATCGCCGGCCAGAAGGCGATCGTGACCTATTCGCGGATCGCGATCGCGACCTTCAAGCTGCGCGAGAACCAGCCGATCGGCTGCAAGGTCACGCTGCGCAAGGCCCAGATGTACGAGTTCATCGATCGCCTGGTGAACGTCGCGCTGCCTCGCGTGCGCGACTTCCGCGGCCTGAACCCGAAGAGCTTTGACGGCCGCGGCAACTACTCGCTCGGCATCAAGGAGCACATCATTTTCCCCGAAATCGACTTCGACAAGGTCGCGGAAGCGTGGGGCATGGACATCACGGTGTGCACGACCGCGAAGCCAACGACGACGAGGCGAGCGCCTTGTTGACCGCATTCAATTTCCCGTTCCGGCAGTGAGCGGCTGAAAAGCCCCTCAAACGCGGAAACCCAGGAGCCAAGCATGGCAAAGAAGAGTTCGATCGAGAAGAACAACCGGCGCAAGCGGATGACGAAGAACACCGCTCCGAAGCGCGCGAAGCTGAAGGCGATCATCGCCGACAAGAAGCGGCCGATGGAAGAGCGGTTCGCCGCCACCCTGAAGCTCGCCGAGCTGCCGCGCAATTCGTCGGCCACCCGCATCCGCAACCGTTGCGAGATCATCGGGCCGTCCGCGCTCGGTTTATCGCAAGAACAAGCTTTCCCGTATCGCGCTGCGTGAACTCGGCTCCAAGGGCCTGGTTCCCGGGCTCGTGAAGTCGAGCTGGTAAGGAGGGTCGGCAGATGTCAACGCACGATCCGATCAGCGATCTCATCACCCGCATCCGCAACGCGCAGATGCGCGCCAAGTCCAAGGTCTCGACGCCGGGTTCCCGGATGCGCGCCAGCGTGCTCGAAGTGCTGAAGTCCGAGGGCTACATCCGCGGCTACGCCAGCGTCGACCATGCCTCGGGCCGCAGCGAGCTTGAGATCGAGCTGAAATATTTCGACGGCGAGCCGGTTATTCGCGAGATCGAGCGGGTGTCGAAGCCGGGGCGGCGTGTCTACGTCTCGGTCAAGAACCTGCCGCGCGTGAACAACGGTCTCGGCATTTCGGTTTTGTCGACGCCAAAGGGAATCATGGCTGACCACGACGCGCGCGACGCGAATGTGGGCGGCGAAGTTCTCTTCACGGTGTTCTGAGGAAGGATCAACCATGTCACGAGTTGGCAAAAGGCCTGTGACGATCCCGTCCGGCGTTACCGCGACGGTCGAAGGGCAGACGATGAAGATGAAGGGGCCCAAGGGCCAGCTTCAGTTCGTCGCGCATGACGACGTCGAGGTGAAGTTCGAGGGCGGCAAGATCAAGGTCGCCCCCCGGGTGGAGACCAACCGCGCGCAGGCGATGTACGGCACCGCGCGCGCCCAGGTCGCGAACCTCGTCGAGGGCGTCACCAAGGGCTTCGAGAAGAAGCTCGAGATCACCGGCGTCGGCTATCGTGCCGCGCTGCAGGGCAAGAACCTGCAGCTCGCGCTCGGCTACAGCCACGACGTGGTCTTTGCGATCCCGGAAGGCATCACGATCGCGGTGCCCAAGCCGACCGAAATCACCATCACGGGCAATGATTCACAGCGCGTCGGCCAGGTCGCCGCCGAGATCCGCAGCTACCGTCCGCCGGAGCCCTACAAGGGCAAGGGCGTGAAATACGCCAACGAATTCATCTTCCGCAAGGAAGGCAAGAAGAAGTAACGGAGCCGGTCATGTCACTCAAGGTCACGAATGCCCGGCGCAAGCAACGCGTGAGGAACGCGCTGCGCCGTTCAGCCGGCGGACGTCCGCGTCTGTCGGTGTTCCGCTCGTCGAAGCACATCTACGCCCAGGTCATCGACGACCTGAAGGGCGAGACGCTGGCTTCCGCCTCGTCGCTGGAAAAGACCATGCGCGAGGCCGGCAAGACCGGCGCCGATATCGATGCGGCCAAGGCGGTGGGCAAGCTGCTCGCCGAACGCGCGGTGCAGAAGGGCGTCAAGGAAGTCGTGTTCGATCGCGGCGCGCTATCTCTATCACGGGCGCGTCAAGGCGCTCGCGGATGCAGCGCGTGAAAGCGGGCTGAGCTTCTAACGGATTTTGGAAACTTACGAGGACTAGAGGCATCACGCCTCTCAGAGATTGGAAAACACCATGGCAGGTGAACGCGAACGCGGCGGACGCGAACGGGGCAGGGATCGCGAGGAGCGCGACAGCGAGTTCGTCGACAAGCTCGTCCACATCAATCGCGTGGCGAAGGTCGTCAAGGGCGGCAAGCGCTTCGGCTTTGCGGCGCTGGTCGTGATCGGCGACCAGAAGGGCCGGGTCGGTTTCGGCCACGGCAAGGCGCGCGAAGTGCCCGAGGCGATCCGCAAGGCGACGGAATTGGCCAAGCGCAATTTGACCCGGGTCGCGCTGCGCGAAGGCCGCACGCTGCATCACGACATCGCCGGCCGTCACGGCGCCGGCCGCGTCTACTTGCGCGCTGCTCCCGCCGGTACCGGCATCATCGCCGGCGGCCCGATGCGCGCGGTGTTCGAGACGCTCGGCATCCAGGACGTGGTGGCAAAATCGATCGGTTCGTCGAACCCCTACAACATGGTTCGCGCCACCTTCGACGCGCTGAAGCATCAGGATAGCCCGCGTTCGGTCGCGGCACGCCGCAACATCAAGGTCTCCACCCTGCAGTCGCGCCGCGTCGGCGGCGACGCCGAAGTGGTGGCGGAATAATAACGCGCGCTTCTCTCGCGCTATCTGGAGTTAAGACGATGGCCAAGGCCGCAAAGACGATCAAGGTCGAGCAGACGCACAGCGCAATCCGCCGCCATCACTCGCAGCGTGCGACGCTGATCGGCCTCAATCTCAACAAGATCGGCCGCACCGCCGAGCTGCCGGATACGCCTGCAATTCGCGGCATGATCAGCAAGGTTCAACATCTCGTCCGCGTCGTCGGCGAGAAGTAAAATATAGACAAGGAGACAGGGCGATGAAGCTCAGCGATATCGCCGACAACGCCGGCTCGCGCAAGAAGCGCATGCGCGTCGGCCGTGGCATCGGTTCAGGCAAGGGCAAGACTGCGGGCCGCGGCGGCAAGGGCCAGACCGCGCGTTCGGGCGTGCGCATCAAGGGTTTTGAAGGCGGCCAGATGCCGTTGCATCGCCGCCTGCCCAAGCGCGGCTTCAACAACATCTTCCGGATCGAGTTCGCCGAGATCAATCTCGACCGGTTGCAGGACGCGATCGACGCCAAGCTGATCGACGTCAAGGAAACCGTGAACGCGGAATCGCTGGTGAAGTCGGGCGTGCTCCGCCGCGCCAAGGGCGGCGTGCGGCTGCTCGGCCGCGGCGAGCTCAAGGCCAAGCTGAATATCGAGGTTCACGGCGCCTCCAAGTCCGCCATCGCGGCGGTCGAGAAGGCGGGCGGCACGGTCAAGATCCTGGCGCCGGTCGAAAAGGACGAAGGCGAAGCCGCGTAACATCTGCGTCATTGCCGCACCACCGCGGCAATTTGCGCAAGGGAACGATGGACTTATCGAAGCCGAGCACCAGATAATGTCCGGCGTCTGCCGAGGGTCCTTAGGGTGGGGACCGACGGCAAAGGGGACGGCGGGAGAAAGCCAAGACATGGTCTCAGCAGCAGAACAACTGGCGGCAAACCTCAATTTCGGCGCGCTGGCCAAGGCCGACGAACTGAAGAAGCGCATCTGGTTCACGCTGGGTGCGCTGCTTGTTTATCGGCTCGGCACCTACATTCCGCTGCCCGGCATCGATCCCGCCGCCTGGGAGCAGGTGTTCAAGTCGCAGGCCGGCGGCATTCTCGGCATGTTCAACATGTTCGCCGGCGGCGGTATCAACCGCATGGCGATCTTTGCGCTGAACATCATGCCGTATATTTCGGCCTCGATCATCATCCAGCTTCTGACCACCGTCTCGCCGCAGCTCGAGGCGCTGAAGAAGGAAGGCGAGGCCGGCCGCAAGACGCTGAACCAGTACACCCGCTATCTCACGGTGATTCTCGCCGCGTTCCAGTCCTACGGCATCGCGATCGGGCTTGCAGGGCGCCGGCAACGTCGTTGCCGAACCCGGCCTGTTCTTCCTGCTCTCGACCTCGATCACGCTGACCGGCGGCACCATGTTCCTGATGTGGCTCGGCGAGCAGATCACCTCGCGCGGCATCGGCAACGGCATTTCGCTGATCATTCTCGCCGGCATCGTCGCCGAATTGCCCTCGGCGCTCGCCAGCATGCTGGAGCTCGGCCGCCAGGGCGCGCTGTCGACCGGACTGATCCTGGTCGTGATCGTGATGGCGGTCGCCGTGATCGCCTTCATCGTGTTCGTGGAACGCGCGCAGCGCCGGCTGCTGATCCAGTATCCGAAGCGCCAGGTCGGCAACAAGATGTTCGAGGGCCAGTCCTCGCATCTGCCGCTGAAGCTCAATACGTCGGGCGTGATCCCGCCGATCTTCGCGTCCTCGCTGCTGCTGTTGCCGACCACGGTCGCCAATTTCAACGCCGGCACGGGGCCGGAATGGTTCCAGTGGCTCAACACGCAATTGAGCCACGGCCGTCCGCTGTTCCTGATCCTCTATCTCTCGCTGATCGTGTTCTTCGCGTTCTTCTACACCGCGATCGTGTTCAACCCGACCGAGACCGCCGACAATCTGAAGAAGCACGGCGGCTTCATTCCGGGCATCCGGCCGGGCGAGCGCACCGCCGAATATATCGACTATGTGCTGTCGCGCATCACCGTGCTCGGCGCCATCTATCTCGCGATCGTCTGTCTGATCCCCGAAATTCTGATTTCCTACGCTTCGGTGCCGTTCTACTTCGGCGGTACCTCGCTGCTGATCGTCGTCAGCGTGACGATGGATACGGTGGCGCAGGTGCAGGGCTATCTGCTCGCGCATCAGTATGAAGGCCTGATCAGGAAGTCGAAGCTGCGGGGCCGCCGTCGATGACATCCGAGTTGGCGCGCCGTATCGCCATCACGATCGGCGCGCTGCTCATCTTTCGTCTCGGCAATCACATCCCGATTGCGGGTATCTCGCCGCAGGTGCAGGCCGACCTGCTTTCATCGGGATCCGCCGCCCGCATCTCGATCTTCTCGCTCTCCCTCATTCCTTATCTGAGTGCCGCGATTATCATCCAGCTTGTTGCTGTGGTGTGGGGGAGGCTCAGTGCGCTCGAACGATCGGGCGAGGCCGGCCGCCGCAACATCGCCCGCTTCACGCTGATTCTGACGCTGCTGCTTGCCGCATTCCAGGCCTACGGCATCGCGTTCGCCCTGCAAAACATTCCGCGCCTCGTCACCGAGCCTGGTGACTGGTTCCTGCTGTCGGCAACCGCCTCGATGTTGGGCGGTGTGTTCTTCCTGGTCTGGCTCAGCGAACAAATCACCCGCCACGGAATCGGCAACGGGCTCGCGCTCATTTTGTTCGTCGGCATCATCGTTTCGCTTCCGGCAGATATCGCCGCCAACTTCGAACTGCTGAGACAGGGCGCGATTTCCGCCAATCTTCTGCTGTTGCTGGCCGTCCTCGGGGTAGCGATGGTGGCCGTCATCGTTCTTGTCGAACGCGCGCGGCGAAACGTGCCGGTGCAGTATGCCGCGCGCCAGGCAGGAACGCGTCTGCTTCCGCCGCGCGCCTCGGTGCTGCCGATCAAGCTCAACAGCGCCGGGTTCCTGATCCCGGCAACCGTGACACCGTGGGTGTTCTATCTGCCGCTGGCGCTCGCCACGTTGCTGTTCGGCCAGACGCCGTGGCTCGCCGCCGCGTTCGAGCACATTCAGTTCGCGCGGCCGGTCCACATGATCCTCGGATCCATCGCGATGTTCGTGCTGGCCTTCATCTATACCGCCTATGTGCTTGATCCCGAGCGCGCCGCCGCGACCTTGCGAGAGCGGGGCGGCGCGATTCCGGATGTGGCGCCGGGCGAGCCCACCGCCGACCATCTCGATCGCGTCGTGACGTTGACGACCGTGATCGGAGCCGTCTACCTCGTGGCCGTTTCGCTGATTCCGGAAGCCTTGGTGGCTTACGGCGGGCTGCCCTATCTTTTTGGTGGTGGGTCGATGCTGATTGTGGTTTGCACTATCCTTGATATCGAAACGCAGGTGCGCGGGCATTCGCTCACCAGGCCGGGGGGCGAGTAGCCATGAGACTGATTCTGTTGGGGCCGCCGGGCGCGGGCAAGGGGACGCAGGCGCAACGGCTGGTGCAGAAGCACGACATCATCCAGCTTTCCACCGGCGAGATGCTGCGCGCGGCGGTTGCCGCCGGCACCCCGGTCGGGCTGCAGGCCAAGGACATCATGGCGTCGGGCGCGCTGGTGCCGGACGAGATCGTGATCGGCATCATCTCCGACCGGCTCGACCAGCCCGACATGAAGAACGGCTTTATCCTCGACGGCTTTCCACGCACGGTGCCGCAGGCGGCGGCGCTCGATGAACTCCTGAAGAAGAAGCACATCAAGCTCGACGCCGTGGTCGAACTGCGCGTCAACGAAAGCGCGCTGCTGAGCCGCGTCGAGACCCGCGTCGCCGAAATGCGCGCCCGCGGCGAGGAAGTCCGCGTCGACGACACCCCGGAAGTGCTGGCCAAGCGGCTGGCGAGCTACCGTTCCCTGACGGAACCGCTGATCCACTATTATTCGGAGCGGCGGAAGCTTTTGACGGTCGACGGCATGATGACCATCGAGCAGGTCACCCGGGAAATCGGCCGAATCCTGGCGGCGGTCGCAGAGGCAGACGCCAAGGCCGCCGCCAAGAAGGCCTCGGCCAAGCGGGTCAAGGTAGCCAAAGTGGCCAAAAAGCCCGCCAAAGCCGCCCGCAAGGCCGCCAAACCGGCCTCCAAAGCGGGCAAAAAGCCGGTGAAGAAGCCAGCCAGGGCCGCCAAGGCCAAGAGCGGCAAGAAGGCCCAAAAAAGCGCCAAAAAGGTCACGAAAAAGCGAGCTAAGCGTTAGAATCGGTTGACGAAACCCGGTTCAATCCCTTAATAAGCCCAGCATCCAAGTCGGATAGTTTTCAGACGATGCCGGGCCCCAAAGCAAGCAAGGGGAAGGGCGTCGTGTTCGCGTTTGCGGACACCTGCCCGAGATAACTTACACAAGTCCGATTCCCTTTGGGATCGGCGACAGGAGAGAAGTCTGTGGCCCGTATTGCCGGTGTGAATATCCCGACCAACAAGCGCGTCTTGATCGCGCTCCAGTACATTCATGGCATCGGCCAGAAGAACGCTGGCGAGATCATGGAGAAGGTGAAGATCCCGATGGATCGCCGCGTCAGCCAGCTCTCCGACCAGGAAGTGCTGCAGATCCGCGAAGTGATCGACCGCGACTATATGGTCGAGGGCGATCTGCGCCGCGAGACCGGCATCAACATCAAGCGTCTGATGGACCTCGGCTGCTATCGCGGCCTGCGTCATCGCCGCGGTCTGCCGGTGCGCGGTCAGCGCACCCACACCAATGCGCGCACGCGCAAGGGACCGGCCAAGTCGATTGCCGGCAAGAAGAAGTAACAGGCGAAACAGAAATTCGTAAGCGGCGACATCGCTCGCCGCTTCAGGTGTAGCCGCTGGCATTACGGCGGCGTTTGAGATCACAGGAAAGGTTGAGAATGGGCAAGGAAGCCACCCGCGTCCGCCGCCGCGAGCGCAAGAACATCGCATCCGGCATCGCGCATGTAAGTTCGTCGTTCAACAACACGACCATCACCATCACCGACGCGCAGGGCAATACCATTGCCTGGTCGTCGGCCGGCACGATGGGTTTCAAGGGCTCGCGCAAGTCGACCCCCTATGCCGCGCAGGTTGCGGCCGAAGACGTTTCCAAGAAGGCGCAGGAACACGGCATGCGCACGCTGGAAGTTGAAGTTGCCGGCCCCGGTTCGGGCCGCGAGTCGGCGCTTCGCGCGCTGCAGGCTGCGGGCTTCACCGTCACCTCGATCCGCGACGTGACCACGATCCCGCATAATGGTTGCCGTCCGCGCAAGCGCCGGCGCGTTTGATTTGTTGTGGTCGCCGGCGGCGCGCCGCCTGCGATAGGTTTTTTGGAATATGCGCGCGGACTGATCCGCGATTTCCAACGCCGGTGATTTGAAGCGCAAATCGACTGGCCCGTATGGGTGAAGACAGTGACGATCCAGAAAAATTGGCAAGAACTGATTCGACCGAACAAGCTGCAGGTCTCGCCGGGCAGCGACGCCACCCGTTACGCGACGCTGGTCGCCGAACCGCTCGAGCGCGGCTTCGGCCAGACGCTCGGTAACGCGCTGCGCCGCATCCTGCTTTCCTCGCTGCAGGGCGCCGCCGTGCAGTCGGTGCACATCGACGGCGTGCTGCACGAGTTCTCCTCGATCGCGGGCGTTCGCGAGGACGTCACCGACATCGTGCTCAACATCAAGGACATCTCGATCAAGATGCAGGGCGAAGGCCCCAAGCGCATGGTCGTGAAGAAGCAGGGTCCGGGCGTCGTCACCGCCGGCGACATCCAGACCGTCGGCGATGTCACCGTGCTCAATCCGGATCTGCAGATCTGCACGCTGGACGACGGCGCCGAGATCCGCATGGAATTCACGGTCGCGACCGGCAAGGGCTACGTCGCCGCCGAGCGCAACCGTCCCGAGGACGCGCCGATCGGCCTGATCCCGGTCGACAGCCTGTTCTCTCCGGTGCGCAAGGTCTCCTACAAGGTCGAGAACACCCGCGAGGGCCAGATCCTCGACTACGACAAGCTGACCATGACGATCGAGACCAACGGCGCGATCACGCCTGACGATGCGGTGGCCTATGCCGCGCGCATCCTGCAGGACCAGCTCAACGTGTTCGTGAACTTCGAAGAGCCGCGCAAGGAAGTGACGCAGGAGATCATCCCCGATCTCGCGTTCAACCCGGCGTTCCTCAAGAAGGTCGACGAGCTCGAACTGTCGGTTCGCTCGGCCAACTGCCTGAAGAACGACAACATCGTCTATATCGGCGACCTCGTGCAGAAGTCGGAAGCGGAAATGCTCCGCACCCCGAACTTCGGCCGCAAGTCGCTGAACGAGATCAAGGAAGTGCTGGCCCAGATGGGTCTGCATCTCGGCATGGAAGTGCCGGGCTGGCCGCCGGAGAACATCGACGAGCTCGCCAAGCGCTTCGAGGATCACTACTGATCGAAGTTATCGTGGTGGCCGGGCTTTTCCGGCCACTGCATTTTTGGGCGAACGCAGGCGGCCCACCTGAGAAAATGTCCGACGAGCTGTCGCGACAGAACTGAAGAAGGAATATCCCATGCGTCACGGAAAAGTTCACCGCAAACTCAACCGCACCGCCGAGCATCGCAAGGCGATGTTCGCCAACATGTGCGCGGCGCTGATCAAGCACGAGCAGATCGTCACCACGCTGCCGAAGGCCAAGGAATTGCGCCCGATCGTCGAAAAGCTGGTCACGCTCGGCAAGAAGGGCGGCCTCGCGATGCGCCGCCAGGCGATCTCCGAGATGCGCGACCTCGATCAGGTCACGAAGCTGTTCGACGTGCTGGCGCCCCGCTACAAGGACCGCCAGGGCGGCTACACCCGCATCATCAAGGCCGGCTTCCGCTACGGCGACAACGCCCCGATGGCCGTGATCGAATTCGTCGACCGCGACGTCGATGCCAAGGGCCAGGATTCGGGTCCGGTGCAGGAGAAGGCCGAAGAAGCGGCGTAAGCTGTTTTCGGATACGGTTTCAAAAGCGGCGCCTCCGGGCGCCGTTTTTTATTGTGGCGAGTGAATTGGCGGCGGCGTAGGATTGTAGCGATCTGGACAGCAAAATGAGCAAGTTCTGGAGCAGCTTGACGCACGGGCTGAAGCCCTATGTGCCGGGCGAACAGCCCCGCATGGCGGAGCTGGTCAAGCTCAATACCAATGAAAGTCCATTGGGTCCTTCGCCGCGCGCGCTGGAAGCGATCCGCGCCGAGGCGGCTGATACACTGCGCCTCTATCCGGACCCGCAGGCCACGGCGCTGCGCGATGCGCTGGCCGCCTACCACAAGGTGCGGCCCGAACAGGTGTTCGTCGGCAACGGCTCGGACGAGGTGCTGGCGCACGCCTTCGCCGCTCTGCTGAAGCACGATGCGCCGTTGCTCTTCCCTGACATCACCTACAGTTTCTATCCCGGTCTATTGCCGCCTGTTCGGCATCGCCTGCGAGACCGTGCCGCTCGATCAGGCCATGCAAATCCGCGTTGCCGATTATCGCCGGCCGGCCGGCGCGATCATCGTACCCAATCCGAACGCGCCGACGGGGATTGCGTTGTCGCGCGCCGAGATCGCCACCTTGCTGGAGGACCACCCGGACGCTCCCGTTGTCATCGACGAGGCCTATGTCGATTTCGGCGCCGAGACCGCTATCCCGCTGGTCGCGTCTCACCCGAATCTTCTGGTCGTTCAAACCATGTCGAAATCCCGGGCGCTGGCCGGCTTAAGGGTCGGCTACGCGATCGGCGACACTGAGCTGATCGAGGCGCTCACCCGGGTAAAGGATAGTTTTAATTCCTATCCGCTTGGCCGGCCCGCCCAGGCCGGCGCCATCGCCTCGCTCGCGGACGAGGCCTGGTTTCAACAGAGCCGGGCTCGCGTCATCGAAGGCCGCGAGCGGCTGACCAGCGGACTGGTCCGGCTTGGCTTCGAAGTGCTGCCGTCCGCCGCCAACTTCGTCTTCGCGCGTCATCCCGTCGCATGAGGGCGCGGCACTGGCCGCCGCGCTGCGCCAGCAGGCCGTGATCGTCCGCCATTTCTCCGCGCCCCGCATCTCGGACTATCTGCGGATCACCGTGGGCACGGACGGGCAAATCGACCGGCTGTTGTCGGCGCTGTCGCAGATCCTGGGCAGCAAGCCTGCCGCTGCCTGATGCGCGGGCGGCGCTATCGAGCGGCCGCGGGCGAAGCGAACTCTCGAAATCTTGATGCGATCCTGCGCAACAACGGCGCGCATTTTGCTTATCTTTGGCGCAGGCGGCGATCACGTCGCCGGGCACACCACCTCGCATTGCGGAACAAGAATATGAAAATCGATCTTTCCGGAAAGACGGCGCTCGTCACGGGTTCGACCGCCGGCATTGGGCTGGCGATCGCAAAACATCTCGCCGCGACAGGCGCCGACGTCATCGTCAACGGCCGGAGGCCAGGACAAGGTCGACGCGGTAGTGAAGGCCATCGCGGCGTCGAAACCTGCCGGCAGGATAAGCGGCGTCACCGCGGACGTCGCAACGGAAGCCGGATGCAACGCGCTGGTGGCCGGGGCGCCGGATGTCGACATCCTCATCAACAATACCGGGATTTTCGAGGTGAAGGATTTCTTCGATATCCCGGACCAGGAGTGGGGCCGGTTCTTCGAGGTCAACGTGCTGTCGGGCGTGCGGCTCGCGCGCGCCTACATGAAGGGCATGCTGAAGCGCAATTGGGGCCGCATCGTCTTCATTTCCTCGGAATCCGGGGTCAACATCCCCGTCCGACATGATCCACTACGGCATGACCAAGAGCGCACAGCTCTCGGTCTCGCGCGGGCCTGGCCAAGCTGACGAAAGGCACCGGCGTCACCGTCAATTCGGTGCTGCCCGGTCCGACCCTGACGGAAGGCGTGGAGGTTTTCCTGAAAGGCGTGGCCAAGCAGAACGGATCAGTCCGAGGAGGAGGCGGCCGCCAATTTCGTGCGGCAGCATCGCCCAAGCTCGCTGGCGCAACGCTTCGCCAGCGTCGATGAGATCGCCAACATCGTGGTCTTCGTCGCCTCGAAGGAGGCCGCCATGACCAACGGCGCGGCGGTCCGCGCCGAAGGCGGCATCCTCGATACGATCACTAGGGAGGTACTGATTCAGCCGTCATTGCGAGGAGCGTAGCGACGAAGCAATCCAGCTTTCTTGTTGCGGTCAAGCTGGATTGCTTCGCTTCGCTCGCAATGACGGGAGGAGGGAGCCTACCACCCCTCCAGCACGATCTTGCCGCGCGATTTTCCGCTCTCCAGCAGCGCATGCGCGCGCTTGAGGTTGGCGGCGTTGATGGTGCCAAAGGTCTGGTCGAGCGTGGTGCGCAGCACGCCCTTGTCGATGAGGTCGGCGACGTCGTTGAGCAGCATGTGCTGCGCGATCATGTCCGGCGTCTGGAACGACGAGCGCGTGAACATCAATTCCCAGTGCACCGAGATCGCCTTGCCCTTGAAGGCGCTCATGGTGAATTCCGGGGGATCGTCGATCAGGCCGAATTTTCCCTGCGGCGCCATGAAATCCGCGATCGCCTTGTAGTGCTGGTCGGTGAAGGTGAGGCTTGCGACCAGCGCCACCGGCGGCACTTTCAGTTTCTCGATCTGCTCCTTCATCGGCTGCCGAATGATCGATCACGGCATGCGCGCCGAGATCGAGACACCATTTTTGCGATTCCGGCCGCGTCGCGGTGGCGACCACCGTGAGACCCGTCAGCCGGCGCGCGAGCTGGATCAGGATCGAGCCGACGCCGCCGGCGCCGCCGGTGATCAGCAGCGTGCGCGGATCGACGCTCTTGCCGGGCACTGCGCCGAGCCGGTCGAACAGCAATTCCCAGGCGGTGATCGAGGTGAGGGGAAGGGCTGCGGCCTGCGCGAACGACAGCGACTTCGGCTTCTTGCCGACGATGCGCTCGTCGACCAGATGGAATTCCGAATTGGTGCCCTGGCGCAGGATCGAGCCGGCGTAAAACACTTCGTCGCCCGGCTTGAACAGCGACACGTCGGGGCCGACCGCATCGACCACACCGGCCGCGTCAAAACCGAGGATCTTGGTTTCGCCCTCCGGCGGGGCGGCGCGCTTGCGCACCTTGTAATCGACCGGGTTGGCCGAGATCGCCTTCACGGCCACGCGGATGTCGCGGCCTTTCGGCTCGGGCTTTGCGGTCTCGAAATCGACAAGGGAATTCGCGTCCTCGACGGGCAGCGATTTTTGGTATCCGACGGCCTTCATGCATGCCTCCTGCTGTGCGGTGGCGCCATAACTGTCGGGGTAGCGTCAACTTGGCAAGTACTGTAAAATTGGGGAATTAGTCCCTGTTTGGATACTATTGGGAAAAACAGACGCATGAAACGGCGGAATTTTGCCCATCGGCCGGGCTGCGCGGTGGAAGCCACCCTCGACCTGATCGACGGCAAGTGGAAGGGCGTCATCCTCTACCACCTGCAGGGCGGCACCCAGCGCTTTGGCGAGTTGCGGCGGCTGATGCCGGGCATCACCCAGCGCATGCTGACCAAGCAGTTGCGCGCGCTGGAGGAGGACAAGCTGGTCATCCGCACGGTCTACGCCGAGGTTCCGCCGCGGGTGGAATACCGGCTGTCGGAGACCGGCGAGAGCCTGCGCCCGGTGATCGATATTCTGAAAGCCTGGGGCGAGAGCCACCGGGAACGGCTGTCCTGCGGGCCCGATCCGGACACCGTGCAATTGCCCGATCGCGCCGCGTAATGTCGGCCGCTTTGACTTCTCTCGTCGCGCGCCTGCGCACTATATCAGGGGCGCCAAATTCCGGGATTTTCTGCATGATGTTGATCCGCTCTTTCGCCGTTCTGCTCGTCTCCGCAACCGTCGCCATGCCGGCGCTGGCGCAGGACCGCCGCGTGCCGTCTTCGGCGGCGGAGCTGCGGCTGTCCTTTGCGCCGATCGTGCAGCGCACGCAGCCGGCGGTGGTCAACGTCTATGCCGGCAAGACCGTGCAGAACCGCAATCCGCTGCTGGATGATCCGATCTTCCGCCGCTTCTTCGGCGTGCCCGGCAACAGCAGCCTGAGCAGATGCAGCGCTCGCTCGGCTCCGGCGTGATGGTCGATGCGTCCGGCCTCGTCGTCACCAACAACCACGTCATCGAGGGCGCCGATCAGGTAAAGATCTCGCTCGCCGACAAGCGCGAATTCGAGGCCGAGATCGTGCTCAAGGACAGCCGCACCGATCTCGCCGTGCTGCGCATCAAGGACACCAAGGAGAAATTCGCCACGCTCGATTTCGCCAATTCCGACGAACTTCTGGTCGGCGACGTCGTGCTCGCGCTCGGCAATCCCTTCGGCGTCGGCCAGACCGTGACGCACGGCATCGTCTCGGCGCTGGCGCGCACGCAGGTCGGCATCACCGACTACCAGTTCTTCATCCAGACCGATGCCGCGATCAACCCCGGCAATTCCGGCGGCGCGCTGGTCGACATGAACGGCAAGCCTGGTCGGCATCAACACCGCGATCTTCTCGCGCTCCGGCGGCTCGCAAGGCATCGGCTTTGCGATTCCGGCCAACATGGTGCGCGTGGTCGTGGCCTCCGCCAAGGGCGGCGGCAAGGCGGTGAAGCGGCCGTGGCTCGGCGCGCGACTGCAGGCGGTGACGCCCGAGATCGCCGAAACGCTGGGCCTGCGGCTGCCGACCGGCGCGCTGGTCGCCAATGTTGCGTCCGAACAGCCCGGCGGCGCGGGCAGGGTTGAAACTGTCCGACCTGATCGTTGCGATCGAAGGACAGACCATCGACGATCCCAACGCCTTCGACTATCGCTTCGCCACCCGTCCGTTCGGCGGCAGCGCACAGATCGACGTGCAGCGCGGCGGCAAGACCATCAAGGTGAACGATTCCGCTGGAAGTCGCGCCCGATACCAACCGCGATGAGATCACGATCTCCGCGCGCTCGCCGTTCCAGGGCGCGCAGCGTCGCCAACATCTCGCCGGCGGTGGCCGAAGAGCTGCGGCTCGACGGCAATGCCGAAGGCGTCGTGGTGATCGATCTCGAGGATGGCGCGCCCGCCGCCGGCGTCGGCTTCCAGAAGGGCGACATCATCATGGCCGTCAACAGCCAGAAGATCGCCAAGACCAGCGATCTCGACAAGGCCGCAAAAACCTCGTCGCGGCTGTGGCGCATCGTCGTGGTGCGCGGCGGCCAGCAGATCAACGTCACGCTCGGCGGATGAGCCCGAAGCGACCTCACGAGGCCACCAATCTCTTTGCCGCGGCAGGGATGGAGCAGGACGCGCCGCGTCCGCTGCCCGACCGCCTGCGCCCGCAACAGCTGTCCGACGTCGTCGGCCAGGATCACATCCTCGGCCCCGACGGCGCGCTGACGCGGATGCTGGAAACGCGCACGCTGGGCTCGCTGGTGTTTTGGGGCCCGCCCGGCACCGGCAAGACCACGGTGGCGCGGCTGCTGGCCGACGCCACCGAACTGCATTTCGAGCAGATTTCCGCGGTGTTTTCCGGCGTCGCCGACCTGAAGAAAGTGTTCGATGCGGCGCGCGCCCGGCGCGAGACCGGCAAGGGCACGCTGTTGTTCGTCGACGAGGTGCATCGTTTCAACCGCGCGCAGCAGGATTCGTTTCTGCCCGTGATGGAAGACGGCACCGTGGTGCTGGTCGGCGCCACCACGGAAAATCCGTCGTTCGAGCTCAACGCGGCGCTTGCTGTCGCGGGCGCGCGTGCTGGTGTTTCATTCGCTCGATGCGGCCGCGGTCGAAAAGCTGTTTGCGCATGCCGAAAAGATCGAGGGCAAGAAGCTGCCGCTCGATGCCGAGGCGCGCGCCGTGCTGGTGCGGATGGCCGACGGCGACGGCCGCGCCGCGCTGACGCTGGCCGAAGAGGTCTGGCGCGCCGCGCGCAAGGACGAAGTGTTCAACGCCGCGCAGTTGCAGGACATCCTGCAGCGCCGCGCGCCGATCTACGACAAATCCGCCGACGGCCATTACAATCTGATCTCGGCGCTGCATAAATCCGTGCGCGGCTCCGATCCGGATGCGGCGCTGTATTATCTCGCGCGCATGATGGATGCCGGCGAGGACCCGCTGTTCCTGGCGCGGCGCGTGGTGCGCATGGCGGTCGAGGACATCGGCCTTGCCGATCCGCAGGCGCTGGTGATCTGCAACGCCGCCAAGGACGCCTATGATTTCCTCGGCTCATCCCGAAGGCGAACTGGCGATCGCGCAGGCCGTGATCTATCTCGCCACCGCGCCGAAATCGAACGCCGCCTACAAGGCCTTTGGCGCGGCGATGCGCGCGGCGAAGGAGGGCGGTTCGCTGCTGCCGCCAAAACACATTCTCAATTCGCCGACCAAGCTGATGAAGTCGGAAGGCTACGGCTCCGGCTACGAATACGACCACGACGCGCCCGATGCGTTTTCCGGCCAGGACTATTTCCCGGAAGCGCTGGGACGCCAGACATTTTACGATCCGCCCGATCGCGGCTTCGAGCGCGAGATCCGCAAGCGGCTGGACTATTGGGCGAAGCTGCGGCGCGAGCGCGGCGGGGGACGAGCTGAATGATTGGTCTGCAAGTGCTCGTGGTTTTCTTCGCGTCGATGGTTCGCGTGCGTCGCATTCTCGCAGCGGGGATTTGCGCATTCCGCGCTGGCCGAGACCGTCGAAGTCGCGCCCGGCATACAGGTGACGAAGCGAACCTATTCGGCGCCCGGCAACGAGCAGCCGTTCTTTGGCTTTGCAGCCAAGACCGATGCGCAACGCGAGGAGGACGACAAATTCGTCAAGGCGCTGTTGCAGGCGACCGGCACGCAAGGAGAAGGCGCTGGACGAAGTGGCCAAGCGCGGCTGGCGCGCGCTTGCGATCGGGCAAGCTACGGCGAAGCGGCGCTGCGATTCAATCAGGCGTTTCTCGTCGCTCCCGAACAGAGCGTCGTCTATCACGGCCTGGCCGCGGTGGCGCAGATCCGCTTCAAGGACCTCGACTTTGCCGAAGAACTGTTCCGGATCGCGCAGCAAGCAGCCCAATCCGCTGAAAATGCTGAATGCGGATTACGGCCGCGTGCTGCTGGTCGACAAGCGGCCGAAGGAGGCGCAGCCGGTGCTGGAGCAGGCCGTCAAGGATGCGCCGGATTTCGGCGATGCCTGGATCAATCTCGCCTGGGCCCGCCTGCAAAACGGCGACAGCGACGCCGCCTGCGCGGCGGCCGACGTGGCGATGAAGCAGCGTCCATCCAGCAATGCGAGCGTCGATCTCGACAAGTTGAGAAATGACTGCGCAGTGCAAGTGAGCGGGCGGGCGCGCATCAGCCGATACGAACTATTCACGGTCCTTCGTGCGCTTTTTCAACTCGGCAAACGCTCGGCCGGCGAAGCGGCCGAGATTGGTCGCGGTGGAGTTGAGCTCTTCGGCATGATTGGCGTGGCCGGCCTCGAACGCGGCGAACCAGCGGCGGAAGCGCGCAAGTTCATCCGGTGGCAGCTTTGAGAACGGCTTCGGCGATTTCTTCGACCTTCATGCGTCCCAGTATAGCACCTTTCGGCCCGGTGCGGAGCCGGCGGCAAGCGCGACAAGATGTCGGCTGTTCCGGCTTCAGCTATTTCCCCGCCTTCACGAACTCCAGAATCTCGTCGGTCAGCCGCGTATCCTCGGTGTTGATCGCATAGACCTCCGACATGTGGCTGTGCTGCGGCAGCATGGAGGTGCGGGCGCATCCGCTCGCCCGTTTGCAGGTGGCCTGCTTCCCAGTTCGTATTGCTCGATGAAGCGGTCCGGATCGAGTTCGGCGGCAGCCACCATCAGCGGAATCTCGGTCTCCCCAATCCCCGCAACGAGGATCGCTCGGCATAGCGCGCGGGATCGTCGCCGAAATAGGCGATCTGGGCGTCGCCGACCGGCGATGCCGTCAGTTCGTAGATGCCGGAAACCAAGATGGCCCCGGCAAGGCCGCCGCCCTTCACCTTGTGAAGTTCGGGGTGCGATACGTAGTTGGCGACATGAACCGCGCCGGCGGAATGTCCCATCAGAAAGATGCGCGCGGGATCGCCGCCGCGCTCGCCGATTTTCTCGGTGACCCATTGCACCACGCTGGCCATATCCTCGGCGCCGCCGGCCAGGCGCCTGCGGCGCCAGCCGATAGGTGGCGTTGACGCCGACAAAGCCGTTCTTCACCGCCCACAGCATGATGTTGTCGTAGAACGGGCTGGCCGGGTCGTGCGCTTGTTGCCGCCCACGAACCCGCCGCCATGGATATAGATCAGCACCGGCCGGGCCGATGAGGTGGTCTCCGGCATGAAGACGTCGAGCAGATGGCGATCGGCAGCGCCATATTTGACGTCACGCTCGGTCTTGACGCCCTTGTACGGCTCCTTCTCCTGCATCGGCGCGTAGAGCGCGGCGGTTTTGGGCGGGTCGATGACGCGGCCGAGCTCCAGCAGCTTCCACGCCAGATCCTCCGACATCGGCGGCTGCTGGGCGGGAGCGGCACCGGCCAGCATGGCCGCGGCCACGGCCAAAGCCGACTTCAGTCCTGCCATTTCGGCGTCTCCCGCTTTCTTGTCTGATCTGGCCCTGGCAACATGGCCGATCTCGCCGGACAATTTGTACCGATTCCGTCGTGACGGCTCGCCCCATTTGCGCTACGTAACGGCCTTAACACCGGAGCCTGATAGCCACCATGAGCCGTCGCGTCAAAAAAGACCTCTTGTCCCGCCCGGCGGGCGACCGCCCAAAGGGCGCGCGTCCCTATCGGGGGCTCGCGCTCGGCAAAGCCGAGCGCCGCAGGCGCATCGTCCGGGCGGCAACCGCCGGCGCGTTTTGCGGCTCCCCGCGCGCCAAAACCTTTTGTGCCGGAGCCCGAGAAGGTCGTCGTCGAGCCGCCGCCGCTTCCGACCAAAGTCCAGACCGTCGTCGTCACCGCGGACGAAAACAATATGCGCGTCGACCGCTTTCTCGAGGCGCGCTTTCCCGGCCTGTCGTTTTCCCACATCCAGCGCATCGTCCGCAAAGGCGAATTGCGCGTCAACGGCAAGCGCGCCGACAGCAAGGACCGGATCGAGGAGGGGCAGAGCGTCCGTATTCCGCCGCTCAAACTCGATAAGCCGAAAGTTGCGGGCGAACTCTCGGAAGCCGCGACAAAAGACGCTGCAGGCGCTGAAGGACATGATCCTCTACGAGGACGCCGACGTGATGGTGCTGAACAAGCCCGCGGGGCTTGCGGTGCAGGGCGGCTCCGGCATCACGCGCAACGTCGACGACATGCTGGAAGTGATGCGCGACGCCAAGGGGCAAAAACCCAGGCTGGTGCACCGGCTCGACCGGGAAACATCGGGCTGTCTGTTGATCGCAAAGACGCGCTTTGCCGCCACCGCGCTGACCGGCTCGTTCCGCCATCGCTCGGCGCGAAAAATCTACTGGGCGCTGGTGGCGGGCGTGCCGAAACCGAAGCAGGGCCGCATCTCGACCTATCTCGCCAAGGAAGAGAGCGAGGACGACAGCATCATGCGGATCGCCAAACATGGCGACGAGGGCGCAAGCCACGCCGTGACCTATTACGCGGTAGTCGAAACCTCGGCGCAAAAACTCGCCTGGGTGTCGCTGAAGCCGGTGACCGGGCGCACCCATCAATTGCGCGCGCATATGGCGCATATCGATCACGCCATCGTCGGCGATCCCAAATATTTCAACGAGGAGAACTGGGAATTGCCGGGCGGCCTGCAAAACCGGCTGCATCTCCTCGCGCGCCGGATCGTGATCCCGCATCCCCGCGGCGGGGTGATCGACGCGTCAGCGCCGCTGCCGCCGCACATGCTGCAATCCTGGAATTTGCTCGGGCTGGAAGCCGACCGTTTTGACCCCATCGAGAACGCGCCGGAGGAGTGACGGGGCGGGCGAAAGCGGCCACAGCAATACCGATCAAAACACCGTCGTGTTATTCGCCTAGCTTCGGACCTCGTTCGTTCGGAAAGGTCTTTCTCATGATCCGGCATCGGCTCGCTGCGGCACTCGTTCTCTGTCTGCTGGCTTTTTCGCAAGGCAACGGGGCACACGCCCAGACGCTGGTCCTGAAGGGCGGCATCCTCTACGCCTCGCCCGAGGCCTCGCCGGTTTCCGACACCGTGGTGGTGATCTCGTCGGGCGTCATCACCGCCGTCGGCCGCACCGGTGAAGTACAAATTCCGGCGGATGCGCGCGTGATCGATTGCGCCGGGAAAACCATCGTCGCTGGCTTCTGGAACAGCCACGTCCATTTTACGGAAGCGGTCTGGAGAAGCGCGGCCGGTGGGCCTGCGGCGCCTCTCACCGCGCACATGCAGGAGATGCTGACGCGTTGGGGTTTTACGACGGTGTGGGATGTCGGCTCTCATCCGGACAATTCGTTGCCGCTGCGCCGCCGCGTCAATGCGGGTGAGGTTCCGGGCCCAGCGATTTTCCTGGCCGGCAACGTCTTCCCCAAGGACGGTCATCCCGCTTACCTGCCAGCCGAATTGCAACTTCCCATGGCCACGACGCCCGAGCAGGCTGCGCAGTGGGCGCGGACCTATATGCAACTCGGCTTGGATGGAATGAAGCTGTTTACCGGCGTCTATAAGGGCGAGGGCAATCCTGTGGTGAACATGGACGTGGCCATCGCCAGGGCCGCGGTCGAAGTTGCGCATGCGGCGGCAAAGCCGGTGTTCGCTCATCCGCAGAATGCAGCCGGTATTGAAGCGGTGATCGCGGCCGGTGTGGACGTCATGGCGCACACAACCCCGCAGCAACGGGGATACACTCCCGAGCAGCTCGCGCGCTTCAAGCAGCAGAACGTTGCGCTGACGCCGACACTATCGGTCTTTGCGCAGCTGCCGATCCCGCCCGAGATCGTTGCGCGTATCGTGGACAACGTCGTGGGTCAGCTAAAGCTGTTTTCGGAAAATGGCGGCACCGTACTGTTCGGGACCGACGTCGGCTACATCCAGCTCTACGACACCACCCTCGAATACGAGCTGATGCGCCGCGCCCTTTCGGAACGTCAGGTGCTCGCCTCGCTCACGACCAATCCCGCGCGCTATTTCAAGGCAGCGAAGAAAGGCCGGGTAGAGCAGGGCCTTGATGCCGATCTCGTGATCCTCGACGGCGATCCGATCGCGGATGTCCGAAATCTCGCCAAAGTCGCCACCACCATCCGCGCCGGGCAAGTCATCTATCAGAAGCCGTGACGCGCGGGCCGGTCGGGAACACGCCTGAAGAATAATTTAGACTTTTGCTGGCTTGCGGTTTCGCTGGGGAGCACGACCTATACTCCATGAAACACGCATCTCTCATCCTTGGTGCGGTCATGTGCGCGCTGCTTGCAGCCGCACCAGCGTCCGCGCAATTCATCCCGCCCGGCGGCTCGCAGTTCAACCCGCCGCCACCCGCACCGCCGCCACCGCCGAAGATCGAGGTGCCCGCGATCCCGCAGATGGACGCGCCGCCGCAGCAGCCGACCATCAACACCGCGCCGCAAACCTCCTTCGGCGACCGCATCCGCACGTGTCTCGATGACGCCGCCGCCGCGGGCCTCGACCAGGCCGGCCGCGCCGCTTATTCGCGTTCCTGCGCTAATCGCTAATCGTCGAGCTCGCCGGCGGCTGCTTGATCCGCCTATATCAGGGACGTGGCGAGCGCCTGCGCCTCCGGCACGACATCATGGCTGTAGAGTTTCTTGCGAAACTCCGCATGCGCCCTGATCTCGGCATCGCGAACGCCGAGATCGGCATAGTGTGAATCCAGACGCATACCGTTCTCGCGCGCGCCGCGCTGAACTGCGGCAACGCGCTCGCGCCGCAAGCGCTCATAGGCATGCAGCGCGGCCGGGACCTTCGCGCGGTCTGTCTTGGCGAGAATTGTTGCCAGCGCCATGCCATCCTCGATCGACTGATTTGCCCCCTGGCCGAGATGCGGCAGCATCGGATGGGCGGCATCGCCGAGCAGTGTAAGCCGGCCCCTGGTCCAGATTGGCAGCGGTTCGCGGTCGTAGAGGGCCCAGCGAAACGTATTTTGCACTTTGCTCAGCAAGGTGCCGATCCGCGGGTCCCAGCCCTCAAACTCCGCGCGCAGCACGTCGGGGTCGCCGGGCGCCGACCAGGATTCCTTCATTTCCGCGTCCGCCGGCACGAAGCCGACATAGTTGATCAACTCGCCGGCGCGCACCGGGAAGGTCAAAAAGTGTTTTGATTTGCCGAGCCACATCAGCCAGCGGTCGGCCGGCCAGTCCGGAATGAGACGATGCGGCAGCACGCCGCGATAGGCGACGGAGCCGTGGAAGACCGGACGCGACGGCGGTGCCACGAACTGCCTGATCTCGGAGTGGATACCATCAGCCGCAATCACGACGTCGGCTTCGGCAGACGCACCGTTGGCGAACAGGAGACCCGGGCTTTGTCGTCGGTCTGCTCGAATCCGACAGCGCGGTGGCCGGTATGCACCACGCCATCGGGCAGCGCCTTTGCCAGCAATTCAACGAGATCGGCGCGGTGCATGCCGAAGGTCGCATTCCAGCCTGCGGAATCCGTCACCTGCACGCGGCGATCGGGGCGCCGTCATGACGAAAATAGTGTGAGCCGGTGCCGACTTTGGCGCCGTACTTCTCATCGCCGGCTCGAGGCCGACCCGCTTCAACTGGCGCACGCTGTTCGGGGTCAGGAATACGCCGGCGCCGACTTCGCCAAGGGCAGGGGCCTGCTCGTAGACCGATACGTCGAGGCCGTGCGCGATCAGCGCATTGGCCGCGAACAGGCCGCCGATACCTCCGCCGACGATAACAACAGAAGCCCCATTTTCTCGCTCTGCTTTTTGCCCAAGCTCATC
The DNA here is from genome assembly GCA_963731915.1 of uncultured Alphaproteobacteria bacterium. Classification (GTDB taxonomy): domain Bacteria; phylum Pseudomonadota; class Alphaproteobacteria; order Rhizobiales; family Xanthobacteraceae; genus Bradyrhizobium. The sequence goes on from CAVSXQ010000046.1 coordinate 112,251, forward strand.
GGTTCCTGCTCTGGCTTTCCGATGCTTGTTCGTTCAAGCTATCCTTTATCGCCTGAGACACCAAGTTGCGGCTCAAAACAAAGGGCGGTGCCGGGAGAAGGCCAATGCAACGACGTCTTCAAGCGCTCACCTTGCAAATTGCCCTTGTTGTGCTGGCCGCCAGCCCGGCGCTTGCACAGACCTATCCCGACCGCACGGTCAAGATCGTCGTGCCGTTCCCGGCGGGCGGAACGGCGGATGCGGTGCCGCGTATCGTCGGAGACTGGCTGTCGCGCAAATGGGGGCAACCGGTCGTTATCGAAAACAAGAACAGGCGCGGCCGGCAATATCGGCTCCGAGACCGTCTACAACGCGCCTCCGGACGGATACACCTTGCTTTCGGCGCCACCGCCGCCGCTCGTCATCAACCACAACCTCTATCCAAAACTCGGCTTCGATCCCACGAAATTCGAACCCATCATCGTGATGGCACATGTGCCGAACGCGTTGATCGTCAATCCGAACAAGATCAAGGCGTCGAGCGTGGCGGAGCTGATCGCCTATCTCAAGGAGAACCCCGGCAAGGTCACCGCGGCGACACAAGGCAACGGCACGACGTCGCACCTGACGTCCGAGCTTTTTCAGTTGATGGCAAAAGTGAAGCTCCAGCACATCCCTTATCGCGGGTCGGCGCCGGCGCTGCAGGGCCTGCTCGCCGGAGACGTCGACTTGATGTTCGACAATCTCGGAGTTTCGCTGCCGCTGGACGACGGCCGGACAACTCAAGCTGCTGGCGGTCGCCTCAAACAGCCGGTTGCCTGCAATGCCCTAACGTGCCCACTATCGCGGAGACGCTGCCCGGCTTTGAAGCGGTGGCCTGGTACGCCATCGTGGCGCCGCCGAAAACACCGAAAGCGATCGTCGACAAGATCAATGCCGATGTGAACGAGGCGCTGGCCCAGCCCGAAATACAGGTTCACTTGAAGAAGCTTTCGGCGGAAGTGTTCGGCGGTTCGGTCGACAAGACGGCCAAGTATTTGCGGGGCGAGATCGACCGATGGGGAGGAGTGATCAAGGCGGCGAAGATCGAAATTCAATAGTTGCCGGAACTGGCTGGAAAGGCGCGGCCGAAAATGTCCGCCTTTGAGCGTAACGCGGGCCACGCCGCGTCGACTGTCGGTGTCTGCAAAATGATTTTAGAGGGGAAATCGGCGCGCCGGCGGCACGCGCCGTTCCTAGAGCATGGCCCGGAAAAGTGGGTACCGGTTTTCCGAAAAGATCATGCTCAAACAAAAAAAGATAGAGCGAGATGACGATTTGAAGAAAAGTCATCACGCTCTAGTCAACGTAAGCCTGGCACTCGATCTCGACCTTCATTCGCGGATCGACCAATCCCTTCACCTCGACGAGCGTGGAGGCCGGCAGATTTTCGCCGAAATACGCTATGCGGCGCGGGTTGATTTTTGGTCGTTCCGTGATGTCGGTCATGAACACTTGCACCTTGACGACATGCTCGGGCCCGGCGCCGGCCGCCTTCAGGCACTTGTCGATCACGGCGATGGCGATGTCGAATTGGGCAACAACGTCGGACGGGATGCTGCCGTCCTGCGCGCGCCAACGACGCCAGCGACCCAGACGTGGGGGCCTGCGCGCGTCACGTGGCAATAGTGGCTGACCGGCTTTGGGATGTCGGGAAGGATGATGCGCTGGATTTTTGGCATGCCTGGCTCGCGAATTGGGATCGACACCCCGAGGCTAGCTGCAGTTGGCCCTGTCGGCCAGCACATCCTTTGCAACGAGGCGTTAGCCAGCCCGAGATACAAGCCACTTGAAGAAACTCTCCGCAGGCCAGGCGGTAGCCAAGCGCGTCAAAAGGGAGCAGTATTACCGGAGGATGCAGGCTGCGGGCCTTGCATCCGCTGTGTATGTTGTATCTCCGTGCGTTGGAGCCGGACGCCATGATTTATCCATGGTGCATCAGAGCACTAATTTTTTTTTTTTTTTTTTTAAAAATTCTGGCTTTGTCTGCCCAGGCGGTCGACGTGTGGACCGTTGGCGTCAACAACACCCGCCAGGGTTGGAACAAGTTCGAAACGGTTCTGACGCCCGCGAACGTTCCCAAGCTGAAGAAGATTCGCGAATTCATGGTTGACGAAAAAATCGACGTATCGCCGCTCGTCGTGGGCGACAAGCTCTATGTGTTCACCATGACGAACACGGCCTATGTCTTCGACGTCAACACCGGCGTCGCAGCTCGCCACACGCCAGCTCGCTCCGCCATTCGACCCGGCCGACATCGCGAACCCACCGGGGAAGGGCATGGATCTCCACAACATCTACCGCAACTGGGGCATTACGGCGACGCCAGTGATTGACGTGGCAACGAACACTCTTTATGTCACGACGTTCGGCAAACCAAACGCCAACAGCCAGAACACCGAGCGCAACAACATGCTCTGGATACTCGACGCGAACACGCTCGCCGACAAGAAGCCACCGGTGCTTATCGCGGGCAATGCTGACAACGGCGGCGGCGGGATCGCGAACGGCTTTACGGTGCCGTACCAGAAGATGCGCGCGGGCCTGGGACTGTTGACCGACGCCGGTGGCAACAAAGCGGTGGTGGTCTCGTTCTCCATCAATGGCGAGAACCCGCAGCGGTCCGGGACATGGATTCGTCGTCGCGTACGACGTCCGCGGCCTGAATCGCGATCCCGGTTTCACTCCGACGCCTGCTATCTGGAATGTCACCCCGGGTGGAGGCGCTGGCGGGGTGTGGATGTCCGGCTCCGGGCCTGCGATCGACGGCGACGACATTTACCTCGCGACGGGCAACGGGATGGACCCTGGGACGATGCCCGGTAACTTCGGCGAGAGCTTCGTCAAGCTTCGTTACACGGCCGGCGTCTCCGGCGTGAACAATGGCAAGCCGAAACTCGCTGTCTTCGACTACTGGGGCGCGTTCAGCGATTTTCGCCGGGACAGCTGCGCCAGGACAAGATCAGAGATCAGGATCTTGGCGCTGCCGGTGTCTTCTTCATCCCCGAGCGAGGCAACCTCATGGGAGGCGGCAAAGATGGCATTCTCTACAACCTCAACAAGGACAACCTCGGGAAGAACTACCTGGGATCCCCAGTTCAACCTCCCCTTCGTCGCGACCTATCTGCCGAATGCGCCAAACGGCGCCGCGGGTCTCCCGACGACGACGGTGCCCGATCCGAACTGGCCGATCGTCAATCGCGATCGCAACCTCCCCACGCAGACACCCACCGGGAAGATCTATCACATCCACGGAACCCCCGTGTACATGGAGCGGGCGTACGAGCGGGATTGTGTATGTCTGGGGCGAGAATGAGCGTCTCAAAGCATACAACTTCGACTTCGCCACGAAACGCATTACTGCGTTCCGCGGCGAAGGGACGCAGATCGCGTCGGGCAACGATGCCCGCCGGGCGGCATGCCTGGTGGCCGACTCGTCGTTTCCTCCAACGGCACGACCCCAGGCACAGGCGTTATCTGGGGCGCGTACCCGGTGCAAGGGAATGCGAACTCCACGGTCGTTCACGGCGCGCTCGTCGCGTACGACGCGACGACGGTCCTCAACGGCAAGCTGAAGCAGCTTTTTCACAGCGACGCCAACCCGGCCAACAATATGGGGAACTTTGCCAAGTACTCCACGCCGGTGGTGGCGAACGGGAAAGTCTACGTCGGGACGTTCAGCAACAAGGTCGTCCAGTACGGCCTCGGCGATGGCCGATCGCACAGGCTGCTGCCAATCCCACAGGCTGCGCACGGTCCTGCAGCCGCCGACCTGCAGCCCCTGAGGGGCACGCGCACACCGCAGGAGATGGACCTGAGCGACTTGAAATCCCCGCGACCTTTGGCTGTGTCAAAGCTGCTTTGAATGCGGCAGCACGCGAGGCAACCAAGGCCCCAGTCGCAGGGGACGTATCAATTTTCCTACTTCAGGATCGTCAAGGACTCCCACCATGCAGCCTACGAGGTGCATTTCAAGAGCAACTACTAGGGCGAAGCCAGATTTGCAGTATCTGCGTTGCGATCTACTGCCAGCAAGGATGGGATCCGAAGACAACGAAAACGTCAGTGCGGCTGATGAGTAATGAACGGCGGCGCGTGCAGGCGGCGGCCCATGGAGGCGATTGCGGCAGTGAGCACACGCCGGTGAAAAGTCGATCGAAGCGATAGACGGCTTACGCCAGTTCGCCCGCCAGCGATTCCGGCGAACGGAACCCGGCCTCGACGTCGGTGAATGCGCATCGCGGCCTTCATCAGCTTTATTTGCATCGCTCGATATCGTACTGTTACACCAACGATATCACCGATTGCCCATAAAGCCCGAAAACCGCATGCGCGAACTATTCGATGAAGTCGCCGGACAATCGCCGCTCGATCCGCAGGAGGCGGTGCGGCGGGCGACGCGCGTGCCGCAGCGCAAGCGGTTTTACACCAGCGCCGGCGTTGCCGAGGCTGAAGGCGGGTTTTCCATCACGCTCGACGGCAAGCCGATCAAGACGCCATCGGGCAAACATGGTGATCGCGCCGGCCAAAGAAATCGCCGAAGCCATCGCGGCGGAATGGGAGGCGCAAGCAGGAAATGATCAATCCCCTGACCATGCCGCTGACGCGCTTTGCCAACAGCGTGGTCGAAGCCGTGACCGACCGGGCCGATGCGGTGGCCGACGACGTCGCAAAATATCTCGGCACCGATTTGTTGTTCTATCGTGCCGGCCATCCCGAAGCGCTGGTCGCCAAGGAGGCCGCGCATTGGGACCCGATCGTGTTCTGGGCGGCGGAAACGCTCGGCGCGCATTTCATGCTGTCCGAGGGCATCGTGCATGTCCGCCAGCCCGATGCCGCCATAGCGGCCGCGCGCGCGGCGTTTCCCAAAGATCCCTGGTCGATCGCGGCGCTGCATGTGGTGACGACGATGACCGGCTCGGCGCTGCTGGCGCTGGCGCTGGTGCATGAGGTGCGCGATCCCGACCAGATCTGGGCCGCCGCCCATGTCGATGAGGACTGGAACATCGAAAAATGGGGCATCGACGAGGAAGTCGCGGCGCGCCGGGCGACGCGGGAGGTCGATTTCCGGGCCGCGACGCAAATCCTTAAGGCCCTGAAAGGCTGATTGGGCGTTCGGTTAACGAGAGGTTTACGACGCTGGGTTAGCCTCTCCGAGACGTTATGGCCGATCACCATCAAACCGATCCTTCCGGTATTGCCGGCGCAAGAGGCAGGCGCGATTGCGCCTGAACTCTTGCTGCAGCCGGGCAAGGTGGTGGAGGCCACGGTGCTGAAGGTGCTGCAGGCCGATCTGGTGCGGATCGCGATTGCCGCGCTCTCGATCGACGTCCGCACCGAAATTCCGCTGCAGGAAGGCCAGACGCTAAGCTTGCGGTGTCGAAGACGAAAGCGGCATCCGCCTGACCAATGTCGGGCAGGGCACGGACGCCGGCGATGCGGTGACGCTGTCGCCGCAAGGCGTTGGTCGATGCGCCGCTCAGCCCGTCGCCGCCGGCGGGCGCGCCCCGCTCAAGGCGTCGCTCACCCCGCAGGAAAAGGTCGCCGTCACCATTGCCGCGCAGACGGCGGCCACCGAGCAGGACAGCCAGGCGCCGCTGTTCGCCAATCTCGGCACCGCGGTCAATTCCGCCGCGCTGCCGCCAAAGCTGCAACAGGCGGTGCTGCAGGTGCTGGCGCAGCAGACCAGCCTCGATCCAATCTGACCGGCGTGGACATCAAGACGGCGTTCCAGAAATCCGGGCTGTTTCTGGAGGCCTCGCTGGCCGCGGGCGCGGTGCCGGCGGCGAACTCGGCTCGCAGGCTCGGCGCCGCGGCAGGCGTGCCCGATCTCAAGGCGGCGCTGATCGTGCTGCGGCAGGCCTTGCGAACGGCGCTCGGCGGCGGCACTTCGGCCGCGCAACTGCCGCATGCCGATGCGGTGGCGACGTCGGCGCCGCGGCGGCTGAAGATCTCGACCTGCAGGAAATTTTGCTGCCGCAGGCGAGGGTGCCGGTCGCCGACGATCTCGGCGCAAGCGCAAAACGCCGCTGCGCGCCGCGTTCGCCGCGATGTTCAACGACGCCCCGACCGCCGCCACCACGCTCAACATCCTGCAGGAGAGCGTGCAGGAAACCGCCAACCCCGCGCGCGCGCTCGCGTTGCCAAAGGATGTTCACGGCGAGGAGGTGACGGTTCGCACCAACACGCCGCCGCCGCCGTTTCGCGGCGCGTTGCCCGCGGCGCAGCCGGTGGCGCTGCCCTCGCTCACGCCGGACACGCCGCTCGCCACGTCGGCGCATCATCTGCTCGGCGACACCGATGCCGCGATCGCGCGGCAGACGCTGCTGCAGGTCGCCTCGTTGCCCGACCGCGTCGATCGTGCCCGGCACGCACATCGATACGACCCAGCCGCGCTGGAATTTTGAAATTCCGTTTGCGACGCCGCAGGGCACCGCGATGGCGCAGTTCGAGATTTCCCGCGATGGCGGCGGCACCGAAGGCGAAGCCGCCAAGCGGATCTGGCGGGCGCGCTTCTCGCTCGACGTCGAGCCCGCCGGCCCCGTTCATGCGCTGGTGTCGCTGACAGGCGACAAAACCTCGGTGCGGATGTGGGCGGAACGGCCGGCGACCGCAGCGCAATTGCGCGCCGGCGCCGCCCAGCTCAGCCAGGCCCTGAGCCGGGCCGAGCTTAAGCCCGGCGATATCGTGATCCGCGACGGCGCGCCGCCGCAGGCCCAGCCGGCGCCTGCCGGCCATTTCCTGGACCGCGCGCTATGAGCGTCGAGGCCAAAACCAGGCTTGCGGTCGCGCTGCATTACGACAGGACCGGCGCGCCGCGCGTCGTCGCCAAGGGCAAGGGCACGATCGGCGAAAAGATCATCGAGGTGGCCAAGGCCCACGACATTCCGATCGAGGAAAACGAGGTGTTGGCCGGCGCGCTGTCCCATGTCGAATCGGCGACGAAATCCCGGCCGAGCTCTACAAGGCCGTCGCGGAAGTCCTGATATTCGTGCTTCGGCTGTCCGGGCGGATCCGCTAGGACTCGCAGTGGCCTCATGGTTCGAGACGCGCGGCTTGCGCGCTCCTCACCATGAGGGTCTCAGACCTCATCCTGAGCGCGCGTCGCTAAGCGTGCGTCTCAAAAGATGAAGCCACCGACTTCCGCCATTGTTTTACCACGATGCCGTCGGCAATTGCCGCCGCCTTTTTCAACATCCGGTGCCCCTTGATCCATCGCCGCCAAGCGCTCGGTCTTTTGCCGCCGCAAGCCTGTTGCCCGCCCGCGCTCTTGCCGACGTCTCCTACCAGCGCAGTGAAATCCGCATCGACCTGATGAAGCGGTTCTTCGACCTGGGAACGACAGGCACCTTCGTCGCCTACAAGGTCGACGACTACCTGATCATCGCCAGCGACAAGGACCGCGCTCAGGGCAGCCGCAGCTGCCGGCCTCGACCTTCAAGATCCCGAATTCGATCATCGCGCTGGAAACCGGCGTGGTCGAAGATCCCGACAAGGAGGTCTTCAAATGGGACGGGGTGACGCGCAGCATCGAGCCCTGGAACAGGGATCACACGCTGCGCTCGGCGATCGCGGCGTCGGTGGTGCCGGTCTATCAGGAGATCGCGCGAAAAATCGGGCCGGAGCGCATGCAAAAATATCTCGACATGTTCGACTACGGCAATCGCAAGATCGGCGGCGGCATCGACCAGTTCTGGCTGACCGGCGATCTTCGCATCGATCCGATGCAGCAGATCGATTTCGTCGACCGTCTCAGGCGCGGCGCGCTGCCGGTCTCAAAACGCAGCCAGGACCTGGTGCGCGATATTATGCCGGTGACAAAGGTCGGCAACGCCACCATCCGCGCCAAGACCGGGCTTGCTCGGCGCGGAGCAGGGCAAGCCGTCGCTGGGCTGGGTGGTCGGCTGGGCGGAGGCCGGCAGCCAGCAGACCGTGTTCGCCATGAACATGGACTGCAAGGAGCCCGCCCACATCGCCGCGCGCATGACGGTGGTGCAGCAGTGTCTCGCGGATATCGTTGCGCGATTTACCGGTTCACGTCGTCATTGCGAGACGACGGCCGAGCAGCGGCGAAGCTGAGCGTCAGTCTTAGACCCGCCATGCGAAAATGCTCGCTGGCGCGCTTCCTCGGCGTGCTCGACATACGAGTCCACGCTCGGACCTGATGAACGCTTCGTGCACTCCCGCCGGTTCAGCGCCAGCGACGACCGCGGTGACATTGGTGCCCTGCGGCCGGATCGTCACGGAATGCCGTCCGCCCTGGGTCGTCAGCGACAGGTTGGCCGAAAAACTGTCGCCTCGCGCCGCGGCTTCGATACGATCGCCGTTGGCACGTCCCGAGATCGGTCCCGGATCGGCTTTGCGGCTGGCCTCGGCTCCACGAGCCCGAGATCGCGACGCCCTGGTACTGCACGTCGCCGCTCGAGATCAGAAATTATAGCTCTGGCTGGCGCATCTCAGGTTGAGCCGCAGCTCGGCGCCTGATCCGGCCACGTTGTAGGAGGCGCGGCAACGCAGGTTTTCCTGCATGCCGTCTGATGTGCTGAGCGTGCCGCCGCCCGACCATGATCCCGCCATGGCGCTGAAGGGAGAAAGGGGAGCGGCCTGCACGCCGCCGGCCAGGCCAAGCGTGATCAGCACGACCGCCGTCCCTGCGATGTTGGATCGAAACATGTTGAAACTCCTTGTTACCTGCCGCTTCAACGCATGGGGTGCGCAAGGGTTCATCGGGTTCCAACAGTGGCCGTGCGCTAACCGCCGCCTTTCTCCCGATCCGCCCGAGATGGGTGAACGCAAACCCTTCCCCATATTTCAGCCCATAACCCAGCGCGCGGTCGATGCCGATATGGGCGAGCCAGATCATCGCGATCGAGAGCGTCAGCGGCGAGGCGGCGGCAAAGCCCGCTGTCATCAGCGCGACCGGCGCCAGATAGGAATGCGCGGCGTTGTAGACGATGGCGCCGGCCTTCGGGCCGGCGAGATAGGCGGCGAAGCTGATATCGGGCACCAGGAACAGGATCACATAGACCCACCACGAGCCCTCCCAGAGCCCGTACAGCAGCGTCATCCCGACAAACAGCGTCAAGCCCTTCCAGCCGCAGCAGCGATTCGCACCCCGCCGGTCGCCGCGCCGTGGGTGCTGGCCGTGGTCGTCTCGCTCATGTCGTATTCCCCATGGAATCCAAGGATTATCGTACCGCCCCGGCCACCAATTCCCGCCCGGAAGCCGGTTTCCGCTTCGGAAAAGGCCGTGTTAGAACCCCGGCCAAATCCCGGGACGTGCTCCGGGGCCAGATAGGCACTGAAGCGGGCGGGCACAATGAAGGACATCCTGGATACCCTCGAAGAGCGGCGCGCCGGCGCCAAACTCGGCGGCGGCGAAAAGCGCATCGAGGCGCAGCACGCCCGCGGAAAACTCACCGCGCGCGAGCGCATCGAGCTTCTGCTCGACAAGGGCTCGTTCGAGGAGTTCGACATGTTCGTCGAGCACCGCTCCACCGAATTCGGCATGGAGAAGAACAAGATTCCCGGCGACGGCGTCGTCACCGGCTGGGGCACCGTCAACGGCCGCAAGACTTTTGTGTTCGCCAAGGATTTTACCGTGTTCGGCGGCTCGCTGTCGGAGACGCATGCGCTGAAAATCACAAAGCTGCAGGACATGGCGATGAAGGCGAGGGCGCCGATCATCGGCCTCTACGACGCCGGCGGCGCGCGCATCCAGGAAGGCGTCGCCGCGCTGGCGGGCTATTCCTACGTGTTCCGCCGCAACGTCATCGCCTCAGGCGTGATCCCGCAGATCTCCGTCATCATGGGCCCCTGCGCCGGCGGCGACGTCTATTCGCCCGCGATGACCGACTTCATCTTCATGGTGAAGAACACCAGCTACATGTTCGTCACCGGCCCCGACGTGGTGAAGACGGTGACCAACGAGGTCGTCACCGCCGAAGAACTCGGCGGCGCCTCGGTGCACGCCACGCGCTCCTCGATCGCCGACGGCGCCTTCGAGAACGACGTCGATGCGCTGTTGCAGATGCGCCGGCTGATCGACTTTTTGCCCGCCAACAACTCTGACGGCGTGCCGGAATGGCCGAGCTTTGACGACATCGAGCCGCGTCGACATGTCGCTGGACACGCTGATCCCCGACAATCCCAACAAGCCCTACGACATGAAGGAGTTGATCCTCAAGGTCGTGGACGAGGGCGACTTTTTCGAAATCTCCGAGACCTTTGCGAAAAACATCGTCACCGGTTTCGGCCGCATCGCCGGCCGCACGGTGGGCTTTGTCGCCAACCAGCCGATGGTGCTGGCCGGCGTGCTCGACATCTGACGCCTCACGCAAAGCCGCGCGCTTCGTTCGTTTTTGCGACGCCTTCAACATCCCGATCGTCACCTTCGTGGACGTCCCGGGCTTCCTGCCGGGCACCGCGCAGGAATATGGCGGCCTGATCAAGCACGGCGCAAAACTGCTGTTCGCCTATTCGCAATGCACGGTCCCCCTGGTGACCGTCATCACCCGAAAAGCCTATGGCGGCGCCTTCGACGTCATGGCGTCAAAGGAAATCGGCGCCGACATGAACTACGCCTGGCCGACCGCCCAGATCGCCGTGATGGGCGCCAAGGGCGCGGTGGAGATCATCTTCCGCTCGCGACATCGGCGACGCCGAAAAGATCGCCGCGCGCACCAAGGAATACGAAGACCGGTTTTTATCTCCGTTCATCGCGGCAGAGCGCGGCTATCTCGACGACGTCATCATGCCGCACTCGACAAGGAAGCGCATCGCGCGCGCGCTGGCGATGCTGAAAGACAAGAAGGTCGAGATGCCGGCGAAGAAGCACGACAATTTGCCGTTGTGAGCTAGACTTGGGGTACCAGCCATGGCGCTTCGTGAGGTCGTAATTGAGGTCGAAACCACTGGTCTAGACCCTGCACGAGGTGACCGCCTTGTTGCAGTCGCTTGCGTTGAGTTGCGTGATCAAATCCCGACTCGTCGAACGTTCCACCGGTATATTAATCCCGAACGCGATGTCCCGGACGAGGCAAGCCACGTACACGGTCTAACTACACAGTTTTTACGAGATAAGCCGACTTTTGCTGCCATGGCGGACGATCTGCTCGCGTTTATCGGCGATTCTCGCTTGATATGTCATAATGCGAGCTTTGACATGCGTTTTTTGGAATCCGAGCTAAGTCGAATCCGAAGGCCGGCGCTTGCGAACGAAATCGTGGACACGTTGCAATTGGCTAGAAAAAAGCACCCCGGGGTGTCCAATCGTCTCGACGATTTTGATGCTTCGATACAAAATCGATGCACCAAAGCGAACGTCACCGTCAACTTTGGTAGATGCCAAAGTCCTGAGCAAGATCTATCCCAATCTGGTTATCGACAAAGGGGACCTGTTTGATCCTGGGAGAGTTTTCGACCCGAGGTACGAACTTGCTGTCCGTCGCATTGCCGAAGCTAAGCGTAGTCGAGCTAAAAGATTGTCACTGGCCGATATTCACGGGCTTGATCGACTTCCTCCAGAAATCTCGGAACTAACCAACCTACGGAGCTTAACGCTCGGTGGAGTGATAGACTATACGAGAGTTTCCGACATCGAAGCACTCTCAAGTCTAGTCAATCTAGAGCGCCTTCATCTAGGAAGGACTCGTGTAGCGACCATCTGCGGCCGCTAGCCCGCCGAAATTTTCGACGCGCTTTCGATTTGGAGAAGTGGAAGAGTTGGAACATGTCGACGATGATTTGCCCCCTTTTGAGAAAATGACGTTGTCCGATTTCGGCACATCGTTGCTGCCAAAGCGGAATGGTCTCCTTCTTAGGCTTACAGAATCCACAGAAAGTAGCTTGAATTTAGCCCTTTTAGGGTGCGTAATCTGATGGAATCAATTTAGGATATTCGGAGAGCAATTCGCGATTATAGTCGATCTCGACCAGAATGGATACTCCGCAAGATTGATCATTAGCCGCGGAAGTATATGCGCAGGGCAAAGATAGAGCGGACGATGCATATGTCGCGAAGCTTCGACAGGTACGAACGTGCCTCCGATGGAATCGTTCAGTGGCTCGGCAGGCTGGCGGATGCATCCGAGCGATATGGCGTCGACGGAAGTGAAGCCTGGTATTCTTCGAATGAGATATCGTCGATTAAGGCCGATTTAGCTGCGAATGATACGCTCGATGGTCGCGGCGAGCTGTTTCCTGATGCAATGCGCTGCTTAGAGACCTAGCATCGAGCCTCGAAGACTGATGGCATGCTTCCAAAGCTGGCTGAGATGGAGGCTGCTGCGTTGCGCTCCGTTTGCAGGACGGCGACGTAGCTGCGGCACGCGGTCATATGGCGGAATCAGGGATGCTGCGGCGAGGTCAGAGTAGTTGCAGTTTCGGCCGTGCGAGCCTGGACGCCGGAATTCCCGAACTTATTCACACGACAGAAATCATTGACGGTCAGGCCGAAGATGTTGTGGTGGCTCAGGCATCGCAGAGACGCGGCGTAGCTCAGATGATACTCGATGATAGGAGCTTAACTGCCGACTCGTCGAGCTGGCGCCGATGTGGCCGCTACGGATAGCGGCGGATCGACGGCGCTAAAGGCTGTGCGCAAAGGGCTGGCTGGAACAGGTGTTGAACAAGGAAACATCAGGCCTAGTAGTAGGCGGTGTACAATTCTTGTAGGGTCGATGCGAGGTTGGCTGAGAGTGCCTGCCGATCTGGTAGCAAGTTTTCGGCCGTTAGCGGAAAAGGCACAGGAAATCGAACAGTCAACTGAATCAGCAAGTAAGACCTTCCCAGAGATCACTAAAACATAACGCGTAGGGTGGCGCAGCAAGTGCAATAACTTGCTAGAAATTCGTCCGCCGTTCCGCCCGCTCATCCTCCAAATATCCATCCCGCGTCTGCGGCAATTTCCGCCCGAGAATTCGTCTCGCCACCACGGTGCGCAAAATCTGCGCGCTGCCGCCGCCGATGGTGAACATGTGGGCGTCGCGGACCATGCGCTCCAGCGGTTTGTTGCGCGAATAGCCGGCTGCGCCGAAGACCTGCAGCGGGTTACGGCTTCGCCTAGATCCGGCCGTCCAGGCACCTCAGAAAGCCCGATCGTGGGTGCTCTGCCACTTGCCGTGCACTTGCTTCCGTTCGGCGCGCCGCGCCTGAGGGTTCTGGGCGCGCCGTTCCAAATGCTCGCCGCACACTCTTCATGCTGCGGCCTTGCTTTAGTCAAACCTTCATTGCGTGTTTGGCGGATTGGTGGACGAATCCGAATCGCCCTTGTTTGGGGACACCGGACAGGAAAGGAGCGCCCAATGGATTCCGCAGTGATGCCGAAATCAACCGAGGCCGACCATGTCCTCGCCTCGCGCGCCGATGAACGGCTGGCGCACGCGTACGAACAGATCGCGAGTGCCGACGAGCAGCTCGCGCGGCTGACCGAAAAGCTGGCGAGGATGGAGCAGGAAGCACCGCACCGGCCCTCGGTCATTCCGACCAGGAAGCCATCGCGCGGCAGGCCGGCGCTGCGTGGCTTCATCGGCCTGCTTGCGGCGGTGTGCGTCGCCGGCGTCGCGTTGGTATCGCAGTCGTCCTATGGCGAAGCGGCCAGGCCCGTCATCACCCGATGGGCGGCGCCTTACGTTGGTTCGGCTTCCTGGTTGCCACAGGCAAAGCCGCCGGAGCTTGCCGAGCATGCGGCCCCGTCCGGCGTTCGCCTGGCCTCGACGGAGGCGGCGTCTCCGCAAGCAACACCTTCAGCTCAGGCCGGGCCGCAAGGCATCGTATCGCCGACGGCCGCCTTGATGCCTGCCGAGATGGCGCAGTTGCTGCAAACGATGGCGCGCGATCTCGCAACCGTGCAGCAGGGGATCGAACAGCTCAAGGCTAACCAGGAGCAATTGGCAAGCGACAATGCGAAGGCCGTTGAGCAGTTCAAGGCAAGCCAGGAACAAATGACGCGCTTGGTCGCCAGAGTTTCCGAGCAGGAACAGCGGGCCAGGCTTCCGGCGCCGCCGCCCCGGCCGATAACTGAGCCGGCGCGCAGGCCCGCGCCTGCGCAGGCGTCGTCCCAAGCCAGGGCGCAGCCGATGCAGTTGCAGCCCGCGGGTCCAGCGCGCAGGGCGGAATAGCCAACGGGTCCGCGCAAAGCGCCGCCCGATGACAGGCTCCGCTTAATCCGCCGTCGTGTGTTGGTGCTACCGAACGGTGGATTACGGGCTTCCGCTCCGCGAGCTGCGGCGGACTATTCACCGCTAGAAATTCGTCCGCCTCGCTACCCGCTCATCCTCCAGATACCCATCCCGCGTCTGCGGCAGTTTCCGCCCGAGGATGCGGCTCGCCACGACAGTGCGAAAAATCTGCGCGGTGCCGCCGCCGATGGTGAACATGCGGGCGTCGCGGACCATGCGCTCCAGCGGCTTGTTGCGCGAATAGCCGGCGGCGCCGAACACCTGCAGCGCGTCGTTGGTCACCTTGATGGCCGCGTCGGCGGCGAAAATCTTGGCCTGCGCGGCGAACAGCGGGTCGGGGAAGGGCGCGGAGGATCGCGCGGCCTTGTAGATCAGTTCGCGCGCGGCTGATATCTGCACGGACATGTCGGCCAGCATCCATTGCAGGCCCTGGAATTCGGCGATCGGGCGGCCGAACTGTTCGCGCGCGTTGGCGTAGTCGAGCGCATGCTGGTAGGCGCCGTCGGCGAGGCCAAGTGCAACAGTGGCAGCGCCGACGCGCTGGGAATTGTAGGCGTTCATGAGATCGGCAAAGCCGCGCCGGAAACCGGAGGGCGGCAGCACCACCATGTCGTCAGCGCACTTCCATATCCCTGAAAGAGGATTTCGGTTTCGGGGATGCCGCGCAGCCCCATGGTCGGCTCGCGCTGGCCGATCACGAGTCCCTTGGTCTGTCGCGGATCGCCAGAAAGCCGCCGATGCCTTGCTCCTCGCCGGCCTCGTCGAACACGCGGGCGAACACCAGATGCAGCCGCGACACGCCGCCGCCGGTGATCCAGTGTTTGCCGCCGTTGATGACATAGCCATTGCCCTTGCGATCGGCGCGCGTGGTCATCTCGCTGGCGGCCGATCCCGCGCCGGGTTCGGTGATGCAGATCGCGGGCTTGTCGCCTGACAGCACCAGTTCCGCCGCGAGCTTTTTCTGCGCCTCGCTGCCGTAATGCATGACGGCGGAGATCGCCCCCATATTGGCCTCGACCACGATCCGCCCGCTGACGCCGCAGACCTGCGCCATCTCGTCGACCACGAGTGCCGCTTCGAGAAAGCCGAGGCCGGCGCCGCCATATTGTTTCGGGATCGTCATCCCGAAGAAGCCGGCATCGGCCAGCGCCTTCACGTTGTCCCAAGGATATTGCTCTGACCGGTCGACCTCCGCCGCGCGCGACGCAATCGTCTCGCGCGCCAAGCGCGCGCGCACGCTTCTGCAGGTCGAGCTGCGCCGTGCTCAGTGTCATGCAGACTGGGCCTGACGCGGCACCAGGGGAACAAAATCGTATTCGCCGACACCTTGCAGGACCAGGAAGGTGAGCGATTCTTGCCGCCGTTGGTCACCAGATGCGGCCGCTTTGGCCTGGCGACATAGACTTCGCCGGGTTTTAGATTCACTTCCTCCTTGGGATCCTGCAGGAACAGGCGCATCTCGCCTTCCAGAACGTAAAACGTATCTGATACATTGGTGTGGGTGTGCCACGGCACCTTCTGGGTGGGGGAGAGCTGCAACTCCGAGATACGAAAGCCGGGACGTTCGGCGTGCACGGCACGGCGCTCGACTTCATAGAGGTGACTGGCGTCCTTGACTGGTTGCGGCTGGCTCATGTCGGCCTCCTTCAGACCATCTGCTCCATCGCGTGGGCATGCCGCGCTATGGTAGCCGTTCCCGACCGCTTACGAAACCGCAAGCTATGCCCGCTTGGCCTGATCGAGAAACGGCTTCCAGGAGAGCGCCTCCTTCCTGGCGTCGTCAAAATCCCCGTCTTCGAGATGCTTGCCGACAGATTTGAGGTATTCGCAAAGGAACGAGGCATCCGGCAATTGGTAGACGTGCTCGTTCGGGGCCCACAGGTCGAATTTCCTGGCGGCGCCGAACAGAGACAGCATCGCAGGTTTGAGATCGCGCGCATTCTCCGGCCATCCCAACACCGCCGTCCTGATCCTGATGCTCTCGGCAAGACTGCGAAACTTCCAGCCGAGGCTGCGAAGCTCGGCGGCTTTCTTCTCGCCGGATTTCCGGCTCAACCATTCCAATGAGACGCCGGCGAGGATTCCGGTCAAAAACACCAGCGCCAGCTTGAACCAGTGCTGCTGGCCCAATGCGACAAGATGATTGAAAGCGGGTGTGGCCGTCGCGTTACGAAAAGCTACAGCGACCGTGTCGTGAGAGTCGGAGAAGACGTTTTTCTCCAACCATTTCTTGAGGACAGGCGCGATCAGCGGGACGAGCAGAACACCCCAAATCCCGAACAGGAACTTTTTGAGCCATCTGGACACGGCCCTATCTTTAGCACACTGGCCAGGCCGTTCAGCCGAATGGGTGGCCGCCGGGCGCGGTTATGTCCAGGGTTCCCAAACGGCGGCTATTCGAGAAAACCCGCCAGTCTCGGCAGCCACAGGCTGATGCCCGGGAAATAAATACACAGCATCAGGCCAAGCACCTGCAGCCCACGAACGGATACATCGCCGAGAACACGTCGCTCATGGTGACGCCCGGCGGCACCGTGCCCTTCATGTAAAACAGCGTCGCCCCGAACGGCGGCGTCATGAACGCGGTCTGCAGATTGACTGCAACCAGCGTGCCGAACCAGGTCATCAGGGCGGCGTTGTTGCCGATGTGGTCGGAGAAGTCGAACCGCAACAGGATCGGCCCGAACACCGGCAGCACGATCAGGCAGATCTCGATCCACTCGAACGGGAAGCCGAGCAGGAAGATCAGAACCATGACGAAACCGAGCATCTCCCACTTGGTGTCGATGCCGAAATGGGTGAGCGTCGAGATCATCAAATCGTCGCCGCCGAGCACGCGGAACACGTAGGAAAAGCCGGTCGCGCCGAGGAAGATCAAAAACACCAGGCCGTTGGCGCGGCAGGAGGAAAAGATCGCCTCGTTCAGCATCTTGATCGTCAGGCGCCCGTTCAGCGCGGCGATGAACATCGAGCCGAGCACGCCGACAGCGCCGCTCTCCGTGGGCGTGGCCCAGCCGGCGAAGATCGAGCCGAGCACGATCACCAGCAGCGCCGTCATCGGGAACAGGCCCCGCCACAGCGCGTACCAGAACGCAGTGCGGGTCTGCGGCCCGTAGCCGGGCGGCAGTTTTGGCGCGGCGCCCGGCCTGAAGATGGCGACCAGCACGATATAGACGAGGTAGAGGCCGGAGAGCAGGAAGCCCGGCATGATGGCGGCAAGAAACAAATTGCCTGCCGAGGTCGCCAGCATCTCCGCCATCACCACCAGCATGATGGCCGGCGGGATCAGGATGCCGAGCGTTCCGGCCGAGGCGATGGTGCCGATGGCAAGCCGCTTGTCGTATCCCGCGGCCAGCATCTGCGGCAGCGCGATCACCGACAGCGTGATGACCGCCGCGCCGACCACGCCGATCGGCGCCGCCAGGATCGTGCCCATCACCATCACGGAAACCGCCAGCGCGCCCGGGCACTTCTTGAGCAGGACTTCGGTTGCGTCCAGCATGTCCTTGGCGGAGCCCGATCGCTCCAGGATCGCGCCCATGAAGATGAACATCGGGATCGACGCCAGCACGGGATCGTTGGCGACCCCGCCCCACATGCGCAATACGATATCGGACAGGCCGACCAGCCTGAACGTGCCGAGCCAGTAGCCGAACACCGCAAAGGCCAGCGCCAGCCCGCCCATGATGAAGGCGACGGGGTAGCCGATGAAAATGAAGAAAAACATCGACACGAACATGATCAGAGCGAGATTGTCGGCCAGCCAGTCGAGCACGTTGCAGTCCCCCGGTTGGATTAGAGCGTTTTCAAGCGAAGTGGGTACCGGTTCGCGTGAAGAAAACGCGTCAAAACAAAAGATAGAGCCCCGTTCCAATTCAATCGGAACGGGGTTCTAGACGTCCGTAATCACGTGTCCGATTTGCAGATTGACTTCGCGTTCCGATTTCTTGCCGAACAGGAACACGATCACGCGGAGCAGGACGCTGAGGATGCCGAGCACCACCATCCACAGGCCGGCAGCGTAGACGCCCTTGATGATCCAGCGGTGGGTCAACCCGACCGTGCTGTCGGACTGCTCGCCGAGCCGCCAGGACTGCTCAACGAAATCCAGGCTGTAATAGGCGACCAGCGCCATGTAGGGCAGCGCCAGCAGCAGGCAGCCGGCGAGCTCGATCCATGCCCTGTGGCGATACGACATGTTTTCGGTGAAGGTATCGACCCGCGGATGCGCGTTGATCGTGTAGCAGTAGCCCATCCAGAGCGAGAAGATCGCGGCGTGGAAGTGCCATTCCAGCTCTTGCAGCTTGGTGTAGGGCAGCTGCAGGCCAAATTTGCGCGCGACGACATCGAACGTGGTCACGCACGCCATGATGACGAGCAGCCAGCCGGACGCCAGGGCAACAACCTCGAGCGCCCGCCGCATAGTATCGGCCAGCTTCAGCAATGCATTCATCGCGACAAAGTCCTGCTGTGGCGCAACCCGCGGCCGCGCACCGTGCGCAACCGGCCGATCCCCCGGCGGGAGCCGGCGCAGCCGAGCGCTGCACCGGCTGCCTCCGCTCAATCCTTCTGGTAGGTGGCTTTCATCGTCTGCGACGTGCCCCAGACCGAGAACTTCTTGCGGTAGTCGAGGTAGTGGTCAGCGACCTTCTTGAACAGCGCGTCCTTGGCCGATTCCTCCGCCAACACTTCCAGCCAGGCCTTCTCCAGCTTGGCCAGATCCTCGTCGCTCCAGCGCTTGACCTGAACCTTGTGCTTGTCGCGCATCTCGGCCATCGCCGCGAACTGGGAGTGGTCGCTCTCGACGTAGGTGTGCATGACGGATTCGCCCAGCGCGATCTCGATGATCGCCTTGTTCTGATCCGACAGCGCATCCCATGCCGCCTTGTTCATCAGAAGCTCGCTCACCGACGACTGCTGATGCCAGCCGGGGAAATAGTTGAACTTGGCGATCTGATGGAAGCCCAACTTGACGTCCATCGTCGGCATCGAGAACTCGGTCGCGTCGATCACGCCGCGCTCCAGTGCCGGATAGATGTCAGCCGCCGCCAGCAGCTGGGTGGAGACGCCGAGCTTCTGCATCACCTGCGCGCCAAGGCCGAAGAACCGCATCTTCAGCCCCTTCAACTCGTCGACCGATTTGATCTCGTTGCGGAACCAGCCGGAGGTCTCGGGCGCGATGGCGAAGGAGTCGAGCGCAATCAGGCCGTGCTTGGCGTAGATCTCATTGCGCAACTGGTTGCCGCCGCCGAACCACTTCCAGCCGAGGAATTCGCCGACGGGCGGACCAAACGGCACGGTGGTGAAGAAGGCAAGCGCAGGGTACTTGCCGGTGTGGTAGCCGGGCGTGGTCCAGCACGATTCGATCGAGCCCTTCGACACCGCGTCGAAGCACTCCAGCGGCGGGATCAGCGCCCCGGGCTCGAAGAACTTGATCTCGAGCTTGCCGCCCGACAACCGCTCGACATTCTTCGCGAAGCGTACGCCCGAGGTGCCGAGGTGTGGCAGCTGGCCGCCGAACGCGCTCTGCATCTTCCAGCGGACTTTTTCCTGCGCGTTCGCAGGCGACGTCGCCGCCGTGAGGGCCAACGCAGATAGCCCGACGAATCCCAATACGAGTGTGGATTTGATCATGGTAGCTCCTCCTCTCCGTTGCACGCGATACCGGGCACCCGCAGCTCAGACGGCTGCTTCGGTTGCTCGGGTACGTTCGATGAGGTGGCTACGTTTCTTTTTGCCCTTGGAAGGTGCCGGGACGGACGTTGTCTCACCCCATTCCCGGCAGCGTGACATGATGGCGTACAGCTGTCAAAATAATGCAGACGGGAGCGTATTTTTGCGGGCTTGCCTCGCCTATTTTTTCAGCGTTCGCGGCTCGCACACTTCCTCGCCCGGTCGCAACGCCGCGATGGTGCGCCGCGAAGGACCGCCGCGGACGCCGATGCCGACGTCAGTCAGTATTCCGCATAAATCTCGATGAGATTGTCCTCGGGGTCGCGGAAGAACAGCGTGCGGTGGCGCCAGTCGGGCAGGTCGGTCGGGCCTCGCAGGATCGGCACACCCCTGGCGATCAGTTCGGCGTGGCAGGCATCGACCGCCGGCGGCGGGACGCGGAAGGCGAGTTGCACCGCCGCCGATCCCGGCACGGACTTGCCGTCCTCGAAATGGCTCCAGCCGCGTGGCCGCAGCGTCAGCAGCGCGGCGCCGACGCGAAAGCTGCACCAGTTTGGCTGGTCGGTCTCGACCGGAAACTTCATGACGTCGCGATAGAACGCGCGCGTTTCGTCCATCTTGCTGCAGAGCAGGATCGTGTAGTCGAGGTTGGTTATTCCGCCGAGGGGCAATGCGGTATTCCTTGGTTGGTGTTGGTGCAAAGGGTAGGCGGCCTGTCCGCCGTAGCTCGGAGAGCGAAGGCGGAACAGCGAAGGCGGATTCACTCGCCATCGCTCTTTTCTTGTTGCTCGCGTTCGTGAATTCTTGTTGCTCGCGCACATGAAGGCGTTGAACAATCGCCGTTCGCCTTGGTATCAGCGCGGCCTCATCCGCGAGCCGCTGGGCAAGATCGGAGTGGTACTGTTGCACGACGTCGAGCAACGCTTCGCTGGCGAGCCTGCGATGGAGCTCGGCAAGCAATCTGTGCATGTCTGCGAGCTGTTCGTCGGTCATTTCGTCGGTCATGGGCCTCGTGCCTTGCCGCAATGCCGGACTATACCGCAACGTGTTGATCCTGTGCCAGCTTTCGGCGCCCTCCAATGCCGGTGAGCCTGGTCCCGTTAACCATCTATTAACCATGGCGGCCTAGCCTGCGGTCACTACCCGGTCATCGACAGCCGATTCCAGCGCGGTTCGTTCGAGGAGAACAGCCGATGTCCGTTGAGATTCTGACCTATGGCGCTCTCGGCGCCCGCCTGAACATCTCGCCAGGGGCCGCCCGGTCGCTTGCCAGGCGGCTCCGGTTGCCGCGTTCGCTTTCGGAGGAGGGCAGGGCCCTGGTGAGCGTCGATCTCGCTGAAGTCAGGCATACGCCGCAACCGCCAGGCAGTCGCCAGGCAGGCAACATCGCACTGCTGGTGGCACAGATCGAGGCACTGAAGGCCGAGATCGCGCGGCTCGAAACAAGCGCAGCCGGTCACCGCGCCGATTTCGAGCGCGAACGCGAGCGCGCCGATCGCCTGATGGTTGAGCTGCTGCAGGCGACCGCCGAGACCACGGCGGCCAGGGAGGCGACGGCACGGCTTGAGGGCGAGGTGGCGGCTCTGCGGACCGGCTGGCCGAACTGGCGGCTCGATCGACAGCCAAGGACAAGCTGCACGCCGGGTGGGGCAGCTGGCGGCGACTCTGGTAGAAGCAGACCGCAAGGCGGCTCGTGGCTAAAGCGTTTTCAAGCGAAGTGGATACCGGTTCGCGTAAAGAAAACGCGTCAAAACGAAAAGATAGAGCCCCGTTCCGATCCAATCGGAACGGGAAAGGCTCCAGCATGCGCGTGCTCTCATTGCCAGGCTTGGCGGAACAATCGTGAGGCAACAATGACCAGCATCGCCGATATCAGCGAGATGAAGGCGCGCATCATCGTGCTCGGGGTCGGCGGTGCCGGCGGCAATGCCGTCAACAACATGATCGACGCCGGGCTGGAAGGCGTCGAGTTCATCGTCGCCAATACCGACGCGCAAGCGCTTGCCATGTCGAAGGCCACGCACCTCATCCAGATGGGCAGGCAGGTGACCGAAGGCCTTGGCGCCGGCGCGCAGCCCGAACTGGGGCGCGCCGCGGCGGAAGAGGCAATCGATACGATCCGCGATCATCTGGCCGGCGCGCACATGGTGTTCATTACGGCCGGCATGGGCGGCGGTACCGGCACGGGAGCAGCGCCCATCATCGCCAGGACCGCGCGCGAACTTGGCATTCTCACCATCGGCGTCGTCACCAAGCCATTCCATTTCGAGGGCCAGCGCCGCATGCGCTTTGCCGAAGCCGGCATCGCCGAACTGCTGAAGGTGGTGGACACCCTGCTGATCATCCCGAACCAGAACCTGTTCCGGGTGGCCAGCGAGAAGACGACATTCGTCGATGCCTTCGCGATGGCCGATCAGGTGCTTTATTCGGGTGTGGCCTGCATCAGCGACCTCATCGTCAAGGAAGGTCTGATCAATCTTGATTTTGCCGACGTTCTCTCGGTCATGCGCGAGAAGGGAAAGGCCATGATGGGCAGGGGCGAGGCTTCCGGCGAAAAGCGCGTGCTTAACGCCGCCGTCGCTGCGATTTCCAACCCGTTGATCGAGGACCCATCGATCAAGCGCGCCAGTGGTCTCATCGTCTCGATCACCGGCGGCGACGACCTGACGCTGTTCGAGGTTGACGAAGCTGCTACCCGCATACGCGAAGAGGTCGATCAGGACGCCAACATCATCGTCGGCGCGACCTTCGATAAAAGCCTGGTAGGTGTCGTCCGCGTCTCGGTCGTGGCGACCGGCATCGATAATCTCAATCAGGCGCAACAGACGCAACCTGCGGAAAACCTGCTCGCGCAACTCGCCGGCAGGCTGAGCAACGACAGGCGTCGCACCGCCGACCGGATCGAGCGTGGCGCACAGCTGCCGCAATTGGCGAGTCCGCCGCTCCGTATGCCGGCCCGCCACCCCGAGGGGCGCCCGGCAAAGCCGATTGCGGAAGATGCGCGCCACGCGGCTCCGCAAGGCCTTGATCCGTACGGCCGCTCCTCTCCTGCGCGCAATTCGATCGAGGAAAAAGTGCTCGACATCCCGGCCTTCCTGCACCGCAAGGCCAACTGAGCCGTTGCAACAAGCCTGATCCGCCGCTGACATAAAGCGTCGTTGTCGCCGGCCAATCCGAAAACCTGTCAGGGATGCCGACCTGTTTTGCCGGCACGCACAGTCAGCGCGTCGTCCCACCGGCAGAAGCCGAAATAGCCTTTCTCCCGCCTCACTTCGTCGCCATGCCAGCGCGACCGTGGGCAATCGGTCGCAGCCGGGGCAGGGCCCATCCTATAGTTTAAGCCGGCGACCGCTTGCCAAGCCTTTGACGTGATGGCCTAATCCGCCGCCAGAACCAGCAAAAAAGCATCGCAAACAGGGAAACGTATCATGAGTTTTCAACCGCGGCGGGCAGCCGCCTTTCACCTTTCACTGGCTTTGGTGGCGTTTGCAGCCGTAGCACTTCCTTGCGGAACGGCCGCGGCGCAGGACTGGCCGAACAAGCCGGTGACGCTCATCGTGCCATTCGCGGCAGGCGGCGGCACCGATGCTTTCGCCCGTCCGCTGACGGCGCAACTCGACAAGCAGCTCAACCAGCGCTTTCTGATCGACAATCGCGCCGGCGCCGGCGGCACCATCGGTGCGGCCGCGGCGGCCAAGGCCGAGCCCAACGGCTACACCTTCTTCGTCGGCGCTGCGCACCACGCCATCGCGCCGTCGATCTATCTCAAGCTCGATTACGATATCGAGAAGGACTTTGTCCCGGTCATCCTGATCGCGGCCCCGCCGCAGGTGGTGACGGTCAATCCGTCCAAGGTCCAGGCCAAGACGCTGGCCGAATTCATTGCCTATTTGAAGGCTAATCCGGGCAAGGTGGATTACGCCTCCGCCGGCCGCGGCACCACGCATCATCTCGCGGGAGAATTGTTCCAGATCCTCTCCGGTACGCAGTTGAACCATGTGCCTTATCGCGGCGCAGGTCCTGCGATGCAGGATCTGGTTTCCGGGCAAATCCACGTCATGTTCGACGGGCTCGGCACCTCCGCCAACCAGATTCAATCAGGCACGCTGCGCGGCCTCGCGCTTGCGGCGCCGGCGCGTTCGAGCGCGATCCCGGATGTGCCGACCGCGGCGGAAGCCGGGCTGAAGGGCTACGAAGTCTCGACCTGGTATGCTCTGTTCGCGCCAAAGGGCACGCCGCCGGAGATCACCGCGAAGATGGCGGCCGAAGTAACCAAGGCGCTGAATACCGAACTACTCAAGGATATCTGGACAAAGAACGGCTCCGCCACGCCGAACCTGGCGGGTCCGGCGTTCGGAAAATTCGTCTCGTCGGAAGTCAAGCGCTGGGCCGACGTGGTACAGAAGGCCGGCATCAAGCCGGAGTGACGGCGTCGCCGTCGCCGCCAAAAGCAATTGGAGGAAACCGATGCCGCCGGCCTATTTCATCGTTCGCGCCACCGTCGCCAATTCCTCCAAACGCGCCGCCTTCGACGCCTGGTATTCCCGGGAGCACATGCCCGATGCCGTAAAATCCTTTGGCGCGCAGCGGGCGTGGCGCTACTGGAGCCTCAGCGATCCCTCGCTGCATCAGGCGACCTATCAATTCACCGATGCGGCCGCGCTCGACCGCGCCACCAGTGGCGAGGAAATCAAGCGCCTGGTCGCCGATTTTGACCGCGACTGGCCCGGCGTCACCCGCACGCGCGAAGTGCTCGTGCTGGCGGAAGAGTATATGACGACCTGACCTCAAGCGTCGTCCCTGCGAAATCACATGATGACCTCATCCTGAGGAGCGCGAAGCGCGTCTCGAAGGATGGCCGCGGGCCTGACGTCTATCCGTCATTGCGAGCGAAGCTTCGTCGCTTCGGCGCAAAATTGCTCCGCAATTTTGTCGCGAGCTCCTCGCAATGACGGCTGGAGCTGTGGCAAATTCGACACGACGGGCAAATCACTTCTGTTTTTCAGAAATCGTGTCAAGTCCCGGAATCAAAAATATCCCGCTGGTCACGTCGGGCAAATCACTGATTTAATCTTGCGCATCCCGGCCCGCACGAGGGGCGTTTCGCGATCGTCACGATGCGTTGGGCCGGGGATGCGATGGACGCTTTGGCGTCAGGCGCGGCAGCATTGTTCCGAAAGGACGGTGCCCAAGCGCCGGACGAAAACGCCGAGGCGTACGGCCAAGTCGTGTGGTCCTGACACCCGTTGCTGGTGCCAAGCTTGTGGGAAGTGTCCCGCAGATGACGGTGACAAACCAGAATTCGCTCACCGGGGAGAGCACGAAGTACGCCGTAAAGCCATTGCGCGGGGAAGGCCGGGATGTTTCGGCTGAACCTGTATGCTCGTGTGCGCCAAATGCGCAACTTTTGGCACACGAGACCGCGGGTGCAGTCGGCACCCGGCTTTCCCTGCGCCCTCTGTTCAAGAGAGGGCCAACGAATTTGCAAAAGCTCGGGCAAATCATGCCGCGAGATCGCGGACGCTCGGAGTGACGACCGTGGCTGTTTGACATTCACATCGGAACTGATGCGCCGCGCGTTTGTTCATCCCTGAACGCGCGGTTCAGCGGGCGTTCATCTCCGCGAGCCGACACTTGTCTTGCATCATCAGCCATTGGAGAGGAGGGACGACGTCATGGAACGCCGGGATTTTCTCAAATTCGCCTTAGGTGCAATTGCCGGTGCGGCCGCTGTTGCTGCGAGCGCGACCGCCGCACCGCTGATGCCGCAGCCGCTCGATGAAGACGCAAAGCTCCCCGCCAATCCCGACGCGCAACCCGCCGTCACTTCGAAGGATGAAGCCGATAGCCTCACGCCGGAAGAAGTAAGGTGGGGCCGTGGCCGCGGCCGCGGCTGGGGCCGCCGCCGGGGCTGGGGTCGCCGTGGTTGGGGCTGGCGCCGTCGTCGCCGCTGGGGCTGGCGCCGCCGCCGGTACTGGGGCTAGCGCCGCCGCTACCGCCGCCGCTGGCGTCGCCGCTATTACCGCCGCCGTTACTGGTGAGCGTCTAGAGCATGATCCGGAAAAAGTGGAGACCGGTTTTCCGAAAAGATCATGCTCAAACAAAAAGATAGAGCGCGATGACAATTCGAAGAAAAGTCGTCACGCTCTAGGTCAAATCGCAACACCGGTTGAAGGCGGGATTTCCCGCCTTCTTTGTTTTCGGCACCGCTCCCGCAAGCCGCCCAAACAAAAACCCCGCCGGAGCGGGGTTTTGCCTTGAATTCAGGACGCGCCGATCAATAGCGGCAGCGTCCATAGCGCCAGACCATGCCGTAGGGGCACACGCGTGCACGGGGCACCACGACAACCCTCGGTGCCGGCCGAACCACAACCACGGGCGCCGGGCGGACCACAACCACTGCACCGCGATTGGCGACGCAACCGCCATAGGGGCCGCGATGAAAACCGGGTCCGCAGCCGCCGGCTGCATTGGCGGTGCCGGCAAAGCTCGCGGCCGTGATGACAGCCAATGCTGCCGCGAAGAGATATTTCATGTCCACTCCCTCAAATTTAAGCCGCATCGCGGCGCGTCCGTTTCAGGCCGTTTGATTCGCCGCCAGGGCGATTGCGACAAGCCGAAACATTTTCGCGACTTTAATGAGGCGGGCTGAATGAGGAATGAATGGTTCCATTACGGATTTGCAATGGTCGGTCAGGCCTGCGCGTCACCGAACAGCACCGCAAAACGCTTCTCGCCGGTGCGGGTAAAATTGACGACGCGGCTGCCGGGCGTATCGTCCCGCGCGGCCCATTTCAGCTCGGTGAAACGCGCCATCATGGCCGCGCCCAGCGTGCCGGCGAGGTGATGACGCCGCTCGCTCCAGTCGAGGCAGGCCTTGCACACCGGCCGGCGCGGATGCGCCAGCGCATCGGTGTCGATCTGCAGGCTTTCCGCCATGAAACGCCGGCCTTCGCCGGTCAGCTCGATCGCCTGCTTGCTGGCGCGCACCAGCCGCTGCTTCTTCATACTGTCGAGCATCTGCACGCCGAGATCGCCGGCGAGGTGGTCATAGCAAATCCGCGCACGGCGCAGCGCCGGATCCTTTGGCCCGGTACGCACGCGCATGTGGCCGGCGCGGGCGGCGAGCCCGGCGAGGCCTTCGAGCACGCCGGCGACGTCGGGGCCGGTGAGGCGATAATAGCGGTGGCGGCCTTGCTTCTCCGGCTCGATCAGCCCGCCGGCCTCGAGCTTGGCCAGATGCGAGCTTGCGGTCTGCGGCGTGACGCCGGCTTCCTGCGCCAGTTCGCTCGCGGTCAGCGCGCGCCCGGTCATCAGCGCGGTCAGCATGTTGGAGCGCGCGGGATCGCCGACGAGGGAGGCGACCATGGCGATATCGGGGCCTGCTTTCATAGTTCGATGATAGCCGAAGCATTGGTGTCGGGCAAGGGGCTATATCGGGGACAGACATTCCCTTCGTCATTGCGAGCGAAGCGAAGCAATCCAGAGTCCTTGCTCGACTCTGGATTGCTTCGTCGCTTCGCTCCTCGCAATGACGGCAACTGGAGACTTCCCGTGACCGTCACCGTCTTCATTCGTTATCAGCTCGATCCGTTCAAGCGCGCGATGTTCGAAAAATATTCGCAAAACTGGCTGACCATCATCCCGAAATGCGGCGGCGATCTCATCGGCTACTGGATGCCGCATGAAGGCACCAACAACATCGCTTTTGCGCTGATCTCGTTCGAGAGCCTGGCGGCCTATGAAAGCTATCGGGCGCGGCTGCGCGCCGACAGCGAGGGCATGGCGAATTTCAATTTCGCCGAGGAGAACAAGTTCATCCTCGCGGAGGAGCGCACCTTCCTGCGCAAGGTCGTGGCGTGAGACGGCTGGAAAATCTCCGTTGCATCACTATGTTCGCGGCGCAAACAAACAATATGGGGAGAGATCATGCTGACATCTGCTGACAAGCGCGCCGCATTCCGCAAGCTGCACGAATCCGGATGCTTCATCATCCCCAATCCGCACGATGTCGGCACCGCGCGTGCCCTGGAGCATCTCGGCTTCAAGGCGCTGGCCTCGACCAGCGCCGGCTTTGCCTGGACCATCGCGCGGGCCGACAACAAGGTCACGGTCGACGATGTCTGCAATCATCTCAGCGCGATCTGTGCGGCCGTCGATATCCCCGTCAATGCCGACTTCGAGGATGGCTTTGCGCACGAGCCGGAAAAAGTGGGAGTGAACGTTGCGCGCGCGGTGAAGACCGGCGTGGCCGGCCTCTCGATCGAGGATTATACGGGTGATGCCGCAAAGCCCCTGTTCGATCGGACGCTGGCGGTCGATCGTATCAAGGCGGCGCGCAAGGCGATCGATGCCGACAAATCGGGCGTCCTGCTCACCGGCCGTTGTGAAGCGTTCCTGCGCGGGCAAAAGGATTTGAATCTCGTGATCGACCGGCTCACCGCCTATGCCGAGGCCGGCGCGGACTGCCTTTACGCGCCGGGCATTTCTACAAAGGAAGAAATTTCGGCGGTCGTGAAAGCCGTGCATCCAAAGCCCGTCAATTTGCTGTTCTTCGCAGCCGACCATTCGCTTGCGAATGCAGCCGAACTCGGCGTGCGGCGCATCAGCGTCGGCGGCTCGCTGTCGCGGACGGCCTGGACCGGCTTCATGAAGGCGGCAAAGGAGATGGCCGAGAAGGGCACATTCACAGAACTTGCCAACGGCTATCCCGGCGGCGAGCTCAACAAGATGTTCAAATAAAAAACGCAGCGGGCAAATGCCCGCTGCGTACATGGCTCTCTACTGCTGAGCCGTTACTGTTTATCGGCCGGCGGCGGATTGCCGGCGCTGGGGCCGGACGGGCCGGAGCCGCGCCGGTGGTCATGCCGGGCTCATTGTTCGCCTTCGGCGTCACGTCACGCATGCCGGGAGGCGCTGCGGGGTTGGCCGACTGCGTCTGTGCCGTCTTTTCAGTCGTCGTCGGCGTCGTGCCGGCCTGGTTGCACGGTGGTATTGTTCAGCCCATAGAACACGGCACCCAGCACCACGGCGATGGCGATGGCGAACATCGCAACCTTGCCGCCGCTGGCCGGACCTTCAGCGAGTTCCGGATCGGCCTGCAACTCATTGTCGAGACTGTTGAGCCGCGCCTGACGGCGGATTTCTTCGTCAGTCATCGGAGCGCGGTAGGGATCGTCGGGGTAGGCCATCGTATGGTTCCTCCATTAACCCCAAGACAACCACGGGCTGCCGCGCTGGTTCCGGGAACCGGACGCGTTGCATGTGGACTATTCGCGATGGAACCCGCACCATGAGTTCCACACTCCATTCGCCCGATGATTCGATGTGGAACCTGCCCTCGAGCGATTTCGTATTGCACTGGCTGTCGCTCGTCGCGCTGACCGCAGTGGCGATGACCGCGGCGCTGGCGGCGGGTCGACGTAGCATGGACTGGGCCGGCGTCGCCATGCTCGGCTGCATAACCGCGCTGGGCGGCGGCACCATTCGAGACGTCCTGCTCGGGCATTATCCGCTCGCCTGGGTGCAACACCCGACCTATCTGCTGCTGACGGCCGGCGCGGCACTGGTGACCATCCCGATTGCCCACCTGGTGCACCGGCTGAACACCGCATTCCTCGTGCTCGATGCCATCGGGCTCGTGATCTTCACGATGATTGGCTGCGACGTCGCCTGGCAGATGAACGCCTCGCTGCCGATCGTGATCGTGGCGGGGATGGTCACCGGCTGCGCCGGCGGCGTGCTGCGCGATATCCTGTGCAACGACGTGCCGCTGCTGTTCCGCGCCGAACTCTACGCCAGCGTCTCGATCGTGACGGGGCTGTTTTACTCGACGGCGTTCGGGCTGAAGATCAACGATGAATTATGGACAGCGCTCACTTTCGTGCTCGGCCTGTCGTTCCGCTTGTTGGCGATCCGCTACAAATGGGAGATGCCGAAATTCGTGTTCGACGGGGACAAGCGGTAGCCGCTCATTTCGCCTTGCGCGCCTTCGCGACCTCGGCCGCGGTCACGACAGACGCGGCATTGCCCCATGCGTTGCGGATATAGGTTGTGACGTCGGCGATCTCCTGATCCGACAAATTCGCATAGGCCGGCATCGATCCCTTGTTGGGCGCGCGCGGCGTGGTCACCGTTTCGGCGCCGTCGAGCATGATGCGCAGCGTGCTCAGGGGATCGGCGGACTGCAGATTGGCGTTGCCGGGCAACGGTGGATAGATCCGCGGCGCGCCCGATCCGTCTGCCTCATGACAGGCGATGCAGGCGCCGTTGTAGATTTTCTCACCGTTCGCCATTTGTGCGGGCGAGGGCGGCGTGACCGCCGGCTCCGGCGCGCCGGCGGGCAGGGACTTAAGGTAGACGGCGATGGCGCGGATATCGCCGTCGCTCATCTTCGAGGTCGAGTTGACGACGACCTCGGACATCAGTTGCCCGGCATGGCTCTTGCCATTGCGGCCGCTCTGCAGATATTCGGCGATGTCGTCCGCGCTCCAGGATTTCAGCCCGCTGCGCTCGGCACCATCGAGCCGTGGCGCGAACATGCGGTCGACGCGACTGCCGCCAAAGGCCTGGTCGCGCTTGTCGGCGCCAAAAATGTTCTTTGGCGTATGGCACGCGCCGCAATGGCCGAGGCCTTCGACCAGATAGCGCCCGCGATTCCATGCCGTGCCCTTGGCTTGATCCGGCATGATGATGCCGGGCTCGAAGAACAGCCAGTTCCACATCCGCATCACCACGCGGAAGTTGAAGGGAAACAGCAATTCCGGCGGGGTGGCCGCTTTGCGGACCGGCGTCAGGGTCGCGAGATAGCCGCGGATCGCCAAAATGTCGTCGCGGGTCAGTTTGGTGAAATAGGGATAGGGGAAAGCCGGGTAATAGCGCGATCCATCAGGGGCGATGCCATGGCGCAGCGCCCGCAAAAAATCCTCGTCACGCCAGCTGCCGATACCGGTTTCGCGGTCCGGCGTCAGGTTCGGTGCATAAATGCCGCCGAAAGGGGTGGCAATCCGGACGCCGCCGGCAAAGGGTTTTGCGGGATCGGCGGTATGGCAGCTGGCACAGTCGCCGGCTTCTACCAGCGCCTTGCCGCGCGCGACGATCTCGGCCGACGGCTGGGCTGAGCCTTCGCCAACCGCGAACGCACTGCACAAAAGCAGCGAGAAGAGAATCGCGCGTCCGGTTCGGCGTCCCTGCATCCAATCACCTGTCCCGGGCATTATAGAGGCGTTACGGCATTTCGCGCCAAGCCCTTCGGACGACACAAACCGAAATGGCCTGGCGATATTCCCGGCACGAAATTGCGATTATTGAAGCCAGGGCATTCCGGCCGAGATTTGTGATGCGCCGCCCGAAAGAACCGACATAGACTGGTTCTAATCAGTTCTGATGACTAGCTAAAACCAATAGTCGCGGCCAAAGCCAACGAGGGCGAAATGGGAATCAACCAGGGTCCGATCAGTCTCGACCAGAAATACACCCAAGGCACCGGCCACATTTTCCTGACCGGCATTCAGGCGCTGGTGCGGCTGCCGATGGCGCAAATCCGCCGCGACCGTGCCATGGGGCTGAACACCGCGGGCTTCATTTCCGGCTATCGCGGATCGCCCCTTGGCGGTTACGACCAGCAGCTTTTCGCCGCCCGAAAACACCTCGAACAATACAACATCAAGTTCCAGCCCGGCGTGAACGAGGACCTCGCGGCCACCGCGGTCTGGGGCTCGCAGCAGCTCAACCTCTCGCCCGGCGCCGAATATGACGGTGTGGTCGGCATCTGGTACGGCAAGGGGCCCGGCGTCGACCGCTGCGGCGACGTGTTCCGCCACGGCAATACCGCAGGCTCGGCGAAAAACGGCGGCGTGCTGGTTCTCGCCGGCGACGACCATGGCGCAAAGTCCTCCACCGTCCCGCATCAGTCCGACCACGCCTTCATCTCCGCGCTGATGCCGTATCTCTATCCCTCCAGCATCCATGAAATGATCGAGATGGGGCTGCTCGGCATCGCGATGTCGCGCTACTCCGGCTGCTGGGTCGGCATGAAGGTGATCACCGAGACCGTGGAGACCACGGCAGAGATCGACCTCACCGACGAAATGAAGCCCTTCATCATACCCTCCGATTTCGAGATGCCGCCGGGCGGGCTCAATTTGCGTTGGCCCGACGATCGTTACCAGCAGGATCTCCGCCTGCAGGATCATAAAGGCTATGCCGCGATCGCGTTTGCGCGTGCCAACAAGATCAACCGCATCACCATGGACTCGCCGAATGCCCGCTACGGCATCATGGCGTCGGGCAAGAGCTATGAGGACATCCGGCAGGCGCTGCGCGAACTCGGCATCACCGAGGAAGTCGCCGCCAAGATCGGGCTCAGGCTTTACAAGATCGGCATGCCCTGGCCGCTGGAGCCGGAAGGCGTGCGAAACTTTGCCGTCGGACTCGAAGAGATCTTTATCATCGAGGAACGGCGCGAGATCGTCGAGAACCAGGTCAAGCAGGAATTGTTCAACTGGCGTGACGACGTGCGCCCGCGCATCGTCGGCAAGATGGACGACCACGACAAGCGGTTCCTTACCTTTGCCGCAGAGCTTAGCGTCGCCTCGCTTGCGAGCTCGTTGACGGAGCGCCTTCTTCGCCTGAACCTCAATCCCGAAATTGCAAACATGCTGCGCGCCAAGGCCGACTGGTTCAACGGCCGCGAGGCGACGCAGATGCAGGCGGTGGCGCCGATCAGCCGCACGCCGTATTTCTGCTCGGGCTGTCCGCACAACACCTCGACCAAGGTGCCCGAGGGGAGCCGCGCCTTTGCCGGCATCGGTTGTCACTTCATGGCGCTGTGGATGGACCGCAGCACCGAGACCTACACCCATATGGGAGGCGAGGGCGTGCCATGGGTCGGCGTCGCACCCTTCACCAAGGAAAAGCACGTGTTCGCCAATCTCGGCGACGGCACCTATTTCCACTCCGGCAGCCTCGCGATCCGCCAGTCGGTCGCCTCCGGCGCCAACATCACCTATAAGATCCTCTATAACGACGCGACCGCGATGACCGGCGGCCAGCATGTCGACGGCGAACTGTCGCCGCAGCAAATCACCTTCCAGCTTCACTCCGAAGGTATCCGCGAAATCTATCTGGTCTCGGAAAACCCGCATCTCTATCCGGCCTCCGACATCGCGCCCGGCGTCAAGACCGCGCATCGCGACGACCTCGATGCGGTCCAGAGGGCCTGCCGCGAGGTAAAGGGCACTTCGGCCATCGTGTTCGTGCAGACCTGCGCCGCCGAAAAGCGCCGCCGCCGCAAGCGCGGCCTGATGGAGGATCCGCCGCGCCGCGTGCTGATCAATCCGGCCGTCTGCGAAGGTTGCGGCGATTGCTCGGTGCAGTCGAACTGCATTTCGGTCGAGCCGCTGGAAACCGAACTCGGCCGCAAGCGCGCCATCAACCAGTCGACCTGCAACAAGGACTATTCCTGCCTCAAGGGCTTTTGCCCGTCCTTCGTTACCGTCGACGGCGGAAAACTGCGCCGCCGCGCGCCGCCCGATCTCGGCAGCATCGGCGATCTGCCGGAGCCGGCGTCGATCCCGTCGCTGGAGCGGCCCTATAACATCGCCGTCGGCGGCGTTGGCGGCACCGGCGTGCTGACGATTGGCGCGCTGCTCGGTATGGCCGCCCATATCGAGGGCAAGGCCAGCATGATCCTCGACATGTCCGGCCTCGCGCAGAAGGGCGGCGCAGTGCTGAGCCATGTACGGCTCTCCGAACATACTGCCGACGTCACCTGTTCGCGCATCGTGACCGGCACCGCCGATCTCGTGATGGCTGCCGACGAGGTGGTCGCCGCCGCCAAGGAAACCATCACGCTGTGTGAATCCAGCCGCACCCACGGCATCATCAACACCCACCTGATCCCGACCGCGGACTTCATCCTGAACCGCGACTTCAATTTCCAGAACCGCAAGGTCAACAGCGTTTTGGAAAATTCGCTGACGAAGGATTCTTCGTTCTTCGATTTCACCAAACCGGCAGAGACCTTGCTCGGCGATTCCATCGCCACCAACATCATGATGATGGGCTATGCCTATCAGAAGGGCCTGTTGCCGCTGTCGGCCAAGGCGATCGAGCAGGCGATCGAGGTCAACGGCGTCTCGATCAAGATGAACACGCAGGCGTTCCAGTTGGGACGTCTCGCCGCCGCCGATCCCGCAAAGCTTGCCAGCCTGATGAAAGGCCAGGATGAGGTGGTCGCGCCGAAGACGCTGGAGGCGATGTCGCTCGATGAGATCATCGCCCACCGCAGCGCGCTTTTGGCGGATTATCAAGACGACAAACTCGCCGGGCGTTATCGCAATCTGGTGATGCAGGTGCGCAACGCCGCGACGAACGGCGGCTACGACGATGCCTTGCCGCGCGCGGTTGCGATCAATTATGCAAAACTGCTCGCCTACAAGGACGAGTACGAGGTGGCGCGGCTCTACACCGACGGCCGCTTCGAACAGCAGCTTCGCGATCAGTTCGAGGGCGATTTCAAGTTCAACTTCAACCTGGCGCCGCCGATCCTGGGCGGCGGCAAGGATGCACTCGGCCGGCCGCGGAAGCGCGCGTTCGGTTCGTGGATGATGCCGGTGTTCAAAATGCTGGCGAAGCTGAAGGGCCTGCGCGGTACGCCGTTCGACATTTTTGGTTACAGCGCCGACCGCAGAATCGAACGCGACCTGATTGCCGGTTACGAGAAAGACGTCGCCACCGTGCTCGGCCTGTTGTCGCCGGCGAATCTCGATACCGCGATCGAACTGCTCTCGTTGCCCGATCGCATCCGCGGTTACGGCCCGGTGAAGGAGAAGGCGGTGCACGACGCCAAGGCGCGCTACGCGCAGCTCGCCGCCGATCTCGTCAGCCCGCCGCCAGCACCGCGGCAGATCGCTGCGGAGTAGATTCAGACCCTCATGGTGAGGAGCGCGTCTTCGCGCGTCTCGAACCATGAGGCCCCAGTCGGGCCTGCATCCTTCGAGACGCCGCTTCGCGGCTCCTCAGGATCAGGTCGCGCATAGCCGTCTCACCTGACGGAATATCTCGGCGCTTGCCAAGCCCCCGCTGACAGGCCAAGAAATTGGCTGGGAAGAAGAAACGCCAGCGGAGAAACATTTGACCATCAAGGGCAAAGCCTACATTGCCGGGATCTACGAACACCCGACCCGGCACGCACCCGACAAATCCACCGCACAGCTCCATGCCGAGGTCGCCAAGGGTGCGATTGAGGACGCCGGCCTGACCAAGGCCGATATTGATGGCTATTTCTGCGCAGGCGATGCCCCCGGCGGCCTCTGGCCGATGGTCGATTATCTCGGCTTGCGGGTCCGCCACATGGATTCCACCGAGACCGGCGGTTGCTCCTATCTGATCCATCTCGGCCATGCCGCCGAAGCGATCGCGGCCGGCAAATGCTCGATCGCGCTGATCACGCTGGCGGGCAAGCCGCGCACCGGGGTGATGCCGCCGCGCGCCGCCGGCGCCGAGGCCGATTTCGAATCCGCCTACGGGGCTACCACGCACAATGCCTACGGCATGTGTGCCATGCGCCATATGCACGACTATGGCACCACCAGCGAACAGCTGGCCTGGATCAAGGTCGCAGCCTCCCATCATGCGCAATACAATCCGCATGCGATGCTGAAGGATGTCGTCACCGTCGAGGACGTCCTGAACTCGCCGATGATTTCCGACCCGCTGCACCGCATGGATTGCTGCGTCGTCTCCGACGGCGGCGGCGCGATCATCGTCACCACGCCGGAGATTGCCAAAAGCCTGAAGAAGCCGCTGGTGCGGCTGATCGGCCATGGCGAGGCGATGAAGGGCCCGCGCGGCGGCAAGGATCTCGATCTCACCTACTCCGCCGGCGTCTGGTCCGGACCGCGCGCGTTCGAGGAAGCCGGCGTCACGCCAAAGGACATCAAATACGCCTCGATCTACGACAGCTTCACCATCACGGTTTTGATGCAGCTCGAAGACCTCGGCTTCTGCAAAAAGGGAGAGGGCGGCAAGTTCGTCGCCGACGGCAATCTGATTTCCGGTGTCGGCAAGCTGCCGTTCAACACCGATGGCGGCGGGCTCTGCAGCAATCACCCGGTCAACCGCGGCGGCATGACGAAAATCATCGAGGCCGTGCGGCAGTTGCGCGGTGAAGCCCATCCCAAGGTGCAGGTAAAGAACTGCGATCTCGCCGTTGCGCACGGCACCGGCGGCCTTCTCGGCGTGCGCCATGCCGCCTCAACCTGCATTCTGGAGCGCGCATAATGGCCGAAGCAAAGAAACTCAATGCCCCCATGACCAATCCGGAGACCGCGCCGTTCTGGGAAGCGGCGAAGGCCGGCAAGTTCATGATCAAACGCTGCACCGCCTGCGGCGAGCCGCATTATTTTCCGCGTTCGATCTGCCCGTTCTGCTTTTCCGACAAGACGGTGTGGGAGGAAAGTTCGGGCGAGGGCACGATCTACACCTACAGCCTGATGCGGAAATCGCCGACCGGGCCTTATGCGATCGGCTACGTCACGCTGAAGGAAGGCCCGTCGCTGCAGACCAATTTTGTCGACTGCGATCTGGAAAAACTGAAGATCGGCCAGAAGGTAAAGGTGGTGTTCAAGCCGACCGACGGCGCGCCGCTGCCGTTCTTCACGCCGGCCTAAGCCAAAGAAGTACCTTCTCCCCTCATGTCCGCCGTAGCCTTGGCGAAGGCGGATGCGGGAGAAGGTGGCGCGAAGCGCCCGATGAGGGGTTCTCTCCGCAAGTGCTGTACTTGTAGAGGCAACCCCTCACCCAAACGAGGTTGTTGCCGATGCCGGTGATGCCCTCTCCCACAAGGGGAGAGGGCGCATCAACTGGCAGCGCGAAAAAAAGAAATCCGGGAGGAAAGTTCAAAATGCCGATCAAGTACGACGAACTGATGGCGCTGAAAAACCTCGGCCAGAAGTATGCCTACACCGATCGCGAGGTGATGCTCTACGCCTACGGGATCGGCATGGGCGCCGACCCGATGGACGAGAAGGAGCTCGCCTACGTCAACGAAGGCACCTTTACGCCGCGTCCTCTGAAGGTGGTGCCGACCTTCGCCTCGGTGGCGGCCTGGGGCGCCGGCCCCGGCGAGATGCATCTCAACCGCGTGATGGTGGTCGATGGCGAGCGCGACATCACCTTCCACAAGCCGCTGCCGAGCGCGGCCCACATCACGGCGGATTCGACCGTGCTCGACGTCTTCGACAAGGGCAAGGACAAGGGCGCGGTGATCCGGCACCAGACCGTGCTGAAAGACGACAAAGGCGAGAAGCTCGCGACGCTCGTTGCCTCGCGCTTCGCGCGCGGCGACGGTGGTTTTGGCGGACCTTCCGAGGGCCAGCCCGAGCCGCACAAGGTGCCGGCACGAACCCCAGACAAGATTGTCGACATCACGACGCGGCCGGACCAGGCGCTGGTCTATCGACTCTGCGGCGACCGCAATCCGCTGCACTCAGATCCCGAATTCGCCAAGAAGGCCGGTTTCCCAAAACCGATCCTGCACGGCATGTGCACTTACGGCATCACCTGCCGCGGTGTGCTGCAAACCTACGCCGACTACGACCCGTCCGCCTTCAGGCAGCACGCGGTGCGGTTCTCCTCGCCGGTCTATCCCGGCGAGACCGTGACGATGGAGTTGTGGAAAGACGGCAATGTCATTTCCTTCGAAGCCAAGGTGAAGGCGCGCAACGTCACCGTCATCAAGAGCGGCAAGACGGTGCTGGGCTAGGAATAATACGGGAGAAGCGTCATGGGATTACTCGACGGCAAGGTTGCGATCATCACCGGCGCCGGTGGCGGGCTTGGTGAGGCCTACGCAAAACTGTTCGCGCGCGAGGGTGCGGCGGTTGTTGTCAACGACCTCGGCGGCCCGCGCGACGGTTCAGGCGCCGACACCTCGATGGCGCAAAAGGTGGTGGACGCCATCAAGGCCGAGGGCGGCCGCGCCGTTGCCAACGGCGCCGACATCTCCACCATCGCCGGCGGCCAGTCTGTGTTCGACGATGCCATCAAGAATTTTGGCCGCGCCGATATTTTGGTGAACAACGCCGGCATCCTGCTCGACGAGACCTTTGCGAAAGCGAAAGAGGCCAACTGGGACCGGGTGATCCGGGTGCACCTCAAAGGCACCTTCTGCTGTACCCAGCCGGTATTCAAATGGATGCGCGAGAACGGCGGCGGCGTCATCGTCAACACGTCGTCCACGTCAGGCCTGATCGGCAATTTCGGCCAGACCAATTACGGCGCCGCCAAGGGCGGTATCTGGGGACTTTCGAACGTGCTGGCTATTGAAGGCCGAAAATACAACATCCGGATCTGGACCCTGGCTCCGGGCGCGCTGACCCGCATGACCGCAGACCTGCCGCGCTATATCGAGAACCCCAAGGCCGCTTTGGGGCCTGATGGCATCGCGCCGGCCGTGCTATACATGGTCAGCGATTTGTCGGGCGACCAGACCGGCAAGGTGCTCGGCGTCTCCGGCCCGCGCGGCGTGCGCGAGATGCGGATGATGGAAATGGAAGGCTGGAAGCCCCCGCATGAGGGGTGGAATGCCCGGGATATCGTGGAACATGCCAAGGACATCTTCTTCTCGGAAGAGCAGATCAAGATGGGCGCGCGGCGGTTCTGACGCGCTGCAAGGCGCGATAACGAAGAGAGGATCACCATGAAGCTCACCGCCCAGGCCGCAGGCACGTTCGCGATCGCGCCGACGCCGTTCCACGACGACGGCCGCATTGACGAGAAATCGATCGACCGACTCACCGATTTCTATGCCGAGGTCGGCTGCGACGGCGTCACCGTGCTGGGCATTCTGGGCGAGGCGCCGAAGCTCGATGCTTCCGAGGCCGAGCAGGTCGCGGTCCGCTTCGTCAAGCGCGCCAAGAACATGCAGATCATCGTCGGCGTCTCGGCACCGGGCTTTGCGTCGATGCGCTCGCTGGCAAAGGCGTCGATGGATGCGGGCGCGGCCGGCGTGATGATAGCGCCGCCGCCTCACTTGCGCACCGACGACCAGATCATCAGGCTATTTCAAGCAGGCGCAGGAAGCGATCGGCGACGACATTCCCTGGGTGCTGCAGGATTACCCGCTGACCCTGACGGTGGTATTCACGCCCGCGGTGATCCGCAAGATCGTGATGGACTCGCCGTCCTGTGTGATGCTCAAGCATGAGGACTGGCCGGGGCTGGAAAAGATTTCGGCACTTCGCAATTTCCAGAAGGACGGCTCGTTGCGGCCGCTGTCGATCCTGGTCGGCAATGGCGGACTGTTCCTCGATTTCGAGATGGAGCGCGGCGCCGACGGCGCGATGACGGGTTACGCCTTCCCGGAACTGCTGATCGACGTGGTCAAACTGTCCAAGGCCGGCAAGCGCGACGCCGCGCATGATTTGTTCGATGCACATCTGCCGCTGATCCGCTACGAGCAGCAGCCTGGTGCGGGGCTGGCGGTGCGCAAATATGTGCTGCAGAAGCGCGGCATCATTGCCTCGAGCGCGCAGCGCAAGCCGGGCGCGACCATTACGCCAGCGGCAAAAGCCGAAGTCGACTACCTCTTGTCGCGGGTGGCGCGCGTCGACCGCCGCGCCAATCTGCAGCCCCAGTCCAGCGCCGCGGGTTAATTCATGGCCGAGATCGTAAAGCCGCGTCCTGCGTCCACCATTCTGCTGCTGCGCGACAGCAGTGGCCCGAAGGAAATCGAGGTCTTCATGATGGTTCGCCATTATGAGATCGACTTCAATTCCGGCGCGTTGGTGTTTCCAGGCGGCAGCGTCGACAAGGGCGACAACGAGATCATCGCCAATTCAGCGCTTTATTCCGGTGGCGAGGGGTTGGAGCCGGGCGAACTCGCCTTCCGCATCGCCGCGGTTCGCGAAACCTTCGAGGAAAGCGGCATCCTGCTGGCGCGTCCGAAGGGATCGAAGGCGCTGGTCGATGCCAAACGCGCCAGCGAGATCGAGACCGCGCATCGCGCCGAGCTCTGCGACGGCAAGATCAGTTTTCTGAAGGTGCTGACCGACAACGGCATGGTGCTCGCGCTCGACGAGCTCGTGCCCTACGCGCACTGGATCACGCCGGAAGGCATGCCAAAGCGGTTCGACACCTGGTTCTTCCTCGCCGCAGCACCCCCGGACCAGCTCGGCGCCCATGACGGCAAGGAATCCACCGATTCGATCTGGGTGTCGCCGCGCGAAGCACTGGAGGGCGGCGAGACCGGCCGCTTCAAGCTGCCGTTCCCGACCACGCGCAACCTGATCAAGCTCGGCAAGCAGGCAAGCGTGAAGGCCGCGCTTGACGATTCCAGGGGCAAGAACGTCGTCACGGTAACGCCGGTCATGACCAGGACCCAAAGCGGCCGCCAGCTCCGCATCCCCCTGGAGGCCGGCTACGACGGCGAGGTTTTTGAAGTCGGCGCGGTGGGCTAACATACTTCGGCGATCACCGAAGTATTTCGGCCTCATGCCGGTATAGTTTCCGGTCTCAACCGAGACCGGACCGATGGACACGTCACGCCAGCCCAACATCGCTTTCGAACTGAGTCTGCTTCTGCGTGCTGGCGACGCTGTGGGGTGGGTCCTACACCTTCATCAAGCTCGGCGTCGCCACCATTCCGCCGATCACGCTGATCGCGGCGCGTACGGCCATTGCCGGCATCCTGCTGTTGATCGTGATGAAGCTGCGCGGAATTGAGATGCCGCGGGATATCGCAACCTGGAAGCGCTTTACCTTCCAGGCCTGCCTCAACAGCGTCATCCCTTGGACGCTGGTCGCCTGGGGCGAGCGTTATGTCGATGCCGGCTTGACCACGATCCTCAATTCGTCGTCGCCGATTTTTACGTTTCTGCTCACCGCCGTTATCACCCGGCACGAATCCGTGACGCCGCGCAAACTGTTCGGCGTGGCGGCGGGTATGGCCGGGATTTGCCTGATCGTCGGCGTCGACGCGTTCCATGGCATAGGCCACGGCCTGATGGCGGAAATCGCGATCGTTGCCGCCACCGTCTGTTATGCCTTTGCTGCGATCTTCAGCCGCGGCTTCAAGCACCTCGACCCGATGGCGCCGGCCGCGGGTTCGCTAATCGCCGGTGCCGCGATCCTTGTGCCGGTAAGCCTTGTCGTCGAGCAGCCGTGGACGATTACACCTTCGACAAGCTCTCTGCTTGCGCTACTGGGCCTCGCCGTCTTCTCGACCGCAGCCGCCTTCGCGATCTACTTCCGCCTGATCCACACGCTGGGATCGGTGGGTACGACGGCGCAAGCCTATCTGCGCGTGCCGATCGGCGTGCTGCTCAGTGTCGTCCTGCTCGGGGAAAGCCTGAATTCCACAGCCTGGATCGGGCTTGCCTGTGTTGTCGCCGGCGTTGCCGCGATGACGATCCCGCAGCGAAGGTTGGCGACGGCGTAAACCGCATTTCGCGTCGCGAAAATTGGCCGGTCTTGCTGCATGGGGGGATTACCGGCATCCTGTCCTGAACAAGAACGACCAGGGCAGGGGCGTACCATGAGCGGCTGTCGTATTGGCGTGATGCTTGGCATGTGGCTGGCGTTGCTCGGCACGCCGGGCGTGGCAGGCGCGCAAGAATTTCCAACCCGTCCGATCCGCATCGTCATTCCCTATTCGCCGGGCAGCGTCGCCGACGTCTTTGCGCGCATCATCGCGCAGCCGATGCAGGACCAGTGGAAAGGCTCGATTGTCGTCGAGTTCAAATCCGGCGCCAACGGTTCGATCGCCGCGGAGGAAGTCGCGCGCGCGGCGCCCGATGGCTACACGTGGCTGCTGGTGACGACGTTCTTTGTCGCGAGCCCCGCGCTGACTACGTCGCTGCGCTGGGATCCCGTGAAGGATTTTGTCCCGGTGGGACAGATTTGCCGTGCGCCGAATTTCTTCATCGTGCCCAGTTCACTGCCGGTCAAAAACGTCGCCGAGTATGTCGCGCTCGCCAAGGCCAAGCCGGGGACGCTGAACTACAGCCACCCCGGCAAGGGTTCGACCGGCCATCTCGGTTTCGAGTTGTTCAAGAAGCTCGCGGGGATTGACGTCACCGGGGTCGGCTATCGCGGCTATCCGCAGATGGTGCCCGACATCGCCAGCGGGTTGATCACTTCGACCTTCCTGTCGGCCAACCAGGCGCTGGCGCAGGTGCAGACCGGTGCCATCAGGATCATCGGTGCGATCAGCGACGGCCGCTCGAAATACTTCCCTGACGCGCCGACCATGGCCGAACAGGGCTTTGCCGAGGCGCAGGTGACGCCGTGGTTCGGCGTGGTGGTGCCGGCGGCGACGCCGCAGCCGGTGGTCGATCGGATCAGCAGGGCCCTGGAGGCGGCGCTGGCAACCTCGGACGTAAGGCAGAAGCTGGATACCGCCGGCTGCGAGGCTAAAAGCGCGCCACTTGGCCAGTTTGCCGACATCATCAAGGCGGACGTCGCGCTCTGGGGCAAGGTCGTCAAGGAAGCCGGTATTACCGCCGATTAGGGCTGTCACAATTTACGGTTTGGCGCCGCCTCCTGGCAGGTTCCCCCGGGCCCGAAAAACATCGTATATTGTGGCGGTTAGGAGCCGGTCTGAACCGCCATGTCCGCCGAATCGCCGCCGAATCCACCGAAGACACGCGTGTTCGCGTTTTCGATCGGCCAGCTTACCTTCGGCAGCTTCCTGCTCGTGCTGGCGGTGATCATCATCACCTCGACCGCCAGCGTCATCGCCATCCGCCACATCGACCAGACCTTTGGCGAATTGCAACGGCTGCAGAGCGTCGGCGACCTTGCCGAGGACATCGACCGGCGGATGAACGAATTGCGGCTGGCAGCGCGTGATTTCGTCACCGATCCCGGCACGCAATCGATGCAGGTGGCGGAGGCAACCACCGCGCTCAGCGAGGTCCTGAAGAAGACCCGGCTCGAGCTCGCGCCGGAACAGCAGGACATGATCGACGGCGTCACCGAACGCCTTGCCACCTACCGCAACGGCATCGAGCGGATATCCTCGCTGATCAACCGCCGGGCCGATCTGATCGTCGGGCTGCCGCCCTTGCGCGAAAAATTCGATACGGCGATCTCCAACAGTCCGGATCCGGTCCTGACGTCGACCCTGTTCCAGACCCAAAGCCGGATCGCGTCGGCCTTGCTGGCACGCAACCCCGCGGCTGCGGAGGTCGCCGCCCAAAGCATGCGCTCGCTGCAAATCTCCGACCCGACGCTTCGCCGGGCCGTCGACGGCTATGCCGACGCGATCATCGCCATCGCCATCCGGGAACGTCAGATTGCCGATATCGACAGGGAAGTCCTCGGCGCCGAGGGGCGGCTGATCCAGCGCGTCACCGAGATCTTGCGCCAGGTCTCTACGCAACGCGGCCATATCCTGTCGCGCGACTTTGCCCGCACGCTCGCCGAGGCGAAATGGCAGAGCATCGTGCTCGGCACCACCGGCGTCATCATCGGCCTGTTCGCTGCACTCCTCGTGGTCCGCCGCACCGTGCGTCCGCTCGCGGCGATTGCGACCTCGATCCGCGCGGTGGCGGGCGGCGAGAAGAATGCCTCCATCCCGGCGATCGACGTCGACAACGAGATCGGCGATATCGCCCGGGCTGCCGAGGTGTTTCGCCAGACCCTGGTCGACGCGGACGCCGCGCGCGAGGCGGCGGTGCATGCGCTCGCCGAGCAGCGGCTGGCGGAGGAGAGCTACCGAAAACTGTTCGAGGCCTCGGTCGACGGCATCTATGTCACCACGCCCCACGGCGAGTTGCTCGACGCCAATCCGGCGCTGGCGCGGATGATGGGCTACGCGACGCCGCAGGACTTGATCAAGGGCATCGGCGATGTCGCCACCAGCGTCTACCTGCATCCGGCCGCCCGCGAGCAGTATCAGTTCCTGATGCAGCGCGACGGCATGGTGCGCGAATTCGAATATCAGGTGCGCGCCCGCGACGGTTCGATCCTGTGGCTGTCCGACAGCGCCAGCGCGGTCCGCAACGAGGCCGGCGAAGTCGCCCGCTACGAAGGCGTGGTGCGCGACATCACCGACCAGAAGCGCGCCGAAGACGCCATTGCCGAAGGCCGCCGGCTGCTGCAGCAGGTCATCGACACCGTGCCCGCGGTCATCAACGTCAAGGACAAGAGCCTGCGCTATGTGCTGATGAACCGCTACATGGCCGGCATTTTCGGCGTCGAGCCGCAGGATGCGATCGGCCGCACCACCGCCGATCTGATGTCGCGCTA
Source organism: uncultured Alphaproteobacteria bacterium (assembly GCA_963731915.1). Classification (GTDB taxonomy): domain Bacteria; phylum Pseudomonadota; class Alphaproteobacteria; order Rhizobiales; family Xanthobacteraceae; genus Bradyrhizobium. Next base: position 156,377 of record CAVSXQ010000046.1, read on the forward strand.
CGGCGCTGCCAAGACCGACGAGCACGACAGGCGGGTGCTGGCGGGGACCAGGGAACTCGGCTTCTACGAGGAGGAATACAAGGATTCGTCCGGCAACATGCGGCAATGGCTGGTGAACAAGCTGCCGCTGCTCGATGCCGACGGCGAGATCGAGAACATCGTGACGGTGGCGCTCGACATCGGTGAGCGCAAGCGCGGCGAACAGGAAATGCGTAAAGCGCGCGATGCCGCCGAATCGGCCTTGCGCAATCTGCGCGAGACCCAGAATTCGCTGATCGAGGCGGAAAAGCTCGCAGCACTCGGCCGGCTGGTGGCCGGCATCGCGCATGAGGTCAACAATCCCGTCGGCATCAGCCTGACGGTGGCCTCGGCCCTGGAGCGCAAGACCGCGATGTTTGCCAGCGAGGTCGAGCGCGGCAATCTGCGCCGCTCCAGCCTGACCGACTATCTGGAGACCAGCCGCGATGCGTCGTCGCAACTCGTCGCCAACCTCAATCGCGCCGCCGAACTGATCACCTCGTTCAAGCAGGTCGCGGCCGACCGCAATTATTCGGACCAGCGCGTGTTCGACCTCGGCGATCTCACCGAACAGGTGGTGATGAGTCTGCGGCCGGGTCTGCGCAAGCACAATCTGACGCTCAACGTGGATTGCCAGCCCAATCTCAGCATGAACAGCTATCCCGGCCCTTACGGCCAGGTGCTGACCAATTTGTTTCTCAATGCGGTGGCGCACGCGTTCCCGGACGGCAAGGCCGGCGCGGTCGACATCCAGGTGCGGGCGTCCGGCAAGGACAATGTCGAGATCATCTTCTCCGACAATGGCGTCGGCATGAGCATGGATGTCCGCCGCCGCGCCTTCGATCCCTTCTTCACGACGCGGCGCGACCAGGGCGGCACGGGCTTAGGCCTGCACATCGTCTACAGCATCGTGACCACGCGGCTCGGCGGCCGGCTCGATCTGGATTCCGAGCCGGGCGGCGGCACCCGCATCCAGATGATCTTGCCGCGCGTCGCCCCGCTGGAGCAGGCGGCCGAGTAGGCGGCTCTCGAAAGATCTAATCCGTATCGGCGAGCTTGTGCAGCGTGGCGCCAAAAATCTGGCTGGCCTTGCCGACCAGCGCGGTGCCGTTCATCACGCCGCGGGTGTCGGTGAAGGTGCCGGACACGCCGATCCCGACCGGGTCGGCCCCCCGAACAGCGGGTTTTCGTTTTGCGCCGGGGTGGTGTGCCGCTGCACCAGCACTTCGCCCTTGAAGGTGTCGTCCTTCACGGTGTAGCTGCCGGTATAGAACAGGTAGGCGTCTCCGCCGAGGATATGCCCGTCGCGGAACATGATAACGCCGCTGCCCTTGCCGACGCGCCCGTCCAGCAAGGTGACGTGTATCGAATACAAGCCGTTCTTCATGACGTCCCGATGCCGGCCCTCATCGCCCAACGAAAGCCGGTTTCCTGTTATGCCAAAGCGCCTCACGCGGTGCAACGCGTCCGCTTTGGCGGCCATGGCAGCAAATCCGGAAAGCCCTCGTTTTCTGCCAGATCATGATACCGGCGTGACGCGACGGCGAATCGAGTTGGCCCATGAAATGCATAGTCTTTCCTGCACTGGGGTGGGGCATTTCCCGGCTAAGTGGAGACCGGCTAGCCGCGAGGAAGTGTTCCTGAACAACCGCTTGTGCGCGCTCGGATCGCAAAGCCGGTAGCCACTTTTGCGGAGCGCGTGCAACGCGCTGGAGCAAGAAGAAAGTGACCAACTGGATCGATTCCGGCGGCCATGCGGCGCGCCAATGCACTCGCACGCGTATCAGTCTCTCTTCCACGGTCCGATCGAAAAGGGCGATGGGCCTCGGCCTCGTGCTGCTGCTATCGGCAGCGTCAACACAGCTCGTTCATGCCCGCGATCCCGACGGCCGCTACGCCAATTCGCCGCTCAAGCAATGGTTCGACAGTCTGAAGAGCGGGAAGGGGCCGTGCTGCTCCGATGCCGACGGCAGCGCCGTCTCCGACGTCGACTGGGAGTCCAGGGGCGGGCATTACCGGGTGCGGATCGAGGGCGAGTGGTTCGATGTGCCCGAGGACGCCGTGATCACCGAGCCCAACCGCGCCGGCCGCACCATGGTGTGGCCGATCAAGGGCTATCTCGGGATGACGATCCGCTGCTTCATGCCGGGGTCAATGACATGACCGCGCGAGAAGCAAAGACTCGTACGCCGGCTTGTCCGCCGAAGCCTCGGCGAAGGCGGAAGCCTCGGCGAAGGCGGATGCCGGGAGCATGACGTAAGCTGGTTCGGGCCTCACGCGTATTTCTTGTCGCGCTCCAGAAGTTCGATCGAGATGCCCTGCGGCCCGCGGATGAAGCAGATGCGCACGCCGGGGCGGATCGTGGTCGGCTCCTTCGTGAAGGTGACGCCCTTGGTCCTGATCTCGGCGGCGACCGCGTCGATGTCTTTCACGGTCAGGCCGAAATGGTCGAGCCCCTGATAGGGCGTCACCGGCGGCGAATTGACGCCGTCGCCGGCCGCGACCGGCGCGATGAACACATTGGCGCCGCCGAGCCTGACGTCGATCCGGCCGGGACCGCGGACGATCTCGCCGCCCAAAATATCCTCAAGCCATTTTGCGGTCGCCTCGGGATCGGGACTGCGCAGATGAACATGGTCCCAGGTCACTGTCGGCATCGCGTGTTTCTCCCCTTGTTTTCTTGCCGCGGTGCGGCGCAACGTCGCCGACTGTAGCGCGGCGGGCCAACGCCGCAATATTGCCGCGCAGGCATGCAACCTTTTTGTCTGTCAGCGATTGGTGGAGAGTGGCGGACCCGTACGCGGCTTTCGTCCTGGGAGAGCCGCGCGGCGCAACGCCGGTGCGGCTTTTTATTGGGCAACACAGCCGGGCGTGCTGTGGGAGGCGCTGAGGTATGGCTATGGCATCACGTGTCTGGTCGTCATTGCGAAACTCCCGAGCGGGGCTTTACGCCTTGCCCGTCATCGCGATCGCCGGATGTGCCATCTGGCTGATGCTGCCGGGACCAAGCGACGCGCAAAATCCCGCGCCCGGGGACACCCCCGCGCAGACCGCCTTCTCGCTCAACCCCGCGGTACCGCCAACCGTAGCGCCAACGGACGCGACACTGACGACACCCGCGCAAGCGACGGCGCCGGCGTTGGCGGCGGCTCCCACCGAAACCCCTGTTGTCGAGACCTCGCCGCTCGATGGGCTGAAGATTTCATCGCAGTCGTGGCGCAGGGGCGGGCTGGGCTCCAAGGCGCTCGTCACCTTCACGTTGCGCAACGCCAATGAATACGCGGTCAAGGATATCGAGATCGCCTGCAGTTTTACCCGCCGGGACGGCCGGCACCTGACCGATCGCAAGCGGCTCATCGCGGACACTGTCGAGATGAAAAGCCGGAAGATTTTTGCCAAAATGCACGTCGGTTTCGTCAATGTGAATGCCGACAAGGCAAAGTGCGCCGCTGGTGACCGCGAGCCGGGCTCAGGGCTAGAGTTCCAGCCTGGAACCCGGCAGATCCCGCAAAATCCCCGATTTCTCCCGAAAAAGTGACCGCCCCGGTTGAACCCTTCGGGGGCTGCCGGGAACTAACTGCCATACCAGCCAGTCTGGCCAAGGATCCGCGCGACCCCGTGCGGGTGGAGCGGTAGCAATATGAACCTCGTGGCGCGTTATTTCCTGTTTGTCGGCGGAGCGCTGCTGGCGCTGTTGTTTGCGTTCGACGCCTTTGCCCCGAAGGCCTCGGCCGACAACACCGCCCATGCCACCGTGCCAGCCGTCGACAAATCCACCCTGCGCATCAAGTCCAACGAGAAATGGCCCGAGCGCATCGTGTTCGACACGACGCAGCCGACCATTGTGCCGCAGGCCGCCGCCCCGGCCCCGCAGGCCGCGCTGGCAGGCCCGGAGCCCACCCCCGAGATTTCCGCGAAAGCCCGCGTCCGCGAGACCTTCGCCCAGTTCGTGCCGGTCGAGCCGAAGCAGGCCGAGACGCCGGTCCCGCGCAAGCGCAAGGTCGCCGCGAAGAACCGCTGCCGGCCAGCCGATGCGGTTTGCCCAGCAGCAGCGCTACGGCTTCTTCGGCAACAACACCTGGTAACTCGCGCGCAAGAGATCTGAAGTTTGGAAAGGCCTCACCTCGGTGGGGCCTTTTCAGTCTTGTGACTACGCGGTCCGACGGCAATTGAACGGCCGCGCCGCGGCGCCGAAGTCGCATGACCGAATTATGACGCTTCAAAAACTGCTATCACGCCGGTGCGCGACTTCTGTGTCTGTCTGCGGACGCTGCGTGCGGCAGTGGAATGGCCCGTCACGGTCCGAGGCCGCAATGTTCTGCGCGTAGAAATGTCCCATCGACGGCGCCGCGATGAATGCGTTGAACGTCGCCGCAGGCAGCTCGCAATAGTCGCGATAGGCGCCCCGGACATTGATCAGCAGGTAGCGCCGCGCTTCGTCGTAACAGACGCGCCGCACGACGCTGCTGCGCGGCGTGTCGGTGCAGGCGAACGGCGCGAGATCGACGATGCCGCGATCGCTGAGTTCAACTTTCTCCGGGATCACCGGCGCGGTCCAGAGCAGGGCCAACGCAATTGCAACAGATCGGATCATGGCGTCATCCTGAACGCGTGAGGCGATGGTCTCGTTCTACCGTCCGAATCGCGATGTTGGCCAGCCTGATCCGGTTTTTCTCGCCGCTCTTCCAGGCGGCTACGATAGCCATTGCCGCCACCCGCTGGACTTCAGAAAATTCGTTCGCCTGTCCGGTGTGCTCAAGGTAATTCATCGCGGTCTCGAGCGCGACGTCCATCGCATTGTCGAAGTCGCCGATCGGCCATGGATACATGCCGCTGCTCCCGTCCAACTACGGACGCTTGGGAAGGAGACGGCTCGCGTCCCGGCGGCGCTTTCTCAGGGCGTGCCGGAAGTAGTCACGGGCGACCGCGTCGATCACGGTCGACAGGAGTTCATCGGGTTCTGAAGCGCTACGGCGCTTTGCTTCGCGAATATAGTCCGCGGCCTGGTCTTCCAATTTGAGCAGGCTCGCATCGTCGGAGACAGGCGCTGCCTGTTGCACCCTTGCGCGCGCACGCGCGCCTTCGTTTCGTGAGGGCATGACGACCTCCAAAACTCATTTTTGATGATTGATCTCAAAGGTCGCTGCGCGACCAATTTCCCAAGTCCGACCAATAACGATCGGCTTTCCGAGGACGCCGGTTGATGCCCGGTTCAATAGATCGTTCCGGATAACGATATCGATTGAGTCCGGTTCCGGACATAGTGGTAAAGTATCTCGTTCCGGCATTGGAACCGGCCGGGCGGGCCGGCGCTTCAATGATGTATTGTCGCCTTCGAGGGGAGATTTCCGATGCGCATTCCGGCTTTGGCGATTTTGACGATTGCGACGGCTTTCGCGGCGCCGCCAGCGCGTGCCCAGACCTACGACCCGGCCTATCCGGTCTGCCTGCAGATCTACCAGGGTTTTACCGACTACTATTTCGAGTGCGCCTACACCTCGCTGCCACAGTGCCAAGCGTCCGCATCGGGCCGCGCCGCACAGTGCGTCGTCAATCCCTATTACACCGGGCGCAAGAAAGCGCCGCGGAAACCGCGTCAGCAACGCGTCTATTGAGCTGTTGAACCTATCGCGACTGGCGAAGCCTTATCAGCGGTTTCGCAACTGAAGGCGACCGACCGCAGCCGAGACAAACTCACGCGGAAACAGCCGGAGCAGTAACGGAATAATCCGTGTGCCGAGACCGGGCAGCACGGCCCCCTTGTTGGCCATCAGCCCGCGATACCCTGCCTGTGCGACATCAGATGCCGAGATGCACAGCATTTCATGTTCAAATCCGGGTTTGATCCCGGCCCGTGCCTGAAATTCCGATGGCACCGAACCGGGGCAGAGCGTCGTCACGCGGACTCCATGGGGAGCCAACTCCTGACGCAGTGCTTCGCTGAACGACAGGACGTAAGCCTTGGACGCGTAATATACGGCCATCCCCGGGCCCGGCAGAAAGCCGGCAAGCGAACCGAGATTGAGGATACCACCACGATTCCGGATCAGGCTGTCAGAAAATCGCAACGACAGGTCGGTCAAGGCGAGGATGTTGACGGCGATGATGCTGAGCTGCTCTGCCCGATCCAGTTCGACCGCATAGCCGAACAGACCAAATCCAGCATTGTTGACGACGAACTCAACCTCGACGCCTTCCGCGGCCAGGACAACGGCAATCGTGTCGCAGGCATCGGGGTGTGTGAGGTCGCAGGGAATCAAGATCGGCGCCGTGCCGCCAACGGTAACGATCTCGCTCGCCAGGGTCGTAAGGCGATCCCCGCGCCGGTCAACCAGGGCCAATCGATGGCCCTTTGACGCGAAAACGCGCGCCAGTTCGGCGCCTATTCCCGCCGAGGCACCGGTAATCAGCGTTACACGATCGGTCATGGCTCGAATAAATCTTCCTCGGCCACACAAGTTCCAATTGCGCGCGCTTTGACGATTTTCTTTTTCCCCGTATGCCGGCGGGGAAGGGCGTTTACCGCTGCCCACACAGCGTGTCGGCGCAAGCCCTGCTCATCGCAGCGCCGGCCAGTGCAGTCTGTCCAGCATGGCCACCCTCAGTGACCCCAGCCGGCCGGTCTGGCGTGTAAGGGCCTTCGTGCCGTCCCGTGAGCCGTCCGCTGGTCAGCCCCAGCGGCATTTTCGTTTTGGCGGAGGGTTTTCCCCGCGCTACGATAGCGGCCGAAGCGGAAGGTGCCGCGGACCGGAAGACCCAACTCATGCGCGCGCTCGCTGCCGCTTTCATTTTGCTCTGCATCCTCAATTCAGCAAGGGCCGGCTCGACGATCGTTGGCGCCGGGTCTCAGACGTGCTCTGCCTGGACAAGCAGAAAAAAGAACGCCGTGGTCAGAGGCAGCTTTGAAAACTGGCTTGTCGGCTTCATGAGTGGCCTGAACGTCAGCGGCGAGCGCGACATGATCGGCGGCGGGGATTTTGACGCGATCATCGAATGGATGGACAGGCGCTGCTTGCAGACGCCCGCAGAGCGGATCGGGATTGCCGCGCTCGACCTTGGAATGGAGCTCGCACGCAAGGCGGCTAAACAGTAATCGGCCTGCCACGCAGCCTGCCGGTTCTGGCCCTTGGGGAAAGAACAATCCGGGCGCCCCAAAAGAGAGTTGATGCAACAGCCCATTATTCTGACAGCGCAGAAACCGTTGTTTAATTGTAGCGGGGGAAACGGCTTGAAGCCGGCCGCCCGGGGCGCATATTTGCGGGATGGCAAGCAGTACCTGGACGAGCGAATACTTCAGCTGTCCCAATTGCGGTGTTCCTTACACCGCGATCAGGGAGCAGCATCCAAATAAGCACTCTGGCAGCTTCAATTGTGAGGTTTGCAGTGGCACGGTCCACACCTGGTCGGGCAATTTCGATTTTTTCGACTGGAAAGTCGAAGAGAGGAAGTCGCCCGTGTTTGGGAAAAGATGGGGGTGACAGCTAGCTGCCGGCGGATAAACGCGCCGCCGATTTTAGAAGTAGAGCAGGTGCTGGCCTTTACCACCTGATTTGCAAAGACATGGCGCACTCGGAGAGATTCGAACTCCCGACCCTCGGAATCGAAATCCGATGCTCTATCCAGCTGAGCTACGAGTGCGTGCGGCAGCGATTATCAGACTTGGCCGGACAGGGCCAGCCGCTCAGAAGCAGGGGTGCCGGCGGCGGTCCTGGCCGATATAGGCAGCCGCACTCTGGAAGCAGCGGTTGGTCGCCGGGCCGTCGTAATAGGCAAAGGTGCCGGGCACGAGCCCGGGGCCGTAATTGTGCAAATAGCTGATCGGGTAGGGCAGCGGGGAGGCGGTGATAGCGGTGGTGACTGCGCGCTTCGGCGAGGCTCGGGGCGATGGCAACGGCGGCCAGCGTTGCTGCGGCGGCGAAGAGCTTCACAGGTGTCATCACGATTCTCCGGTATCCCTGCTGAAAACCAAGACTTTTTGGCCGGTCAGGGGCATTCCAAGGCCATTCCAAGTGCCATCTTACGCGCGGATTGGGCGAAAAACTGCGGAAAATCGGCCACAGCGCACAATTTTTGACCGTTTAGGGATGCTTAACGAAATCCCAACACAGTCCCGCCAAGGTCTTGGGGCTTGGTCCGGTCTATGGACCGGTTTCCCGGCGTTTTTAAAGGCTGCCAGTACCTGTTCGACCCATGCGCATCACGCCCCTTGTCCTGATTGGCCTCTTCGCTTTTGCCGCGGCGCCGGCGCGCGCCGATTTGCATATCACGCGGGATCACGGCGGCTACGTCGAGGAATACAAGGCGAAGTACGCGCGCATCCGCGACCGCAAGGAGCGCGTGATCATCGACGGCATCTGCAATTCGGCCTGCACGCTGGTGTTCGGCATCGTGCCGATGAACAAGATCTGCGTGACGCCAAAGGCGAGCGTCGGCTTCCACCTGGCCTATTACGACAAGGCCTTTACCTTCGGCATCAAGGTGACGAGCGCGGAGGGTACCTCCGACCTGATGTCCTATTATCCCGACACGGTGAAGGACTGGATCCGCCGGAACGGCGGGCTCACCACCGAGATGAAGAAGATCAAGAACGGCGGCGAGCTCTGGAAGATCGTCGATCCCTGCCCGGAAGAGTGGTAGGCCCGGCCGCATCACCCGCGAAAGCGAAACGGCAACGACGGCGCCCCCCTAAAACGTCACAACGCCCCGGATCGATTCCCGCGCTTCATCAGCTCGAACGCGTTGTTGATCTCGGTCAGCGGCATCACGTGCGTGATCATCGGGTCGATCTGGATCTTGCCCTGCATGTACCAGGCCGAGCCGAACATCCATGGGCATTCCTCGTTTCGCGGTCGTCATGTGAATTTGCGCAGGCGCCCCGCGCGGGATCGGCCTTGCCGCCTAGCATATGTTCGGGCACTCAGGGCCGCAAATGAATGGCGATTTCGACAAATTTGCCGCGCGCGCGGCGCCGGCGATTTTCGTGCTGCTCTGGAGCACCGGCTTTATCGGCACCAAATACGTCATCAACAACGCCGATCCCTTGACCTATCTCGCGATCCGCATGGCGCTCGTGGTCGGGTTGATGGCTGTTATCGTCGCCTTTGCGCGGCCGGCATGGCCCAACCGCACCGAAGTCGGCCACAGCATCATCGCCGGCATTCTGGTGCACGGCTTCTATCTCGGCGGCACTGCGGTGGCGATCTCGCTCTCGATTCCGGCGGGCCTGTCGGCGCTGATCCCCGGCCTGCAGCCGATCCTCACCTCGACCATCGCCAACCGCTGGTTAGGGGAGCGCGTCACGCCGCTGCAATGGTCCGGCCTGTTGATCGGGCTTGCGGGCGTCGGCCTGATCCTGCACGACCGGCCGATGACGGGGCAGGCGGGCTGGGGCTGGTTTGCCTCCGCCGTCTCGCTGGTCAGCATCACCCTGGGGACGCTGTACCAGCGCCGCTATTGCAACCGGATCGACTGGCGCAGCGGCAACCTCGTGCAATACGCCGCCGTGACGGTGTTCTTCACGGTCGGCGCGTTCCTGTTCGAGGATCGCGTGGTGCACTGGACCACCGAGTTCGTGCTGGCGCTGGTCTGGCTGGCGGTCGCGCTGTCGATCGGCTCGATCGGGCTGCTGTACTGGCTGATCCGCCATCAGGCCGCGACGTCGGTCGCGAGCCTGTTCTATCTGGTGCCGGCTGTGACCTCGGTGATGGCGTTCGTGCTTTTCAACGAACGCCTCGATGCGATCGCCATCGCCGGCATGGTCGCCTGCGCGGCGGCGGTGTTTCTGGTCAACCGGCGGGCGTAGACCCGACCGTCATTGCGAGCTTCGCGTTGCTCCTCGCAATGACGGCGTCAGGCGCTCTCAGCGCTTCGACTTCTTCGCCTTCTTTTTCTTCTTGGCGGCTTTCTTTACGGCTTTCTTTGCAGACTTCTTGGCCTTCTTCGCCGATTTCTTGGCGGCCTTTTTGGCTTTCTTTTTCTTCGAGGCGACCTTCTTCACCGCCTTCTTGACGGCTTTCTTCGTCTTCTTCGCGGCCTTCCTGACCTTCTTCACGACGGTCGTCGCAGCGTCAGCCGTCGCGCTGGCGGCACTGCTGACCGCGTCCGTACTGTATCCTGGCTTGTCGTCGTCCATTCTCAGCCCCCAAGGTTTGAAGAGGCCACAACGATAGCGTGAATTTATCGCGCGTCAAATTTGCGCCGACGATTGAGCTATCGACGGATCGTCGCGTAGGCTTTGAGCGCGCGCTCGCGTCCCGCCTTGTGATCGATGATCGGATGCGGATAGGTCTTGCCGAGTTCCACGCCGGCGCTGGCGAGTTCGAGCGGCGTCGCTTCCCAGGCTGATGGATCAGGTTGTTCGGCAGCCGCGCGAGTTCGCGGCCCCGCCGAGCGGCCTCGCCTCGGGTGTGCGGCTTTCCTGCGTCGAGAACGTAGAGGCCGATACCGGCGCGCCGGTCTTGGCTGCCGCGTGCAGGGCCGGGTGGTCGGACAGGCGAAGGTCGTCGCGAAACCAGACGATGATCGGTCGGCCGGTCATGCGCGCATCAGTACCCATGGGGGGCCGAAAGCCTTGCCCAGGGTTGTAACGTTAATGCAATCGTAAACAAAAATCGTCAAATGTGAGCCGTTTGGGGGGTCATTCATCATGTCCAGCGGTTCATTTGGGAAGTTCCTGCCGTCGCTCAAGCTCAAGCTTGGCACAAAGGCGGTGATCTGCGCGGTCGTCCTGATCGCGATGAATACCGGGCTGGTGGTCGGTGCCGCCTATTGGTCGCTGACCTCGGAGTTCAACGCCCGGGCCCTGCGGGACATCGAGGTCAACCTCCGCACCCTGGCGATGACCTTCTCCGAGAGCTATGGCGACGCCAAGATCGCCATGAAGGATGGTGTCGTCGCCCGCGCCGAAATCGCCAAGATGCCGGAATTCAAGGACCATGCGATCGTCGATCGGTCGGTGTCCTATGTCGGGGGCGTCGCCACGCTGTTTGTCTATGACGACGCCACCAACCAGTTCGTGCGCCGCTCCACCAATCTGAAGAAGGAAAACGGCGACCGCGCCGTCGGTACCCAGCTCGCCCCCGATCATCCCGGGCAGGCGGTGGTGCGCCGTGGCGAGGCCTATAAGGGACCGGCGGTTTTGTTCAGCAAGAACTTCATGACGGCCTACTATCCCATTGTGAATTCATCCGCAAAGGTCGTCGGCCTTCTCTTCGTCGGCATTCCGATGGCGCAGTTCGAGGGCATGCTGGCGCAGGCGATCCAGACCATGGCCATCGCGGCCGGCATTGCCGCGCTGCTGGTGCTGGTCCTGACCATGCTGGTGGTGCGCCGCATCACCAAGCCGCTGACCTCGGTCACGGCCTCGCTGACGGCGATTGCGAACGGCAACAATGACGTCGAGATCGACTGCCACGAGCGCAACGACGAGATCGGCGAGATCGCCCGCACCATCGCCGTGTTCAAGAACAACTCGACGGAGCGCCAGCGCATGCGCACCGAGCAGGCTGCGGCGGCCGCGGCCGCCACCGAGCAGCGCAAGGCTGAACTGCGCATGTTCGTCGACGAGTTCCAGACCGGGGTCGGCGGCATCATCGACAAGGTACTAAGCTCCTCCGGCGAATTCGAGCGCGTCGCGCGCCAGTTGACCGAGACCGCGCGCAGCACCGCTGATCTGTCCGGGCAATCCGCCAGCGCATCCGAGACGGCCTCCGAGCATGTCCGCACCGCGGCCGCTGCCTCCGACGAGCTCTCCAGCTCGATCGCCGAGATCACCCGCCGCGTGCAGGAATCCAACGGGATCGCGGCCGAGGCCGTCAAGCCAGGCCGAGGCCACCGACCAGCGCATGAGCGAGCTGTCGCAGGCCGGCACCCGCATCGGCGACGTCGTCAAGCTGATCACGACCATTGCCGAGCAGACCAACCTTCTGGCGCTCAACGCCACCATCGAGGCTGCGCGGGCCGGCGATGCCGGCCGCGGCTTTGCGGTCGTGGCGCAGGAGGTCAAGAGCCTCGCCGGCCAGACCGCCAAGGCGACCGAGGAGATCTCCAGCCAGATCGCCAGCATGCAGCTTGCGACCGAAGAGTTGGTCGGCGCGATCAAGGCGATCAGCCAGACCATCGAACGCATCAGCGACATCGCCACCTCGATCTCGGCGGCGGTGGAGCAGCAGAGTTCGGCGACGCAGAACATCGCGCAAAGCGTCCGCGCGGCGGCCAGCGGCACCGCCGGCGTGGCCGTCACTGTCGGCAACGTCGCCCGCGGCGCCGAAGAGACCGGCGAGACCTCAGGCCGGATGTTTGCGTCCGCTCAGGCGCTTTCCAGCGAAAGCCTGCACCTGAAGGCCGAGGTCGAAAAATTCCTCGACGGGGTTCGGGCGGCGTAGAACGCGATGACGCTTCTTCGAAACGTCATCACGCTCCACTTTTTTGTTTGAGCATGATCTCCGCGCAAACGCTTCGCGTTTGTCGCGAGGGAAAACCGGTACCCACTTTTCCGGATCATGCTCTGGGGCTGAAACCGGAACCCGTTCCAGCGCGTAATATCGGGATACACATCACGGGCCCGCCGAAGGCGGGCTGGAGGCTGCCGTGAACCGATATGCCGTACTTTACCTGGCGACGCTGCTCGTCATCGTCCCGCTCGATTTCCTGTTCCTCGGCGTCGTCGCCAAGGATTTTTTCACCTCCCAGGTCGGCAACATGCTGGGCGAGATCAAGCTGGTGCCGGCGATCCTGTTTTACCTGCTCTATGTCGTCGGCATCGTGATCTTCGTCTCCGGCTCGCCGGCGGCGACCTGGCAGACCACGCTATTGTTCGGCGCGCTGTTCGGCCTGTTCTGCTACGCCACCTTCGATCTCACCTCGCTCGCGCTGTTGAAGAACTGGAGCTGGGCGGTGGCGGTGGTCGACGTCGCCTGGGGCGCCTTCGTGACGGCGGTCTCATCGACCGCCGGCCTTGTTGTTGCGAACTGGCTGGTGCCAAGGTACCGTCGTTCCGGGGCGCTCAAGCATCGACGGAACTCGAATCCGGGTTCGCGCTAAGCGCGCCCCGGGATGACGGCTATATCGCCGTCACTTCGGCTGCGGCACGATCCGGATGTACGGCTTCGGCGATTTCCAGCCCTGCGGATAGATCGTCTTGGCCTCGTCGTCGCTGACCGAGCCGGCGATGATGACGTCCTCGCCCTGTTTCCAGTCGGCCGGCGTCGCCACGCGATGTTTTGCCGTCATCTGCAGCGAGTCGATCACGCGCAGGATTTCCGCAAAATTGCGCCCCGTCGTCATGGGGTAGACCAGCACCAGCTTGATCTTCTTGTCCGGCCCGATGATGAAGACGTTGCGCACCGTCATGTTATCGGCCGCGGTGCGGGCGGTGGCGTCGCCCGAGGTCGAGGCCGGCAGCATGTCGTACAGCTTGGAGACGTTGTAATCGGTGTCGCCGATCATCGGATAGTTCGGCGCGGCGCCTTGCGTCTCCTTGATGTCCTCGGACCATTTGGAGTGGCGGTCGACCGGATCGACGGAAAGCCCCATCAGCTTGACGCCGCGCTTGTCGAATTCCGGCTTGAGTTTTGCGAGCGCGCCGAGCTCGGTGGTGCAGACCGGGGTAAAATCCTTGGGATGGGAGAACAGCAGCGCCCAGCTGCTGCCGATCCAGTCGTGGAATTTGATTTTGCCTTCGGTGGTTTGGGCTTCGAAATCCGGGGCGACTGCGCCAATCTGAAGTGCCATGTTATGACCTCATCTTATTCAAGTTACAGGGAAATTCGGCTTGACGGAATATAGGGGATGACCCGCCTTGGGTGAATGGGTTCATCAACAAGATGAATTCCTTCTCATTGCGGCGGAACTTCTAGCATCTTCCTCTGATCTAGCCGCCTGCGGCGAAAAAACCCAGTGGCATTAATCGCCCGCTCTGCCCCGATATCGCCTTTTATCGCCCGCAACACGCCGGGCCCGGCTACCACCGAACCGTGATGTGGGGCACAGCGACAAATCGGCAACCATCTAAAAATGTCGAAGTTCGAGTTTCGAATCGTTAACCACTCGTTTACGCCCGCATGAAAATGCTGGTCCAGAACAAGAAACTGAGAAGTTGGAATTGGAATTGGAATTATGTCTGCCGCTAGTACCAAGGCCGCCGAGTTGGCGGGAGCCCTGCAACCGTCCTGCCGCAAGACCGCCGCCCATGCACTGACCATCGTGCGCGATGGCGTCATCACCGGCGAAGGCCCGACCACCAGGGGCCGCATCCATTTCTCCCGCGCGCTCGATGCCGATGACGCCGCCTGGTGCGCGCGCATCCTGACCGCAACCGCCGTCGAGCATCAGCCGGTGTGCCGCGCCGAAGTCGAGGCGCTGTTTGAAATTCACGACGCCGCTGCCGAGCGCTCTGACGGCGGCCGGTTCGACGATCTGCTGGCCAAGGCGGTCGCCCATCATGCCGCCGCCGAAAGTGGCCTGCCGGTGCCGCCGCGCACGGTGGCGCTGGCGCCGGACACCGACATCGCGAGCTGGGCGCCCGCCAAGGCCATCAAGGCCGACACCGAAGCGCTGCAATGGCTCGCCAACCAGATGCGCGGCAAGCGCCGCGGCAACCGCACCCTGATGGCTGTGGTTGCCACCGTCATCGGCGCCGCAGCCCTGCCGCTGTCGCAACTGCCGTTTGATATCGGGATGATGTGAGTTCATTATCCTCGAAGAGTTTGAACGGCGGGGCTATCTCCCCGCCGTTTTTTGTTTGCCGTTCGGCGCATCGAGCCCGAGGGTGCGGCCGGGGAATCCGGCGACGTCGAAATAGCGGGTCGACAGCACGCGCTGGAACTTGATCACGGTCTGCAGCCCGTTGGCGGCAGGCTTCGAGGTGATGGTGCCGTCGGCCATCTTCGGCACGATGCCGTTCAGCAGCGCTTCTGACATCACGCGGCCGGTCAACCCGCCGGCATTGACCTGGCGCAGGCCGAGCAACTGCACGATGGTCATGCCGACATCGGCATTGCTGACGGGGAGGGGATCGACATAGCCGGCTTTGAAGTCGGGGCCGATCGCCGCCATGAAGTTGAGCGTATCGCCGCGGCTGAAACTGCCATGCATGCCCTGGCCCTGCCGCAGCACGGTGTCGGCGATCTGCACCGAGCAGTTGGTCGGCTCGTCGCAGCCCGACGACCAGGAACGGAAATTGACCACGATGGACGGGGTCGGCGTGACCGCCTTGCCCCTGAGATTGAGCTGCGACAGCGGCAGCGTGCCGGGGAAACGCCCGAGCTTGTCGTCGACGAACAGCCCGCTGACGTAATCCTGCTCGAGCAGCGCCTTGATGGCGCGATCGGCGAGCTTCTTGTCCTGCTTCGGCAGGTAGATCAGGTCCGAGCCGCCATTGGTGGCGACCACGACATCCGGCTTGGCCGGATCCTGGCCGAGCACGCCATTGCCGAACTTTGGACGCGCGTTGTCGCCGACGGCTGCGTTCTTGTCGTTGGGGTCGAACAGCGGCAGGTTCAGCGCTTTCGCAAGGTCGATCGCGAGAAAGCCCATCGGCAGGAAGTCCTTTGGCGTGTCGTCGTACGACATCTTTGCCGCCAGGCTGGTTTTGCTCTCCTTCGAGATGGTCGAAAAGCCGTGGTCCGAGGAGACGATGATGTTGGTGTTGGCGGCGAGCCCCAGCTCGTCCAGCGCCTTGCGCAGCTGCGCGAGATTATTGTCTGCGTTCTTGATGCCGGCCATCGAGGTCGGCCCGTTGATGCCGGGGGTGATGGTGTTGAGGCTGTCGCCGGTGTTGTGCTGGCTGCCGTCGGGGTCGCGCGACCAGAACACCAGCACGAACGGTTTGTTGCGCGCCTTGAACATCGGCAGCACGACCTTGGTGGCGACGTCGGCCATCCAGGCCTGCTGCGCGACATTGGCCACCGTGGTGCCCGGCGTTTTGGCATCGCCCGCCTTGCCGTTGTCGCCGCGCGGAGGCGTCGTCGTCGGCAAGTTGGCCTTGGTCAGGGCTTCCTTCATTTCATCGGACAGCGGCACGCCGTTCTTGCCGCCGGTGGCGTCGTCGATCACGATGGTGTTCTTGCCGAAGTCGGTGTGGTCGAAGATCAGGGTAGGGCCATGCTTGCCGATGGCGGCGGTGCTGAAACCCTTTGCGCGCGCCATCTTCAGGATGGTTTCCTCGTTGAGATAGTTGCCGCCGAAATGCGCGTCGACTTCGGCGAGCACCGGGTTGACCTCGAGGAACGGCGTCACCGTGTCGTTGGCGTGGGCGATGGGGTGGCCGGTATAGATGGTGTTGGAGAAGGTGCCGGTGTCGCCGAGATAGTGCCCGCTCGCCATCGCCGAGCCGTTGGCCATGGTGAAGGTCGGGAACAGCGAATGCGAGTTCTTGAAGTTGACGCCCTTGTCGCGAACCTCTGCCATCGCCGGCGCCGTCTGCGGCGTCACGATCCTGCCGCGCAGGCCGTCGGGGACGAACAGGATCAGGTTGCGCGGCGCCGCGTTCTGCGCCGAGGCGGCGCCCGTTATCGATAGTGTGATCAGGCTGGCGGACAGCAATATGATGGCGCGGCGCATCCTCGTCTCCCATTTGAAGGCAGTTCGGCCCGAGGCCGTCGCCTCCGTTTAGTTGTGCTGCATGACAGAATTGTTACAGCGAAGGTCTGATGGGGCCGAGGCGCAAATCATCGATCTCGCGGCATGTTTTGCCCGAGCTTTGCAAATTCGTTGCTCCTCTCTTGAAGAGAGGGCGCAGGGAATGCCGGGTGCACGCTGCACCCGCGGTCTCGTGTGCCAAAAATGCGCAATTGGCGCACACGAGCATACAGGTGAGCGGAAACACTCCGACATCCCCTGCGCAATGGCTTTACGGCTTATTTCGTGCTCTCCCCGGTGAGCGGGCTTGTTGTCACCGTCACTCGCGGATAGCTCCACAAGCTTGACGCCAGCATCGCGGCGCCAGGACCACACGACTTCGCCGTACGCGGACAGCGTTTCGTCCGGCGCGAAAAGCGCCTGACGCCACCCGCGTCCACCGCATCCCATCCCAACGCTTGGTGACGATGGCCAACGCCCCTCCTCGGGGATGGGACGGCGAGGCTTATAATTCTGATTTACCGAAATGTGAAGCGGAATATTTTTGATTTCGGGGCTTGACACGATTTCCGAAAATCAGAAGTGATTTGCCCGACGGATCGAAAAGTTTGATCCGCTTCAATAAATTCGTTTCGATTCGTGCGATGCGTCAAATAGTCTTTTTCATCAATTTGTCGGCAGGCGGACGGGCGGCCGTAACCGCTGGCGAACATGTGAAACCGGCGAGGCTTCAAAGTTCCCCGCCCCGTGGGATGAAGGGGCATGAACCTGCGCCGGCTCATCAATCTCGCTTTCGCGGTCTTCGTGACCGCCGGCTGGCCGTGGCACCGCTGGTGGCGCCTGCGGCTGCTGCGCAATTCCGGTTGCCGATATGACAGACATGTCGATGTCTGCGGACATGCCGTGCTGTCCGGACCAGAAGAGCATGGACTGCCAGGATTGTCCGTTGATGGCGATGTGCGTCCTGCAGACAGCGCAGGCGGGTCGCTCCGATGATGGCCGCCTTGCCGCTGCGATATGCGGTCCGGACCGCGCACGTCGTTCGTGACGACGCGCTTGCCGCCGGGCTCGACCGGCCGCCTCCCGACCACCCCCTCGAACCCTGGTCTGAGCGGCGCGCTTCGGCGCCGTCGGCTGCCGCGCGCCCTCGGGCGCGCGGATAGACGCATGCCGCCTTGCGGCGGACCAGGAAGATCGAGGATCGGAAAAATGAAAACGTTCAATTTCGCGCGCGCCGTTCGGGCGGCGCTGATCGTTGCCGCTTTCGCCGGCGCAAGCACGGCCGCGCTGGCCGACATCAGGGATTACAAGTTCGAACTCGTCGGCGAGACGGTTCCGGCGGGGCCCGACAAGGTCATCACGGTCCGGCTGGTGAACACCAAGACCGGCAAGCCGGTGCCGGACGCCGTCATCTTCGCGACCCGCCTGGACATGGCGCCCGACGCCATGCAGGAAATGGCGACCAAGGTCACGCCGATGCCGGGCGCCGAGCCCGGGACCTACAAGTTCAAGGCGACGTTCGGCATGGCCGGCCGCTGGCAGCTTTCGCTCGGCGCCAAGGTTCAGGGTGAGACCGGGACCGTCGAAAACAAGCTCGTCATCACGGCGCAGAAATGAGCCGCGCCGTCATCGCAAGCGCAGCCGCCGCCGCTGATCGCGGCGGCCGCAGCATGGCTCGTGGTCACCGGCGCGCTGCGGCCGCCGGTCCGCAGCGCCGCCATGGTCGACGCCGGCCGCGGCGGAGCAGAGCGGCACGACCGATCTATTATCAGGACCCGGACGGCAAGCCGTTCCTATTCGCTGACGCCGAGGAAGACGCCGGACGGCCGCGACTATCGCGCCGTTCCCGCCGGCGCCGACGTCAGCTTCGACGACGCTGCCAGAGTCGAGCGCCGGCGAAATCCGCCGGCGCGCACCGAGCGCAAGATCAAATACTACCGCAATCCGATGGGCCTTCCGGACACCTCGCCGATGCCGAAGAAGGATTCCATGGGGATGGACTACATCGCGGTCTATGAGGGCGAGGACAGCGACGACGGTTCGGTCAAGCTGTCGCCCGGAAGAATCCAGCGCACCGGGCGTGAAATCCGAGCCGGCGGCGCGCGCGCGCGATCAGGTCCGCGGTCCGGGCGCCGGGGACCATTCAACTCGACGAGCGCCGCGTCTCCGTCGTCGCGATGCGGTCCGAAAGCTTCGTCCTGAAGGTCGCCGAACGTCACGACCGGAGCAGCACGTCGCACAAGGGCCAGCCGCTGATGGACGTCTACAGCCCGGCGATATCAGTCGCGGCCGCCGAATATCTCGCCGACGATCAACGTCGAGGACGACCAGCGGCGACGTTCTGAAGCCGGGGCTCGCGGCAGCGGCTGGATGAACCTCGACGTGCCGGAAGCGGCGATCGCGGCGCATCGAGAAGAGCCGCGACAGTTCCGACTTCCATCGCATGGCTCGGCCCCGCGGGACGGCAAGTCCTCGAGCGCAATGCGATCAAGGGCATGCGCGTCCAGCCCGGCGGCGTGCTGTTCAGGATCGCCGACCATTCCGTCGTCTGGGCGCTGATCGACATCGCCGAACGCGATCTCGCGTATTGATCGCTCAGGGGCAGACCGGTCACCGTGCGGGCCGCGGAGCTTCCCGGGCGCGAGTTTGCCGGAACAGGTCGACGGTGATCTATCCGCGAGATCAACAAGGCAGACGCGCACGGCGCGCGTCCGCGTCGAATTGCCGAATCCCGACCTGGTGCTGCTGCACGACATGTATGTCGATGCCGAGATCGACACCGGACGCGGCGGCGGTGTTGACCGTGCCCGAAAGCGCGGTGCTCGACAGCGGCAGCCGTCAGGCCGTGTTTGATCGACAAGGGCGAAGGCCGGTTCGAGCCGCGCGACGTCAAGCTCGGCCATCGCGGCGGCGGCTATGTCGAGATCCGCGACGGCGTGACGGAAGGCGAGCCGGTCGTCGTCTCCGCGAACTTCCTGATCGATGCCGAAAGCAATTTGAAGGCGGCGCTGAAGGGCTTTTCGGAAGCGGGAGCGCAGCCATGATCGCGCGCCTCATCGCGTGGTCGGCGCGCAACCTGCTGCTGGTGCTGTTCGGCACCGGCTTTGCCGCCGCGGCCGGCCTCTATGCGCTGCTGCATCTGCCGCTCGATGCCATCCCCGATCTCTCCGACACGCAGGTCATCGTCTACACCGAATATCCCGGGCCAGGCGCCGCAGGTGATCGAGGACCAGGTCACCTATCCGCTGACGACGGCGATGCTGACGGTGCCGAAGTCGAAGGTCGTCCGCGGCTTCTCGTTCTTCGGCGTCTCGTTCGTCTACGTCATCTTCGAGGACGGCACCGACATCTACTGGGCGCGCTCGCGCGTGCTCGAATTCCTCAACGGCGCGGCATCGCGGCTGCCGGCCGGCGTGACGCCGACGATCGGCCCCGACGCGACCGGCGTCGGCTGGGTCTACCAGTACGCGGTGATGTCGAAGGAGCTGAACCTCGCCGACACGCGCGCCATCCAGGACTGGAATCTGAAGTTCGCGCTCGCCAAGGCGGAAGGCGTCGCGGAGGTGGCCAGCGTCGGCGGCTTCGTCAGGCAATACAACGTGGTGCTCGATCCGCAGCGGATGCGCGACCTCGGCATCACCATGCAGAAGATGCGCGAGGCAATCCGCGCCAGCAATGCCGACGTCGGCGGACGCACGGTCGAACTCTCGGAGTTCGAATATGTCATCCGCGGCAAGGGCTATCTCAAGGGCATCAACGACCTCGGCAACATCGTCCTGAAGGTGAACAACGGCACGCCGGTGCTGCTGCGCGACGTCGCCCGGGTCGAACTCGGTCCCGACGAGCGGCGCGGCATCACCGAACTCAACGGCGAGGGCGAGGTCGCGAGCGGCATCGTGCTGCAGCGGTTTGGCGTCAACGCGCTCGACGTCATCGACAACGTCAAGAAGCGCTTTGCGGAGATCGCCAGCAGCCTGCCGAAATCGGTCGAGATCGTGCCGGTCTACGACCGCTCGAACCTGATCAATGCCGCCATCGCCACGCTGAAGAGCACGTTGTTCGAGGAAAGCATCGTCGTCGCGCTGGTCTGCATCGTGTTCCTGCTGCATGTCCGCAGCGCGCTGGTGGCGATCCTGATGCTGCCGGTCGGCATCCTGATGGCGTTCGGCGCCATGAAGCTGCTCGGGATCGGCTCCAACATCATGAGCCTCGGCGGCATCGCGATCGCGATCGGCGCCATGGTGGATGCGGCCATCGTGATGATCGAGAACGCCCACAAGCATCTGGAACGGGCGGAGCCCGGCAAATCGCGCATCGACATCCTGATCGAGGCGGCGTCCGAGGTGGGGCCGGCGCTGTTCTTCAGCCTGCTGATCATCACCGTGTCGTTCATGCCGATCTTTACGCTGGAATCGCAGGAGGGGCGGCTGTTCAGCCCGCTGGCGTTCACCAAGACCTTTGCGATGGCGGCCGCCGCGCTGCTGTCGGTGACGCTGGTGCCGGCGCTGATGGTGATCTTTGTGCGCGGCAAAATCATTCCCGAGCACCGCAATCCGATCAACCGCTTCCTGATCTGGATCTACCGGCCGGTGATCAAGGGCGTGATGCGCGCCAAGATGCTGGTGATCGTGCTCGCGCTCGCCGTGCTCGCGGCCAGCGTCTGGCCGGCGCGCCAGCTCGGCACCGAGTTCATGCCGAACCTGAACGAAGGCACGCTGCTCTACATGCCGACCACGCTGCCGGGCATCTCCGTCACCAAGGCCGCCGAACTGATGCAGACGCAGGACCGGATCATCCGGTCGTTTCCGGAAGTGGCCTCGGTGTACGGCAAGGCGGGGCGGGCGGCGACCGCGACCGATCCGGCGCCGTCGGAGATGTTCGAGACCGTGATCAACCTCAAGCCCAAGGAGGAGTGGCGTCCCGGCGTGACCATCGACAGCCTGATCGCCGAGATGGACAAGGCGTTGCAGTTTCCCGGCGTATCGAACGCCTGGACCATGCCGATCAAGGCCCGCATCGACATGCTGTCGACCGGCATCCGCACGCCTGTTGGCGTCAAGGTGATCGGGACTGATCTGGTCGAGATCGACAGGCTCGCCAAGCAGATCGAGCAGGTGCTCAAGACCGTGCCCGGCACGTCGTCGGCCTATGCCGAGCGCGGCATCGGCGGCTATTATCTCGACGTGACGCCGGACCGCGCCGCGCTGGCGCGCTACGGCATCATGGTGCAGGACGTGCAGGACACCATCGCGACGGCGCTCGGCGGCCAGACGCGTGACCACGACGGTGGAGGGGCGGCAGCGCTTCACCGTCAACATGCGCTACCCGCGCGACCTCCGCGACAATCCGCAAGGCCATCGCCAGCGACGTGCTGGTGCCGATGCCGGCCGGCGGCGCCGTGCCGCTCGGCGAGGTGGCCAAGGTCGCGCCGGCGCGCGGGCCGACGACGATCCGGACCGAGAACGGGCAGCTGGCGACCTACATCTATGTCGACATCCGCGACCGCGATCTCGGCGGCTATGTCGCCGAGGCGCAGCGCGCCGTGCAGGCCAGCATCCAGTTTCCGCCGGGCTATTACGTGATGTGGAGCGGCCAGTACGAATATCTGGAGCGCGCGACCGCGCGGCTGAAGATCGTCGTCCCGGTGACGCTGGCGATCATCTTCCTGCTGCTGTACCTCAACTTCCGCTCGATCACGGAAACCATGATCGTGATGCTGTCGCTGCCGTTCGCGCTGGTCGGCGGGCTCTGGCTGATGTGGTGGCTCGGCTTCAACCTTTCGGTCGCGGTCGCCGTCGGCTTCATCGCGCTGGCCGGCGTTGCCGCCGAGACCGGCGTGGTGATGCTGATCTACCTCAACCAGGCGCTGGCCGCGATCAAGGCGACGGCGCGAGGCCGAGGGCAGGGCGCTCACGCGCGGCGATCTCTATGACGCGATCATGGAGGGCGCGGTGGAGCGGGTGCGGCCGAAGATGATGACGGTGGTCGCGATCATGGCGGGCCTGTTGCCGATCATGTGGAGCAGCGGCACCGGCTCGGAGATCATGCAGCGCATCGCGGTGCCGATGATCGGCGGCATGATCTCCTCGACGCTGCTGACGCTGATCGTGATCCCGGCGATCTTTGGGCTGGTGAGGGGATGGGGATATACGGGTTACGGTCGCGGCATAGCTGCCGCCGCGCCCGGCGGTAACCGATGCGCGTCAGTCGAACTTCGCCGTTGCCGTCTTGCCATCAGGCGCGGTGAGCTGAACCGCGCCTTTCGGATTGGCGGGAAGGGCCGTGGCCGCTGTTCCACTCAGCGCGTCCTTTTCCGGAGCAAGCGTGATGCGCTCGGCCTTGCCTTGCACGTTGAGAATGGCAACGCCCTTGAAACCCCGGGGATCGACCGGCTTGTCGTCATGGCCCACCAGGAAGATGTCGAGCGTCCTGTCTTTCGCGACGAGTTCTGCGTGGTATGGGCCGGCATTGACGATGCGTCCCCCATGCCGGCTTTGCGGGCCGTGCGCATCGGCCGGCACTCCGGCCAGCAGGGTAACGGCGAGAACGAGAATTCCAGACTTCATGCGCGTTTTCCTTCTGAAGACATGAATGATCAATAGGAGTGCGAGATAACTCCGGGCTGCTCCTCGGATTTCCGCTGCATCAGCCGCATCAGCGGCTTTCGGCCGAACATCAGAAACAGCACCGGCGTGACCAGGGCATCGAGCAAGGTCGCGCTGACGAGCCCGCCAAAAATCGTCACCGCGACCGGGTGCAATATCTCCTTGCCCGCCTCGTCTGCGGCGATCAGCAGCGGCAGCAGCGCAAGCCCCGCCGACAGCGCGGTCATCAGCACGGGCGTCATGCGCTCGAGGCTGCCGCGGATGACAAGCTCCGGCCCGAACGCCATCTGCTCATGCAGAGCGAGATTGATGTAGTGGCTGATCTTGAGAATGCCGTTGCGCGTCGCTATCCCGGCAAGCGTGATGAATCCGACCATGCTGGCGACCGACAGCGGCTGATCGGCAATCGCCAGCGCCGCCACCGAGCCGATCAGCGCCAGCGGCACCCCGCCCAGGATGATCGCGGCCAGCACGGCGGAGCGGTAGCGGCTGTAGAGGATCGCGAAGATCAGCGTGAGAGAAACGACCGCAAGGATCGCGATCCGGCGGCTGGCCTCTTCCTGGGCCTGGAATGTGCCTTCAAGGCTCGCGGTGACGCCTGGCGGCAGGCTCACTGCCTGCAGTTCCCCGCGGATGCGCCGCACGATCTCAGCCAGGTCCGTCGTGCCGTCCGAGTTTGCGAGCACGACGATGCGCCGGCGGCCGTTCTCCCGCAGGATCTGGTTTGGCCCGTCGGTCTCCTTCACGTCGGCGATCTGGCGCGCCGGGATCCAGCCCGACGGGGTCTTGATCAGGAGGTCGCCGAGCTTGTCGGTGGTGCGAAGCCGGTCGGGCAGCCGCATCACGACGTCGTAGCGCTTGTAGCCGTCGACCACGCGCGAGATGACGCGCCCGCTCGACAGCCGCGACAGCTGCTCGGTGACGGCGCCGGGCTGCACGCCGTACAGCGCGGCGCGCGTATAGTCGACGCGGATTTCGAGTTGCGGGATGCGCACCTGCTTTTCGATCTGCAGGTCCTGGATGCCTTCGATCTTCGAAAGCCGCAGGCGGAGTTCTTCCGCGCTGTTGCGCAGCGTGTCGAGGTCGTCGCCGAACAGTTTCAGGGCAAGTTCGGCGCGGATGCCCGAGAGCAGATGATCGAGCCGGTGCGAGATCGGCTGACCGACATTGACCGAGAGCGGCAGCACCGAAAGCCGGGCGCGAATGTCGGCGACGATCTCGGGTTTCGGCCGCGTGGAACGCTTGAGATCGACTTCGAGGTCGGACGAATGGACGCCCTCGGCGTGCTCGTCCAGTTCCGCGCGCCCGGTACGCCGCCCGACGCTGATCACCTCGGGCACATCGAGCAGCAGGCGCTCGGCAATCGAGCCTACCCGCGTCGACTCCGACAGCGAAACGCCGGGATTGAAGGCAATGTTGATGGTGAAGGTGCCTTCGTTGAAGGCGGGCAGGAACGCGCGCTTCAGGCCGAAGACGCCGACGCCGGCGCCCAGCACCGCCATTGCCGTGATGCCGAGCAGCAATCCCCTGTGCGCGAAAGCGAAGTGCAGCGCCGCGAGGTTTACCGATTTGAGCTTGCGAACCAGCCAGCTCTCCCGTTGCGAAAGGCGTTTCATTCCCGGCAGCAAATAATAGGCCAGCACCGGCGTCAGCGTGATCGAGACCAGAAGGCTCGCGAGGATCGAGATGATGTAGGCCTGGCCGAGCGGCGCGAACAGCCGTCCCTCGATGCCCGAAAGCGCAAACAGCGGCACGAACACCAGCACGATGATCATGGTGGCGTAGACGATCCCCGATCGCACTTCATTGGAGGCGGACACCACCACGTCGAACGTCGAGCGGGGATTGCCTTGCTCCCGGTTCTCGCGCAGCCGGCGAAAAATGTTCTCGACATCGACGACGGCGTCGTCGACCAGTTCGCCGATGGCGATCGCAAGGCCGCCCAGCGTCATCGTGTTGATCGACAGGCCAAGCAGCTTGAAGATGATGGCCGTGGTCAGGATCGAGACGGGAATTGCGGTGAGCGAAATCGCCGTGGTGCGCCAGTTGAGCAGGAACGCGAACAGGATCACTGCGACGACGAGCGCGGCCTCCAGCAATACGCGCTCCACGTTGCCGATCGAATTCTCGATGAAGGTCGCCTGCCGGAAGATGATCTCGCGCACGCTTACGCCTGACGGCAGCGTGGGTTCGAGCTCCGCGAGCGCCTGTGTGATCCTTTCCGTCAGCTGCACCGTGTCGACATTGAGCTGCTTCTCGACCGAGACGACCACGGCGGGCTTGCCCATGTAGCCGGCGTCGCCGCGCTTGACTTTTGGCGCAAACTCGACGTTCGCCACCTGCCACAGCAGGATCGGACGTCCCTCGATGGTGGTGACGACGATGTTGCGCAAATCTTCCAGGCTGGTGGTGCGGCCGATGTTGCGGATGAGATATTCGCGGGCATTCTGGTCGGTGTAGCCGCCGCCGGTGTTGGTGCCGAACTGCCGCAGCGCCTGCTCGATCTGCTCATAGCCGACGCCGAGCGCGCGCAGCGCCGAGGGCAGCGGCGCGATGCGGTACTGACGGACTTCTCCGCCGATCGGGATCACCTGCGCGACGCCGGGGATCGCCAGCAGCCGCGGCCTGATGGTGAAGTCGGCGATCTCGCGCACTTCCATCGGCGATGCCGTCTTCGAGGTCACCGCGACCAGCAGGATCTGGCCCATGATCGAACTGATGGGGCCGATCTGCGGGGTGACGTTGAGCGGCAGCTGGCTCTGCACCTGCGCGAGACGTTCCGCGACCAGCTGCCGGTTGCGGTAGATATCGGTGCCCCAATCGAACTCGACATAGACGATGGAAAGCCCGATGCCGGAGACCGATCGCACCCGGCTGACGCCGGGCACGCCGTTCATCTGGGTTTCGATCGGAAAACTGACGAGCTGCTCGACTTCCGGCGGCGCGTAGCCTTCCGACTCCGTCATGATGGTGACGGTCGGACGGTTGAGGTCCGGGAACACGTCGACCGGCAACTGGCGCGCGGTATAGGCGCCGAGAACGACGAGGATGGCTGCGATCGCCAGAACAAGCAGGCGATTGCGGAGCGAGGCGCTGACCAGGAATGTGAACATGAGCCTGTCCTTCAGCGCACGTGATCGAGCAGGTCGACGCCTTGCGACACGATCCGCTTTCCCGGCTCGAAGCCAGACACGATCAGCACGCGATCGCCGTCGAGCGGCTCGGTGCGCACGCTCCGTGGCATGAACCGCTCGGGCGCGACGTGCTCGTAGACAAAATCCTGTCCGTTGGAGCCGCGCACCACGCTGCTGCGCGGCACCGCAAGGCCTTGCTTGGTATCGTCGGTCGCGACCAGCACGGTGAGGAACTGGCCGGCGCGCAAGCCCGCGGTATCGCCGGTCACGGCAAAATGCACCGGCACCGACTGGCTGCGATCGGCAAAGCCGGTGCCGCGATAGACCAGGTCGTAATTCCTGCCCGTATAGGTCGACGCCCGCGCGCCTTGCGACGGTTCGATGCTCCCAAAACTCAGGGCTTCGACCCAGAGCTGCGAGGGATCGATGATGTTGAAGACGACCGAGCTCGGCTGCACGATCTGGCCCGCCACCGCGCTGCCTTCAGCGATCACGCCGGCCACCGGCGCGATCAGCGCTTCGGGCTCGCGGCGCGACTTGTCGATCGCCGCGCGGCGTTCGCGCAAGCCCTCGAGCTCGAGTTTCGTGTCTTCGAGTTGGGTCCGGGATATCGCGCCGCCGGGCGCGAGTTGCTCGTAACGCGCATATCGTCGCTCGACGATCGAGATCTGCTGATCGAGTTCGCCCTGGCGCTGCCGCATGTCGGAAACGTCGATCGCCTGGATCGGCGGCGTGACATGGCCGAGCACGTCGCCTTGCTT
The DNA here is from genome assembly GCA_963731915.1 of uncultured Alphaproteobacteria bacterium. GTDB lineage: Bacteria > Pseudomonadota > Alphaproteobacteria > Rhizobiales > Xanthobacteraceae > Bradyrhizobium. The sequence continues at coordinate 183,473 of CAVSXQ010000046.1, forward strand.
GACCCGCGTGCCCAGCCGGGGAAAGCCGCCCGGCGGCGCCGAAAGACGGCCGCCGACGGCTGATTGCACATAGCCGCTGGCATTGGGATCGGGAATGATCCTGCCGGGAAGTTCGGTGACCTTCCGGTGCACGGCGCTGTCGGTGACCTCGGTCCGCAAGCCAAATATCCGCTGCACCGTCTTGGGCACAAAAACCGTGCCGTCCGGAAGGCGCTGGGCGCGCTCGCCTGAGACGGTGCTGATGGCGAGTTTCGCCTTTTCTTCCTCATGGCCGTGGCCTTCATGGGCTTGCAGTCCGCGCCCGCCGGCAAGCGCAGCGATGACGACGAGCGCCGCGATCCTGCGCCCACCGCGGAGTGCAAGCGCGCAGAGCAGGGCGCCCGCAAGCGCGCCGGCCAGCACGAGGAGAACCGACGTCCCGTCGAAGTGCGCGCCGTGATCTGCATCGCGTGGCGCAGCGCCTTGCGCCGCCGCTCCGGACGCAGCTTGGATCGTCATCGGCAAGATGTCCGTGGTATCTCCCGCCGCAACGGTGAAGATGAGGTCGGTATGTCCGCTCTTGGCGAGCCACGGCGCTGCCAGCCGGTAGGTACCGTCCGCGCCCTCCGCGGCCTTGACGGAACCGCTGGGGGTTTCGACTTCGATGGCTGCACCGGTCACCGGTTCGTTGGTGGCAAACCGGTCGAGATAGATTTCGAGATTTTCGCCGCGGGCGATTGCAACGATCTCGAAGGTTTTGGAAGCGGCTTCGCCACGTGGCGACGCGCCGGTCGCGACAGGCTGCTGCTGCGCCTCGTGGTCATGGCCTTCGTGGGCGGAAGCGGGTGCGATCGCTGCGCAAAGCAGAGCGGTCACCGCAAGAGCACGCAGCGCGCGCCCGAAATGGGAAAGCATACCGGTATTCCTCAAGCTGAATCGCCGTTGGTTGCGGGTAGCACACGGCCGAGCCCGCAAACTCAGTGGTGTCTGGACTCAGATCGAGGATTTGGGAGGGCGCCTGAGCGATTCAGGCTCGCGGTCCGGCCACATCCGTGACGGGGCCAACGCAACGCGCGTTATCAGCGGAGAAAACGGGGCGAGTTGCACGGGATCAGGCAACCCGGCCGCACAGCAGGCGGCGCAGGCGGACGAGCAACAGCCGCCGGTGCAATTGCGGTCCGACGCCGGGAGTTCCCCGGGTTGCTTCCATTGTGCCTGCTGCAACGATGCCGCGGACGACGAGCGATCGGATTCCTGAGATGCGGCGTAGCCCTGACCGCCGTGCACGGAAGCCTGGTGGTGGTGACCGGTATGGGCGCGGGCAACAGAGGGCGCGAACGAAAGCACGATCAAGGCGATCGCGGCTCCCAGAATTCGCATCGTCAGTTGCTTCGTCATGACGGCCATTGTAGCCGGTTAGGTATCGCCGTGGAATGGCGAATTCAAGATGCCCTTTCTACTTCGCGGCCGCTTCTTCCAGGCAATGGTTCAGGAAGGCGGTGCGTTCGCGCGGCATGATCTTTTCGACGTTGGCCTTGTGGGCGCAGTCGCGCTGCCGGATCTGTTCGGCCCGGCGCTTTTCCGCGGCCTCCCGATGTTCGGGCGCGACCGTCGCGGGATCGACCAGCTTTTGCGCGAAGCCGGGTTGGCAAGAGAGCAGGCAGCAGGCGAGTGCGGCTAACGCCGTCAACGTTCTATTCATGCCAAAAATCCATTTGCGATAATTCGGCGATACTAGCCCTGCAGTGGCGAGCGGCAAGTGAATTGGCTCACACGCGTGGGATTCTGCGGGCTAACCCGCCGGGCTTCTTGAACACCCTGATTGAAGCGCTCAACCGGTCCCGGGTTCAAAAGGAGTCGGCGAGGGCGATCTCGGCCTGCAGCGCCTGGATGCGGCGCTCGGCTTCCTCCGATGTCAGGCCGCGCGCATATTGCGTGGGCTGGTAGGCCTCCTGGCTCAACCTCTTCAGCCGCATCGCCTGCGCGCGCGACATTTGCGCCGCCAGCCGTTCCTCAACACCGCCGTATATTGCCGCTGTCGCCCGCATTTTCGCCTCGTCCATTCATTTTCCGCTTGACTATTTGTTCTCTTTTTGTTCTAGTCTAGGCATGGACAATCGAATAAATGAAATCCGGCGGAATATCAGCCTGTTGCGGGCCCGGACGATCGAGCTGGAAGTACTGGTCCGCGACCAGATCGGCCAGGGACTGGATTGTTCGCAGGCGGCAGGCGAGCAACTGGCCGCGCGCCGGGACATCACGCGATTGATCGGCGAATGGAAGGCGGCCGGCGGCGGCGATCGGCTGCCCGACCCGGCGAGCCAAAAGCGGTTGGGCAAGCAGGCGCAGCTACGCCTGCGCGCGCTGTCCGCCCGGGCGTGAACTGCGGCTGAGCGCTGCATTTGTCCCGTCTGCCGCATTCGTGCGCGCGGTTCCAAAAAGTGCAAAATCGTTCCATCGGGATAGCGCGGAATAGGCGGCATGCCTCTCCGGCATGCCTGCAACTCTGCAAGTCGGTTGACGTTCTCTCTACGCGGGGCCGACCGATGCAGATGAAAAATGCAGATTGCAAAATGGTGTGCGGCCCCTCTGCTGATAATGATCGGCAGCGGTAGCGCCTGTGCTGAGTCAGCCGCTCAAAAAGGTCTCGCCTCGTTCTATCCGGGCGTCGGCAAGAAAACTGAAATGACCTGCGCCCATCGCAGTCATGCCTTCGGAAAAAGGCTCCGGGTCACCCACGGAAAAATCTCCATCGAATGCCGCGTCAACGATCGCGGTCCCTTCATCCGGGGCCGGATCATCGACGTCTCCACCAGCGCGGCCCGTGCGCTCGGCATGATCGACGCCGGAGTCGTCCCGGTGCTGGTCGAGGTGGTCGAGGAAGCCAAGGCCGCGGTCAAGGAAGCCAAGAACGACGAGCTGCCGGAGTTTTTCGCGCCGCTTTAACGTCTCGATAACTTATTTTCCTAACGCCCTCTTGGGTTGTGGCCCCCTACAACAAGCGGCTCTGGGGGCTAGGAAAATGTTGAGTGCTTCATCGGGCAGCGCCATCCCGGCGCGCCGGCTGTTGTCAAAAACGACCGCGCTGATCCGCGCCCGGATGGGCGCGATCCAGTGGCTGATCCTGTGCGGCGCCGCTTTGGTGGTGGCGATCGCGCTTGGCACGGCCTATCTGGCGTTGCAATTCCGCGAACGCGCGCTCGAGGTTTCCGAGCGCGAATTGAGCAATACCGCGCTTCTGCTGTCGCGCCATTTCGACCAGCAGCTCAGCGACCTCCAGCACGTCCATGACGACATCGTCGCCTATATGCAGGCAGGACGGGTCGACAGCGCCGACGCCTTCGAAAGGCAGATGTCGACGCTGAGTGCGCATGAGATGCTGCGCGCCAAGCTCGCAATGCTGCCGCATGTCGGCGGCTTGAACTTGTTCAATGCCGAGTGGCTGGCTGATCAATCTTCCGAAAAATGGCCGGTGCCGGACGTCGATATTTCCGACCGCCGCTATTTCCGCGAATTCAACTCCGGGCGATGCGACGCCGGACGTCATCGTTGAGCCGGCTGTCAGCAGGGTGACCGGAAAATGGACCACGATCTTCGCCCGCAAGATCCCGGCCGTGACGGCAAGATCATCGGCTTTGCCAGCCGCGGCGTCGAGCCGACCCATTTCGAGGCCTTCGTGGCATCGCTGGCGCTGGGCAGCGATACCGCGATCTCGATGATCCACCGCGACGGCACCATCATTGCCCGCTATCCGCATGACGGAAGCTGATCGGCCGCAACGTATCCAGCTCGCCATCGTTCCAGCGCGCGCTGACGATGGACGGAATATCTCCGGGCGCTTTGTCACCCAGACAGCGGTGAGGACAAGGTCGGCGCGGTCAGGTCGCTCAACCATTTCCCGATCCTGATCGTCGCCACTACCAAAACCGAGACCGCGCTCGCCGACTGGCGGGCGCAGGCCAAGCTGCAATTCTTCGCCGCCGCGCTTGCCGTGATGGTCGTCGTGGTCACGATCTTCTTCATCGTGCGCCAGTTGCGGCGCCAGCACCAGATTGCGCAGCGGCTGCTGTCGGAGAAGCGCCAGCATCTCGACACCGCCATCAACAACATGACGCAGGGATTGCTGCTGTTCGATGCCTCCGGGCGGCTGGTGATCTGCAATCAGCAATATATCGACATGTTCGGCGTATCGCCTGACGTGGTGAAGCCCGGCTGCCATCTGGTCGATCTGATCCGCCATCGCCAGCAACTCGGATCGTTCGTCGGCGACGTCGATGCCTACTGCGCAAAGTTTTTGAATCCCAAGGACGATGTCATCAATGACACCGTCATTTCGACCCCCGACGGGCGCATGATCCGGCTGATCTACAAGCGCTCGCCTGACGGCGGCTGGGCCACCACGCTGGAAGACGTCACCGAGCACCGGCGCGTCGCGGCCAGGATCGAGCATCTCGCCCATTACGACGCGCTGACCAACCTGCCGAACCGCACGCTGTTCCAGCGCCACGCCGAGGGATTGCTGGCGCAGGCCGCCGATGCGGCCTTTGCGATCATCTATATCGACATCGACGAGTTCAAGCGCATCAACGATTCGCTGGGGCATCTGATCGGCGACGAGTTCCTGAAGGGCGTTTCGGCGCGGCTGCTCGAGGCGGTCGGCTCCGACGATTTTGTCGCGCGCCTCGGCGGCGATGAATTCGCCATCGTGCAGCGCAACGTCCGCTCCGACGAGGATGTCAACGAGCTGATCGCGCGCATCTATGCAGCGTTGCGGACACCGTTCGATTGCCACGGCCAAAGCCTTGCCAGCGACGCCTCGATCGGCGTCGCGGTGGCGCCGCGCCACGGCACCGATCTGCTTGGCCTGCTCAAGAGCGCGGACCTTGCGATGTATGCCGCGAAGGCGGCCGGCCGCAGGACCTATCGCTTCTTCGAATCGTCGATGGAGGCGGAGGCCAATTTGCGCCGCGAACTCGAGCACGATCTGCGGACCGCGCTCGCCGAGGGCAGCTTTGAAATCCACTACCAGCCGCTGGTCGATCTGCGCAGCGACGAAGTGACCGGCTGCGAAGCGCTGCTGAGGTGGCGCCACCCGGTGCGCGGCATGATTTCGCCGGCCGATTTCATTCCGGTTGCCGAGGAAACCGGCCTGATCGAGGAGATCGGGCAGTGGGTGCTGCGCACCGCCTGCATCGAGGCCGCGACGTGGCCGGCCGGCGTGCGCGTGGCCGTCAACGTCTCGCCGATCCAGTTCAAGTCGCAAACGCTGTCGCTCAAGGTCGCCTCCGCGCTGGCGGAGGCCGGGCTCGACCCGCGCCGGCTGGAGCTCGAGATCACCGAAGCGGTGCTGATTGCCGACGACGACGCGGCGCTGATCACGCTCAACCAGTTACGCAAGCTCGGCGTCCACATCGCGCTCGACGATTTCGGCACCGGTTATTCGTCGCTCAGCTATCTGCAGCGCTTCCCGTTCGACAAGATCAAGATCGACCGCAGCTTCGTCAAGGCGCTGACGCGCGGCTCGGGCTCCTCGTCGATCATCAAGGCGGTGGTCAGCATCGCCACCGACCGCAACATGATCACGACGGCCGAAGGCGTCGAAACCCAGCAGCAGCGCGACACCGTGCAGGCGCTGGGCTGCACCCAGATGCAGGGCTACCTGTTCAGCCCGGCGCGGCCCGCAGCCGAGGTCCGCAAGATGCTGGCGGCCTCAAAGGGTGACGTGGAAGACGCGGCGTAATGCGAGCGTCCACTTCCGGATCATGCTCAGTGCGCTGACGCTTTTTCCGAGATCGCCTTGCGCAGAATTCGCGACAGCGATTTCACCGAATAGGGCTTCTGGATCAGCTCGAAGCCGCGATGGGCGTTCTCCGCCAGCACGTTGCTGTATCCGCTGGTCAGCACCACCGGCAGGCCGGGATAGCGGGCGCGGATGATGCCGGCGAGTTCGACGCCGTTCATGCCGGGCATGATGACGTCGGAGAAAACGAGGTCGGCGACGAATTCATCTTCGGCAAGGATCGCGAGCGCCGCATCGGCACTGGCGACCCGCTTCACCGCGTAACCGAGATCTTCCAGCAGTTCCATGGAGAATTGCCCGACCTCGTCGTTGTCCTCGACGACGAGCACGCGATAGCCGCGGCCGGTCGGTGCCGATTTGCTGCCGGCGATGGCGGCTTCCGCCGTGCCGGCGGGTGAGGCGGCCCGCGGCAGGTAAATCGTGAAGGTCGCGCCCTGTCCGGGCGTGCTGGTCACCTCGATGTCGCCGTCGGATTGTTTGGCGAAGCCGAACGCCTGGCTGAGGCCAAGGCCGGTACCCTTGCCGACCTCCTTGGTCGTGAAGAACGGCTCGAAGATCGCTTCCAGCTTGTCCGGGGCAATGCCTGTTCCGGTGTCCGTCATCGAAATCGCGACAAACTCCCCGCTGCGGCTGGCCTGGGCCCGCAAGGCGGGGATCCTGCCGACTTTCCTGACGTTGATCGTCAGCCGGCCTTCCTCGTCCATGGCATCGCGCCCGTTCACGGCCAAATTCATCAACGCCGTCTCGAATTGCGCGATGTCGGCAATCGCAAAGCAACTGGAATCACTGACGCGGACGTCGATCTGAATTCGGCCGCCGACCAGGGGGCGGATCAGCCGCGCGACGCTCTCGACCTGCGCGCCGACATTGAATACCTGCGGCTTCAGCGGTTGCCGGCGGGCAAAGGCCAGCAACTGGGCCGTGAGCTTGGAGGCACGCTCCACGGTCTGGGAAATGGCGTCGATGTAACGGCCGCGCCGTGCTTCCGGAAGGTCGCCGCGGCGGAGAAAGTCGGTGGCGGAAAGGATGATGGTCAGGAGATTGTTGAAGTCGTGCGCCACGCCGCCGGTCAGTTGGCCGACCGCCTCCATCTTCTGCGACTGGCGCAGCGCTTCTTCTCCGATACGGCGTTCAGTGATGTCGACGGCTTCCGGCACGGCGCCGGTCACGGCGCCACGCTGATCGAACAGCGGCCGCATCGTAAAGTCGAAGTAGCGGTTGCCGATCGGAAGACGAAGCTGCATCTCCTTCCGTACGGCTTCGCCTTTCAGGACGGCGGCAAACGCATCGCGAACGACGTCGCGCAGGCCATCGGTGTCACCGAACCAGGGCGTATCCCAGAACGGCATCCCGATGATCTCCGCCGCCTCGGTGCGGATATCGGCCAGCGCCGTCTTGTTGACGTAGACCACTTCGCCTTGCCGGTTGAGCAGCGCCTGATACTGGTTGCTGGTCTCGAAGATCGCGCGCATCTGGGCTTCGCTGGATTCCAGCTGCGCGGTTCGTTCCGTGATGCGTTGCTCGAGGATTTCATTGAGTTGGCGAAGGTCGATCTCAGCCTGCTTGGCCGCGGTGATGTCGTGGGCGACGCCGATGAAGCCGATATGCTTGCCGGTCGGGTCCCAGCGCGGCTGCGATTCCGATCGCAGCCAGCGCCATTCGCCGTCGGCCCGCCGGTAGCGCGCCTCCAGCACGAAGGGCTTTAGCGTGGCTTCGCCGGCAACCGATTCCTGCACGATGCGCTGCTGGTCGTCCGGGTGCAGTATCTTGCGCCAGTCGAACTTGATCGCCTCTTCGAACGGCAACCCGACGAAATCGACATAGGCCTGGTTGGCGAACAGCCGTGTGCGGTCGAGCTTGGTCACCCACATCGGCACCGGGGCGCTGTCGGCGATCAGGCGGAAGCGCTCTTCGCTCTCGCGCAATGTTGCCTGCGCCAGCATCTGGGCGGTGACGTCGAGATCCGCCCCGATCAGCCGCAGTGCCTGGCCGTCGCGGTTGCGGTCGATCTTGGCGGCGACGCGTATCCACCGCACTTCGCCGTCATTCGGCCGGACGATCCGGTATACGGCGGAATAGTCCTCGCTTTCCCCCTTCAAGGTGTCGAAGAGGTGCTTCAGCGTCCGCTCGCGATCCTCGGGATGGATGCGCGAAGCCCAATCCTCGTAGGTTTCGTTGGCCGCTTCAGCAGCGAGGCCGTGGACGAGAAGATATTCGGGAGAGCGGCGGTTCTTGACGCCGTCGCGGAAATCGATTTCCAGGCCGCCAACGCGGGCAATGCGCTGGATGCGCGCGAGCTCGGCTTCGCGCTCCTGTAAAGCGCGATGCGCGCGGTCGCGCTCGCTGGCGATCTCTTCCAGATGTTGCCGCAGCCGTTCCGCGGCTGCCGCTTCGGGAAGGGTGCTGGGGTCGGAGGAACTCATTTGTGCCTGCTGTGAGACATTTTCTCACAACCGGCGCCGGTTTTGCCAGCCTTCATTTGGCCGGTAGACTTCTCCGACAATTGTAAGCTTTGCGGAACCCGGCGGCGAGGGCGTCGTCCTCGGAGCAGAACCAGCGGTCCTGGTCGAGGCCCGGATAGCTGCGGCAGGTCTGCAGATGATAGATGCCGGTATTGCCGGTGACGCGGGCGCGCACGGCGTATTTGCCCTTGATGTTGCAGCCCGCGGGCATGGCGGGATCGTCCGCAAACAGCACTGCGCGGATCTGTTGGTCGCGGTCGGCCCGGCAGGCTGCGCCATTGAGCGCGGCATCCTTTTTCCAGCGGCGAAAATCCACGGATGTCACGAAGCAGCCCTTCCAGAGGCCGCGCTTATCGTTGTGTGCAGCGGTCTCATCGCTCTTGAACTTGCCCCTGGCGTCGGCGAGCGCAAGACCGCTGCGGACCATGAGCTGGTTCAGGCTCGTCGCTTCACCCTCGACGGTACAGACGCCGAGCCGTCGTTTCTTGTAGGAGGGATCGACGCCGAGATCGTCGCAGCGCACCTGCTTGTCGCCGATCAGCTTTGTCAGTTGATCGCGCGCGGCCGCGCCGCAGGTCCATGCGTCGGCGTGCTCGTCGATGCACATCTGGTCGAAGGCGGGCGCCTCGATGCCGTCGAGGCGAAAGGTCGTGCCGGCGAGCTGCACATTGCCGCCATCCCGGACGGTTGCGCTCGCGGCATGGCTCGCGGTCGCCGGCAAATTTGCAAGAACGAGAATGAAGGCGGAGGCGAGGAGGGAAGTCCGGGACCGCATATGAACTCGCATCAAAAGCAGTTTATGTTGCGACTTTCTAGCACAGGCTTGCGGCGCGGGACCAACGGTCAATTGCGGCCAATAGCCCCTTGTTGTACGACCAAGTCTTGTACGATCAGACAAGTCCCACGCATGAGGCAAATCATGTTGAAACGAGTTCTGTTTGCGGGTCTCGCAGTCCTTGCTATGGCGACCGGCGCATCGGCGCAGGACCGCACCATTACGGTGGCCTCGACGACGTCGACGGAGCAGTCGGGACTGTTCGGCTTCCTGCTGCCGAAATTCACCGCGGCGAGCGGGATCGGCGTCAAGGTGGTGGCGGTCGGCACCGGGCAGGCCCTCGACATCGGCCGGCGCGGCGACGCCGACGTGGTGTTCGTGCACGACAAGGTCGCGGAAGAGAAATTCATCGCCGAGGGTTTTGGCGTGAAGCGGTTGGGCGTGATGTACAACGATTTTGTGGTGATCGGGCCGAAGGCCGATCCCGCGAAAATCGCCGGCAGCAAGGACGTGTCCGATGCCTTGCGCAAGATCGCAGCGGCGAAAGCTCCCTTCATCTCGCGCGGCGACCGCTCCGGCACCCATGCAGCGGAGTTGCGGCTGTGGAAGGACGCAGGCGTCGATCTCGAGCCGGCCAAAGGCAACTGGTACCGCGAGATCGGTCAGGGCATGGGTCCCGCGCTGAACACGGCGTCGTCTAGCAATGCCTACGTGCTGTCCGACCGCGGCACCTGGCTCGCGTTCAAGAACCGCGGCGACCTTGCGATCCTCACCGAGGGCGACCAGCGGCTGTTCAACCAGTACGGCGTGATGCTGGTCAATCCGGCAAAACATTCCGGTGTGAAGGCGAAAGACGGCCAGGCCTTCGTCGACTGGCTGGTCTCCGCCGACGGGCAGAAAACGATCGGCGACTACAAGGTCGGCGGCGAGCGGCTATTTTTCCCCAACGCGTCCGACTAGCAGGAACGCGATCGTCGAGACCGCGACGCTGAGCGACAGCAGGATCAGCCCGAGCCCGAGCGCCAGCGCCAGATCGCCCTTGCTGGTTTCCAGCGCGATCGCGGTCGTCATGGTGCGGGTGTAGCCGGCGATATTGCCGCCGACGACGATGATGGCGCCGACCTCGGCGATGGCGCGGCCAAAGGCGGCGAGGAAGGCGGTCAGCAGCGAGCCGCGCCCGAGCGCGTACAGCAGCATGATGCTGCGGAAGGTCGACAGACCATCGATGCGCGCGAGATCGCGGTATTCGGCCCACAGCAGCGACGCCGGGCGGTGCACCAGAGCGACTACGATCGGGGTCGCCAGCATCGCCTGCGCAATGATCATCGCACCCGGCGTGAACAGGAGGCCCGCTGATCCGAGCGGACCCGAACGCGAGAGCAGCAGGTAGAGCGCCAGTCCGGCCAGGACGGGCGGCAGGCCCAGAAGCGCGTTGCTCAGCACGATGACGCCTTGCCGTCCGAGGAATCGGGTCACGGCCAGCATCGCGCCGAGCGGCGCGCCGATCACGAGGGCAATGACACTCGCGGTCAGGCTGACCCGCAGCGACAGCGCCACGATGCCGGACAGCTCCGGATCGAGCCGGACGATCAGGGAAAGCGCCGTCGTAGCGGCTTGGGAAAAATCGTTCATTTCAGCCAGTGCTTTGCCGCCGGAGTTAGCGCGATAACGAGGCGGAAGACGCGATTCATGGGGGTGCCTGGAACTTTGTTCTTGTCCGGAGAACTACGGGAGTACCTGCTATTCAAAGCGCTTTTATCCCAACTGCCCGCAATCGGGCTCGCGCGGACGCCGGACAGTTGCGATTTCAACGGGAGATTGGAAGGAGGTCGATTGACACAACTAGAACAAAAAGAGAACATGCACTCTGCGCCGCTCACCCTCCGGAAACAGCCGCATGTCCGCCGATCGACAACCCGACCCTGCGGATGATGACGGCCTGGAAGCCGCCGTGGATCAGGCGATCGCAGCCTGCGGCGGCGACATGCGGTCTACCATCCGCGCACTGATCGTGGCCAACGACTATCTGGAAACCGAGGTGGCCGAACTGATGAAGGCGGTCTCGCACGCCTATGTGCGCGGCAGGTTCAATACCTATTCCGGCTAGCGCGTGATGACGAATCGTCATCCCGCTCTAGCTCTTTGTTTGAGCATGATCTTTTCGGAAAACCGGTACCCACTTTTCCGGATCATGCTCGGGGGCGGCCGGGGAGGCGGGCGGTAAAACTGGCCCGGTTGCCTCGGCGCAGTTTTCCTGTACCACAGGGCTCGAGGAACCTGCCCAAAACCAAAAGCCCAAGAAGAACATGTTCAAGAGAATTCTGATCGCCAACCGCGGCGAGATCGCCTGCCGGGTCATCAAGACTGCCCGCCGCATGGGGATCGAGACGGTAGCCGTCTATTCGGAGGCCGACCGCGACGCGCTGCATGTGGAAATGGCCGATGACGCCGTCCTGATCGGACCGCCGGCCGCCGCCGAGAGTTACCTGCTGATCGACAAGATCGTCGATGCCTGCCGCAAGACCGGCGCGCAGGCCGTGCATCCCGGTTACGGATTCCTGTCCGAGCGCGAGGCGTTCCCGCGCGCGCTGGAAGCGGCCGGCATCGTCTTCATCGGCCCCAACCCCGGCGCCATCGCCGCGATGGGCGACAAGATCGAATCCAAGAAGGCCGCCGCGAAGGCAAAGGTGTCGACCGTTCCCGGCCATCTCGGCGTCATCACGGACGAAAAGCATGCGGTAAAAATCGCCGACGAGATCGGCTATCCCGTCATGATCAAGGCGTCCGCCGGCGGCGGCGGCAAGGGCATGCGGATCGCGCATTCGAAGTCCGAAGTGGCGGAAGGATTTAATCTGGCGAAGGCGGAAGCAAAGTCGTCGTTCGGCGACGACCGCGTCTTCATCGAGAAGTTCATCGTCGATCCCCGCCACATCGAGATCCAGGTGCTCGGCGACAAGCATGGCAACGTGATCTATCTCGGCGAGCGCGAATGTTCGATCCAGCGCCGCAACCAGAAGGTCATCGAGGAGGCGCCGTCGCCGCTGCTCGACGAGACCACCCGCCGCAAGATGGGCGAGCAGGCGGTGGCGCTGGCGAAGGCCGTCAATTACGATTCCGCCGGCACCGTCGAATTCGTCGCCGGCCAGGACAAGAGCTTTTTCTTCCTGGAGATGAACACGCGGCTGCAGGTCGAGCATCCCGTGACCGAACTCGTCACCGGCATCGACCTCGTCGAGCAGATGATCCGCGTCGCGGCCGGCGAAAAGCTTGCGCTGGCGCAGAAGGACGTCGCGCTGACCGGCTGGGCGGTGGAATCCCGCGTCTATGCCGAAGACCCGTTCCGCAACTTCCTGCCGTCGATCGGGCGGCTGGTAAAATATCGCCCGCCGGCGGAAACGAGCCAGAACGGCATTACCGTGCGCAACGACACCGGCGTGCAGGAAGGCGGCGAGATCTCGATCCATTACGATCCGATGATCGCCAAGCTCGTCACCCACGCGCCGTCGCGGGCGGCCGCGATCGAGGCGCAGGCCACCGCGCTCGATGCCTTCTATGTCGACGGCATCAGGCACAACATTCCGTTCCTCTCGGCGCTGATGCATCACCCGCGCTGGCGCGAGGGAAACCTTTCGACCGGTTTCATCGCCGAAGAATTTCCAAAGGGATTTGCCGCACGCGCGCCGGAAGGCGAGGCCGCGCGACGGCTGGCGGCGGTTGCCGCCGCGATCGATCATGTGCTCGGCGAGCGCAAGCGGCAGATTTCCGGCCAGCTGACCGGCCGGCTGGTGCAGCGCGAGCGCCGCCGCGCGGTGTGGCTCGACCGCGAGGAAATCGCGCTCGACGTCGCGCGCGAGGCCGACGGCATCGCGGTGCGCTTCATCGAAGCCGACGGCCTGCCGGGCAATCCGCATCAACTGGTCTCGCCATGGGTACCGGGCGAGGGGGTCTGGCACGGCACCATCGACGGACATCCTGATCGCCATGCAGGTGCGGATGATCGCCAACGGTTTTCGCCTCGCGCATCAGGGATTTGAGGTTTCGGCCTATGTCTTCACCGAGAGCGAGGCTGAATCCGCGCGGCTGATGCCTGTCGTCACGGCGGCCGACACCGGCAAGAAACTGCTGTGCCCGATGCCGGGGCTGGTGGTGTCGATCGCGGTCAATGAGGGGCAGGAGGTCAAGGCCGGCGAGACGCTGGCCGTGGTCGAGGCCATGAAGATGCAGAACGTGCTGCGCGCCGAACGCGACGGCACGGTGAAGAAGATTCACGCCGCGGCCGGCGCGACGCTGGCGGTGGATGCGCTGATACTGGAGTTTGCGTAAGTCGTCATTGCGAGCGAAACGAGCGCCTCGCAATGACGAGGGAGGGATGTGCGATGGCGTTTCAAAAACGGCGCGAAGCGCTCCGTGCGATCCTGAACGGCAATGTGTGCGTACGCCCCGGCTCGGTCTACGACCCCACTTCGGTCCGCATCGCCGAAGACCTCGGCTTTGAGCTCGGCATGTTCGGCGGCTCGGTCGCTTCGCTGGCGATCCTCGGCGATCCGGATATTACTCTCATCACGCTGACCGAGCTGTGCGAGCAGATGCGGCGGATGTCGCGCGCCTCGCGCCTGCCGGTCGTGGTCGATGCCGACCACGGCTATGGCAATGCGCTCAACGTCCGCCGCACCGTGCAGGAACTGGAGACGGCGGGCGCGGCCGGCCTCACCATCGAGGACACGCTGCTGCCGCAGGCGTTTGGCGTCAGCGAGCCGCAACTGATTTCGCTGGAAGAAGGCGTCGGCAAGATGAAGGCCGCGCTGGATGGCCGCAGCGATCCCTCGCTCGTCATCATGGGCCGCACCGGTACCCGCGGCGGCGGGCCGACCGCGTCGAGTTTCGAGGAGTGCGTCGAGCGCGCACGAGCCTATGAGGCGACCGGTGTCGATGCGCTGTTCTTCACGGGGTTGACGACGCGGCAGGAGGTGCAGGCGATCGCTTCGGCGACCAAATTGCCGATCGTGCTCGGCAACACGCAAGGCGAACTCGATGATGCGGCGTTCCTTGTCAGCCAGCGCGTCAGGATCGCGCTGCAGGGGCATACGCCGTTTGCCGCCGCGACGCAGGCCATCCACGACACGCTGAAGGCGCTGCGCGAGGGCACGAAGCCGAAGGAGTTGAAGGGATTGCCTTCAGCGCAACTCACCGGCCGCCTGATGCGCGATGCCGAGGCCAAGGCGCGCGCCGGCGAATTTCTTGGGTTGAAGAAAGAATGAGCGGCGCCATCCTCCAGGTGACGGTCCGCGGCCGGGTGCAGGGCATCGGCTACCGCGCCTGGCTCGAGGATCGCGCCGTGGCCTGCGGACTGGAGGGCTGGGTACGCAACCGCAGGGACGGCAGCGTCGAGGCGCTGTTTTCGGGGCCGCCGGGCGTGGTGAGCGAGATGGTCGCGCTCTGCCGCCACGGTCCGCCCGGTGCGCGTGTCGATAGCGTCACCAGCGAGACCGCCAATGAAGACGCGCTGAACCTGCGGCGGGCAGGGGAGCGGTTTTCGGTGCTGGGGACGGTCTAGCAGGTTGGAGGCGTCGATGCGCATACGTTATGTCAGGGTATTCGTGACCGATTTGGCCGCTGCCAGGAAGTTCTACGCCCAAATTCTGGGATTTGGCATCTTGTGGGAATACGAGAACAAGGCGATCGGATTTGATCTTGGTCCCGTGCTGATTGTCGAAGATGTGTCTTCAGAAGAAGACCGTAGCGAGCGACACCTTGCAGGCCGCTACGTGGGATGTTCGATTGAAGTTGAGGATATTCAAGCCACGTATTCCGAACTTGTGGCGAAGGGCGTGCATTTTACGGCTCCACCTGAAAAGCAGGAATGGGGCGGCACGCTCGCGCATTTCGAAGACACAGCCGGAAATGTTTGGACTTTGGTTGGCTGAAGTTGGGCCTGCCTCTAGGTCTCAGCCGCCGGCCGAGATCACCAGCGCACGAATTTTTCCGTCGACGGCGCCGCTGCCGAAACGTTTTGCGAGGGCTTCAGCCGCGCGTTCGGTGGCAGCCTCCAGCCCCGGCGCGCCGCGCGCCTCGATCTCGCTTCGCAGCGGCGTGCCCTGGCAGTAGGCGATCGCGGGCTCGCGCGGGGAGGGCGCGCGGCTTCTGTGCTCCACGGCGTCGATCGTGATGTCGGCAAAACCCGCGCCCATCAGGTCGTTGCGGACCTGATCCTTGTCGCCATAGCCGTGGGGGGTGCGGGCCATGAAGCGCGGCGGGTCATGCGGGAAAACCTCGGCCAGCGCCTGCGTGACCACATCGGCAAATTCATTGTCCGCAATCCCGTCCCAGACATTGAAGAAAAAGCGCCCGCCGCTCTTCAGCACGCGGCGCGCTTCCGCAAAGCCCTTGACCCTGTCCGGGAAAAACATCGCGCCGAACTGGCAGGCGACGGCATCAAAACTTCCGTCGTCGAACGGCAGCGCCAGCGCGTCGGCCTGCTGCCACGCGACCCGCTTGTCGGAAAGGCTCTTCTGGGCCTGCGTCAGCATCGGCTCGTTCAGATCGGTCGCGGTGATGCTGACATTTGCGGGCAATCGCGACGCCAGCGCCCTGGTGAGAACGCCGGTGCCGGCCGCGGTCTCCAGCACGCGACCCGGCTTCGCCGCCGCGATGCGATCGGCGAGATCGCGCGCGTAGGGCTCGAAGATGAGGGGGACCATCAGCCGGTCGTAGATTTCGGGAATCGAGCCCGAAAACACCTTGTCGGTTGCGGCCATGGTCCAACTCCACGCGTTCGATTTTGGCCGGGCCAGATTACGCCCAACGCCGGCCGGCGGTCTATCCCGGGGCAAAATCGGGCGTGGAGCAATGGTTTTGTGTTTCGCCGCGAAACCCTGCGCAGGGCATTTGATGCACTCAGCGCGTCAGCTTTGTGATCGCCTGGCTCAGTTCGATGGATTTCGTAGGGTTTGCGGAGAATGGGGAAGTCGCCGCGGACGTTGGCCGCAGCGTCGCTGTATCCCGTGGCCAGCAGGATCGGTAGTCCGGGCCGGATTTCGCGTATGCGATTGGCCAGCGCCAGGCCGTCCATTTTGCCGGGCATCACGATATCGGAGAAAACCAGATCGATGCCGTCGCGGTCGATCTCGCGCAGGGCGGTCTCCGCATCCGCAACCCTGCGGACGGAATAGCCGAGTTGCTCGAGCAGGGTGATGCTGACCGAGGCAACGTCCGGATTATCCTCGACCAGCAGGACCGTACCGCTGCCGCCGCCTACGAAAGCATCGATACTGTCGGCTTGCGGATTTGCGCGCTCGCGCGGCAGCAGCATCGTTATCTGCGTTCCCTCGCCGAGTTCGCTGGTTACCCTGACCGTTCCGCCGGCCTGATGCGCGAAACCATGCACCTGGGAAAGACCGAGCCCGGTGCCCTTGCCGACCGGCTTGGTCGTGAAGAACGGATCGAAGATCTTGTCGAGCACGTCGGGCGCGATGCCGGTGCCGGAATCCTTGACAGTGATGGCGACATACTCGCCATCGTCCGGCGCTTCCGCGGGCACGTGATTGCGCGCGGCGATCGTGATGATGCCGCCTGCGGGCATCGCGTCGCGGGCATTGATGACCAAATTGACAAGCGCGGTCTCGAATTCGGCGACATCCACAATGACGTGACTAACGTTCTGGTCGATGTCGAACTCCAGCTTGACGGTGCCGCCGACACCGGTGCCGAGGATGTCGCGGATGGCGTTGATCCGCTCAGCGAGATCGATGACCTGCGGATTGACGCTCTGGCGCCGGGCGAAGGTCAGCAACTGGCTGGTCAGCGAGGCGCCGCGCTTGGTAGCGACATCGACAGCCGACAGTGCGCGCTGCATCCGGGGGTCGCTGCCCAGCCCCTTTTTCAGCGTATGAATACTGCCGCTGATGATCATCAGCAGATTGTTGAAATCGTGTGCGACGCCGCCGGTCAACTGGCCGAGCGCGTCGAGCTTTTGCGATTCCGAAAGCTGCTTCTGCATCTGCTCGAGCCTGAGCTGGGCCTCGCGCCGCTCGGTGATGTCGCGGGTGATTTTGGCGAAGCCGACGATCCTGCCATCCTCCCGGATCGGATCGATGACGACGCTGGCCCAGAAGAAAGTGCCGTCCTTGCGAACGCGCCAGCCTTCTTCCTCATAGCGGCCTTGCTCAATGGCGATGGAGAGCGCGCGAAGCGGCTTGCCGTTGGCGCGGTCGGCTTCGGTGTAGAAGCGGGAGAAGTGCTGGCCGATGATTTCTTCCGGCAAATAGCCCTTGATGCGCTGGCCGCCGATATTCCAGCTTGTGACCACCCCGGTGGGATCGAGCATGTACAGCGCATAGTCGGTCACGCCCTCGACGAGCAGGCGGAAATTACGCTCACTCTCGAGGAGATCACGCTGAGTTTGTTTACTTTTTTCGAACATCCCCCGGTCCGGTTGTCACGGCGCAAACGCGCGATAGGGCCGTTTGTTCCAATCTCACCGTATCCTTTTTTGGCCTGTCCAGGGGGCTGCGGCTAGCCCTTCGAGGCCACGCTGCGAAACGTCGCCGCCAGCGTCCGCAGCGCGGCAAGCTTTGTCGGGTAGCTGACATTGGAATGCAGCATCACCTTTGAGGTGCCGAGGCGCGGCAAGCCGTGCGCCGGGCCGATATCGATCAATCCGGCAGGCGCGATCCGCCGCGCCAGCGGTGCCACGGCGAGACCGGCCAGCGCGGCTGCCGCCACCGCCGTGACGCCTCCGCCGACAAAGGATTCGCTCCAGGCGATGCCGGCCTTGTCGAGCGCGCGCAGCGCAATCGCGCGCACGCCGCAGGGCGGCGCCAATGTCGCCACGCGCAGCTTTTCGCCGCGGCGCCACGCAAAACGTCTGGTGGCGAACCAGCCGAATTCATCTTCGGTCAGCTTCTCTCCGCCGCGCCGGCTGCCTTCCCGGCGCACGATGACGGCGTCGAGTTCGCCGGCATCATAGGCGTCGAGCAGTTCGCGCGAAAAACCGATCGTCACCGCGAGCGAAAGATTTGACGACACCGCATGCAGCCGTTCCAGCAGCGGCACCAGTTCGGGCCCGGAGGCGTGGTCGCTGATGCCGAGCGACAATTGCTGCTGCACCTCGCGCTCGCCCGACAGCGCACGGTCGTGCGCGGCCATCAGCGCGCGGGCCGAAGGGAGGAAGGCAGTGCCGTCGGCGGTGAGCCGCACCGCGCGCGGCGAGCGCTCGACCAGCCGTTTTTCCAGCACCGCTTCCAGCCGCTGCAATTTCATGCTGATCGCGGCCTGCGTGGTGCCGAGCGCTTCGGCGGCGCGGGTAAAGCTTTGCAATTCGGCGACCAGCAGGAAAGCCTCTACCGTCGGGATATCGAGTGCGGCCATGGCATCATCACATATGCTTATCATTGTTATGAGCAGAGATAAGATACCAAGATGATGGAGCAAGGTCTAGATAGGGGAGGCGCTTACGCCGCGCAACTTTTCAGGGAGACCATCATGCCGCTCATCACCGTCAGCTATTCCACCTCGCGCGAAACGCCGTCGCTGAAATCCGACATCGCCGGCGCCGTCACAGAACTCACCGCAAAGATTCTGCGCAAGGATCCCAAGGTGACCGCCATCATCGTCAAATCCGTCGACGCCACCGACTGGTTCGCAGGCGGAAAATCGCTGGCCGAGCAAAAACTCGCGAGCTACTGGATCGACATCCATGTCAGCGAGGGCACCAACACCAAGGACGAGAAGGCCGCCTATCTCGCCGCCATGTTTGCGCGCATGGGCGAATTGCTCGGGCCGCTGCACGGGGAAACCTATCTGCATGTCGATGAAGTCAAGGGCGACGCCTACGGCTTTGGCGGCCTGACCCAGGAACGGCGCTACATCGCCGGCAAGCTGGAAGTCTCGCCGCAGCGCGCGGCGGCTTAGGTCGCGAGGACGTCAACTCCGGCAGGCGTTTCTACTGGCACCGAAAACTTCGACAAACGCCTGCCGGAGCGCGATATCGAGATCGACCATGCCGACGGGATGGCCGAGATCGACCAGCGAGGTGACGCCGTACCTGACATCGGCGACGCCGCAGGGCACGATCGCGGAAAAATGCGACAGATCAGGCTCGACGTTGATCGCGATGCCGTGGAACGACACCCATTTGCGCAGGCGGACGCCGATGGCGGCGATCTTGTCCTCGTGGCCAACACCTTTGTCGGGCCGTTTGACCCAGACGCCGACGCGGTCCTCGCGCCGTTCGCCGCGCACGTTGAAGTGGGCCAGCGTCCGGATGATCCATTCCTCCAGCGCCGCCACATAGGCGCGCACGTCGGGCCGGCGCCGCTTGAGGTCGAGCATCACATAGGCCACCCGCTGGCCGGGGCCGTGATAGGTCAGTTGCCCGCCGCGCCCCGTGGTGAAGAGGGGAAGCGGGGATCGAGCAGGTCGTCGTTCCTGCCTGAGGTGCCCGACGTGTAGAGCGGGGGATGCTCCAGCAGCCAGACCATTTCGCCGGCCTGACCGGCTGCGATGTCCGACGCGCGCAATTCCATGGCCGCGACGGCCTCGGGATAGCCGATCGTCTGGTCGGCAATCCGCCATTCGACGGGCGGGCCACCGGCGGGGCCCGCAAATGTCGTCAAATCGAGGCTTTGGCGGTCATTAACCATTGGCTAACCATACCGTGGTCAGGTGGAACTGTGTTGGAATCCTGAAGCATCTAGTCACAGTCCGGCGGTTCAAAAGTGGTCGCAACGCTCGATAAGGTAACAGTCGATCTCATGGTCGTGCTCGGCACCTCCACGATGCCCATCCACCAGGTGATGCGGCTGTCGCGTGGCGCCATCATCGAGCTCGATACGACGGAAGCCGACGAGGTCAAGATCCTCGCCAATAATCTCCCCGTGGCCAGCGGCGTGGTGCTGGTCGACCGCAACCAAATCGCGGTCGAGGTCAAGCAGATGCTGCCGCGCCTGCCCGGCAGCCGGTAAAAACCCGGTCCAAATCTCCTCTGAATCGGTGGGATAACGGGCCTTGTCCCCCCAATCCTGATTTGTTACATCCGCGCCGTTGATCCGGTCCGGCGCAAGCCAAATGGCCGGTCTTCCTAGCGCTCGTGGCGGAATTGGTAGACGCGCTGCCTTGAGGTGGCAGTGAGTAAAATCGTGGGGGTTCGAGTCCCTCCGAGCGCACCACCTCAAAAAAATCAGCTTTGAAATCGCTATGTTTTTTGCTCTGGCGCCCGCACCTTGTGGTCGGGTGCGGGAATAGATGTTTCCGTTTCGGTCCTCGACAGCTTGTTCATCGCGCCCGCCGACAGTGCGCGGCGATTTGCCGAGCGCGTGTACAGCGAGGCCATCTGTCCACCGGCCCAACCGAAGATCGCTTCCAGTTCGGCTACAGTCGCGCCGCGGTTCGCCGCGTTCGTCGCGGCCGCCTTGCGCAGGCCATGCGCTGATTTCCGAACGCCAGCCGCCTTGCAGGCTTCGGCGAACAGGTTGCCAAGGCTTTCCTTGGTAAGCGGGTTGCCGTTGCTGCTGTTGGCGATGAAGGCGAGGTCGCCGGTCGGGCCAGCTTCGAGCGTCGCTTGAAGTTCGGGCAGGATCGGGATCGTCACCCACATGCCGGTTTTCTCGGTCTGGATCGAGATCACGCCATTGCGCACATGCTGTTTGCCGATCACCGCCGCGTCGCCTCGGCGGAGCCCGGTGTAGAGGAAAACATCGAACATCACCCGCTCTCGGGTGCCGCGCGGCCACCGCCGCTCGAACATCGCAAGGTCGTCATCCGTCCAGACGGGAAAGCCATCGGATTTGGGCTTCTTGGATTTGTTGGTCGTGATCCCGTGGGTGGGATTGGTTCTTACGAGGTCGGCGTCAACCGCCCAGATTGAAAAGCCCGCGCATCGTGCTGATGAAGTTCTTGGCTTGCGAAGGTGTGGCGCGCGACGTTCGCGGCCCTTTAGAATTGCTCTCCGGTCGATCCGGGAAAGCGGTTCGGTGCCGCCGAAGTTCAAGACATGCACCATGATGTTCTCGCGCTGCTTGCGGGTTGCCATCGACAAATCGAGCCAAGCTGTCGATCCCCGGTAGAGCGTCCACAGCCATCCGAGGGTGCCTCGCGCGGCCTTATCCGCCGGTTTTGGTTTCTGGTCCAACAACGCCGCGTGATAGGCGTCGTCGAACTCGGGTGACCCGAAGGTGGTATTGATGCGAACCCTTCGGCCTTTGCCGATGCGCACGTACCAGACCACCTTGCCGTGGCGATTTGTTTCCCGGTGAAGGTGTGGTGGGCGAGGGCGGGGCATGGTTTCCATCAGAGGACCGCTCCCTCATCCGGCTCAAGGTCCTTTTTGTCCTCATGGGCGGTTTTCCCCCGTTCTGATAGCGCGTCAGATGGACGAATATGGTCCCGTCGGGCCGAACTTCGACCCCGCCCGCGCCAGCCTGCTTGGCTGCGCGGATTGTCCGCGCAACGTCAGCTTGGGTGAAGCGGGCAGGGGGTGCGGGTCATTTCGCCTCCAACCGGCTCGTCCCACGGCTCGGCGAGCCGTAGGGCACGATGACAATTTTCTCGGCCTCGAACAGTCGACGCATGGCGCTTTCGAGATTGACCTTCCGGATGCCGTCTTTTTTCGCCTCGGCTTCCTTGGCGAACGCGGTCGGCGCGTAGTTTCTCGCGGCGGGCTTATCGTTGACGTTCCGGCCCTGCCGGTTGAAGCGGTCGAGCAGCGCTAGGAACAGCCGCTCGGCGTGCTGTTCTGCCGCAAGCCTGTCGAGCGAGCCGATCCCGGCAACGGGAACATAGACGCCGCGCTCCCAGCGCAGTGCGATGTTCATGGCGATGGGGCCGTAATTGTTCTTTTTGAATTCCAGCGTCCGCAGGTTCGGATCGGGCTCCTCGTCTCTGTCGATCTTGACGGTCGTCAGATAGGCCCGCGCCCGCACGCTATTGTGCCAGCCGGTCGAACCGGACAGGCCGCTGCCGGTATTGATGCCGGTCAGGCTCGGATGAGAATTGACGACGATATATGCATTGGCCGCGATGCTCATTTTGCGGAGCAGGCCGACAAACTGGCGTACCTGGGCGCGGTCGTTCTCGTTGCCTGCGAACACGTCGGCGGAGGTGTCGATGCCGATCAGCACCGGCTTGATCTCGATCGCGGCCTTCATCAGGCGCTCGAACAGCGGCGTCGGCTTCACCAGCCCGGTATGATCGGCATGGCCGAGCACGGCATCCTCGCCTGCAAACGTCAGCAAATGCAGGTTGCCCTGCAGGTCGGGGAAATCTGCGCCGTAATGCATCAGGATATCGGCTAGCCGGCGGTGGATCTCATCGGTCTCATCCTCGGCGCCGAAATACAGGAACGGACCCGGTTCCGGCAGCGTGCCAATCCAATCGCGGCCGAGCGCATGGGCGACGCCGAGTTGCAGCAACAAAAGCGTCTTGCCAGCGGCACCCTCGCCAGACAGCAGTGCGACATTGCGGAGGGGGAAGAGATCGCGCAAACCCCATTCCCGTGGCGGTACGCCTTCATTGACGCGCCACGCGGACATATCGACGAAGGGCAGGGGCTCGAGGATCGGCGAGGGTGCTTCAGCCTGCGGATCGAACAACGGTGCGCTGAGACAAAGCCGCTCCAATTGCTCCTTGCTGTTGCCCGCGTCCAAATAATCCGAGACGTCGCCGCCAGATGGCAGGTCCGGCAGCAATAACAGCCGAACCGAGGCCGCGACACCATGCAGGGCGCGCGCCGCCTTCTCAGCCTTCGCTGCGCCGGGCATCGTCGTTGTCGACGAGGATGATCACATCGCGGCCACGCAGCGGCTTGGCCAGCTCCGGCGTCCAAGTGGTGCTGCCGGAGATCGTGGTCGCGGTCAGATCGAGCGTGGCGAGACGGTCGGCATCCTTTTCGCCCTCGCAGAAAAAACTGTCGCGTCCGGAAACTTGAGCAGCTCCGGCAAGCGATAGAGCACTGGCCGCATGTCGCCGAGGTTCCACGCATAGCCGCCGCCCGCAAGGGGCCGACGCTGGCGAAAGCTCTTCGGCTCCATCCGCAGCACTTCGTAGAGTAGCTCGCCGTCGGCGCTAACGTAGGGATATGTCGCAACGACACGCGGCGGGGTATCGGGCGCAGGCGGTGGCGGCGCCGGCACCGATGATGCTGAAACTGCGGGCTTTCCGTTGCGTAGCTCCACAGCCGCACGAGCCATTTCCTTGCCCGGCGATATGTACCCGTTGCCGCCCTTGCCATTGGGCTGCCACGGCGCGCATGCCGAGCTTGCTGCGGATGTAATCCTTGGCGGCGATCGGGTCGCCTTCATTGAACAGCTTCACCAGAAAGCCGTCCGGCGCGTCGTCACTGAGCTTGATCGACATGCCGCGATCGGCAGGCGAATGGCCTGGAGCTGGCGCAATCACCTGCCCGGCGCGAACCTCGCCGCCGAGCGCCTGCGCTATCCGGTGCAGCGACGGCATCATGTTCAGGATGTCGTGGCCAAATGGTAGATCATCCGCACCGCTTCGGGGCGCGCGTAGTGCGTTGACAATTTTCATTACGCTACTATTTTGCATTTTGTGACATCTCTCTCTGTGCGGTTGCAGCCGCTTGAGACAAACGAAGAAATTGAGGGCCGTCCCTAGGGGCGGCCTTCGTCGTTATGCGGTCGTGTTTTTGATGGCGCGTACCGCGCGGTTCGCGCCGGGCGCGGTAAGCGCCTTATCAAGAAGGCGTCGCAGCGCTTCTGATCGCGGGGGAATTTCTGGCTGAGCGCGGCGCCAGTTCTCGAACTGGTCACGCAGCTTCCCACTAACCCTGGTGTAGATCACAGTCGTCTTCTTTGGTCATCGCAATTCCCTTGCAGTGGCATCCTGCAAGAGCGGTACACCCGATCAGCCAGGGCGATGTTTAGGGTTTTTGACCTGACAGAGGATGTCTTGGGGTTCTTGATCTGACCGGGCCTCATCCTGCTCCTTGCTCTTCCGCCGTCGCTGCAGCTCATTTGAATGCAGCAGCGTTCGCGCTTGCCCTAACCTCATCCAGACAGTGCTGCACCATGCGTGCGAACGGGCCAGGTCTCGTGGGGTTAGCCGTAGGGGATGGACGCTCACCTGTTGCTTCGAGATAGGCCATCCTGAGCCACATGACGAAATTGAGCTCGGCTTCTCTGCCTTGCGGGTTGTTGTTGCAGTTCTGGCGCATGCAGCGTTGATGCAATAGTAATCGATCGCTTGCCGCCCGGCCTGCGGCGGCCTTCTTCCCGGCAGGCACCTATGCGGCAGAGCCTCGCAATGGTTTCGCAGGCTTCGTCTCGACGCGCGATATCGCGAAAGGCTTCGGGGTCCGGCATCTCCAGGGTCACGGTCGGCCGCACAGATCGCTCCTTGAGGAGTTTCCGGGTCGGCTCCGAAAGCCGTTCGAACCGCCTGGCCACGTCCTCGCAAGCCGCCTCCTTGCCCTTGCGCTGCTTCACCGCGCGATCGGCGGCGCGCAACAGCTGGTCTACCTCGTAGTGGATTTCGTTGCCGCTGGGAGTGCTGGCTTCGCCGATATAGATCAGCGCCGCCTCGCGAGCTAAGGCCGCGAAACGGAGTGCATCACCCAGCGGCAGTTTCGCCTCCGCCGCCAGTTCCCGAATGCGTTGGTGGCTGAAGATGCGAGGAACGTCCTGGGCTTTCGGAATCTGCCGTTCCTTCTTGACGCGCACGGCCCGTCTCCGCTGGCTGTCGATCACCATACAGCAACAAAAATAGGGGTTTCTAGCAACGCAAAAGGATCACCTTGCAGAAAATCGCTGTGCCGCAAGGGTTTCCACCGCCTGTCTCACCCCTGTCGCACCCCTGTCGAAGGCCTGTGTGTCACGCCCCCCTTATACCCCCTAGGTGAGACACAGGGTGTCTCACCCCTGTACGGGCTCGTACCTGCCTCACCCCTTTTCGCGGCAAAGCAATTTCTTCCAGCTCGACACGTGGTCCGGGTGACACGCCCAAAACGGTGAGGCTCAGGTCGAGTAGCCTATGGTTGGCAAAAGAGAATCACTAATCGTTTTCATGTATTGCATTTGCATTTCGGCATTGAAAAACGTAATATGTCGCAACTAAAAAAGCGCAGGCTGCGCACCGTTGCCACGCGCGCTGGCGACAAAAAACCCGGCCAACATCGCGACGCCCGCGTTGGAAGGCCACCAATATCCGCAACTTGCGGACCCGGTGTGCCCTGATTAGCGGAAGCGTCACAAATGTCACGCTTTGGCGAGTTCGATGGCGCGTCGGCACATGGTCATTGCTGCTATGACGGACGCCCCCGAACCATCAACCTCTCCCGCCGCCTCGCGCATGCGCCATCACCGGCAACGACGGCGTGATGGGCTTCGCTGCCTGACCGTCGAGCTACGGATCGGAAATTGAGGTGCTCGTCTGCAAGGGGCTGCTGAGGCCCGAAATGCGTAACGATAAAATCGCGATCATTAGGGCTTTGCATGACCATTTTGATCATACCTTCGTCTCCGCGATGACGCATAACGGCGTAAAACGGAAAAACACGTTCCCAAATGATTTAGGGACGAACGGTGAGGACGTGATGACTAAAGGCAATCAGAAGTCAAAGGCCAAGACGAGCAAACGCGACGATGTGAAAACTCGATGTGGTGCTGGTTCGAGGATTTCGTAATTGATGGCAGTTTGCTGTCGTTTACCGATCATGCCGGAAATCAAGCTGGAGGGCGTACCGCCGGCCAAGGTTTGGGACGTGTTTAAAAAACATATACACGAGGTCGAGGCGCAATCGACATCCATCAATTTGCAACGGACCTGGGAACCTGGAGTCCGATACGTCCGCCGTGTCGCTGAAATCAAACTTGAGCGTTCCCGCGCGGACGCAGCACCTAAGCGGCGGCTCACCACGCAAGTGCCGCAACTGGACATTTGTCGACTTTCAGATCGGGGTGTGAGCCATTACACGGGCGGTTCTGGTGCGGCGGAACCTGGGTGGTGATGGCAGTCTGCTTGATCCCTTCCCTGGCCGACCCAAAGGGATGAAGCGCAAGACCTGGTGGCGGCTCTTCGCGAAGGCGGGCCGCGACGAACAACGTGGTAATGCCGATATGGCGAAAGCTGTGGCCAAGCTGTCGGCGCAACTAGGGCGCGGACACCCTTCGTAGGAGCCACTCAAGCGAGGCTTGGGCCGTCGTCCGCTTGGCACAAAGCGGACATCCGCGATGGTCTGATCGATGTCCGCTTCCGGGGTAAAGCGGACATCAGCCAGCGATTGCCGAAAAAGCGCAATTAGAAGTCACGCCCTCGGCCAGAACTGATGGATCGCGAAACCGCGCTGGAGAAGGCCAAGGCACTAGCAAGGGTCGCAGGGACCGCGCCGGTGAGATCTTCGGATGGGCGATGAAACAGAACGGCCCCGATGCAACGTCGGGGCCGGCCCTTGCCGACCCGGGGCTAGTGGGCAGGGTTAAGTCGGCTGCCGAATGAAACACCGCCTGCTTCTTACCGCAACGGGTAAGCAGCCCTGACGGGCTTTCACAAAGTCGCTGAAAGTCGCTTGCGTGAGAGCTACGCCACCGCTTTAAACTCACGTGTAAGTCGCGCTAAGTCACTGAGCGGCAATCTGTGTCTGCAAGTTCACAAACTGACATAGATGGCCGGCGCGAAACGTTGGAAGGTGCAGGCATCTCGTTGGCCAACCAATACACGTGCGCAGGGGCTGAACATGATTCCGATACATGCGCAGTTCGAGGACGGGTCCGTGAGCGTCGAGGCCCGTTTGTCATGGATATGCTAACGCGCATGGAAACCGGGAAGTTCAAGGTGTTCCGGCCGCTGAAGGATTGGTTCGAGGAAAGCCGGATGTACCACCGCAAGGACGGCAAGGTGGTGAAGGAAGGCGGACGATGAGTGTGCCACGCGCTACGCCGTGATGATGTTGCGCTTTGCCGAGCAGATTTA
>CAVSXQ010000047.1:0-27332 GCA_963731915.1 uncultured Alphaproteobacteria bacterium
CCGAAAAACCCCTGGGCGCCGAACAGCAGCACGAACACCAGCCCGGAGATGACGGGGCTGACCGAAAACGGCAGGTCGATCAGCGTGATCAGAAAGGTCTTGCCGGTAAAATCGAATTTGGCGATGGCCCAGGCCGCGATCACGCCGAACACCAGATTGAGACTAACGGAGATCGCGGCGATCAGCAGCGTCAGGCGGATCGCGGACAGCGCCTCGGGCTCGGCGAGCGCGGTGAAATAGGCGCCAACGCCCTTGGAAAAGGCCTGCGCGAACACCACCACCAGCGGCAGCACCACGAACACGATGAGAAACAGCACCGCCAGCGCCACGATCACAAAGCGGATCGCCCCGGGCTCGGTATGTATCTCGTCCCTCGGCGGGTAGGACAGCGTTTGCGGCTGATTCATTTCCAGTCTCAATGTGCCGGAATGCGGGTTTGCGCCCAGCGCTGCAGCCGGTTCACCGCGAAGATGATCAGGAACGAGGCGATCAGCATGACGACCGCAATCGCGGTGGCGTCGGCATAGCGGAATTCGGACAGCCGGATCACGATCAGCAGCGGCGCGATCTCGGACACGTTCGGCAAATTGCCGGCGATGAAGATCACCGAGCCGTATTCGCCGACCGCGCGCGCGAACGCCAGCGCAAACCCGGTCAACAGCGCGGGGATCAGGCTTGGCAGGATCACCCGAAACACCGTGTGCCAGCGGTTGGCGCCGAGCGAAGCAGCCGCCTCCTCGATCTCGACGTCGAGATCGATCAGCACCGGCTGCACCGTGCGCACCACGAAGGGAATGCCGATAAAGACCATCGCGACGAAGATGCCGATCGGCGTGAACGCCACCTTGATGCCGAGTTCGGCGAGCGGCGCGCCAAGCCAGCCCTTTTGCGCGAACAACTGCGTCAGCGCGACGCCGGCGACCGCGGTCGGCAGCGCAAAGGGGATATCGACAATGGCATCAAACAGCCGCCGGCCCGGAAAGCGGTAGCGCACCAGCGCCCAGACGATGATCGTCCCCATCACGAGATTGACCAGCGCCGCGGCAAAGGCGAGGCCGAAGGAAATCTTCAGCGCGCTCAGCGTCCGGCGGCTGGTGATGATGCCCCAGAACTGCTCGAAGCTGAGGTCAAACGTCTTGAGGAACAGGCCCGCGAGCGGGATCAGGATGATGACGGAAAGCCACGTCAGGGTCAGCCCCATGGTGAGACCAAACCCTGGCAAGGTGCTCCGCCGTACCGCCCCGCTCACTATGCCCCGCTTCTATCCGTGTCCGGATCAGTTCTTGTAGATCTGATCGAAGATGCCGCCCTCGGCAAAATGTTCCTTCTGCGCCTTGGTCCAGCCGCCGAAAGCATCGTCGATGGTGAACAGTTCAACCTTGGCGAAAGATTTCTCAAACTCCTTCGCGATCTCGCTATCGCGCGGACGATAGGAGTTGCGTGCGGCGATTTCCTGACCTTCCCTGGTATACCAGTATTTAAGATAGGCCTCGGCCACCGCACGGGTGCCCTTCTTGTCGGCAACCTTGTCGACAATGGTGATCGGCGGCTCGGCCAGGATCGACAGCGGCGGCGCCACGATCTCGAATTTGTCCTTGCCGAACTCGCGCTGGGCGAGAAACGCCTCGTTCTCCCAGGCAAGCAGCACGTCGCCGACGCCGCGCTCGACGAAGGTAACGGTCGAGCCGCGCGCGCCGGTATCCAGCACCGGAACGTTCTTGAAGAGGTCGCCGACAAACTGCCTGGCCTTGTCGGCGGAACCGAACTTCTTCTGGGCAAAGCCCCAGGCAGCCAGATAATTCCAGCGCGCGCCGCCCGAGGTTTTCGGGTTGGGCGTGATAACGCCGACGCCGGGCTTGATCAGGTCGTCCCAGTCCTTGATGCCCTTCGGGTTACCCTTGCGCACCAGGAAGACGATCGTGGAGGTGTAGGGCGAGGCATTGAGCGGCAGGCGCTTCTGCCAGTCGGCAGCGATCAGGCCCTTGCCGGCGATGGCGTCGATGTCATAGGCGAGCGCGAGCGTGACGACGTCGGCCTGCAGGCCGTCGATCACGGAGCGCGCCTGCGAGCCGGAACCGCCATGCGACTGCTTGATCTCGACGCTCTTGCCGGTTTCCTTCTGATAGGCCGCCGCGAAAGCCTTGTTGAACTCGGCATAGAGCTCGCGCGTCGGATCGTACGACACGTTCAGCAGCGAAAAGTCGGCGGCGAGTGCGGAGCTTGCCCAGAGCAGCCCGGCAGCAACCACGAGAACACGACGGATCATTTTCCGATCTCCATTCGTCCCGACGGCGGATGCCGTCAAGGCGCGTTGGACATAACTCGTGAGAAACTGGTCTTACGTCAACGAAACCGCATTTTTTTGTTTGCGGTGTGGCAGCTTCATTGTCCTATGAAGTCGCCGTCGTGTGGATGCCGCATTCTGTCTTGGGTCGGCCGCGCCATCGGCCGGCGCGGGCATCCTCGTCCGGCGAGGTCCGGCTGGTGCAGGGCATGCAGCCGACCGACATGAAGCCCGAGGCGACCAGCGGATGCGGCGGCAGGTTGGCGAGCTTGTAGATCGCCTCGATTTCTTCGCGCGAAGCGTTGGCGAAAGGATTGAATTTCAGCCTGACGCCGTCCTGCTCGACGACGGGAATATCGGCCCGGGTGCCGCCCTGAAAACGCTTGCGGCCGTTGATCCAGGCCGAGAACGGCTTTAGTGCGCGCGCCAGCGGCTCGACCTTTCGGATACGGCAGCAGGCATCGGGATCGCTGAACCACAATTCGCGGTCGGGATCCTCGCGCGACAGGGTTTCTTCCAGCGGCTTGATCGAACGCACGTCGCGCAGGCCGAGCTTTTCAATCAGCGTGTCGCGATAGACCAGCGTCTCCTCGAACAGCCAGCCGGTGTCGAGGAAGACCACGGGGATGGCCGGATCGACGTCCGCCATCACCTTCAGCAAGGCAGCCGATTCCGTTCCGAACGACGACACCAGCGCGAGACGCTCGCGGCCGATCGCCTTCAGCGCGGCTTCGATGACTTGCGCCGGCGAAGCCTCGCGCAGCGCACGATCAAGTGCATCGGCCGCCGGCAGGGCCGGCGTGTCGATGGTCCGCTCAATGGACAATTCCTTGGTAAGCGCGTTCACTGACCGGCACTCTCCGAATGGCGCAATTGCATGCGGCGGTGCAGCGCGGTGAGCTTGCCGTCGCCGGTCGGCTGGTAAAACACCGAATAGCGCTTGGCGGTGGCGGTAAACGCTTCCGCGTCGCTTTCCTTCTTTACCTCGAACGCGTCAAAGCCGGCGCGCAGCATGAAGACGAACTGGTCGCGCAGCACCTGGCCGGTGGCGCGCAATTCGCCGTCATAGCCGTGGCGCTCGCGCAGCAGGCGAGCCTGGCTATAGGCGCGGCCGTCGCGAAAACTCGGGAACACCAGCGCGACCGCGGCGAGCCGGTCGAGATACGGCACGAGATCGTCGAGATCGCGATTATTGGGCCAGATCACGCCGGTTTTTCCGGCCCGGCGCAACAGCGCTTCGGGGTCTTCGAGAAATCGCGCCGCGGAAATCAGCACCGCGCCGTCGCCCGGCAATTCCGCGCCGTCTGCGACATGCACGAAGATGTCGGTCGCTACTCTTCCCTGCTTAACGAGTGGCATAGACCCGCTCCTTGAAAGGTTCGACGCCGAGCCGCTTCACCGCATCGATGAACAATTCATCGGGGGAATCGCGCAGCGCCAGATAGGCTTCGACGATGTCTTCGATCACGTCGGCGACTTCGCCATACGGCACGGCCGGACCGATCAGCGTGCCCATCTGGGCGTTCTCGTCGGCGCGGCCGCCGATGGTGATCTGGTAAAATTCCTCGCCGTTCTTTTCGACGCCGAGAATCCCGATATGGCCGACATGGTGATGGCCGCAGGCGTTGATGCAGCCGGAGATATTGATGTGCAGCCGGCCGATCAGATTCGCCGTGTCGTGGTTGGCGAAACGGCGCGTCAGCTCCTGCGCGATCGGGATCGAGCGCGCATTGGCCAGCGAGCAATAATCCAGCCCCGGGCAGGCGATGATGTCGGATACCAGGTTCACATTCGGCGTGGCCAGACCGATCTTGTCGAGCGCCTTCCACAGCACCGGCAGATCGCGCTTGGCGACATGCGGCAGCGCCAGGTTCTGCTCATGGCCGACGCGGATTTCGCCGAACGAGAAGCGGTCGGCGAGATCGGCCAGCGCGTCCATCTGGTCGGCGGTGGCATCGCCCGGAGGGGCTCCGATCGGCTTCAGCGACACGGTGACGATCGAATAGCCCTGAACCTTGTGCGGGAACACCGAATTGCGGCGCCAGCGCTCGAACAGCGGATCATGCGCGGCCTGCTTCAGCTCGTCCGGCATATGCGGCAGCTTTTCGTAGGCCGGATAGGAAAAGCGCGAGCGGATTTCCTCGACCACGGCGGGATCGAGCGTCAGCGCGCTGTCGCGCATCTGCTGCCACTCTTCCTCGACTTCCTTGGCGAACTTTTCGATGCCGAGTTCGTGCACCAGAATCTTGATGCGCGCCTTGTAGATGTTGTCGCGGCGGCCGTATTGATTGTAGACGCGCAGGATCGCCTCGACATAGCTGAGGATGTCGCGGCCCGCCACGAACGGCTTGATGGTCTTGCCGATGAACGGCGTGCGGCCGAGCCCGCCGCCGACCAGCACCTCAAAACCCGCCTCGCCTTCGGCGTTCTTGTAGAGCCGCAGCCCGATGTCGTGGATCTTGATCGCGGCGCGGTCATGCTCGGACGCGGTAATGGCGATCTTGAACTTGCGCGGCAGGAACGAGAATTCCGGATGCAGCGTGGTGTGCTGCCGCAAGATCTCCGACCAGATGCGGGGATCCTCGATCTCGCCCGGCGCCACGCCGGCCCACTGGTCGGAGGTGACGTTGCGCATGTTGTTGCCCGAGGTCTGCATCGCATGGATGCCGACATCGGCGAGATCGGCCAGCGCGTCCGGCAGTTCCGAAAGCTTGATCCAGTTGTACTGGATGTTCTGCCGCGTGGTGAAATGGCCGTAGCCGCGGTCGTAGCGGCGCGCGACATGCGCCAGCCGCCGCAACTGCTTCGACGACAGCGTGCCGTAGGGGATGGCGACGCGGAACATGTAGGCGTGCAGTTGCAGATAGACGCCGTTCTGCAGCCGCAGCATCTTGAATTCGTCCTCGGTGAGCTCGCCGGACAACCGGCGCTTCACCTGGTCGCGGAATTCCGAGACGCGTTCATTGATCAGCGTGCGGTCGAGTTCGTCATAAGCGTACATGGCAGAAAAACCTTAAGCCGGAACCGGAAGGTCGATGGTGAGGCCTTCCGAGCGGATGTGTTCGCGGAGATTGCCGGGCCTGATCTTGCCGCCGTCCTTGACCTCGACCGGCGCGATATAGGCACCGATCGCGCCGACGTCATCGGCGATCGACTCGGCGAGCAGCGCGCGGGCGTCATCGGCATTGCGGACGATGGCGGCTTCGGCGATATCGGTGGTCCACCCTTGCGAGGCGGTGCGATAGATCACGACGCCATCCCAGGTGCGGTTCGCGGTCACCATCGACGGACCCGTGATCTTGATTTTTTGTTGCAGTGGCGAGGTCATTCGGCGGCTTCCAGCAGGTTGCAGATCACTTGGTTGAGTTCGAGATGACGCCACGGCGCGGAATGCGCGACGACGTCACCGATGACGAGAACGGCGGGGCCGCTCTCGATGCGTTCGACGAGGCTGGGCAGATCGGCCAGCGTGCCGACCACGGCTTGCGCGTCGGGCCGGGTCACGCGCGCAAACACGCCGACCGGCGTGCGCGGCGAGCGGCCGGCGGCGAGCATGCCTGCGCGGATCGACGGCGCCGCGGTCATGCCCATGTAGACAACGACGGTCATTTTGACGTCGGTCAGCACCGACCAGTCGACGGCCTCGGCATCCTTCGCCTTGTGCGCGGTCAGAAAGGTGATGCGCAGCGCTTCCTGGCGATAGGTCAGCGGCGTCTCGAATTGCGCGGCGGCGCCGAGCCCTGCGGTAATGCCAGGGATGACGGAATAAGCGACGCCGGCCTGGCGCAGCACTTCGATCTCCTCGCCGCCGCGGCCGAAGATGAAGGGATCGCCGCCTTTCAGCCGCACCACGCGCTGGCCTGACTGCGCGGCTTCGATCAAGAGTTTGTTGATGGCGTCCTGCCCGATGCCGGGCTTGCCGACACGGCGGCCGACCGGCAGGCGCGCCGCATCGCGCCGCGCGCGGTCGAGCACTTCGCTCGACACCAGCTCATCGTAGAACACGATGTCGGCATCCTGCAGCGCCCGCAGCGCCTTGACCGTCAGCAGATCGGGATCACCGGGGCCGGCGCCGACCAGCGTGACGTGGCCCAAAACCTTGCCCTGCTCGCCACCGGCGAAAGCGGAAGCGTCATCAATCTGCTTCAGCGCGGCTTCCGCCTCGTCCTTGCGGCCGGCGAGAACCAGCGCGCCGATCGGGCCGTCGATCACGCGCTCCCAGAAGCGGCGGCGCAGCGGAAATTCCGGAATCTTTGCATGAATGGATTTGCGAAAACTGCCGATGAAGCTCGCGAGATCGCCGATCCGCGCCGGCAACACGGCCTCGATGCGCTCACGGACGCGGCGCGCCACCACGGGCGAGGCTCCGCCGGTGCCGACGGCAACGACGACGTCGCCGCGATCGACGATGGCGGGAAAGATGAAGGTCGAATGCGCGAGGTCGTCCATCACATTGACGGGCAGTCCGACCGCCTTTGCCCGCGCCGACATCGCAACACCGATTTCGCCGGCACCCGCGCACATGATCGCAATGACATTGCCCAGATCGGCTGAGAGCGGATCGCCCCTGGCGGGTTCAATGCGCGCGGCATCGGCAGCGGCAAGTCCGGTCAGGTCATGATTGCCGTCGGTCGCATACCAGCGCACCCGTGCCCCGGCTGATGCCAACAGGCGCAATTTGGCGCGTACAAGGTCGCCCGCTCCGACGAGCAGCACCACGCCGCTTTGCAGATCGAGGAACACGGGCAGGAATCGCATGCGACACTCGCTTCCCCAACTTCCGGGGTTGACTGGAATTATTTTCTATATATGTCTCATTCAACGCCCGCAAAGAGAAAATTATTTCTTCTCTATTGCAGCGCAACTATAGAATTTTCGCCTCCAGAGTCCAAGAGCCAGAGATGCATCTTCTCGACAATGAATCCGCCCGGGACCGGTTGCGCGCCGCCAACCCTGTCCAAGCATCTTCGGTGCCAGAAATTTTCGGCGATCCGCGGCTTGCCGCGCCGTCGATGGATCATCTCGACGCACTCGAGGCCCAGAGCATCTACATCCTGCGCGAAGCCTTCGCGCGCTTGAAAAAACTCGCGCTGCTGTGGTCGCTGGGAAAAGATTCCAACGTGATGATCTGGCTGGCGCGAAAGGCTTTCTTCGGCCGCGTGCCGTTCCCCGCCATGCATGTCGATACCGGCAAGAAATTTGCCGAGATGTATGCGTTCCGCGATCACTACGGCAAGGAATGGGAGCTCGATCTGCGCATCGAGCCCTGCCCGCCGATCGACGCGGTCGATCCGACGTTGCCGCCCGCTGCGCGTTCCGCGGCGCGCAAGACCGAAGGCTTGAAGCTCGCGCTCGCCAAATACGGCTTTGACGGATTGATCGCCGGCATCCGCCGCGACGAAGAGGCGACGCGCGCAAAGGAACGCGTGTTCTCGCCGCGCGGCCTCGAGGGCGGATGGGACGTGCGCGACCAGCCGCCGGAATTCTGGGACCAGTTCAATGCGTCGCCGCCGCCCGGCGCGCATTTGCGCATCCATCCGATCCTGCATTGGACCGAGGCGGATATCTGGGCCTACACCAAGCGCGAGAACATCCCGATCATTCCGCTGTATTTGTCGAAGGACGGCAAGCGCTACCGCTCGCTCGGCGATCAGGACATCACCAATCCGGTGGCTTCGACCGCTTCCAGCATCGACGAAATCCTGACCGAACTCGACGGCACCAAAGTGCCGGAGCGCGCCGGACGCGCGCTGGACCACGAGACCGAAGACGCTTTCGAGCGGCTGCGCGTCGCCGGCTATCTCTGACGGACTTTTGGTGTGAGCGCTGCCATGAACATGATCCTCTCCCCCGCTCTGTCTGCGACATCAGCCCTGTCGGCAACCCCCAACGGCACCACGCGGCCGCAAGTTCGCATCGTCATCGTCGGCCACGTCGACCACGGCAAATCCACCCTGGTCGGGCGCCTGCTGCACGAGACCGGCAGCCTGCCCGAAGGCAAGCTGGAAATGCTCAAAGCCGTCAGCGCGCGGCGCGGCATGCCGTTTGAATGGTCGTTCCTGCTCGATGCGCTGCAGACCGAGCGCGACCAGGGCATCACCATCGACACCACGCAAATCCGCTTCCGCACCCGTTCGCGCGACGTGGTGCTGATCGACGCGCCCGGCCACGCCGAATTCCTGCGCAACATGATCACCGGCGCCTCGCAGGCCGACGGCGCGGTCTTGATTATCGACGCGCTGGAAGGCGTGCGCGACCAGACGCGGCGGCACGGCTATCTCTGCATCTGCTCGGCATCCGGCAAGTCGCAGTCGTCGTCAACAAGATGGACCGGGTCGATTTCAGCGCCGATCAATTCAAGGAGATCAGCGACGAGATCACCGCGCATCTGACCGGCCTCGGCGTCCGGCCTTCGGCCGTGATCCCGATCTCCGCGCGCGACGGCGACGGCGTTGCCGCGCATACGCCCCGCATTGCCTGGTACAAGGGACCGACCGTGGTCGAGGCGCTCGACGCGCTGGAGCCGGCGCAGCCTGCGGAGCAGCTTGCGCTGCGCTTGCCCGTGCAGGCGATCTACAAATTCGACGACCGCCGCATTGTCGCCGGCCGCATCGAATCCGGCAGCCTCTCGGCGGGCGATGAAATCGTCATCATGCCCGCGGGCAAGATCGCCAGAATCAAGTCGGTGGAGAGCTGGCCGCTGACGCCGGTCTCCGGCCGCCAGACCGCCGGCCGATCGGTCGGCATCACGCTCGACCGCGAACTGTTCGTCGAGCGCGGCGATGTCATTGCCCACTCCGGTGCGAGCCCGCGCGACACGCGCCGGATTCGCGCCCGCGTGTTCTGGCTGCACGACAAGCCGCTCGCCAAGGGCGATGCGATCCTGGTTCGTCTCGGCACCCGCGAGGCCCGCGCCAATGTGGTCGCGATCGAAAAGGCCGTCGATCCCGGCGAACTGTCCAACGCGGAAACCAACGCGATTGCGCGCAATCATGTCGGCGAGATCGACATCTCGCTGGCGCAGCCGATCGCGGCCGATCCCTACACCGAAAACCCGCGCACCGGACGGCTGGTGATCGAGGTCAACGGCCGCATCGCCGGCGGCGGCCTCGTGTTGTCGGTCGATGCCGGACAACGTGCCATCCCCGTCGACATCGTGCCGGTGGAATCGGCGCTGCGTCCCGACGAGCGCTCGGCGCGCTACCGTCACAACGGCGCGGTGGTCTGGCTGACCGGCCTGCCCGGCTCCGGCAAATCGACGCTGGCCCGCGCGCTGGAACGCCGGCTGTTCTCCAATGGCGGCTCGCCGATCCTGCTCGACGGCGACACCCTGCGCGCCGGGCTCAATGGCGATCTCGGTTTTTCCGCGCAGGACCGCAGCGAAAATATCCGCAGGCTTGCCGAGGTCGCGACGCATCTGGCGCGCAACGGCCACATCGCCATCGTCGCGGCGGTCTCGCCGTCAAAGGACGACCGCGCCGCGGCGCGCCGCATCGCCGACACTTCGTTCCGCGAAATCCATGTCGCGACGCCGGCTGAAGTCTGCGAGAGCCGCGACCCCAAGGGGCACTACGCCAAGGCGCGCGCCGGCACGCTGAAATCCTTCACCGGGATCGGCAATGATTATCAGCCGCCGACGTCAGCCGAACTGGTGCTGGACACCTCGGCCCGTTCGGTCCCCGACGCCACCGAAGAGATCGAACAGATGCTGGCGAAGACCGGTATCCTGTTCGACGATCTGGTCGATCTCGCCGCCAATATCTGAGACTTTTGGAGGCCCGTTTGGGCCTTCTCATCGACCCGGCTTATGGCTAAAAGGGCCCCCGAAATTGCCCTTTGGCGCGCTTTTTGCTGCTTTCAGCCCTGAAAGCCCTCGCAATAACGCCGTTTCCTGCCGAGAAAGCCCATCATGAATCGTGTCGATGCCCACGGATTGAAGATCGCCCCTGAACTGTTCGATTTCATCGCCAAGGAAGCGACCCCGAAAACCGGGATTTCGCCTGATACATTCTGGGCGGGGCTGGCCGGCATCATCGCGAAACTCGCGCCGAAGAACCGCGAATTGCTCGCCTTCCGCGACGCGCTGCAGGTCAAAATCGACGACTGGCACCGCACGCATAAAGGCAAGGCGTTCGACATGAACGCCTACACGGCGTTCTTGAAGGAGATCGGCTACCTGCTGCCGGAGCCCGCGACCAAGACGGTCGAAACCGCCAATGTCGACGAAGAGATCGGAAAAATCTGCGGACCGCAGCTCGTCGTGCCCCTCACCAATGCGCGCTACGCGCTGAACGCGGCGAATGCACGCTGGGGCAGCCTGTATGATGCTTTTTACGGCACCGATGCGATCCCGCATGATCCGAGCGAAGGCGGCAAGGGTTATAACAAGGCGCGCGGCGACAAGGTGATCGCCAAGGCAAAAGCCTTTCTCGATGCCGCAGCCCCGCTCGCGACCGGCAGCCACACCGACGTCACCTCCTACAGCGTGATTGCCGGCCAGCTCGCGGTGAAACTGAAGAGCGGCAACGCCACCGCGCTGAAATCGGCCGAGCAGTTCGCCGGCTACCAGGGCGATGCCGCAGCACCGACTGCGATCCTGCTCGTCAACAACGGCATGCATATCGAGGTGAAGATCGATCGCAGCCACGTCATCGGCAAGGACGATCCGGCTGGCGTCGCCGACATGATGCTGGAATCGGCGGTCTCGACCATTCTGGACATGGAAGACAGCGTTGCGGCCGTCGATGCCGAGGACAAGGTGCTGGTCTATCGCAACACGCTCGGCCTGATGGACGGCACGCTGTCGGCCGATTTCGAAAAGGGCGGCAAGACACTAAAGCGCGCGCTCAATGCCGACCGCGTCTACACGACGCCCGCGGGCGGCGAGCTGAAGCTGCACGGGCGTAGCCTGTTGTTGATGCGCAATGTCGGCCATCACATGTACACCGACGCCGTGCTCGACAGCAAAGGCAACGAAATTCCGGAAGGATTTCTCGACGCCGCGGTCGCGGGCCTGCTCGCGATCCACGATCTCAAGGGCAATTCGAAGACCAAGAACAGCCGCAAGGGTTCGGTCTACATCGTGAAACCGAAGATGCACGGCCCCGACGAGGTCGCGCTGACCTGTGAGTTGTTCGGGCAGGTCGAGAAGGCGCTGTCGCTGCCGGAAAACACCATGAAGGTCGGCATCATGGATGAGGAGCGCCGCACCACCGTCAACCTCAAGGCCTGCATCCAGAACGCCTCGAAGCGAATCTGCTTCATCAACACCGGCTTCCTCGACCGCACCGGCGACGAGATCCATACCTCGATGGAAGCGGGCCCGATGATCCGCAAGAACGACATGAAGGCGCAGCCCTGGATCAAGGCCTATGAAGACTGGAACGTCGACATCGGCCTGATCGACGGCCTGCCCGGCCACGCCCAGATCGGCAAGGGCATGTGGGCGGCACCCGACAAGATGGCGGACATGCTCACTCAGAAGATCGGCCACCCGCAGGCCGGCGCCACCACCGCATGGGTGCCGTCGCCGACGGCAGCGACGCTGCACGCGCTGCACTATCACCAGATCAACGTGCAGGCGCGCCAGCAGGAACTCACCAAGGGCGGCCCGCGCGCAAAGCTCTCGGACATCCTCACCATCCCGGTGTCGCAGTCGAACTGGGCGCCCGACGATGTGAAGCAGGAGATCGACAACAACTGCCAGGGCATTTTGGGTTATGTCGTGCGCTGGATCGACCAGGGCGTCGGCTGCTCGAAGGTGCCGGACATTCACGACGTCGGCCTGATGGAAGACCGCGCCACCTTGCGCATCTCCAGCCAGCATCTGGCGAACTGGCTGCATCAGGGCGTCATCACCAAGGATCAGGTGATGGAGTCATTGAAGAGGATGGCTGTCGTGGTCGACAAGCAGAACGCCGGCGATGCCCTCTACAAGCCGATGGCGCCGCGTTCGACGGCGTTGCCTTCAAGGCGGCCTGCGATCTCGTGTTCAAGGGGCGCGAGCAGCCGAACGGCTACACCGAGTTCATCCTGCACGCCCGCCGCAAGGAGGCGAAGGCAGCAGGCTGAGGGCTCAGGCCTGAGCCCCGTTCGGGCCTCACGCCGCCCGCACCATTTTCAGGAACTTGCCGACCTCGAGCTTGAGCGCACTGCCCTGCTGCGACAGCGAGCGGGAGAAATCATGGACCTGTTCGGCCGCCGCCTGGGCGCCAGCTGAACCACGGTTGACGTTTGCGAGGCAGTCGCCAACCTCCATCGCGCCCTGCGACGCCTGTTGGACGTTGCGCGCGATGTCCTGGGTCGCGGTACTCTGCTGTTCCACGGCCGCTGCGATGGCTGTCGAGATCTCCGAGATCTGGTCGATCGTTGCACCGATCGCCTTGATTGCCGCCACCGATTGCTGCGTTGCTGACTGCATCTGCGTGATCTGGGTTCCGATTTCGTCGGTCGCCTTTGCCGTTTGGGCCGCCAGCGCCTTGACCTCGGAGGCCACGACCGCAAAACCCCGCCCCGCCTCGCCGGCGCGTGCAGCTTCGATGGTAGCATTCAGCGCGAGCAGGTTGGTTTGCTCGGCGACGGCGGCGATCATCTTGACGACCTCACCGATCCGATCGGCAGCCTGCGAAAGCTCCGCAATCCGCTCATTGGTCTGCTCGGCCTGACGTACGGCGGCGTGCGTGATGTCTTCCGATTGCTTGACCTGACGGCCGATTTCGCCGACCGACGAGGCCATCTCTTCCGACGCGGCGGCTGCCGATTGCACACTTCCGGATGAACGGTCGGAAGCGGATGCGGCCGTCACCGTGAGTTTATGGTTCGTCGCCACGGTCGTGGTCAGGTTGCCGGCAGCGGTCTCGATTTCCGAGGAGGCCGACGAGACCGCTTCGACAATCTTTCCGATGGCTTGCTCGAAGCCGTCGGCGACGCGGCCCATGGCCGCCTTGCGCTCCTGCTCGGCCCTTGTTTTCAGTTCGGCTTGCTCGGACTCCATCAGTCGGACGCGCGCCGAATTTTCCCGGAATACCTGCACGGCCCGGGCAATGGCGCCGACTTCGTCAGTGCGATTGAGCGAGGGTATCTCAACATCGAGATGACCGCCGGCGAGCCGCGCCATCACCCCGGTCATCGCCGTCATCGGCCGGATGACACCGAGGCCGACGCCGAGAAGACCGCCGCCAATGATCAGGAAGACCAGGCCCGAGATACTCCACAGCATGACGGTGAAAGTCGTGACGCGCTGCGTCGCCGCGGTTTCCGTCGCCGCATTGTCGTCGCTGGTCTTCTTGACGATATCGTCGATCAGGCCACGGTGCGCGAGATAGGCTGAGGTAATGTCCGCGTAGGATTTTGCCGCAGCAGTGGCGTCGCCTTTCGCCAGCGCCGGCAGGAATCCCTGTTCGATGGCGTTCCAGAAACGAAGTACCTCGCGATGCAAGTCCTGCACCAGCTTGGCCTTGATGGCGGGATCAAGGTCGGACTTCAGCCAGAACGCATGGCGTTCGTCGTATTCCTTCTTGAGCTGAGCCAGACGGTCGCGGCGTTTGGCAAGCTCGCCCGGATTGTTCAAGGCAAGGGTGGCTTCGAGATATGACTCGATCACATATTCCGGCGGCGGCAGGATATCGGCGATGAGGTCATTGCCGAGCTTGATCTTGTCGTAGATCGGGCCGCCCACCTTTACTTCGCCGAGCGCGTAGATCCCTGTAAAGACCACGGCGGCCAATCCGACGGCGGTGACGAGACCGAACAGCACCATCGCGCGCGCGATTGTCAGATGAAGTTTCATGGACGGCGTTGCCTCTGAATGGAATGCAGCTGAAACGCAAGGTGGGAACCAGGGAATCAGCTGTGATGGTATCGTCGATACCATTAAATTTCAGCGTGCTGCCGTCTCTGCGACTGCACGAAATGTGGGCACGATGCCGCATGCGTTTCGCAGGAACCCCTGCGCTGCCGATCCGTTGACAATCATCAACACAAAGAAGGGAGATGATGATGGATTGGAACCGGGTCGAAGGAAACTGGAAGCAGTTCAAGGGTGCCGCCAAGGAGAAATGGGGCAAGCTCACCGATGACGATCTCGATGTGATCGAAGGCCGGCGCGAGCAACTCGAAGGCAAGCTGCAGCAGCGCTACGGCTATGCCAAGGACCAGATCCACAAGGACGTGGACGACTGGTTCAGCACGCTGAAATAGGTTCCCATCGAACAGGAAAAGCCCCGGCAACCGCCGGGGCTTTTTTTGTTGCGAAGCGGCTGGGCTAGATCACCGCGATATATTTCAGCAGCGAGATAATGCCGATGATGATCACGACGACGCGCGCAATTTGCTTGGCGCGGCCATCGAGCGGCAACAGGTTGATGAGGTAGAGAACGAGAATAATGACGACGAATGTGATGAGGGCACCGATAAGCATCCCAAAACCCCTCCCAAGACTGACGTGTGAACCCGCGCTGGTAACGTCCGTCTAACGCGGGAAGAGGGACACAAGTTCCAGTCGAGGGAACTCAGAGCTTATCTAAATAAGTTCAATGATTTCAATCGCTCCGCGGTTATGTGGCAAGCGTGCCGTCTGACTATGTAGCCTTTTCGTCCAAATTCTGGAAATCCCGGGGCATGCTGAACCCTGGCACTCACGTTCTTGCTGGCTGGATGGCCGGGTCATCTGCGCGAAGACGCGCTTCGCGCTTTAGCCCGGCCATGACGATCGTGTCATTCCCGCGCCACCACGGGCAGGCGCTCGTAACGCGCCTTGATGCGATCCGAGGCCGGGGAGAAATTCAGCGACGCGCCGCGCTTGTCGGCGCTGCGGCCAGCGACCACCAATCCGTTTTCGCCGGCGACGATGTCGCCCTTGCGCAAGGTCGGATCGTTCTCGATCTTGACCTGCGCCAGCCCGAGCGCGTCCTTGCCGTTGCAGGTGCAGCCCGAGACGAGCTCGTTGCGATAGCGGAATGCGTTGGGCATTTCCGAATAGGGTCTTCCGTTGTCGGTCGACGGCATCGTCGATGCTGCTGCCGTAGACAACTTTCGTCTCGCTCGCCGGACATAGGTTGCTGCAAGACGCCGCTTTGCTCTGGTTGTCCGTTCCCGTGACCGGGAAGTGACGCCCGTCGCAGGTGCGCACGCAAAACGCCTGACCGCCGCCGCCATAGCGCCGGCCCTCGCCCCGCTGCACGAACGGTCCGCCCTCATCGCCAAACGGCATGCGAATGACGGGCGCGCGCGAGCGGCCGAAGCCGCCGAACAGGTTTGAGAAAAAATCCTGCGCCTGGGCGGCGGAGGCGAGCGACACGCACAGCATCGCCGCCGCTCCGACCGTCCATCGCATGGTTGAGTTCTTTTTCATCCGATCCACCTCAATACATCCGCGATGCCGTATGCACCGGACGAACGCTGATGCTGGTGCGGGTTTCCGCAGCCTCGATCGGCCTTGCCGCGATGTGCGGCGCGTTCTTCGGCAGCACGACGACCTTGGTGCCGACATCGACACGGCTGAAGAGGTCGGCGACGTCCTCATTGGTCAGGCGGATGCAGCCGCTCGATACGAATTTGCCGATGGTCGAGGGATCGTTGGTGCCGTGAATGCGGTACTGGCTGGAGCCGAGATACATCGCCCGCGCCCCCAGCGGATTGCCGGGACCGCCGGCCATGAAGCGCGGCAGATAGGGCTGGCGCGCGATCATCTCCGCCGGCGGATGCCAGTCCGGCCATTCCGCCTTGCGGCTGATGGTCTGCACGCCCGACCAGGTAAAGCCCTCGCGGCCGACACCGACGCCGTAACGGATCGCGCGGCCCTGGCCGAGCACGTAATAGAGGCTGGTGTTGCCGGTATCGATCACGATGGTGCCGGCCGGCTCGTTGCTGTTGAACGCGACGACGGCGCGGCGCAGCCGCTCGGGGGTGGCGCCGCCATCGCCCTCATCCGAGGTCACGTAATCGGACGGAAACGAATTTTGCTGCATCGGCGCGTAGCCCAGCGTCTGGGCATTGGCGGCGATCGCGAAGATCGCAGGCGCCAGGAAGACCGCGGCCGCGAATACAAGCACGCTGATCGCGCGCGACGATGGCCGGCGGTCGGACGTGGATGGCTGTGTCATGTGCTGCCCCATGGGTATGCATCACGCTGATGCTCTGCCCTAGCAAACGCGACCGGGGCTTCACAGTTCCGGCCGACTCGCCTTGATGCCTGCGCTGTCAAGCCGCCGACGCCTCACGACTCCGCGATGGAACCTTTGCCGATACCGGAGGTTGGGACGCTGAGTTCGGTTCGCGGCGAGTTCGGTTCGCGGCGGCGGCGTCGAACCTTTGTCGCGTCGCTCTTCGCGGGGAGAACCATTGTGCGTGTGCTTCCCAACGAACGTTCGCTGCCCGGTGAACAGCCGTCCGCCGTGGACAGGGAGAACGACAGGAAGCAGCCGCCCAAGGAGCCTTCCGGGCCCAAGGAGCCCTCCGGGCAGAAGGAGCCTTCCGGCAAGACCAAGGAGCGCTCCGGCAAGGAGCACGCCAAGGAAAGCAACAACAAGGAAGGCAACAACAAGCAGCCGCGGGGCACGCCGGTGCCCGACAGCACGGCCAGCTTGCCGCCGATCATCCAGCGCCAGGAAATTGTCGCGATCGCGCTGGTCGGGCTTCTGCTCATCTCGGTCACGGCC
This sequence comes from uncultured Alphaproteobacteria bacterium, assembly GCA_963731915.1. Taxonomy (GTDB): domain Bacteria; phylum Pseudomonadota; class Alphaproteobacteria; order Rhizobiales; family Xanthobacteraceae; genus Bradyrhizobium. The sequence goes on from CAVSXQ010000047.1 coordinate 16,942, forward strand.
GTTCTCTATTTCGCAAAGGCCTTCTTCCTCCCCGTCGTGATGGCGTTTGTGGTCGGCACCATGCTGTCGCCGGCGGCGGCCTTCCTCGAGCGCCTCAAAATTCCGCGTCCGCTGGGATCGGTGCTGATCGTGCTGGCGGTCGGCGCGCTCGGCGTCTTCATCGTCGGCCTGATCGCCTCGCCGGTCATCGAGTGGAGCGACCGGCTGCCGGAGCTTGGCGCGCGGCTGAAGGACAAGCTGCACATCTTCGACCGCCCGCTGGCGCTGTGGCAGGAGGTGCAGGGCATGCTCGGCGGCTCCGATCCGCTGGCGACGTTCCACTTGCCGAAGTTCGAATGGGTGCAGCCAACGCTGGAATTCCTGTCGCCAACCTTTGCCGAATTCCTGCTGTTCTTCGCCACATTGGTGCTGTTCATCGCGAGCTGGAAAGACCTTCGCCGATCGATGGTCATGACGTTCGGCGACCGCACGTCTCGTTTGCGTACCCTGCGGATCATCAACGAGATCGAGGAGCGCCTCGGCGGCTATCTGGTCATGGTTACGGTGATCAATGTCGCGGTCGGAATTGGCACCGGCATCATCTGCGCGCTGGCCGGGATGCCCAACCCGGCCGGACTCGGTGCGTTGGCGGCAACCCTGAACTATGTGCCCTATATCGGACCTGTCGCGACGTTCGCAGTATTGGTGATCGTCGGTCTTGTCGCACTCCCGACCGTCAGCGCGGCGATGGTCGCGCCGCTGCTGTTTGTCGCGTTCACCTTCATCGAGGGCCACTTTGTCACGCCAGCCATCATCGGTCGCCGGCTGGAGCTGAACGCGCTCGCCGTGCTGCTGGCGCTGGCATTCTGGACCTGGCTGTGGGGACCGATGGGCGGCTTTCTGTCCTCGCCGCTGCTGATCGTGGCGCTGATCCTGAAAGAACATCTGATGCCGGTCGATTCGCCGCAGTTGCCGGGGTGACGATCCGGTTTCGCTTGTGGAACTTCCACCCGCGGGAAACGTTCTCCCGCTGAAACAACTCCAGTTCTCGCGGGAGATAAAAACATGACGGATACAGCCACCTACGATCGCCTGCAGAAGGATGTCAAAGCCGTGAAGAGCGATATCGCAGCCCTCACCGACCAGATCACCGACGCGCTCAACAGCTTTAGCAAGGATGCCACCAAACAGGCCCGCCGCGGCTACAAGCAGGCCCGCGCCGGTGCGGAATCTGCGTTCGACGACATGTCCGAACGCGGCAGCGCGATGATGGACGCGGCGCAGGACGCGGCAAGTTCGCTCGAAGAGACGCTGGAAGACGCGATCACGCAGCGTCCGCTTGCGACCGTCGGGATTGCGCTCGGCATCGGCTTGCTGATCGGCATTGCCTGGCGGCGCTGAGGCGCGCCATGACGAGGCAAAAACCAGGCTTCTTCCGGCGGTGGCGGCGTTGGCGGATAGCTGCCTCCTTTGTCGACGCGCTCTACAGAACGAGGCGAGCAGATGTTGCAGCGGTTCATCGATGATTTCAGGGATTCGACCGGCACTGCGCTGCGGCTGACCTCGCTCGCGGCCGCGGCGGCGCTGGCGCTGCTCGTCACCACGTCGTTCCTGTGCGCGGCCGCCTTCGTGTTCGTGCTGCAGAAATACGGGCCCGTCGAAGCCTGCCTTGCGGGCGCAACGATCTTCTTCGTGGTCACGCTGCTCGCGGCCGGCAGCTACATGGTGCGCAAGAAGCAGATCCGGGCGCGCGCCGAGCAGGCGGCAAAGGAAGCCGCGCGGTCGGCGAAATCGGCGGCGCAGACCATGCTGAGCGATCCGGCGCTGCTGGCGATCGGGCTTCAGGTGGCGCGCACGATCGGGATCAAGCGGCTGGTGCCGATTCTGGCGGTCGGCGGCCTGGCGCTGGGATTTTTGGCGAGCCGGAATGCGGCGGCCAGTCATCCGGCGGAGGCGCCGGCGGAGTAGCGCTTCGCGCTCCGCTATCGCACCCCACCAACATACCCCGCCACCGGGTCTCGCCTCCGGCGAGCCCGATGACAGGCTCCGGCGGGGTATCCAGTACGCCGCGGCCTCTCGGTTCAATCACTGACGTCTCTGGGATACTGGATCGCCCGCCTTCGCGGGCGATGACGAGTGGAGGCATTCTCGCGGCTCGCTTTCGCCCGAGGTTTTGCAATTCGTTGCCCTCTCTTGAACAGAGGGCGCAGGGAAAGCCGGGTGCCGACTGCACCCGCGGTCTCGTGTGCCAAAAGTTGCGCATTTGGCGCACACGAGCATACAGGTTCAGCCGAAACATCCCGGCCTTCCCCGCGCAATGGCTTTACGGCGTACTTCGTGCTCTCCCCGGTGAGCGAATTCGTTTTGTCACCGTCGACGGCGGGATAGTTTCCGCCAGCTTGGCACCAGCAACGGGTGTCAGGACCACACGACTTGGCCGTACGCCTCGGCGTTTTCGTCCAGCGCACTCAACCGCACGCCTGACGCCGAAGCGTCCATCACAACCCCGGCCCTACGTTTCGTGACGATCGCGAAGCGCCCCTCGTGTGGGCCAAGGATGTCGCGACAGATGCCAGAGATTTGCCCGACGTGACAAACGAAATATTTTTGCTTTGAGGGCTTGACACGATTTCTGAAAAACAGAAGTGATTTGCCCGTCGTGTTGAATTTGTCACAGATCGCCACCCGTCATTGCGAGGAGCACTTGCGACGAAGCAATCCAGAGTCACGCGCGGGGCTCTGGATTGCTTCGCTTCGGCGACACTTCGCCGTCCAGCCAGTCCTGCTCCTCCGCCAGCGCGCGCCACGCGGCTTCCATGCGCTTGTAGCGCTTGTGGGTGGGCTCGTCGGCCGCGCGCTCGGCGAGCTGCGCACAGTTCTCCGCATTTTCCAGAAAATGTTTCGACTGTTTCATGAGGTCCTCCGGTTGAGTGAGGACGTAGGCGACGCAGCCCCGCATTCAACAGGAACTATGTGAGGCTTTGTCCACGGTCATGAATGTGTGTTCAGGCCAGTTGGTGGCGACCTCAGGTCACGCAGCGCCCGGGCTGCAGCAGTTTTGCCACCTCGGTCAGCACGCTGACCGTCGGCTCGCAGGCCACCGCCATCTTGCGGTTCGGCTTGCGTTCGCCGGGCTTGGTCGCAACCGGTGCCGGCGGCAGATTGCGGGCTTCCTTGGCAACGGGAACCCGAACCAGGATCGAGGTGTCGGTGAGGCTCTCGACCTTCATCGAGATCGTCCGCGTCGGTGCGCCCGCGGCCGGGATGTCCGACGCACGATCAGCCTTGGTGGAACGGTTGACCCCGGTTCCACCCGGTTCCGCAACCGCCTCGAAACGGCCGGCGAATTCCTGACCGACCGCGACCGGCCGACAGCAAATGGCACGGCGCCCAGCGTCAGCGAGGCAGCCAGTGCACCGAAAATGATCCTGGGAATCTGTGACATGAGCGTCTGTCCCTCGCCCCATGGCGATCGCGGGAACAACGCGGGTGAAACCTTGCCGGTTCGGGTGGCTGGCGATCACTTAACCGTGTGCGAAAAATTCTCAAAAAATTTTGGGCCGGCAGGAACCGATTTGGGGGCTTCGGAGTCATCCCGGCAGCCGGTTATCCCCCCTGCCCCATTGACCGGCGACGTGGGGCGCGATCGTGGTGATGCCGGTCGCGCCCCGCTTTTTTGCCTGCAGGTTCCCCCGAACAACGGCTGCGGCGCGCTTTTCTTTTGACGCGTTTTCTTCACGCGAACCGGTGCGCACCCCGGATCAAGTCCGGGGCAGGCTTTGGCCTGAAAACGCGCTATATCCCCTCATTCTCGCGGATCGCGTTCAGCGGAGCATCAATCGTGCACACGAGCCCTGTCGGCTCGTAGCTCATCTTCACCTGTGCGGAAAGTTGGGCGGCAAGCGAGCGCTCGATCAGGCGCGTGCCGAAGCCGGCTTGTTTGGGCGCGGCGACGATCGGCCCGCCCTGCTCGCGCCACGCCCAGCGAAATTGCCCCTGATCGACCGACCAGGCGATCTCGACCTCGCCCTGCTCAGTCGAAAGCGCGCCGTATTTCGTGGCGTTGGTGCAGAGCTCATGGACCGCCATCGAAAGCGCAACCGCGGTGTTGGGGCCGAGCCGCAGGATCGGACCGCGCATTTCGAACCGTTCCTTTCCCGGCGTGCGATGCGGACCGATGGCTGATGCGATGATCTCGTAGAGATCGGCGCTGTCCCAACTCCTCTGGGTCAGAACCGAATGGACATTGCTGAGCGAAACCAGACGCGCCGCAAACGCCTGCTGGATCGACGGATCGAGCCCTGAATTGCGAAAGGTCTGATCGGCGATCGACTGCACCATGGTCAGCGTATTCTTGATCCTGTGCTCGAGCTCCTGGATCAGCAGATCGCGCTGCGCCTCCGCATTGCGGCGGTCCGTGATGTCGCGAAACACTACACCGATGCCGTCGCCAAGCGGAAACAGCCGGTAGGACAGCCACCGTCCGCCGAAGATGACGGACTCGGTTTCCGAGCGGACGGTTTCGCGGCTCTGCATGGTCTTGAGGAAGAGCTGGCCGAGGCCCGTCTCGCGCGCGCGGGGAAACGTTTCCCAGAGATTGCGGCCAAGGACCTCTTCCGGGTCGCGGTGAAAATGTTGCGCCGCTTCGTTGTTGAAGAGGATGATGCGCCAGTCGCCATCGACGGCGTAAAAGCCGTCGCCGATGCCGTTCAGCATCGTTGTCAGGCCCGCGTCGGTACAAAGAGCGGCCAGTTTATCTGATATGTCGGGTTTGCCGTCCAAGCTGATCGCCTTTCCCGGGAAGCTAACTGCAAAGCGGGCACCGGGCAAATTGGTCAATAGGACGAGGGGGTCCACGCCGGCGACGCCGGCCGCACCCGCTTGCTTGATCAGGCCTTCTGCAGCGCCAGCGTGACGCCACCGAGCGTCAGCACCATCGCCGCGATTTCGCGCAGGCCTAACGGCTCGCCGAGGATGAGCGCGGCGGAGACGACGCCGATGACGGGCACCAGCAGCATGCCGGTCGAGGCCGATGCGGGCGGCAGGCGGCGCAGCGTCTCGAACCAGGTCAGATAGCAGACGCCCATCGGCACCAGCGTCATGTAGACGAAGCAGGCGGTGCCGAGCGGCGTGATCGCGGCATAGTCGGGACGTTCGAAGGCGACACCAAGGACCAGCATCACCAGGCAGCCGAGCCCGACCTGCCAGGCCACCACTACCAGCGGCGGCATCGGGAACGCCGCGCGGTTCAGCACATTGCCGAGCGCAAACAGGATCGCGCAGGACAGCGCGAGCGCGATGCCGATCAGCTTGCCGGCGCTGAACGCAAAGCCGTCCGCCCCCAGCAGCAAGGCCACGCCGGCGATGCCGAGCACGAGGGCTGCGACATCGCGAACCGTCGGGCGTGCATGCAGGAACGGCCATGCCAGCAGCATCGCCCAGATCGGCATGGTGTAGGCGACCAGCGCGCCTTCGCCGACGGTGACGTAGTTCATCGCCATGGTGCCAAAACCCATCCAGGCGAACACGTTGGTAAAGGAGGCAAACAGCAGCCTCGGGATCGCCTCGCGCGGGACGGCAAGCGATTGCCCGCGGCCGAGCGCGATAGAGGCAAGGATGAGCGCGGCAGCGACACCTGCAAGGCCGCGGGAAAACAGCGGCGGCCATTCCCGCAGCAACAGCTTCATCAGGGGCCAGTTCAGCGCCCAGCCGGAAGCGGTCACGATGAGGCAGAGAGAGCCGATCCACCGGTTGCGGCGTTTGGTTTCCATCGTCTGCGCTTAGCAGGCGGAGCGCGCGGCCCCTATATCGCCCGGTGCATGCCGGGGCACATTAAACGCCGGACGGCATGGCCATTGCACACCCGGTCGACCTTTATGCAAAGCCTATGCGGCGACGATGCGACCGATATCGATTTCCTACAACCCGGTGCACATCTCAGGGATGCGCGGGGCTGGATGACACAACAAGGAGTAACGATCATGCTTACCAAGCATCTCGCTTTGGTGACGTCGATGGTCCTGTTCACCGCAATTGCCGGGCCGGCATCCGCGCGCCCGGCGCATTCGATGACCCGGCATTCGACCCATGCCATGACTTCCCAAGGCAACGTTCAGGAGCCGGAATTCATGCCTGACGCCGGCACCTCGCTCAGGACATCACCATTACAGGCGGACCAAAGTCGAACGACTGAACATGATCCCGTCGAACAGACAAAAAATCCGGCGCGCCGTTCTGGCGCGCCGGATCAGTCGACCAGCAAAAAAACTTTGATCAGCTCGCCGCCGCCCGCGGTGCGCGGTTGCGCGAGTTGCGCTGGAAGAACAGCGCCTGGCTCGCCACCGCCGACACCATCGCCGGCTGGAACGGTTTTGAGATCAGGAACGCCGGCTCCGGCCGCTCGCCGGTGAGGAAGCGTTCCGGATAGGCGGTGATGAAGACCACCGGCACCTCAAACGTTTTCAGGAGCTCGTTGACGGCATCGAGGCCCGAGGAGCCGTCGGCCAACTGGATGTCGGCGAGGATCAGGCCCGGCTTCCGGTTCTTGGCGAGCGCCACCGCATCCGAATGGGTGCGGGCGACGCCGATCACGTTGTGGCCGAGATTTTTCACGAGGCTTTCCAGATCCATCGCGATAAAAGTCTCGTCCTCGATGATCAGCACGTCGGTGGCGATCTCGGCCGCCATCTCGCGGCCTGCGGTATCGGTGAGTTTCCTGGTCTCGGCGATGTCGGTGCCGAGGATGAAGGCGACCTCCTCCTCGGAAAAGCCTTCGAGCGACAGCAGCAGGAACGCCTGGCGCGGCAGCGGCGTGATGTTGGACAGCCGCCGCTCCGACGGCAGCGGCAGGGTGGCGACATCGCTGTTGCCGTTCACCGACACCGAATTCCAGATCTGGGTGAACAGCCGGAACAGCCCGACGCGCGGACCATGGCGCTCGTCGAGCAGCGAGCCGTCCTGCAGCAGGGCCTCCAGCATGGCGGCCACATAGGCGTCGCCGGATGACTGGCTTCCGGTCAGCGCGCGGGAATAGCGCCGCAACAGCGGCAAATGCTCAGCAACGACCTGTGATCGGGACATCCCCACTCCATCTTGTCTCGGGTCTAACTTCGCCTTAGCTCAAATGAACGGGGTGACCCGGTTCCCCTGATTGCCCGACTACGCCTGAGGACGCAAAAAGTTCCATCAAAATGTTCCTGGAAAGCGGAACTTTCCGGCGAACTTTGCATTAGCTCCGTTCATATGCGGCCGGTGCCCAAGTTCCTCAATAGAAGAAAACTCTTTTGTTACAGGGACTTAACTCTCGGGGGAGCGTGGATCAGATGATGAAGGAAGTAAAGTCACAAGCGAGCCAGCCGGGATCGCCCCGAAGGCAGGGCGGCCTAAATGCGGAAATTCAGTCCCGGATCGGGCACCAACTCCGCGCCATGTATGACGACGTAGTTCGCCAGGGGGTGCCCGACCGCTTCGCGGATCTGATCCGCAAGCTGGATCAGCCAGGGGCAGCCCAGGCCGGGGGCGAAACCGACAAAAAGACGGGAGGGACTAATGCCTCTCACCAATGACCTCCGCGACGACATTTTGGCGTCGGTCCCGAGCCTGCGCGCGTTCGCGATCTCGCTTTCCGGCAACGGCGATCGTGCCGACGATCTGGTGCAGGAGACGCTGCTTCGGGCGATCGCCAATATCAACTCGTTCCAGCCCGGCTCTAATCTGCCGGCGTGGCTGTTCACGATCCTGCGCAACCTGTTTCGCTCCGACTATCGCAAGCGGCGGCGCGAGGTGGAGGACGCCGAGGGCAATTATGCCAAGACGCTGAAGACGCAGCCCTCGCAAAGCGCGCATCTGGAGTTCGAGGAATTCCGCGCCGCGCTCGAAAAACTGCCGCAGGACCAGCGCGAGGCGTTGATCCTGGTCGGCGCCTCCGGCTTCTCCTATGAGGACGCGGCGGCGATCTGCGGCTGCGCGGTCGGCACCATCAAGAGCCGCGTCAATCGCGCGCGCTCCAAACTCTCGGCGCTGCTCTATGTCGAGGGCGCGGAGGATTTTGGCCCCGATGACACCGTGCGCGCGGTGATCGGCGGCAACGGCTGATTGAACAGCCCAGGGAAGTGACTACAGCCCCGGAAGATGAAGAAGGCGGCCCGTCGTGGCCGCCTTTTTTGTTAGGGTCAGAAGTTTCAGTTCAGTCCGCCGAAAGCCCAGATCAGAGCCAGGATCGGAAGCGGCACGCCGATCAGCCATAGCAACATATAACGTCCCATCAGCCATCTCCTCAGGTTGGGAAATCATGCTGATTTAATGCGCGGGACGTGAGCGTTGTTCCGCGATTCTCCCCGCAAGCGGGGCGAGGTTACTCTCCAGGCTACTTCCCCGGCCGCACGGGGGCAGAAATCTGTTCGGTGCGGTCGCGCTCGGTCATATCGATGACGGTTTCCATCGGCGCGGTGAGTTCGTAGACGTAGGATACATCGGTGAAATAGCGTTTCGAGGTGCCGCCCAGTGCTTCGGGCGCGACGCGGTCGAGCAGGATCAAGCCGAAATCGCTGTCGGCGCGCCGCGTCGCCTCGCTGGTGTTGAACTCTTCCCAGCGGAAATGAAACACCGCCTCCGGCTCCTCGCCGGTGACTTCCCAATGCGCGACGATGTGCGGATGCTTTCCGACCAGCGAAAGCCCCTCGTCGGAATGCGAGGCCAGCTCGAAGAACAGAAGCGACAGGCTTTGCGCCGCCCGCGCGCTCACCGCGATGTCGGGGCCGTTGATGGCGATGCGGTCGGCATGCGGAATGGCGCGCGCCTCGAACAGGCCCTTCAGCTTGACACCCTGCCACTGGCTTTCGCTGAGCAGCGAGACCACGTTGGCCATGGCGTGGATGCGGCCGATCAGCAATTCGCGCGCGACGTCGATGTCCGAGCCGTGGCGCAGCGTACGGGTCACGATTGACTGGATCACGGCAAGGATATTCTTGACGCGGTGATTGAGCTCGTCGATCACGGCGGTGAGCCGGCGCTCGAAACCTATCCGCACCTGGATCTCGCGGGAAAGCCGCAGATTGTTGTAGGCGACATAGCCGAACAGCCCGCAGACGATGCCGGTGAGCGCAAGCCCGATCGCAGCGACGATCGCCGCGTTCTGCTGGGCGCGAACCGCGGCGTTGGTCTTGGCGTAGTAGCCGAGCGACCAGTCGCGGCCGCCGAACGTCACCGTCCGCACCATCGAAGGCGCCGGGCCTTCCTGCCGCACCGCGCGAGAGGTGACGACGCCCTGCTCGTTGGCGACCAACTCGTTGTTGGGCTCGTGCGGATCGCGCAGCACCACCGAAAACAGCGACAGATCGTCGTTGGCCAGCATCAGCGGCGCCAGTTCGTAGGAGAACGTGACGAAGCCGGCCGGCTCGCCGATGCCTTCCACAGGTGCTGCAAGCACAAGGCCGATCGGGCCGCCCCGGCGCAGCAGCGGAATCGGATCGGAGGCGACAGGCTTGCCCGCGGTCATCGCCCGCGTCAGCATCGGACCGATGATGGAATCCTGGTCGAGTACGCGTCCGGGAAATCCGATCGTTTCCGGATTGCGCGGCTCGATGTCCATCATCACGTTGACGGACTGGTCGACCGCCTTGAGGTCCAGCGGCTGGTCGTCATAGTCGCGGATCACCGATTTGGAAAATCCCTCGGTCTTCAACTCCGCCTGCGCGGCCTGCAGCTCGTTTGGCCTCAGGCGCGCAATCCAGGCGGCGAGCACGAAGTCGGTCTTGAAGGCATAGATCGCCGAGCGCAGCGGCTGCAGGATGTTGGCCTTCACCACCGAGGGCGCGCGAAACAGGCCGGAGGCGACGCGGGCCAGCAGCTCGCGCTGGGTGAGGCGGTCCTGCACCAGGCTCGCATGCACATCGATCGCGCGCGCCATCGCGATGCCGTCCAGCGTCAGCTCCTGGTCGTGGACGCGCCAAGCCGCGAGCCCGGAGAACAGGGCTCCGATCAGCGCGATGAAACCGATGATGAAGCCCAGCCGAAGCACTCGTCTACTCGGACATGCGGGGTTGGCGAAGGAATTGACAATGCATCTGACGTCTGCCGGAACGGCAACAAAGCGAAGCAGGATGAAGGCCAACCGTGGACAATAATGAAGGAGCGATCATCAGGACGCAACTACGGTTGGCAGCACGCAACAATAATGGCTGCCGTCAAGGCTGTTTTGACGGAGCCGGAGAGAGGTAATCGCAAGGAATGGATTTGGTTCCGCGGCCGCCGCAGATTCCTGTTGCGGCGGGCCAAATATGAACGGATTGGTTAATTTGGCTTTGTGCCGGGGCCGGTTTCGGTCGGCGCGCCCAGTGGGCTCAAGCCTTCCTCAGACCTCCCTTGGCCTCGATAAAGCCGATGATTTGGTCCAGCCCCTCGCTTTTCTTCAG
>CAVSXQ010000048.1:0-90400 GCA_963731915.1 uncultured Alphaproteobacteria bacterium
GGCTTTCGATCGTGATCCAGTCGCCGTGGGTCGAGGGAATGTGGAATTTCGCCCGTGTATCCACCATGGGAATGCCGACCAGGCCATATTTGTGGATGAGGTCCTGCTTGGAGTAGCCGGCCGCTTCGAACAGGATCGCCGTCGAATGTCGAACATCGCGAAGTAGCGCGGGTAGTAGACGATATTGGCGGGGTCGCAGTCGCCCCCACTGAATTTGTACGTCGCGCCGGTTGACGAACATGCGTTTACCTCAGCGCGGCGCCATGCGAAGCGCGGCATCGAGCCGCACCACTTCGCCGTTCAGATAGGGGTTGTCGATCATGTGCAGCGCCAGCGAAGCGAATTCGTCGGCTTGTCCCAGCCGGCGCGGGAACGGGATCGAGGCCGCAAGCGAATCTGCGCTTCCTGCGGCAGATTGGCGAGCAGCGGCGTCAGGAACAGGCCGGGCGCGATGGTGAGCACGCGGATGCCGAATTGCGCGAGCTCGCGCGCGATCGGCAGCGTCATCGCGACGATGCCGCCCTTCGACGCCGAATAGGCGGATTGACCGATCTGGCCGTCATAGGCCGCGACCGAAGCCGTGGAGATCACCACGCCGCGCTCGCCGGTCGACAACGGCTCGAGCTTCGACATGTCTGATGTCGCAAGCCGCAGCATGTTGAACGAGCCGATCAGATTGACCTGGATCACCTTGTTGAAATCGGCGAGCCCCATCGGCCCGTCGCGGCCGATCACCCGCTTGGCGACGCCGATGCCGGCGCAATTGACCAGCACACGCGCCGGGCCGTGCGCCTTCGACGCATTGGCGACCGCGGCTTCGGCGGAGGCCGCGTCCGAGACGTCGCAGATCACGGCGACGCCGCCGATCTCGGCGGCGACAGTCTCGGCAAGTTTGGCATTGAGATCGCAAACCGCGACCCTGGCGCCCTGCGCCGCCAGCCGCCGCGCCGTCGCAGCCCCCAGTCCCGATGCACCGCCGGTGACAATGGCCGCTTGATCCTTCAATTGCATTGTCTTCTCCCTTGAAATTCCGGTTTCAGCCCAGCGCGATGATCTGCGCCGATGGCACGGGTGCATAGATCGCCTCGATCAGGCCGGCGCGATGCTCGAGCACCGCCCGCTGGTTGATCGAGCCCTTGTCGGTGACTTCGCCGCGATCGATCGACAACGGCGTATCGAACAGGACCGCGCGCGTGATGCGGGTCGAAGAGCCGGTGGCGGTGGCGAGGAATTTTGCAAAGCGTTCGCGGAACGCGGCGCGAACCAGGGGGTCAGCGGCCGCGGCGGCGATATCGCCGGGCGCGAGCTCCGGATTGACCAGGCGGCAGCCGTCGAGATCGAGCACGACCAGCGCGGAGAGTTCGTCGCGGTTGATGCCGGCAATCACCACGTCGCGCACCAGCGGCGCACAGGCCGCAACGAAGCGCGCGCGCAACGGGCCGACGCTGACCCAGGTGCCGCTTGCGAGCTTGAAGTCTTCCGCGATACGTCCGTCGAAATCAAACCCGGCGTCGAAATCATCTGCAACGGCCGGTTTCAGCGCATCGCCGAATTTGTAAAAGCCCTCTTCATCGAACGCAGCCTTGGTCAATTCCGGCTGGCGCCAGTAGCCCGGCGTGACGTTCGGTCCCTTGGCGCGAACCTCGATCTTGCCGTTGTTCGGCAGCAGTTTTGCATCATTGCCCGAGACGGGCAGCCCGACATGGCCGGAGCGGCTGGTATCGGGCCGCACCGACATGAAGAACGGCGAGGTCTCGGTGGCGCCGAGGCCGGTCAGCATCGGCACGCGAAAACCGGTCTCCGCGACGGCGAGTTCATCGAGGCTGTTCCAGACGAACGGCGACAGCGCCGCGCCGGAGAAGAACATCGCATGCAGCCGCCCGAAGAACTTTGCGCGCAGCGCCTTGTCGTCGCGCAGATACGGCAGCAGCAATTCATAGCCCTTCGGCACGTTGAAATAGACGGTCGGCGAAATCTCGCGAAGGTTTCTCACGGTCTCCTCGATGCCGCCGGGCATCGGCTTGCCCTCGTCGAGATACATCGAGCCGCCGTTGAACAGCGTCAGCCCGATATTGTGGTTGCCGCCAAAGGTGTGGTTCCACGGCAGCCAGTCGACGATGACAGGTGGCTCGTCCTTCAGGAACGCCAGCGTCTCGCGCAGCATCACCTGATTGGCGCAGATCATGCGCTGGGTGTTGATGACGGCCTTTGGATTGCCGGTCGAGCCTGAGGTGAGCAGGAATTTTGCGATCGTGTCCGGGCCGATCGCCGCATGCGCCGCATCGAGGCGCGGATGTGCTGACGTCGCCAGCAGATCGGCAAGCATGGTCACGTCGCGACCGGGCAAGCTGCCGCGCGAGGCTGCGATTTCCGTTCCCGCCGAAACATTGGTGGCCAGCGCATCGGCAAATTTCTCGGCGTCGTCGGCGAAGACGAGGCCGGGCGTCAGCAGCTTCATGACAAAGCCGAGCTTGCCGTAATCCCGGGAAATCAGCGAATAGGCCGGCGATACCGGGCAGAACGGAATTCCCGCATAGAGCGCGCCGAAGGCGATCAGCGCGTGATCGACCGAATTGCCTGACAGGATGACGATCGGCCGTTCCGCCGAAAGCCCGCGCGCCAGCAGGGCGGACGCAATGCGCCGGCTCTGTTCGAGCAATTGCGCGTAGGTGATCTGCCGCCAGCCGCCGCCGGCATCGCGCTCGGCCATGAACACGCGGTTGGGCTCGGCACTCGCCCAGTGATGCAGGCGATCGGTGAGGCGCACCGGATAGTCGCCGAGCGGGATCTTCGGGCGCAGATAGATGGTGCCGTCGTCGCGGCGCTCGACATTGACGGCGGGATTGCCGAACGAGATCGCGCGCAGCGGATGCGCGCTGCTGTCGACGGGGGACACGTTCGGCTTGGCGCTCATGTCGGCTTCACCTTGGCGGTCTTGCGGTCGAGGAAGGCGCGGATGCGGCGTTTGGCTTCCTTGTCGCTCTGCGCCACCGTCGCCATCAGCGATTCCATCAGCAGGCCGGCTTGCGGATTGGCCTCGGCAATCATCGGCAACGCCTGCAATACCGCAAAGTTGGTCAGCGGCGCATTGGCGGCGACCCGTTCGGCCAGTTCCATCGCCTTCGGCAGCGCGCCGCCGGCTTCGGTCAGATATTGCGAAAAGCCGTAGGAAGAGCCTTCGGTGGCGGAATAGACCCGGCCGGTCAGCATCATGTCGGTCATCCGCGCCACGCCGATCAGCCGCGGCAGCCGCACCGATCCGCCGCCGCCGACGAAGATACCACGCTGGCCCTCGGGCAGCGCGAAATAGGCTGAGGGCTCGGCGACGCGGATATGCGCCGCGCACGCCAACTCCAGCCCTCCGCCGATCACCGCACCCTTCAGCGCGGCAATGACAGGCACGCGGCTGTACTGGATGCGGTCGAACACCCGGTGCCACATCTGGGAGTGCCGCAGGCCCTCGGTGGCGTCGTGCTCGGTCAGCTCGGACAGGTCGAGGCCGGACGAAAAATGATCGCCGATGCCATGAATGACCACGGCGCCGATATCGTCGGGCAGGTTGGAGAAGCAATCCTGGATCGCAAGGATGATGCCGTCATTGAGCGCATTGCGCTTGGCCGGCCGGTTGAGCCCGACGGCCAGCACCGCGCCGGTCTTCTCGATCTTCAACAGCTCGGATTGCCCGCTACTTGCGGCGGGGGCGGCGTTTCCCATGGGCTTTATTGCTTCCTGTCCAGAATGGTTATATTTTATAACTAATTGAGAAAGAGTCAATCCTCCGTGTCGTCCCTGCGAAAGCAGGGACCCATAGCCACCGGCCGCAATGGTCGGAAGAAAGCCGTCAACCAGTTTACTTAGGCCACATCCGCCGCGGCGTATGGGTCCCTGCGTTCGCAGGGACGACAGCCAGCTACAACACCTGATGCACGTCGATGACGACGCGGTCGGCGTGGCGGGCGGCGGAGGCGACGAAGAGGTTTTGCATCAGCCAGCGGTATTTTTCGGCGCCGGTCTCGAATTTCGGCACGGTGCGGAAATAGATCAGCTTTGGATCGACCGGCTCGCCGCGTTTGAGTTTTTGCAGCAGCTCGACCGGCCCAAAACGGATGCCCTTGTTCTCGACATAGACCACGGCGCCGTCGTCGGTCTCGAAGGCGTATTTGGCCTCGAGGTCGATCAGTTCATTCGGGCGGATGATCTGGAAGTCGGCGCCGAAGGCCAGCACCTTGCCGTTGACGTTTTCGCCCCTCACCTCGCCGCCGACGATCGGAATGATGCGGCGAACGCCGTGACCGATTTCGCCTGCGGTTGTGACCTCGCCGATCCGCGCCGTGATGGTGAAGACGTATTTTGTTTCGAGCGTCGGGGCCATTTCTGAACTCTCAGTGCGCCATCATGCGGGTCGGCAACCACAGCGCCAGCATCGGAAATGCGATCAGGATCACCAGCCGGATCAGGTCGGTCACCACGAACGGAATCACGCCGCGGAAGATCGTCGAGAACGACACGTCCTTTACCACGCTCTTGATCACGAACACGTTCATGCCGACCGGCGGATGGATCAGGCCGAGCTCGACCGTCATCACGATGATGATGCCGAACCAGATCGGATCGAAGCCGAGATGGATGATGACCGGGAAGATGATCGGCACGGTCAGGATGATCATCGCCATGGCGTCCATCAGGCAGCCCAGCACCAGATACATCACCATGATGAGGGCGAGAATGCCGTAGGGACCGAACCCGGTGCTGGTGAGAAGTTCCGTGACCTTCTGCGGGGTCTGCGTCACCGTCAGGAAATAGCCGAAGATCAGCGCGCCGATCAGCACGGTAAAAACCGCGGCCGCGGTGCGGGTGGCTTGCAGCAGCGAGGCGAGGATCTTTTCCTTGTTCAGCCGTCCGGTGAGCAGGCCGATCAGGAACGCGCCGGTGGCGCCGACGCCGCCGGCTTCGGTCGGCGTGAAGCGCGGCAGGAACGGCAGGCCATAGAGCCCGCCGATGACGAAGATGAACAGCAGCACCGGCGCCCAGATGCTCTTGAGGCCCGCAAAGCGCTCGCGCCACGGGATCGGCGTGCCCCGCGGCAGGAAGTCAGGCCTGAACCAGCCGATCAGGGCGATGGTGAGCATGTACATCGTCATCGCCAGGATGCCCGGTATGATGCCGGCGATGAACAGCTTGCCGATGTCCTGCTCGGTGATGATGCCGTAGACCGCAAGCACGGTCGACGGCGGCAGCATGGCGCCGAGCGTGCCGCCGGCCGCGATCACGCCTGTCGCAAAGGACTGCGGATAGCCGAACCGGCGCATTTCCGGATAGGCCACGGCGGAGAAAGTCGCGGCGGTTGCCACCGACGAGCCGCAGATCGCGGCAAAGCCGCCGCAGGCGCCGACGGTGGCGATGCCGAGCCCGCCTCTGAGATGGCCGACAAAACCGTTGGCGGCGCGAAACAGCTCGCGGCTCATGCCGGAGTTGCTGACGAAGGTGCCCATCAGCAAAAACATCGGGATCACGCCAAAGGTGTAGTCGGTGACCGTGCGCATCGAGGTCTGACCGATCAGCTTCAGCGCCGGCGCGAAGCCGACGAGGTAACCGAAACCGCAGACACCGACCAGCCCCATCGCCATGCCCACGGGCACGCGCAGCAGCATCAGCGCAAACAGCGCGACAAATCCCAGGACGGCGACCGCATCGGTGCTCATCGCCTACTCCACGGCCTTGATTTTGGGTTCTTCCTGAATCTCCTCCGGATGGAAGACCAGGCGATAGGTGCGGATCGCGATCAGCAACACGGCCGCGAAATCCCCGGCCCAGGCCAGCGCGAAGAACGGCCAGGTCGGCATGTGCAGGTCGAAGGTCAGAACATTGTCGTTGTAGGTGCCGCGTACCTTGTCGAACAGCGTCCAGGTCTGCACCGCCACCACGAACAGCAGCACCAGCGTCGCGAACACGTCGATCATGCGCTGGTATTTCGGGCCGACATTGGCCCAGATCAGGTCGACGGTGATGTGGCCGCCGCGATAGCTGGTGGCGGCAATGCCCCAGAAAATCAGGATGCCAAGGAACATGCGCCCGATATCGAAGGAATCCGGGATGTTGTAGCTGAGCGTGTTGCGCAGGATCACGGCGAGGAAGATGTTCAGCCGCAACGATGCCGACAAAGGCGGCCGCGATCCATTCGATGGTGTCGATGAACCGGTCCATCCACGCGCGATTCATGTCCGCTCCGAGGGGCTTGACCAAGGGTAAGGAAAAGGCGCGGCGGATTGTCCGCCGCGCCGGGGTTACAGGATCAGAGTTATTCCGCCAGCGCGTTGTTCTTCTTCAGCGCTGCGCGCAGCTCGGCCATCGCCGGATCGGGATCGACGCCGCTCTTCTTGACGTTGTCGCCCCAGGTCTTGGTCAGCGGCTCGGAAGCCTTCTTCCAGAGCGCGATCTGCTCGGGCGTGAGCTTATAGACCTCGTGGCTGGTGTCCGCCTTGATCTTGGCGATGCCGGCATCTTCCATCTTGCCCCAGTACTCGCCGACACGGCCGGAGGCCTCGTTGTTGCAATTGTTGTCGATCGCCTTCTTCTGCTTGTCGGACATCTGGCTGTACTTGTCCTTGTTGATGACGAAGGCGAAGGTCGTGACATAGAGCGGCGCGTCCATGTCGTACTTCGTCACCTTGTCGATGCCGAACAGCAGCAGCGAACCCCACGGGAAGGTGACCGCATCGGCAACGCCGCGCTCGATGATGTCGCGCACTTCCGGCGCCGAGGATTGCACGTTGGTGCCGCCGAGCGAGGTGACGAAGTTGGCCATGGTGGCGTGCGCCGGGCGGATCTTCATGCCCTTGACGTCGTCGGGCACCACGATCTTCTTGGTGCGGGAATGGAACGACGACGGCGAATGGATGAAGGCGAGGCAGAATTTGACGTCCTTCATCTCCTTCTCGGCATATTTGCGATACCATTCGTCCAGCGCCATCGAGCCGCCCTTGGCGTCCGACATCAGGAACGGAAGCTCGCCCGCGCCGATGATCGGGAAGCGGCCGGGCTGGTAGCCGGGATTGACGTAGGTGACGTCGGCGATGCCGTCGCGCGCCATGTCGTAATGGTCGAACGCCTTGCCGAGCTGCTGGGCCGGAAACACCTTTGACTTGATGGTGCCGCCGGAATCCTTCTCGACCGCGGCCGCCCAGTCTTCCAGCGACTTCTGCAGCGGATGCGAGGCCGGCACCCAGTGCGAGATCTTCAGCTCGATATTCTTTTCCTGCGCCATCGCGGGCGTCACAGCGGCGGCCAGCAGCAACGCCAAAAACGCTTTCCTCATCGACGTCTCTCCCTCTGATCATGAAGCGGGCTTTGATTGCCCGGCCTGTTGTTAGTTAACATGTTATATAGTTGGGCCGGTTTTTCAAGCCGGGTATGGTGCGGGTAACTGCCCCTGCGGCAAAGCGGCCGCCGCTTGTGCGAAAGACCTGAGAACAACACCCCTTTGAGCGGATTGTTATATGATGTAATCATCATTACAAGCCTGCGACATCTTGGGGCGCGGATCTGATCATGCCAAATCGGGGGAATGCGCTTTGCGGACAAAAGTAGCCATCATCGGTGCCGGTCCGGCCGGATTGTTGCTGGGGCAACTACTTCATCTCTACGGCATCGACAACATCATTCTTGAGCGCCAGACCGGCGAATATGTGCTCGGCCGCATCCGCGCCGGCCTGCTCGAGGAAGGCACCGTGGCGCTGCTCGACCAGGTCGGCGCCGGCGCGCGCGCCCATCGCGAGGGGCTGGTGCATCATGGGGTGGAACTCGCGTTCGGCGGCGCGCGGCATCGCATCGACATGCATGGGGCGACCGGCAAGACCGTGATGATCTACGGCCAGACCGAGGTGACGCTCGATCTGATGAACGCGCGCAAGGCCGCCGGCCTCACCACGGTCTATCAGGCCGCCGACGTCAAGCCGCTCGATTTCGACACCGACCATCCCCGCGTCAGCTACGTCAAGGACGGCGTCAGCCACGAGATCGCCTGCGACTTTATCGCCGGCTGCGACGGCTTTCACGGCGTCAGCCGCGCCAGCATCAAGCCCGAGGCGATCCAGACTTATGACCGGATCTATCCGTTCGGCTGGCTTGGCATCCTGTCGGAGACGCCGCCGGTCTCGCATGAACTGATCTATGCCAACCATGAACGCGGCTTTGCGCTCTGCACCATGCGCTCGAACCACCGCAGCCGCTATTACGTGCAATGCCCGCTCGACGACGATATCAAGAACTGGTCGGACGATCGGTTCTGGGACGAATTGAAGCGGCGGCTGGACCAGAAGGCGGTCGACAACCTCGTCACCGGCCCCTCGATCGAAAAAAGCATCGCGCCGCTGCAGAGTTTTGTCGCGGAGCCGATGCGGTTCGGAAGAATGTTTTTGGCCGGCGACGCCGCGCACAAGGTGCCGCCGACCGGCGCCAAGGGGTTGAATCTCGCCGCCAGCGACGTGCATTACCTCTCCGGCGCGTTTCGCGAGTATTACGACGAGAAATCCTCCGCAGGGATCGACGGCTATTCCGCGAAGGCGCTGACCCGGGTCTGGAAGGCGGTGCGCTTCTCCTGGTGGATGACCTCGATGCTGCACAAATTCCCCGACGAGGGTGAATTTTCCGCGCGAATCCAGCTGGCCGAGCTGAACTATCTGGTCGGTTCGAAGGCAGCTTCAGCGTCGCTGTCGGAGAATTATGTCGGGCTGCCGCTTTAAGGCAATGCCCCTCCCCGTCATTGCGAGCCAACGGGTCGCGCGAATGCGCGCCCGATGACGGGCTCCGCGAGAGCAATCCATTCTTCGTTGTACAAGAAAGATGGATTGCTTCGTCGCTTGCGCTCCTCGCAATGACGGCTTTAGCAACGGTCGTGGCGTGACGGATCAAGCCGCCTCGAGCGGCTTGATCTGAAAATTGCGGGTGGTTGCGAGCACGGTGCCGCACAGGATTTCCCGCTCCCCCGAGACGACGGAGATATCGGCGGCGCCGACCGAATTGGTGCGGCCGGCCTGCAGCACCCGGCCCTTCGCCCGCAGCTTCTCGCCTTTGGCGACGCCGGTCATCTTGATGGTGAAGTCGAGCGTCGCCAGCGCCCATCCCCGCGGCAACAGCGACAGGCAGGAGGAAACCGCCGCGACGTCGCCGGCGGTGCCGACCAGCGATGCCGGAAATTGCCCCGGCGGCCCCGAAAACCGTTCGTCGAACGGCAGCTCGATCGTCACCTCACCCGGCGCGACCGAGACGATTCGGATGGAATATTCCCGCACGAACGCCAGCGAGCCGACGAACGCCTCGATTTCGCTCTGGCTGAGACGGTCCTGCAGATCGTTCATGGCATACCCCTCAGGCTGCGGCGCGTTTGCGCGCCGGCGTCCGCACTTGCAATGCACTGGCGAGCGATTTTGCGACATCGTCGATCGGCGCCGCGCTGCCTTCGACCCGCGCCAGGATCAGCGAGCCCTCGATGGCCGATACCGTGAGCGTCGCAAGCCGTCTGGCCTCGGCCTTGCCAAGACCGTCGCGGACCAGCGCGCGGGCGATCACGGCGCACCAGCCGGCAAACGCCTCGCGCCCCGCGGCCGCCACGCCTGCGGTTTGCGGCGCCGATTCCAGCAGCGTGGTCGAGATCGGGCAGCCGTCGCGAAAGCCCGACTTGGCCATCCAGCCGGCCAACAGCCGGCAATAGGCGCGGATCATCGCGGAAGCGGAATGGTGCTCCTGCGCGAGCTTTTCCAGCGTCGCCACCACGCCGGCGCCGGCAAAGCGCACCGCAGCCTCGGCGATCTGGTCCTTGCCGTCGGGGAAATAGTGATAGAGCGAGCCTTTCGGGGCGCCGCTGACCTCGGCGATCTCGTTGATCCCGGTGGCGGCAAAGCCGTTGCGGCGGAACAGCGTCGCGGCCGCCCGCACAATGGCGCCGCGATGTCCAGAGCCTTTTCCGTTCCGATTGAATCGGAACGGGGCTCTATTTTTTTGTTTTGACGCGTTTTCTTCACGCGAACCGGTATCCACTTCGCTTGAAAACGCTCTAGTAGATGCCGGCATGGCGATGCTTTCCGGTGGCAGAGCGCGCCAATTCTATATAGACTGGTCTAGATAGGCAACGCCCGCGTTTCAAACAGCCGCTGCAATGCCGTTTAAAACTTTGTAGGCGGTGCCTTCCGCGTGCGGATCGCGTTCAATGGCGGAAGGCAGCCCAGCATCCGAGGCCCGCATGACATCGACCGACATCACGGCATCAACCGGCATTCCCCCAGGCTTCGAGCGGCAATCCCGCCGCAGCCCGCTCACCGACCCCTGGGAGCCGATCTATTCGAAGCAAACGCCTGACGCGATCATCCTCGGGCTCCGGCTGGCCAAGCCGCACACCAACGCGCGCGGCTTTGCGCATGGCGGTTTGATCGCAGCGCTGGCGGACAAGGCGATGGGGCATAGCTGCGGCTACAAAATGCGCGGCGCCTATTCGCTGGTGACGGTCGGCATGGCGATCGACTTCATCTCCAGCGGCCAGATCGGTCAGTGGCTGACGGTCGAGACCGACGTGATCAAGACCGGCAGTACGCTCTGCTTTGCGCAGAGCCTGATCAAGGCCGACGACGCCGTGATCGCACGCGCCAACGCGACGTTTCGCGTGGTGCCGAAGAAGGAGCCGGTGGGCTAGCCGAAATGCCAATCCGTGGTTTCGGTGACGAGATCGATGAACGCGCGCACTTTGGCCGATAGCAGCCGCGACGTCGGATAGACCACATGGATCGGCAGCGCCGGCTGCTCGAATTCCGCCAGCACGATTTTCAGCCGGCCGGCTTTCAGCGATTCCGCGGCCTGGTAGGCCAGCACGCCGGTCAGCCCGCCGCCCTGCTCGGCATACTGGATCGCGGCGTCCGAGCTGTTGGTGGAAAATCGCGGCACGTAGTTGACGCGAAACTCGCGGCCAGCCTCGGCAAAGCGCCACTCGGACGATCCGGGCGTCGCGCCGAACTGGATGGTGTCGTGCGCAACAATGGCCTGCGGCGTCTTCGGCACGCCGCGCCGCTTCAGATAGGCCTCGGAGGCCACCACGATCCGCCGCATCTCGCCGACGTGACGCGCCACCAGCGTTGAGTCAGGGAGATCGCCGATCCTGACCGCGAGATCGACCCCGTCTTCCACCAGATTGACCATGCGATCCGCCAGCCGCAACTCGCAGGCGACTTCCGGATAGCGCTTGAGATAGGCCGACACCACCGGGCTGACGTGGAGGCGTCCAAAACCGACCGGCGCCGAGATCACCAGCCGGCCGCTGGGCTGCGACCGCTCGCCTTCCGCCGCGCCTTCGGCTTCCTCGACATCGGCAAGGATCCGCCGGACACGCTCCAGGTAGCGCGTGCCCGCGTCGGTCAGCGTCACCGAGCGTGTGGTCCGCTGCAGCAGCCGCGCACCGAGCCGCTCCTCCAGCGCCGCGATCAGCCGCGTCACGGCCGAAGGCGACAGCTTGAGCTTGCGCGCCGCCGGCGCAAAGCCGCGGAGGTCGGCGACGGCGACGAAGGCCTGCATGGCGTCGAGGCGGTCCATGCCATTATTTCAATATCAGCAATAGTGAAGTGTCAATTCAGATAATTGTTATATTATCTGGCAAGTATGATGTTCGGGGCACGGCGAGCAGCCGCTCGCCCCAACCGAGCCCAAGGATGACGACCATGTCCCGCCTCCCCACTCCCGCCTCGACCGAAGAAGCTCCCGCCGCCGCGCAACCCCTGCTGCAAGCCGTGAAGAAGCAGCTCGGCGTGGTGCCGAACCTGTTCCGGCTGGTCAGCACCAGCCCCGCCGCGCTCGAAGGCTATCTCGGCCTGAACGGCGCGCTCGCCAAGGGTGCGCTGGAAGCGCCGACCCGCGAGCGCATTGCGCTTGCGGTCGCCGAGATCAATGGCTGCGATTACTGCCTCTCGGCGCATTCCTATCTCGGCAAGAATCTCGCAAAGCTTTCGGACGCCGAAATCGCCGCCAATCGCAACGGCGGCTCGGCCGACGCCAAGGCGGATGCGGCAGTCCGTTTCGCCGTCAAGCTCGTCAACGCGCGTGGTCACGTCTCCGACTCCGACCTGCAGGCGGTCAGGGCCGCCGGCTATAACGACGCGCAGGTGATCGAGATCGTACTGCACGTCGCGCTGAACACGCTGACCAACTATGTCAACGAAGTCGCCAAGACCGACATCGACTTCCCGGTGGTCACCGCCAGGGCCGCCTGATGCCACCGATGCGGCGCGCGCCGGAGTGGTGCGCGCCGTACAAGAACAGGAATTTGCAAGGAGGCTTCAATGTCAGACGTTCACACGTTTTCCAGCGATGTCGCCTTCACCCCGGCCGTGAAGGCGATCCAGACCGCCAAGGGTTCGCGCGAGGGCTATGCGCAGGCCGAAGCGCGCGGCGGCTGGCGCACCGAGATCGATGAAAACCTCGCGGGCTTCCTTGGCCAGGCCAACAGCTTTTATCTCGCCACGGCCACCGCCGACGGCCAGCCCTACATCCAGCATCGCGGCGGGCCAAAGGGATTCGTCAAGATTTTGGACAAGAGCACGATCGCGTTCGCCGACTACAGCGGCAACCGGCAATACATCACGCAAGGAAACCTCTCGGAGAATCCGAAGGCGTATATCTTCGTGATGGACTACGCGCACCGCCGCCGCGTCAAACTCTGGGGCGAGGCGCGCGTGGTCGATGACGACCCGGCGCTGTTGCAATCGCTGATGCCGCAGGGTTATCGCGCGCGCCCCGAGCAGGTGATCCTGTTCAAGATCGCCGCCTGGGACACCAACTGCCCGCAGCATATTCCGCACAAATTCGATGCGGCCGATGTGGCGGCAGCGCTCGCCGTGCGTGACGAACGGATCGCAGAGCTCGAGGCGGAGCTGGCTGCCTTGAAGGGGCAGACAGTTCCCGCCGGTTGAGGATTACGCCGCCACGGCCTGCTGCAGCGGCTTCCAGGCGAACTCGGGATAATATTGCAGCATCAGGCGGTCGACATAGGCCACGAGATTGCCGAAGTGCTCGGTCTGCTCGCGCAGCCTTGAATCGAAGAACGGCGTCAAAATTCCGGCCAGCGCGCCGAAGGCGGTGGCATCGGTGCCGCAGGGGGTGTCGCCCATCAGATACGGCTTGTCGCCGAGCTGCACCGACAGCGCAAACAGCGAGCGGACCGCAAGGTCGACATCCTCATCCGGCGCATGGCGGCCGAGGCCGCTCAACAGATAATTTTCGGCCACGCGGAATTGCGCGTCCTCGCACAGCTTCTCGCGCTTGTGATCGGGCATCGCATCGAAGAAATGCGCCGGCCCCTTGGCAAAATTCACCGG
The DNA here is from genome assembly GCA_963731915.1 of uncultured Alphaproteobacteria bacterium. GTDB lineage: Bacteria > Pseudomonadota > Alphaproteobacteria > Rhizobiales > Xanthobacteraceae > Bradyrhizobium. The sequence continues at coordinate 13,353 of CAVSXQ010000048.1, forward strand.
GTCGACCCAGCGCGCCCCGACCAGCGCCCAATAGACGTGGTGCTCGATCATCCGCTCGAACGCCCAGGCCTGCGCGCGCTGCTGCAGATTAAGCGGTGCATCGAAATCGAAGGCGTATTTGCCTTCGATATGGGCGCGGATGAAGGTGGAGTCGGCGATGGTCTCGGCCTCGTCCACGATGTAGGGCATCTGCCCCTTGGGAGAGCTTGGCGGCATCGCCTTTTCCTTGGTGTAGGCAAGGCCGGCCATCTTCAACTGGACCTCGGTCTTGGTGACAAAGGGGCTGATTTCCGGCAGGCCAAACCCCGCGCCAAAGCCATAAAGCGTAATCATTTCAAGCTCCGATCTCGCTGACCTTCGTTTTAATGGCAGGCTGCTGCCAACGGTGTGTCAGCAGCCTGCCCGGCGCCCCTTCGCGCCAGCCGGGCAATCCGCCTTCGCCCGAGGGCCCAGGCGGCGGCAAAAGAGCTGAGTGCCAATGAGATAAGCGCCCAGCGCAGGTCGCCGGAACCGACGTGGAGCGCGATCAGGCGCTCCAGGGCCCAGGTTTGAATGCGCCAAAGCGGCTGGTAATTTCCGAACTCACAGAGAATCATCATGGACAAGTTCCCTTCGATTGAAGTGTTGTCCCTGAGATAGCCGCCCCCTGCTGCCAACATCCTGTCAGCATCAAAAATGCCCCATGAGAAAAGAGAATCCATGCGACGCGCCGACCGGCTGTTCCAGATCATCCAGGTGCTCCGGCGCACCCGAAAACCAATGACGGCGGACGCGATTGCGGCCGAGCTCGAGACCTCGAAGCGGACGATCTATCGCGACATCGCAACGCTGATTGGCCAGCGCGTGCCGATCCGCGGCGAGGCCGGCATGGGCTACATCCTGGAAAAGGGATTCGACCTGCCGCCGCTGATGCTCACGCCCGATGAGATCGAAGCCGCCGTGCTCGGTGCGCAATGGGTGGCAGGCCACGCCGATCCCGTGCTGGCGCGGGCGGCGGAAGACCTGAAAGCAAAAATCGCCGACACCGTGCCGGAACGCTTGAGGCCGTTCGTGCTGGAGCCGGCGAGCCGCGCGCGCTCCGCGTGGAACAGGGAGCCCGACCGCATCGACATGGTGCGGACGCGGGCACAAATTCATGAGGGCAAGAAGATCTCGCTGCGCTACCGCGACGAGCATGGCCGCGACAGCGAGCGCACGATCTGGCCGATCGCGATCGGCTATCACGAGGCGGTGCGGCTGCTGGCGGCCTGGTGCGAGCTGCGCAAGGATTTTCGCAGCTTTCGCACCGACCGCGTGGTCGACGCCGACTATCTCGACGAAAAATATCCGGAACGGCGCGACGTGCTGCGGGCCAAATGGCGGCAGAGCATGGTCTGGGAACAGCCGAAAGAGCCGTGATGCTGCGGGTAACCGGCTGGCCCCTCGCCACCTTCCGCGCTAAAACGCAGGGGTATGGAGATCGAAGCCGCCAGCGATGCCGAACGCCTGTGCCAGAGCTGCGGCGCCTGCTGCAGCTATTCGCAGAACTGGCCGCGCTTCAGCATCGAGGACGATGAAGCGCTGGCGTTGATCCCCCAACAATTCGTCAATGCGCGGCAATCGGGAATGCGCTGCGATGGCGACCGCTGCTCGGCGCTGTCGGGCAAGGTAGGCGTTGGCGTCCGTTGCGGGATTTATGCGGTGCGCCCGGAGGTCTGCCGGACCTGCATGCCCGGCGATTCGGAATGCAACATGGCGCGGAGGAAGCACGGACTATCATCCGTCGTCCCGGCGCAGGCCGGGACCCATACCGCGTGATCTATCGATGGGGCGATGTGGTAGACGCCTTCCAAACCAACTGAATTTTGTTGTTATGGGTCCCCTGAGTTCACAAACGAAGTGCAACACTTCCGGTTGGAGGTGTTGCCATGGGGCGGAGTTACGATCAGCTTTCCCTGGACGACCGATGCGAGATTGCCGGCTTTCGGCCAATGGCAGCTCGGTCCGGCAAATCGCGGCAGCTCTGGATCGCTCGCCATCAACGATCTCTCGGGAGCTGAAGCGCAATAGTGGGGCTCAGGTCGGATACCGGTCCAGTTACGCCAACCAGCAGGCCCGCGCCCGGCGCTGGAAGGGCTCGCGCCTGGAGCGAGATGAGAGCTTGCGAGCCGCTGTCATTGAGCGGCTCGCAAGCGGATGGTCGCCCGAGCAGATCGCTGGCCGGCTCGAACGCGAACAGGGTCGCAAGGTGATCTCCTACGAGACCATCTACCGCTTCATCTACGCGCAGCTCTCCCGCACCAGGGACTACCGCTGGCGGCGCTACCTGCCGCGCGGCAAGAGCAAGCGCGGCTGCCGCGGCAGGAAGGGCGGCAGCCCGGCAAGCTTCATTGAAGGCCGTGTTTCCTTGGCAAATCGACCCCTCGAGGCCGCCGACCGATCGACCTGCGGCCACTGGGAGGCCGACCTGATGATGTTCACAAAATACGGTCAGGCCATCCTGACCGTGCATGAGCGCAAATCCCGCCTGCTGCTGGCGATCAGGCTCTCCAGCAAGGCCGCCAACGGCGTCGCCCGTCATCTGGTCAATCTGTTTGGCGCCATGCCGCCGCCGCTGCGCCAGACCGTCACCTTCGACAACGGCACCGAGTTTGCCCGCCATCTCGCGCTCCACGATCTGAAGATCGAAACATTCTTCTGCGATCCCTACGCTCCTTGGCAGAAGGGCGGTATCGAGAACGCCATCGGCCGGATGCGCCGCTTCATCCCCCGCAAGACCGACTTGGCCACACTCTCAAACAGCCGCTTCCGCAACCTCGTGGCCGCCTACAACAACACCCCACGCAAGTGCCTTGACTTCAGGACCCCGGCCGAGTCCTTTGCCCAACTGTTGCACTTCGAGTGTGAATCCACCTCCCGGCCTGCGCCGGGACGACAAAAAGATTACGCCGTAACGGCTTCGATCTCGTCGTCGAGTTCATCCTCGATCGGCACGAAGGTCGAGAGCGGTTTGGTCGACAGCGTGATCGGCTTGCGGTGGCCGGACACCGAGACGGTAGAACGCGCCGCCGGTTCGCGCGACAGGGCGTAAAGCGTCGAGCCGACGCGGCCGCCGAGCTGGATCAGCTCGCGTTCGGTGCAGCTTGTGGCGATCGACAGCGCCAGCGCGTGCAGGTGGCTGCGGCGATAGCAGAACAGCGCCAGCATGGCGCGGACTTCTGAAGAGACGCTCTCGACCAGCTTGGGCAATCCATGCTCGCTCGCGCGATACATCTCGCCAAGCAACTCGTCCCGAACCGGGCAGAAATCGTTCTCAAATGCGTCGCGGCTAGAAAACATTGCAGTTCCCCCTATGCGGAAGATGCAATGCAATTCTCTAACGAAAGGTTAACCACGGGCGCCAGTAGTCGCCCGGTGGTGCTTGCGCCTGGCGCGCGAATCGGAACGCGGCCTCACTGGCAGCGGCTTTCTCGGGGATGGCGGTGTGACGGCCGCATACCTCAGGAAAATGCCCCACCTTAACCATGATCTGTGCGTATATCCGACCAACGCGTGCTGGGCAGGGCAGCGCCAATGGCAGCTCAGTTGCACACGACAACGGACGAGGAGTTCGAGGTGCAGGTTCGCAACCTCGTACGCCTGGTGTCGGCCTGTACCTTGGGGCTTTGGTCCTTTTCCGCGGGCCTGCTGATCGGGACCTTTTATCTGTTTTGAACCGTATTACAGCGGCCGTCAGCGATGGCGGCCCGTTTCTTTTGGTCCGGGTGGAAGGCGGCCGTTCTTTTCGCAATCGGCGTCAGATCGAATGGGCCTTCATCCAGTCCGCCACCGCCCGGCCGATCGCCGGGCCGGAATCCTCCTGGACGAAGTGCACGCCTGGCACGGTCACCTCGGTCTGGTTCTTCCACGCCCGGCAGAACTCCCTGACCGGCCCGATCAGGATCGCGCCGGGCTCCGCGTTGACGAACAGTTTCGGGATATCGTTTTCGGCCATCCATTTCGAATAGTCGGCGGCGATCTGCACGACATCCGCCGGCTCGCCCGCGATCGGAATTTGCCGCGGCCAGGTCAGCGTCGGCCAGCGGTCCTCGCGCCCGAGAAACGGCTTTCGATACTCGGCCATCTCGGCATCGCTCAGCTTGCGCAGGACCGATCCCGTCAACACCCGCTCGACGAACACGTTGCGGTCGAGGATCATCTCCTCGCCCTTGTCGGAACGAAAACCCTGAAAGATCGGCGTCGCCGTCTTGCTCCATTCCTCCCAGCCGGCAAACGGGCGCGGCAGCCCCTCCATATAGGCAATGCCCCGCACCCGGTCGCGGTGATGGTTGGCCCAGTCGAATCCCAGCGCCGAACCCCAGTCATGCACCACGAGCGTGATGGGCTCCGCCGGCCCGATCACGGCGTCGATAAAGGCGGCAAGATATTTGCGGTGGGTGACGAAGCGGTAGGTGTCGGGGCCGGGGTTGGGCAATTTCGCGGAATCGCCCATGCCGATCAAATCGGGCGCGATCAGCCGGCCGCGGCCTTCCAGCTCCGGGAGCACGTCGCGCCAGAGATAGGACGAGGTCGGATTGCCATGCAGCAACAGCACCGGCGCGCCCTGCCCGCGTTCGTGATAGGCCATTTTGCTGCCGAGGACATCGACGGTCTTTTTTGTCAGCGCTTGTTCTGTCATTGCTGTCTCCCGGATTTTGGCAAACATGCCGCGCAAGCGAGCCGGAAGCAAATCAATGTCTCATCCCTTCACCATCTCCGATCTCCGGCAGTGCCCAAAATTCTTCGACACGGTGGCGGACCGGATCTGGCAGGCGTGGTGGCAGCCGAACGGTTTTCCGCTCGAATACATTTCGACCCGCCTGCGCGAAAACATGGAGGCGACGCCGATTCCGTTTGCGCTGGTGGCCCATGACGGCGAGAGATTTCTCGGCACCAGTTCGGTGATCGCCTCCGATCTCGAGGAACGTCCGCAGCTGACACCGTGGGTGGCGGCGGTGTGGGTCGAGGAGGCGGCACGCCGGCACGGCGTTGGCGCGGCGCTGGTGAACCGTGCCGCGGAGGATTGTTTTGCGCTCGGCGTTGTCAGAGCCTATCTCTGCGCGAGGCCGCGGATGACAGGTTTTTACGAAGCGCTGGGTTGGACCTTGATCGAACGCGATGTCGGGCCGCACCATCTAGGCGTGTTTGTTCGCGACAGGAATCCCGGAGACGCGCGGGCCCTAGTTGGCTGCCATGAAGATCGAAAGCCCGAAACCGGTCAGATGATGCAGCGCCTGATCGACGCCGATCAGCGACCAGAACCAGGGATGCTCCTGGTTGACGCCGAAGTGCGAGGTGACAAACCCCTTGGCGCGATCGACGGTGATGTGAATGAAGAAATCGATGAAGGCGACGAACCAGAATTTCGGCGCGACGATCAGGATCAGCGGCAATGCAACCGCAAGGTGAACCAGGCAATGCGCCAGCAGCGGCAATGCCCAGCCGGTCTTCTGATCCTTGCCGATCGCCATCCAGGAATTCTGCAGAAAGAAATCCGCGACGATGTGCTTGGCGGTCAGAAGCAGCATCCATCCAACGAGCGCGCCGACCGGTACCGTGGAAGACATCGTGGGGAGCAGCAAACTGACGCCCTCTGTTGGGACTGGCGGGACGAACGGAAACAGGGTTTAGGCGTTCAGCGCAATTTCTTGTTAAAGCCGGACATATCGCCCGGTATTGCCCATTTATGACATCTCCCGGGCCGGATTGCACCTCTGGACAAATCGAAAAACCTCAGGTGTGTCCTAACGGCGCGTCTCACCGGTAAGGTTACCGATGGGGGGCGATTTGCAATCCACCCGGGGGCGGATATCATCCCGGGACTGGAAAATTCTCGTTCTTTTTTAGGTATTTAGTTTTCGCACGGGCGGTCGCCGGCAGCCAGATGGCGGGCGGATTACCCCGGCCCCAGGTCGAGAGCCATGAGCGCTGAAGTCCCGACGCCGTCAGTGGAAAACCCGCGCAAGCGAGGACGCGTCGTCGTCAAGAGCAACAGCGCCCAGATCCTGTTGTTCGCCATTCTGACTGTCATCCTGACCATTGCGACGGTCTGGTGCGGCCGGATCTGGCTGAAGAATTCCGAAACGCTGGTGTTCGCCGTCGGTGACCCGACCAGCCCCGAGGCCCGCTTTGCCGCCCGCCTTGCCGCCGTCCTCAAGAACAACACGTCGCGGCTGCAGCTCAGGATCGTGAGCAATCCGGACAGCGCCAAGGCGCTTGCGCAATTCGACCGCAGGGAAGCCAATCTGGCGGTGCTGCGTACCGACGCCAAAATTCCCGGACATACGCGCTCGCTCGCCATCCTCGATCACGATGTGATGTTGCTGCTCAGCCCGAACGGCAAGAAGATCAAGACCGTTGCCGAATTGCGCAAGAAGAAGATCGCCGTGATGGCCGACAGCGACAGCGGCGCGGCCTTCGTCCGCAACATTCTTGAAGTCCCCGACATCAACGGGACTTCGCCGGTGCAGATGGCGCCGCCGGGATCGACCTTCGAAAAACTGTACGCCTCGGGTTTTGGCGCGGTCGTGGCGATTGTCCGCAGCTCCAGGATCCTCAAGGACAAGAGCTATGAGCATAATGCCAAGCGCGGCGCCTTCACCCTGAATTCGATCGACGCCGCAAAGGCGCTGGCCAGAAAGAATCCCGCGCTTTCGGACGAGACGATCGCGGCAGGCACGCTGTCCTCCTCGCCGGCAATCCCCGAGGAAGACGTCGAAACCATCGGGCTGCACTGGCTGCTGGTTGCAAGTTCGCGGCTGTCGGCGGTGACCGCCGGCGACCTGGCGCGCACGATCTACGAAAACAAGGCGGAGCTTGCGCTGGCCGACGGCTTTGCCTCCAAGATCGAGCCGGCCGATACCGACAAGGACGCCTTCATCGTCGCGCATCAGGGCGCGGCGCAATATATCAACGACGACATCAAGTCGTTCATGGAGCGCTACAGCGATCTGCTCTATATCGGCATCGCCGCGCTCAGCATCATCGGCTCGATCTGCGCCGCGCTCTACACCAAGGTGACGCGGATCGCGCCGGAAAAGGCCAGCGAACTCGCCACCGCCCTGCTCGATCTCGGCGAAGAGATTCAGGATGCCACGACCGTCGATGAACTGGATTGCCTGCAGGACGAGGTCGAAAAGATCCTGCGCGGCGTCATCATAGGACTACGTGACGGCACCATCAGCGGCGACGGGCTGGATACGTTCAAGCTCGGCTATCAGTTCGTGCGCGACGAAATCAGCCTGCGGCGCGACAGCCTGCAGCGCCAGGCCGCCCAGGGTAATCAACCTGGCAATCAGGCCGGCAATCAAGCTCCCCCTGACGGCAATGTGGTGAGCGTGAAGACGGCGCAGAGCGCTTAGCCGGATTTTTCGCACGCGCCATTCCCGTTCAGCCCCGCGAAATCATGTGGGCGGCTCAGACCGTTTTCGCATCGGAACGTATCGGCGGCTGCAGCGCGGGACTGTTGGCCCAGCGGTCGAGTTGCTCGATGACCCGTTCATGACTGGGCCGGCGCGGCTTCGGGGGCATCGGCTCGTCTGAAAGCTTGCGGGGCAGCTTGACGTCGTCAGTCATGGCGTCCTCCAAGCCCGGATTATGCGACCGACACGATTGGAATTCAACACCTAAGCTATTGATTTTACTTGATTAATTTACTAACTTGACGCCTGCGCCTCAGTTTGCGGAACCGCGGTCGATGGTGCGCGTTGAGTAAACTACTCAAACATCTAACTTGGCGCAGGACACCATGAACGACATGCGCGGCGAACGATTGCAGGTCATGCTGTCGCCGGAGGAACTGGCGGCGGTCGATGATTTTCGTTTCAAGCACAGGATGCCGACGCGAGCGGCGGCGGTTCGCGAACTCCTGAGGTTCGGTCTGCAGGCCAACGGCGTCGATGGCAACGGCGGCATGAAATCCAGCAATTACGGCGTCTTCAGCCGCGGGCCGGCCGGTCATACCCATGACGGGTCGGAGGATCCAAGTCCGGCGGCCTGACCGCGTCGCTCACACTTGCCCGCGACCGGTCGCGTGAGTTCGCGACCGCTACTTCGGTTTTGATGCTTCGGCCGATTTGTTGCCGTCGGAGAGTTTGGGATCGCGGGTAGCTTCCCGCGAGACCGAATGCTTCGGATCCGTCTTATGGACCGTCTGCGCGCGCTTCTTGTCCGCGGGCTGTTCCTGGCCCTTTTCGTCTTTCACGATACCGTGGCTGGAATGTCCCATCGCTTGCTCCTCGCAGGTGCACGATCACGCCGAGCGCGTCAGTGGATGATCTCGAGCGGCAGCCGGCACACCTCGTCACCGCGGTCGTTGGTGACGAGAATGGCGTAATACCGCTTCCTGAGGTCCGGCCGCCGGTCGAGCAGCCGCCGCGCGATGGCATCGGCGGAATCCATTGCCGCGATGTCATCCGACAATTCGGCGCCGCCCTGGTCGGCGACGGTCTTCCAGTTCACCAGGTCGAAATGATAGTGCGGCATCCCTTTCCCGTGGCGAGTTGTCTCGCTCACGCTCCTGTGTCTTCAGAAAACCCGCGGGAGGACTATTTTGTTCCTTCTTCCGGAATTCGACGGTCGGGAACAAACGCGCCCTGATGGATTCCGCGAAGCAACAAACATCAAACAAGTTCACGGCATCGGGAGGAGATGGCGATGATCGAGGGCGATTTTGACCGATGGACCTTGGCGAACATGGACGCCGCGCTGGATGAGGTCTGTCGAAACGTTCCGCGCGGCGAGGAGCACGCGGTTCGCAAACGGATCGCCAGGCAAATCATCAAATGCGCGAAAAGCGGAAGGACTGATCTCAGCGAACTGACCGCCGCCGGCCAGCGCGCGCTGATCGAAATTGCCGCCAGCAACAATGCCGGGAGTATTCGGGCGCAAACGCCGCATCGCGAGCCGAGGGCGGCCCGGAGCGCCTGACTTTCCCGGCCAAGACTGCGCTGTGCCGACTACTCCGCCGCGACCTCTGCGTCGCCGCCGAGAGCGCGCGCCCTGATTTCCGCGATCTTGCGCTTGAGCGCCGCCTGGCGCGCATCGGGCATGGCCGCCGCGCGCGCCTCCCTGATTGCGCCGGCAAGGTCCGGCAGATTGAGCACACCGTCAAAGGTCGGCTTGGCAAGACCGTCGATGATCGCGTGCCAGTCCGCAAGGCCATGGCGGTAGTCGCTGCCATAGCCCTGAACCATGGTCGCCGTCTGTATCACTTCGCGCGCCGCGGCGGGCTGCTTGGTCAGCGCGCGGTCGATCATGTGCAGCCAGCGCTCCACCCAGAGCCGCTCCTTGCCATAGCGGATCGAGTAACGGCGCCATCGCCGCAGCGACGCCTCCATCTTCAGCCGGCGGACGCCGAGCCAACTCTTGTTGTTGAAATGGACCGAGACCCGTTTGTGCACCCATCCGAGCCGGTCCACCAAACCGAGCATCGGCTCGGCCAGGACAGCGGGCAACACGTCGATCAGCTCATCGAGCCGGAATTTCCTGATGTCGTCGGCGCGCGGCTTGTCGGGTTCGGTTTCCAGCTCGATAAGCTTTTGCTGCGCGATGCGGATCGGGTCCTCATAGCTCATACGCATCGCCATCAGACGCGCGATCTCGCCGAGCATGGCGTCGTCGACGCCGGGCTTTCCGATGAAGCGGCGCAGCCGGTAGACATAGACCCTTGCGTAAGGCGTGCCCTGATACTCGGTGAGAAGGTGAATGGCCTCGCTGGCGACCGGAACGACCGCTTCGGGCAAGTTTTCGGGCAGGAATGCCGGACGGTCGTCCTGCTCGCCGATGATGTCGGCGAGCAGATAACGCATCGACTCCATGAAGTTCGAAAACGCACCCATAGTGCTAGCGCTCATGCGGGTTTCGCAGCTGCTTTCGCCCGCTCCAATTGCTGCTGCAGCGTATTGATGTTCTCGAACAACCGCGCGCTGCAGAGCCGCAGCAAATAGAAGCCGAACTCCGGATTCTGCACGTAGAGCTCCTCGACCTTGCTATAGCTGACGGAGAGGATCAGGCCAGCCTCGACGCATTCCAGCGTCTGGGTTCGCATGTTCGAAGGCGACAGCATGCCGAGCTCGCCGACGATGGCGCCCACCGGATATTCGATCCCGGATTCGACCAGCCTGAAGCGGCCGCTGACAATGTAGAGCATATATTCGGCCTTCTCGTCCTTGTAGAACAGTATCTCGCCGGCCGCGCATTGGCGCTCGGTCATGAACGGTCTTAGCCAATCCATCGACAGATCGCCGCTGACCGATTTTCGAACGTCACGAATCAATTGCAGCATCTGGTGCAGCCGCCATGAATTGAGCGACAGCATCACCAGTTGCACCACCATGACCAGATAATTACGGGTCGGAATCGCGGTTACGATCAGCGCCACATTGAAGAGGATCCCGAACACTCGCAGCGGGATCATTGTCTTCATTGTTGTGGAAGCGACCACGAAGATCGTCGCGAAAAGCGTGCCTGCCGTTCCCGCATGCTGTGCCAGATGAGACGTATCCATGGGATCCAACCAGTCTTCCGGAGTAATTCGTTTCGCGAATGCGCAAAGCGCGCCTGCCCGCCATCATAATCCGCGCGGCACGCCTTCGATATACGGAGAAAAGGCTACGATTTGTCGTGATTCTCACATTCCCCGGCCAAAAATTCGGGCCCGGCGCCCCCCGATCCGGCCCTGCGGCGGCCTGGCCACCCCGCGCCCTGATATCGCAAGCCCCGGTTGGGGCCGGGCGTCGTTGACGGCCTGCCCCGGCGCGGGCACCTTGCGGCCTCGCCCGGCGCGGGCGTTTCCGTTCGATATTCCCATGGAGAGGCGCTGCCTCCCAATGCCAAAGCCGCCTTTTCCAGCCCTGTCGCGCTTCATCGCCGCAACCGAGGGTCGAAATATGACCCGGCCGGCCTATGTCGCCGTTGCCGTCGGCGTCCTGGTCATGGTGCTGCTCACCGTCGATCCGGCCTATGAGGCGGCACATCATTGGGTCAATGCGGTGCTGTGGGCCTGCCTGGCTTTCTTCGTGTTCGAATGGGTGGTCCGGCTGCGTCACGCCATCCGTGCACAACGCGGCTTTGCGTATGCGCTGTCCTTCCGCGGCCTGATCGATGCGGCGGCCGCCATGGCCATTCCGCTGGCCTTCGTGTTCGGCTCCAATCCCAAATCGGCCTGGCTGTTCGGCGTGGTCTGGGTGCTGAAACTGGTGCCGGGAATCCCGGGATTGCGGCAGTTGCGCCGCGTGGTGGTGGTGGAATCCGGTCCACTCCTGAGCGTGCTGGTGTTCTTCCTGATGGTGGTTTTCCTCGCCTCCGTTGCCGAACACTATCTCGAACGCGACGTGCAGCCGGCGACTTTTGGCAGCGTACCCTCCGCGCTCTGGTGGGCGGTAGTGACCATGACCACGACAGGCTATGGCGACGTGGTGCCGGTGACGCCGCTCGGCCGCATGATCGCGGCACTGGTCATGATCTCCGGCCTCGGCGTATTCGGGCTCTGGACCGGCATTCTGGCCACCGGCTTTGCCGCGGAGACAAGGCGCGACAATTTCCTGAAGACCTGGGAAAGCGTCAGCAAGGTGCCGTTCTTCACCAACCTCGGCCCGGCTGCGATCGCCGACGTCACGCATATGCTGCGCACCATGGACCTGCCGCCGCGCACCATGATCATCCGCAAGGGCGCCCATGGCGACTGCATGTATTTCATCGCCAGCGGCGAGGTCGAGGTCGACCTGCCCGGCGGCAAGAAGGTCGCGCTCGGCGAAGGCGCCTTTTTCGGCGAGATGGCGCTGCTCGGCAACAATCTGCGCTCCGCCAATATTACCACCACGCGGCTGTCGCGGCTTTTGGTGCTCGACCTCGTCGACTTCCGCCTGCTGATGGCGCGGCATCCTGACCTCGCCGAAACCATCGATGCCGAAGCCAAACGGCGTGCGCAGGAAAACAAATAAGGAGAAGTCCATGTCTGACGCGCAAGTCGCCAGCGCGCCATTGCTCGAGATCGCAGGCGCCCGCGCCACCATCCGCCTCAACCGGCCCAGGCATCACAACCGCCTGGAAGCCGACGATCTCGGCGTGCTGCTGAAACTGTTCGATCAGGTCGAGGCCGATCCAGCGTTGCGCGTGCTGGTGCTGACGGGCACCGGGCGCACCTTCTCCTCCGGCTACGATCTCGGCTCGGTCGCCGAGCGCGCTGTCAGCGCCAGGGAGGAGCAGAGCGCCGGTTCGGCCTTCGAGATCGTGGTCAATCGCCTCGAAGATCTCGGCCTGCCGACGATCTGCCGGCTCAATGGCGGCGTCTATGGCGGTTCGACCGATCTGGCGCTGGCCTGCGACTTCCGCATCGGCGTCGACAGCGCCGAGATGTTCATGCCGGCGGCGCGGCTGGGCCTGCATTATTACAGGAGCGGGATTGCCCGCTATGTCTCGCGTCTCGGCGTCGACAACGCAAAAATGCTGTTCCTGACGGCGCAGAAAATCGCCGCCCCCGAAATGCTGCGGATCGGGTACCTCACCGCGATGGTGCCCGGCGAGGCGCTGGACGAGGAAGTGGACAGGCTCGCCAACATCCTCGCCGGCAACGCGCCGAAAGCGCATGGCCGGCATGAAGCGCGCCATCAACGAATTCGTCCGCGGCAAGCTCGATGAAGCCGCCGCAGACCAGCGTCACCGCGACAGCATGCGCGGCGCCGAGATCAAGGAAGGCATCAAGGCCCGTGCGGAAAAGCGTCCGCCGAAATTTTAGCGCTGTGCGACGCGATCGCTGGAGCTAAAATATCATCTATCGTTTGGCAGGAACGTGTTGGATTGATAAGCTCTGTTGGGCTTTGATGAGCCAAGGGAACACGTCACATGGCAAAGAAGGATCGGTAACTCGCCGCTGAAACTCTCGTCAAAGCGCAGTTGCCAAACTTCATAAAAGCAGTGAAACAGATGAAGGCGGAAGGCGGCGTTCTGATTATGCATCAAGACGCATTTGCCGCTGACTATCAAGACAGCGAACTTTATCTACTTGGTGCAGCCATCAAGTATGCCGGTGAGCAAGGTGTGGTTATCAACATCATCGGCAAGAATGGGTGAAACCTGACAGAGACAGGATGACCGCGCGCCTTTCAATTCTATCGCAGAGGATACGCGCGTCGGCAACCGGGATCACCTGCGAAACGCTCCACGTCGTGGAGCGTTTTTACTCGACAAACGTCACGGTGTCGGCGACGCTCGCCCGCGAGGTGCGATAGCTGTTCACCTTGTTGGCATGGTCGGCGTAACCAAAGGAAATGCCGCAGACCACGCGGCGGTCATCGGCCAGGTTGAAATGCCTGCGGATCAGCTTTGAATGCCGCGCCAGTGCCGCTTGCGGGATGGTGCCGAGACCGAGCGCCTGCGCCGCCAGCATGAAATTGCCGACATAGGCGCCGCAGTCGATGGCGCCGTAGACGCCGAGCGGCTCGTCGGTGTGGATGATCGCGACATGCGGCGCGCCAAAGAAATTGTAGTTTTCCAGCGCCTGTTTGGCGTATGCGGCCTTGTCGCCTCTGATGATGCCGAGCGTGTTGTAGAGCTGAAAGCCGCTCTCGCGGCGGCGCTCGAGATAGACGCCGAGATATTCCCGCGGCGGCGGGAAATCATGGCCGTCCTCGGCGCCGGATGCGGCCTCCTTGTAGATCAGCTTGCGAAACTCTTCCTTGGCCTCGCCGCTCGCGATCAGCACCTGCCAGGGCTGGCTGTTGCACCAGGACGCCGTGCGCTGCGCCGTGGTGAGAACGTGCTCGATGATCTCGCGCGGTACAGGCTTTGGCAGGAAGGCGCGCACCGAGTAGCGCTCGTTCAGAAGTTCCTCGAACACGCCGATGCGGTCCTCGATCGCGTACCGTGCCACTCGCGCCTTCGTCGCCGCATCAGCCATGTCAGCGTCCCCTGGTCGGAATCTTGTTGAACGGCACGTCCTTGTCGACGCGGATATCGCCGGGCAGGCCCAGCACGCGCTCGGCAATGATGTTGCGCAAAATCTCGTCGGTGCCGCCGGCGATGCGCATCGAGGGCGACGACAGCAGCATCTGCTGGAACTGGCCGCGCGCCACTTCCTCGGAATTGCCGGTCAGGCTGCCTGCCGCGCCTTCGAGGTCCATCGCATAGGTTGCGATGTCCTGCAGCATGGTGCCGGCAACCAGCTTGCCGATCGAATTTTCCGGACCTGGCCGCTCACCCTTCGACAACGCCGAGATCGCGCGGTAGCTGGTGTATTTCAGCCCGCTCGCCTTCACCGCCCAGCTCGCAAGTTTCGAGCGCGTAGCGCGATCGTCGATCGCCGGCCCGTCCTCGGTCATCAGGTTGGTGCAGAACTCGAACATTTCAGGGAAACCGGTGGCGAGCCGCGAGCCGATCGACATGCGCTCGTTCATCAGCGTGGTCAGCGAGACGTTCCAGCCGTCGCCGACTGCGCCGAGGCGCTGGCTGTCCGGGATCACGACGTCGGTGAAGTAGACCTCGTTGAATTCCTGCATGCCGTTGGCCTGCTTGATCGGCCGCACTTCGACGCCTTTGCTCTTCATGTCGAGGAAGAACATCGTCAGTCCCTTGTGCTTGGGCACATTGGGATCGGTGCGCGTGATCAACAGGCCGTAGTCGGAATAATGCGCGCCGGAGGTCCAGATTTTCTGGCCGTTGACGATCCAGTTGTCGCCCTTCTTCTCGGCGCGGGTGCGCAGGCCCGCAACGTCGGAGCCGCCGGCCGGCTCGGAAAACAGCTGGCACCAGATCTCCTCGCCGGACGCCAGCTTCGGCAGATAGCGCCGCTTGGCATCCTCGCTACCGAACGCCATCACGGTCGGGCCGCACATGCCCTCGCCGATCTGGAACGGCTGGGTCAGCTTGCCGTAGACGCCTTCCTCCTGCTGCCAGATCACCTTTTCGATCGGCGTGGCGCCGCGGCCGCCATATTCCTTTGGCCAGTGCAGGCAGGCCCAGCCGCCTTCGGCCTTCTTCTTCTGCCAGGCTTTGCCGACCTCGACCATGTCGTGCTTGGCGAGGCTGATGCGGCCGAGCGAGGATTTTGAAAGCTCCTCCTCGAATTCCTTTGGCGCGTTGGCGTTGATCCACTTGCGGGCGGTGGAACGGAATTCGGCTTCCTGCTTGGTGTCGTCGAAATTCATGGCGGCTCCTTTCGCGCTTACGCGCGTCCCTTGGTCGGAATCTTGTTGAACGGCACATCCTTGTCGACGCGGATATCACCGGGCAGACCGAGCACGCGCTCGGCGATGATGTTGCGCATGATCTCGTCGGTGCCGCCTTCGACGCGGGTGCCGGGCGCGCGCAGCAGCATCGCCTGGAATTTTCCGGCAACCTCGGCGTCCTCGGGACTGCTGACGACGCCGGCAGCGCCCTGCAAATCGAGCGCGTACATCGCGACGTCCTGAACCATCGAGCCCGCCACCAGCTTGCCGATGGAATTTTCCGGTCCCGGGCGCTCGCCCTTCGACAGCGCCGAGATCGTGCGCATGCTGGTGTATTTCAGGCCGCTCGCCTTCACCGCCCAATTCGCCAGTTTCGAGCGAACGTTGCGGTCCTCGATCGCGGGGCCGTCTTCCAGCATCAGATTGTTGCAGAACTCGAACAGTTCAGGGAAGCCGGTGGAAACGCCGGCGCCGATCGACATGCGCTCGTTCATCAGCGTGGTCAGCGAGACGTTCCAGCCGTCATTGACGGCGCCGAGCCGCTGCGAGTCCGGAATTTTGACGTCGGTGAAGTAGACCTCGTTGAAATCGGACTGCCCGCTGGCCTGCTTGATCGGCCGCACCTCGACGCCTTTGCTCTTCATGTCCAGGAAGAACATGGTCAGTCCCTTGTGCTTGGGCACATTGGGATCGGTACGGGTGAGCAAAATCCCGTAGTCGGAATAATGCGCACCCGAGGTCCAGATTTTCTGGCCGTTGATGATCCAGTCGTCGCCGCTCTTTTCCGCGCGCGTGCGCAAGCCCGCAACATCGGAGCCGCCGGCGGGCTCGGAGAATAACTGGCACCAGACCTTCTCGCCCGAGGCCAGCGGCGGCAGATATTTGCGCTTCTGCTCTTCGCCGGCGAACGCCATCATGGTCGGTCCGCACATGCCGTGGCCGATGATGAACATGCCGCTGAGCTTGCCGAACGGCCCTTCCTCCTGCTGCCAGATCACGCGCTCGATCGGCGATGAACCGCGGCCGCCGTATTCTTTCGGCCAATGCAGGCAGGCCCAGCCGGCGTCGGCCTTTCGCTTCTGCCAGGCCTTTGCGACCTCCAGCAGGTTGGCACCCTTGATCTGGGTGCGGCCGAGCGAGGATTTTCGCAGGTCCTCTTCGTACTGCTTGGGCGCGTTGGCGCCGATCCAGGCTCTCGCCTCGGCGCGGAATGCGGCTTCCTGCGGGGTGTCGTCGAAGTTCATGTGGCTGGTCCTTTAAGCCGCGTTCTTCTTGCGCATCCGGTCGATCAAGGCGTCTTCCCAATAGGACAGCGAGCCAAGCGTCAGCGCGGTGGCGTTGGCGCGGCGGTAGTACATGTGGCAGTCGAACTCCCAGGTGAAACCCATGCCGCCGTGAACCTGGATGTTGTTCTTGGCGCAATGCTGGAACGCCTGCGTCGCGCTAATGCGCGCGGCGGCGGCGGCTTCCGGCAATTCACCGGCATTGGTCGAGAGCGCCCAGGCGCCGTAATAGCAGTTCGAGCGTGCCAGCGTCGCCGAGACATACATATCGGCGAGGATGTGCTTGACCGCCTGGAACGAGCCGATCGGCCGCCCGAAGGCGATACGGTCGAGCGCGTAGTCGCGGCCCATTTCCAGCGCGCGGTCGGCGCCGCCGACCTGCTCGAACGCCAGCAGCACCGCGGCATGATCGAGCACCTGGGTGATGATGCCCCAGCCTTCACCGGCGGCGCCGAGCGGCTCGGCCTTGCAGTTCTTGAAGGTGAGCTCAGCCTGGCCGCGGGTCGGATCGAGATTGGTCAGATCCTTCACCTCGACGCCGCCAGCCTTGAGGTCGACCAGGAACAGCGAGATATCGGCATCGCGTCCGCTCGAACCGGTGCGTGCGGCAACCACGGCAAAGTCGGCGATCGATCCATCCGGCACCGGCTTCTTGGTGCCGTTGAGCGTGCCGCCGGAGGCCGCACACTTGATCGCCTTCGGCGACGGATTGCCGGTGCCTTCGAACAGCGCCAGCGTGCCGATCGCTTCACCGGACGCGATTTTTGGCAGCCATTTCTGCTTCTGCGCGTCGCTGCCGGCGATCAGCAGCGCTTCGGCGGCGAGATAGACGGTCGATGAGAACGGCACCGGCGCATTGGCGCGGCCCATTTCTTCGGCAATCACGCAGAGTTCGAGATGGCCGGCACCGGCGCCGCCAAACTCTTCCGGGATCGCGACGCCCAAAAAGCCCATCTCGGCGAGGCCCTTCCAGAGCTCCTTGTCGTACGGCGCCTTGCCGTCGAGCACGGTGCGCACCGCCTTCGGCGAGCATTTTTCGGAAAGGAACTTTCGCGCCGCGTCGCGCATCTGCTTCTGGTCGTCGGAGAAATCGAAGTTCATGGTGTTGTACTCGCCTTGATGATGCGTTCAGTTCAGGATGATGACGTCTTCGCCGGGACGATCGGCGTAAAGTTTTTCCACCAGCGCGGCGCGGCGTTCCAGGCCGGCGCGCTGGTTGATGTAGCCCTTGTCGGTGAGTTCGTTGCCGTCGATCGAGGGCGGCTCGGCCATCAGCATGGCGCGCGCAATCCGCATGCTGCTGCCGGTGCAGGACGCATTATGCGTCTCCAGCCCGCGCTTCAGGCAAGCGACCACATCGGGATGCTTCACGACGTCTTCAAACGTCGCCTCCGGATTGCCCACGACCTGGCGGCACGCATGGAGGTTCGGCCATGCCAACAGGCCAATGAACGGAAGATCCTGACCGGCGACCAGCGCGTCGTGCACCACGGGCGTCGCTGCCGCAATCGCGTCGGTGCGCAGCGATCCGACATGCACGAAGGTGCCGGTGGTTAGTTTGAAATCCTCGACCACGCGGCCGGCGAAGATGATGCCCTGCAGCGGATCCTTGTCATCGACGAACACGCCGGCATCGCCGATGCAGTAATAACCTTCCTCGTCGAACATCTTCTTCGTGAGATCGGGCTGGCCGAAGTAACCGGGCGTGACGTTGACGCCACGCAGCCGCAATTCATATTTCGAGCCGCACGGCACCATCTTCAGTTCGACGCCGGGGAACGGCAGGCCGATCAGGCCGACGCGTTCGGTGTCCCAATAGGTGCCGGTGGATGTCGGCGCAGTCTCGGTCGAGCCCCAGCCAGTGTAGAACACGATGCGTTCGCCTGTCGTGCGCACCGCGAGCGCCTGCATGCGATCATAGAGATCATCCGGCAGCCGCGCGCCGCCATAGGCCATCACGGTGAGATTCTTGAAAAAGCTGCGGCACAGCGCGTCGTCCTTTTCCATCGCGGCGGCGAGCGCGGCGTAGCCGGCCGGCACGTTGGCGTAATAGGTCGGCGAAACCTCGTGCAGGTTGCGCAGCGTCTCGTCGAACAGCCCGGGCATCGGCCGGCCGTCATCGATATAAAGCGTGCCGCCGTCGACCAGGATCGGATGGAACGCCGCATTGCCGCCCATGGTGTGGTTCCACGGCATCCAGTCCAGCATGGTCGCAACCGGCCCGTTCGCATCGCGCGGGCGCACCTGCATCATCATCGCCGCGTTGGCGCACATCATCTCCTGCGTGTTGATGACGGCCTTTGGCATGCCGGTCGAGCCTGACGTGAACAGCAGCTTTCCGACGGTGTCCGGCGTGATCTTTGCGACCGACTCCTCGACCGCCTTCGTCACCGGCGTCGCCGCCAGATCGGCAAAGGAGATGCTCTCGATGCCGGCGCAAGGACGCGCGACGTGAACGACGGTGACGCCCTTCAGGTCGAGGGCCTTCAGCGCCTTCTCGAACGTCGGGCCGTCCTGCACCATCACGACCGCGGGCTTGATCAGGTTGAACAGGTATTTGAGTTTGAGGTGATCCTGACTCATCAGCGAATAGGCCGGCGACACCGGCGCGGCGGGAGAGCGCGACTGCATCGCCGCCTGCGTCATCAGCGCGTGCTCGATGGAATTGCCGGAGAGGATCGCTACGGGACGGCCGTCGTCAATGCCGAGATTGAGCAGGCCTTGCGTCAGCCCGTCGACGGTGCGCTTGGCCTCGCCATAGGAAACCTTGCGCCATTGCCGGTCAGGCCCGCCGCGCTGCGCCAGCCAGGTGCGCTCGGGCGCTTCCTTTGCCCATTTCGCGAGCGACGCCGGAATGTGCTTCTCATAAGACTGCAACGGAATGCGCGACTTCAGGATGATGACGCCGTCGGTCCGGCGCTCGACGGCGATGTCGCGCTCCAGCCAGTCGATCTTGCGAAAGCCCGGCTGCTTCAACACCGCGGCTGCATTCCCAACCATATTGCGTCTCCCGGAATTCGGTCCTTTGCGGATCCTTGTCGTCAGCGCCTGATATAGACAGGCTTTCGTTTCTCAAGAAAGGCCCTGATGCCTTCGCCAAATTCTTCCGAACGGCTGCACAGCACCTGATTGCGGTCTTCCATCGCGATGACAGCTTCGATCGAACCGGCATCGACGGCCATGTTGAGGCATTCCTTCGACAACCTCAGTCCTACCGGCGAGGCCGTCATCATCGCATCGACATAAGGTTCGGCCGCTGCATCGAGCGCGGCGGCATCCTCAACCAGTTCGGAGACGAGACCGACGGCCAGCGCGCGATCGGCGCCGATGAAACGGCCGGTCAGAATCAATTCAGAGGCGACCGACACACCGACGAGGCGCGGCAGGAAATAGCTGGTGCCGATGTCGCAGCCGCCAAGGCCGAGCTTGATGAAGGCGCAGTTCATCCGCGCATTTTTGGTGGCGATGCGGATATCGGCGGCAAGCGCCAGCGCAAAGCCGCCGCCGGCCGCCGCGCCCTGAACGAGCGCGATGATCGGCTGCGGACAGCGCCGCATCAGCATCACGATGTCGGCGATGCGCCGCTGCGAATCCAGCGACTCGGTGACGCCGGGCGGCTCCTGCTGCCCGGCGCGGCGCTTCATGGCGTGCTTGAGATCGAGCCCGGCGCAGAACGAGGCGCCGGCGCCTTTCAGCACCACGACGCGGGTGTCGCGGTTGCGCTGCAGGCCCTGGAAGTAGACGTTCAGCGCATCGATCAGTGACGGATCGAGCGCGTTGAGGCTGTCCGGGCGATTGAGCGTCACCCGGTCCACGCCGTTATCGTGTTCGATCAGCAGCGGTTAGTCATGGCTGTCGCTCCCGGCAATCGGCGGTGCCATTGCCGCGCCGTATCGCCTGTGGGGAGGGCTCGCGCAGTGCCGCATTCGTTTGGTGAAGGATGGCCGCGGAGTAGAGCCCCTCATCCGGCTCCTTCGCGAGGCGCACATTGCCGCGACAAGAGGGTCGGCGTCACCGGGACGACGAGAGTTGGGTCTACCGCGGCGCCATGCGGATGGCGCCGTCGAGGCGGATGGTCTCGCCGTTCAGCATCGGGTTCTCGACGATGTGGACCGCGAGGTTGCCGTATTCCGAGGCATCGCCGAGACGCGCCGGATGCGGCACCTGGGCGCCAAGGCTCTTGCGGGCCTCTTCGTTCAATCCCATCAGCAGCGGCGTCAGGAACAGGCCGGGCGCAATGGTGTTGACGCGGATCTTCAGGGTCGCGAGATCGCGCGCGGCCGGCAGCGTCAGGCCGACGACGCCGCCCTTCGAGGCCGAATAGGCGATCTGGCCGATCTGGCCTTCATAGGCCGCAACCGATGCGGTGTTGATGGCGACGCCGCGCTCCTCGCCGATCGGCGGCGCGGTGGCGAGACGCTCGGCGAACAGGCGCAGCACGTTGAAGGTGCCGATCAAATTGACGTTGATGATGCGGACGAACTTTGCCAGCGGATAGACGCCGTCCTTGCCGACGGTGCGCTGCGAACCGCCGATGCCGGCGCAGTTCATCAGGACACGCGCGATGCCGTGCGCGGCTTCGGCCTTGGCGATCGCGGCCTTGATCGCTCCTCGTCGGTGACGTCGGCATGGAGGGCGACGCCCTTCACTTCGGCGGCGACCTTTTCGGCATTTTCCTTGTTCTGGTCGATCACGCCGATCTTGGCGCCCTTGGCCGCCATGGCGCGCGCGGTGGCGGCGCCGAGGCCGGAGCCACCGCCGGTGATGAGAACAGCAACGTCTTTCAACTGCATCGTAACAACCTTTCCTTGGGCGTTTCTTCTCTAGACTTGGGTAACGGTGAACTCTTATTCGGCCGCTGCCGCGGCCTTATCGTTATTCGTGGTCAGCACGCCGCCGCAAATCAGCGCTTCCATGTGCTGGACGTAGTCGCGGCATACTTCATCGGTGACCGGACCGACGCCGATCGCGCGCGACATCGCGTGGCGGCCGAAGAACAGGTGATCGCAGGCGCCGATCAGGCTGGTGTAGAACAGCACCGGATCGATCTTGCGGAACTCGCCGGCCTTGATGCCCTCGGCCAGCAGGCGGCGCTGGAAATCCAGCAGCGGCGCGACGAAGAATTTTGACACTTCGTCGGCGGCATCCGCGCTGCTCTCGTGCAGGAGATAATGGATCAGCCGGTTCATGTAGGGGAACTGGTGATAGGCGCGGATGATGCCGCCGATATGCAGCCGCAGTTTTGCGGTCGGCGAGATCTTCTGCGCCAGCAGATATTCGAGCTGCGACGTCTCGGTGGCGGCGTCGCGCGCCAGCAGCGCCAGCAGCAGCCCGTCCTTGTTGCCAAAATGGTATTTCACCAGCGCGGCGTTGACGCCGGATTTTTGCGCGATGTCGGACAGCGACACCTCGATCGAGGCGCGCTCGATCATCAGTTCGCTCGCCGCGACCAGCAGTTTTTCGGCGGTGGTATTTTTGCCGGTCTGAAGTCTTGTCGGTACGCTGGTATTCAACGGCGGTCCTTGGCTGTTCCCGCGACAATCGCGGGCCGCACATAAGCGCATGACCGGGTCGCACTCAAGAGTTAATTGATCGATTGACTAAGACCGGTTCGGTCCCTTAAATCCGGCCCAACTTTCAAAACCCCATCCAGAACAATCAGGGAGAACAGACATGGCCGAGGCCTATATCGTCGCCACCGCACGCACCGCGGGCGGCCGCAAGGGCGGACGTCTCGCGGGCTGGCATCCGGCGGATCTCGCCGCCACCGTGCTGGACTCACTGGTCGAACGATCAGGCGCCGATCCCGCGCAGATCGAAGACGTCATCATGGGCTGCGTGATGCAGGCCGGCGAGCAGTCCAACAACATCGCGCGCAACGCCATCATGGCCTCGAAATTGCCGGAGAGCGTGCCGGCCACCTCGATCGACCGCCAGTGCGGCTCCTCGCAGCAGGCGCTGCACTTTGCGGCGCAGGCCGTGATGAGCGGCAGCATGGATATCGTGATCGCCGCCGGCGTGGAATCGATGACGCGCGTGCCGATGGGCCTTGCCTCGCAGCTCCCCGCCAAGAACGGCTTTGGTCATTACAAGAGCCCGGGCATCGAGAAGAAGTATCCGAACATCATGTTCAGCCAGTTCACCGGCGCGGAAATGATGGCGGAGAAGTACGGCCTCTCCAAGGATGAACTCGACGAGTATTCGTACCAGAGCCACCAGCGCGCGATTGCCGCGACGCAGGCCGGCGCCTTCAAGAACGAGATCGTTCCGCTGCAGATCACCCGCGCCGACGGCTCGACCGACACCCACCACATCGACGAAGGCATCCGCTTCGATGCCACCATCGAGGGCATCAAGGGCGTCAAGCTGATCGCGGAAGGCGGCAAGCTCACCGCCGCCAGCGCCAGCCAGATCTGCGACGGCGCTTCCGGCGTGATGGTCGTCAACGAAAAGGGCCTGAAGTCGCTCGGCGTCAACCGATGGCGCGCATCCATCATATGACCATGATGGGCGGCGATCCCGTGATCATGCTGGAAGCCCCGCTCCCGGCGACCCAGCGCGCGCTGCAGAAGGCCGGCATGAAGGTTGACGATATCGACCTGTTCGAGGTCAACGAGGCCTTTGCCTCGGTGCCGACCGCCTGGCTGAAGACCACCGGCGCCGATCCGGCACGGCTCAACGTCAATGGCGGCGCGATCGCGCTCGGCCATCCCCTCGGCGGCTCCGGCACCAAGCTGATGACCACGCTGGTCAACGCCCTGCAAGCAGCGCAACAAGCGCTACGGCCTGCAGACCATGTGCGAAGGCGGCGGCATGGCGAACGTGACCATCGTCGAGCGGCTGTAAGCTGACGCGTCACAGCTGCGCACACAATCAGACGGTGTCGTCCCGGCCTTGAGCCGGGACCCATAACCACAGAGTTTGTGGTCATGCGAGCTGGAGTTCCAGCTCATTTCAACATTCGAACCGGTGGTTATGGGTCCCGGCTTTCGCCGGGACGACGCCACCTGTTTCCTGGCGAGTATCCATGACCCATCCGACCGTTCACGCCCGCACGCATCCGAACAAGATCGCCTACCAGATGGCGGGCACCGGCAAGGCCATCACCTATCGCGAGCTCGACGAGCTCTCCAACCAGGGCGCAAACCTGTTCCGCTCGCTGGGCTTAAAGCCCGGCGACCACATCGCGCTGCTGATGGAAAACCGCCTCGCCTTCATGGAAATCTGCTGGGCGGCGCAGCGGAGCGGGCTCTACTACACCGCGATCAGCCGCTACCTGACGCAGGAAGAGATCGACTACATCGTCAAAGACTGCGGCGCAAAGGTCTTCATCACCACGCCGAAATGCGCCGAGCAGGTGAAGGGCCTTGTCGGCCAGCCAAACGGTCCGCTGCTCTACATGATGGACGAGCCCGAGCCTGGCTTCCGCTCGTATGACAAGGAAGCAGCCAGCACAGCCGACCACGCCGATCGCGGACGAAGTCGCCGGCTACGACATGCTTTATTCCTCCGGCACCACGGGCCGGCCAAAGGGCATCAAGAAGGATTTTGAGGGCAACCGGATCGACGTGCCGAACCAGTTCCTGAAAATTCTCTGCGGCGACATGTGCGGCGTTAACGCCGACAGCATCTATCTGTCGCCGGCGCCGCTCTATCATGCCGCTCCGCTGCGCTTCAACATGATGGTGACCATCCTTGGCGGCACCTCCATCATCATGGAGCACTTTGACGCCGAGGAATTTTTGAAGCTGGTCGAGAAGTACAAGGCGACCCAGTCGCAGCTGGTGCCGACCATGTTCGTGCGCATGTTGAAACTGCCGGAGGAAGTGCGCACCCGCTACAACGTCTCCACGCTGAAGGGCGCGATCCACGCCGCCGCGCCCTGCCCGGTCGACGTAAAGGCAAAGATGATCGATTGGTGGGGACCGATCCTGATCGAGTACTACGCCGGCTCGGAAGGTAACGGCGTCACGGTGTCGACCTCGCAGCAATGGCTGAGCCATCGCGGCACCGTCGGCCGCGCCGTGGTCGGCAAGATCAAGATCCTCGACGAGAACGACGAGGAGCGGCCGACCGGCGAGATCGGCACGGTGTATTTCGCCGACGCGCCGGTGTTCAGCTATCACAACGATCCCGAGAAGACCAAGCGCGCCTATAACGACAAGGGCTGGTCGACGCTCGGCGACGTCGGCTATCTCGACGCCGAAGGCTTTCTCTACCTCACCGACCGCAAGAGCTACATGATCATTTCCGGCGGCGTGAACATCTACCCGCAGGAAACCGAGGACGTGCTGATCACCCATCCTGATGTCTCCGACGTCGCCGTGTTCGGCGTGCCGAACGAGGAGATGGGCGAAGAGGTCAAGGCGGTGGTGCAGCCGCACGACATGGCCAAGGCCGGCAAGGAGCTGGAGGCCGAGCTGATCGTGTTCTGCCGAAAGCATCTGTCGCCGATCAAATGCCCCAGGAGTATCGACTTCGAAGCCGAACTGCCGCGCACGCCGACCGGAAAACTGGTGAAGCGGCATTTGCGCGACAGGTATTGGCCGAAGGCGGCGCGAAGGGGTAAGCTTTCGCTCCCTTCTCCCCTTGATGGGAGAAGCGATACGGCAGAAGCGAAACTACGTCGAAGCCGCCGGCGCACAGGTGAGGGATGATGCGGCCTGCAGGTGCAGCTGGCCCCTCTGCCCGCTGGCGGTTGTGACCCACTGCGCATCGATTTGCTGAAAGTCCTTCGACAGCTTGCCGCGATGGCTTCCGCCGGTCTCGAACGGACCGTCTGCCCTCAGGCGACAGTTCGAAAATTTCCACCTGCAGATCCGACAATTTGACGAGCATCCGGACCTTTATCTTCGTCACCTGGCGGCCGACCTCGTATGTCCCGCATCCGAGCGCTTCGGCATTCCGCCGTTCAACGCCCGCACCGAGTCCAACGTGATCACGACGTTCTGCAATGTCTTGTCGCCATCCCAGCGGAACTCGCCAAAATACCCGCGCGGCATATTTTGGGTCAGATCCTTCATGTCAGCCGCATGGGACGGAGGCAAACAGAAGACTTGCGGCCGCGATCGCCACAGCGAGGCGCGAAAACAGGCCGTGAAAATTTGCTATTCCCAGCCAACGCATGCGGAATCCATCCTTCAAACATGGGTTGCCGCCGTTAGACGGTGCTGGAGAGGCGAAGGTTCAAAGCCCCGTCTGGGAATAACCACTGCTGTTGATTGCTTTACAAAGCTGGAGCCACAGCCTTTTATCAGCACGAACATTTGTGGTTATGGGTCCCGGACTTTCCCGGGACGACGAAAGAGGGAATGCGCGTCCGATGAACACAACAACCTCCCTCCCCGACATCCCGCTCCCCTCCGCGCATCCGCTCCCGCTATCGTCGACAACATCAACGGCCTGCGCATGCATGTGCTGGAGGCCGGCTACGAAACCAAAGGCCGCCCCTGTCTTCTGCTGCTGCACGGCTTTCCCGAACTCGCCTATAGCTGGCGCAAGGTGATGCCGACTCTGGCGGCGGCCGGCTATCACGTGATCGCGCCGGACCAGCGCGGCTATGGCCGCACCACCGGATGGGATGCGGACTACGACGGCGATCTCGCCTCGTTCCGGCTGCCCAATCTGGTGCGCGATGCGCTCGGGCTGGTGTCGGCGTTCGGCTACAGCAGCGTCGATGCCGTGATCGGCCATGATTTCGGCTCGTCGGTCGCGGCCTGGTGCGCGCTGATCCGGCCCGACGTGTTTCGCTCCGTCGTGATGATGAGCGCGCCGTTTGGCGGACCGCCGGCGCTGCCGTTCAACACCGCGGATGGGCCGGCAAAGCCGGCGCAGGAAGACCCCGTGCATCGCGAACTCGCCGCGCTGCCGCGGCCGCGAAAGCATTACCAATGGTATTATTCGACGCGCGAGGCCAATGCCGACATGCACCAGCGCGCCGCAAGGCGTGCACGATTTCCTGCGCGCCTATTACCATCACAAGAGCGCGGACTGGAAAGACAACGCGCCCTACAAGCTGCAATCATGGTCGGCCGGCGAACTCGCGAAATTGCCGACCTACTACGTCATGGATCTTGCCGAGGACATGGCGGCGACCGTGGCGAAGGAAATGCCATCCGCCGCCGAGATCGCCGCCAACCAATGGCTGCCCGACAGCGAACTCGCCTTCTACAGCGCCGAGTACGCGCGCAACGGTTTTCAGGGCGGCCTGCAATGGTATCGCTGCGGCACCTCGGGCGCGTTCATTCCGGAATTGCAGATCTGGTCGGGCCGCACCATCGACCAGCCCTCCTGCCTTCATCTCCGGCAAGCAGGATTGGGGCACCTATCAGCGGCCCGGCGTGTTCGAGGCGATGCAAACCAAAGCCTGCACCAACATGATCGGCTGCCATCTCGTCGACGGCGCCGGGCACTGGGTGCAGCAGGAGCAGCCGGCGGAAGTGAGCCGGTTGTTGCTGGACGTTTCTGCAAGCGGCTCACTCCGTCAGCCAGAGCCGCAGCGCCTGAATACAAAATCGCGAAAACAACCCCATGCAAAGTAGATTCTGACGATTGACCCGCGCCGGCAGCCACCTATAACTAATTTAGAACCATTCTAAATGGGCTGCGAAGCCTGCCGTGAAGAACTTTGCCGAACTGACCGAGCGTGAGGTGCTGGCGGTTGCGATCTCCTCGGAGGAGGAAGACAGCCGCATCTACATGACATTTGCGGAAGACCTCGCCGAGCGCTACCCGGACTCCGCAAAGATGTTCGAGGAGATGGCCGAGGAGGAGCGCGGCCATCGCCACCGCCTGCTCGAATTGTACGAAAAGCGTTTCGGCCGCATCTGCCGCCGATCCGCCGCGAGGACGTCCGCGGATTTTTGAAGCGGCGTCCGATCTGGCTGACCAAAAACCTGCCGCTCGACACCATCCGCAAGGAAGTCGAGGTGATGGAGCTGCAGGCCGAGCAATTCTACATCAGGGCCGCCGAGCAGGCCGAGGATGTCGGCGTGCGCCGGCTGCTCGGCGATCTCGCCGAGGAGGAGAAGCACCACGAGAACCTCGCGGTCAGGCTAACCGGCGAGATCCTCAAGCCCGACGTGCGCGCCGAGGAAGACAAGACGCGGCGGCGCGCGTTCGTGCTGCAATATGTCCAGCCCGGCCTTGCCGGGCTGATGGACGGCTCGGTGTCGACGCTGGCGCCGCTGTTTGCGGCCGCCTTTGCCACGCACCAGAACTGGCAGACATTTCTGGTCGGGCTTGCCGCCTCGATCGGCGCCGGCATCAGCATGGGATTTGCGGAAGCGCTTTCCGACGACGGCTCGCTGACCGGACGCGGCTCGCCCTGGCTGCGCGGCGCGGCGAGCGGGATCATGACCGCGCTCGGCGGCCTCGGCCACACCATGCCCTATCTGGTGCCGGACTCCTGGCCCAACGCGTTCTGGATCGCGACCGCGATCGCCTGCGTCGTCGTGTTCTTCGAACTGTGGGCGATCGCCTTCATTCGCGCGAAGTACATGGATACGCCGTTCCTGCAGGCCGCCTACCAGATCGTGCTCGGCGGCGTGATCGTGCTTGCGGTCGGCATATTGATCGGCGGCGCGTAGCGTCCGCTGCCATCTGCCGCCATTGCGGTCGCGAGCCGCAATTGCGATCAAGCGCGAATTGCACGATGCAATCGCTATCGATCACCTCGGCTCAAACTGAGCATCATTCACCCAAAAGCAGACCGGGAGAACGCCTTGGCCAAATCGCAATGGAGCTTCAAGACCGCCGTCGAATTGTCGGCCGCGCTTGCCGCGAAAAAAGTTTCCGCCGTCGAACTGGCGCAGGACGCCATCGCCCGCATCGAGCGTCACGACAAGAAGATCAATGCGATCTGCGTGCGCGATTTCGATCGCGGTCTTGCAGCCGCCCGCGCCGCCGACGCGGCGCTGGCGCGCGGCGAGAACAAGCCGCTGCTCGGCATTCCCCTGACGGTGAAGGAATCCTACAATATCGCGGGCCTGCCGACGACCTGGGGCATTCCGCAGCAAAAGGATTTTGTGCCGCCGGAGGACGCGCTGTCGGTCTCCCGCGTGAAGGATGCCGGCGGCGTCATCCTCGGCAAGACCAACGTGCCGGTCAGCCTCGCCGACTGGCAGAGCTACAACGAGATCTACGGCATCACCAACAATCCCTACGATCTCGGCCGCACGCCCGGCGGCTCTTCCGGCGGATCGTCGGCGGCGCTGGCGGCCGGCTACGGCGCGCTGTCGCTCGGCTCCGACATCGGCGGCTCGCTGCGCGTGCCGGCGTTTCACTGCGGCGTCTATGCGCACAAGCCGAGCTTCAATCTCGTGCCGACGCGCGGCCATCACGCCGCCGCCGTTTCCGGCCGATCTCGGTCGATCGCGACCTGGCGGTGATCGGCCCGATGGCGCGCGGCGCGGCCGACCTTTCGCTGCTGCTCGACGTCATGGCGGGACCCGATCCGCTCGACATGGGCGTGGCGTACAAGCTGGCGCTGCCGCCGCCGCGGCACAGCGAGCTGAAGAATTTTCGCGTGCTGGTGATCGACACCGATCCGGTCATGCCGACCGATGCCGTCATCCGCGGCACCATCGATACGCTCGCCGCCAATCTCGCCAAAGCCGGCGTCAAGATCGAGCGCAGCAGCCCGCTGCTGCCCGACTTCGCCGATTCGACGCGGCTCTATATGCGCAGGCTGATGGCGTTCCTCACGGCGTTCTTCCCGCCGGAGGTCTACGCCAGTATGCAGGCCGTGGCGGCCAGCTTGCCGCCGGGCGAGAAAAGCCTCGGCGCCGAGCGGCTGCGCGGCATCGTGCAAAGCCATCGCGACTGGGTGCTGGACGACGGCGCCCGCGCCCGGCTGCGGGCGCAGTGGCGAAAACTGTTCGAAAGCTTTGACGCGGTGATCTGCCCGATCATGCCGATCCCGGCCTATCCGCACGATCATTCGCCGGAGCAGGAAAAGCGCCGCATCAAGGTCGACGGCAAGGAATATGTCTATCCCGATCAATTGTCATGGCCGGGCATCGCGACGCTGCCGGGCCTGCCGTCCACCGCGATCCCGACCGGTTTTGCGCCGGACGGATTGCCGGTCGGCGTGCAGATCTTGGGGCCGTGGCTGGAGGACCGCACGCCGCTGAAGCTGGCGGAACTGATCGAGCGCGAGTTCGGCGGCTTCGTGCCGCCAAAGATGTTTGATGATTGAGCGCCATGCGGACCTTCATTCGAAGCCTGATCGCAATCGTTGCCGGCTTCCTGTTGATGTGGCCGCTTGGCTACGCCTACGTCGGCTGAGCTGGCCGACATTTCATTTCTGGGGACTGATGCACGGCACCTTCGTTGCGGCCTGGCCGGCCCTGTCGATCCTGGCGTACCTCGCATTGGGCTATCTGCCGCTTTTTCAGCGCATCGACGACACGCCGCTTCTGATCGCCGGCCTCGTCTGGGGCGTGTTGCTGGCTAGCGCCTTCAACATCCGTAACGCGCTCGGCTTTGAGATCACATACGGCCTGCTTGGCGCCACGGCCGTTGTCGTTGCGATATTGTGCCTGTTTGCCAACACCGGCTCCGTCTGGCGCTGCTCGCGATATCGCCGGTGGTTTTCCTGAGCGTGGATTTTCTGCTGGCGCCGCCTTCGACGCTTGAACAATTCCTGTCTCAAGCCAAATACGATCTCAAGGCGCTGTTGCCGCCGCTGGCGTTTGCGCTTGCAGGTTACGCGCTCGGATCACTTGCCCGCGCCCTGATCAAACGCTCGCCGACAACAGCGCATTGACGAACAAGAACCGGAGGAAACCATGAACAACGACATCGCCGAACTGACAAAACTCAACCACGACTACGTCGCGTCAGTGCAAAACTCCGACGTCAAACGTTTTGACGAAATTCTGGCGCAGGATTTTTACTGCTCCAATCCCGACAAGTCGCTGGTCGACCGCGCCGCGTTCCTGCAGCAGACCGCAAAGCCGGTCGCGATCAAGAACCTCAAGGCCGAGGACGTCAAAATCCGCATCCTCGGCGACTTCGCCATCATCCATGCGCAGACCAGCTACACCATGCCCGACGGCCAGCAGGCCAACGGCCGCTACACCGATTGCTGGGCGCGGCAGAACGGCAAGTGGCTGGCGGTGTCGGCGCACGTGTCGCGGTAGCGTCCGGTTCAACGCTCGACATTGCGAACGAGCCGATTGCCCGGCCCCATCGGGTTCGCATCTAAACACGGAATGGACGGACGGTGTGGCCGTGGGGTCGATGGCACACCAGTTGGCATCGCGCTTGGCCAGGCGATGCCGCGAAGTGCCGGCGTAAAGTAAACCGGTTCTTCGAACTGGGGCTGACCATTACTGGCGGCGGTATCGACCAGCCCCATTTGCCGTTTTGAGAAAGGTCAGCAGCCCGAATTGCAGGTCGGCGCCGACCGCTCGGCGCTGATGTCGATCCACGTCGCTCCCGCTTGTGACAAGCGGCGCGCGTTCTTGATTCAGCATGATTGTATGGTTGATATCGCAGATGACGCCGGGGCGAGGCGGAACAATCCAGGATTGATCGCTGAGCCGCAGTTCGCTGGTTTCGCAGCGAGCGTAACGAAAGCTGAATTATCGATACCGAGCCGCGCGGCGGCTCGAATTTTGGCTCGATCAGCCAGCTGCCGTCCGAGCGCATGAAGCTGCGTTTGCCGTTGAGGGAAGCGACGAAGACGTCTCGTTCGGCCGAAAGGTAGTTGTATTTCGGCTCCAACAGCCAGTTGCCGTCCTCTCCGACGCGCCCCCACTTGCCATTGAACTTCACATTCTTGGTGCCGATCCCTGCCAACGGACTTCATCATACCAAAGCGGCGTCAGTGGCTTTGAATTGATGTCGACCAACTGGAATTTGTCGCCGACCTTCAGCGTGAAGGCGGCCGCTCTCCTTTACAGCCTGCATCGACAAGTCGTCCGTCCGGCGGCTGAACGGGGTGCCGTCCGTCCTGAAGTAAAACCATTCCTTGTTGCGATACTCATCCAGGTGGCCTTCTCCGCAAAAGCCAACTGGCTGATCGAACTCGGCATTGAGGATCACGCGCCGGTGAAATCGAGCAGTCCCCATCGCTCATCCTCTGAAATGCAGCCGTACACGATTAACGATCCGGAAGCGGTCCCGCGGAAGGTGACGGCTTGGCGGATTTGTGGGTAGTCGGTGCGAAGTATCCAAGCCCCGGCTTTGTCAATCACACCCGCCGTACCATCCTGCTGGCCACGTTTGATCAAAGCCTTGCGTGAACCAGCCAATCCTGTCGAACACCGGCGGGATGACAAAACTGCCGATGTGGTCGATGTAGCCAACCTTGCCGTTGATCGTAGCCTGGGCGAGACCGCTACTGAACGAAGTTACCGACTGGAATTTCGGTTCGACGAGCCAGCTCCGTCGGCCGCGCCAGTCCCCACAGCTCATCCTTTTTCACCGCGAACCGACGGATCATTTCTGTCAAACGGAGGCTCCTCCGGTCTGGCCGGCGGCCCACCTGTTGTCCCGATGCGTCGATGATCTCGGTTGCGAGATCGGGAGATCCATCACCATTTCCCAGGAATAATCCGACACGCTAACAGTCATTCCACCCGATGGCAGGTACGTCACCTTGCTGCCCATGAAGTCCGCAGCGCCGGCCATTCCGCCGAGTTTTCGCTGTTCCGACACTGCAAAGCGATCGGGACCAACCGCGCTGATGAATCGTATTTCGGCGCGATCGCGATCCTGCCGTCGCTGTCGATCAGAGCGGACTTGCCGTCGATGTCGACTTGCGCGAAGCCAACTGTAGTCGTCGACAAGCCGGTATTGCGGCTTGACTATCTCGCGGCCGTCTCATCGACGAAGCCATAGAGGCCGCCGCTTCGCACCGCGGCCGGCCGTCGGAAAACATTCCGACCCAATCATAGCGTGGCGGACGGCAACCGTGCCGTCGGCGGACGGCGCACAGGCCGCCCGGAAAGGTGCACATCGCGAGCGGGAAGGTGATCGGTATTTCCGGGCCCGAGCGATCATAGAGAGGCCGGCCGTCGATCGCCAGCTTGCTTGCCAGAATGGCCGCGCCGGCCGGCGTCAGCTCGGGCAGCTTGTCCTGCGCCAATGCGCGTGCGCGAGAATGGCGGCAACCAACGGAATGACGTTCGAGCGAATGGCAAAGCCATCGCCCTGTCCCACCTGGCCGGCTATCGGTGGCATCGATCATGGCGAGAGCATGTCAGTCAGCACAACCTCGTTATTGCCGGGCCGTGCCCGGCCCGGCCCCTCACCCGGATCGCAAGGGCGATCCGACCTCTCCCGCAAGGCGGGGAGAGGTGAAGAACAACCTCACGCATCAAACATGATCACGCTGCGCAGCGTCTTGCCGGCTTTCATGTTGGCAAAGCCCTCGTTGATCTCGGACAGCTTCAGCTTGGCCGAGATCCAGTCTTCCAGATGCAGCTTGCCGCGCATGTAGAATTCGACGAGGCGGGGCATGTCGACGCGAAAGTGGTTGGAGCCCATCGAGGAGCCCTGGATCCTGCGCTCGCGCAGGAAGTCGAAACCGTGCAGCTCGATCTTCTGGCCGAACGGGATCATGCCGACGATGGTCGCGGTGCCGCCGGGCGCCAGCATGGCAAAGCATTGCTCCGCGGTTTCCTTGCGGCCTAAAACTTCAAAGGAGTACTGCACGCCGCCACCGGTGAGGTCGCGCACCTGCTGCACCACGTCGCCGTTGCGGGGATCGACGATGTCGGTGGCGCCGAGTTTGGTGGCGAGCTGCAGCTTTGCCGGATTGGTGTCGATCGCGATGATGCGGCCGGCGCCGGCGATCGCAGCACCATTGATCGCGGCCATGCCGACGCCGCCGCAGCCGACCACCGCCACGGTCTCGCCCGCCGTAACCTTCGCGGTATTCACCACCGCGCCATAGCCGGTGATGACGCCGCAGCCGATCAGCGCCGCCAGCTCCAGCGGCATCTCCTTGCGGATTTTGACGATGGCGTTCTCGTGCACCAGCATCTGCTCGGCGAACGACGACAAATTCAAAAACTGATTGAGCTTTTCCGATCGCGCCCAGGACAGCCGGTTGGACGCGCCGGGCAACATCTTTACCGTGGTGTCGGTGCACAGCACGGTGCGGCCGGTGGTGCAGTTGTCGCAGGTGCCGCAGAACACCGAGAGGCACGTCACCACGTGATCGCCCGGCTTCACATAGGTGACGTCGGAGCCGACCTTTTCGACCACGCCGGCGGACTCGTGGCCGAGCACCGCCGGCAGCGGATGCGGATACAGGCCTTCCATGAAATGCAGGTCGGAGTGACAGAGGCCGGCGACGCGGGTGCGGATCAGGACTTCGCGCGGGCCCGGGTTCGGGACGCTGACATCCTCGATCACCAGCGGCTTGTTGACTTCATGCAGAACGGCGGCCTTCATCGGGTGCTCCCTTTTGATTTTCTGTATTTTTGAACCAGCGTTGGCTTCAGCCTACGCTGCGGAAAGCAATTCGCCAACCTCGGCCATGCCGACGGCGCGTTCGCCCAGCAGGTGACCCGTGATGGCGCGCTGCGTGGCATTTTCCGTGAGCTGGAACGGATCGCCCGCCGCGATCCGATGATCGATCACCATGCGCGACAGCAGCAGGCGCCGCGCGTCACCGCGCATCTCGTGGATGCGGCCGCCTTCCCATGCCAGCGCCACCGCGCTCGCGACATGATAGAGCAAGCTCGTCGCCCGCCGCGCATCGCCTTCATTGTCGATGCGGCCGGCCACTTCGCGGGCAAAGCCGACCGCGCGATCGGTCAGTCCATGCAGGCGGCTGCGCCAGGCCTGCGGCACATTGGCGCTGTCATCGAGCCGGGCGTGCAGATCGGCGGCCAGCGCATTGTCCGCGCCATGGCGGCCGACGGCGCGCTTCAGGGCATCGATCGCGACGATGTTGCCGGTGCCTTCCCAGATCGAGCCGAGATGCGCATCGCGCAACAGGCGCGCGGTGGCGAATTCCTCGATGTAGCCGATGCCGCCGCGCATCTCCAACGCATCGCCGC
Source organism: uncultured Alphaproteobacteria bacterium (assembly GCA_963731915.1). Taxonomy (GTDB): domain Bacteria; phylum Pseudomonadota; class Alphaproteobacteria; order Rhizobiales; family Xanthobacteraceae; genus Bradyrhizobium. The sequence goes on from CAVSXQ010000048.1 coordinate 47,838, forward strand.
ACACCTTTCGCGCGTCGCGCGTGGCGCGGAATTTCAAGGTCGGCGTCAGGATGCGCAGCAGCGCAGCCGCGTCCTGGCTGCCGGCCTCCGCGCGATCGAGCGCGTCGGCGGTGAGAAAACTCATCGACAGCGCCTGCTCGGTCGGCAGCATGATCTTCATCAATTGCCGCCGCGCCAGCGGCAAATCGATAATGCGCTGGCCGAACACCACGCGGTTTTTCGCCACCGTCATCGCGTCGTGATGCGCACGCCGCATCAGCGCGGTGGATTTCACGCCGTTGGAAAGCCGCGAGGAATTGACCATCTCGGCCATCTGCACAAAGCCGCGGTCGAGCTTGCCGACCGCATACGCAATCGCGCCTTCCAGCTTGATCTCGCCCGAGGCCATCGAGCGGGTACCGAGCTTGTCCTTCAGCCGCACGATCCGGTAGTGATTTTGCGAACCGTCATCGAGAAAGCGCGGCATCAGGAACAGGCCGACGCCGCGCGTGCCCGGCCCCGCGCCTTCCGGGCGCGCCAGCAGCATCACCACTTTTGCGTCGGCATTCGAGCAGAACCACTTTTCGCCATAGAGCCGCCAGTGGTCGCCTTCCTGCACGGCGCGTGTCGTGAGCGTGCCGACGTCGGAGCCGCCTTCCTTCTCGGTCATGAACTGGCCGCCCTGGGTCAGCTTGCTCATGTCGGTCTGCGTCAATCCGTCGAGATATTTCGCCTTCAGCGCCTCGCTGCCGAAATTGTCGAGCAGCTTGCCGCAGCCGTCGGTGACGTTGATCGGGCAGCCCATGCCGAATTCGGTCTGGTTGAACAGGAAGGTGAAGGCATGCTTGGCCACCACCGGATATTTGTCCGGCCAGCCCATGATGCCCTTGCGCAGCGACAGCGCGTGAATGCCGAACTCGCCGAACGCGGCGTTCTCCAGTTCGCGATAGGCCGGGTGATATTCGATCCACTGCACATCGCGGCCGAACTTGTCGCGCTGGTGCAGCACCGGCGTGTGGCGGTCGGCGAGCCGCGCGCATTCGTCGAGATGGCCGCCGGCAAGCGCGCCGAGCCGGTCGAGATGCGGCTCGATATGGCGAAACAGCGCCTCGGGCAGATGCAGCCGCAGCAGATCGGTCAGCGCCGGATCGGCCCGGTAGAAATTCATCCCGGTCGTATCAGGCGCGAGCAATCCGGGCTGGTCTGAACCGGCCGCCTTACGATCCTGCTTGAGTGGCTGCATGGTTGTTGTCGTTTCCGCCCGCTATTGGATGTTATAGGTCATCTACCGATAACGCAGGCGGGCCAACCGTCAACAACCATAATCGGAGGAGGCCCCCGTGGCTGACGGATACCGCATCATCGGCGCCGAAATGTCGCCCTACTCGGTCAAGGTCCGCTCCTATTTCCGCTACAAGGGAATTCCGCATCAATGGGTTTTGCGCAATGCGGCGAGCCAGGCGGAATATGAAAAGCACGCCAGAATGCCGATCATCCCGCTGGTGGTGACGCCGGAGGGCACTGGCATCCAGGATTCCACGCCGATCATCGACCACATGGAAAAGCTGTTTCCGGAGCCGTCGATCCATCCAGGCGAACCGGTCACGCATTTCGTCTCGGCGCTGATCGAGGAGTTCGGCGACGAGTGGGGCAACAAATGGATGTTTCACTACCGCTGGGCCCGCGAGGTCGACCAGCGTTGCTCCGCCGGGCGCATTGCGCGGATGCGCGGCCCCAAGGCGAGCGAACAGGAACACGCTGATTTCGCCGATCAGGTGCGCGCACGGATGGTGGATAGGGTCTGGTTCGTCGGCTCCAACGAGACCAACGCGCCGCAGATCGAAGCCGGCTTTCAGGAGATGCTCGGTCTGCTCAACGAGCATCTGGCAAAACGGCCTTATCTGTTCGGCGGCCGGCCGGCCTTCGGCGATTTCGGCCTCTGGGGTCAGCTTTACGAAATGTGGACCGATCCGACCACCGGCGCCCTGATCGAAGGCAATGCGCCGCATGTGCTCGACTGGGTGCACCGCATGCTGTGGCCGCGGGCGCAAGGCGCGTTCGAGAGCTGGACGGCGCTGGCGCCGACATTGATGCCGATCCTGACCAAACAGGTCGGCAAGCAATTCTGGCCGTGGTTGCTCGCCAATGAGCGGGCGCTGACCGAGGGCAAGGAAGAATTTTCGGTCACGCTCGGCGACAAGGTCTGGACCCAAAAGCCGCAAAAATATCACGCACGGTCGCTCGGCATGCTGCGCGCGAAATATGCCGGGATCCCCGGCACGCGGGATCTCGACATGGTTCTGGCCGCGGCGGGTTGCCTTGCCGGATTGCGCGCCTAGATACGAATCCCCTGACATCGAGGACAGCGCCATGGCAACACCGACTTACAAGACGGCTCTCATTGTCGGTGCTGGAGAGGGACTGAGCGCCTCGCTGGCGCGGCTGTTCTCGCGCGAAGGCATCCGCGTTGCGCTGGCGGCGCGAAAAATCGAAAAGCTCGGCGAGCTCTGCACCAGCACCGGCGCCAAGGCCTTTGCCTGCGACGCCACCAATGCCGACGAGGTCGAGCGGCTGTTCGGCCTGGTCGAGCGCGAAATCGCGACGCCTGACATTGTGGTCTACAACGCCAGCGGCCGGGCGCGCGGCCCCTTTGTCGATCTGGCGGCCGCCGATGTGGCGCAGGCCATCGCGGTCAGCGCCTTCGGCGGTTTTCTGGTGGCGCAGCAGGCGGCAAAGCGCATGCTGCCGAACAAGCACGGCGCGATCCTGTTCACCGGCGCGTCCGCCAGCGTCAAGGGCTATGCGCAATCGGCGCCGTTCGCGATGGGGAAATTTGCGCTGCGCGGACTGGCGCAGAGCATGGCGCGCGAATTGTCGCCGCAGGGCATTCATATCGGGCATTTCGTGATCGACGGCGGCATCCGCAGCGCGGCGCGGGCGGAACCCGCCGACCGTCCGGACTCGATGCTCGATCCCGATGCGATTGCGGAGAGCTACTGGAGTGTGCTGCAGCAGCCGCGCAGCGCCTGGACCTGGGAGATGGAATTGCGGCCGTGGGTCGAGAAATTCTGATAACGATGAACACCGTCATTGCGAGGAGCGAAGCGACGAAGCAATCCATAGTTGCACTTCGCGGCGCACGATGGATTGCTTCGCTTCGCTCGCAATGACGAAAAAACAACAACAACAGGGGGAAACATGAGCACCGAAATCACCATCGACACCGGCACCAACGAACTGCTGTGCGTGATCCGCGACCGCGTCGCTGTTATCACGCTGAACCGGCCGGATGCCCGCAACTCGCTTTCCGACGATCTCACCCCGGCGCTCCGCACCATGATCAAGACGTGCGGCGAGAATCCGCAAGTCGGCGCCATCATCATCACCGGCGCAGGCAAGGCGTTCTGCGCCGGCGGCAACGTCAAGGGCATGGGCGCCCATCGCGACAAGAAGCGGCAGGAAATGTCGGACGCCGACAAGATCGCCGATCTGCAGGAAAGGCAGCGCCTGCTGACCGGCGCGCTGGTCTCGGTCCGCAAGCCGACCATTGCGGCGCTTCCCGGCCCCGCGGTCGGCGCCGGCCTTGCCCTTGCGATGGCCTGCGATATCCGCATCGCCGCGCAATCGGCATTTCTCGCCACCGGATATCTGAACGTCGCGCTGTCAGGCGATTACGGCATCGCCTGGCTGCTGACGCGCCTCGTCGGCACGTCGCGCGCACGGGAACTGATGTTCACGAACGAGCGGGTGACCGCCGCGCGGTGCGAGGCGATTGGCCTCGTCAACCGCGTCGTGCCGGACGACAAGCTGCAGGAGGAAGCCTTTGCGCTTGCCAAAGCCATGGCCGAGGGGCCGACCATTGCGCTGCGCTATATGAAGGACAATCTGGACGAAGCGCTGATGTTCGATTTTGCCACCGCACGGGATCACGAAGCCGAACGCATGATCCGCTCGCAGAAAACCGCCGATCACCGCGAGGCGGTGCAGGCGTTCATCGACAAGCGCAAGCCGGCGTTCAAGGGCGCCTAGGTGGTTCTCACTACGGCTGAAAAAAATGAGCCCGGTTCTGATCGATCAGAACCGGGCTCAGTCTATCAACCCGCGACTGCAGCGGGGGAGACATGGCGGGAGGCGGCGGCGAGCCTCCAGCTTGCACAGGGAATGTCCTGCGGCGCGAGGTCGATAAGTTTTTCGAAGCGCACCAGCTTCCAGTCGCCGGGCGACTTGGTGAAGCCGTAGCCGGACTTGCGGGCAAGCCCGATCATGGAATCGTTGGAGCGCAGCGTTTCGCCGAAAATGCGCCCGGCACCGAAAGCGGCGGCGCGGCATTCGAGATTTTTCAGGATCGCCTTGCCGATGCCGTGGCCCTGCCAGCGGTCGTCGATCGACAGGCCGAACTCCAGGCTCGAGGTCTCGAAATCAAAGGAATAGCGCGCTTCGCCGACGATGGTCTCGAACCCGTCGACCTGCATGGTGGCGACCACGCTGAACTGGTCGAATTCGCCAACATGGATGAAACGATCGAGCAACGCCGGCGGCAATTCGCTGATCGCGCCGAAGAAGCGGTTGTAGCGGGAGCGCGAGGAGAGACCGCGAAAGTAGTTCTGCAGCACATCGGCATCGCGCGGCTCGACGAAGCGCACCGTGATGGCATCGCCATGGCGCGAGCGCAGCACATCCGAATATTGCCGGAGATCGTCGAAACGCAGGGCGGTCATGGCGCGCTCCCGAAAGAGATTGGCCGGCGCCCCTCTTCGGAGGCGGCGCCGGCATCAGCGGCCTATCAGGCCCGCCAGAACGGCTTGTCGGCTTCGTAGGCGACATCGCTCCAGGACATGCCGATGTCGTGCAGTTCGCGCTCCGACCACTGCGAAAGCTCCTGACGGGCGCGGTAGCGCTGGCGCCAGACATGGAGGGTCTCGAGCACCTGCGAAAATAGGCTCGGTGCATGATGATTTATCATCGATTCATGGGTGAAAGTGGACATCTGAGACTCCTGCGGTTAATCTGTTGCCGCTAATATCTGCGCTACATGGCCTGTCCACAAACGACACTTTGTACCGCTTCGGATGATATAAACTCATGTATCGGAATGGCGGCAGATGACAGCAAGGCTGCCCTCGCTCAACGGGTTACGGGCCTTCGAGGCGGCCGCCCGGCATTTGAGTTTTACCCAGGCCGCGGCCGAGCTGAACGTCACCCAGACCGCGATCAGCCACCAGATCAAACGGCTGGAGGAGGAACTCGGTATCCGCCTGTTCGTCCGCCAGAACCGCGCGCTTGCCCTCACCCCGGAGGCCAAGGAATACCTCCCGGGAATCCGCGCCGCTTTCAATGACTTGCGGCTGGCGACCGACCGGCTGCTGCGCAAGGATGACGACCATGTCCTGACGGTCTCGACGCTGGCCTCGCTGGGGGCCAAATGGTTGCTGCCGCGGTTGACCGCGTTCCAGGAAGCGAACCCCGGCATCGATGTCCGCATCACGACGTCAACCGCGCTGGTCGATTTCAAGAACGACGGCGTCGATGCCGCGATCCGCTATGGCCGCGGCCAATGGCCGGGCCTGCGCGCCGACTGGCTGATGGCAGACCAGCTATTCCCCGTTTGCAGCCCTGCCCTGCTGACGGGCAAGAAGCCGCTGCGCAAGCCGGAGGACCTCGCCGATCATGTGCTGCTGCATTCGAGCGCCGGCAATGACGACGACTGGCGGCTGTGGCTGACTGCGGCCGGCCTGCCGACCGATCTCTCCAAGATGCCCGGCGTGACCTTCGACCTGGTCTTCATGACCGTTCAGGCGGCCATTGACGGCGTAGGCGTTGCCATGGGCCGCACGTCCTACGTTCAGGACGACATCGCCAAGGGCCGCCTCGTCGTCCCCTTCGACATCACGCTGCCGGTCGACGCCGGCTTCTATCTGGTGTCGCCCGAAGCCAAGGCGGATTCGCCAAAGCTGTCCGCGTTCCGGAATTGGCTGCTGGAGGCGGTCAAGAGCAAGCCCGAGCCGCTGGCGGAGGCAACGCCGCTGCCTGCGCACCGCTTCCGGTTTTGATTTCCGTGCAAATTTGGCTAACAAGTTTGCATGGTTGATTTGAGCCGCAAGTTCGACGTGCTGGTGATCGGCGGCGGCAACGCCGCTTTGTGTGCCGCGATCAGTGCCCGCCGTGCCGGGGCCTCCGTGCTGGTGCTGGAAGGCGCGCCAAAATTCTATCGCGGCGGCAACACCCGCCACACCCGCAACATGCGCTGCGCCCATGATGCCGCAACCGGGATCCTGACCGGCCCCTACACCGAAGAGGAATTCTGGGACGATCTGCTCGCGCATCACCGGCGGGCAGACCGACGAAGAGCTGGCAAAATTCATGATCCAGCGAGTCCAAGGATATCTTGGACTGGATCGTCGAACAGGGCGTGCGCTGGCAGCCTTCATTGGGCGGCACGCTGAGCCTTGGCCGCACCAATTCGTTCTTCCTCGGCGGCGGCCGCGCCATGCTGAATGCGCTGTACCTCACCGCGGAAAAACTCGGCGTGGAGATTCTCTATGATGCCGAGGTCACCGACCTCAGGATCGAGGACGGCATGTTCCTGTCGGCTTCGCTGAAGCAACCGGTCAACGGCGCCGCGGAAATCCGCGCTGCCACGCTGGTTGCCGCCGCCGGCGGATTTGAAGCCAATATCGAATGGCTGAAGGAATATTGGGGCGATGCCGCCGACAATTTCCTGATCCGCGGCACGCCCTATAATCGCGGCACGATCCTGAAGATGCTGCTCGGCAAGGGCGTGCAGGAGATCGGCGATCCCACCCAATGCCATGCGGTGGCGATCGACGCCCGCGCGCCGAAATACGACGGCGGCATCATCACGCGCCACGACTCGGTGGTGTTCGGCATCGTCGTCAACAAGCACGCCCAGCGATTTTACGACGAGGGCGAGGACATCTGGCCAAAGCGCTACGCGATCTGGGGCCGGCTGGTCGCCGGCGCAGCCCGACCAGATCGCCTACATCATCTTCGACTCAGCCGTCGTCACGAGCTTCATGCCGACGCTGTTTCCGCCGATCGGCGCGCCGACGGTCGGCGAACTTGCCGCCAAGCTCGAGCTCGATCCAGCGGCGCTGGAAAAGACCGTCAGCCGATTTCAACGCCGCGGTGCAGCCCGGCACGTTCGATCACACCATTCTCGATGACTGCCGCACCGAAGGCCTGAGCCCGCCGAAAACCCATTGGGCGCGCAAGATCGAGGCGGCGCCATATCTCGCCTATCCGGTGCGGCCCGGCATCACCTTCACCTATCTCGGCACCCGCGTGAACAAGCAGGCGCGGATGGTGATGAAGGACGGCAAGCCCGCCGCCAACATGTTCGCCGCCGGCGAGATCATGGCGGGCAACGTGCTCGGCAAGGGCTATGCAGCCGGCATCGGCATGACCATCGGCAGCGTGTTCGGACGGGTGGCGGGACAGGAAGCGGCGAAAAATGCACGGAACTAGAATATCTGGAAGAAGCCGACCGTCTGATGACGGTCTGCAACTCCTGCCGCTACTGCGAGGGGCTGTGCGCGGTCTTTCCCGCGATGGAGATGCGCCGGGCATTCTCCGACGGCGACCTCAATTACCTCGCCAATCTCTGCCATTCCTGCGGCGCCTGCTATACCGATTGCCAGTTCTCGCCGCCGCATGAATTCAACGTCAATGTGCCGCAGACGCTGGCGATCGCGCGCAACGACTCCTATGCCGCCTATGCCTGGCCGCGCGCGCTCGCCGGCACTGTTTGCGCGCAACGGCCTCGTCATCAGCCTGGTTGCGGCGTTCAGCGTGGCCGCGTTCATCCTCGGCTTTGTCGTCTTCCACGACGCGAAGATCCTGTTCGGCGTCCACACCGGCCCCGGCGCGTTCTACAAATTGATGCCGCACAATGCGATGGCGGCGCTGTTCGGCGCGGCCTTCCTTTATTCGCATCGTCGCGCTGCTGATGGGCATCCGCGCGTTCTGGCGCGACATCGGCGAGCCCGTCGGCATGAAGACCGATGCGGCTTCGCTCTGGCAGGCGATCCGCGACGCCGGCGAGTTGCGCTATCTCGACGGCGGCGGCGTCGGCTGCTTCAACGAGGACGACCGCCCGACCGACCGCCGAAAGCTTTATCACCATTTCACGTTCTACGGTTTTGCGCTGTGCTTCGCCTCGACCTCGGTGGCGACGCTCTATCACTATCTGTTCGCGCGCGAGGCGCCCTATCCGTGGTGGGATCTGCCCGTCGTGCTCGGCACACTCGGCGGCATCGGCCTCTTGATCGGGCCGGTCGGCCTGCTGACGGAAAGATGGAAGCGCGATCCCGTGCTGGTCGACGAGACGCGCTACGGCATGGATGTCGCGTTCATCGTCATGCTGTTTCTCACCAGCCTGACCGGCATGGCGCTGCTGATCCTGCGCGAGACCTCAGCGATGGGACCGCTGCTGGCGCTGCATCTCGGCGTGGTGTTTGCGCTGTTCATCACCATGCCCTACGGAAAGTTCGTGCACGGCATCTATCGCTTCGTAGCGCTGGTGCGTTACGCGCGGGAGCGGCGGATGATGGGGCATGTCTGACTGCTCGTTCCAGGCGGCCGCCGACGTTGGCTCACCTCCGCCGTCCGCCGGAAACTGCGCCTCCCTCATCGTCCGATCGGTCAGGGCGCGCGAGCCACGCTATTTCACTTGGATGCCAGGCACCCTTCGTCAATCTGAGCCATAGCTTCGGCCTGGGAGCCGCTTGGCCGATCAACCAATTTGAGGCCGTTCCAGAACGCAATCGCGTACCGTTTCGTACGGCGCCCGGTTTTTCCGACGGCTTCGCCGTCGTCGACGCAAACCGTTTGCTCGCGCCCGGTGAAATGCCTGTCATCGCTTACCGAATAGCCGCGATACTGCGGCATCAGCAGGGTGCTTGCAGCCCGGGGAAGACAGCCACTGATCCATATGCGACGCGGTTTCAGTCTGGCGCGCTTTGCGGATCATGGCGTCCCGCAATGGACCAGGCGGGAGCTTGCTTGCTTCGTCCCTGAGGCGGTTGGTCTCAAGCATGAGACGATCCCGAAGCGGCAGCTGGATTAAGGTGGGCGTGATGCGCGTCATGAGGCTCTCCAATAAGGAGGCGGGAGCGCAATACTCTCAGTCACCGATGGAAGCCAGGGGCCGGGCGGTGATTGGTTGATCATACGCCCTTTGTGTTCGGTAAGCGACTTAATTCCACGGCACCAAGACAGGCCACTGTCAGGAGCGATGCGGTTCGCGATTCCGGTTCGACTTGCATTCCATTCGGGCGACAAAGCGTTCGCCGCTCCAAAGCTCGATAGCGCTATTGTTTGCAAGACGTTGCGCTTCGCCGATGGCTTCGGCATCGTCATCGCAACTCAGAGACTTATACCCATCGAAATTGCCGTCGAACTGAACGGCATAGGCCCGGTAGCGTGCCATATCGGCCCCTCAGGCTGGCATCTTCTGATATTTCTCTTGGCCGCGAGGCGAACGCCGCGCGGCCACAGCTAAACAGGCTGTCACTTCTTTTTGCCGGAACCGAAAGTCGGCTGCCATCCTGCCGTCTTCTGGCTGGGCGCTGCGGCGATGGTCTTGATCTTCTCTTTCTTGGGCTTCTTCGATTCCCGATTTCCTTTTTGCGCTTTGGACATTTCGGTCTCCCTGGTTTGACGATTGACGTCGTGGCTAGAACTTTCACATCGTGGCGTAACGCTCAGCGCTCGTTATCGCACTGGTTACTTCGTCGGCTAATTCGATTTCGCCGAGCTCGCGAAGACGGGAGGCCATCGTTGTCGCCTGGACAACGTCCATGGAGAGCGGCTCGCCGGCTTCGTAACTGAACTTGATGCGCCACACGCCCGCGCGGTTGCGATGCGGTTCGATGAGGGAATGCGGAAGGTCTGGCAGACCATTCTGAAAGAGCAGTGCGGGTAACGTTAGCGTCAAACCATCACTGTTCTCGCGACGTCGCCGCTCTGCGGAAGCCGTCGATGCGTCAATCTGCTTGCTGCCGAGACGGCATCTGGCCACGATCGAAGTGAGGGTATTGTCCGTCATGTCTGGTCGATGATGGGTGTTGAGGGCGCTGACTTCGTTCCCCAGGAGGGACGAGGCCCGGTCCATGCGGGGAGCGCATCCCACTCGGCCCATCGCATCCGGCGCTCCTCATCTCCAACCCTGACGAAAACGAAGGCCGCGTCATCGCTGCCTGTCTTTGATCCGGCGAACATGGCCGGCACTCCATATGCGTTCCTGACGGTTGCTTTGTTGGCCATTGCGACTTCCTGACGGGTTTTGTTGCGCGATCCGGATTGAACTGGCTACCAGGGAAGAGTGACCGCGGCAGCGATCAGCAGGCCAAGAAAGACCGGCAGCAGCACCGAAGGCACCAGCCACTCACGGAAGTCGAATTTGACGGGATTTGACAACTGACCGCCTGTTTGGTTGAGGCGGGAGCGCAACGCTCTCAGTCACCGATAACTGCCAGGGGCGCGCGCGGTGATTCCCCCTATGTAGCCACTTCTGGCCAAATAGCGAGATACAGGCCGACTTATTTCGGACCGCACATCGACGATACCCGCTGCACTGCCGGGCATTCATTAACTACATGTGGAGTCCAGGCCGTTACACCCAGCGCAAAAGCAAAGGCCGCGGATTGCTCCACGGCCTTCAGCAGATGGGCCCGTATCTTGCGGGCGATCCGGATCTCAGTAGCGGCCGGTGCCAATGCCCACGCTTACGCCGGGAGCATGGATGCCGATACCGCCGCCATCTTCATAGCCACGGCGCTGGACGTAACGTTCACGCGGAGCCTCGTATCCATAGGACTCGCGGATGAGACGCGTCGCTCACCGCGTTGACGCCAGCAACGGCCGTATTCATCGCAGACCATGCGAACGTTCTGGACGTCGCTGTCAGCGGCTGCCGGCCGATTGACCGTGAGCGGTGCAGCAGTTGCGGCCGTCACGAAGAGCGCGCTGGCGGCTACCGCGAAAGAAATTGCTATCTTGTTCATCATGTTTCTCCAAACGCGGTATTTTGAAGCTTTAGCGGCCTTGTCGATTGCTGGATGACCAATCCCCCGCGCCCGGGGATCGCTTGACAACGGGTGCGGCGACAAAGAGTTCCGATGGATTCAACTTATATTTGAAGTTTGCCGGATCGGTTATTGTTCACCAGGTCAGAATCCTGGCCCGGGAGATGCCAATTAACCAGATTTAATCGGTGTTTTTGTACATCCGGTGCTTGATCGACATCTCAACTAAAGATTGAGTATTTTGGTTACGAGACGTCGCGCGAGACTGCGCAATTTCACGGCGACAACGAGTTGTTCAATTTGCTCTCGGTCAAATGGTGATAGCGACGCCTCGGGGCGCCGCAAAGGAGTAGAGCCCCGACGACGCATGGTTAGAAATCGAGCACCACGTAGTCGCTCTCAGGACCGCGCTACGATCTGCTCGAGCTTTTTGCTGAGGAACCAGGACAGGCCGAGGAATGCGATCAGCATCACGGCGCCCAAACCCGAAGACGCGTCGCTGATCGACTTCTCCGAGAATTGGCCGAAGGCATAGCCGGCCGAGACCACGGCGCCGGACCAAAGGCCCGCGGCGACGAAGTTGAGCGCAAGGAAGGTGGACCAGGGCAGCCGCGACATGCCGTAGGCAAACCCTGCAAGGCTGCGGACACCGTTCGGGAAACGATGAAACAGGATCATCCAGGCATAGTGACGGTCCGTCAGCCGGACGACGGTCTGGACCGTGCGCTCGAACCGCGGAAAACGTTCGAGCAAGCGGGCGCCATAACGCCGCCCGATCCAGAAGCGAATGACATCGCCGGCGAAACTGCCGAGCCAGCAGACCGCGATGAGGGTGCCGAAACTTAACGCGCCGGAATGCGCGGCATAGCCCGCGAACAGTCCCAGCAGCAGGCTATGCCCGGCCGAATAGGCAAACAGGAAGCTGTAGACCACATGGCCATGCTGGCGAATGAGGTCGAGAAATGAGGTCAAATCCGCAGGAAACAGCAATATAAGCCCACTCAAACTTCCGCCGGATGAGCGGGTTCGGTCCGAACGCTAGCACTCTGCGGCAGGGCACGGAAGCCACCAGGCACGCCCACGGCTGCTACAAATCGACCACCACATAGTCGCTCTCGACCGCGACCTTGATCGTCTCCGCGATATACGGCCCCTTAACCACGCTCGTCCCCGGCTCGACATTAACCGGATAGGCCCGCGCGCGAAAACGCTTCGGGTCGCAATAGGACTGGCCGGTGCGGATATCGAATTCCCAGCCGTGCCAGGGACAGCGGATGATCTCGCCGAGCTTTGTATATTCGATCTCGCCGGGATCGGAGGATGTGGCGAGCCCGATCAGCGGTCCCTCGCACAGCGCCGCACCCTGATGCGGGCAGCGGTTCAACAGGCCGAAATATTCGCCCTTGACGTTGAACACCGCAATCGGGCGGCCGTCGATTTCCAGAAACTTTCGCGTCCCCGGCGGCAGTTCATCGACCGCCGCCACCACATGCCGCGCCATCAAGCTCTACCTTGCGCATGATCGATTCGGAAAACCGGTGCCCACTTGCGCTAACGCGGCCCTGCGGGTCCGGATCATGCGATCCCGTAAACCTTCTTCGCATTGTCGAGATAGAACGCCTGCTTGTTGGCGTCGCTGACACCGGCGGGGAGCACGCGCGAGGGATCGTCATAGTCCCAATGCGGGTAGTCGGTCGCGAACAGCAGCTTGTCCCAGCCGATCCACTCGATCAACTGGAACAGATGCTCGCGCCGCTCCGGATCTTCCATCGGCTGCGTGGTCCACCAGATGTGATCCTTGATGTATTCCGACGGCTTGCGCTTGAGATACGGCACCTCGCCGCGCAATTTTTCAAACACCTTGTCGAGCCGCCACGCCAGCGACGGCGCCCAGCCGAAGCCGGCCTCGACCATCACCATGTTCAGCTTGGGATAGCGCTCGAACACGCCTTCCAGCACGAGGCTCGAAAGCGCGGTCTGCTGGCACTGCGAATGGCCGACCATCTCCTCGATGTAATAGCTCGGCCAGCCCGAGGCCGTGATCGGATTGCCGCCGAAACCGAAAGCATGCACGCCGATCGGCAGACCTGCTTCCTGCGCCGCCTCATAGATCGGCCAGTAGCGGCGCTGCCCGAGCGGTTCGACATTGCGGCTGAGCAGCAGCACTTGCACAAAGTTCTTGTCACCGGCGCGCTTGCGGATTTCGGCGGCCGACGCCACGCCGTCTTCATTGGCGACGACGATCGAGCCCTTCAGGCGGGAATCCTTGCTGGTCCATTTTTCGATCTGCCAGTCGTTGATGGCGGTCGCCAGCGCTGTGGCAAGGTCGTGGTTGCGCATGCCCTGCCCGGTGGCGCCGAGCGGGTTGAGCACGCCGAGTGCGACATTGTTGGGGTCGAGCAACTGTTTTTGCATGAAGGACAGCGACGAGCCCTGCGGCCCGCCTTCCGGCGGATAGGCATCGCGGCGCGACGCGTTCGGCTGCGCCTTCGGATAGGGCGGGCCTTCCATCATGCCCTGATAGGCATGGACGCCATAGGTTTCGAGATGCGCATGCCAGCGTTTGGCGAGGAACGGATACAGCTCGTCCTTGGTGGCGCGCCCCGGATGGATGTCACAATCGGCGATCGCGGTTTTGATTGCTGCCGTTGACGCCAACTCGGGACGGTCGCGCAACTGAACGTTCATCGCGTCATCTCCTTCGTCGCAGATTGGCTCAGGCGGGTGTAGGTGGCCATCGGGTTATCGATCATGATCTTGCGCACAAGATCTGAAGATAATCCCTTCGGCAGCACCTCATCGCCGTCGAACTGCCAGTGCGGATAGTCCGTAGAGAATAAGATCAATTCGTCCGACTGCATATGGTCGAACAGGCGATTTAACGTCTCCGGTTCCGGCGGCGCGTCCACGGGCTGCAGCGAAAAGCGGATGTTGCTGCGCACAATTTCCAGCGGCGCGCGATCGACCCACGGCGTTTCCATCCGCACGCCGCGCCAGAACTTGTGCAGCCGCCAGAGATAGGCCGGCAGCCAGGTAAACCCCGACTCCAGCATCACCATTTTCAAGTCCGGGTGGCGCGCGAACACGCCCTCGACGATCAGGCTCGTAAGCTGGGTCTGGAACGCCTGCGCCTGGGCGACGTAATCCTCGATGTGATAGGAGCCCCAGCCGACCGAGGTCGGCGGGTTGTGATAGGCGCTGCCGGCATGGATGCCGATCGGAAGGCCATGCTTCTCGGCCGCGGCGTAGATCGGCCAGTAGGCGCGCTTGCCCAAGGGTATGTCGCCCATGACCAGCATCAGCACCTGCACGAAGCGCGAATTTTTCGCGCAACGCTCGATCTCGGCGACCGATTTTTCCACGCTCTGGGTCGGGATCACGATCGAGCCGCGCAACCGCGCATCCTTGTCGAGCCACTCTTTCACCAGCCAGTCGTTGAGCGCGCGGCAGAACGCGTCCTGCATGTCCTCCGAAAACACCATCTGCACGCCGTAGAGCGGATTGCAGATGCCGTAGGCGGTGCCGAAGCGATCGAGCGCCTGGCTCTTCATGTCCGCAAGACTGGAGCCCGGCTTGCCCTGCGCCGGCCGCCAGTCCGGGCGCGCCGAGATCGGCGAATTGGTCGGATAGGATTGCGAGATCAGGTCGGTCATGCCGCGCGTCGTCACCTGATCGCGCCAGTAGTCGTTCAGGTACGGCAGCAGGCTCGTCAAATGGGGCACGGCGGGATGCAGATCGCAATCCACGCCACCCGAGATCGGTGCCGTCATGGCCCTGGTTTCCTCGTTCCGGCATTATGCGCGGGCCGGCTCCTGCACCGCATTCAAGCAGGCCCGCCGGGGGCCCGCAACTCGGCAGCCATGCATTCCTGTGCTAGGGAATCAGCATAATAAGGGCCGGGAGGATTTTTGATGATTCGCATTGGATCAACCGCAATCGCAATGGCGCTGTTGCTCGCCGGCTCTGCGGTCGCGCAGCAGCAGCCTGCGGCCACACCGGCACCGCCTCCTCCCGTCGATTTCTCAAAAGTCGAGATCAAGACCACCGACCTCGGCGACAACATGTACATGCTCGAGGGCCAGGGTGGAAACATCACGGTGGCGGTGGCGAGAACCGGCATCATCATGGTCGACGGCCAGTTCGCGCCGCTGCACGACAAGATCAAGGCGGCGATCGCCACGCTCTCCACCCTGCCGATCAAATATCTGATCAACACGCATTATCACGGCGATCACACCGGCGGAAACGAGTCCTTTGCCAAGGACGGCGTGCTGGTTGTCGCCCAGATCAACGTGAAAAATCGCCTCGCCGCCGGCACCACCAACGGCCTGACCGGCAACAAGACGCCGCCGGCACAGCCGGGCGCACTGCCGGGCGACACCTAACGAACTTTTCCAAGATCAGGCTGCCCGGCCGTGTCGCCGACCTGAAGCACATCGCGAATGCGCATACCGACGGCGACACCTATGTCTGGTTCAAGACCGCCAACGTGCTGTCGACCGGCGACACCTTCACCAATGGCCGCTACCCCAACATCGACTTCGCCAATGGCGGCAACATCAAGGGCATGATCGCGGCGACGGACGCCTATTTGAAATTGACCAATGCAAAAAGCCGGATCGTGCCCGGTCACGGGCCGGTCGCCGACAAGAAGGCGCTGACGGAATACCGCGCCATGCTGGTCACCGCGCGCGACCGCATGGCAAAGCTGGTCAAGGACGGCAAGACCGAGGACGAGGTGGTGGCGGCAAAGCCGTTCGCCGACCTCGACGCCAAATGGGCGCCGACCGAACTTGCCAGCAAGAACTTCATCCGCGTGGTCTGGCATTCGCTCGCCGACAAGCCCGCCGATGAGAAGAAGGGACTGCTGAAGCGAATCCTGAAACGGAGCTGAGTATCAAATGAAAGACCTCACAGGGATCGCCGGACAGATCGCGGCAAAACTGATCGAGCGCAAGCAGACCATTGCGGTTGCGGAATCCTCGACCGGCGGATTGATCTCGGCAGCGTTGCTTTCGGTGCCCGGGCGCCTCCGCCTATTTCCTCGGCGGCGCCGTGGTCTACACCCGCGACGCGCGCCGGCTGCTGATGGAAATCGGCGACGCGGAGATGAAGGGTCTGCGCTCCTCCTCGGAGCCCTACGCAAAACTGCTGGCGAGCCAGATGCGCCAGCGCTTTTCCACCACGTGGGGCCTCTCCGAGACCGGCGCCGCAGGGCCGACCGGCAATCGCTACGGCGATGCCGCCGGCCATACCTGCATGGCGGTCGCGGGCCCAAACCAGGCCGTGTTCACGCTGGAGACCGGCAGCGCCGACCGGCAGGCGAACATGCACGAGTTTGCGAAGACCGCGCTGAATTTGCTGCTGAAGAATTTATAACCGCAGAAAGTGTAGAGCGTCGTCCCGGCGAAAGCCGGGACGACAGCTACTACCGCCCCCGGAACGCGCGCATCAACTGATCGCTGAACGGCTTCAGCAGATACGAAAACATCGTGCGGTCGCCGGTCTGCACGAAGGCTTCGACCGGCATGCCCGGAATGATCTTGACGTCGCCGAGCCGGCTGACCTCGTCCGGCGGCAGCCCGACGCGGATGGTGTAGTAGGTCTGCCCGCTGCGCTGGTCGGTGGTGACGTCGGCGGAGACGCGGGTGACATAGCCATTGAGCTCCGGCGTGGTGCGCTGGTTGAAGGCGGACAGCCGCAGCAGGGTTTTCTGGCCGATCTGCAGCTTGTCGATGTCCTGCGGATTGACCTTGGCTTCCACGGAAAGATCGTCGGCGCGCGGCACGATCATCATGATGGCGTCGCCCGCGGTGATGACGCCGCCGACGGTGTGCACGGTCGACTGCAGCACGATGCCGTCCTGCGGCGCGCGGATATCGATGCGGCGCAACTGATCCTCCGCGGTGACCTTGCGCTCGACGAATTCGCCGATCTTGTCGTTGGTCTCGCGCAGATCCTTGGACACCTCGCTGACCATGTCCTTGTCGACCTGGATGATCTGCAATTCGGTTTCGGTGATCTTGCCCTTGGCCTGTGCGCGCGCGGCAATGTATTGCGCGCGTTCGCCGGAGAGCCGGGCGGCATCGCGCTCAAGCACGGTGAGCCGCGAAATCTGCACCAGCCGCTGCTCGTACAGCGAGCGGACGCCGACCAGTTCCTTCTCCACCAGCACGGTTTCCTTGTCCTTGGCCTGTTCCTGTGCCGTGAGGCCGCCGATTTCCTCGTTGAGCTGCATGACGCGTTCGCGCAATTGCGACTTCTGGCCGGCCCGGCCATTGACGCGGACCTCGAACAGCTTGGTCTCGCTCGCCATCACATCCCTGACGTCAGGGTCGCTGGCGCGATCGGTCAGCATCGGCGGGAAATTGATCTTTTCGGCGCCCCGTTGCTCGGCCTCCAGCCGCGCCGCGCGCGCCCACAGGCCGTTGAGCGTCTTGACCACGATCGCAAGGCTCGCCCTGACCACGGTTTCGTCGAGCCGCACCACGATGTCGCCGGCCTTGACGACGTCGCCGTCGCGCACGCGCACCTCGCCGACCACGCCGCCGGTCGGGTGCTGCACTTTCTTGACGTTGGTATCGACCACGACCTGTCCCGGCGCGATCAGCGCGCCCGAGATCTGCACGGTCGAGGCCCAGCCGCCGAATCCGCCGGCGAGGACGAGAACCACCACGAGGCCCGCGATCAGGTGCTTGCGGATCGAGCGCTGCGCGCTGCGCAATTGTTTCTCGCTCATGACTTGTCACTCACGATTTGGCCGCTCCCGCGTCGGAAACGATCTTGATCGGCGCCGGCGCCGGCACCCGTTGCAGCACCTGGCCCAGCACCTGCTCCTTCGGCCCGAAGGCCTGCATGCGGCCGTCCTTCAGCACCAGCAACATGATCGACCGCCTCGATGCCGACCGGCCGGTGCGCGACCACAACCACGATGGCGCCGCGCTCGCGCGCGCCGCGGACCGCGCGGGTCAGCGCCTCGTCGCCTTCGGAGTCGAGATTGGAGTTCGGCTCGTCCAGCACGATCAGGAACGGATCGCCGTACAGCGCCCGCGCCAGCGCCACGCGCTGCGCCTGGCCGGCGGAAAGCGCGCCGCCCTGATCGCCGATCTGGGTGTCGTAGCCGTCACGCATCTTGATGATCATGTCGTGCAC
This sequence comes from uncultured Alphaproteobacteria bacterium, assembly GCA_963731915.1. Lineage (GTDB taxonomy): Bacteria > Pseudomonadota > Alphaproteobacteria > Rhizobiales > Xanthobacteraceae > Bradyrhizobium. Next base: position 66,014 of record CAVSXQ010000048.1, read on the forward strand.
GCCGGCTTCCTTGGCGGCGGCGATGATGGCCTCGGATTTCGGTTCGGGATCGAAGCGGCAGATATTTTGCGCCACCGTTCCGCCGAACAATTCGACATCCTGCGGCAGATAGCCGACATAGCGGCCGAGCACGTCGGACGACCATTGATCGAGCGCGGCGCCATCGAGCCGCACCTTGCCGCGAGCCGGCTGCCAGACGCCGACCAGCGCGCGCACCAGCGACGATTTTCCCGAACCGCTGGGGCCGATCACGCCGAGGCCGTGGCCGGCCTCGAGCACGAAATTGACGTCCTGCACGATCACGCGCTGGTCGCCCGGCGGCACGATGCTGACGGCCTCGACCGACAGACGTCTGGATGGGCTCTGCAGCAAGGTTTGCGTCGTCTGTGCCGGAATGGTTTCGAACAGGCGGGTGAGGCGCGCCCAGCTCTGCCGCGCGGCGACAAAACCCTTCCAGTGCGCGATCGCGAGATCGACCGGGGCGAGCGCCCGCGCGCTCAGGATCGAGCCGGCGATGATGATGCCGGCGGTGGCTTCCTGATAGATCACAAGGTAGGCGCCGACCCCGAGCACGGCCGACTGCAACATCATGCGCATCACCTTGGCGATGGCGCCGAGACCGCCGGTGACGTCGCTGGCGCGCTGATTGCCCGACAGGTATTTTTCGTTGGCCTCGCTCCAGCGCTGGGTCAGGCGTCCCGACATGCCCATTGCGACCAGCACCTCGGCGTTGCGCCGGCTCGTGGCGGCGATATCGTTGCGGCGCCCCGCCAGCGTCAGCGTCTCGCGGGCCGGCTGGCGCGACATGAATTCGGTGATCAGCGTCAGAATCACCAGGATGATGGCGCCGACCAAAGCGGTGACGCCGATCAGCCAGTGGAAGGCAAAGCAGATCACCAGATAGAACGGCAGCCACGGCAGGTCGAAGAACGCGCCCGGCCCCATGCTGCCGAGGAAGGAGCGGACGGAGTCGAGATCGCGCAGCGGCTGCAGGCCATCGTTGCGGTTGCCGACCATCAAGGGCAGCCGCACGATGGTTTCGAACACGCGCGCATTGAGCGCCTCGTCGAGCGAGGTGCCGATACGCCCGAGGATCCGGCTGCGGAGCATGTCCAAAATGCCCTGAGCGACGTACAGACCGCCGCACAGGATCACCAGGCCGACCAGCGTCGGAACGCTGCGGCTTGGAATGACGCGGTCGTAGACCTCGAGCATGAAGACCGATCCCGTCAAATACAGGATGTTGATCATGCAGCTCATGATGCCGACGCCGATAAATGCGTTGCGGCACGAGCGAAGGGCTTCACCGAGTTCGGAGCGCCCGGGAACGGCTGCCATAAAAAATGATCTCTTCGAAAAAGCTGTCGCGACTCCCTGTGTTTTACCGATGTTTCGACGGATCGTCCATTTAAGACGCGTTAACCCTAAAAGACGCGTTAATCCTAAGAGGCACCGGCAGCCGCCGCCCCGGGGCGGGCCGGAACCGGACAGCCGGAATATGACGGTTTTTCTGCGCTTAGCCGGCAGCGGCGGCCGGCTTCGGAAACGGCACCAAAATCACCGACATCGAAACGCGGCCAATTTCGCCGTGAATGTCGAGCAGGGCGCCGCTGCCGACACCCAGCCCGGCGGCCGGGGTCCAGCGGGCCTCGGCGCGGACACCGACCCATTCGCCGCGGGGCGGCCTGAACAACTGGACCGTCAGGTTCGGATTGGGGTCAGCCACCACGTTCTGCAACGGCCTTGCAATGCCATGGGTCCAGTCCGCCGGACCGAGCACGCTGGAAAGCGGTCCGGCGCCCTCGATGATCCCATGCTTCATCCGAAACCAGGCCACGCCGTCGCCGCTGCGCGCCTCCATCGCGTCCATGAACCATTGCCGGCCATGCACGAGATGCAGCGTGCGCTGGGGAAATTGCGTGGGATCGACGGGATCGCTGGTCTGTTCGGCGAGGCCCGGTGCGTCGATCGCGCGTTCGCGCGACAGCGTCACCCGCACGGTGGCGCAGGGTTGATCCTCGTTCACCGGCCACAGCGTGTTGTCAACGACGCTGACGCGGCCGCCTTCGGTGACGACGGCAAGCTGCGTCCGCAAATCCGCCATCGGCGTCGGCCGCAGAAACCAGGTGCGTCGAAGATATCGCCCTGCCCCATTTCCGCGGCCCGGCAAGCGCCTCGACCTCGGCCGTCAACAGGCTCGCGACCGCGCCGCCCGCCAGGCCCGGCGAAAGGACCGCCGGCCAGCGGCGACGGCCGCCAGTGATTGGCAGCGGCAAGCGGCTCGAAGATCGCCATCGGACATCCATCCTTCAGATGAGAATTATGGTTTAATGGGGCAGTCTGGATGGTATCAACCAGCCTGACAAAAGGATTATCCTCGCCTGAGATGAGCAATATTCACCCATCAGAGCAGGCGCTGCGGACCATCCCGCCGCTGGCGGCGCTGCTCGCCTTCGAGCGCGCCGCCTCGCAACTGAGCTTCCGGCGCGCCGCGCGCGATTTGTCGCTGAGCCCGTCGGCGATCAGCCATCAGATCCGCGGGCTGGAGGAGCAGTTCGGCGTAAAGATGGTCGGTGCGTCGGAGGCGAGCGGTATCTTGCCAAGGTATCGGTTGCGCTGGCGGGGTTGCAGGAAGCCTCGCGCGAAATCCTGCGGCAGCGGCGCAGCGGCAGCGGCGAACTCTGGGTCAGCGCGTTGCCCTTCTTCACCAGCACGGTGCTGCTTCCCGCGCTGCCGGATTTCAAGCGGCGTCATCCGGCATTGACGCTGCGCATCGAGGCAACGCATCAATATGCCGACTTTAATTCTTCGCGTGTCGACGTGGCGATCCGCTACGGCCGCGAACATTCGACCGGGTTGAAATTCGAGCCGCTGGTCGAAGTCCGGGGCATGCCGGTCTGCGCACCGGCGCTGGTCAAGCGCGGGCTGAAGCGCCCGGAAGAACTCTCGGACCAGGTGTTGATCCATCTCACCACGCAGCCGCGGGCGTGGCCGGCCTGGCTCAGGGAAGCCGGCATGGCGCATCTCACCCCGCGCGGCCATCTCTGGCTCGACAGCGTCCCCGCCATGCTGGAAGCCGCCGAGCAAGGTCTTGGCGTCACGCTGGCGATGGCGCCGCTGATCAGGGCACGGCCGGGCTTTGGCAAAAAACTGGTCGTGCCGTTCGACGTCGAGATCAGGCAGAGCCAGACCATCTATCTGGTGTCGCGCACCGAGCAGGCGCGCGACCGGCAGATCGGCGCGCTGCGGCGCTGGATCGTCGAGGCGGTGAAACGGGCCAGCTAGTACCGCCGACCCCTGCGCACCAAGCCCACGATCACCAGCAGGATGATGGCGCCGATCGTCGAGTAGATGATTTCGGACAGCAGCCCGGTGCCGAGACGGATGCCAAGCTTGGGAAACAGCAGACTGGCGATCAGCGCGCCGGCGATGCCGACGAGGATGTCGCCGATGATGCCAAAGCCGGTGCCGCGCACGATCTTGCCGGCGAGCCAGCCGGCGATCAGTCCGACGAAAAGAATGACAATAATGCTCTCGTTGGATAGCTGCATTTTGAAATGTCCCCGGTTGGTGTCGCCTTCCCCGGCGCGAAACCTAACCGCAATTTTCTGACGTGACAACTCCAATCTGCGACCGCGCGGAGGAGGAACTTTTGTGCTTCAACCGCGTTACCGAGGCATGACGAAACCCGATATTTGGTACGTGGCCTTTGGGCCGGAAAATCCAGACGACGGTACTTCCCAGCGATCGACCCGGACTTTCAAGTCGGAGATCGACGCAAAGCTTTTTGCCATGCAAATTTTGGCGAAGGGCTTCCGCGCCAGCGCCGGCACGCTGAATCCGCATCAGCCGAAACAGATCGTGCCGCCCTCGCAAATCGAGCAATGGGCCGACCCCGGGCTCGGCGCGTGATTTAGCTCACGGCTTCGGCCGGCTCCGCCAGGATGCATCGCGCGATCCGGTTCGACGCGAGTTGCACATTCGGCGGAAGCTGCTCGATGCAGCGCGGCTGCGCAAAACTGCAGCGCGGTGCAAAGGAGCAACTCGAGGGCGCCTTGTCGAGCGACGGCGGCGTGCCCGGAATGGTTTCCAGCCGCTGGCCGCGTTTGGCGCCGTGCACGGTGGAGGCCAACAGCCCCTTCGCATAGGGATGGATCGGCGAGCGCACGATCTGGCTCAGCGTGCCCTGCTCGACGATCTGCCCGGCATACATCACCGCGACGCGGTCGCAGATTTCGATGGCGACGCCGATGTCGTGGGTCACGAAGATCACCGACATGCCGAACTCGCGCTGCAGTTCGCGGAGCAGCAGCAGAATCTGGATCTGCACGGTCGCATCGAGCGCCGTGGTCGGCTCGTCCGCCAGCAGGATTTTCGGTTTGCAGGACAGCGCCAGCGCGATCATCGCACGCTGCCGCATACCGCCGCTCATCTCGTGCGGATAGGCCTCCAGCCTTCGTTTGGCAGAGGGAATCCGCACCACTTCCAGCATTTCCAGCGCCCGCGCGGTTGCTTCCTTTTCGCTCTTGCCCTCATGGCGCATCACGGTTTCGGCGATCTGCCGGCCGATGGTGTAGACGGGATCGAGCGCCAGCGCCGGCTCCTGAAAGATCATCGAGACGGTCTGGCCGCGAAACGCCGACAGTTCCTCGTCGTCGAGCGCCAGCACGTCGCGGCCCAGCACCTTGAGGCCGCCGGAGATCTGCGTCCGTTTCCTCGGCAACAGCCGCATCAGCGCCCGCAAGGTGACGCTCTTGCCGGAGCCGGATTCGCCGAGCAGGCCGAGCACCTCGCCTTCGCCCAGCGTGAGCGAAAGATCGTTCACGGCATGCACGGTACGCTCGCCGGTGAAGCGGATGTTGAGGTGATCGATCTCGACGAGATTGGTCATTGCAGCGTCGGCACCTTCTGATGAAAGTCGGTCGCGCGCTGGAATGCGGCGCCGATGCGAACCAGCATGGCTTCGTCAAAGGAGCGGCCGACGATCTGCATGCCGACCGGCAGGCCTTTCTTCGTAAAACCGGTCGGGATCGAAAGCGACGGCAGGCCGAGATAGTTGATCGGGCGGGTGAAGCGCGTGATCCGCTGGATCACGGCCTCCGCATCGAGGCTGTTGCCGACATCGCTCTCGGCAATGGTCGCCGCCGGCATCGGCGCCACCGGCGCGATCACGGCATCGGTGCCGGCCACCGCCGCGAGGTAGGCGGCGAGCGCCGGACCGCGCCAGCGCATCGCCTCGAGATAGGTCACGGCGGGCATGGAGAGCCCGTTCTGCAGCCGCATCAGGACCTGCGCGCCGTAATCCTGCGGCCGTTCGATCATCCACCGCTTGTGGTAGGCGGCCGCCTCGGTGGCGAGCACGATCTGGCAGGCGGCGGTGAGTTGACGCTGGTCCGGCAGTTCGACCTTGACGATCTCGGCGCCCTCTTTCTTCAGCACCGCCAGGGTCTCGTCGAGCACGCGCGCCACTTCGAGATCGAGATCATCGACATAGAAGGCGGTGGGCACGCCGATCTTCAGGCCTTTGAGCGAGCCTTTGGCTGCGGCCATGTAGTCCGGCACCGGCCGTGATGAGGCGGTCGGATCCTCGGGGTCGGCGCCCGCCATCAGCCCTACCAGCAGCGCGCAGTCTTCTACCGTTTGCGCCAGTGGTCCCACCGTATCGAGCGATTGCGACAACGGCATCGCGCCGGCGCGGCTGATCAGGCCGACCGTCGTCTTGAAGCCGGTGACGCCGCAAAAATGCGCGGGCATCCGGATCGAGCCGCCGGTATCCGATCCCAGCGCCGCAAAGGTCAGCCTTGCCGCCACCGCCGAGCCCGATCCCGACGACGAGCCGCCGGTGATGTGATCGACATTCCAGGGATTGCGCACGGCGCCGTAGTGCGGGTTATGCCCGGTCGGGCCATAGGCGAATTCCACCATCTGCAGCGAGCCGAGGCGGACCGTGCCGGCATCCTTCAGGCGCTGCAGCGCGGTCGAGGTCGTGGTCGCGACGAAATCCTTGCGGATTTTTGAGCCGCAGGTCACGACCTTGCCCTTGTCGTAGTACATGTCCTTGTGCGCCAGCGGCACGCCGTGCAGCACGCCCTTTGCGCCGCCTTTCGCGAGCGCCGCATCCGCAGCGTCGGCCGCTTTCAGCGCGTCATCCGCCTCGATCGCCATGAAGGCATTGAGCTTCGGCTGCCACTTGGCGATGCGGTCGAGGCAGGATTGCGTCACCTCGCGCGAGGACAATTTCTTTTCGGCGATGGCTTTCGCGACCGCCGTCAGCGACATCAGGGCCGGCTCGCTCATTTCGACACCTTCTGCGCGAGCAGGAACGTCGCGGGCTCGAGATCGAACGGCAGGGTGCCGGCAACCGGCGCAAAGCCTTCGAAGGCCGGGCCGATGGAATTGGCGATGCGCGCCGCCACATCATTGTCGACGGGCACGCCGGCGACGTCGCTCAATGCCTTGATCTCTTTTGCTGTCGGTCTGGTCATGCCGCGTTCACTCCCGGTGCGCGACTGTGCCCTGACCCCGGAATGGCCATGTAACACGCCGCTTCATGTCCCATTGTATCGACGGCGGTGAGTTTTGGCGTGGCATTTGCGCAGAGCGGCTCCGCAAACGGACATCTTGTGTGGAAACGACATCCCGATGGCGGATCGATCGGATTCGGCGGATCGCCCGAGATCGGCGGCGTTTTGGTGCGGTTGTCCGGATCGGACGCCGGCATCGCCGCCAACAGCGCCCGCGTATAGGGATGCAACGGCGTGTCCCACACCTTGTCGACCGGGCCGAGCTCGACGACTTCGCCGAGATACATCACCAGCACGCGGTCTGAGATGTAGCGCACCACGTTGAGATCGTGGCTGATGAAGAGATAGGTCAGGCCGAACTCGCGCTTGAGGTCGGAGAGCAGGTTGAGCACCTGCGCTTCGACCGATTTGTCCAGCGCCGAGACCGCCTCGTCGAGGATCACCAGCCGCGGCGACAGCGCGAGCGCGCGTGCAATGTTGACGCGCTGGCGCTGGCCGCCGGAAATCTCGTGCGGGTAGCGGTTGGCAAAAATCTCCGGCCTCAAGCCGACCTTGCCGAGCAGTTCGCGCGCCAAAGTGCGCGCGGCCTGATCCGCCATGCCATGTACTTTCGGCCCGAAAGCGATCGACTCCTCGATGGTCAGGCGCGGGTTGAGCGAGGCATAGCTGTCCTGGAACACCATCTGCATGCCGCGGCGCAACTCGCGCAGCGACAGCGAGGCGCCGACCTGCATGCCGTCATAGACGATGTCGCCGGCGTCACGCTTCATCAGGTGCATCAACAGCCGCGCGGTGGTCGACTTGCCGCAGCCGGATTCGCCGACGATACCGACGGTTTCGCCCTTGGCGATCGAGAACGAGACGTCGTCGACCGCCCGCACGGTCTTGCGCGCGCTGAACAGATCGCCGCGTACCGGAAAGTGCTTTGTCAGGCCGGTGACCTGCAGCAGTGGCTGTGCCGCGCCGCCGCGGTCTTCCACTTTCTCCAACATATCGACGTGTGCGGTCGCTTCGGTCATGGGCTCGTCTTTTGTTTGAGCATGATCTTTTCGGAAAACCGGTTCCCACTTTTCCGGATCATGCTCTAGTTCCGGATATCCATGGCGCTGCGCAGGCCGTCGCTGAGCAGGTTGAAGCAGATCGATACCGCAAAGATCATCACGCCGGGCAGCGCGGCCACCCACGGATTGACATAGATCGCGGTGCGCAGCGTGTTGAGCATCAACCCCCATTCCGGCTCCGGCGGTTTTGTGCCGAGGCCGAGGAATGAGAGACCGGCGGCGAGGATCATCGATACCGAGATCAGGCCCGTCGCATAGACGAAGATCGGCCCCAGCACATTGCCCAGCATGTGCACGCGCATGATGGTGAAGGGACCGGCGCCGGAGGCGCGCGCCGCCTCGACGAAATCCATGTTGCGCACGCCTGTGGTGACGCTTTCGGCGACGCGGGTGATTTGTGGGACGAACACGATGGTCAGCGAGACGATGGAGTTGACGATGCCGGCGCCCAGCGCGCCCGAGATCGCGATCGCCAGCAGCACCGAGGGGAAGGCGTAGAACACGTCGATCGTGCGCATGATCGCGGTATTGAGCCTGCCGCCGACATAACCGGCGACGAGGCCGAGCGACGTCCCGATCAGGAAGGCTAGGATCACGGGCAGGATGCCGATGATGAGCGACAGCCGCCCGCCATAGATCAGCCGCGCCAGCATGTCGCGGCCAAGTTCGTCGGTGCCGAGCGGATAGTTCGGCGTGCCGATATGACGGAGCCTTCGGATCATCGAGCCCTGATAGGGATCGGCGAGGCCAAGATACGGCGCGAACAGCGCGGAGAGGAATATCAGCGCCAGGACGAACGCGCAGGCCATGCTGACCTTGTCGCGCGTGATGCGGCGGCCGACGGTGGCCCAATAACCGCGGGCCTTGGTCGGGGGTGCTGCTTGCAGGGCGGCATCTGTGATCGCACTCATCGCATCAACCCCGCTTGATGCGCGGATCGATCGCGGCCTGCGTCACGTCGACCAGAAGGTTGAGAAAGACGAAGAACAGCGCCAGCACCAGGATCGTGCCCTGCAGCAGCGGCAGGTCGCGCTGAAAAATCGCGGAATTGAGCAGCAGCCCCGAGCCGGGCCAGGAGAACACGGTCTCGATCAGGATCGAGCCGCCGAGCATGTAACCGAGCTGCAGGCCCATCACCGCCATCGCAGTCGGCGCCGCGTTCTTGATGACGTGGCGGAACACGTAGGTCTCGCGCAGGCCTTTGGCGCGCAAGGCCTCGACAAAATCCTGGCTGAGGATATCGCCGGTCAGCGCGCGCACGGTGCGGGTGACGATGCCCATCGGGATCACCGACGTCGTGATGGCCGGGAGGATCAAATATTTGATGTGATCCCAGTCCCACGCCCAGGCGCCGGAACCGCCGGAACCGGCGCCGACCGCGGGCAGCCAGTTGAGCTGCACCGAAAAGATGATGACCAACACCATGCCAAGCCAGTAATGCGGCACGGAGACACCGGCGATGGCGATTGAAGTGGCCACCTTGTCGATCCAGGTATCGCGGAAATAGCCCGCGATCAGGCCGAACAAGAGGCCGAGCGTGAAGCCGATCAAGGCCGCCGCGATCGCCAGCGTCACGGTGTTCTGGACCGCGCGCAGCACTTCGCTCAGCACCGGCCGCCCGGTTGCAATCGAGTTGCCGAGATCGCCATGGAGCGCGCGCCACAGCCACAGCCCGAACTGCACCGGCAGCGGACGGTCAAAACCATAGGCGGTGCGCAATTGCGCGGCGAGTTCCTGCGACGCATCCGCCGGCAATACCGCGACCAGCGGATCGCCGGGCGTGATGTGCACGAGCAGGAAGCATACCAGCGCGACGCTGATCACGATGGGGATGACGTAGACGATGCGGCGGATAACGTAAGTGAGCACGGGTTACCTTCTTCTTCCCTTCTCCCCTTGTGGGAGAAGGTGGCGCGCATGCCATGCGCGCCGGATGAGGGGTTCTATCCGCAGATGCAGATTGCTCGAATGAGAGGCCTGCATCCGCGGAGACAACCCCTCACCCGGCTTCGCTTTCGCGAAGCCACCCTCTCCCACAAGGGGAGAGGGTGCAGCGCGTCCGCCTCACGGCGTCATCGTGATCGGCGAGAAGTCCACGAACCAGCTCTTCGGCTGCACGAAGCCCTTGACCTTCGGGCTCATCGCGCGCGGCGAGACGTCGTGGGCGACATAGAGGAACGCCGCGTCATCGACGGAAGCCGCGTGCAGTTCGGCCAGCGCCGCGTCGCGTGCGGCGGGGTCGAAGGTCTGGCGCGCCTTGGTCACCAGCTCGTCGAATTTGGGATTGTTGATGTAACCCCAATTGTTCGACACGGGAGGAGCCATCGACGACTGCAGGAAACGCACCAGCGCGAAGAACGGATCCATCGCCGCGTAAGTCACGTTGGTGGCATGGGCACCGTTGGCGGTCGGATCCTTGGCGCCGCGCCGCCAGTTCGTGAACAGCGTGTTCCACTCGATGACGTCGAGCTGTACGTCGAAGTAGCATTCAGCCAGCGCCTGCTGCAGGTATTCGTTCATCGGCAGCGGCTGCATCTGACCGGAACCGGATGCCGACGTCTGGGTCTTGACCGTCAATTTCTTGCTCGGTCCGTATCCGGCCTCCTGCATCAGTTTTTGCGCAGCCGACTTGTCATATTTGATTTCGAAGGTGGGTTTGCCGCGCCAGGGATGGCCGGGCTCGAAGGTGCCGCTGGCCGGCACCATCAGGCCGGCGAGCAGGCCCTCCTTCAATCCCTCGCGGTCGATGCAGAGATTGGCCGCCTTGCGGACGCGGATGTCGTTCCAGGGCGAGCCTTCGACGCGGGAGAACTGCCAGGGCCAGACATGCGGCAACTCGTTCGACTTCAGAGCGAAGCCGCGCTGCTTGATTTCCTTGACGGCATCGGGCGCCGGCGCCTCGACCCAGTCGACCTGGCCGGAGAGCAACGCCGCGGTGCGGGCATTGGCTTCCGGCATCGGCAGCAGCACCATCCTGTCGACCTTGGGCACGCGCGCCTTGTCCCAATAGCCGTCGTTCTTGACGAGTTCGAGCCGCTCGCGCGGCGTGAACTTTGACATCTTCCACGGACCGGTGCCGGAGGCTTCCCTGGCGAACGCCGCCCAGGCGGCCTGCGACTTCGCCTTGGCGTCCGCGCCTTCAGCCTTGTCGAAGAACGCTTGCCATTTCGCCGGGCTCGCCATGAACAGGTTGGTGAGATTGATCGGCAGGAAACTATCCGGCTCCTTGGTGGTCAATTCCACCGTCAGGTCGTCGACCTTGCGCGCGGAGGCCAGCGTCGGCATGCGCGAGGCGGTGACGCCGACCTGGCTGGCGTCGAAATGCGGCGCGTCCTGCTTCAGGACTTTCTCGACATTCCAGACCACGGCGTCGGCGTTGAACGGCGAGCCGTCATGGAAAGTGACGCCGGGACGAAGCTTGAAGGTCCACTTCTTCTTGTCGGCGTCATCGACCTTCCATTCGGTGGCGAGCCCGGGAATGACGACGCTCGGCTTGTCGGCCGACGACAGGTCCCACATCGTGAGACCGTCATACATGGTCAGCCCGGTAAAGCGGTTGCCCTCAAATCCCTGATCGGGCTGGCCAAGGGTGCGCGGAATATCGGCAGCGGTCATGCCAATTCGAAGCACGGTTTCGGCGGAAGCTACCTGCGGCAGCCCGACCGTGAGCGCCGTCGCCAGCATCCACGCGGCCGTGCCCAGCCAATTCCCCAGTTTCTTGTAACGCATCGCAACATCCCTTCAGTTGAGGTGACTAAACTTTATGCAAACGCATGCAACGCCTGTGCCAAGCAGGGCCATTCTGCGACGCTTTGTCATTGTTCGCGCAACTCCTTGTGAGCGAGCATGCAAGGCGAGAGCTTCTGCCCAATCTGGCATCGAGTTTGCAACGCACAACTCCGAAATCTTCCCACGGAGCCTAGTTCATGTGCAGACGAAATTCGATGCTTCTTGCGGTCGCGGCATTTGCAATCAGCCTGTCTTCTCTTCCCGCCCAAGCCGAAACCGTGGTGCGCTACGGCATCTCGATGGCGGATATCCCGCTGACCACCGGCCAGCCGGACCGTGGCGCCGGCGCCTATCAGTTCTCGGCCTACACGATCTACGATCCGCTGGTGGCCTGGGAAATGGACGTCGCCGACCGGCCCGGCAAACTGGTGCCTGGGCTAGCCACCGAATGGAAGGTCGACGAAGCCGACAAGAAGAAATGGAAGTTCACCCTGCGCCAGGGCGTCAAATTCCATGACGGCAGCGAATTCAACGCCGACGCCGTGATCTGGAATCTCGACAAGGTGCTGAACGACAAGGCGCCGCAATTCGACAAGCGCCAGAGCGCGCAGGTCAAGACGCGGCTGCCGTCGGTGGCGAGCTATGCCAAGGTCGACGACAACACGATCGAGATCACCACCAAGACGGTCGAACTCCTTCTTCCCCTATCAGATGCTGTGGTTCCTGGTCTCGAGCCCGGCGCAGTATGAGAAGCTCGGCAAGGACTGGGACAAGTTCGCCAGCCAGCCCTCCGGCACCGGCCCGTTCAAGCTGACAAAACTGGTGCCGCGCGAACTCGCGGAGCTGACGAAGAACGCCGATTACTGGGACAAGAAGCGGCTTGCCAAGGCCGACAAGATGATCCTGATCCCGATGCCGGAAGCGTTGACGCGCACCAATGCGCTGCTCGCCGGACAGGTCGATCTGATCGAGACGCCGGCGCCGGACGCCGTGCCGCAGTTGAAGGCGGCCGGCATGAAGATCGTCGACAACGTCACCCCGCATGTCTGGAATTATCATCTCAGCGTTCTTCCAGGCTCGCCCTGGACCGATATCCGCCTGCGCAAGGCGCTCAATCTCGCGATCGACCGCGACGCCGTCGTCGGACTGATGAACGGTCTTGCCAAGCCCGCCAAGGGCCAGGTCGACCCGTCGAGCCCGTGGTTCGGCAAGCCCGGCTTCGAGCTGAAATACGATGTCACGGCGGCGAAGAAGCTGGTTCAGGAGGCCGGCTACTCCAAAGAGAAGCCGCTCAAGACCACTTTCGTCATCGCGCAGGGCGGCACCGGACAGATGCTGTCGCTGCCGATGAACGAATTCCTGCAGCAGAGTTTCAAGGAGATCGGCATCGAGGTCGACTTCAAGGTGGTCGAGCTCGAGACGCTCTACACGGCGTGGCGCAAGGGCGCAGCCGACGAGATGAACGCCAACATCACCTCCAACAACATCGCCTATGTCACTTCCGATCCGCTCTACGCCATCGTCCGCTTCTTCCACTCCGGCCAGATCGCGCCGGTCGGCGTCAACTGGGGCGGCTACAAGAGCCCGAAGGTCGATGGGTTGATCGACGAAGCCAAGCAGACGTTCGACGTCGCCAAGCAGGACGAATTGCTGGCGCAGGCGCATGCGCAGATCGTCGATGACGCCGTGCTGGTGTGGGTGGTGCACGACACCAACCCGCATGCGCTATCGCCCAAGGTGAAGAAATTCGTGCAGGCGCAGCACTGGTTCCAGGATCTGACGCAGATCGGATTGGAGTAGACGAGGTTATGCCCCGGCTGGGCAGGGTCATTGCCGTCCCTCGCGCTCGCAGTGCGCCAATGATGCGCACGGGTGAGCAGACGATCGCGAAGTCTACTTCGTCAGCAGCGCGAACGCGCCGTTCCAGTCTGCGGGCGGCGGGGTTTCGATGTAGTTGCGGATGCGGGCTTCGTAGAGATTGTAGAGCAGCGCCAGCGCCTGGCCGTCGTCGCTGGTGCGGCCGCGCTCGATCGCGGCCAGCGCGCCATCCCAGTCGCGGCCGCGGTAGCAGGCCAGCATCTCGATGGTGAGGTTGCGAAGCCGCTGGAAGCGGCCGGATTGCGCGATGTCCTCGCGGCCGGCGATGGCATAGATCACCTCCGGCTCCTTCTTGCCCTTCACCATGATGAAGTCGAGCTCGAGGATCGCGAACTTGTCCTTCACCGCCATCGCGGTTTTGGAGCCGACGATGATCGGAAAGCCGTATTCCTTGGATTGGCCTTCGAGGCGCGAGGCCAGATTGACGCTGTCGCCTAACACCGAATAGTCGAAGCGCACGTCGGAGCCCATATTGCCGACCACGCAAGTGCCGGTGTTGAGACCGACGCCGATATTGAGCGGAATGTAGACGTGTCCGCCATCCTGCGCTTCCTGCTCGCGCTCCTGTTCGAGCGCATCGACCCGCTCCAGCATGTCGAGCGCGGCCTCGCAGGCGTTGATCTGGTGTTGCTTGTCGTCGAGCGGCGCATTCCAGAACGCCATGATGGCGTCGCCCATATATTTGTCGATGGTACCCTTGCGCGCGAGGATCGCGTTGGTGAGCGGGGTGAGGAAGCGGTTCATCAGCGAGGTGAGGCCTTGCGGATCGCTCTTGTAGGTTTCCGAGATCGAGGTGAAGCCCCGCATGTCGGAGAACATGATGGTCATCTCGCGCGCCTCGCCGCCGAGCACGAGCTTTTCCGGCGACAGCGCCAGCTGCTCGACCAGCGCCGGCGAGATGTACTGCCCGAAGGCCGAGCGGATCTGGCGGCGCTGCTTCTGCTCACGGACGAAGCTGGAGAAAATCAGCGTGAGGTAGATCGCCGTGGTCGACATCAGCGGATAGGTGAAATCGACCAGCAATTTGTGCTGGGCATAGAAGAACCAGGACGTTCCGGCCAGCACGGTGGCGAACACCGCGCCGACCGAAACCAGCGTAATGGGCCCGAAATTCGGCGCAAAGGCGATGACCAGAAGACCAAGCACGAGCGCGGCGAAGAATTCCAGCGCAAAGCCGTAGTTCGGCTGCTGCACCACCGCGCCGGTCAGCGCGCTTTCCAGCACCTGGGCGTGGATCTCGACGCCCGGCATCGCGGGCGAGACCGGCGTGGTCTTGATGTCGTTGAGGCCGGTCGCCGAGGTGCCGATCAATATCAGCTTGCCCGCCACCTTGTCCTGCGGAACGCGGCCGTCCAGCACATCGACCGCAGAGACGTAGATCGAAGGATCGAGGCGCGCATAGTGCACCCAGAGCTGGCCATTGGCGTCGGTCGGAAGCTGAAAACCCTTGACGCCGACGCGCTGAATGCCGGCCTTGTCGGCCTTGATCAGGATGGTGCCGGAGCCGGAGGCGACGCGCAGCATCTCGAAGGTCAATGACGGCATGGTTATGCCCTGCGCCACCATGATCATCGGCACGCGGCGGACGATGCCGTCGCGCTCAGGCCTGATCGTGAACAGGCCGCGCCCGGCGGCGGCCTGTTCCAGCACCTCGACGTTCCGCAGCAGGCCGGGGAACTGGAACATGAAGGGCTGCGGCTCCTCGCCCAGCATCGCAAGCCCCGTCACCGGCAAATTCTTGTCGAGCGGGTGAATGGTGGGTCCACCGAACTCGCCAAGCACCACGCGCGAGGCGCGGATCGCGTCCGCCATGATCTGGTCGTTGCTCGGCAGCGCCCTCAGCTTCTCGCGTGTCGCCTCGTCGAGATTGCGGAAGGTATCGGCGGCAATATCGGGATTGAGCCGGTCGGGTTCGGAGAACACGGCGTCGAAGGCGATCACGACCGCGCCAAGCCGGGTCAGGTTGGTGATGATGTCGGCGATGCGGGTGCGCGGCCACGGCCATTGCCCGAGCCTGGAATCGGCAAGGCTCTTTTCGTCGATATCGACGATGGTGACCGGCCGCATGGTTTTCACGCGGGGCTCGATCAGCTGGAAGGTGTCGAAGGTCCTGACCCGGAGTTCTTCAACCGGCGCCGGATCCCAGACCCGCGCGACCGCGAAACCGATCAGCAGCACGACGCAGATCAGCCGGGCATAGCCGAACTTCCGCTTGAACCACCTTGGTACGGCTCTCAGCTTCATGCTGTCTGGATATCATGATGTGGCAGATGGATCACGTCGTGTTCTGGTGCGCGTTGGGTTCGTTCTGCCAAAATCGTTTCTTTTGTATACCTAAGGGGTTTCTCTATACAAACACACAATCAGTAATTGTGAGCCCTCCTTTGCTAGCCTCGGGGGCCGCCTTAGCGGCGGCAAGAATGTATTGTGCACATCTTGGCCGTTGAAAAAGCGCGGTTGAGCAGCTTGAATGAGGGGGCCAAGGTAAGCTTTGAAGTCGTCGCCAACCACGGCAAAGAGTTCGGCAGAAAACTGAGGGTGGGCCAAGCTCTTTGGAGCGACCGTCATTGGACCCGGACGAACTAAAACTAATGCTTGCGAGAGCGTTTGACCGGGCCTGGGCACGCTACTACCGGCCGGGGCGGGTAAGAATTTCCCCCGAGGTCGCGCGTCCCGCGCTCGCGAACTACTTGGTTCAGATGGCCAAGGATGGCGTGATTGACGAAGACAAGTTAGTTGCAGAAGGCGTCCAGCATCTGTTTTCCATAACGCCTGACGAACCGGGCAATTTGAGCGCCTGAAGTTTGCCCGACGGTTCAAGCCGGCGGGCATTTTCATTGAATTGGCGCAAACTGCATCAACTCGCTTTCATAGATCTCTAAGTATTTCTACGTACCGTGATTTCATGGAAAAACGCGCGGCCCCTCGCAAGCCGGTATTAATGTCTGGGGCGATTGCGTTCGCTGGCAGCAACATTAATTGCCAAGGCCGCAACATCTCCATTTCGGGCGCGGCGCTCGATGTTACTAACCCCCAGGACATTCCCGAGCGTTTCGAGCTTGTCTTTAAGGCAGACAGCACACGCATTTCCTGTCATGTCGTCTGGCGCCAAGAGGATCAGATCGGCGTGGCCTTCGACTAATAGTCGCGACGTTGTGCCACCAGCAACAGGACGCGCTCGCTACACCGTGCAGCAACTCAGAACTCAAAGGTCCCTTTGCCTCGACGAGCCAACACTTTTAGATCGGCAAGCGTGCCCCGCACTGCGCTGCAGCGGCCGCACTCTATCGTATTTTCCAATGCCGCTTTTCCAGGCTCCGTGAGTTTGATCGAAAGCTTCCGAATTGTCGCAGACCACCTTGAAGCTGGATCGCTCGTTTGCGTTTTGCTGAGGTAATTCCATGTCTCAAATGTCCCCAGCCCGTCACAGACAATAAGAAGCAAAATCGAAATGAACGGGTGCTGATATTGAAGCGCGGCCGGCGACGCTTCGCAAATTATCAATCCCTTGGGGATCGGAACGCGGTGAGGCTACAGCAGGTCGGAGCACGAAAAAGCCCCGGACGATGCCGGGGCTTTTGAATTGTCGTAGAGAAGCGGTCGATCAGTACGCCGCCACGACCGGGCTCTTACCCCAGTTGAACTTGTAGTTGATGCCAACCTTGGCGACCGACATTGTGTTCCGGAGGTCCGCGTTCACGCTCACGGGAATCCCCTGGGCGAGTGCTCCGAGATTGAGCGGGAAGTTGTAGTTCTTTTTGTCAAACTCGTAGTAATTGTACTCGACGAACGCGGTCCAGTTCGGGGTGATCATCCACTCGGTGCCCATACCGATGGTCCAGCCGAAGTGGGTGATGTCGCGGCTGGCGATTTCGGTGGGAATTGGCAGCGCCAGTCCACCGAAGGTGGGAAGATTGACCGAGTGCGTGGAGTTCTGCCAGGCAGCACCGCCCTTGACGTAAACAAGACCGCGATCCAGAACCACGGCACCGAGGCGGCCGGTCACGCTGGCCAGCCAGTCGGTCTTGGTGGAGCAAGCCAACAGGACCAGACAGGGGCTGGTGCCCTTGATGTCGGCACCGGCGATGTCACCCTGGATACCGAATACGGCCCAACCGGCCTGCCAGTTATATCCCGCCTGCACGCCACCCAGGAACCCGCTCGTGCTGGTCTGGGAGAAGGGCAGGGAGAACGGAACGTTCAAGTTTATCGGCGCGCCTACCGAAAGGCCGGTCAGCGTCGATTCGGTGGTTCCCCAACCCGCGCCGACGTGAAGACCGCCGTAGAAGCCGGTCCAGGACCAGATTACCGGCAGCGGCTGCGGCGCCGGACGGGCCTTAACTGGCATGTCCGCGGCGAAACTGACTGCAGTCCCGGCCAACAAGAGCGCGGCGGTCGCCGCTGCTGTAAGAGCTCTTTTCATTCTGAAACCCCCTGGGTTTGACCCCGCACGCGAAGCCGTTAGTTAAAATCGTGTGAATGTTCAGTAGAAATACCGGAACTGGGGAATAAAACTATTGCTGCAAAGACACAGTCACCAGTAAACCACAAATTCCGTTGCACCGAATATCAACTGGGGTTTTGCTGCTCCACATAGCTTATGTGCAGCGAAATCGGCGTTGTGCGCCCCTCGATCAATACACGTACGACGTTTCCCGCGACCTTCCCGATGACGACCCCCAGGTCGCTCTTTAGCTTCGGCGAGTTTTTGATACCTAGTTTGGTAAGACGGATGCGATCCCCCGACTTGAATGGCGGGCGTATCTTTTGCGCGAATTGCTCGCGACGTGGTGCAGTTTTCTCCTTCCGAAGAATGTATTGTTTACGAAGTTCGGCTTCGACAATACCAATCTTGGCTATGCACTCGGGTCTGTAGTTCCTCGCCTCGGCGCTGGTTTGAGCTGACCACCTGTCACCCACCCGAACGATAGCTATCGGAATGCGGTGCCCGCAAATATCGACAAGTCGTTCTTGAAAAACCAACGCCAATTCTTCAACCGCAATCGGATTTTTTGCCATACCCGAACCAGCGCTTCCACGCTTGATAGAGCCTAACCGTCCCTTCTTCCGGCGCTTCACTGAGCGAACTTCATGCGGCCTGGCTGGTGATTTTCTTAGCCGAACTCCGAACTCTGCGGCCTTTTGTTGGATTGTTTTTGGCGAAGAGCTGAACTTGGCGACCGCCTCTTCCACGCTGGCGCCGGCAGAGAACATCGACATCAACTTCCGATTCTCCTCAAGGGTGAACGGACCTCGGCGTCGCAGCATGATGTCTTTACCTCCGTGACACATCTAAGCGCGGATGCCGCGAAGGCGCAAATTATCAATCCGTTGGCCACATGGTTGGCCAGAGATCGCGGCTAGTTGCCCGCTCATCTCGTGTATCGACGCTGCGCCATGCCCCATGATTCCGCGGCCGGCGACGCTCTGCAAATTATCAATCCCCTTGGGGATGCCGTTGATTTGGTTCGACTGCACCGACATCATCGACTTGATATTACAATCAAACTTGCCAATTTTCGCTCTGGGAAGAATATTCCGAAAATCGGCTAGGGTAGGCGTCCGGGTAGGATTTTCGCGAACACCATTCGATGACGCACATTCGCCCGTCGGTGCGCCTTTCCGCTCGCGCCGGTGTCCGAAATATCGCACCGGTGACGCGCGCTCGCTGCGCAACGGCCTTGCCATCCCGCCCCGCCGGGTGTCGGCTTGCACCCATGCCACCGCACATTGCGTGTTGCCGTTTTTGTCGTCGAACGGCCAGGTCCGGCACTTGCGGATTTCGCTGCCATTGGTCGCATGTCTTGTCGACGGCGTGCGCTATTTCCGGCCCGATGATTTGCCGCCGCCGGCCGGCGACGACTTGCGTCCGTGGTCCCGGCCGAGGCTGTCAGCGCACCGCGACCCCGCGCTCGCCAAGGATGGCGGCAATCAGCGCCCGGCGCCGCACCCACACCGCCGCCAGATTAGCGGCGCGACCTCGCCGACCTCGACCAACTCATCGGTAAGTGACGCACCAAGAGCGCAACCAGGCCGGCCGTACGGGCAATCGCACACGGCCGGGCCTTGGCTCGGCCACAAGCATCACAGGTGCTCGCTCCGAGATGCTTGGACCGCCGAATACTTGTGTGCGCGGGCCGCCGCGTTGCGTTGATTTGGATCAACCAAGCCTTGCTTTTCAGGTTGTATTCTAGCATCATGTCTACCTTTGTTTGCGTAAGGGAGGCTGCCATGCTGGACATGCTCAAGCTCGCCTCGCTATCACTCTTGCTCTCCACGTTGTTGACGCTGTTGACCGCGTTAGTACTTGCGCCGTTGTTGTTCGCCGTACACTAGGGGTACTGCAAACGGCGGCTCGCGCGGCACACGGTTGCGTCGTCCGATGCTAATCGTCAAAATGCGGCATGCCCGAGCTCAGCCGCCGCCTCGACCCTCATCGCGCCGACGCTTGGCAAATCTATTTCGGCGACGTCAACGTTCGGCGCCATCGCGCGATGCGTCGGCAACCCGAATGCGGTCGAGCGTTGGGACCTTGACCCGGCTTGCCCTCGGGGCGCGCTTGGCACACGAGCGCCTTCACCGCGCCACCAAATCGCCTCGCAAATCAACGACGCCTGTTGCAGTTGGCTGGCGGCAATGCGCATGGGTGCAGTAATGATGCGCTTTGGGTCCAATCCGTATCTGACTCTCGTTTGGGCTGGGCTGACTATGCTCGTGCTGGTTTTGCTTGGCGTGATCGTCGGTCGAACCATCATTGCGCTCGGACACAGCGAAGTCCGCACGCACACCACCCGCGAAAACGGTGGCCAAGTCACCTTGGACATTGGTGTCGCAGACCTGCGTGGGTCGTTGCCATAAGCCGACGCTGGCCAATCGGATGGTGCCTCAATTTCACCACCCGACTCGGGTGCAGATAGTATGAGTGAAAGCCGGCGTCTCGTCGGGTGACGGCCGAGCCTCCGCTCTCTGCGTCACCCGACGAGCGGCACTAAGGCGTGATTGGCGGTGGTTGCCACCGGGTTCGCCGAGGTCGTGCCGGGGTTGCCGGCGATCAATCGTCGGTTTTTTTGGTTTTTCTAACTTGGTCCAGAAAACTTTCCACATCCAGAAAACTTTCCACACCCAGAAATTTGGATAGCTTGCGCATTGAAAAACTGATTTCGGCCAACGTGCCCAGCGCTACCGCAACGAGGATGGTGTAAATTCCCCGTAATCACCCGTCCCGGTGATATGCGTCCGTAGCGAGCAATCTCATCGGGTCCCCAAGGTCCCATGCCGGCCAAAATCCCAAGCAGGACACTAAGTGGGCCAAGCACCAAGGCTGTGTAGGCAATTATTCGGGCCTATTTGGTGAAGAACATTCTTTGTTTCGTATCAGCTTACGCGCTGCGGTCACCGACACATTAGCCACGGGTGCACGCCATCGCTCCTTTTCGATGTGGTCACTGAGCGGCGGATTCGGAGATGAACAGTGATGTCCGCTTTGCCTCCAACAGCGGACATTTCGGGCTGCGGAAGCTCGCCAAACGAGGATTGGAAAAATTGCTTCTGCGCTTGGTATGATGTGAACAAAACCAACGGAGCGCATGGGCGCCGCAGCGATTTTCGCGATTGCTGACGGGTTCCACAACTCGGGCAGCAACTCCAACGAGACGGCGTGAATAAGATTGCCTTTGGAGACATTGCAGCAGCGAATGCTGCATTGCAAAATTGGCAAAATTAACCATGACTCCAATGATTTGAAGCTGTTAGCGTCTACCTATTTCGTTAACGGTAGGAGTATCAGGGCCATGACCCTTAACCACGAAATCATTGACGGCGGTCCCTCGCTCAGCCCCGATAGGCTGGAGCAAGAGATCGGCAAGATCATCCCTCGGCGGAACACGCCAAACGCTCGGCCGGTGCAGATTGCGCCTATGCCGGACTATGTCGAGCATCGGGAAGGAGTTTCCCAAGTCGGTTCGCTCAGTGCCGAAGCTGTTGTCCGTGAGTATGAGGCAGCCGCCAGGGAGATGGAGGCGATGGGAGCCGATTTAATCGGCGCGGCGCAAAGGTGTGAGGCGATGACGGCGGAAGTGCACAAGGCAATTGCCTTCATGCAGGAAACCGCGAAGGCCTATCGCGAAGATGCCAAGAAGATGTTTACCCGGATTGAGGAATGCGCGCTACTTAGCGAGCACGTGCGAAAGACGTGCGAAGAGATGCGGCAAAGGATTGCAGGTGGACCCGCGTCGCAGGAGTGATGACCTTGTCGAGTGATTAGGCTGAGAAAGAAGCCGCGATAAAAATCATGTCGGCAATTGCTTCAAGAGCGGACATCGGCTGAGCGCCGTCTCAGCAGCACTGAAGAGCCAAGCTCCGCGATCAGTGTCTTGGTTTCAGACGGTCCTCTGTTGACCTGCTGCTTCAAGATCGCCGAAGCTTTGAACATCACGATGCGACGCGGTGAGATTGTCGCCTCGGTGCCGGTCTTTGGGTTGCGGCCGACCCGCTGCTTCTTTTTGCGGACAATGAACGACCCGAACGACGAGAGCTTAACAGTCTCGCCCTTCTCCAGGGTGTCGGCGATCTCGTTCAAGACGAGTTCGACCATGGCCAATGACTCTGACCGGGACAGTCCCACCTTTTGGTAGATAGCCTCGCAGAGATCGACGCGCGTGACGTTATGGCTTGTCATCGGCTGCCCCCAGACCCAAGCAAATCATAGGCGTCTGGGTATCCCGGTCAACCACTCGTGCGCCATCGAGAAGCTGGCGAGCCTGGCTGGTGTGTCGACGCGAAGCTCGCTTTCGCTAAGCGGAGTTGCCGCGCGAACAACGGTCTCACCAAGCGGAAAAGCTATTTCCGAACGGCGAGCGCCAAAAAGGCGAGCTGCGTGGGCGCGCATAGCGGAATCCAGCCCCCGGACTGCGCCGCCGTTTCTGGATGCCCCCTTGCGGCTCGCCGCTTAACAGTACCACGAATTCCGTTCCTTTGCCGGTATCCGGGCTCAACGCCTCGTCCGTGACGATCAGGGAAGATCGCGGCGTAACGTTGCCCGGCGCGGCCGAGCTATGGCCGCGATGACGCGGCTGACCACGGTCGATCAACCTCTGCGCAAAGCGCTAGCCTCGCTCGACGTCAGCGGCACGCCGGATGGTTTCAATAATTTCGGAGGCGTAAACATCATCGAGACAATCTCTTAGCGCCTCGGTATCGAACGGCTTACGTAGTACTCGTGTACTTGGGGGAGCTGCGTTTGCCGCATCACTGTAACCGGTCGTAAGGACCACCGGCAAATTGGGATACCGCGCCCGGATTTCTCTCGTAAGTCCGACGCCGTCGATGGTCCCTGGCATGACGATATCGCTGAAGACGAGATCGATCTTCGTGCCGGCATCAAGCAATTTTAATGCCGCTTCGGCCAATCTCGATAGATGGTCTCATAGCCCAGATCCTCGAACAGCGAGGATGTAACTTCCGCCACATCAGCGCTGTCGTCGACAACAAGGACTGTCTGCCGTTGCGAATGCCGTGTTCTTGCTTTAGCAGCGGAGGCCTTTTTGCTATTGATTTTCTCGTCTGCGCAAGGTGGCAAGTAGACCGTAATCGTCGTTCCTTGCCCGACCTTGCTTTCTGCCGTCACCGTTCCGCCGGCTTGGTGCGCAAAACCATATACCTGCGACAAACCCAGCCCTGTTCCCTTGCCGACCTCTTTGGTTGTGAAAAATGGATCGAACATCTTGGACAGAAGATTTGGCGGAATACCAGTGCCCGTATCGCTAAATTCTATCGCAACGAAGGCTCCTTTGAGCCCATTGTCGCCGATTTCCCGACTTGCTGTCACGTCGTTGACGGATACCGTGAATGTGCCGCCGTTTGGCATCGCGTCGCGAGCATTAACGGCGATATTGACAATCGCAAGTTCTAGTTCGGCGAGGTCCACTTTAACCGGCCACACAGCTTCACCAGTATTTTCGTTGTAGACAATGTTCCCGCGCAGCGAGCTTTCTATCATGGTCCGCATGTTCTTTATGGAAGCATTCAAATCGACGACCATCGGGCTAAGATGCTGATGACGAGAAAATGTCAACAATTGGCGCGTGAGCGTTTCTCCGCGTTTGGCGGCGGTCTGTATGGCCTCGATTGCTCTTGGCAGTTTCGGATCAAGTAGGCGAGCAAAGATCTGAGCACTACCTCCAATGATCATCAATAGATTGTTGAAGTCGTGCGCAATCCCGCCCGTCAGTTTGCCGATTGCCTCCATTTTCTGCGACACTGCGAGTTGCTCTCGTGCCTGGACCAGCTTCTCCTCCGCATCACGTCGCTCGGTTGCGTCCCGGAGTATAACGATAAAACCGAGCGGATTTCCTGCGTCATCGCGGTTCGAAGAGACCGAACCGGTGATGAAAAACGGCGTGCCATTTTTTCTGATGCGCCAACCCTCAACTTCGTGCTTGCCTCTTTGGATCGCCAATTCCAATGTGCGGTTTGGTGCGCCCGCGCGTCGTTCGTCCGGTCGATAGAATATTCCAAAATGCTTGCCGATAATTTCTTCCGCGGTGTAGCCTATGATTTTTTGTGCGGCGCTATTCCAGCTTGCAATGTGTCCTTCTTTATCAACCGCAAAAATTGCATAGTCGACAACGCCTTCGATCAGAGTTTGGAAGTGGCGTTTAACGCTGTCGAGCACCAACGTTTTTCGTTCAATCTGACGGTTCAATTGGTCCTGCACGGAAAGCAAATCGGCTTCGGTGTTTTGGCGTGTCGCAATCGCTGCAGCTAAAGCGAGAGGCGGCACTGATACGCTGATCGAGAGCACGAGCAACGATAATAGGGCTCCATTCGGATCCGTTTTCAGGAATGGATCGCTACCCACCGAGAAACCCCACACCGCGATTCCGAAGAAAATGAGCGCGGCAGTGGCGACGTTGCGTTGGTTGCCGCGCAAACCAGCCCACATCAACGGTAGTAAGACCAGAAAGCCAAGTAAGACTCCGATAGGGCAGCCTCACATTGAGGTCGTCGCTGATGAGGTTACTGCCGATGAGCGGACTATAAGCAACGATTCCGATGACGCCCACGAGAATAGAGACTGCGATCGATTCCAACAGCTTCCATTTGGAAAAACTGCGTAAAGGCATCATCGCCCAGAGTATGACGACCGGGGCAATGACTAAGGTCCCAGCCGCGTCTGCAAGCCACCAGGTTAACCA
>CAVSXQ010000049.1:0-77530 GCA_963731915.1 uncultured Alphaproteobacteria bacterium
AGCGCTGCATCGCCTGCAAGCTGTGCGAGGCGATCTGCCCGGCGCAGGCAATCACGATCGAGGCCGGCCCGCGCCGCAACGACGGCACCCGCCGCACCGTGCGCTACGACATCGACATGGTGAAATGCATCTATTGCGGGCTGTGCCAGGAAGCCTGCCCGGTCGATGCCATCGTCGAGGGACCGAATTTCGAATTCGCGACCGAGACCCGCGAGGAACTCTATTATGACAAGGCGAAACTGCTCGCCAATGGCGACCGCTGGGAGCGCGAGATTGCGAAAGCAATCGAACTCGACGCGCCGTACCGGTGAGGTGAGGACATGATCCTTCCCGCGCTGTTCTTCTATCTTTTCGCCGGCGTCTGCGTGGCGTCGGCGGTCATGGTGATTGTGTCGCGCAATCCCGTGCACTCCGTGCTGTACCTGATCCTGGCCTTCGTCAACGCGTCCGGCCTGTTCATCCTGATGGGCGCCGAATTCCTCGGCGATGATGCTGATCGTGGTCTATGTCGGCGCGGTCGCGGTCCTGTTCCTGTTCGTGATCATGATGCTCGACGTCGACTTCGTCGAGCTGCGCGAGGGCTTCCTGGAATATCTGCCGATCGGTCTCGTGATCGGCGGCATTTTCCTCGTCGAACTGCTGCTGGTCGTCGGCGGCTGGGTCATCAATCCCGGCACTGTCAAGCAGATCACGGCGGCGATCCCGAACAATGTCAGCAACACCGAGGCGCTCGGGCTGGTGCTGTATACGAAGTACATCCATTACTTCCAGATCGCCGGCATGGTGCTGCTGGTCGCGATGATCGGCGCCATCGTGCTGACGCTGCGCCACAAGGCGAAGGTCAAGCGGCAGGACATCAACGTGCAGAACGCGCGGACGCCGGAGCTCGCGATGGCCGTGCGCAAGGTGGCGTCGGGGCAGGGCCTGCAGGATGCGGACGCGGCGGAGTGGGTGAAATGACGATCGGTCTGGGCCACTATCTCGCGGTCGGCGCCATCCTGTTCACGCTCGGGATCCTCGGCATCTTCCTGAACCGCAAGAACATCATCGTCATCCTGATGTCGATCGAGCTGATCCTGCTCGCGGTCAACATCAACCTGGTGGCGTTCTCGACCTTCCTCGGCGACATCGTCGGCCAGGTGTTTGCGCTCCTGGTGCTGACGGTCGCCGCCGCGGAAGCTGCGATCGGTCTTGCGGTGCTGGTGGTGTATTTCCGCAACCGCGGTTCGATCGCGGTTGAAGACGTCAATCTGATGAAGGGCTAGGCGCAGCTATGGTTCAGGCAATCGTCTTTCTGCCGCTGCTGGGCGCCATTCTGGCCGGCCTGATCGCGATCTTCGGCGCGCATGCGCGCAACCCGAGCGGCGACGAGGTCGAGCATCACGACGACGGTCATGGCGCGCACGCCCATGCGGCGGTGGCCCATGACGACCATGGCCAGACGATCACGGCCATGACGACCATCACGTCTCCGAGCCGCCGGCCGCGGGCTCGCGCGCGGCGGAGCTGATCACGACCGGGACTGCTGTTCGTCTCCGCCGCGCTGTCCTGGGTGGCGCTGGTCGATGTCGGCTTCCTGCACCGGACGTCGCCCGGATCGCGCTGTTCCCCTGGATCAATTCCGGCGATCTGCAGGTCGCCTGGGCGCTGCGCGTCGACACGCTGACCGCGGTGATGCTGGTGGTGGTCAACACCGTCTCCTCGCTCGTGCACCTCTATTCCATCGGCTACATGGACGAGGATCCGTACCGGCCGCGGTTCTTCGCCTATCTGTCGCTGTTCACCTTCGCGATGCTGATGCTGGTGACCGCGGACAATCTGGTCCAGCTGTTCTTCGGCTGGGAAGGCGTCGGTCTGCGAGCTATCTGCTGATCGGCTTCTGGTACCAGAAGCCGTCGGCGAACGCGGCGGCGATCAAGGCGTTCGTCGTCAACCGCGTCGGCGATTTCGGCTTCGCTGCTCGGCATTTTCGCCATCTTCATGCTGATCGGCCGACCGATTTCGAGACCATCTTCGCGGGCGCGCCGGGGCTCGCGGGCAAGACCATCAACTTCCTCGGCTGGCATGCCGACGCGCTGACGCTGACCTGCCTGCTGCTGTTCATGGGCGCGATGGGCAAGTCCGCCCAGTTCCTGCTGCACACCTGGTTGCCGGACGCCATGGAAGGCCCGACGCCGGTCTCGGCGCTGATCCATGCCGCGACCATGGTGACCGCCGGCGTGTTCATGGTGGCGCGGCTGTCGCCGCTGTTCGAACTCGCGCCGAACGCGCAGGCCGTCGTGATGTTCTTCGGCGCCACCACCGCGTTCTTTGCCGCGACCATCGGCCTCGTGCAGAACGACATCAAGCGCATCGTCGCCTATTCGACCTGTTCGCAGCTCGGCTACATGTTCGTGGCGATGGGGGCGGGGGCCTATTCGGTCGGCATGTTCCATCTGTTCACGCACGCCTTCTTCAAGGCGCTGCTGTTCCTGGGCTCCGGCTCGGTGATCTACGCGATGCATCACGAGCAGGACATCCGCAACATGGGCGGGCTGAAGGACAGGATCCCCTTCACCTATATCGTGATGGTGATCGGCACGCTGGCGCTGACCGGCTTCCCGCTGACCGCCGGCTATTTCTCCAAGGACGCGATCATCGAATCCGCCTACGTCGCGCATAATCCGTTCGCGTTCTACGGCTTCCTGATGACGGTGATCGCGGCCGGCCTGACCTCGTTCTATTCCTGGCGTCTGATCTTCAAGACCTTCCACGGCGAGCCGCACGACCAGGATCATTACGAGGCCGCGCATGAGGCCCGCTGTGGATGCTGATCCCGATCGGCATCCTCGCCGCCGGCTCGATCCTGGCCGGCTTCCCGTTCAAGGAATTGTTCGCAGGCCACGGCGTCGAGGAGTTCTTCCGCGAGTCCGTGAAGATGCATCCGCACATCATCGAGGAGATGCACCACATCCGCAGGCGATCGCCTTCCTGCCGACGGTGATGATGGCGCTGGGCTTTGTGGTGCCTACTGTTCTATATCCGCCGGCCCTATCATGCCGGTCGAACTCGCCAACCAGCACCCGATGCTCTACCAGTTCCTGCTCAACAAATGGTACTTTGACGAGCTGTACGATCTGATCTTCGTCCGCCCCGCGAAGTGGATCGGCTACCAGCTCTGGAAGAAGGGCGACGGTTACGTCATCGACGGATTCGGCCCCGACGGCATTTCGGCCCGCGTGCTCGATGTCACCCGCAACGTCGTGAAAATCCAGACCGGATACCTCTATCACTATGCGTTTGCGATGCTGATCGGCGTCGCCGGGCTGATCACCTGGTTCATGTTCGGCTTGGGAGGCCAGTAATGACAACCTGGCCCATCCTTTCCGTCGTCACCTTCCTGCCGGTGCTCGGCGCGCTGGTGATCTACGTCAGCCGCGGCGACGATGAAGCGGCGCGGCGCAATTCGCGCTGGATCGCGCTGTGGACCACGCTCGTCACCTTCGCGGTCTCGCTGATCCTGGTCTGGCGCTTCGATGCGGCCAATGCGGACTTCCAGTTCGTCGAAAAGACGTCGTGGCTGGCGAGCGGCATCAACTACCACATGGGCGTCGACGGCATTTCGCTGCCGTTCGTGATCCTGACCACCGCCCTGATGCCGTTCTGCATCGTCGCGAGCTGGAAATCGATCACGATCCGCGTGCGCGAATACATGATGGCGTTCCTGCTGCTGGAAACGCTGATGGTCGGCACCTTCTCGGCGCTCGACCTCGTGCTGTTCTATCTGTTCTTCGAGGGCGGCCTGATCCCGATGTTCCTGATCATCGGCGTCTGGGGCGGCCCGCGCCGGGTCTACGCGTCCTTCAAGTTCTTCCTCTACACGCTGCTCGGCTCGGTCTTGATGCTGCTCGCCATCATGGCGCTGTACTGGAACGCCGGCACGACGGACATCCCGACGCTGATGCACACCGCCGTGCCGCGCTCCCTGCAGACCTGGGCGTGGCTGGCGTTCTTTGCCTCCTTTGCGGTGAAGATGCCGATGTGGCCGGTGCACACCTGGCTGCCGGACGCGCATGTCGAGGCGCCGACCGCCGGCTCGGTGATCCTGGCCGCGATCCTCCTGAAGATGGGTGGCTACGGTTTCCTGCGCTTCTCGCTGCCGATGTTCCCGCTGGCGTCGCATGATTTTGCGCCGCTGATCTTCTCGCTCTCGGCCATCGCCATCATCTACACCTCGCTGGTGGCGTTGATGCAGGAGGACATCAAGAAGCTGATCGCCTATTCGTCGGTCGCCCATATGGGCTTCGTCACCATGGGCATCTTTGCCGGCACCATGCAGGGCGTCGCCGGCGGCGTGTTCCAGATGATCTCGCACGGCATCGTCTCCGGCGCGTTGTTCCTCTGCGTCGGCATCGTCTACGACCGCATGCATACCCGCGAAATCTCCGCCTATGGCGGGCTGGTCAACCGGATGCCGCTCTATGCCGTGGTGTTCATGGTGTTCACCATGGCCAATGTCGGGCTGCCCGGCACGAGCGGCTTCGTCGGCGAGTTCATGACGCTGATCGGCACCTTCAAGGTCTCGATCCCGACCGCGATCTCTGCCACTTTCGGCGTGATCCTGTCGGCGGGTTACGCGCTGTGGCTCTACCGCAAGGTGGTGTTCGGCGCGCTGACCAAGCCGGCACTCGCCAGCATCAAGGATCTTACCTTCCGGGAAGGCCTGATGATGTTCCCGCTGGTGGCGCTGACCATCCTGTTCGGCGTCTATCCGAAGCCGGTGCTCGACATGTCGGCGGCCTCGGTGCAGCAACTCGTCAACAACTACAACACCGCCATGACTGCCGTGAAGGCAGCCGCGCTCATCCAGTACGGACACGCGCCATGAACTTCCAGAGTGCAGGTTATCATTGCTGCCGGTGCTGCCGGAG
This sequence comes from uncultured Alphaproteobacteria bacterium, assembly GCA_963731915.1. Lineage (GTDB taxonomy): Bacteria > Pseudomonadota > Alphaproteobacteria > Rhizobiales > Xanthobacteraceae > Bradyrhizobium. The sequence goes on from CAVSXQ010000049.1 coordinate 4,911, forward strand.
CTGGTGCTCGCGGTCGGCGCCATGGCGCTCTGATGTTGGGTGCCTATCGCGGGGAGGGGACGACGCGGCTGGTCACCACGCTGGCGGTCGTGCTTTTGGCCGTCACCGGTGTGCTGGAATTGCTGCTGCCGGCCGGGAAACTCACGACTTTCGGCGGCAGTTTTATCGTCGATGATTTCGCCCGCTTCCTGAAGATCCTCGCGCTGATCGGCTCGGCGGCGACACTGATCCTGTCGTCGGAATTCCTGTCCGACCCGTCGCGCCGGATTTTCGAGTATTCGATCCTGGTCGTGCTCTCGACGCTCGGCATGATGGTGCTGATCTCGGCCGGCGACCTCATCATGCTTTATCTCGGGCTGGAGCTGATGAGTCTGGCGCTCTACGTCGTCGCCGCCAGCAACCGCGACAACGCCAAATCGACCGAAGCCGGGTTGAAGTATTTCGTGCTCGGTGCGTTGTCCTCGGGCATGCTGCTCTATGGCGCCTCGCTGATCTACGGCTTTACCGGCACCGTCAGCTTTGCCGGCATTGCCGCCGCGGCCAAGACCGGCGACGTCGGCATCGTGTTCGGCCTCGTGTTCCTGCTCGCTGGGCTCTGCTTCAAGGTCTCCGCCGTGCCGTTCCACATGTGGACGCCGGACGTCTACGAAGGCGCGCCGACGCCGGTCACTGCGTTCTTCGCCTCCGCGCCGAAAGTTGCCGCGCTCGCCGTCTTCACCCGCGTGGCGCTGACGGCGTTTCCGGGCATCGTTCCGCAATGGCAGCAGATCGTCGTGTTCGTGGCGATCGCCTCGATGGTGCTGGGCTCGTTCGCCGCGATCGGGCAGAAGAATATCAAGCGCCTGATGGCCTATTCGTCGATCGGCCATATGGGTTTTGCGCTGGTCGGTCTCGCCTCCGGCACGGTCGAGGGCGCGCAGGGCGTGCTGATCTATATCGCGATCTATGTCGCGATGACGCTCGGCACCTTTGCCATCATCCTTGCCATGAAGCGCAACGGCCAGGCGGTCGAGAATATCAGCGATTTCGCCGGGCTCTCGCGCACCAATCCGCTGCTGGCGTTCTTCTTTGCGATGCTGCTGTTCTCGCTGGCTGGCATACCGCCGCTCGCGGGCTTCTTCGCGAAGTTCTATGTGTTCGTCGCCGCGATCAAGGCGGGGCTGTTCACGCTTGCCGTGATCGGCGTGCTCGCCAGCGTCGTGGGCGCGTTCTACTATCTCACCATCATCAAGGTGATGTATTTCGACGAACCGCTGACAAAACTCGATCCGATGCGCGTGGAGCTGCGCACGGTGCTGGCGGTGGCAGGCCTCTTCAACATCTTCTTCTTCGTCTATCCGGGGCCGCTGGTCAGCGTCGCTACATCAGCGGCGAAGTCGCTATTTTGATGGCACTCTCGCTCGGTCCACGAGCCACATCGGCGGGCTACCGGCTCGCCGCCTTCGACCAGATCGGTTCGACCAATGCCGAAGCGATGCGCCGCGCCCGCGACGGCGAGCGCGGTCCGACATGGTTCGTGACGACGGAGCAGACCGCGGGGCGAGGGCGGCGGCAGCGAGCCTGGATCGCGCCGCGCGGCAATCTCGCCAGCAGCATCCTTGAGGTGATGGACGTCGCGCCAGCAGTCGCAGCCACATTGGGCTTTGCGGCCGGGCTGGCGCTGGAAAGCGCCTTGCAGAAGGTAAGCCTCGAGGCGCGTTTGCGCTCGGCCGGCTCCGACCAGCTCAAATTCGGCCTGAAATGGCCGAACGACGTGCTGGCGGGTCGGCAGAAACTCGCGGGCATCCTGCTGGAGGCCGAGGCACTTCCGAACGGGCTCGCCGTTGTGGTCGGTATCGGCACCAATGTCGTCGCGGCGCCCGAGGGCACACCGACGCCGGCAACGTCGCTGAATGCGCTCGGCATCCAGATCAGCGCGGAGGAGCTGTTTGCCGCGCTGTCGGACGCCTGGGTCGAATTCCGCGGCATCTGGGACAATGGCCGTGGCTTTGCCGAAATCCGCACCCTGTGGCTGGAACGCGCCGCCGGGCTCGGCGAAAAAGTCGCGATCCGGAGCGGGAACGCCACCCTCGAAGGCAGCTTCGACACCATCGACGAAAGCGGTTGCCTGATCGTCCGCACCGCTGATGGCAAGCGCATGCCGGTCGCGGCCGGAGAGGTATATTTCGGTACGGCGGCCTCGGTGGGGGCGGCGTGATGGCGCGGCCGGATGAACTGACCTTTGCACCGCTCGGCGGCGTCGGCGAGATCGGCATGAACCTGTCGATCTATGGGCTCGGCAACCGCCACCAGCGTTCCTGGCTCGCGGTCGATCTCGGCGTCTCCTTTGGCGACGAGGAACATCTGCCGGGTATCGACCTGATCATGCCCGACATCAGCTTCCTCGAGAAAGAACGCAAGAACCTGATGGGGCTGGTGCTGACGCACGCCCATGAAGACCATTTCGGTGCCATCATCGATCTCTGGCCAAGACTGAAATGCCCGATCTATGCGACGCAGTTCAGCGCGGCGCTGTTCGAGGCCAAATGCGCCGCCGAGCGCAATCCGCCGAAAATTCCGGTCACCGTGGTGCCCTCGGGCGGGCGGGTCCATCTCGGCCCGTTCAATGTCGAGTTCATTCCGGTGGCGCATTCGATCCCGGAGTCGCATGCGCTGGCGATCCACACCTCGGCCGGGACCGTGCTGCACACCGGCGACTGGAAGATCGATCCGACGCCGATTATCGGCTTGCCGACCGACGAAAAGCGGCTGCGCGAACTCGGCGATGCCGGGGTGCTGGCGCTGGTCGGCAATTCCACCAATGCGGTGCGCGACGGGCGCTCGCCGTCGGAAACCGAGGTCGCCGCCACCATCACGAAGCTGGTGAAGGCGGCCAAGGGCCGTGTCGCGGTCACCACCTTTGCCTCCAACGTCGCGCGGCTGAAGGCGGTGGCGGACGCTGCGAAGGCCGCCAATCGCGAGGTGGTCGTGGTCGGCCGGGCCATGGAGCGCGTGGTGCAGGTCGCGCGCGAATGCGGCTATCTCGACGGCGTGCAGAATTTCCGCGGCGCTGATCTCTACGGCCATTTCCCGCCGGACAAGGTGCTGGCGCTGTGCACCGGCAGCCAGGGCGAGCCGCGCGCGGCGCTGGCGCGGATCGCCAATGACGACCATCCGCAGGTGACGCTGAACAAGGGCGACTGCGTGATCTTTTCCTCGCGCACCATTCCCGGCAACGAGAAAGCGGTCGGCGCCATTATCAACGGCCTCGTGAGCCAGGGGATCGAGGTCATCACCGACCGCACTGATCTCGTTCATGTCTCCGGCCATCCGCGCCGCGACGAGCTGCGCGACATGATTTCCTGGGTGCGGCCGCAGCTCCTGATCCCCGTCCACGGTGAAGCCCTGCATCTGTCCGAGCACGCCAAACTGGCGCGTGCCGCCGGCGTGCCGAAAGTCCTGACCTGCCGCAACGGCGATCTGGTCAAGCTCGGCCCCGGCGATCCCGGTATCATCGATCAGCTGCCGGCCGGCCGGCTCTACAAGGACGGCACCATCCTGGAGGACTCCAAATCGCGCGCGGTGGCGGAGCGGCGCAAAATGGGATTTGCCGGCTGCGCCTTTGTCGCCATCGCCATGACCGAAAAAGGCGAGCTGGCCGACGATCCCGAGGTTGATCTTGTCGGCATGCCCGAGAAGAATGCGGCCGGCGAACCGTTCGACGATATCGTGTTCGATGCCGTGGTATCGACGGTGGAGGGCCTGCCGCGGGCGCGGCGGCGCGATCCGGATGCGCTCGCGGAATCGGTGCGGCGCGCCGTGCGCGGCACAATCAACGAGCATTGGGGCAAGAAGCCGCTTTGCGTCGTTCATGTGCTCGAAGTCTGACGTTTGGAGTGGAGGGAGCGATGCTGGGCCGGCTCAATCATGTGGCGATCGCGGTCAAGGATGCCGAAAAAGCCGCAAAAATCTATGGCAAGGCGTTTGGCGCCGATATCTCGGCTGCGGTGCCGCTGCCGGAGCACGGCGTCATCACGGTGTTCGTGACGCTGCCCAACACCAAGATCGAATTCATCCAGCCGCTGGGCGAGGCCTCTCCGATCGCCAAATTCGTCGAGCGTAACGCCGACGGCGGCATCCATCACGTCTGCTACGATGTCCCTGACATTATCGCCGCGCGCGACCGCATGATCGCGGAGGGCGCGCGGGTGCTCGGCGACGGCCAGCCCAGGATCGGCGCCCACGGCAAACCGGTGCTTTTCTTTCACCCCAAGGACTTTTCCGGCGCGCTGGTCGAGATCGAGCAGGCCTGAAAATGGCCTATCAAATCTCAACCGCCTTCGCGATCTACTTCGTCCTGTGGTGGATCGTGCTGTTCGTGACGCTGCCGTTCGGCGTGCGCAGCCAGCATGAAGACGGCGAGGGCGCGCCGGGCACCGATCCCGGCGCACCGATCATGGCCCGGATGGGCCGCAAGCTGATCTGGACGACGGTGATTTCGGCGGTCGTTTTCGGCATCGGCATGTGGGCCTACCAGGCCGGCTATCTCCGCATCGACCGGCTGTCGAAGCTGATGGGGACGCCGTTCTAGGCACGTGACCGGGAGGATAAATTCATGCAAGCCCTGCTGCGCGGTCTCGGCCTGACGCTTCTGTTGATGGCATCGGCAGGTCCAGCTTTGGCGATGGATCAGTCCGCCATGGAAGAAACCAACTGCCTGGCGGCCTGCGATGCCAATTCCGAGAATTGCATGGCGACGGGGGCCTCGGCCCACAAACCTTACTCATCTGCCAAGGCTTCGTTGCGGGAAACCGGTCCGTCCCTCAGCTTGCGCCGGACGGCCAAATTCTCGCATGTTGGTCAGGGCATGACATCAGATGCGAAACAACGGGCACGATAGTTTTTGCCGGGGGAGCAGCAATGAATTTTCAAAGAATTATGATCGGGCTCGTGGTCCTGCTGATCGCCGCCCTGGCCGGATCGTTTTACATGAACTGGAAGACGCTTAGATTGCTTCAGACCACGAAGGCCTTTGTCGAAGGCTCTGTGTTCGCCGATGCGGTCATGGCCTGTGAGAAGGCGCAAAGCACGACGCCGTTCAAATGGACCGGTGGCAAGCAGACCGCCGTGATCGGCCTGAGTTCGGTCAAACTCAACAAGGATACGATCATCGCGAGCTATACGCTGTTCGCCGACGGCGTCTATTGCGACTACGATCCGGTCAAGAAGAAGGCCGATATCGGCTCGAATTTCCTCGAACGGGAGTCGTTCTAGCCTCGCTCACGCGGCGCTTTGCGCAACCATTTCGTCGACTTCGGCAAGCAGCGCGCGCCACGCCGCATCGATCTCCGTCGTCCACTCGTTCCCGAGAATTTCCCGCAGCGTCTCTGCGATGACGCCAAAGAACGAAATGAACAATTCCCGCGGCGTGCCGTAAGCGTCGTGCGACGACACTTCGCACTCGATCATGCGGAATTTCCCGGTGCGCGGGCCTGCGAAATCCAGGATAGCTTCGATCGTCATCGCCAGCATCGATCCCTTGACGAGCTCTGAGCCCTCGCTGCGAAACATCGTCTGCGTTTCCGGGTGCTTTGCAAGCAGCCGGCGATAGACCAGCGGCGTCAGGTCCTCGCAGCGTTCGGCGGCGAGTTCGAAACTGCGCTCGATGGGATTTTCAGATCGCGTCATCGGGATTCTTCTGTCGCGTTTCTTCGCGCGAGCCGGTGCGCTCGAAACCGCTATGCGAAACAAAAAAGGAGCAGGGCAATTAGCCCTGCTCCAAAAATTGTGTCGACCCTATTTCCCCGAAAATTTGGATTTGATCTTGATTTACGGGTGACGCTGCTTGTGCGCGTCGGGCTCCTCCCGAGACTTGGACCACCAGACCTCAGCCTTGCGGCCGGCCTGAGGTCGCTTTGGTAGACCATCTTTGTCGACTTGTCATCAATTTCAGCAACGATTGTTCAAAATTCCAGCAATCTGCGAAATGATTGGGATTGCGCTAGTTTTGGTTGCAGGGCAGCCGTCGGAACACGCTACGGGGTAAGGGAGTAGGGGGCAGGATTCCCGGGCGGGGCTTGTGGCTTGAATGCACCAACCAACGAGTTCGTGGCCGCATGCAAGATAGTGCCGGGAACCTGATCTCAACTCCGGACTCTGCGAGTGATTAGGTGGCGACGGATGGGTGTTGCGATGCGACGGCGGCTTAGGAATTTTCTACCCATAGTCCTGTTTGCGCTGGCGGTGCAGATTTTTGCGCCGATCGGCGCTTGCTGGGCGGCCAGCATTGCGGCCTCCGATCCGCTCACGGGGGCCGTTATCTGTCACGGCAATGCGGTCCCTGGATCGGCCCAGAGCGACCAGACCGGGCCCCATCAGGCTCACAACGGCTGCTGTTCGGTCTGCAGCGTCCTGCACACGGGGGCGCCGGTCGATACACCGCAGACCGCGCTGGCCTATACGTTTGATCGCCAGTCCGAGCCGGTGGTTTGGCACGCGCTCTCGCTCGACCTCGCCGGCTCCCGCACCGGCTCTCCGGCGCAAGCGCGCGCGCCGCCTACCATTTCCTGACCTCACGAACGTCAGAACGATCGGTGCGGCTGCGGCCGTGCCGGTTGGCGCAGTTCAATAAGGCCGGCCCCCGTGCCGGTGTCAGGAATATCCCATGTTTTGTCATCCCGTGCTCTCGGGGGGCGGTGCGCGCAGGCTCATGCTGGCGTCTGCCGCTATCCTTGCGTCGGTCCCGGCGGTTGCTCAGACCAGCGCACCGCCGTCGCTTCCGCCCGTCACGGTCGAGCCGCCTCAACGGCAAAGGATAAACACGGCCCGGACGCCACAACGCGCGGCCACGCGGGCGACACGTGTGCCCAGCGTTCGCAGCGCACCTCCCGCGGCCGCGCCGGTTGCGAGCGACCTGGCGCGGGGGCCCGCGCTGACGGTTCTGACGGTCCAGCAGGCGTTGCGCGACATTCAGCAAACGCCGGGCGGCGTCGCCATCGTTCCCGCCGAGGCCTACAAGAACTCGACCGTCGCCAACACCATCAAGGATATCCTTGATTACGTTCCCGGCGTCTTCGCGCAGCCCAAATGGGGCGACGATACGCGGTTGTCGATCCGCGGTTCCGGTCTGTCACGCAATTTCCATTTGCGCGGCGTCCAGCTCTACATGGACGGCATTCCGATCAACACGTCCGACGGCTACGGTGACTTCCAGGAGATCGATCCAACCGCCTACAAATATGTCGCCGTCTACAAGGGCGCCAATGCGCTGCAATTCGACGCCAATGCGCTGGGCGGCGCGATCAATTTCGTGACGCCGACCGGACGCGATCCTTTCCCCAACGGGGTATCGGCCGACCTCGGCGGCTTTGGATTCCGGCGGCTGCAGGCCAATGCCGGCGGCACCAACTGGCCCGTGGGACGGTTTCATCACCGCATCCACGCAGGCCGCCGAGGGTTCAGGAACCACAGCAACGGGCAGGCAACGCGCGTCAGCGGCAATGTCGGCTACCAGTTCTCGCCTGATTTCGAGACCCGGTTCTATCTCAATGCCAACGAGGTGCGGCAGCGCATTCCCGGTAGTGTGACGAAGACTGTGGCACTGACTTCGCCCGAGAGCGCGGCTCCGATAAACGTTCTCAACGACTGGCAACGCAACCTCGATACCGTTCGCATCGCCAACAAAAGCACCATCCGCCTCGACAACAGCGTCATCGATTTCGGCGCCTTTGGCGTCGATCGCCACTTGATGCATCCGATCTTCCAATGGCTCGACTACCGCTACCGGGATTACGGCGGATTTGCCAAGGTCATCGACGACCGCATCATCGGCGGCTTCCGCAACAGGTTTGTTGCCGGCTTCAACATCCTCAACGGCACGATCGACGCCCAGCAATTCGTCAATGTTGGCGGGCTCAAGGGGACGCCGACGTCATCCTTGCTGCAGAAGCCGGAGAACTATTCGGCCTATGCGGAAAACTCCTTCTACGTTGTACCGAACGTCGCTTTCATCGCGGGCACGCAATACCTCTTTGCCGTGCGCGACCAGCGCGTCAATTTTTCAACCAATGGCGACGTCAACGGCCGCAGCACCTTCAGCGTATGGAGTCCGAAGGTCGGCGCGATCTGGGATGTCGACCCGACCTGGCAGGTGTTCGGCAACATCTCGCGCAGCGCCGAGGTGCCGAGCTTCGGGGAAAGCGTCAGTCCGAACTTTTTCAACCCGAATTTCCCGAGAATTCCGTTCTTCCTGATCAAGCCGCAGATCGCGACGACCTACGAAATCGGCACGCGTGGCAATCGGCCCGATTTCAAGTGGGAGCTAATCGGCTATCGCGCCAATATTCGCGACGAATTGCAATGCCAGTATAGTTCATTCGGCAATTGCAATGTCACCAACCTCGACCGAACCATCCATCAGGGTATCGAGGCGGGCGCTGGCGCGGCGATCTTCAAGAACGTCTTCGTGGCCGCAGGGGCACCTGACAAGATCTGGCTCAATCTCGCCTATACCTTCAACGACTTCCGCTTCGACAACGATCCCACCTTCGGAAACAACCAACTGCCCGGCGCGCCGCGTCACTATCTGCGCGCGGAACTGCTCTATAAGCATCCGAACGGGTTCTATGCCGGCCCCAATCTGGAATGGGTGCCCGAATCCTACTATGTGGACAGCGCAAACACCCTGAAGACCGCACCTTATGCGCTGCTGGGTCTGAAGGCGGGTGTCGACAATGGCGGTACCTATTCGTTCTATATCGAAGCTAGAAACCTCACTAACAAGGCCTACATCTCTTCGGTCAGCGTTATCGACAGGGCGACCGCAACCTCGCCTCTGTTCGAGCCCGGTAGCGGGCGGGCCGTCTATGTCGGTGCGAAAGCCCGCTGGTAACGTATCGGCCAACAAGGACGAACAAGGAATATCCGATGACATCTATTCTGCGCAGTCTCAGTTGTGTCGCCCTGCTTGCCGGCTTGTTTACGGCACCTGCGCGTGCCGAAGAGGTCAAGGCCGGCGACCTCGTGATTTCGCAGGTCTGGAGCCGTGCCACGCCGGGCGGCGCAAAGATCGCGGGCGGCTACCTCACAATCGAGAACAAGGGCTCCGCGCCCGATCTGCTGATCGGCGGCTCAGGCGACTTCGCGGGCAGGGTCGAGGTCCACGAGATGGCCATGAACAACGGTGTGATGACCATGCGTTCGCTCGACAAGGGTCTCGCCATTGAACCGGGCAAGACCGTAAAACTCGCGCCCGGCGGCTATCACCTGATGTTGATGGACCTCAAGACCCCGCTCAAGCAGGGCGACAAGGTGCCGCTTACCCTCGAATTCCAGAAGGCGGGTAAGGTGAAGCTTGCTCTTGAAGTGCAGGGTGTCGGCGCGCAGGCGCCCGCGACCGGCGATCATTCCGGGCACGTGAAGAAGTGAGGCCGTACATGCCGCGCGCCAGTTTTCTCGTCCTCGCCGCCTTGCTTGCCGCATCGCCGGCAAGTGCCCACGTCTCGCTGGAAAATCGTCAGGCTTCCGTTGGCAGCTATTACAAGGCGGTATTCGCGGTGCCGCACGGCTGCGCGGGTTCGGCGACGGTGAAGGTTCGCGTACAGATTCCGGAAGGCGTGATCGGCATCAAGCCGATGCCGAAACCCGGCTGGAATCTTGAGACGATCAAGGGGAAATACGCCGCCGAATATGACTTCCACGGCGCGAAACTTTCCGAGGGCGTCAAGGAAGTGGTGTGGAGCGGCGGCAAGCTCGCCGACGACAATTACGATGAGTTCGTCATGGCCACGTTCCTGACAGGCCGTCTCAAGCCGAACACCACCCTGTATTTTCCTGTCGTGCAGGAGTGCGAGCAGGGGACCAGCCGCTGGATCGATATTCCCGCGGAAGGCCAGGGCGGCCACGACCACAGCGGTGGCAAGTCGCCGGCCCCCGGCGTCAAGTTGATGCCAAAACCCTGACGATGCGCCTTGTTGCCGGCATCGCGGCGCTGCTGTCGGTCCTTTGTTTTGCGACCGGCGCGTTCGCGCATGCGACGCTGGTGGCGACGGAGCCGGCCGACGGCAGCGTGGTGGCGCAGGCGCCGAAGATGGTCCACCTGCGTTTCAACGAAGGCGTTACGCCCGGTGCCATCAGGCTGATCGACGCCGACGGCAAGACGCGGGACGACATCACGTCCCATGTTACCGGTCCGTCGGTTTTCATTGCCTTGCCGGAAAACCTTCCGCACGGCACGCAGATCGTCAGTTACCGCGTGGTCTCGCAGGACGGCCACCCCGTTGCGGGGTCCCTGATGTTTTCGGTCGGCGCGGTGACGCGCGGGGCGTCAGGGCAGGCGGACGGTGGTCCGTCACGGATCGATATCTGGCTGGCGCGGATCGGTGTCTATCTCGGACTGTTTGTCGGCGTCGGTGGCGTGTTCTTTGCCGCCTGGATCGGGTGCGGCCCGGATGGCGGAACGACCATCAAGCGCGCACTCGGCCTTGGCCTCGTCAGCGCGGTGGCATCGCTTGGCCTGCAAGGCCTCGACCTGCAAAATCTTCCGCCGGGTGCGCTAGCAACGCTTGCACCATGGAAGGCTGCATTCTCCACCAGTTTCGGACCGTCGATGCTGATCGCGATGGCGGCGATGGCGATTGCGGGTTTTGCCTGGCGCAGCCCGACCCGCACAATCGCCTGGACGCTTAGCTCGTTCGCGATGGCGGGGGTGGGTCTTTCGCTGGCCGTGAGCGGCCACGCTGCGACAGCGTCACCGCAATGGCTGTCCCGGCCGCTGGTGTTCGTCCACGGTGTCGGCGTTGCCTATTGGGTCGGTGCGCTGGCGCCGCTGGCCACGATGGCGCGCCGGCGATCCTCCGATCTGCTGCGGGCGCTGCGCGCCTTCTCCGCCGGAGCGGTGCCGGTCGTCGGCTTGGTGGCGCTGACCGGCATCACGCTGGCGATCGTTCAACTGCAGGGTTTCGGCGCGCTGGTCGACACCAATTACGGGATCATCCTGCTGGTCAAGCTGGCGCTGGTCATCATCCTGCTCGGCTTTGCCGCGCTGAATTCGATTTCTGGTGACGCCGGCCCTGGCCGCCGATCCCAACGACACCCACCCATTGCTCGGTTCTGTCCTGGTTGAATGCGTCCTCATCATCGCAATTTTGGCTGCCGTCGCCGGTTGGCGCTTCACACCGCCGCCACGTGTGCTGCTCGCGTCGGCAGAGCCGCCGCTTTCGATCCACATTCACACCGATGCGGCGATGTTCCAGGTGCTGATCTCCCCGGGCAAGGTCGGCACCGGCCATTTTGTGCTGCAACTGATGAACGGCGACGCCAGCGCCTTCGAGGCCAAGGAGGTGACACTGACGTTGAGCCTGCCCGATAGGGGCATCGAAGCGCTGGAGCGCAAGGCGACGCTCGGCCGCGACGGCTACTGGCACGTCCGCGACGTGACGCTGCCGCTTGCCGGGCCGCTGGCACATGCGGATCGAGGCGCTGGTCACGGACTTCCAGAAGGTCACGCTGGAAGACGATTTTGAGCTGCGCTGAGGAGCGGCTCGAATTGGCGGCCATGGCGTCAATTCAAAGCCTGAAATCGCAGGAAACCGGCCGGTTTGGCGGCCCTTTTCGCCTCCCTTGCCCTTGTGTTTTCACACCCGATCCGGTTTCACTGCAACTCTTCCCACGTTCCACTGATTCCTGAGTATCGTCATGAGATTGTCGCGGTTTTTTCTTCCGATCCTGAAAGAGAATCCCAAGGAGGCGGAGATCGTCTCGCACCGGCTGATGCTGCGTGCCGGCATGATGCGTCAGGAGGCGGCGGGGATCTATGCCTGGCTGCCGCTGGGTTTCCGGGTGCTGAAGAAGATCGAACAGATCGTCCGCGAGGAGCAGGATCGCGCCGGCGCGCTCGAACTCCTGATGCCGACGCTGCAATTGGCCGACCTCTGGCGCGAAAGCGGCCGTTACGATGCCTATGGTCCGGAAATGCTCCGCATCGCCGACCGCCACAAGCGCGAATTGCTGTACGGGCCGACCAACGAGGAGATGATCACGGAAATCTTCCGTTCCTACGTGAAGTCGTACAAGAGCCTGCCGCTCAACCTCTATCACATCCAGTGGAAATTCCGTGACGAGCAGCGCCCGCGTTTCGGCGTGATGCGCGGCCGCGAATTCCTGATGAAGGATGCCTACTCCTTCGACATCGACGAGGCCGCCGCGCGGCGCGCCTATAACAGGATGTTCGTCGCTTACTTGCGCACCTTCGCGCGGATGGGATTGAAGGCGATCCCGATGCGCGCCGAGACCGGGCCGATCGGCGGCGACCTCAGCCATGAATTCATCGTGCTGGCGGAGACCGGCGAGTCCGGCGTCTATTGCGACAGCGACGTGCTCAACCTGCCGATCCCAGGCGACGATGTCGATTACGACGGCGATCTCACTGACATCATCAAGCTGTGGACCTCGGTCTATGCCGCGACCGAGGACGTCCATGACGCCGCGCGGTTCGAGCGCGAGGTGCCGGCAGAGAAGAAGCTGCACACCCGCGGTATCGAAGTCGGCCAGATCTTCTATTTCGGCACCAAATACTCCGATTCCATGAAGGCGCTGGTGGCAGGCCCCGACGGCGTCGACGTGCCGATCCATGGCGGCTCCTACGGCGTCGGCGTTTCGCGGCTGGTCGGCGCCATCATCGAGGCCTGCCATGACGATGCCGGCATCAAATGGCCGGAAGCGGTTGCGCCGTTCCGGGCCACGATCCTGAATTTGAAGCAGGGTGATGCTGCGGTCGATGGCGCCTGCGAAAAGCTCTACAGCGAATTGTCAGCCAAGGGCGTTGATGTGCTCTACGACGATACCGACCAGCGCGCCGGCGCCAAATTCGCCGGCGCCGACCTGATCGGCATTCCCTGGCAGATACTGGTCGGGCCGAAGGGGCTCGCCGAGGGCAAAATCGAGGTCAAGAAGCGCAGCGACGGATCGCGCGAGAACATGAGCCCGGCCGACGTCGTCGCACGGCTGGCAGGATAAGTTTATCCACCGCGCAGCGGACCTGCCGGGCATTACGGCCACAATTGGCCCAAATCATGGGATTATCGAGAGATGGATGACGCCATGAACGAGCCGGTCCGCACAGCACCTTTCGCGCCATTCGAGTGGCTATTGTCCGGGCGCTATCTGCGGGCACGCCGCAAGGAAGGTTTTATTTCCGTCATCGCCGGATTTTCGTTTCTCGGCATCATGCTCGGCGTCGCCACGCTGATCATCGTGATGGCCGTGATGAACGGCTTTCGCAAGGAACTGCTGGACAAGATCCTCGGGCTGAACGGCCATATTCTGGTGCAGCCGCTGGAATCCCCGCTGACCGACTGGAAGGACGTCGCCGACCGCATCAGCCAGGTGCAGGGCATCCGGCTCGCAGCGCCCGTGGTCGACGGACAGGCGCTGGCGTCCTCGGCCTTCAATGCCTCCGGCGTGCTGGTGCGCGGCATGCGCGCCGAGGATCTCAACAACCTCACCTCGATTGCCAAGAACATCAAGCAGGGTTCGCTCGAAGGCTTTGACGAAGGGCAGGGCGTGGCGATCGGCCGCCGGCTCGCCGATCAATTGTCGCTGCACGCCGGCGACAGCATCACGCTGGTGGCGCCGCGCGGCGCGGTGACGCCGATGGGTACGACGCCGCGCATAAAACCCTACAGGGTCGCTGCCGTGTTCGAGATCGGTATGTCGGAGTATGACGCCGGCTTCGTGTTCATGCCGCTGCCGGAAGCGCAGGCCTATTTCAACCGCAACAATGACGTCACGGCGATCGAGGTGTTCACCGCCAATCCCGATCGGATCGACACCTTCCGCAAGATCGTGACCGAGGCGGCCGGGCGGCCGGTGTTTCTGGTCGACTGGCGGCAGCGCAATTCGACCTTCTTCAACGCGCTCCAGGTCGAGCGCAATGTGATGTTCCTGATCCTGACCATGATCGTGCTGGTCGCGGCGCTCAATATCGTCTCCGGCCTGATCATGCTGGTGAAGGACAAGGGCCAGGACATCGCGATCCTGCGTACCATGGGCGCCTCGCAGGGCTCGATCATGCGGGTGTTCTTGATCACGGGAGCCGCGATCGGTGTGGTCGGCACGCTGACCGGATTTTTCGTCGGCATGCTGATCTGCATGAACATTGAATCGATCCGGCGATTCCTGTCCTGGCTCACCAACACCGAATTGTTTTCGCCGGAACTGTATTTCCTGTCGCGGCTGCCGGCCGAGATCGATGTCGGCGAGACCACCGCCGTCGTGATCATGGCGCTGACGCTGTCGTTCCTGGCCACGCTCTACCCGTCCTGGCGAGCCGCGCGCCTCGATCCCGTCGACGCGCTCCGGTACGAGTGAGGGCGCGATGGAGCAGGGGGCGGAAGATGTACCGGTTGTCTATCTCCACGAGATTAAACGCCAGTACACACAAGGAACAGCGACACTGACGATCCTCAACGGCGCCAAGCTGGCGCTGTGGGCCGGGCAGTCGGTGGCGCTGGTGGCGCCTTCAGGTTCGGGCAAGTCGACGCTGCTGCATATCGCGGGCCTGCTGGAGAGCCCCGATGACGGCGAGGTCTATGTCGGCGGCGCGCCGACGTCGCAATTGTCGGATATGGAGCGCACCCAGATCAGGCGCTCCGACATCGGTTTCGTCTACCAGTCGCATCGGCTGCTGCCCGAATTCACCGCGCTCGAGAACGTGATGATGCCGCAGATGATCCGCGGCCTGAAACGCGCCGAGACGATCAAGCGCTCGACCGAAATCCTGTCCTATCTGGGTCTCGCTGATCGCGTCACCCACCGGCCGTCGGAACTGTCAGGCGGCGAGCAGCAGCGGGTGGCGATTGCGCGGGCGGTCGCCAACGCCCCGCGCGTATTGCTGGCGGACGAGCCGACCGGCAATCTCGATCCCGGCACCGCCGACCACGTCTTCAAGGCGCTGCTGCAATTGGTGAAGGCCACACGGGTGGCCATGCTGATCGCCACCCACAACATGGAACTGGCTGGCAGGATGGACCGCCGCGTGTCGCTGGTGGATGGCCAGGTCGTCGAAATGGACTAGGGTCGGATACAAAATCGCGAAAACAACCCCATGCAAAGTAGGCTGGGCCCCGGGGGCACGAGAAGAAAATGGTCCGTCGTCACGGCCCAACCTGATCTCATCCCGCACTAATAGACGTGGCGTCGCTTGTAAGCCCGCGCCGGCGGTCCCATCGATGCGTTGGCCGCATAGGGATTAATCACGCATTGCGCCGCCCGGCCTGACGCCGAGGCGTTGCACTGAGCCACCGAGACGTAGTTGCATTCGTAATAGTTGACCGGTCCGTACACGCGCAGACAAACCGGTGCGCCCGCGTATGTTTGGGCCGCCGCCGGGCCGGCGACGGAAACCGTTGCCAAAATGGCCAACGCTAAAATGCGCATCAGAGCCTCCTTCGGGATTGGCGGATACCGTTGGCAGGCATCTCCGCCTTCGCGTTGAAGCCGGTATTTTCGGCGCACCAGGCGTCGCGGCCGGATGCCGATGCAAGGCACTGCTGATAGGTCGAGAAGCTGCAGTCGCCACGCACACCGTAATTGCAACCCATGATGCAATAGCGGTTGTCATACGCCATCGCCGGCACCGCTGACCCGACGACCGACATAGCGAGCAAGATGAACAGGCTTCGCATGCTGCACCAGCTTTCTGCTTTGGAGCAGATAGACCCGGCATGGGCGCGTCAATTCACGTTCGCTGGAACGGGCGGCGAATGTTCAACAGGTGCGGTAGCCAGGCGGGAAAAGGGGGCATCGGGCGACATCCATGAGCGGGCGCGCGGCCGCTCTGCGACACAGATCAGGAGGCGACCTAGCCGCGTGCGCTGATTTTGCGCCTCAGCCAAGTTTCCCTCAGCTCACCGTCGGGAAAGGCCGCAAGCTTTAGCGGTTAAACCATTTGTTAACGCTGCAAATTGTGCCCCGATTTTCCTGCTTGACGAAAAGAACGAAAAAGGAACATTGTTCTTGGTACGTTCTAACCAAGGAAGGTGGCCGATGTTGAAGATTTTCGTCGAGGAAGCTGCTGCGCTGGCATCGATTACGCTGTTCGTCGGGATGATCGCGGTGTGGGCGCAGGTCATCCCCCAGCTCTGACGTCAGTAGTCCTGAAGGGCCGCGATGGGCCTTTGGGGATAAGCCGGACGGCGGCGCCGTATTGGCTGTTCCGCGTGGACTCGGCGGATCGGAGGCTCCACCATCGCTTTAGCGAGTCGGCGACCGTCCGGCGATCGCCTCACCCTACGCAGAAGTTTTAGCCGCCCGATGTCCAGCGCCGGATTCGTCCATCTCCACGTCCATTCCGCCTATTCGCTGCTGAAGGGGTCGATCAAGATCGCCAAGCTTGGCGAACTGGCCAAGGCGGATCGCCAGCCGGCGCTGGCGCTGACCGATACCGACAACATGTTCGGGGCGCTGGAATTCTCCGACAAGATGGCGGGCTACGGCATCCAGCCGATCGTCGGCTGCGAACTCGCCATCGACTTCGGCGACCAGGATCCCAACGCGCGCAACTCGCTGGCCGCGCCGTCCCGGATCGTGCTGCTCGCCACCCGCGAACGCGGCTATCGCAGCCTGATGCGGCTGAATTCGCGGGCCTTCCTGGAGACACCCGTTCATCAGGCTCCGCACATCAAGTTCGACTGGCTGGATGGCGATGCCGAGGACCTCATCGCGCTCACCGGTGGCCCTGATGGCCCGGTGTCGCTGGCGCTCGGCGCCGGCAATTCCGAACTCGCGGCGGCGCGCTGCGAGCGGCTGGCAAGCCGGTTCGGCGACCGGCTCTATGTCGAACTACAACGCCACGGCGTCGACAGGGAGCGCCGCGTCGAGGCCGGGCTGATCGATCTCGCCTACGGCAAGGGATTGCCGCTGGTTGCGACCAACGAGCCGTATTTTGCAACGACCGATGATTACGAATCCCATGACGCGCTGCTTTGCATTGCCGGCGGACGCCTGATTGCCGAGACCGATCGCGATCAGCTGACGCCGGATCACCGCTTCAAGACGCGGGCCGAAATGGCGGTGCTGTTTGCCGACATTCCGGAAGCGCTGGCCTCAACCGTCGAGATCGCCGAGCGCTGCTCGTTCCGGCCGATGACGCGCAAGCCGATCTTGCCGCGCTTTACCGTCGGTGCCGATGCCAATTCGCAGGAAGCCGAAAATCAGGAGCTGCGCAAACAAGCCGAGGAGGGGCTTGCCAACCGGCTTGCGGTGCATGGCCTTTCGCAGGGCACGACGGAGGAAGATTACCGCGCGCGGCTCGCCTTCGAGCTCGATGTCATCACCCGCATGAACTATTCGGGCTATTTTCTGATCGTTGCCGACTTCATCCAGCATGCGAAATCGGAAGGCATTCCCGTGGGCCCGGGCCGCGGTTCGGGCGCCGGCTCGCTGGTCGCCTATGCGCTGACGATCACCGACCTCGATCCGATCCGCTTCGGCCTCTTGTTCGAGCGGTTCCTTAACCCCGAGCGCGTGTCGATGCCGGACTTCGACATCGACTTCTGCCAGGACCGCCGCGGCGAGGTGATCGACTACGTGCAGCAGCGTTACGGCCGCGACCAGGTCGCCCAGATCATCACCTTCGGTACGCTGCAGGCGCGCGGCGTGTTGCGCGACGTCGGGCGCGTACTGCAGATGCCCTACGGGCAGGTCGACAAGCTCACAAAACTTGTGCCGCAAAATCCTGCGGCACCGGTGACGCTGGCGGCGGCCATTGCGAGCGAACCGAAACTGCAGGCGTTTCGCGACGAGGACGCCGTGGTGGCGCGGGCCTTCGACATTGCGCAACGCCTCGAAGGACTGACGCGGCATGCGTCCACCCACGCCGCCGGCATCGTGATCGGCGATCGCCCCCTGAGCGAGCTGGTGCCGCTCTACCGCGATCCCAAATCCGACATGCCGGTGACCCAGTTCAACATGAAGTGGGTCGAGCCGGCAGGCCTCGTCAAATTCGACTTCCTCGGATTGAAGACGCTGACGGTGCTCGATGTCGCCGTCAAACTGCTCAAGCAGCGTAATATCCATGTCGATCTCGCGACATTGCCGCTGGACGATGCGCCCAGTTACCAGATGCTGGCGCGGGGCGACGTGGTCGGCGTGTTCCAGGTTGAAAGCCAGGGCATGCGGCGCGCGCTGGTCGACATGCGTCCGGACCGCTTCGAGGACATCATCGCGCTGGTTGCGCTGTATCGGCCGGGCCCGATGGCGAACATCCCGACCTATTGCGCGCGCAAGCATGGCGACGAGGAGCCGGAATATCTGCATCCGATGCTCGAGCCGATCCTGAAGGAAACCTTCGGCGTCATCATCTACCAGGAACAGGTGATGCAGATCGCGCAGCAGATGGCCGGCTACTCGCTCGGTGAAGCCGACCTGCTGCGCCGCGCGATGGGCAAGAAGATCCGCGCCGAGATGGAGAAGCAGCGCGCAGGCTTCGTCAGCGGCTCGGTCAAGAACGGCGTGCCGAAAGGGCAGGCGGAGACGATCTTCGAGCTATTGGCAAAATTCGCCGATTACGGTTTCAACAAGAGCCACGCCGCGGCCTATGCGCTGGTGTCGTATCACACCGCCTACATGAAGGCGCATTACCCCGTCGAATTCATCGCGGCGTCGATGACGCTCGATCTCAACAACACCGACAAGCTCTCGGAATTTCGTTCCGAGGCGCAGCGGCTCGGCATCAAGGTCGAGGCCCCCAACATCAACCGCTCCGGCGCCACCTTCGAGGTCGGCGACGGCACGATCTATTACGCGCTGGCCGCGTTGAAGGGCGTCGGCCCGCAGGCGGTGGAACTGATCGTGGAAGAGCGGCGCAAGGGTCTCTTCACCTCGCTCGCCGATTTCGCCGCGCGTGTGAACCCGCGCGCCATCAACAAGCGCGTCGTCGAAAGCCTCGCTGCCGCCGGCGCCTTCGACACGCTGGAGCCGAACCGGGCGCGCGTGTTTGCCGGCGCGGACGCGATCCTGGCAGCGTGCCAGCGCAGCCATGAGGCGGCGACGGTCGGGCAGAACGACATGTTCGGCGGCGCCGCCGATGCGCCGACCATCATGCTGCCGCAGGTCGAGCCATGGCTGCCGGCAGAGCGGCTGCGGCGCGAATATGACGCGATCGGATTCTTCCTGTCCGGTCATCCGCTCGACGATTACGCCACCGTGCTCAAGCGGCTGCGCGTGCAGTCCTGGGCGGAGTTTTCCCGCGCGGTCAAGACCGGCGCGACGGCGGGGAAGGTGGCGGCCACCGTCGTTTCGCGCATGGAGCGGCGAACCAAGACCGGCAACAAGATGGGCATCATGGGCCTGTCGGATCCGACCGGCCATTTCGAGGCCGTGCTGTTCTCGGAGGGGCTCGCGCAATATCGCGAGGTGCTGGAGCCGGGGGCGGCGGTGCTGCTGCAACTCGGCGCCGAACTGCAGGGCGAGGATGTCCGCGCCCGCGTGCTGCACGCCGAGCCGCTGGATGACGCCGCCGCGAAAACCCAGAAGGGCCTGCGCATCTTCGTCCGCGATACCAAGCCGCTCGATTCGATCGCAAAGCGTCTGAACATGCCTGAGACGCGCGCCCGCGAACGGGCATGGCCGTCCCCCTCAGGGCAAACCGGCCGCGGTGGCCTCCAACGGCGGCGATGGCGACGTCTCGCTGGTGATCATGCTCGACCTCGAAACCGAGGTGGAAATGAAACTGCCGGGCCGCTTCAAGGTCTCGCCCCAGATCGCGGGTGCGCTGAAGGCGGTGTCGGGCGTGGTGGACGTGCAGACCCTGTAAGTTCCGCAAACCGCTGCAACCACGTCAGCTCCCTTACGGCAACCTGTGATTTTCTCGCTGCATGAATGCCAGTGACATTGCAACCCGGCCGAGCTTCTGCTTATTTCATCTTCGGGGAAACTTGTTGTTGGGGGCGTGATGTTCTGGCGTGGCGTGATCTTGTGTGCTGTCGTGGGGCTATTGACCGGGTGTGTGAGCGACAAGGCCGGTCTCGATTATGCGACAACCGCCCAAAGGCTCGGTCCGCCGAAACCGGGACAATCGCGCATCGTCGTCATGAGTGAAAAAGTTGAGGCCCTAAGCCTTGATGCTGCGGTCTGCGACGTGAAGATCGACGATGGATCACCGAGTCGCTTGAAACCGGGAACCTATGTTTATGTCGACCGGCCGGCCGGCAGGCATCAACTCGTGGCGACGCAGACCTTTTTTCCGGGCGATACCAAGCGTGAGATCGTAACGGAATCCGGCCGCACGCATTTCTTCCTGGCAAGGAATAGCGAGAGATCGAGGGCCCTCACCGGGATGTCGATAATGGGCGGGCTGGCTGGTGCACTTGTCGCCTCTGCCGCAACGGTCGGCAGCGACAATCCCGGTCCGGTTGACCTTCATCCACTCGATGAAGCCAGCGCGAGAACCACGCTCGCGGGCCTTCAGCTGTCGGAATAGCGACGAAACTTTCACGCACCGCAGCACGCCACGCGGCTGCCTCAATGGTCGCCTTTCGTTCAAGCGACGTTCAGATAGCGGCGCGCCTGATGCGCGGCGGGGGACCTGAACCTTGGGTGGATGAACTATGCGCGCGGCCACGAGCCTTTCCATTTTGCTTCTGTGCCTCAGCCTCGTTTCGGGGGCGGCGCCGGGGTCGCTCAGCTCTGCCGCCGCCCAGCAGCAGGAAAAGCGCATCGCGCTCGTCGTCGGCAACGGCGCCTACGCCAAGTCGCCGCTGGCGACCGCAGCCAATGACGCCGGCCTGATCGCGCAAACGCTGCAAGCGGCGGGTTTTGACGTCGTCGGAGCGCGCGACCTCGACGGCGACACGCTGCGCAAGAGTTTTCGCGACTTCATGCAGAAGGCCGAGGCGTCGGGGCCGGACACCGTCGCCATGGTCTATCTGGCAGGCTACGGGATGCAGCTTGCCGGCGAGAATTATTTCATTCCGGTCGATTCCCCGATTGGCCGCGAGACCGACATTCCGACCGAGGGGCTGCGGATCGCAGACTATCTCCGTCAGCTTGCGTCGCTGCCGCTGAAAGCCGGCATCGTCGTGCTGGACGCCGCCCGGCCGCAACCGTTCATCGAAGGTGGCCAGCCGATCGCGGGCGGTCTGGCTCTGGTCGAACCCGAGCCGCATATGTTGATCGCTTTCAACGCCGCGCCCGGCACCGTCGCGCCGGCCGAGCAGGGGTCATATGGCGCCTACGCGCAATCGCTCGCCGAGATGATCCGCACCGGCGGCCTGCCGCTGCCCGAACTGTTCGACCGTGTCAGGCTGCGCGTCAACGAGGCCACCAAGGGCGCGCAGGTGCCGTGGCATGCGCACAAGCTCGACAGCAATTTCGTGTTCTTCGATCGTGCGCCCGATGCGCCGGTGCAAGCTCAGCCCGATCAGGTCGCCGCGATCCGAAGCAAGCCGATCCGCGATCTCGGCGTGCAGGACGCCTATGCCGCAGCGCTCGAGCGCGACACGCTGCCGGCTTACGAGGAGTTCGTAGCGGCCTATCCCGGCGATCCCCTCGCGAAACGGGTACGGGCGTTAGCTGCCGCGCGGCGCGAGGCGATCATCTGGCAACGAACCTATCGCGCCGACACGCCAGAGGCGTACTGGTCGTATCTGCGGCGCTACCCGAACGGGCCGCACGCCGCCGACGCGCGCCGTCGCCTCGCCATCCTGACCTCGCCGCCGGAGCCGCCGCCGGTGTTCGCGATGATGGATTACGACGTGCCGCCGCCGCCGCCGGAAGAGTTGGTCTATATCGATCGTCCGGTGCTCGCTTTCAGCGATCCGTATTTCGACTTCGCACCGCCGCCGCCAGCACCGGTGTTCTTCCTGCCGCCACCGCCGGAGGATTTCGTGGTGCTGGAGCCACCGCCGCCGCCGATCGGATTGTTCATCCTGCCGCAGCCGATCTTCGTGCCGTTCCCGGTTTATGTTCGTCCGCCCATCTATGTGCGGCCGCCGCCGAACAACATCATCTACGCCAATATCCACAACAGGCGGATGATCGACACCGTGATCAACCGTCCGCCACAGGCGGCGCCATTCTTGCCCGGAGGGCCGGGAGGACCGCGTGGTCCGAGAGGCGGACCTCCTGCAATTCAGCCGCCGGGCATGGCCGCGCCGGGGCTACCGCCTTCGGTCGCGCAAAGGGCGACGCTGATCCAGCAGGGAAAGCTGCCGGTGCCGGCCAGCGCCTCGATCAATCCTGCGGTTAGGCGGGGGCCGCCGGGTGCATCCGGCGCGCCGCTCGGCCCGAGAGGTGGTGCGGCCGCGAATGCGCCGCTGCCGGCAAACGTTTCGCCAAACACGCCGCCTGCTGCAGGCCAGCCGCTGCCAAGGGCCAACACGCTGCCAATACCGGGCACCAAGGGCGCGCCGCCAGCGCCGCCGAGCACCGCCACGGGCGCTCCCGCCGCCGCTGTCAACCCGAACGCAAAGTCCGCGGTCCCGCCAGCTCCGCAAGGCGCGACGCTTCCGCCTGGTTCTGCGCCCGGTGCCGGACCCGCACCCAGAGGGCCGCCGACGGCGAATGTGCCGCCCGTATCGGGTGTGCCCGCTGGCGCTAAACCAATCGTGCCGGATTCGCAGCACAGGCAGCGCTTGGCGCCGGGCGCGCCTCTGCCGCCTCCGCCCAGCTCCGCCAATCTGCCGGCACGGCCAAGCACGACGGTTGCGCCGAAGCCGCCGAGCGCCCGACGGTCAGCGCCCCGCCTGCACGTCAGCCGTCGCAGCTGGCGAGGCCGACACCCCCGCCGCCGCGGATACGGCCCCGCCGCCGCGCATATCGGCTCCGCCGCCGCCATCCGGCTCCGCCGCCGCCGGTGGCAAGGCTGGCACCGCCGCCGCCGCGGATGTCGGCTCCGCCGCCACAGGCGCCGCGGGATTGTGGCACCACCGCCGCGGCCGGCCGCTCCGCCGCCACAGATGGCTCGACCGATGGCACCGCCGCAGATGGCGCGTCCGGCGGCCCCGCCGCCTCGTCCGGCAGCCCCGCCAGCGGCTGCCAAGCGATGCCCGCCCAACGTTCCCCGGTGCTGAAAACGGCCCGGTCCGGCCCCTTTTCGGGGGCCGGCCGGTGACTATTTCGGCGTTTTCGGCGATTGGGCCTTCGCGCGAGAAATCCTTGCGAAATCGCCGCCGCGCTTCTATAAGCCGCCCATCTCACACGGAAGCATGGCTGTAGAAGGCCGTCCGGTGGCAACCGGGCCGCAAGGCTCGTTTGCTCACACGCTTCCGGAGGAACCAACCGGAGAACTGATACTATGGCGCTACCCGAATTCTCTATGCGTCAGCTGCTTGAAGCTGGCGTGCACTTTGGCCACCAAAGCCACCGCTGGAATCCGAAAATGTCCGAGTACATTTTCGGCGCCCGCAACAACATCCACATCATCGACCTCGCGCAGACCGTG
The DNA here is from genome assembly GCA_963731915.1 of uncultured Alphaproteobacteria bacterium. GTDB lineage: Bacteria > Pseudomonadota > Alphaproteobacteria > Rhizobiales > Xanthobacteraceae > Bradyrhizobium. The sequence continues at coordinate 28,330 of CAVSXQ010000049.1, forward strand.
CCGATGCTGCATCGGGCGCTACAGGCCGTCAGCGACACCGTCGCCAAGGGCGGCCGCGTGCTGTTCGTCGGCACCAAGCGGCAGGCGCAGGACGGCGTCGCGGAAGCCGCAAAACGCTCGGCGCAGTACTTCGTCAATTCGCGCTGGCTCGGCGGCACGCTGACCAACTGGAAGACGATTTCCGGCTCGATCAAGCGCCTGCGGCACCTCGACGAGGTGCTGGCGGGTGGCGAAGCGAATTCCTACACCAAAAAGGAGCGGCTGACGCTGCAGCGCGAGCGCGACAAGCTCGACCGTTCGCTCGGTGGCATCAAGGACATGGGCGGTCTGCCCGACATGATCTTCGTGATCGACACCAACAAGGAAGACATCGCGATCCAGGAAGCGCAGCGGCTCAACATTCCCGTCGCCGCGATCGTCGATACCAATTCCGATCCCAAGGGCATCACCTACGTGGTGCCCGGCAATGACGACGCCGGCCGCGCCATCACGCTGTATTGCGATCTGGTCGCCCGCGCGGTGATCGACGGCATTTCCCGCGCGCAGGGTGATTCCGGCGTCGACGTCGGTGCTTCGGTCCGACCGGTGGTTCAGGAAGAAATTCCCGCAGCTCCGGCGGTGGGCTTCCAGGGTTTGGCCGGTCCGCGCGGGCCCGCCGACGATCTCAAGAAGCTTCCGGGCGTCTCTGGCGCGATCGAGAAGAAGTTCAACGACGCCGGCATCTTCCACTACTGGCAGCTCGCCGAACTCGATCACGACACCGCGCACAAGATCGGCGAAGAAGTCGGCCTTTCCAGCCGGGCCGATGCCTGGGTTGCCAAGGCCAAGGCGCTCACCGCGGAAGCGGAATAAGCCGACGCTGGAGCATGAGCCGGGAAGCGGATCCCGGTTTTTCGAAGAGATCATGCTCAGACAAAACGACGTGGCCGGAGCATTCCGGCCAACGCGCTCCCCAACTACATAGGTCCTGATGGTCGACGGCGGCGAGGGCGTTAGGTCCCGCGGTGGTCGCTCAGACAGGCACAAAGGACATCCAGAGATGGCAGACACAAAGGCGGCAATCACGGCTGCGATGGTCAAGGATCTGCGCAAGTCGACCGGCGCCGGCATGATGGATTGCAAGGCAGCCCTCACCGAGACCGGCGGCGACATGGAGGCTGCGCAGGACTGGTTGCGCAAGAAGGGCCTCTCGAAGGCTGCCAAGAAGGCTGGCCGCGTCGCGGCCGAAGGCTTGATCGGCGTATTGACCGCCGGCACCAAGGGCGTCGCGGTCGAGGTCAATTCCGAAACCGATTTCGTGGCGCGCAATGAGCAGTTCCAGGGGCTGGTGAAGATGATCGCGCAGGTCGCGCTCAAGGCCGGCGCTGACGTGGAAAAGATCAAGGCGGCGCCGGTCGGTAGCCTCACCGTGGAACGAGCGATCCAGGATGCGATCGCCACGATCGGCGAGAACATGTCGTTGCGCCGTGCGGCTTTGCTCGAGGTCGGGCAGGGCGTGGTGTCGAGCTACGTGCATAACGCTGTGATCGACGGCGCCGGCAAGATGGGCGTCATGGTGGCGCTGGAATCGAGTGGCAAGACCGATGAGCTTGCGGTGCTCGGCCGCCAGTTGGCGATGCATGTCGCCGCCGCCAACCCGCAGGCGCTCGATTCGTCGGGACTGGATCCTGCGGTCGTCAAGCGCGAGAAAGACGTGCTGGCCGACAAGTATCGTCAGCAGGGCAAGCCCGAGAACGTGATCGAGAAGATCGTCGAGTCCGGTCTCAAGACCTACTACAAGGAAGTCTGCTTCCTCGAGCAGGCCTTCATCCACGATAGCGGCAAATCGGTCGCCCAGGCGGTGAAGGAAGCTGAGGGCAAGGTCGGCGGACCCATCAAGATCGCCGGCTTTGTGCGCTATGCTCTCGGCGAGGGAATCGAGAAGCAGGAATCCGATTTCGCAGCCGAAGTCGCGGCCGCCAGCGGCAAGAAGTAACCGCCGGCAAAGCTCTTTGCGGCGCTGCCCGCGCCGCAAAGAACGGGCTCGCGCGGCACAGGAAGGCGATCTGAAATGGCTGAGCCGATCTATCGTCGCGTCGTGGTCAAGCTCTCGGGCGAATATCTCGCCGGCGGCCATGGCTTCGGCATCGATCAGCCAACGGTGGACCGGATTGCAGGCGAGCTGATCGCCGCGCGCCAGCTTGGCTCCGAGGTCGCTGTGGTGGTCGGCGGCGGAAATATGGTGCGCGGCGTCGAAGTGTCATCGCGCGGCGTATCGCGCCCGACCGGCGATACCATGGGCATGCTGGCGACCATGATGAACTGCCTCGCGCTGGAATCGGCGATCGAGCGCAAGGGCGCCCCGGCGCGGACGCTGTCGGCCTTTGTGATGCCGGAGGTATCGGAGCTGTTCACCCGCAGTGCGGCGCACAAATACCTCGCCGAGGGACGAATCGTGCTGCTGGGCGGTGGAACCGGCAATCCCTTCTTCACGACTGACACCACGGCTGTGCTGCGCGCGGCCGAAATCGGCGCCGAGGCAGTGCTGAAAGCCACCAATGTCGACGGCGTCTACAGCGCCGATCCCAAGAAGGACCCGAAGGCGAAGCGATTCGACCGCCTGACCCATTCACAGGCGATCGAAGGCGGCTACAAGGTGATGGATGCCACCGCATTCGCGCTTGCCCGCGAGACTTCGCTGCCTATCATCGTATTCTCGATCGCCGAGCCAGGTTCGATCGGCGCAATCTTGCGTGGCACCGGCCACGGTACCATCGTCGCCGGCTGATCGGCTTTTGCCGCGTCAGACGCAAAGCCACATCAAAGCGGCGACGAATTGTAAGGAAGGGGAGAGGGTTATGCCCACGCCTGGTTTCGACATCAACGAATTGAAGCGCCGCATGCAAGGCGCGACCCAAGCGCTCAAGCACGAACTGGGCGGGTTACGAACCGGCCGCGCGGCGGCTTCCATGCTGGAGCCCGTGCAGGTCGAAGCTTATGGCTCGCATATGCCGCTCAACCAGCTCGCAACCGTGAGCGTGCCGGAACCGCGGCTGCTCTCGGTGCAGGTCTGGGACAAGTCGATGGTCAAGGCCGTTGAAAAAGCGATTGTCGATTCAAATCTTGGTTTGAGCCCGGCGACCGAAGGCCAGGTGCTTCGCCTGCGGATTCCCGAACTCAATCAGGAGCGCCGCAAGGAATTGGTCAAGGTCGCGCATAAATATGCGGAAGCCGCGCGCGTCGCGGTGCGTCACGTGCGCCGCGACGGACTGGATATCGTCAAGAAACTCGAGAAGAACCACGAGATTTCCGAGGACGATCAGGAGCGCCTCTCCAATGATGTGCAGAAGGCGACCGATGGGACGATTTCCGAGATCGATGCGTTGCTTGCGGCGAAGGAAAAGGAAATCCTCACCGTTTAAGGATTGACCGAATGTCAAACGCCGCCGTCCCCGCAACCGATGGACCGGATCGATCGCCCGGTCCGCTCCATGTCGCCATCATCATGGACGGGAACGGACGCTGGGCGGCCGCGCGTGGCCTGCCGCGCGCCGAAGGTCACCGCCGCGGCGTCGAAGCCCTGCGCCGCGTCGTCCGTGCCGCCCATGAACTCGGCATCGTCTATCTCACGATATTCTCGTTCAGTTCGGAAAACTGGTCGCGTCCGGCAACCGAAATCGGCGACCTCTTTGGTTTGCTCCGCCGCTTCATCCGCAACGATCTGGCGACCCTGCACAGCGACGGCGTGCGCGTGCGCGTGATCGGCGAACGCGAAGGGCTGGAGCCCGATATCTGCGCGCTGCTCAACGAAGCCGAGGAACTGACGCGCAACAACTCCCGCCTCAACCTCGTTGTCGCCTTCAATTACGGCTCGCGCCAGGAAATCGCCGCCGCCGCGCAGCGGCTGGCGCGCGAGGTCGCGGAAGGCAAACGCGATCCGGCCACGATCGATGCCGACGCGCTCGGCCGCTATCTCGACGCCCCCGATATTCCCGATCCCGATCTGATCATCCGCACCAGCGGCGAGCAGCGGCTGTCGAACTTTTTGATGTGGCAGGCGGCCTACAGCGAACTCGTGTTCGTGCCGATCCACTGGCCGGATTTCGACAAGGCCGCGCTGGAAAGCGCGATCGCCGAATATGCCCGGCGCGAGCGCCGTTTCGGCGGGCTCGCCGCGAAAACCGGCTCGTGACCGAGGGCGAAGCCACGCCGGCGGGGCCAGCCGAGCAGGGGTCGCGCAATCTCCTGATGCGGGTGTTGGCGGCTTTGGTGCTGGCACCGATGGCGATCGCGATCGCCTATGCCGGCGGCTGGTCGTGGGCCGTGCTGGTGACGCTGGCGAGCGCCGGGCTCTATGTCGAATGGCTGGCGATCGTGGGTCTGGCGCGCGAAATGCGCGTGAGCGCGACCGGGGTTGCCGCGCTGGCCATCGCCGGCATCTGCCTGGTCGCGGGGCGCCTCGATGCGGCGATGATCGTGCTGGTGATCGGCTTTGCGGCCGTCACGCTGCTCTCGCCTGAACGGCGCAACTGGGCCGCGACCGGATTTTTCTATGCGGCGGCCGCCGAAATCGCCTCGGTACTGGTGCGGCTGGATTCCATGAGCGGCTTCGTTGCGCTCATCTTTGTGCTGCTGGTGGTCTGGGTGACCGATATCGGCGGCTATTTTGCCGGCCGCGGCATCGGCGGGCCGAAACTATGGCCTCGCGTCAGCCCGAAAAAGACCTGGGCCGGCGCCATTGGCGGCTTTGCGCTGAGCCTTGTGATAGCCGCGGGCTTTGCGGCGTTCGGTCACGGAAAATCCGCTCCGTTGCTGCTGTTAGGCGCGCTTCTTTCGATCGTTTCTCAGCTTGGCGATCTGTTCGAGTCCGCGGTAAAGCGGCGCTTCGGCGTCAAGGATTCGAGCCAGATCATTCCCGGCCATGGCGGGCTGCTGGATCGGCTGGATGGCTTTGTCGCCGCCGTCGTCGTGGCGGCGATTTTAGGGTCGCTGCGGGGCGGCGCCGATGGCGTCGGCCGCGGTCTTATGGTTTGGTGAGGATATGAGCCCAGTTCCCTTGCGTAACAACAAGCCAGCGGCGTCCGCCATACGTTCCGTGAGCGTGCTCGGCGCCACCGGTTCGATCGGCGACAGCACCATGGATCTGCTGCGCGGCGCGCGCGACCGTTATCAGGTCGAGGCGCTCACCGCGAACAGCAATGTGCAGGCGCTGGCCAAGTTGGCCCGCGAATTCAACGCCCGGTTTGCCGCGGTCGCGGACCCTGCGCGGCTTGGCGAATTGAAGGAAGCGCTGGCCGGCACGCGCACCGAATGCGGCGCCGGCGAGAGTGCCATCATCGAGGCCGCGGCGCGGCCTGCGGATTGGGTGATGGCGGCGGTGAGCGGTGCGGCGGGATTGAAGCCGGCGCTGGCGGCAGTGGACCGCGGCGCGGCGGTGGCGCTGGCGAACAAGGAATGTCTGGTCTGCGCCGGCGATTTCTTCATGCAGCGCGCGGCGAAGGCCGGGGCCTGCATCCTGCCGGCCGATTCCGAGCATAACGCGCTGTTCCAGGCGCTCGGCTCCGGTAACCGCGACGAACTGGTGCGGGTCATCATAACAGCGTCGGGCGGGCCATTCCGCACCTGGGCGCCCGCCGACATCGAACGGGCGACGCTGGCGCAGGCGCTGAAACATCCGAACTGGAGCATGGGCCAGAAGATCACCATCGATTCCGCTTCGATGATGAACAAGGGGCTCGAAGTGATCGAGGCCTCCTATCTGTTCGCACTGACGCCCGACGAGATCGACGTGCTGGTGCATCCGCAGTCGATCATCCACGGCATGGTCGAATTCTCCGATCGTTCGGTGGTGGCGCAATTGGGCGCGCCCGACATGCGCATCCCGATCGCGCATTGCCTCGGCTGGCCCGATCGTATCGTTGGTCCCTCGGCAAAGCTCGATCTTGCCAAGATCGGGCAGCTCACATTCGAAGCGCCGGATTTCGAACGGTTCCCGGGGCTGCGTCTGGCGTATGACGCGCTGCGCACCGGAAACGGCGCGACCACGGTGTTCAACGCGGCCAACGAGGTGGCGGTGGCGGCCTTCATTGCCGGCAAGATCAGATTCGGTGCCATCGCAAGGCTGGTCGAAGCCACCCTGAACGACTGGATTCGCGCTGGAAATCTCGCGCCTTTGACGTCAGCGGACGACGCGATTTCCGTTGACCATACCGCGAGAAATAGAGCCGCCACCCTATTGCCTCAAATTGCCTTAAAGGCATCCTAGAGGGTTGGGGACGGGGCCATTGGCCCTTGTCGAGGGGAATCGGATGCCTGAGTTTTTTCTACATAGTTTCAATACGTTGAGCCATGGGCTCATCGGTTACGTGATCCCCTTCCTGTTTGTGCTGACGATCGTGGTTTTCTTCCACGAACTCGGCCACTTCCTGGTTGCCCGGTGGGCCGGCGTGAAAGTGTTAACGTTCTCGGTCGGCTTCGGTCCGGAACTGTTTGGTTTCAATGACCGCCACGGCACCCGTTGGAAGGTCTCCGCCATCCCGCTCGGCGGCTACGTAAAATTCTTCGGCGACGATACCGAGGCCTCCACGCCATCGACCGAGACGCTGGAGAAAATGTCCGCGGAAGAGCGGGAGGGCAGCTTCCATCACAAGAAGGTGGGACCGCGCGCCGCGATCGTCGCCGCGGGTCCGATCGCGAACTTCATCCTCGCGATCGTGATCTTCACCTGTCTGTTCACGTTCTTCGGCAAGCCGAGCACCACCGCACGCGTCGACAAGATCGAGGCCAACAGCGCCGCCGCTGCCGCCGGTTTCCAGGTCGGCGATATCGTCACCTCGATCGACGGCAAGCCGATCGGATCCTTCTCTGACATGCAGCGCATCGTCGGCGTTCGTGCCGGCGAGCAACTGAGCTTTACAGTCAAGCGCGGCGACACCACGGTGCAGCTGAAGGGCAAGCCCGAACTTCGCGAAGTGAAGGATCCCTTCGGCAACACGCACCGGCTCGGCGTAATGGGAATCACCCGCGCCACCAATCCCGGGGATACCGTGACCGAGCGCGTCGATCCGGCTTCCGCGCTTTGGCTCGGGGTCAAGGAAACCTGGTTCGTGGTGGAGCGCACGTTCGCCTATATCGGCGGTGTGTTCAGCGGACGCGAGGCGGCCGACCAGGTTGGCGGTCCGCTGCGGATCGCGCAGATCTCAGGGCAGGTCGCCACCATTGGCCTCGCCGCGCTGATCCACCTTACCGCCGTGCTGTCGATCTCGATCGGCCTGCTGAATCTGTTTCCGGTGCCGCTGCTCGATGGCGGCCACCTTTTGTTCTACGCAGTGGAAGCCGCGCGGGGACGTCCGCTGTCGGAGCGTGCGCAGGAGATGGGTTTCCGGATCGGACTCGCTTTAGTGCTGATGTTGATGGTGTTTGCCACCTACAACGACATCCTGCATCTGGCGGCATCCTGATGGGGCTTTTTTGTGACGTTGCCCATCGGCAACGTCTTGGAATGAAAATGGAATTGCGCTGCCCTCTATCGTTTGCCGCCCCGGCAAAATTGGCTACAAGCAGGGCAACAGGTTGGGAATCTTGCCGGTCCCGGGGGGTGTGGGGGCGGCTACGGAATGACAAGGGCGCGTTGCGCATGAAAGTTGGAATGCGAGTGCGGGGGGGCTTGTTGGCCGCCCTGATCATGTTCGCCGTGCCGGTCGCCGCCACGCTGGCGGTGACGTTTGCGCCGTCGACGGCTGCTGCCCAGGGGGTTTCCTCGATCGTTGTCGAGGGGAACCGGCGCGTCGAAGTCGAGACCATCCGGTCTTATTTCCGTCCCGGCCCGGGCGGCCGCCTCGGCCAGCCCCAGATCGATGACGGCCTGAAAGCGCTGATCGAGACCGGCCTGTTCCAGGACGTCCGGATCAACCAGGCGGGCGGGCGCGTGATCGTGACCGTGGTGGAAAATCCGGTGATCGGGCGCATCGCGTTCGAGGGCAACAAGAAGGTCAAGGACGAACAGCTCTCGGCCGAAATCCAGTCCAAGCCACGCGGTACGCTGTCGCGTCCGATGGTGCAGTCCGACGCCCAGCGCATCGCCGAAATCTATCGCCGCACCGGTCGCTACGATGTGCGCGTCAACCCGGAAATCATCGAGCAGCCGAATAACCGCGTCGATCTGATCTTCACGATCAATGAGGGCATCAAGACCGGTGTCCGCTCGATCGAGTTCGTCGGCAACGTCGCCTATTCGTCCTACCGGCTGCGCGACATCATCAAGACGCGCGAATCGAATCTGCTGAGCTTCCTTGGCGGCGCCGACGTCTACGATCCGGACCGCGTCGAGGCCGATCGCGACCTGATTCGCCGCTTCTACCTGAAGAATGGCTATGCCGACGTGCAGGTGGTGGCCGCGCTTACGGAATATGATCCCGAGAAGAAGGGCTTCCTGGTCACCTTCAAGGTGGAAGAGGGCAAGCAGTACCGGGTCGCGCAGGTCAATTTCGCTTCCTCGATTGCAACGCTCGATGCCAACACGCTGCGCAGCTTCTCGCGCGTCAGCGTCGGCTCGCTCTACAACGCCGAGGCGCTGGAGAAATCCATCGAGGAAATGCAGATCGAGGCCTCGCGGCGCGGTTATGCCTTCGCCGTGGTGCGCCCGCGCGGCGACCGCAATTTCGAGCAGCACACGGTTTCGATCACGTTCGCGGTGGATGAAGGTCCGAGAACCTATATCGAGCGCATCAATGTCCGCGGCAACACCCGCACCCGCGACTACGTGATTCGCCGTGAGTTCGACCTTTCCGAAGGCGACGCCTATAACCGCGCGCTGGTCGATCGCGCCGAACGGCGGCTGAAGAATCTCGATTTCTTCAAGACCGTGAAGATCGTCACGGAACCCGGCTCATCCAGTGACCGCATCGTGCTGATCGTCGATCTCGAGGAAAAATCCACCGGCGACTTCTCGGTATCGGGTGGTTATTCGACGACCGACGGTGCGCTTGCCGAAGTCAGCATTTCCGAACGCAACTTCCTCGGCCGCGGATTGTTCGCCAAGGCATCGGTGACCTACGGCCAGTATGCCCGCGGCTACTCGCTGTCGTTCGTCGAGCCCTATCTGCTGGATTACCGCGTCGCGCTCGGTCTCGACCTGTTCCAGCGCGAGCAACTGGCCAACAGCTATATCTCGTATGGCACCAAGACGCTCGGCTTCAGCCCGCGGCTGGGCTTCATGCTGCGCGAGGATCTCTCGTTGCAACTTCGCTATTCGATCTACCAGCAACAGATCGGGCTGCCCAGCACCCTGGCCAATTGTAACAACAATCCGGCCAACGGTTTGCTGGCCTTCAATCCGACGCCGGCCTTTGCGACGTTGAACGGATATCCCAATGGTGGCACCCAAATGGGCGCAACCGACGTCTCGGGAGTGGGCCTGTGGTGCTACAGCGATGGCGAAGCCTCGCTGCCCGTGCGCAAGGAGCTGGCCAGCGGCAAGACGCTGACCTCGGCGATCGGCTACTCGCTGAACTACAACACGCTCGACAACAACAGGAATCCGACTGACGGTCTGATCGTCGATTTCAAGCAGGACTTCGCGGGTGTCGGCGGCGACGTCACCTACCTGAAGAGCGCGATGGATGCGAAATATTACACTCCGCTGGTCGCCGATATCGTCGGCATTGTTCATTTGCAGGGCGGTGTCCTGACCAAGGTCGGCAGCGACCTGCGCATGCTCGATCAGTTCCAGATGGGACCGAATCTGGTTCGCGGCTTTGCGCCGAACGGCATCGGTCCGCGCGACATCAACCCGTTCGGAACCCGCGACGCGCTGGGTGGTAGCAAATATTGGGGTGCCTCGTTCGAACTTCAGATGCCGTTCTGGTTCCTGCCCAAGGAAGTCGGTCTGAAGGGTTCGGTCTACGCCGACGCCGGTGGGCTCTGGGATTACCAGGGAACGAAAAACTGGGTCGCCACCGGTGAAGTCAACGTGCCCGGGTGTATTCCTCCGACCCAAGTACCGGCCACTTCAGGCACCTGCCTCGGTTTGCAGTATGACGACCAGAACGTCGTCCGCACCTCGGTCGGTGTTGGCTTGATCTGGGCGTCGCCGTTCGGTCCGCTGCGCTTCGATTATGCCGTGCCGCTGACCAAGGGACAGTTTGATCGCGTCCAGCAGTTCAAGTTTGGCGGCGGTACATCCTTCTAAAAGTTCTTCGGGCGAGCCGGATCACCGGTTCGCCCGGACATCATGTTTCAAACGAAAGACGTTTGAAGTGAAAGGCAGGGGGCCCCGGCTCCGAGGCATCGGAATCGAGGCTTCGCAATCGCCGGCCGGACCGCGACGGGTGGAATGGCACAGCCGATTTTTTTCCAGAAGCCGCCTCCGTCGACGCTGGCTGACATCGCCGCGTCGACGCGGGTGCAATTGGCCGATCCGTCGCGGGGCGGCCTTCAGATCAGGGGGCTGGCCTCGCTCGACGAAGCCGGCCCGATGCACCTCACGTTCTTCGACAATATCAAATATGTCGATCAGCTCGCTTTGACCAAGGCGGGCGCGTGCCTCGTCAGCGAGCGTTTTGAGAAGCGCGTACCGCCCCACGTCGCGGTGCTGCGCGCCGCGCAGCCGTTCCGTGCCTTCGTCAAGATCGCACGGGAATGGCATGGCGACACGCTGCGTCCGCAATCCTGGTTCGGCAATGACGGTATCGCACCGTCGGCCATCATCGACGCATCGGCGCATCTGGAAGACGGCGTCATCATCGATCCGCTGGCCGTGATCGGCGCCGGCGTCGAAATCGGCGCTGGGACGGTGATCGGGGCGGCTGCGGTGATCGGCGCCGGGGTCAAGATCGGCCGGGACTGCAATGTGGGGGCGCATTGCGCGATCCAGGCGGCCCTGATCGGCAATAACGTGCTGATCCATCCAGGCTGCAGCATCGGACAGGATGGCTATGGCTTCGTCTTTTTCGGGCCTGACGGCCACCTGAAGGTGCCGCAGACCGGCCGCGTGCTGATCCAGAACGACGTGGAAGTCGGCGCCGGTACCACCATCGACCGGGGCAGCCTGCGCGACACCGTGATCGGCGAGGGCACCAAAATCGACAATCAGGTCCAGATCGGCCACAATGTGACCATTGGCAGACATTGCCTGCTCGCGGCCCAGATCGGGCTCGCTGGCAGCCTGACGATCGGTGACAATGTGGCGTTGGGCGCGAAGGTGGGGATCAACAACCACCTCAAGATCGGCGACGGGGCCCAGGTTACGGCGATGAGCGCGGTCAAGGACGATATCCCGGCCAACGGCCGTTGGGGCGGCCACTTTGCCAAACCGACCAGGCAATGGTTCCGGGAGATCGTCGCGGTGGAGCGCTTGACGCGTGACGCCGATCCGAAGGGCGAGGGGCAGGAGTGATGGAGGAAGTACCGGTCAGGTTCGAGCTCGTGGATATCAACGAGATACTCAAGACGCTCCCGCACCGCTATCCCATGCTGCTGATCGACCGGGTGATCAAGATCCGGACCGACTACAGCGGCATCGGCATCAAGAATGTCACCTTTAACGAGCCGCCGTTTCTTGGGCATTTCCCCGACCGCCCGGTCTATCCCGGCGTGATGATGATCGAGGCGATGGCGCAGACCGCCGGCGTCATCGGCATCAAATCGGTAGAGGGTACGGAGAAGCCGCGAGCGGTTTATTTCCTCACCATCGACAAGTGCAAGTTTCGCAAGCCCGTGATGCCTGGCGACACCATCGAATACCACATGCGCTCGATTGGACGCCGCAAAGCCATGTGGTGGTTCCACGGCGATGCCAAGGTGAATGGCTCTGTCGTCGCGGAAGCCGACGTTGGCGCGATGCTGACCGATTGATGAGGGGTCGATGAACAAGATCGATCCCACCGCGCGGATTGAAGATGGCGCCGTGATCGGCGCGGGCGCCTCGATCGGACCTTATTGCGTGATCGGCGGCAATGCCGTGGTCGGCGCGGGCTGCACCCTGACCGCGCATGTTACCGTTTCCGGCCACACCGCGATCGGCGCCAATTGCGTGATCTCGCCGTTTGTCGCGCTCGGCGGGCCGCCGCAGGATCTCAGCTATCGCGGCGAACCGACGCGGCTTGAAATCGGCTCAGGCTGCATCATCCGCGAAGGCGTGACGATGAATATCGGCACCACAAAGGGCGGCGGACTGACGCGCGTCGGCGATCGCGGCTACTTCATGAACAACAGCCATGTCGGCCATGACTGCACGGTCGGCAATGACGTGATCTTCGCGACATCGGCCACACTCGGCGGGCACTGCGAGATCGGCGACTTCGTCTATATCGGTGGCCTTTCCGCCGTGCATCAGTTCACGCGGATCGGGCCGCAGGTGATGGTCGGCGGCGTCTGCGGCGTGCGCGGCGACGTGATCCCGTTCGGTCTCGTCAACGGCCAGTATGCGGCGCTCGAAGGCCTCAACCTCATCGGCATGAAGCGCCGCAAGTTCACCCGCGAGAGGCTGGCCGCCGTGCGGTCGTTCTACCAAAGGCTGTTTCACGGTCCCGGCATTTTTGCCGAACGGCTCGACGCAGTGCAGCCGATGGCGAAAGAGGATCCGGCGATTGCGGAAATTCTCACCTTTATCGGCGACGGCAAGCATCGCGCGCTGTGTCTTCCGGCCGATGACGGCCACCGGCATTGAACACGGGACGGCCGCAACCATGACATCGGCGGCTCAGGAAATCTCTTCGCCGGTGGGCGTGATCGCGGGCGGCGGCACGATGCCTTTCGCGGTTGCGGATTTGCTCACCGCACGCGGGCTGGCTGCGGTTATTTTCGCGCTGAAAGGCGCCTGTGATCCGGCAGGCGTCGCGCGCTTCCGCCATCACTGGATTTCGGTCGGCCAGGTCGGCAAGGCCACAAGGCTGTTTCGCAGCGAGGGTTGCCGCGACCTGATCTTCATCGGCAGCGTAGCGCGTCCGGCGCTCTCGGAGATCAGGCTCGACTGGGGCACGCTTCGCGTCATGGCCCATGTCGTGGCGGCGTTTCGCGGCGGCGATGATCATCTGTTGTCCGGGATCGGTCGTATTCTCGAGCAGGACGGATTTCGCATGGTCGGCATCAAGGACGCCGCTCCCGATCTGTTGATGCCGGAGGGAGCGATCACCCGCGCGGTCCCCGATGGCAACGCGGCTGCCGATATTGCAAGAGGGCGCGAAGTGCTCGGGGCGCTCGGGCCGTTCGATATCGGTCAGGCCGCCATCATCATCGACGGCCAGGTGGTGGCGGTAGAAGACATCGAGGGAACTGACGGTCTGCTGGCACGGGTGGCGCGGCTGCGCGCCGACGGACGCATTCCCACCAAGGCCGGGCGCGGCGTGCTGGTGAAGGCGCCCAAGAGCGGACAGGATCTGCGTTTCGATCTGCCGGCCGTCGGACCCAACACCGTCGAGGGCGCGGCCAGGGCCGGACTTGCCGGCATTGCGGTTGCTGCCGGCAACACCCTGGTTGCGGAATCGCAAGCCATGATCGAGGCCGCCGACAAGGCCGGACTGTTCGTCACGGGGCTGCCCGCGTGACACCGACTCGTGCCATTACCGGGCGGAAAATCTTTCTGATCGCCACGGAAGAATCCGGCGATCGGCTCGGCGCCAATCTGATGAAGGTGTTGCGCCAGCGGCTTGGCGATGCCGTCCAGTTCGAGGGCATCGGCGGGCGTGCGATGACGCGCGAGGGGCTGACGTCGCGGTTTCCGATCGAGGAACTATCAATCATCGGGCTCGCCGCGGTCGTCAGGCAATTGCCGATGATTTTGCGGCGGATCAAGGAAACCGCCGCGGCGGTGATCGCGGCCGAGCCGGACATCCTGGTCATCATCGACAGTCCCGACTTCACCCATCGCGTCGCCAAACGCGTTCGCGCCAGCGCGCCGCTGATTCCGATCGTCGACTACGTATCGCCGACGATCTGGGCGTGGCGGCCGGGCCGGGCGCGAGCGATGTTGCCCTATATCGATCATGTGCTGGCGTTGTTGCCGTTCGAGCCCGCCGCCTATGAGCGGCTGCGGGGCCCGCCCTGCAGCTATGTCGGCCACCCCCTGACCGAGCAGATCGGCCAGCTCCGGCCCAACCCCGACGAACAGAAGCGGCGCGGCGACGCGCCGCCGGTGCTGCTGGTGCTGCCCGGCAGCCGTCGCAGCGAGATCCGCCACCACATGACGACGTTCGGCGTCACGTTGTCCCGGCTGCAGGCCGCGGGCATAGCCTTTGAGGCGGTGCTGCCAACGATGCCGCATCTGCAGGAAACCGTGATGGCGGCGGTGAAAGTCTGGAAGGTGCAGCCGCGCATCGTCATCGGCGAGCAGGAAAAGCGCGCCGCGTTCCGGATCGCGCATGCGGCACTCGCCAAATCCGGCACGGTGACGCTGGAACTGGCGCTGGCCGGTGTGCCGATGGTGACGGCCTATCGCACCGGCGCGATAGAAGCCTTCATTTTGCTGCGCGCGATCAAGGTCAATTCCGTGATCCTGGCCAATCTCGTGATCGGCGAGAACGTGATCCCGGAATTCCTGCAGCAGGATTGCACCGCCGCAAAACTGGCTCCGGCAGTGCGCGAAATCATCGAGCCATCCGAAGCAAGGCGGAAGCAGGTCGAGGCGTTTGCAAAACTCGATGCGATCCTTTCGACCGGCAACCAGCCGCCCAGCGTCCGCGCCGCCGATATCGTTCTGGCCGAAATGCGGAAAACCCGGCGGGTGCTTTAGCGCTGCGTCAGGATGCTGGCGCCTTGCCTTCCGGCCATTCCGGGAGCTGGTCCTTTGGGTCAAACCACAGCGCGGCGTCGGATCGCCAGATATGCACTTTGGGCCGTTCCATGATCGGCGTATCCAGACATCCCATGCGGAGCAGGATCGTGCCGGTGCCGGCGCGCTCCGCCACGATATGCGATCCGCATTGCGTGCAGAAATAACGCTTCTTGCCGGGCGAGGATTCAAACCCTCTGAGCAGGCTCTCGCCTTTGACCCAGCGAAAGCGGTCGCGGGGGACGTTGGTTACCGTCGAGAAGGCGGAGCCATGGGTCTTGCGGCAGGTGGCGCAATGGCAATGGACGATCGGGCCGGGGCCCGCATCCACCTCATAGGCCACGCTTCCGCACAGGCAGCTTCCAGCAAGCATGGTGCCTCCGGTCCAAAGAAAAACCCGCCCGAAGACTGATCTCTGAGCGGGTTGTTCGAGCGTTTCGAATGGCGCGGGTTACTTTCGCTTGGCCATGTCGACGTAGTCGCGGCGGGCGACGCCGGTGTAGAGCTGGCGCGGGCGGCCGATCTTCTGCTGCGGATCCTCGATCATCTCGCTCCACTGGCTGATCCAGCCGACGGTGCGGGCGACCGCAAACAGCACGGTGAACATCGAGGTCGGGAAACCCATCGCCTTCAGCGTGATGCCCGAATAGAAGTCGACGTTCGGGTAGAGCTTGCGGTCGATGAAATACTGGTCGCTCAGCGCGATCTTTTCCAGCTCCAGCGCGACCTTCAGCATCGGATCGTCGCCGTGGCCGGTCTCTTTCAACACCGCGTGACACATTTTCTGCATGATCTTGGCGCGAGGATCGTAGTTCTTGTAGACGCGGTGGCCAAAGCCCATCAGGCGGACTTCTGAGTTCTTGTCCTTCACCCTCTTGATGAAGTCCGGAATCTTGTCGACCGTGCCGATGTCGGCCAGCATCGCGAGCGCCGCCTCGTTGGCGCCGCCATGCGCCGGGCCCCACAGACAGGCGATGCCGGCGGCGATGCAGGCGAACGGGTTAGCGCCGGAGGAGCCTGCGATACGCACCGTCGAGGTCGAGGCGTTCTGCTCATGGTCGGCGTGCAGGATGAAGATCTTGTCCAGCGCATCCGCCAGCACCGGATTGATCTTGTAGTCCTCGCACGGCACCGCAAAGCACATGTGCAGGAAGTTCTCGGCGAACGACAGCGAGTTCTTCGGATACATGAAGGGCTGGCCGATGGTGTATTTGAACGCCATGGCCGCCAGCGTCGGGATTTTTGCGATCATCCGCATCGAGGCGATCATGCGCTGCTGCGGATCGTTGATGTCGGTGAAGTCGTGATAGAACGCCGCCAGCGCACCGACCGACGCCACCATCACGGCCATCGGATGGGCGTCGCGGCGAAAGCCCTGGAAGAAGCGGGCCATCTGCTCGTGAACCATGGTGTGATGGATCACGCGGTTGTCGAAATCGGCCTTTTGCGCCTTGGTCGGAAGTTCCCCGTAGAGCAGGAGATAGCAGGTCTCCAGGAAATCGCCCTTTTCGGCGAGCTGCTCGATCGGGTAGCCGCGGTATTCGAGGACGCCGGCGTCGCCGTCGATATAGGTGATCTTCGACTGGCAGCTTCCGGTGGAGGTGAAGCCGGGGTCGTAGGTGAACATCCCGGCCTGGGCATACAGCTTGGCGATGTCGATCACGTCAGGCCCGACGCTGCCGCTCAGTATCGGGAAATCGTAGGTCTTGTTACCGACGGTTAGCGTTGCTGTCTTGCTGGATTTTGCGTCCATCGTCGTAGTCCCCGATGAAATCGTTGCGAAAACCGGGCTGACTAGAACCTTCTCTCGGGAGATGGCGAGGCAGAGCCGGATTGTTTAGAAGGCTGCGACAAATGGGTAGCTTATTGCCCTGTGCGCTGCAAGATGGACCCAAGTAGGGTGCCCTGAGCCTTACGAAGAGCTGGCCTGATCTGCGAGCCGGCCCAAACATTCCTCCCGTCCGAGCACCGCCAAAACCTCGAAAATGCCGGGCGAGGTGGTGCGCCCGGTCAATGCCGCCCGCAACGGCTGGGCGACGGCGCCGAGCTTGAGATTGTTGGTTTCCGCGAAATTCCGCATAGCGGTTTCCGTCGTCCCGGCGCTCCACGGCGAGACCGCTTCCAGCGCCTGACGCATCCGGCTGATCAACTCGCGGGCTTCGGGCGTCAATAGCGCGGCCGCCTTCGGCTCGATCTCGAGCGGCCGGTCGGCGAAGATGAAGGAGGAGCCGGCGATCAGCTCGAGCAGCGTCTTGGCGCGCTCCTTCAGGCTCGGCATCGCCTGCAGCAATTGCGCGCGGGTGGCGTCGTTGAGTTTTGCCTTGAGTTCTGCACCGTCAGGGACATAGTCGAGCAAGGCCTCGAGCTGGTTTACGAGGGATTGATCGTCGGCGTGGCGGATATAGTGGCCGTTGAGGTTTTCAAGTTTTGCGAAATCGAACCGCGCCGCCGAGCGGCCGATGCCGTGTAGATCGAAGGCGTCGATCATCTCCTGCGTGGAAAATATCTCCTGGTCGCCATGGCTCCAGCCGAGCCGGACCAGATAGTTGCGCAGCGCTGCGGGCAGATAGCCCATGGCGCGGTAGGCCTCGACGCCGAGCGCGCCGTGGCGCTTTGACAGCTTTGAGCCGTCGGGCCCGTGGATCAGCGGGATATGAGACATGCTCGGGATGCTCCAGCCGAGCGCATCGTAGATCTGCTTCTGCCGTGCGGCGTTGATCAAATGATCGTCGCCGCGGATCACATGGGTGACGCCCATGTCGTGATCGTCGACCACCACGGCCAGCATATAGGTCGGATTGCCGTCGCCTCGCAGCAGCACGAGATCGTCGAGGTTTTCGTTCTGCCAGACCACGCGGCCCTGGACCTGGTCCTCGATCACGGTTTCGCCGGTCTGCTCGGCTTTCAGCCGGATCGTGGGCTTCATGCCCGAAGGTGCTTCGGAGGGGTCGCGGTCGCGCCACAAGCCGTTATAGAGGCGCGTGCGGCCTTCCTCGCGCGCCTTCTTGCGCATGCATGCAGTTCCTGGGGCGTCGCGTAGCAGCGATAGGCCTTGCCGCTGGCGAGCAGCGCTTCCGCCGCCTCGCGGTGCCGCGCGGCCCTCGTGAACTGGTAGACGACGTCGCCGTCCCAGTCGAGCTCCAGCCATTTCAGCCCGTCGAGGATCGCCGCGATCGCGGCCTCGGTGGAGCGCTCGCGGTCGGTGTCCTCGATCCGCAGCAGCATCTTGCCGCCAAGCTTCCTGGCATAGAGCCAGTTGAACAAGGCGGTGCGCGCGCCTCCGATGTGGAGGAAGCCGGTCGGCGAGGGGGCAAAGCGGGTGACGATGGGATGAGTCATTGCGGGCGGGTTGTATGTGGGAGGAGGCGTGGTGGTATAGCAGGAACCGGGCATAACTAAAGCCCAAGACTAAAAGCCCAAGGCGATCCAAAGCGGGCTTGGCGGGACGGTGCGAATTTGGCAGAAGGGCCCAAACAGGAACCCGGAATGACCATTGAAACGGTAGCGGCGGAGGCGGGGCGCGATTTCATTCGCGACATCGTCCAGGCCGATCTCGACTCGAAAAAGCACAAGGCGATCGTCACCCGGTTTCCGCCGGAGCCGAACGGCTACCTGCACATCGGCCATGCCAAGTCGATCGCGCTCAATTTCGGCATCGCGCAGGAATTCGGCGGACAATGCAACCTGCGCTTCGACGACACCAACCCGACCAAGGAAGAGCAGGAATATATCGATTCGATCCAGGCCGACGTGCACTGGCTCGGCTACGATTGGGGCAAGAATCTCTTCTACGCCTCCGACTATTTCGAGCGGTTGTACGAATGGGCGGAGGGGCTGATCAAGGCCGGCCACGCCTATGTCGATGACCAGACCCAGGAGGAGATCCGCGTCTCGCGCGGCACCCTGACCGAGCCTGGCAAGAACTCTCCGTTCCGCGACCGCTCGGTCGAGGAAAACCTCGACCTGTTCCGCCGCATGAAGGCCGGTGAATTCCAGAACGGAGCGCGCGTGCTGCGGGCGAAGATCGACATGGCCGCGGGCAACATCAATCTCCGCGATCCCGTGCTCTACCGCATCCTGCATGCACATCATCCGCGCACCGGCGACAAATGGTCGATCTATCCGAGCTACGACTACGCGCACGGCCAGTCGGACGCCATTGAAGGCATCACGCATTCGATCTGCACACTGGAATTCGAGGATCACCGGCCGCTCTACGATTGGTTTCTGGAAAAACTGCCGGTGCCGTCGAAACCGCGACAGTATGAATTCGCCCGGCTGAACCTGACCTACACGCTGCTGTCGAAGCGCGTGCTGACGCAGCTTGCGCGCGACGGCCATGTCGCTGGCTGGGATGATCCGCGCATGCCGACGATTGCCGGCCTGAAGCGGCGCGGCGTGCCGCCGGCGGCGATCCGCGAATTCGTCAAGCGGATTGGCGTCGCCAAGGCCAACAGCGTGGTCGATGTCGGCATGCTGGAGTTCTGCATCCGCGAACTCCTCAACAAGACCTCGCAGCGCCGGATGGCGGTGCTGCGGCCGCTCAAGGTCGTGATCGAAAACTATCCGGAAGGCCAAAGCGAGGAACTCGAGGCGGTCAATCACCCCGACGATCCCGCGGCCGGCACGCGAAAGATCTCGTTCGGCCGTGAGCTCTACATCGAGCGCGACGATTTTATGGAGAACCCGCCGAAAAAATTCTTCCGGTTGTCGCCGGGCACCGAAGTCCGGCTGCGCTACGCCTATTTCATCAAGTGCCGCGAAGCGGTCAGGAATGCGGCCGGCGAGATTGTCGAACTGCGCTGCACCTATGATCCCGCCACGAAAGGCGGCAACGCGCCCGACGGACGCAAGGTGAAGGCCACGATGCACTGGCTGTCGGCGGCGCAGTCGATCCCTGCCGAAATCCGCATCTACAACCAGCTGTTCTCGAAGCCCAATCCTGACGCTTCCAATTTCGCCGCCGACCTCAATCCGGAGTCGCTAGAGATCCTGAAGGATGCGCGGATCGAGCCTTCGATCGCGGCCGCAAATTCGCCCGAGCCGATGCAGTTCGAGCGGCAGGGCTATTTTACGCGCGATCCGGATTCCACGGCGGATCGTCCGGTGTTCAACCGAACCATCGGGCTGCGCGACACGTTTGCCAAGGAAGTCGGCGGCAAGGGGTAGGGGTGTTCAATGGAAAGTGCTGAACACATTGTCGCCGGGGTCATGGCGAAATGGACGGCCGCCTTCAGCAAACTGGACGCCAACTCGCTGTCGTCGCTTTATTCGAGGCACGCGCTGTTCTTCGGCTCGAACCCAAACCTGTATCGCGGCAGGGACGGCGTCGCCGCTTACTTCAGGGGACTGCCGCGGTGGCAGTCGCAATCGGTGCGGTTCTCCGAAGTCGTGACCGAGCAGGTAAACGTCGATCTCGTCAACTTCGCCGGCACCGCGAATTTTGCTTTTGATGACGCTACGCTCTCGGTCAAGATGACCTGGGTGATTGGCCGCGAAGATTTCGACTGGAAAATCGTCAGCCATCACGCGTCGTCGAAGGCGCCGTTGATTTAGCGGGGCGGGCGTTCTGTCGTCCCTGTCTGGTGCGCTTTGCGCACGGGGGCCCATAACCACAGGGTTGAGTTGCTTTAGCCAAGGCCTCGACCGGCATTTTCTAATTAATTCTGTCGCGGCGTATGGGCCCCTGCTTTCGCAGGGAGGACAATGTTCTCACGGCAAATGGGGACTGGACGGGCGGCCCAAACCACGTTGATCCGTTTCACAAATTCGATTTTGCTGCGCAGCCGAAAGGCGAAGACTTTCGGCAGTTGAAGCCGGGCCTCCGATTGCCAGTCTCCATCGGGCAAATTCCCGGCGATGTCCGTCCATTGATCTAGCTCAACATTCGTCCATCGGGAAAGGGCACGGTTCAGGCGGGGATGAGCAAGCACTGGAGGTTGAAAATGAAGCTGACCATGAGAACGATTGCAATTGCTGCCTCGACCGCCGCCTGCGCGGCGCTGTTTTCACCGACCTGGTCGGAGCAGGACGGCGTGTCGCTGTCGATCAGCAAGGCCGACGCGGCGGCGCGGGTCTACATACGCTCGGGCTATGCCTCTCGCGCTGTCTACGTCAATTCGCCCGGTCTCCCTTGGTACGCCGTAAGGGCGTATTACTTTGGCGGTCCCTGGGCTGGCCAATACTACAGCTATACCGGCTGGCCTGATTACGCCGCGCGTAACGGCATCGGCTGCGTGCCCGGCAGCATCGTCAAGGGCGGCGACGGCATCATGTATAATTGTCAGTAGAATTGTCTCTCATTTGACCGTGTCGGGCCAGGTAGCGCCCTTCGCCACCTGGCCCGGCACAAGCGCTGCAAGCCGATTGCGCTATTTTCCCGCGACCACTCCGCCGGGCTCTTCGCTCAGCCAGCGATAGATCACGCCGCCCAGCGCGCCGCCGATCAATGGCGCCACCCAGAACAGCCAGAGCTGCGTCAGCGCCCAGCCGCCGACGAACAGGGCCGGCCCGGTGCTCCGCGCCGGATTGACCGAGGTGTTGGTGACGGGAATGCTGACCAGATGGATCATCACCAGCGCAAGCCCGATGGCCAGCGGAGCGAAACCCGCGGGCGCCTTGCCGTGGGTGGAGCCCATGATGATAAACAGGAACATCGCCGTCATCACCAGTTCGGTCAGCAAGCAGGCGAGCAGGCTGTATTTGCCGGGCGAATGCGCCTCATAGCCGTTTGACGCAAAACCCTTGCTGACGTCGAAACCGGCAGCGCCGCTCGCGATCACATACAGCAATGCGGCGGCGGCGATGGCGCCGACGACCTGTGCGATCACGTAGGGCGCGATCTGTCCGGCAGGGAAGCGGCCGCCGGCAGCAAGGCCGACGGTGACGGCCGGGTTGAGATGACAGCCGGAGATGTGACCGATCGCATAGGCCATCGTCACCACACTCAAGCCAAAGGCCAGCGATACGCCGACCAATCCGATGCCGACCTGCGGGAATGCGGCCGCGATGACGGCGCTGCCGCAGCCGGCAAAGGTCAACCAGAATGTCCCGATGGCTTCGGCGGCATATTTTTTGGAGTTCATCTTGTTTCCCCCTTTTTGGTTTTTGGTTGTGACTATCGGTTACTCCGGGAGCACTGCTGGCCAATCATTTCCACGCGATGTTTGCGCTGGGGCGGAATCGTCACTCACCGCCGGCTGACGGTGGAGTAGTCCGCTTCACGCTGGTCGACCGGAAGAAGGTATCTGTCTATCAAATAGACGGCGCTGATAGAGAGCGCGATGCCGAGCGCGATGGCCAACGCGGTCGGAACAACAAACTCAAGAGTGATCACTTTACGGGTCATCGCTGATACTCGCTCTGACCTACCCCACTCCAGAAAACCACCTTCCGCTGAGTCGGGGAACTGCCAAACCGGCAATTTCTTGTGGCTGGCACGGCGATCGAATCACAAACTAAAACCCCCGCCGACCGGGAGGAGGGCAGGGGTTCTTTGCAGGTGGATGGTTCGAGGCCAGGTGAACCCGGGTGTCGCGCCAAGGACCTGCCAAGGGATCAGAGCCCGCCGATCATGTTCCCACAAGGCACTTTTGTGAGCATTCTTTTCAAACTGTATACTTGAAGTGCGACGAGTTGGCTGTGGCGCTTCGCCACTGGCGGATATCAGGACAATCATCGCGGCTTCGGTCAGCTCGAGCGGTCGTTCGCACCGTCTTGTGATCGTCGCGGCCATACTTTCGCCCAGCACTTGGCCCGGTTTGTGCTCGTAACAAAGCCAAACGGAGTGCGCGCAATGAAGCGGGACATCCTGGCGATAAGCGGGGGCATGCTCGGCCTCGGTGCCGTCATGTGGATCTTCTGGGGCAACCCGGTGCACGCGCCGCGCGCGCATGTTGGCTATCGTATCGACGTCGGCTCTGAAGGTCTGGCAGCCGATCCCGATCTAAAGCTCGTTACCGAGCGCAGTCCCTACATGCGGACCGAGCGATAGTGCGATCCGTAGTCTTGCGGGCGTTCCAGTGTTACGTTGTGTACAGACGGCGAGGAAAGTTGCTTGTTTGATTGCCCGCATTACCGACCTTGAAGGAATACTTGCGATCAGCCCGGCTTCACTGCCGGGTTTTTTCGTTTTTGAACAAGAGAAAGCAGCTGCCGGCAGCCCGATACGGCGCCGCTATTTTATTGTTACCTGCAAGGTAATCATGGACGTGCCGGAAGCCTTCTGACCCTTGCCCGTTGCCTTGATGGCAAACGTATCGTTGCCCGCATATTTTTTCTTCGCCGTGTACTGGTACGTGGACGTGTTGACCTTTTTCAACTTGCCATGTCCCGGCTTTTGCGAAATTTCCGAACTGCTCAGCGTGCCCGGCAGCTTGATCGGAAACTGGCAACTCTCCCCGGGCGCGATCGTAAAGTAGCCGGTCGAATTCTCGCCCCAATCGGCCAGGGTTACCGATATCGGACAATCAGACGCGGCGCGCGCCAAAGACACGGACCCCAGGCTCGTAGCTCCGACGACAAACACCAAAGCAGCGACGTTGGACAACCGCATGATCGAGCTCCTCGTATTCATCTGACGCGAACAACTCCAGTCCCGGTCTCGCGGCCGAGCGCAGCATCATAACTCAGGATCAGGGCCGGCGGTAAGGTTGACTGGTTAGGTTAAGTCCTGTCGCCCGTTGCTTTCCATTCGATCCGCTGTCAGGAGTTGCGGTCTGCAGGAGGTTCCGTCCGTGGCCAAGACCAAGATTTCGAGCACTGATTTGTTGTGGATTTTTCGCGAGCGGCTGTCGTCGTTCGATGATCGATTTAAGGTTGCGCCGGTCGCGATCGTTCCCGGCAGCGAGGGCTGGCAAGCCGTAACATCCCACCGCTATCGAAAAGGTGAACCGCAGGCCGCCAAACGCATCAAGCAGATCCAGACGGAACTGCAGGCGGTCTACAGGCTGGCGCCGGATTGATCAGTCCTGAGCCGAAACCTCCTCTTAAGCTTCCTGTAAGCGACATTGACGTCGTGCTTCGCGCGACGCATTGACCGCCGCGCCCGTGCTGACGAAGTCCGCGCGAAGATCCCCGTACCTCAACTTGCGACCGAGGATGTGAAGCAGTTCAACTCGTCCAAATAGGCCGGCCGTCCTCCATCCGTTCCGCTAGCTGCACGCCGGGACCTCCGCTAGCCTTGCAACCTCTGACATCACAGGGTGCAGTTGCGTGGCGGAGCAGGGCGACACGCCGGGCGGAAGGCGGGGCTATGCCGGGACATGGCCGCCGCGCGCCACCGCGCAGGCCGGCAGCGCAGTGCCTGCGGGCTTCAGCCTGTGGCCGTCATTCGTCACGACGCTGCGCGACTGGGTACGCGCCGAAGCCGGTCCCGGGCGGTTGTTGCCGTGGGTGCCGGTCGCGTTCGGCACCGGCATCGCGTTCTATTTTGCAGCCGAGCACGAGCCGGTGCTGCCGGTCGCCGCAGTTACCGCGATCATGTTTTGCACGGCGGCGTTGCTGTTGCGGCGGCACAAGGCGTTTCCGGTTGCGGTGATGATCGCCGCCGTTGCTGCAGGCTTTGCCATCGCGACCTGGAAGACAGCAAGGGTAGCGCACGGCGTGCTGGCGCGGCCGATGTATTCGGTCTCGATCACCGGCTTTGTCGAAACCCGGGACATCCGCGAGCGCACCGACCGCTTCGTGTTGCGGGTGGCGACCATGGAAAGCCCGCGCGGTGAAATCAAACTCGAGCGGGTGCGGCTGTCGGTGAAGAAGGGCACTGCGCCCGCGGTCGGCAGTTTTGTGGAATTGAAGGCGCGGCTGCAGCCTCCGTTGAGCATCATTGTCCGATGACTTCCGACAATGTCCGAAAACCCTATATTTTATGGGCATAAGCCGAAACTGACGTCTAGACACGTCCGACAGCTTCCGGCTAAATCCGACACTGATTTGTGGGTTGGCCTGTGGGCTGTGGAAAACCGAAATGGCGCGGCAACTCAATTTGCTCAGTCCGAAGTTCGTCGAACACGAGACTAGCCGGGTCGATACGCGGACGGTGGCGGGCTCTATCTCCAAGTCTCAGCCGGCAAGAACGGTAGCGTAACAAAAAGCTGGCTGTTCCGCTACATGCGCGGGACGAGCGAACGACCATCTCGCGTGAGATGGGACTTGGGCGCCGCTCAGCATGCAGAAGGGGGACGGCTACATGACCTGCCAAGGAGCCCGCAGAAGCGCACTGCAGGGCGCGGGAAGATCTGAAGACCGGGATTGACCCGCTCGAGGCCAAGCGCAGCGGTCTAGGCTTGCCCAGCGGCTGGAGGCGGCCAAGGCGATGACGTTCTCCCAATGCGCCGCGGAGTACATCGAAAGCCACAAGGCCGGCTGGAAGGGCGAGAAGCATGCCAAGCTTTGGAACGGCTCGCTCAAGCGGTTCGCCGAGCCCATCATTGGGAGCTTGCCGGTTGCCGCCATCGACACCGCCTTGGTTCTGAAGGTGCTCAAGCCGATCTGGGAGAAGAAGACCAAGACTGCGGTGGACGTCCGGCTGCGCATTGAGCTGATCCTGAACTGGGCAAAGACCCACGGGTATCGAGACGGTGAGAACCCTGCCCGCTGGAGGGGCCACATCGAGAATGCCCTCCCGGACCCGTCCAAGATCGCCAAGGTCAAACACCTTGCCGCGATGCCCTATGCCGAGATTCCCGACTTCATGCGAAACTTCGCGGAATGACGGACATGCCGGCCGCTGCGCTGGAATGGACGATCCTCACGGCTGTAAGGTCGGACAACACCTTTGCCGCTACATGGCCCGAAATTGATCTGGACAAGAGGGTTTGGACAATCCCGGGAGCGCGGATGAAGGTCGATATCGATCTTCCGCGTGCCGCTAACTGACCGGGCCATTGAAATTCTGAAGAGGCTCGATCGCAGCACAAAGTTCATATTCTCAGGTGAGAATCCGAAAAAGAAACTGCCACATGAGAAAATGCTCAAGGCGCTGAAAGCCCTTCGACCAGGCCTGACAGTGCATGGTTTCCGATCGACTTTTCGCGATTGGGCTGCCGAACAAACTACGCATCCGCGCGATGTTGTCGAGATGGCACTCGCTCACAAGATCGCGGGAAAAACTCGAGATCTGCATACCTTCGAAGCGACCTCGTTCGAAAAGCGTCGTCGCCATGATGACGGACTGGGCGAGCATATTGCGGCAAGGTCGTTACCCAGCCTGGAGGGAAAGTTCGAGTAGGCCGAATTCTGAAGCCGCGCTCGCGGCCGCGGTGAAAATCCTCAGCTCAGATCGTTGGATTAAAGACAGCTCGGCCAGCAATGATGCACGTCGCGCTGCCCTTATGCGCCAGGCAGGTGTCGATTTGGGTAATGCAAGGCGAAACTCTCAACGGTTACATACTCAGGATAAAGATGCCGGCAGTGTGATCCCGCTAGCCATTGAGGGCGATCGGATCGCGCATCAGGCTCTTTGCGTCCTTGCGGCCCGTCTCAACACCCAAAAAGCGACTGCCCCTTGCACTGCAGAAATACATCGTAGCCAAAGCGGTTGAAGTTGGCGGATTTAAGCGGGTTAATCTCAACCACACTATGCGTTGCGGGACGGCGCGATCAACAGCGCCGTACGATGGATTGTGATGAAGCTACGAGGTTCAAGCGTAGGAGAAATTCCGCCACGAAAAGATGGTCTGAAGGAGTTTCAAGCGTGTCTCAATTGTTGCCAAGGCGCTGGAAAAGTATGCAGCGCCGCACTCTCTGAATCAGCGATTGAAACCATCCGAATGCAAACGATATCGGAAAGGTTTGGGGCAGGCGGGTGTTATCTGGGTTCCTCCGCCGGCTCCTATCCCGCATTTGATGCACGGGATGGCGGCCCCGCAGCTGGCGAACATGCCATCAACATCGGCCAAGGGCCGAATATGATAAGTGCGCAAATTTGCGCACTTCCCAAGGCGATGCGTGCCAACTTAATTGCTCGATTTGTTCAACACGACATTGAGCGTTTTTACGCGCACTGATGTCGGACATGTTCCGGAATCTTCCGGAGCGTCACAATCGGTGCGACAATGGCTCAGAGAACTTTACGTCAGACCCAAGGTACTCGAAATCACCGGTTGGTGCACTTCGACGCTGTATCTGAAAATGGACGATGGCGTGTTTCCGCGGCCGATAAAGCTTGATCCGGACGGTCGCGCGGTTGGATGGCTGGAGGATGAGGTCGACGCCTGGCAAGAGGCTCGAATTAAAGCTCGCGATGCCGGGCGCGCGGCATGAAGAGGGCCGCTCATAGTATGCCTGATTTGGATGCGCCGCGTTACCTGATCCTGATGGATGGCCGTGAACTGGTCGGCACAATCACCGGCATCGGACGCGATTGGCATGCCCTGGATGCGCGCGGCAAAGCCGTGCCCAGCGCGCCGTTCAATTCCCAAAAGGCCGCTATCGCGGCCCTCAGCGTAGCCCGGCCTGGGCCATGTGTTGCCGATGCGCGGATGGACAATCGACCAGGTGGCGACTGATGAGCTGGCAAGCTACAAGCCTGGGCCGCAAAGCAAAAGGCAGGCGGCGCCTCGAACAAACTGACGCTGCTTGTCCTGGCAAACTATGCCGATGCCAGTGGCGTCTGTTGGCCAACCCCAGGAAACGATAGCAAACGACAGTGAGCAAAGCGTCGACACGGTACAGCGACGGCTCAAAAAGCTAGCAGAGCGCGGCTTGGTGCGCATCGAAAAGCGCGCCGGCGGACGGGGTCAATGGGCCGGCCGGGCTGCTTTCCTGGCAATGAGTGTTGCAGAAGTGACCGAGCCGCAATCTGCGGCATGGTCAGAACCCAAAAACGTGCCGGCGAAACCGATCGACCATGCCGCACCACGCTCGATGACCATACCGCACCAGGCCCGGTCAGCCACACCGCTCAGCTATGCGGCATAAACCTTCAATAGAACAACCAAGAGAACCTTCAGCGCAAACATCGACCGATGCGGCTGCCGATCGACTGAGGGCATTCCAAGGTAGGTACGAGCCGACAGAGGTAGTCCAGCATCGCATAGCTCGTCGCATAGGTCCGGATGGTTGGCTCCGTAATGGGCGAGATGACCGCGGATCAGCTCGCAAAACTTACCGCGCTCGGAGCGGCGCGGGTCGCTTCGTGACAGCACGCTCTCGGCCGCCGTCCTCGATGCGCGCAAGAAACCAACGCGGCAATCGCGGAGAGCACTAGTTGAGGGGGGAGGGGCGGGTCAAATCTCTGGACAGAAGTTCGTCTCTCGCCTACCGGCCGTTCTCCCATCGAGAGATTTTTTTCCCCGGGCCTACTTTTTGAAGGGGCCAGCGGTGTGTGGAGGCTCGATCGCGATGAACGAACACCAAGGTCAACAAGTCGTTTCAAGAGCTTGATGGCGATGGCCGCATGTTGCCGCCGTCCGAGCAAAGATTCGAAGCTCATTAATTTTCAGCTCTCTGCGCACTCGCGCAGGCGACCGCATGTGCGCTCTGCGGAACGCCGTTCACGTCTGCCTCCGGGTCGCCTCGGTTGTCCGCTATTGGGGGAAAAGCGGACATCGAGCGACATCGCGGGATGTCCGCTTTTGACCCAAAGCGGACATGGGCATTGGTCTTGTAACCGTGTAGGTAGTTCAAGCGCCCCGCCTGCGTCCGAACGCCTCAATAGGGCGCTATACGAAGTGTCTCCTTCCGCCAGTTGAGACGCTGCGGGGGCTCAACTCGATATCGCGTCCCTTTGAGGCTTTTGCGAAAGGCAGATAGCATGACCGAGCTGATGTTCTTTAAGGGCCCCGTGAGCTTGACCGTTGGCGAGGTCGCTACTCTCACGGGGGCTACGCCTCGCATCGGGGCGCGCCTCAATGACCTCATTACGAATGTTGCGCCGCTCAACACGGCGGGCGCGTCTGATCTCGCTTTCCTCAGTACCGCAAAATACGCTGACGGGTTGAGTTCGACCCAAGCGGGCGCCTGCTTGATGGAAGAGCGGTTTGAAAGCCGGGCCCCCATCGGCCTCAACGTGCTACTCACGAAAGAGCCGTATCGGGACTTTGTGGTCGTAGCGCGGAACCTATTCCAAGACGCGCTGCGTCCGTCATCCATGTTTGAGGCAAACGGAATTGAGCCGACGGCAGTCGTCCATTCTTCGGCTCAAATCGGGGTGGGTGTGACCATTGATCCATGCGCGGTTATCGGCCCGCGAGCCTCGGTCGGGTCAGGAACTGTAATCGGGGCGACCGCTGTTATCGGACCGGACGTTCGCGTTGGTCGCAATTGCTCCATTGGGCATGGTGCCTCGATCATTCATGCCATCATCGGCGACAACGTGATCATCCATCCCGGTTGCCGAATTGGGCAGGATGGATTCCGCTATATCCCGGGCGCTAGCGGGGCTACCAAAGTACCGCAACTCGGCCGCGTAATTATTCACGACAATGTTGAGATCGGCGCTGGCACAGCTGTTGACCGGGGCAGCAGTGGTGACACCGTGATCGGCGAAGGCACAAAAATCGACAACCTCGTACAGATTGCCCACAACGTTATCATCGGCCGCCACTGCATTATCGCAGGCCAGGCGGGGATGGCTGGCAGCGTCACTCTGGGCGACGGCGTGATGGTCGGCGGCCAAGTGGCAATCGCCGATCACCTCACGATTGGCGATGGTGCAAGGATCGCGGGCAAAAGCGGTGTCATGTCCGATATACCCGCTGGAGAGACCTGGACAGGATTCCCCGCATGGCCCGGCCTTCAGTTCTTTCGTGCCATGGCGAAGTTACGGAGGATCGGAGACGTAAAGAAAGATAGTTGAGTGGGCCGGGATGCTGAATAGCCACTGGCGGTAGCTATTGGCACTAAACGGACATGGCGTTCCAGCCTGCTGATGTCCGCTATTGGGGGTAAAGCGGACATAGTCCGGACGTCGCGGGATGTCCGCTAATGACCCAAAGAGGACATTCGACCGCTCTTGGACCCGTGCCGAAAAGTGCTTACCATCGGGTAAATTCAGAACGGGCTGGCAATGAAGCGGCGCGAGTTCATCAAGCTAGTCGGCGGCGTGGCGGCCTCATGGCCGTTAGTAGCGCGGGCGCAGCAGCAGCGCATCCCGATCGTGGGCTTTGTCGGATTTGCCAATGCCGACGTCGACGCCGTGACGGTCAACGCCTTTCGCAAAGCGCTGGTTGGGTTCGGCCACGTCGAAGGACGCACTATCATCGTCAATACGCGCAGCGCTAACGGCGACGTCGCGCGAGGGCACGCCATGATCGACGAGCTGGTGGCGCTGCCGGTGGATGTGTTTCTTTCGCCGGGCCCAGCGGCGGCGCGTGCCATAGTGCGCAAGACAAGTATTCCAGTGGTCGCGGTGGCGTTGCCGGCGGTGCAGAGCGATCCCGAACTGTTCCAGAGTCTGTCCCGGCCCGGTGGCACCGTGACCGGGTTCTCTGCGTTCGGCGAAGAAATTTCGGCTAAGCGGATCGAAATGCTGAAGGAGATCGTACCCGGCCTGAAGAAGCTCGGCGTGATGCACAACGCCACCGATCCCACTTTCAGCGCCTGGGGCTCGCAGACAATGGCATATGCGAGGACGGCCGGTATCGAGCCGGTGCGCCTCGGGCTTAGTGCGCCGTCCGCCGTGCAACTGACCGAGCAGATCAAGAAGCTCGCCGACGACGGCGGCACAGCCATGATCGTAATCCGCGATTTCCTGACGGTGGCAATGATGAAGGATATCTGCCGGATCGCCGCGGACGCGCGTATCGCCGTGATCGGCGAACATGCCGAAATCGCGCGGGCCGGCGCACTTTTCAGCTATGGCGCTGATCTCACCGACCTGTTTCGTCGCGCTGCGGGATATGTCGACAACATTCTCAAGGGCGCAGAAGCCAGCGGAGATGCCGATCCAGCTGCCGACCAAGTTCGAGCTGATCGCCAATATCAAGGTTGCGCGGATGCTCGGGTTGACATTCCCGCCGTCAATCCTTGTGCTCGCGGATCAGCGTGATTGAGTGAAAGGCGGTGGGATGCAGCGACCAGGCGCAGTGACGTCCGCTACTGGCACAAAGCGGAGATCGACCCGGCGATGGTCAATGTCCGCTATCGGGGGTGACGTAGACATTCCAGCGCGTTGCCGCCAGGTCCGCTTTTGACCCGAAGCCGAGATTTTGGCCTCTCATCCGGTGGCAGGGAGCTGCTGGACGTGGTCATATGCTGGCTGAAGGCGGTGCTGGTGGAGGATCGAATGAAGCGGCGGGAGTTCATTGGGTTAATCGGTGGCGCGGCCATATCACCAATGGCTGCACGGGCGCAGCAGCCCGCCACGAAGAAGCGTCTTGCGGTCATTGTCTTCCGCAAGGTCGAAGATATGAGGATCGGACGCGATCCCGATGCAACAATTTCTTGGAAGAACTGCAGCGCCTCGGCTACGTCGAAGGTGGAAACCTCATCATCGATCGGTGGCAATATCAGTCGGGACGTCTCGAGGAGATTGCACGCGAAGTGGTCGACACAAAACCCGATGTGATTGCCTCCCCCGGAACGCCGATGACCCTTCGCCTCAAAGCGGCGACGACGACGATCCCCATCGTAGCGTCACCGGCGACCCCATTCGGTTCGGGCTTGTTTCGAATCTCGCCCGTCCTGGCGGCAACGTCACGGGTGTGAGCGTGGACGCCGGAGTCGAAGTCTGGGCCAAGCGCCTTGAATTGCTTTCCATCGCCGTTCCCAAATTGGTCAATGTCGTTTTCGTTTCATCTGAAGGGGCTTGGACGGGCGCAGGTGGCCAAGCAGTGCGCGACGCGGCACAAAAGCTGGGGATTTCTCTGGTGCGGGGTACCCTCAGCAGCCCACATGGTGAAGCGGAATACCGCAGCACATTCTCATCGCTCCAGCGAGATCAACTGGACGGATTGATCCTTTCGGATGAGGGGCATTTGCATCTTCCGCAAAAGTCCTTGTTGGTTCAGCTGATCCAGCAGCTGCGGCTTCCCGCCATTTACCCGTACCGTGAATTTGCGGAAGCAGGCGGACTGATGTCCTATTCCTCCGACCTCAAGTCTCTCATTCGCAGGCAGGCAGCGCAGATCGTCGAAATACTCCGAGGTGCCAATCCGGGCGACATACCGTACTCTCAAGCAGAGCGGTTTGAACTCGTTGTCAATCTCAAGACGGCCAAAGAACTGGGAATCGAGATACCCGACGGGCTGGTTGCGGGCGCGACCGCCGTTATTGAGTAGTGCACTCGGGTGCATTTCCGCTTGTGGCACTTAGCGGACATATCCGGCGACCGTCAATGTCTGCTATCGGGGGTAAGCGGACCTAGTCCGGTCACTGATCGATGTCGCGCTTTTGACCCATAGCGGACATCGCCAGGTATTTGTACCGCACTAGCTCACGATTGGCTCCCGTGCTTTGATCGGTAAGGCTGGGATCATTCGACATCGGAGGGCTTTTGACTGGCAAGCGCGTGGAGCCGTGGCGGGCTGTCGCTGATCCGACTTGCCAATGGGTCACCGCGATCGGCGTCGCTGTGGCGGTTGGTATCGCCTATTTCCTGGCGGCGCGGCTTAGTCTTTCTCTGCTGACAAAACCTGACGGCGTGGCGGTGTTCTGGCCGGCCTCCGGGGTTGCCGCGGGCGTCCTGATAGCGCTTGGTCCACGTTCCAAATGGCCGGTGGCAATCGGGGCGGCCGCGGCAACGATGGTAGCCAATCTGTTGGGAGACAGGACCTTCGCAGGCGCTGCCACCTTCGCCTTGTGCAACGCTGGTGAGGCGTTGCTTGCGGCTGGCCTTATCGAGCGCCAGTTTGGTTCGGGGTTCACCCTCGACCGGCTGCGCCAGGTCCTGGGATTGCTGGCGGCTGCGGTCCTCGCGAGTGCCATCTCGGGGGTCGGTGGAACTGTGGGGTTCAAGCTGTTCCACTTCTCGACAGCGCCGAGCCTGACCATCTGGCAGCACTGGTTCG
The DNA here is from genome assembly GCA_963731915.1 of uncultured Alphaproteobacteria bacterium. Lineage (GTDB taxonomy): Bacteria > Pseudomonadota > Alphaproteobacteria > Rhizobiales > Xanthobacteraceae > Bradyrhizobium. The sequence goes on from CAVSXQ010000049.1 coordinate 61,027, forward strand.
CATCCGACGCACTCGGCATCGTAACGGTTGCGCCGCTGCTGATCGGAGTTGCCGCGGCCGCGCGCGACCCTCCACCGCCGAACGAGGTCGTCGAAGTGCCGTGGCACTGCTGGCGATAACGGTGACGAGCACCCTTGTTATCTTTCTGCCGCGCGTATCATTTGCGACTGTGGTGCCGATCGCTCTGCTGTTCCCGCTGTTGCTGTGGCTGGCTGCCCGCTGCCGGCCGGTGTTCGCCGCGGCAGCCGCGTTTCATCGTTGCGCTGACAATCGTGTGGACGACAACCTTTGGCATTGGATATTTCGGCGACCCCAATCTCCCGATCGGCGACCGCATCGTGGGCGCCCAGGCCGGGATCCTGACGACGTCGCTCTGCACGCTCGTTCTTGCCGCGCTGTTCGCAGAACGGCGTCAGCAGGAGGCAGCACTCAGCGAGGGGCGGCCCGGCTGGAACAGGCCCTGGCGGCGGGCGCGGTCATGGCCTTCGAGTGGGATGCCCGCACCGGTTTATCGCATCACAGCGCGAACGCTGCGAAGATTCTTGGGTACGACCCGCAAGCACCCTTACGACAGCTCGCTTTCTTGCGCTGATCCACCCGGATGACCGCGCGCATTTCAAAGCGCAAGTGCAGGGTGTCCGGCCCGACAAGCCTTCGTATGCGGTCGACCTTTCGCGTGTTGCGCCCAGACGGCCAGGAAATGTGGCTTGAGGAAACAGCAACGGCCGAGTTCGACGCTGCCGGGAAATGCTGCGCATCAAGGGCCTGACCCTCGACATCACGGAGCGCAAGCGAGCTGACGAGCACCAGCGCTTGCTGGTCGCAGAGCTTGATCACCGCGTCAAGAACGTGCTTGCGCGCGTTGGCGTGGTCGCCATGTACACGCGACAGGGCAGCAGCACGATGGACGAGTTTGTCCAAGCCCTCGATCAGCGCATCCAAAGCATGGCGGTTGCGCATGAGTCATTGAGCCAGAATAATTGGCAGGGCGTTCGCGTCGCGGATATTGTCCGCCACCAGCTGGCTCCCTATGCGGCAAAGGCAAATACGACGACTTGCGGGCCCGACATCGCGCTCACCGCTGCGGCAACCGAGGCGCTGGCGATGGTGCTGCACGAACTTGTGACGAACGCCTCCAAGTATGGTGCGCTGTCGGTCCCGGAGGGCCGGGTGTCCGTAAGCTGGGAATGCCGGAACAGCGGCGATGCGCGCGACAGTCCTGACAATGCGTGTGGCGCGAGACGGGCGGTCCGCCGGTATCGGCTCCGTCTCAATACGGGTACGGAACCAGCCTCATTTGCGATCTCATCCCTCATGAGCTCGGTGGCACGGTCGACCTCGCGTTTTCGTCCGAGGGCGTATCCTGTACAATCGAGATACCGCTCAAAGCGGATATGGTCGAGGTCGCGTGAGAGAACCTCTCACCGATCCGCCGTCCGGGCAATGATCGGGCACAAGACCGCCAGAAACTGTTTCCACGCTGACGGGTTTCTGCAGAATGGCTTCGGCCTTTCCGGGAGGGAGGGAAACGGCCGTGTAACCTGTGACGACGACGACTGGAATGCGTTGTTCGTGCAGTCGATCAATCAAGCCGTTGGCCCGCTCGCCGTTTCGCAGATTGATGTCGACGATGGCTACGTCAGGAGTGCGCTCGGCAACGAGGCGCTCGGCATCCGCTATGGTGGCGGCCGGACCGGCTACATCTGCTCCCAATGCACGAAGCAGACGCTTCATGGCATTGCCGACGTGCCAGGAATCCTCAACCAGGAGGATACTCGCGCCTTTCAGTTCCGGCGATCCGGATGCACCTGGCTCTTGAGCGCTCGATCCCGTCTGGGATCCCGGCGCCATGACATCCGTTTGTGAGATTATTTTCATTGCTGCCATTTCAGCGGTCGTCGGAACGCTATTGGAAGCGGCCACCGCTATGCCAACGAGCATCCATTTGTGAGGGCCACAACTTCGCGGCTACGATCGCAGGCTGCCAAGTCCCCCGCCAGTTAGCAAGACCGAAGGTGGTTGGGTTTTCGGTCGATAGAGCCGCAGCTTGGTGGATATTGGGACTCCTTTTCGAGATGACCGCCGCGACCTTAAGCCCAGCCTACGCACAATCGGGCACTCGAAGCCGGCTCAAAGTCGGCTACTGGCACTTAGCGGACATGCCGATCCGCTCTGCCGATGTCCGCTTTCGGGGGTAAAGCGGACATTCCGCGTCGCATCAGGTCCGCTTATGACCCGAAGGCGACATCGGCGCTCGATCAGGTGGCATCCCAAGAGACAGCGGGCGCTAGGATAGAGGGCAAAAGCGCCGTTGCTGCTTCGCTCCAACCGTTCAACGTGCCTTGGCTCGAGTCAGCAGATACTCCTGGCGGATCACGTTGCCGAAGTAGTAGGGAGCCGCGAGCGCCTCGAACTCAGCACGCAAGGCAGCAAGCCGCTCCGGCTCCTTGGCGGAGGATTCCATCAATTTCTGTATTGGGCCCACTGAGCGCTCCATAAATTCTCGGAAATGCGACAGGCTGAGAGCCGGAAACTGCATGACACCGCGGGAAAAGAATGGTGCCTCGAACTTGTCACCGAGGCGCTCAGCGACGACGCCCGGACTGCCCCATTGTGCCGGTGGTGCAGCCCCAGGCGGCGGCGGGGGAGAGTTCTTGCCGACGAAGGTGAATACTCGACCGGCGAGGTGCTCCGGCGGCCACGTCGCAAACGCAATTCGGCCGCCGGGCTTCAGCACCCGGCGCATTTCCGCGACGGCGACATCAGGCCGGGGCGCAAACATGTGACCGAACTGGCTGACAACGACATCAAACTGGCCATCAGGGAATGGAAGACTTTCGGCATCTCCCTCGAACCATTGCGTGTTAGCGAGCCCGGCTACTCGCGCATTCTCGCGCGCAACGTCGAGCAGAGTCGGCGTCAGGTCGAGTCCTGTCACCGATGCGCCCGTCCGCGCGGCCGTGATCGCAACGACACCTGTGCCGGTTCCAACGTCGAGCACGGTCTCGCTGGGTTTGACTTCCGCGAACTCGACGAGATGCGCCGCGACCGGTGTGGTGAAAGCAGCGGTCGGCGCAAACGACGCCCACATTTCGCGCTGGCGCGTCTTTAGATCCTGCGAATGGATCAACGGTCGATGACATAGCGCCCCCTCCTCGGGTTAACGAGTAGCCCGCACCCAAGGTATCTATCTCGCGAGCATTTAGGAACTGGTGAATTCGGGGAAAAGCCGGTGCTGAATTCCGCTCTTGGCACTTAGCGGACATCCGCGATGGTCTGATCGATGTCCGCTTCCGGGGGTAAAGCGGACATGGCTTTCGCGTCGCAAAATGTCCGCTTCTGACCCAAAGCGGACATCGACATAGAATTGCACCCCTCTCAAATCGGAAGGTTTGAACCGATACGATGTCGGACTAGACGATCCCAGGGGGGATAGGATATGCGACGGCGCGAGTTCATCACGCTTCTCGGAGGCTGGGTTGGCCGGCATCGCCGCTGCCGGCAAGCGCGCAGCCGAAGACACCCGCTGTGGTCGGGTTTCTTGGAATTGCCAGTGACAGTAACTTGATCTCGGTGTTCGAAACGCGGCTGCGGGACCTCGGGGTGGATCTCGGGGCAAAATCTCACGATCGAGTATCGGTGGGCCGAGGGAGATCTATCGCGCTTTCCGGCGCTGGTCGACGAGTTGGTGCAACTCAAGCCCGATCTGATGATGGCCGGCAACAATCAGGCGGCGATCGCGATGAAACAGGGCGACAGCCGTCATTCCGATCGTTGCCCCGACCTTGTTCGACCCGATTGGGGTTTGGGTCTGATTGCAAGCCTTGCCAGGCCGGGCGGAAACGTCACCGGGATCACCAGCCAAGATACGCTACCCGAGAAAAACCTGGAACTCTGCCGTTGAAGTCATCCCGGGGGGCAGTCAAAATCGGCGTCTCGTCAATCCCTGCATTTCAGGGGCACGTGATCCCGACGAAAGGCGGTCGAGGATGCAGCGACGGCACGCGCGATCAATCTTGGTGTCGGTGGAGGCCAGGCCTTGCCCGCCGATCTCGACGCGGCATTCCAATGCGATGGCACGCCAACACGTTGATTGCAGTGATTGTGCTTGGGGAGCAGCGATGTCTCTTCACCGAGCGTGCGGGCGGAATTTGCCGCGCTGGCGGATCGAAAGCCCGACTGCCGACGATGTTTGAATTCGCGCGCGCGCACGTCGAAGCAGGCGGGCTGATGAGCTATGGGGGCAATCTGAATGCAAATTTTCGGCGCGCCGCTGACTATGTGGACAAGATCCTCAGAGGAGCCAGGCCCGCCGATCTCCCGGTGGAACAGCCGACGAAGCTGGACCTCGTTATCAACCTCAAGACCGCAAAGGCAATCGGCCTTACGATTTCGGAAGCATTCCTCCTTCGCGCCGACGAAGTGATTGAATGAAGGAAGCCGATGTCCGTTGTTGGCACTTAGCGGACATCAATACGGCGATTACTGATGTCCGCTATGGGGGCAAAGCGGACCTAACCCAACCGCAGGCCTAGGTCAGCTTTTGACCCGAAGCGGACATCGGCCGCTCCCTTACCGAACCTCGCTTAGGCTGCTAGATGCCTTGTCCTACGGGGGAGGCAATGAGACGGCGCGAGTTCATCACGTTTCTGGGTGGCACGGCAGTGGCGTGGCCGTTTGCAGCGTGGGCGCAGCAACAGGAGCGGATGCGGCGCATTGGCATGCTCACGGCCTTAGCTGATGAGGATGCGTATACGAAAGTCCGCTTGTTTGACTACAGTTTGAGCGGGAAGTGGCTGGAATTATTGAAACAGGTCGCGCCGCGCGTGACGCTGGCGGCAGTGCTTCGCGATACCTCCTCTGCCGGGGTCGGTCAGTTTGCAGTGATCCAGGCTGTGGCACCGTCGGTTGGCCTGGAAGTCAGCACGATCAATGTCGGTGACCCACACGAGATAGACCGCGCGATCACGGCATTCGCGCGCGAGCCGAACGGCGGTCTCATCGTAACGGCGGCCCCATCGACGGTGGTTCAACGCGATCTGATCGTCACCCTCGCGGCTCGGCATAAACTTCCAGCAGTCTATCTTGATCGCACCCCTCGTCGGCGGAGGCCTTATCTCATACGGCCCTGATTTGGTGCGGCAGTTTCGGCAAGCGGCCAGCTATGTCGATCGCATCCTGAAGGGCGAAAAACCGGCCAACCTGCCGGTACAAGCGCCAAACAATTACGAAGTTTTCATCAACCTCAAGACCGCGAAGGCGCTAGGCCTCACCATTCCGTCCACTGTACTCGCCCGCGCCGACGAGGTGATCGAATAGGAAGCGATGTCTGCTTCTGGCACGAAGCGGACATTGAGGACCTATCGTGGAATGTCCGCTTTCGGGAGTAAAGCAGACATCGCGCGAAGACGCCTCCATTGTCCGCTAATGACCCAATGCGGACATGCCCCGTGGTGCTGCCAAGCCCAGTTGCCGAGACAAGTGCACCACGGACATTGACGAAGAATTTTGCGGACCGGATCTTCGAGCGGAGAGATCTTGTCGACGAGATTCACAAGGGACAGCAGCGACTAACAGCCGGTAGCTTGCGCTGGCCCTTGAGGATTTCGCCGCTTCCTTGCGTCCGCGCGTGACGATATGCTCGAGTGGCGTCGGCCCCTCCGCTGCGGGAGGAGCACGCAGTTGGGAGGTGGCGATGGCGTCGACTCTGATTGGCAAGCAGGCGGTCGTGATCGGCGCCGGCATGGCCGGGCTCACGGCCGCGGGGGCGCTCTCCGACCGCTTCGATCAGGTAGTTGTGCTGGAGCGCGACACTCTGCCCTCGGAGCCCGCGCATCGCGCGGGAACGCCGCAGGCGCGGCACGTGCATGCGCTGCTGCTCAGCGGCCAGCGCGCCCTCAGCGAGCTGTTCCCGGGGTTCGAACAGGATCTCGCGCGGGCGGGAGCCGTGCCGCTCAGGGCCGGTCTCGATGTTCGCGTTGAACGCCCGGGCTATGATCCCTTCCCGCAACGCGATCTCGGCTGGTTCGGTTACGCGGCGTCACGGCCGACAATCGAGCGCGCCGTACGACGGCGGGTGGAAAGCCGCGGAAATACCACGCTGTACCAGCGCTGCCGGGTGCAGGAAGTGTTGGCGACGCCAAATGGAGATGAGGTCACCGGCGTGCGCTACGAGAACGGCGACGGCGCGAGCGAAACGATTGCGGCGGATCTCGTTGTCGACGCCTCCGGACGCGGCGCCCTCACTCTCGCTCTGCTGCAATCGATCGGCCGACCGCTGCCAGAGGAGACCACAATTGGCATCGATCTCGGCTATGCCACATGCGTCTTCGGCATCCCGGACGACGCCTCGACTGACTGGAAAGGCGTCATGACCTTCGGCCAGGCGCCCCAGAACAGCCGTGGCGGCCTGATGTTGCCGCTCGAGGGCAACCGCTGGATGGCGACCATTGGTGGGCGCCATGGTGACGGGCCGCCTGGCGATGCGGAGGGATTCCTGAGTTACGCCAAGGCGCTGCGGACGCCGACGATCTACAACGCGATCAGCCGCGCCAAGCGCCTGGACGGGGTCGCGCGCTACGGCTTTCCCGAGAGCGTACGGCGTCATTTCGAGCGACTCGACGTCTTCCCTCGCGGGCTCTTGCCCATCGGCGACGCAATCTGCCGCTTCAATCCCGTCTACGGCCAAGGCATGAGCGTGGCCGCGCTGGAGGCGTGCCTGCTCCAGAGGCTGCTCGAAAGACCAGGGGAAGACAGCAATCCAATCGCTGCGCTGGCCCCGACTTTCTTCGCCGAGGTGCAGGCGTTGATCGAGACGCCGTGGTCGGTGGCCATACTCGACTTCGTGTTTCCCGATACCCGGGGGCAACGTCCGGCGGATTTTGAGACCACGCTCAAATTCGGTATCGCCCTGACCCGGCTCGCCGCCGAAGATCCGGCCGTCCACAAGCTGACCGTTGAGGTCCAAAATCTATTGAAGCCACGCAGCGTCTATCGCGATCCCACGCTCGTGCAGCGGGTGCTCGCGAAGATGGCCGAGGCGTGACACTGGCCAGATTTACGCGAACAGGTCCGCACCTGGCACTTAGCGGACATGCCGATCCTTCCACCCGATGTCTGCTTTCGGGGTTAGACCGGACATTCCACAGCCGGGCCGTCAGGTCCGCTTTTGACCCACAGCGGACATCAGCTTGACGAGACGGACTCCATTCCGAATGTAAGCTGATTGCCATCAAGATCGACAACGTCAAAGTCACGCATGCCATAGTCGTAATTCTGTGGTGCCTTGATCACGTTGGCTCCGCGCGAGACCAGATCGGCGTGCACAAGGTCGACATCCTTCACGAATTGATATCGATTGTCGTTCCCTTGTGCTCAAAACTCGGATTGCACGGCTTGACACGATTGAAAACGCGAACGTGCTAAGAGACCAATCGATTTTGAGGGATGAACGCAGTGCTTAAGCGGACCCTACATATGTCAATCGTGCTGACCCAGTTTTGACCGGTACACGGATCGCGTTGGAGGAGGATCTGATCAAGACGGTTTTGGATCGTTGGCGTCTTGCCGATATTCATTGGCTACACGTCAATTTTTCAGCGCGCTATAGTGTGGCGCAATGGAGGAGGCACGCATGCTTGAGCGAGTCCCGCTGCAATTCCGTGAACTGCAAGAAATCACCATGCAAACGGACACGCGCGATATTCTCGCGCACGCCACGCGGCAGTCCGAAAGCTACGAGGACTATTTTCTCGTCGACGTCGATGCTCACGTGACCGAGACGTCATTCTGGCCGGAAATCATCGCTTCGATCGACAACGACGTGATCCGGCAGATGGGCGAAGGCAACGCGGCACGGCCGGGCAACGCCAATCAGGCGTTGCTAAACAATGCGCCGGGCATTGCACATCAGCATGTCTATGGTCGCATTCCGCATCAGCAGGCGCTGATGGAGCCTGTCGATGCGAAGGGTGTGCACCGCTTCACTGAGCTCGCGCGCCGCGGCATGGACGCGCTCGGCCTTGATTACCAAGTCGTCTTTCCGACGCCGATGCTAACGCTTGGAATGCACCCGCAGGACGACATCGAGGTTGCGCTGGGCAAGGCCTATAATAAGTGGTTGGTCGAGCGTATTCTGCCCGAAGACGACCGTCTTAAGGGCCTTATCTATCTGCCATTCAACACGCCGGAGGCCTGCGTCGAGGAGGTGCAGAAATATGCCGGCTTCGACAGCATCATCGGCTTCACCGTCTGCTCAACGCGCAACAGGCCGTTGCATCACAACAGCTATATGAAGCTCTATGCGCTGATGGAGGAGACCGGCAAGCCGTTCGCCTTACACTCCGGCTTCAACTGGAACGACCCGTCATTCCTGCAGCTCAATCGCTTCATTTCCATGCACGCGCTGTCCTTCGTGCACTACAGCCTGATCCACATGACGAACTGGATCATTAATGGGCTGCCCGAGCGCTTTCCGAAACTGAAGCTGCTGTGGGTGGAGAGCGGGCTAGCTTGGATTCCGTTCCTGATGCAGCGACTTGATCACGAATATCAGATGCGGTCCTGCGAGGCGCCGATGCTGAAGAAGCTACCCAGCGAGTACATGCGCGACATGTTCTTTACCAGCCAACCCTTGGAGAAGACCAACCCGAACCTGTTGCGGGCGACGCTGGAAGCGATAAATGCCGATACGCAACTGCTCTATGCGTCAGATTGGCCGCACTGGGATTTCGATCCGCCGAGCGCCATAACCACGCTGCCGTTCCTCAACGAGCAGGCCAAGCAGAACATCCTTGGTCTGAACGCGGCGCGCATCTTCAATCTCGAAGTGAAGCGCAAGCGGCCGCGGTCGTCGGAAGTTCTTGCATCGCGGCCAGGGGTTTCCTGATGGCTGTCCCGGCACAGACGCAAACACGGTTGCTCGGTGACGACTTTATCGAGGCCGCTGAGCGCGCGCTCTCGTCCGGCCAGCCAGGGCAAGTCTCGGACGCCGAGCTTGAGCGGGTAATGACAGCGGCAGTGCGGCTTTATGCGGCGAAGGCCGAAACTGATACGCCGCCGGCACAGCCGGTGACGCCGATGAGCGTGACGCCGACTGATATCGTGGTGACGGCGAGCGACCTGATCAAATCAGTCGGTCTCAATCTTTGGGACGTGTCGATGTGGTTCAACCGAGCGAAACGCTAACACAATTTGGAGAGCTCGACTGGCTTCGAGCGTGCGTGAGAGGGAGAGGCAGATGCGCGAAGTGAATATCGGTCACGCGTCAGACTTCGCGGATCCCGGCCGCAAGATCATTGGCTTCGAGCGCTTCGAGATCGCGGTGTTCAAACTCGGCGGCGAGTTCTTCGCCTATCTCAACCATTGTCCGCACATGGGTGGGCCGGCCTGTCAGGGCAAGATGATCGCCAAGGTGGAGGAGATTATCGCCGACGATCGCACCAGTAAGGGCATGATGTTCTCCAAAACCAAGATGCATGTGGTATGCCCATGGCACGGCTTTGAATTCGACATCCGTACCGGTGCGCATCCCGGCAATCCGCGAGCGAAACTGCGTCGGGTCAAGGTGGCCGTGTCAGGTGGCGATGTGATCGTCACCGCGCCGGACGAGCAAGAGAACGTACCAGTTATGCACGACAGCGACATCACGGCCGCGCCATAACCGTTCGCCGTCTTAGTCGAGCGAGGTCAGCAGAAACGGCACTCGATAAACGATCTAATCGAAGTGTCAGGAAGAGCGACGCACCGGGAGGCACAGCATGACGACGACAATCGAAGCCAGCGAGTTGACCCAAACCGGCCCCGGGTCTGTGATGGGTGAGTTGATGCGGCAGTACTGGATCCCCGCAGCGCTGTCGTCCGAGCTCGCAAGCGACGGCGCGCCGGTTCGTTTGATGCTGCTTGGCGAGAAGCTGATCGCCTTTCGCGACAGCTCAGGGAAAGTCGGCGTGATGGACCATCGCTGCCCGCATCGCGCGGCATCGCTGTTTCTCGGACGCAACGAGGAAGGCGGTATCCGCTGCATCTATCACGGCTGGAAATTCGACGTCGCCGGCAACTGCCTCGATATGCCCAACGTGACGCCGCAGCAGGATTTCAGACACAAGGTGAAAGCGAAGGCGTATCCTGCGGTCGAGCGTGCCGGGCTTGTCTGGGTCTACATGGGATCCCGGGCCGAGGCGCCGCCGTTGCCCAAGCTGGAAATCCTCGACGTGCCCGACGCCGAGATCAAGGTGCACTTGATCCAGCGCGACTGCAACTATCTGCAGGCGCTCGAGGGTGACATCGACACCTCGCATTTCGGCTTCCTGCACGCCGGTTCCGTCGACCCGCGCGACCTGATGGATGAAGAACCGTTTCGCCACACCGTCACGTTTCGCGCGCCGGAGTACGAGATCGCCGACACCGCCTGGGGCACGCAATATGCCGGCTTCCGTTCCGCGGGCCCCGGCCAGACCTACTGGCGCTGCGCCAACTTCCTGTTTCCGTTCTGGATCCAGGCCCCGAACGGTGAGTTCGACAGCCACGTGCACGCGCGCGCCTGGGTGCCGCTCGACGACGGCCACACCATGTTCTTTTTCCTGTGGTGGGCGCGCGGCCAGTCGGCGATGACGCAACCGCAACCATCATTCAAGGATGGAACGCCGATCCCCGGCACCGGTCGCGGCAACCAGTTCCTGCCCAACACGACCGACTGGCTCGGCCGCTGGCGGCTGGCCGCCAATCCGGGCAACGACTGGGGAATGGATCGCGATGCCCAGCGCAACAACGAGATTTACAGCGGAATCAGCGGCATTCACCTGCAGGATCAGGCGATCACGGAAAGCATGGGACCGATCGTCGATCACACGTTCGAGCATCTCGCACCGTCCGATCAGATGATCACGCGCACACGCCGCCGCCTGTTGATGGCCGCCCGGGCGCTGCGCGACAAGGGAACACTGCCGCCGGGCGTCGAGGATGCCAACGTTTTCCGCGGAGCGCGCGCCGGCTATTTCGTCAGCGACGAAGGGCCCTGGCAGGAGGTCTATGCCAAGCGACTGGCGGCAGCGGCGCGTCCCTCGCCGACACCCTTGCGCGCGGCCGAGTAGGCGACGAAAGCACAGCCGCAATGACAGAGACGATCGGCTTCATTGGACTCGGCGCCATGGGCGCCGGCATGGCGCGCAACTCGACGGTAAAAAGTGATCGAACAAGGCTGGCCGCTTCGGTTCTTGGCCTTTGATACATGGGGACCGGCCCTGACGATGTCCGCTTCCAGGGGGATACTGTTGCAAAAGTCGAAAATCGAACGACCCTAAAAATCTCGCGAAAGTAGATTTTTAGACTTCTCTGCTGCTGCCTCGCTATTCAGCGCCGCTACGAAGCTTCGTGGTCGATTTTGGACGAATTGATATGGTCCCTCACATCGCCGCGCGTAAAACGTATCAGCGGCTCAAAGAAATTTCGTTCGTCCCCCCTAAAAGACTTTTGCAACAGTATCGAGGGCAAAGCCGACCTTACGGTGGGAGCACCCGGACTCTCTCCAGTTTGACCCAACTCGGGCATGGGGCTGTACGCGCTCGCGAAACGAATAAATTTGGAATCCAGTGGCGACCGGCCCTATTCAGCCTTGATGCCCGCGAACTTGATCACCTTCGCCCATTTTTCAGTGGCATCCGAGATGAGCGTCCCGAATTCCGCAGGCGTGCCCCGACCACCGTGCCGCCCAGCTCGACGATCCGCCCCTTGACCTTGCTGTCGGCGAGGCCGGCATTGAGCTCCTTGTTCAGCATATCGATGATTTCGGCCGGGGTGTTTTTGGGCACGCCGATGCCCGCAAAACCGCTGGCCTCATAACCGGGCACGAAGTCTGCCACCGTTGGAACGTCCGGCAACACGTTCAACCGGGTCGCGGTCGTTACCGCGAGCGCGCGCAGCTGGCCGGCCTTGATCTGCTGGATCGATTCCGACAGCGGGGCGAAAATCAGCTGTATCTGGCCGCCGATCAGATCGGTGACCGCAGGCGCGCCGCCGCGATAGGGGACGTGGACCAGGTTCACCCCGGCCATCATCTTGAAGAGTTCGCAAGCAATGTTTTGCGGGGTGCCGGGGCCGGCCGAGCCGTAGTTGATCTTGCCCGGGTTGGCCTTGGCGTAGGCGATGAACTCGGGGATCGTCGTAGCGGGGCCGACGGATGCACCACGATGACGTAGGCCAGCCGCGCGGACAGATAACCGGCGCGATGTCCCGGATGAAGTCGAAACTGAGATTAGAGTAGAGCGCGGCATTGATCGCATGCGGGGTGACGATTTGCAGCAGCGTGTAGCCGTCCGGGGCGCCCTGGCGACCGCCTCGGTGCCGATGTTGCCGCTGGCGCCGGAGCGGTTCTCGATGATGAATTGCTGGCCGAGGCGATCCGACAGCCATTGACCCATCAGGCGCGCCTGGATGTCGGTGGCCCCCCGGCGGGAAAGCCGACGATGATGCGCACCGGCCGTGACGGATAGGCCTGCGCCCGCGCCATGCGGGGCACGGCCGGCAACGCGGCCGCGCCCGCGGCCAGATGCAAAAATGTGCGGCGGGGAAATACCATGATGCCCCCTCCACAGTTGCGCCACGTCGCGGACTTGCAATCCGTCTGGACGCCTGCGGGAACAGGCTACACCCGTTTTGTGAGGAGGTGGAAGGGGCCAATGTCTCCTCTTGAAAAAAAAAAAAAAAAAAAAAAAAAAAAAAGGGGAATACTGTTGCAAAAGTCTTTTTTGGGTGCCGCTCGAAAATTCCTAAAGTCGCTGATGCGCTTCACGCGCGGCGAGGTGAGGACCACATCGTTTCAACACAAAAACGACCACCGAGCTTCGTAGGTGCGCCACGGGGTATTGCGGTGGCGGAGCCCGCTAAAAATCAGCTTTTGCGAGATCTTCCTGGTGTCGTTCAATTTTCGACTTCTGCAACAGTATCGGGGGTGAAGCAGATATCCCGCCGCAAGGCATTCCTGCGTTGCTTTCACGGGACAGCAGCTGGTTTTAGGTGTTAGCTATGGCCGTTGCTGAACTGCGGGAGGCTCACATAAGACGGCGCGATTTCATATCAGTCCTCGGTGGGCTAGCTGCAGTTTGGCCAGTTGCCGCGCGGGCCCAGCAAAAGGAGCGCGTCTATCGCATAGGTTATCTAAGCGCTCCTAGTCGAGAATCGGTGCAGCGTACACTTGACGCATTTCTGCGAAAGCTGCGTGAGCTTGGTTGGGTGGAAGGGTCAAATCTTATCATTGAATACCGCTGGGCCGATGGAAACGTAGCTCGGCTGCCCGAGCTTGCAGTCGAAGAGCTGGTGCAGCAAAACGTTGACCTGATCGTTGCGCCGAACACAGCGGCCGCCGTTGCAGCTAAGAATGCAACCAGCAACATCCCAGTCGTGATGGTTTTCCCGAGCGAACCCGTTGAACTTAAGCTTGTTTCCAGTCTTCGCCGGCCGGGCGGGAACTCACTGGCACGACTTTCACGGCGGGGCCCGGATTTACGGCAAGCTGCTCGAGACGCTGAAGGAGGCTGTTCCAGCTGTCAGCAAAGTCGGTGTCCTTGGTAGTTCGGCCGATCCAGCTTCGGTCTATCATACAGTAGATCTGCAGGCAGCAGCGACGATATTGGGCATCCAGCTTCAATGGTTTGATGTGTCGGGGCCGGACCAGCTTATTCAGACGTTTGTCGCACTTGCTTCGAAGCCCGTAGACGCTCTCTTGATTAGTTCGTCCGGCTCGCTCATGCCGCACCGGAATAAACTTGCAGAGCTCGCAATAAAGGCGCGACTACCAATGATCGCCTTTATTCGCGAGTTTGCCGAAGCCGGCACATTGTTGACTTACGGTGTCAACCTTAGCGAATTCGTCGGGCGTTCCGCGGTATACGTCGACAAGATCTTGAAGGGTGCGCAGCCTGCCGATCTTGCCGTAGAGCAACCGACAAAATACGAGTTAGTCATCAACCTCCATACCGCCAAGGCGCTTGGTATCACCATCTCGCCAGCGGTACTCGCCCGCGCCGATGAGGTGATCGAATAAGACTGTCCGCGTGAACTTTCGGGGTATGCACGGACGAAACTCAGAGGCTCCATGAGGTCCGTTGATGTCGTCATCCACCAAGTTCGACCACCATAACTCCAAAAATTCAAGCCAGGGTATAGCTTGCCTTTGGAACGCCTTTCCGGAGCGACATACCCGTTTGCTCATTGACCTGAGGGGGCTGGTTTGATGTCTGCTGAAAATACAGCGGGAAAACAGGCTGGACGCTTCCCAAGGTCCGGGAAGGAGCCATCAAGCCGGGCAAGTATGTTGAAGGCACGCTCCGAAGCCATCCGCCGGCTTGTAGAGCTGGGGCTGAAAGCGAAGGGGAAGTGAGGTTCTGGCGTTGGTTGCAAGACGCAATCGCGCCTAAGGGGTCGCCGGTGTTCTTAGCGGGGATCATCGCGTTTCTTGTCTCCGTTTTGGTTTCGATCTATGTCCGGTGGTTGATAGGATGAGGCGGCTTTTAGAGGTGGGGCTAAGGTAAAGTGACACGCAAAGGCGAGCAGCGGTCACCCGATGAACAGCCGCAACTGGCACGCGTCAGGATGAGCGAGCTCGGCGCGGCGCGATGCCCGAACTCGCCGGCAGGGAAGGCGTCATCGTTGGCGAGGGCCGGTACCGCAGCACGGTGCGCGTCAAGTTCGACGATTTCAAGTCGCCGACGTCGTTGCACAGCACCTACATCGAGGCCGTGGTCCCTGTTGAAGAGCATGCTCAAGGCGCATAAGCCATTTCGGGAAATTCGCAAAACTACCGCCGAGACGCGCCACACCCAGCCGAGGTGTACATCCGACCCCGGCTGGATGAGGCAACGCCGCACGCCAGTTCCCCCGTTCTAACTCAGAAGGTGCGAAACAGAAGTGACCGGGGTCACGCGCCAGCCACGAGTTCGGATTGCGGTTATAGACAGGCGGACGCACCGTCCGTTTTCTCTTCCGGTAAATCGTCTCGGCAAAGCGCAGCATCATCACCCCGTAGCGGGTCGCCGCCAGAAGGTCGTCGCCTTCCTTCACCACCTTGCCGTCCTTGCGGTGGTAGAGCCTGAACTCCTCGAACCAGTCCAGCAGCGAACTGAAGACCTTGAACTTGCCGGTTTCCATCATGGTCAACATTTGCATCAGGCCAGCCTCGACCGAAACCGAGCCGTCTTCGAACTGCGCGTGCATCGGAATCAGTTGAGGCCCTGCGCCTCGTACTGCTGTGCCAGGGCGACGCCAGCACCCTCCAGCGTCTCCCGCCGACCATCTCGGGGCCAAGCCCAGGGCAGCGCCCCCCAAGAGCGAATGGCGCCCGCATGAATATTCTTGTGAGCTTCGAATTGCGAACTCACAGCAAGCCGGGGGCGGCGTTTGCCACAACCGCCCCGGCTCTAACCTGAGCCACAAAATGGCTGGAAATCATGGCCCAGGGTGACAGAACGCATATCACGCCACCCCCCATGCATATCTGTAAGTTCACCGAATTGGGAATTATCTCATCACGCCCGATCCTCGGCGGACTACGTCAGGGTTTAGGTTTCCGGTACACACAGCGTCCATCGCGCCAGTCCCGCGCTTGATGAGAGTTCCCGATGCCCCAGAACCCCACTGAAAAAAATGCGGAGCCCCCCAGCTATTCCAACTAATGAGCTTCGCGCCAACCTCGACTTGAGCAAGGTGAATATCTGGAAATCCAGTGGTGGCGTTGTGTTGCCGCAGCCGCAAGCCAAGGCCCTCCGTCCCGGATGGGTTGAGTAGACAGGGCGTGTACTCATAAATGCGCAGTGAGTGTTTCGGTTTTGACCGCTCGAATATCCGTGTCAGAGCTGTTTGAGAAGTTCCAGAAGTTCCAGCACGCTGAATGCCTGTTAAAGGCCCGATATCCAACACTGTTCTTCCAAAATTGTTCGATGATCTCCTTCAGGGCTCATCTCTTCGAGATGTCCTTCCTAGCGTGAGACTTTGCAATGATCTTTGCTTTATTTTGCTCTAGCAGT
The DNA here is from genome assembly GCA_963731915.1 of uncultured Alphaproteobacteria bacterium. GTDB lineage: Bacteria > Pseudomonadota > Alphaproteobacteria > Rhizobiales > Xanthobacteraceae > Bradyrhizobium. Next base: position 77,043 of record CAVSXQ010000049.1, read on the forward strand.
CGCAGCCGCCTTCTTCGTCAGTTCACTCATCCTGCTAAACTTCGGGCGGCACCTCGGCCTGCGATACCTGAAGCAGCAAAGAGATGCCACCAACATGGCAGGGCTCGCTACCGTCGAGGGCGCCGTATTTGCGCTGATAGGGCTGCTCTTGGCATTCACGATTCTCCTGGTGCTCTTCAGCGTTTCGACGAACGTCGACAGTTGGTTGTTCAGGAGGCAAACGCTGCCAGCACGGCCCATGATCGTCTGGGTCTGTTCGAAGGTGACGTTGGTCGCAACCTGCAAGCTAAACTGAAAGATTATATTCAGGCCCGGGTTGACCTGTATCGCATGCCGCATGATTTCGCTCTATGGCGGCATTCGGAACTCTTTTCTTCCGAACAGCAGGTCAAGATCGTGGACCTCAAGAACAAAGTTTGGAACGCGACGGTTGCAGTCTGCCCACCGGCAAACTTTCGGCCCGTTTGTTCGCAGGCCCTGCCACCGCT
>CAVSXQ010000050.1:0-72773 GCA_963731915.1 uncultured Alphaproteobacteria bacterium
AGCCATCGCTCGTGCGCGGCGTCATGTTGCACCTGCGCGCTCGCTATGTTAGCAAAGCCGCGATTTTAACGACCCCGGCACGTCATGTGCCGGTCGAAAATCGAAGTCCCGCTTGAATTCCAAGGGCTTGGATCGCTAGGCGCCGCTTTGTGGCGACGGTTTTTCCCTTGCGAGTTTAACAGCTGAAAAGAGCGCGTCTGTGGCTGCAGAAAGTCCGTCCGTATCCGGAGTGTCCGGCCGTTATGCAACGGCCTTGTTCGAACTGGCGCGCGATGAAAAATCCATCGACGCCGTCAAGGCCGACCTCGAAAGATTTGAGGCCATGCTGGCCGACAGCGCCGATCTGGCGCGCCTCGTCCGCAGCCCGGTTTTCTCGGCCGAAACCCAGTCGAGGGCGCTCGCCGCCGTGCTCGACAGGGCGGAGATATCAGGCATCTCTGCAAAGTTCCTCAAAGTGCTCACCGCCAATCGCCGCCTGTTCGCGGTGACCGATGTGGTCCGCGCCTTCCGCGCGCTGGTGGCGAAATTCAGGGGCGAGGCGACCGCCGACGTCACCGTCGCCGAACAGCTCAATGACAAGAATCTCGACGCGCTGAAGACCGCACTGAAGTCAGTGACGGGCAAGGACGTCGCGCTCAACGTGAAAGTCGATCCCTCCATCATCGGCGGCCTTGTGGTCAAGCTCGGCAGCCGCATGGTGGATAGTTCGCTTCGCACCAAACTCAATTCGATCAAGCACGCGATGAAAGAGGCAGGCTGATGGACATCCGCGCCGCGGAAATTTCCGCGATCCTGAAGGACCAGATCAAGAATTTCGGCCAGGAGGCCGAGGTCACCGAAGTCGGACAGGTGCTGTCCGTCGGTGACGGCATCGCCCGCGTCTACGGCCTCGACAACGTCCAGGCCGGCGAAATGGTCGAGTTCGAAAACGGCACCCGCGGCATGGCGCTCAACCTCGAAACCGACAACGTCGGCATCGTGATCTTCGGCGCCGACCGCGAGATCAAGGAAGGCCAGACCGTCAAGCGCACCCGCGCCATCGTCGACACGCCGGTCGGCAAGGGCCTGCTCGGCCGCGTCGTCGACGCGCTCGGCAATCCGATCGACGGCAAGGGTCCGATCAAGGCCGACAAGCGCATGCGCGTCGACGTCAAGGCGCCCGGCATCATTCCGCGCAAGTCGGTGAGCGAGCCGATGGCGACCGGCCTCAAGGCGATCGACGCGCTGATCCCGGTCGGCCGCGGCCAGCGCGAACTGATCATCGGCGACCGCCAGACCGGCAAGACCGCGATCGCGCTCGACACCATTTTGAACCAGAAGCCGCTCAACGCGCAGCCGGACGAGAACATCAAGCTGTATTGCGTCTATGTCGCGATCGGCCAGAAGCGCTCCACCGTCGCGCAGTTCGTCAAAGTGCTCGAAGAGCAGGGTGCGCTGGAATACTCGATTATCGTTGCCGCCACCGCGTCCGATCCGGCGCCGATGCAGTACATCGCGCCGTTCACCGGCTGCACCATGGGCGAATACTTCCGCGACAACGGCATGCACGCGGTCATCATCTATGACGATCTTTCCAAGCAGGCCGTCGCCTATCGCCAGATGTCGCTGCTGCTGCGCCGTCCGCCGGGCCGCGAAGCCTATCCCGGCGACGTGTTCTACCTGCATTCGCGCCTGCTGGAGCGCGCCGCAAAACTCAACAAGGATCAGGGCTCCGGCTCGCTGACCGCGCTGCCGGTCATCGAAACCCAGGCCAACGACGTGTCGGCCTACATCCCGACCAACGTCATTTCGATTACCGACGGCCAGATCTTCCTGGAAACCGACCTGTTCTTCCAGGGCATCCGCCCGGCGGTGAACGTCGGTCTGTCGGTGTCGCGCGTGGGTTCTTCGGCGCAGACCAAGGCGATGAAGAAGGTCGCCGGCAAGATCAAGGGCGAGCTGGCGCAGTACCGCGAAATGGCGGCGTTCGCGCAGTTCGGTTCCGACCTCGACGCCTCGACCCAGCGCCTGCTCAATCGTGGTTCGCGCCTGACCGAGCTCCTGAAGCAGCCGCAGTTCTCGCCGCTGAAGATGGAAGAGCAGGTCTGCGTGATCTGGGCCGGCACCAACGGCTATCTCGATCCGCTTCCGCTCAACAAGGTGAAGGCGTTCGAGGACGGCCTGCTGTCGCTGCTGCGCGGCAAGAATGCCGACATCCTCAACTCGATCCGCGACAGCCGCGATCTCTCCGACGACACCGCTGCGAAGCTGAAGTCGGCGGTCGAAGGCTTTGCAAAATCGTTTGCTTGATTAGGGCTGCGCCCGGCACGAGGCCGGGCGTGCCGAACGGAGAGGCTTGCGGTCCGATCAGGGGTCGGATCGCCGGGGTGAACTAAGAATGGCTTCACTGAAAGACATGCGGGTCCGCATCGCCTCGACCAAGGCGACGCAGAAGATCACCAAGGCCATGCAGATGGTCGCGGCCTCCAGATTGCGCCGTGCCCAGACCGCGGCCGAGGCGGCGCGGCCCTATGCCGAAAAGATGGATGCGGTGATCTCCAACATCGCCGCCGCCGCGGCAGGCTCGCCCGGCGCGCCGGCATTGCTTGCCGGCACCGGCAAGGATCAGGTCCATCTGTTTCTGGTCTGCACCGGCGAACGCGGCCTGTGCGGCGCGTTCAATTCGGCGATCGTGCGTCTTGCGCGCGAACATGCGCAGTCGCTGATCGCGCAGGGCAAGGAAGTGAAATTCTTCTGCGTCGGCCGCAAGGGCTACGAGCAGCTCCGCCGCACCTTCGACAAGCAGATCGTCGAGCACGTCGATCTGCGCTCGGTACGTCAGCTCGGCTTCGTCAATGCCGAGGACATCGCCAAAAAGGTGCTGGCGCGCTTCGATGCCGGCGAATTCGACGTCTGCACGCTGTTCTATTCGCGCTTCAAGTCGGTGATCGCGCAGATCCCGACCGCGCAGCAGGTCATCCCGCTGGTCGTCGGAAGAGAAGGCGGCCAATGCCGGCACCGCGACTTCATACGAATACGAGCCGGAAGAGGACGAAATCCTCACCGGCCTGTTGCCGCGCAATCTGGCGGTGCAGGTGTTCCGCGCGCTGCTGGAAAACAACGCCTCGTTCTACGGCGCGCAGATGAGCGCGATGGACAACGCCACCCGCAACGCCGGCGAAATGATCCGCAAGCAAACCCAGATCTACAACCGAACCCGTCAAGCCCAGATCACCAAGGAGCTGATCGAGATCATCTCCGGCGCCGAGGCGGTCTAGCCCAACAACCCGACGGTCGTTCAAGTACGAAAATTTCGAAGGAGAGCAATTCATGGCCACTGCAGCTAACCAGAGCGGTCGCGTCACCCAGGTCATGGGCGCCGTTGTCGACGTGCAGTTCGAGGGCCACCTGCCGGCCATTCTCAATTCGCTGGAAACCAAGAACGGCAACATCCGCCTGGTGCTCGAAGTCGCGCAGCATCTCGGTGAGTCCACCGTGCGCACGATCGCGATGGACGTGACCGAAGGTCTGGTGCGCGGCCAGGAAGTGACCGACACCGGCCAGCCGATCGCGGTTCCGGTCGGCGACGGCACGCTCGGGCGCATCATGAACGTGATCGGCGAGCCGATCGACGAAGCAGGTCCCATCAAGTTCGAAGGCAAGCGCGCCATCCATGCGGAAGCGCCGACCTATACCGACCAGTCGACCGAAGCTGAAATTCTCGTCACCGGCATCAAGGTCGTCGACCTGCTCGCGCCCTACGCCAAGGGCGGCAAGATCGGCCTGTTCGGCGGCGCCGGCGTCGGCAAGACCGTGCTGATCCAGGAACTGATCAACAACGTCGCCAAGGCGCACGGCGGTTACTCGGTGTTCGCCGGCGTCGGCGAGCGTACCCGCGAAGGCAACGACCTCTATCACGAGTTCATCGAATCCAAGGTCAACGCCGATCCGCACAATCCCGATCCGAGCGTGAAGTCGAAATGCGCGCTGGTGTTCGGCCAGATGAACGAGCCGCCGGGCGCCCGCGCCCGCGTCGGCCTGACCGGCTTGACCGTCGCCGAGCACTTCCGCGACCAGGGCCAGGACGTGCTGTTCTTCGTCGACAACATCTTCCGCTTCACCCAAGCCGGCTCCGAAGTGTCGGCGCTGCTCGGCCGTATTCCTTCGGCGGTGGGTTATCAGCCGACGCTTGCCACCGACATGGGCGCGCTGCAGGAGCGCATCACCACCACGCACAAGGGCTCGATCACCTCGGTGCAGGCGATCTACGTGCCGGCCGACGACTTGACCGACCCGGCGCCCGCGACTTCGTTCGCGCACTTGGACGCCACCACGGTGCTCAACCGCGCGATTTCGGAAAAGGGCATCTATCCCGCGGTGGACCCGCTCGACTCCACCTCGCGCATGCTCTCGCCGCTCGTCGTCGGCCAGGAACACTACGACACCGCGCGCATGGTCCAGCAGGTGCTGCAGCGCTACAAGTCGCTGCAGGACATCATCGCCATTCTCGGCATGGACGAATTGTCGGAAGAGGACAAGATCGCGGTCGCCCGCGCCCGCAAGATCGAGCGCTTCCTGTCGCAGCCGTTCCACGTCGCCGAAGTCTTCACCGGCTCGCCCGGCAAGTTCGTCGACCTCGCCGACACCATCAAGGGTTTCCGCGGTCTCTGCGAAGGCAAGTATGACCACCTGCCGGAAGCCGCCTTCTACATGGTCGGCACCATCGAAGAGGCGGTCGAGAAGGGCAAGCGGCTCGCCGCCGAAGCAGCCTAAGTAACCAACTCGCCGTCATTGCCGAGGCGTGAGCGCAGCGAGCCTCGAGAGCGATCGTCTTCTTCGAGGACCCGCGGGTCAGGCACACTGCTGACCAGCGGAGAATAGATTCCATGGCCACCTTCCACTTCGATCTCGTCTCCCCTGAAAAGCTCGCCTTCTCCGGCGAGGTCGATCAGGTCGACGTCCCCGGCGTGGAGGGTGATTTCGGCGTGCTCGCCGGCCACGCCCCGGTCGTGGCGGCGATTCGGCCGGGCATCCTGACCATCACCTCCGGCGGCACGCGCCAGAAGATGATCGTGCTCGGGGGACTGGCCGAAATGTCCGAGAAGGGGCTGACCGTGCTGGCGGATGTTGCCACCTCGATCGAGGACCTCGACCGGGCCAGGTTCGCCGAGACGATTGCCGAGATGCAAGAAAAGCTGGCCGAGAAGGAAGGCTCCGAACTCGACCGCGAGATCGAGCGGCTCGATCATTTCAAGAGCATCGATCACGCGCTCAACTCGCACGGCGATGCATTAGGCCCCGGTTCGCTCAGAGCCGGGGCTTTGGCGAGTTCGCCGCTCGCATCCAAAAATCCGATCAATTTGATCCCGCCGCCCAGCCATACGGCTGCGTGGGGCGTTGCGCCTGGCAGCATCTGACGGCATTCTGCGCCGGCTGATGCATTTCCGGGGCTGTTTATGAAGCGCAAGATCGCGGCGATTTTTGCGGCCGATATTGCCGGTTACAGCCGACTGGTTGCCGAGGACGAAGAGGAAACGCTGCGGCGTCTCGCCTCCTATCGGCAGGTGACGGACGACTTCATCGCCAAAGGCGGCGGGCGCATCTTCAATACCGCCGGAGACGCGCAATCCGGCGATCGCTCCCGAAGCGCGCGACGATGTCACGCGAAAAATTGCCGAGGCATCGAGCGGCTGGAATGCGGTCGCGGTCGGCAGGGCAGGGCGTCCAGGACTGGGTCTGAAGGCCGCCAGCGAGCAGGCCGCGGTCAACGAGGCGCTTGCCAATTGCGTCAAGCAGGACAGCGACTGCTATGCGATCGCGATCGGACCGTTTTCAGTCGGGCCGAACTAACCTCGCGCAAATCCGCGAAAATTTTCGCCACCATCCGGTACACCTCGCGGCGGAACGGCACCACGATGTCGGCTGTGCGGTCGAGCCGTTCCCAGCGCCACTGGTCGAATTCCGCGGGCTGGCCGTTGCGCGGCGTCAGCGGGTCGATCTCGTCATCGCGGCCGGTGAAGCGCAGCGCGAACCATTTTTGCCGCTGGCCGCGGAATTTCGCCAGCCGGTGCGTTTGCGGTCCGTCGTAAGGCGGAAATTCGTAACTCATCCAGTCGGATTCGCCGAGGTAGTCGGCGTTGACCACGCCGGTCTCTTCCCAGAGTTCGCGCATCACCGCTTTGCGCGGATCTTCGTCGGCATCGATGCCGCCCTGCGGCATCTGCCATTCAAGGCCGGGCAGGATGATTTCCGGCCCGTCGTCCTTGAAGCGGCGGCCGATCAGGACCTCGCCGGACGCGTTGAACAACGCGATCCCGACATTGGGACGATAGGGCTTGCCGTTCATTGGGAGCTAGCCGTCCGCGAGGCGGGAAAATTCCTTCACCACGCGCTCATAGACCGGCCGCTTGAACGGCACGATCAACTGGGGAAGGTTTTTCATCGGCTCCCAGCGCCAGCCGACGAATTCCGCCTTGTGGCCGCCGCCGGGATTGGCGACGTTGATTTCGCTGTCCTTGCCGGTGAAGCGCAGCGCAAACCATTTTTGCCGCTGGCCGCGATAGCGGCCCTTCCAGGCGCGGCCGGCGACGGTGCGCGGGATGTCGTAGATCAGCCAGTCCGGCACCTCGCCGAGTTTTTCCACCGAGCGGACGCTGGTCTCTTCGTAGAGCTCGCGCTTGGCGGCTGCAAACGTATCTTCGCCGGGATCGACGCCGCCCTGCGGCATCTGCCAGACATGGGATTCGTCGACATGCTCGATGCCGCCGGCGCGGCGGCCGATGAAGACCAGTCCGTCCGCGTTGAGCAGCATCACGCCGACGCAGGTACGGTAGGGCAGGTCTTCGTAGCGCGCCATTCCGTCACGACTCCTTACAATCAGACGGCAAAGCCGCGGGCCCGTGAAATCGTGCCAACCGACCGATTAGCCCGATTTTGATTTGAGCATGGCGGTTGTCAATGGCACAAGCATGATGCCGCGGCTCTCCAGCGCCTTGCTCCAGGCGGCGATCCGCTCGATCGAGACCGGCAGCGCCGAGGCGACCCCGACCGCCACCCCGCGTTCGCGCGCCAGGGTTTCCAGCCTGGTCAGCGCCCGGTCGATTTCGACCGCGGTCGGCACCGCGTCGATCGCCAGATCGGCCTTGGCAAAGGGCATCGCCTGACCCGCGGCCAGCGAAGGCGCGACGCTGCGCGGCGCCGAGCCGTCATCGAGATAGCCGAGCCCGCGCTTGGCGGCCTCGCGGATGATCGGCTGCATCACATTGTCGGCCGACGACAAAGCGGCCGCCCATGAAATTGGCGATGCCGGCATAGCCCTGGATGCGGCTGAGGTGCCAGTGCATCCGGTCGAGATTTTGCTCGGCGGGCAGCGTCGTCAGCAGCGTCTGCGGTCCCGGATCGTTGTCGGGATAGTCGAACGGCTCCATCGGAATCTGCAGCAGGATCTCGTGGCGCTGCGCGCGGGCCCGTTCGGCAAGTTTTGTGGGGTCGGAGCCATAGGGCGTGAACGCCAGCGTCACCGCCGGCGGCAGCTTCATGATGGCATCCGTGGTCTTGGCGGCGCCGACGCCGAGGCCGCTGACGACGATCGAAATCACCGGCATCTTGGCCGCTTTGGCGCGGTCCGCTTCGGCGGCATAGACCGTGAAGGGTTTCAGGCCGTCGGCGACGACCGGGATCATGCCGTAGCGCGCTTTCTCCAGCAGGCGCTGGTCCACGCCGGCCATCGGCACCGGCGAGGCGTCCGTTTCGGCTTTGCCGGCGCCGTCGGCGCCAATGACAAAGTCCTGGCGCTTGCCGCTGGAGCCGTCGATGACGGTGATGGTCTTCTGATCGGAGGGCGCGCCCTGTTTGGCGGCGGATTTCGGCTCCATCGCGGCGGGGGCGAGCGGTGGATCTTTCCGAGCCGGCCGGGGGCTGACGCAACACGATCCGCGCCGTCGGCTCGCCGCCGAGCGGATTGTCGCCAAAGAGCGCGACAGCCGGCAAAGACGGCCAGAAACAGGCCGAGCACCACGGCCAGCGCCTGCAGACCGGTGAACGGCAGCCGCAACCGGCGCTTTGGGCGTACTGTTTCCTGTCCGAGCGGCGTGCTCAGATCGTCGGCCGCGTCTGCCATAAACTTCCCCGAATCACCGCCGCCGAAGATACCACGGCGGGGCAAAAACGCGGCAGTTCGGGGGCAGCAAGACGTTCCGCAAGGCCGGTTTCGCCACGCCCCTGCGCCGGCCGCCAATGATCCAGAACGGAAATCAGCGCGGGCGTGCCGCCGCCTGCCCGAAGGCGGCTAGTGCGCCATCAGTACCGGCAGGTCGGCGTGCTCCATGATGTGGCTGGTGGCACCGCCGAAAATCATTTGCCGCAGCCTGTTGCGCGTGAAGGCGCCCTTGACCAGGAGATCGCAACCTTCCGCCTTGGCTGCATCCAGCACCGCCTCTCCGGTGCCGCGATCCCCCAGCTTGACGCGGATGGGCTTGGCGGCGATTCCGTTGTGCTGCAGCTGCCTGAGAATGTCATCGGCGGACGGCCCCGGGACATCCTGCCCGCCAACGACGGTCAATACCGTGACCCGGTCGGCGAGATGCAGCAGCGGCATCGCAAAGGCGTTTGCGCGCGCCTGCTCGGTGCTGCCGTTCCAGTGGATCATGACGTTGGTTGCGATCTGCTTCGCGCCGCCCGGCGGGGCCAGCAGGACGGGCCGGCCGCTCTCGAACAATCCGGATTCGATGGCGCGCTGGTGCAGGCTCGTTGAATCCGCCCCCAGCCTGCTCATCACGGTGATATCGAACGCGCGAGCATGGCTTCCGATGAAGCCCTCATCCTCCGGCGCGGCGGCAAGCCATCCAAAGGAGGGAGGCTCTGCGGTTGTGCCGGCCGGGATGCCCTGCTCCTGCATGAAGGTCTCGAACATGCGGCGCAGCTCGGTGGTTTCTTCGTCGCGCTGCGCATCGTAGGCGTCCAGGGTAAAGCCGGCGGTCAATTCCGCCACGACATACGGGGGAATGGCAATCCGCAGCGGGAAACCCTCGATATAGGCGCCGGTACGCCGCGCGAGGAGCACCGCCACCTCAAGCGCCGATTTCATCGATGCCATGTTCTGGGTGGGCACCAGGATCGTCTTCATCTCCAGACCTCCGCTCGCTACCGGCCGCGCCGACGAAGTGGATTGAATACTGCTCCCGATGTTGCCTGTTGACCAGTAGCGGCGTTGGTGTGCGGCGCAGCCAAACGAAAAGGGCGGCCCGAGGGCCGCCCTTTCGCAAATCCGGTCAGCGAAATCTCAGTTCGCCTTGGCCGCGGGCTTGTCGCTGGTGGTGGGGCCGCTGCTGCTTGCCGTGGCCTTGATGCCGTGCAGCAGGTCGGCGGCGGTCTTCAGCGCCTTGTCGTCCTTGGCGTCCGGCGGCACGTAGGACTGCGAGCCGGTCTTCTCGTCGCCTTCCGACTTCAGATGGCCGCGCAGCGAGGCTTCGCCCTTGGTGTCGGTGCGGGACTTCAGCTCATCCGGCACGTCCTGCAGCACCTCGATATCGGGAACGATGCCCTTGGCCTGGATCGACTTGCCCGACGGCGTGAAGTAGCGGGCGGTGGTGAGGCGCAGCGCGCCGTTGCCGCTGCCGAGCGGGATGATGGTCTGCACCGAGCCCTTGCCGAACGAGCGGGTGCCGACCAGCGTCGCACGCTTGTGGTCCTGCAGCGCGCCGGCGACGATTTCCGACGCCGAGGCCGAGCCGCCATTGACCAGCACGATGACCGGCTTGCCCTTGGTCAGGTCGCCCTGATGGGCGGCACGGCGCTGGGTCTCTTCGGCATTGCGGCCGCGGGTGGAAACGATCTCGCCGCGCTCGAGGAAGGCGTCGGACACGGTGACGGCCTCTTCCAGCAATCCGCCGGGGTTGTTGCGCAGGTCGATGATGAAGCCCTTCAGCTTGTCGCCGAGCTGGTTGGTGAGGTTGCCGATTTCCCGCTTCAATCCTTCGGTGGTCTGCTCGTTGAAGGTGGTGATGCGGATGTAGCCGATGTCATCCTGTTCGACGCGCGCGCGCACCGAGCGGACGCGGATATTGTCGCGCACCAGCGTGACGTCGATCGGATTGTCCTGGCCCTTGCGGATGATCTTGAGCCGGATCTTGGTGTTGACGGGCCCGCGCATCTTCTCGACCGCCTGGTTCAGGGTCAGGCCCTGCACGGCTTCGTCGTCGAGATTGGTGATGATGTCGTTGGCCATGATGCCGGCCTTGGAGGCGGGCGTATCGTCGATCGGCGAGACCACCTTGATCAGGCCGTCTTCCATCGTGACCTCGATGCCGAGACCGCCGAATTCGCCGCGGGTCTGCACCTGCATGTCGCGGAAGCTCTTGGCGTCCATGTAGCTCGAATGCGGATCGAGGCCGGCCAGCATGCCGCTGATGGCGCTTTCGACCAGCTTTGAGTCGTCGGGCTTTTCGACATAGTCGCTGCGTACCCGCTCGAACACGTCGCCGAACAGATTGAGCTGGCGGTAGGTGTCAGAGGTCGCGGCACGCGCGCTCGATCCCATCAGCATCGAACGGGGCTGGGTCACGAACAGCGTCAGTGCTGCACCGGTGGCGGCGCTGAGGAGAATTACAGAAGTCTTGCGCATCATCCGCGAACCTTTTCGCCTTCATTTGCGGCCCACCATGGGCCTGGATCGATTGGAGTGCCGTCCTTACGGAACTCAACATAGAGCACGGGTTGGCTCGCGGTGGTCGCGAGGATAGATGCAACCTGGGAAGTCTTTCCCATGGTCGCGACCGGCTCCCCCGTAAGTACAAACTGGCCGATGTTAACCGAAATGCGCTCCATCCCGGCGATCAGGACATGATACCCGCCCCCGGCATTGAGGATCAAGAGTTGTCCGTAGCTGCGAAACGGGCCGGCGTAAACAACCCAGCCGTCACACGGGGTTGTGACCTGTGCACCAGCCCGGGTTGCCAAAGAAATGCCTTTTTCTACGCCACCAGCGCCGTCAGAACCGCCAAAATCGCGAATCTTGGTGCCATTAACCGGGTAAGCGAATAGTGCCTTGGCGGAGGCAAAGGCGACCGCCGGGCTGAGCCGGGCGGGGTCCTTGAATCCCCCCAGATTCGGCTTGCCGTTGGGGGCCGCGGGGGTGCCTTGCAGGCTGGCTGCGGCGGCCGCCTTGGCCGCACTTTTCAGGTCCAGCTCCATCTTGGCGATCAGGCCCTGCAGGCTGTCGACCTGTTTGGACAGGGCCACGGCGCGGGCGCCCTCGGCCTCCATGTCCCGTTCGATCGCGCTCTGCTTGCGCTGCCGCTCGTCGACCAGCGCCGCCAGCCTGATCTGGTCGTCCTTCAGCCGGTCGCGATCGACCGCCAGCTTGTCGCGCTCGGCGGCGATGGTCTTGCGCAGCGTGACCAGTTCGCTGAGGTCGCTGGTGAGCTTTTCGGCGCGCACGCGCAACTCGGGCACTACGGCGCCGAGCAGCATCGCGGTGCGCAGCGACTGCAGGGCGTCCTCGGGACGAATCAGCAGCGCCGGCGGCGTGCGCCGTCCGGCGCGTTGCAGGGCCGCCAGCACCTCGACGATCTCGGTGCGGCGTGAATCCAGCGAGTCTCGGATTTGCTGTTCGCGGCCATCGAGCGGGCGCAGCCGCGCCTCGGCGTCGGTGGTGCGGGTCTCGACCGCGCGCACCTGGCCCGCAATGTCGATCAGTTGCGCATTGAGCTTGCTGCGGTCCTGGCCGATCGCAGCGATATCGGCCTTCAATTTCTGCTGCAGTTCGGCGGCGTGTTTCTGCTGCGTACGGGCGGCTTCCAGCTCCTGCTCGCGCTGCTTGATGGCGTCGGGCGAGACGGCGGTGGCCTGCGGCGCGGCGGTCTGCGCCAGCGCGGGCGAGATGGCTGACGCCGGAAAGGCCGGCGGACAACAAGGCGATGGAAAGCGGGATGGAGACGGAAGCGCGCTGACCGCGCCGGGCGGTGTCAGGATGCAAAAGGATGTCCCGCGCTGATTGCATCTCGTCCGATCGGTGCCTTCTTTGCTTCCACTGCGGCGCGTCTTACGCGCGGTGATAGGGGTGGCCGGCCAAAATGGTCGCGGCGCGATATATCTGTTCCAGGAGCATCACGCGTACCATCTGATGCGGCCAGGTCGCCGAGCCGAACGCGATCGTCAGTTTTGCTTTGCGCCGCAATTCGGGCGAAAGTCCGTCCGCGCCGCCGATTGTGAAAATTGTGTTGGCGATCCCTTCGTCGCGGAAGCGGCCCAAATGCCGGGCAAAGCTGGCGCTGTCGATGCTCTTGCCGCGCTCGTCCAGCGCCACAAGCACGTATTTTTCCGGGGTCAGCGCCGAAATCGCGGCTGCCTCCTCCGCCATCCGGGTCGCGGCGTCGCGGGCGCGGCTTTCGGAAATTTCATGAATCTCGAGGCCGCGAAAGCCGAGCTTGCGGCCGATGTCGTCGAAGCGCTCGCGGTAGCGCTCCGCCAGTTCCCGTTCGGGACCTTGCTTCAGCCGGCCCACAGCAATGACGACGAGGCGCATCAGCGCAGAGTAACTGCGCCGCAGCCGATTCGCATCGGCTTTGCGGTCCTAGATCGCCTTCGCCGCCGCCGGGCTTTGCGTCCACAATCGCTCGAGATTGTAGAATTCGCGAACCTCGGGTCTGAATACGTGCACGATCACGTCGCCGGAATCGATCAGCACCCAGTCGCAATTGGGCAAGCCCTCGACATGGATGTTTTTGATTCCGTCTTCCTTCAGGGCCTTCGTCACATTCTCCGCGATCGCGCCGACGTGCCGGTTGGCCCGGCCCGTCGTGACGATCATGTAGTCGGAGTATGCAGATTTGCCGCGAAGGTCGATGGTGACCGTTTCTTCCGCCTTCATATCGTCGAGGCGGGAGAGGATCATATTCAGCGTCTTGTCGGCGTCGGGTTGCGCCTTCAAGGCCGCAGTTGGGGTCGATGTTTTACGCGCGGTTTTTGAACCGGTGGTTTTGGAACCTTTGGGTAAAACAGACTTGGACTTGGACAATACAGATGTGGCCAGGGACCATTCCTTTCACTGTATCGCGAACGGCCCGAATCCTGAGCCGCCCACGGACCATACTACGCATGTGGGGTTAAGGGTTTCAATATTCCAGATCACCCCGCACGACACTCACGAGTGTTGCTTATTTGCCCTCCAGCTGCCGTCGGGGTTCCTAAGTCCCGTCGACGACAGATTGAGTTTCATGCCTGTGAGAAAGACCCACGCCGGCGAGTGCTGATCCGAGAGACTCGCCGCCCGATTTTCGGGCAGGCGGTAGCGCGCCAGCGCCTGGGCGGCGGGTGCGGCGAGCGCGCGAAAACTTTGCGGCGGGCGGTCGATCACAGCGAGCGGCACCTCGGATGCGATGCGCCGCCAGCCCTTCCATCGATGGAACTGCGCAAGATTGTCAGCGCCCATGATCCATACAAAGTGCACACCGGAGATGCGGCGGCGCAGATGCGTAATCGTATCGACAGTGTAGCGGGTGCCGATGACAGCTTCGAGACAGCTCACGTCGATGCGCGGGTCGCCGGCTACCGCACGCGCGGCGGCCGCGCGCTCGGCAAGCGCATGCAGCCCGTTGTGGTCCTTGAGCGGATTGCCCGGCGTCAGCAGCCACCAGACGCGATCGAGCCGCAAGCGCTTGAGCGCGAACAGGCTGATGGCGCGATGCGCCGCATGCGGCGGATTGAACGAGCCGCCGAGCAGCCCGATGCGCATGCCGTTGGTGTAGAACGGGATAGCCCGCGACGCCGCGAAAACCTTGTTCAACGAACGTCCCGCATGCGAGGAAAATTGCTCAAGGCCGCGTCTGCCCGGTGCCGTGCACGCGATATTTGAAGCTGGTGAGCTGCTCGGCGCCGACCGGGCCGCGGGCATGGAATTTCCCGGTGGCGATGCCGATCTCGGCGCCAAAACCGAACTCGCCGCCATCGGCGAACTGCGTCGAGGCGTTGTGCAGCACGATCGCGGAATCGACCTCGTTGAGGAATTTTTGCGCGGCCTTGGCATCCTCGGTCACGATCGCATCGGTGTGGTGCGAGCCGTGATTGTGGATATGCGCGATCGCCTCATCGACGCCGTCGACGACGCGCGCGGCGATGATCGCGTCCTCATATTCGGTGCCCCAGTCCTCGTCGGAGGCGGGCTTCACTCTGGCATCCGCGCGCTGCACGGCGTCGTCGCCGCGCACTTCGCAGCCGGCATCGATCAGCATCGTCACCAGCGGTTTTAGCGTGGCGGCCGCGCCCTTGCGATCGACCAGCAGCGTTTCGGCGGCGCCGCAGACGCCGGGGCGGCGCATCTTTGCATTCAGCACGATCGACTTTGCCATTTCCAGATTGGCGGCATGATCGACATAGACGTGGTTGACGCCTTCGAGATGCGCAAACACCGGCACGCGCGCTTCGGCTTCGACCCGCGCGACCAGGCTCTTGCCGCCGCGCGGCACGATGACGTCGACGCCGCCGTTGATAGTCCCGTCAGCAGCAGCCCGACCGCGGCACGATCGCGCGTCGGCACCAGCGTGATCGCGGCTTCGGGCAGGCCGGCTTCGCGAAGACCCTGCACCAGGCAATCATGGATCGCGCGGCAGGAACGGAAACTGTCGGAGCCGCCGCGCAGGATCACGGCGTTGCCGGATTTCAGGCACAGCACGCCGGCATCGGCGGCAACATTCGGACGGCTTTCAAAGATCACGGCGACCACGCCGAGCGGCACCCGCACGCGTTCGATCACCATGCCGTTCGGGCGCTGCCAGCTTTCGGTGACTGCGCCGACGGGATCTGAGATCGCGCGCACGGTGGCGACGCCGTCGGCCATCCCTTCGATGCGCGCCGGCGTCAGCGTCAGCCGGTCGATGAAGGCAGAGGTCGCGCCTGAAGCGCGCACTTCCGCGACATCCTCGGCATTGGCGGCGAGGATCGCCGCCGCGTTGGCGCGGATCGCGCGCTCGATCGCCTCCAGCGCGCGGTTTTTCTGTTCCGGCGAGGCAAGCCCCAGCACCCGCGCCGCCGCGCGCGCGCCGGCGGCCAGTTCGGTCATCAGGGTCGGCAAATCGGCGTTGCCGTCGATGGCTTTCAACGCGGTCGTCATGGAAGTCCGGAATTCCGAAGTCTTGGGTGTCAGTTAAGGCCATGTCCTAGCATGGAAATCCCGCTTTTGCGAGGTCCGGAACCGGCATGGCAGATGGCGCGGCAGCGCGGATTTATCGAGGTCGGCCAATGGCCTACTTCGCTGGTTACTTGGCCGGAATGACGCCGCTCGGTCCCACCACCAGATCGTCGCGGTGGATCATTTCCGACCGCCCGCTGATGCCCAAAATCGCCATCACGTCCGGCGAGGAGCGGCCCTTGATCTTTTCGGCATCCTCGGCGTCGTAGGCGACGAGGCCGCGGCCGATCTCGTGCGTATCGGGGCCGCGCACCACCACGGCATCGCCGCGGGCGAACTGCCCGTCGACCCGGATCACGCCGGCCGGCAGCAGGCTTTTGCCGGCGCGCAACGCGTTGACCGCGCCGGCGTCGATGGTGAGCGTGCCCTTTGGCTCCAGCGAGCCCGCGATCCAGCGTTTTCGCGCCGTCACCGGATTGGCCGGGCGTCAGGAACCAGGTGCAGCGGCCGCCTTCTTCGATCGCTTGCAGCGGATGCTCGATCTTGCCCGACGCGATCAGCATATGCGTGCCTGAGGTGGTGGCGATCTTCGCCGCCTCGATCTTGGTCTGCATGCCGCCGCGCGACAGCTCGGATTCCGCCGCGCCTGCCATCGCCTCGATCTCTGAGGTGACGGATTCCACGATCGGAATCAGTTTTGCGTTGGGATTGGCGCCGGGCGGCGCGTCGTAGAGGCCGTCGATATCGGACAGCAGGATCAGCAAATCCGCGCTCGCCATGGTGGCGACGCGGGCGGCGAGGCGGTCATTGTCGCCGTAGCGGATTTCATTGGTGGCAACCGTGTCGTTCTCGTTGATGACGGGCACCGCGCGCCATTCCAGCAGTTTTCCGATGGTCGAGCGCGCGTTGAGATAACGCCGGCGTTCCTCGGTGTCCTGCAGGGTCACCAGAATCTGCCCGGAGCCGATGCCGTGCTGCCCCAGCACTTCCGACCAGATCCGCGCCAGCTCGATCTGGCCCACGGCGGCAGCGCCCTGGCTCTCCTCGAGTTTCAGCGGGCCGCGCGGCAGTTTCAGCCGGCTGCGCCCGAGCGCGATCGAGCCCGACGAGACGATCAGGATCTCGCGGCCCTCGCCATGCAGCTTGGCGATGTCGGCGACCAGCGCCGCCAGCCACGACGCGCGCACTTCGCCCTTGGCTGAATCGATCAGCAGCGACGAGCCGACTTTTACGACGATGCGGCGGAAATTTTTGAGCGCGGGGCGTTTCATGGCGAGGCGTGGAATCCGGCAAAAGAGCCGCTGTTTTGCAGCAGGCGGCGGCCCTTCGCAAGCGGCGTTCTGCGGCAAGTATGGCTATTCCGCGCGGCCCGTCGGTCTGGTGTAATGTGCCCAAAGCGGCCGGGAGGGTGGATTTATGAATCGTCGGGAGTTTGTTGCCGGAGGTCTCGCATTGTCGGCCGCCGCGCAAGGCAGGCGCGGCATGGGCGCAATCCGGTCCGCTGACCAGGATCGTCTTTCCCTTCGCGGCCGGCGGCAGCGGCGACATGCTGTGCCGGCAACTGGCGCAATATCTTCCCGCGGCTGCTCGACCGCAATTTCATCGTCGAGAACCGCACCGGCGGCGACGGGCTGATCGGCATCAGGTCAGTGAAAGGCGCAAGCCCTGACGGCACCACCATCCTGATGACGACAGGCCCGACCATGTACCTGCTGCCGATGGTGGAGAACCAGCCGAGCTTCGATCCCGCGAAGGATTTCGTCCCGGTCTCGCAGCTCGCCCGCTTCGAATTCGTGGTAGCCGTAAGCCCCTCGATCGGCGTGACGGATTTCAAGCAGCTGGTGGCCTGGATCAAGGCCAATCCCGCGAAAGCCAGCTATGGCGTGCCGAGCAGCGGCACCATTCCGCATTTCACCGGATGGCAGCTCGAACAGGCGCTCGGCGCCTCCATGACCCGCGTGGCGTATCGCGGCTCCGCGCCGATCATCAACGATCTCGTCGGCGGGCATCTGCCGTTCGCCGTCACCACGCTTTCGGACCCATCACCCAGCATCGCGCCGGCGGCTTGCGGATCGTCGCGGTCGCGAGCGCGGCGCGCTCGCAATTCCTGCCCGACGTGCCGACCCTGAAGGAGAACGGCATCGATCTGAACGCGGACGCCTGGTACGGCATGTGGCTGCCGGCCGGCAGCTCGCCGGAATTCGCCAGGAAGCTGAGCGTCGCCGTTGCCGAGTGCTGGCAAAGCCCGAGGTGAAGGAGAAGCTGCTCGCCGTCGCGCTGATCCCGGTCGGCTCGACGCCGGAGGAGCTGAGCAAGCGCTCGCCGCCGACAACGCGTTCTGGCAGCCGATCGTGAAGGCGACGGGCTACAAGATCACCAATAGAGCGGCGCCGCTTCGCGTTCTCCCTCATCCTGAGGCGGCGCGAAGCGCCGTCTCGATGGATGAAGGTCACAGACGGGCCTGCATGGTTCGAGACGCCGCGCAAGTGCGCGGCTCCTCACCATGAGGGTAGCAAGTCGTCACTTCGCGCCGGCCTTTTCCAGGATCGCAACCATCTCCCGATAGCCGCGGCTCTCGCGCCAGCCTGAGCGGCGTCGCGCCGCTGCCGTCGGCAATGTTGACGTCGGCGCCGGCCTCGACCAGCGCGCGCAAGGTTTCGGTGTGGTTGTTGCCGCCATCGCCGAGCACGATCAATTCGATCAACGCGGTCCATTGCAGATTGTTGACGTGATCGAGCGGCGCCTTGGCGGCGATCAGCATTCGCACGACCTCGGCGTGGCCGAGATGAGCCGCCGCGATCAGCGCGGTGCCGTCATAGCGGCTGGTGATCGCCTTCGGATTGCCGCCGCCCTCGATCGCGATCTTGAGCATCGGCACATCGTTGGCGACCGCGGCAATGGTGATGATGTCGTAGCGGTCGATCTCGAGCTTGTTCGGATCGGCGCCGAGCCGGATCAGCGCGCGGGCGGCATCGTGCTTCTTCTGGTAGACCGCGACATGCAGCGGCGTGCGTTGGCGGCTGTCGACCGCTTCCTTGTTTTCACCGGAGGCGATGCGCTTTTCGATCTCGGCGACATCGCCGCGCGCGGCGGCGGCATGCAGGCCGCCATAGGCGCGCAACTCGGACTCGCTCGGGGCGACCTGGGCGGAGGCGGGCAGGGCGGCCAGCAGCGCGAGAAGGACGGCGACGAAGATATGCATGGGATAAAACTCCGCCTGCCAAAGACGCCTATTGCGCGGCGATCCGCTTCCGGATCGCCGCCAGCTCCGCCTCGTCCCAGATGCCGATCAAAATGCCGCCTTTGACCTGCATCTGCCTGTCCGCATAGGTGGCGATCTTTTCGTTCGGCGTCGTGATGTGCATCTTTGGATGCAGCGCCCAGTCGAACAGCGCGGCTTGCAGCCGCGCGATGACATCGGCGCAGGAAGGGTCCTCGCCGCGGTCGGCGAATTCCTGCGGATCGCTCTGCAGATCATACAGCATCGGCCGGAAACCTGAGGCGTGGATGTATTTCCAGCGGCCGTCATACACCATGAACAGGCGGCATTGCTCGATCGGCTGGTTCAGCTTCAGCCGCACGTCCTGCATCGAATAATCGTACTCGGAAAAGATCACCTTGCGCCAATCGGCCGGCGGCTCGCCATGCAGCAGCGGCATCAGCGAGCGGCCCTTCGAGAATATGGCCCGGCGGCGTGCCGCCAAAATATTCGATGAAGGTCGGCGCCAGATCGATCGCCTCCACCAGCGCGTCGCTGACGCTGCCGCGGGTGGCATCGGCCTCGCGCGAGGGATCGATCACGATCAGCGGAATTTTGGCGGACTGATCGTGAAACAGATCTTTTTCGCCCATCCAGTGATCGCCGAGATAATCGCCATGGTCCGACGTGAACACGATCATGGTGTCTTCGAGCAGCCCGCGCGCTTCGAGGAAGCGCATCAAGACGCCCATCTGGTCGTCGATCTGCTTGATCAGGCCCATATAGGCCGGGATGACTTTTTCCCGCGCCTCGTCGCGCGCCATGTTGCGGGAGTAGCGCATGTCCATATAGGCGGCGAACACCGGATGCGCTTCCTGGCGTTCCTTCTCCGAGCGGATCGCCGGCTGCACGTCGCGTTGCGCTGTACATGCTGGCGTAGGGTTCCGGCGCGATATAGGGCCAGTGCGGCTTGATGTAGGACAGATGCAGGCACCACGGCCGCCCGTCGCTCTTCCGCTTCCGCGATAAAATCCATCGCGCGCCGCGTCATGTAGGGCGTCTCGGAATGCTCTTCCGGAATCCGCGCCGCCTTGTCGGCATGCACCAGCAGCCAGCCGTTTTGCAATTCGCCGTTGGCGTCGGCGCCCGAGTTGGCCCAATGCTCCCACGGATTGGGCGCGTCAAAACCCTGTTCGCGCAGATAGGTGTCATAGCGCGGGCGCGGCCGGTTGCGCGGGATGCAGCCCGTCGTCGCGCTCATAGGGCTCAAAGCCGCATTCCGACACATGCACGCCGATGATGGAATCCGGCGCGATGCCGAGCGCCTTCAAGCCTTCGATATCCGGCGCCATGTGGGTCTTGCCGACCAGCACGTTGCGCACGCCGATCTTCTTGAGGTGATCGCCCAGCGTCGGCTCGCCGACCCGCAGCGGCCAGCCGTTCCAGTGCGAGCCGTGCGAGCGCATGTAGCGGCCGGTGTAGAACGACATCCGCGAGGGGCCGCAGATCGGCGATTGCACATAGGCGTTCGAGAACCGCACGCCGCGTTTGGCCATCGCGTCGATGTTCGGCGTCTTCAGCGTCGGATGGCCGGTACAGCCCAGATAATCATGGCGAAGCTGGTCGCACATGATCCAGAGGACGTTTTTCGGCGCGCGGCATGTTCCGGCACTTCGGCGATTTCAGGTCGCCGCGATGCTGCAATATCGAAACGCCAATTGCAAACCGGCGACGGGAGCGTCAGCCTTGCGTCGCCGGCGTCCAGGGCTCGGCTTCCGCGGTGCTGCCCTTGGCCTTGGCCGATACCGGGGCTTCGCCGATCACCTCGACCAGCGCCTGCAGCGCTTCCTTGACGCCGGTGCCGACCGCGCCCGAGACCAACAGCGGGGTCTTCTTCGCCGCGCGCTTCAGCCGGTCCTTTTGCTTCTTCAGTTCGTCCGGCGTCACCGCATCGATCTTGTTGAGCGCGACGATCTCGATCTTGTCGGCGAGATGCCCCTCATAGGCATCGAGCTCGGTGCGCACCGTGTTGTAGGCCTTGCCGGCATGCTCGCAGGTCGCATCCACCAGATGCAGCAGCACGCGGCAGCGTTCGACATGGCCCAGAAAACGGTCGCCGAGCCCGGCGCCTTCATGCGCGCCCTCGATCAGGCCTGGAATATCGGCCAGCACGAATTCGCGCCCGCCCGCATTCACGACGCCAAGCTGCGGATGCAGCGTGGTGAAGGGATAGTCGGCGATTTTCGGTTTGGCCGCGCTGACCACGGAGAGGAAGGTCGACTTGCCGGCATTGGGCAGGCCGACCAGGCCGGCATCCGCGATCAGTTTCAGCCGCAGCCAGATCCAGCGCTCCTCGCCGGCCTGGCCGGGGTTGGCGTTGCGCGGCGTGCGGTTGGTGGAGGATTTGAAATGCGCGTTGCCGAAGCCGCCATTGCCGCCTTCGGCCAGCACGAATTTTTCGCCAAGCGTGGTGAAGTCGTGGATCAGCGTCTCGCGGTCCTCGTCGAACACCTGCGTGCCGACCGGCACCTTCAGCACGATCGGCTTGCCGTTGGCGCCATGGCGGTCCTTGCCCATGCCATTGGTGCCCTTTTGCGCCTTGAAGTGCTGCTGGTAGCGATAGTCGATCAGCGTGTTGAGCCCGTCGACCACCTCGATGATGACGTCGCCGCCGCGGCCGCCATTGCCGCCGGAGGGACCGCCGAACTCGATGAACTTTTCGCGGCGGAACGCCACGCAGCCGTTTCCGCCGTCGCCGGAGCGGATATAGACCTTTGCCTCGTCAAGGAATTTCATGGTGGACAGGTAAGGCAGCGAGGCCGCTGCGGCAACCCTTGATGCCCCCGAAATAGCGCGAAAAGCCTTAATTTTCGGGCCGCCCGCGTTCGTTGAGAAACAGCGGCCAATCGTCCCACGGACAAAAATTTTCGCGCATTGGTCGACGCACGGTACGGCTGCCGATACGAGTTGCTGCAAATTCGTAATAGCTGAGCAAGGGGCCGGCGGCCCTCCAACAAAAGTCCTCAAGTATGAGGCAATTCACACATCAACCCTGAAGCGTGATGCAGGATGCCCGAAGCCGAGGTCAAATTTGCCTGCGGCAGGATCGACACGAGTCTCGGCTGGGGCGAGCGTTCGTGGATGACGCAATCGAAGCGGATCGGCCTTGCTAATGGCGAAGCCGTGCCCAAGAATGCGTGGAGCTTCCGAACGATGACGCAGCACATGGTTGAAATCGAGCGCCCCGACGCGTTGGATGGAGCCGAATGGGTCACGCGGACACTGCTGTTCGCCGACGTGGTCGAATCCGTTCGGCTTATGGAAGAGAACGAAAGCGGCATCGTGCAGCGGTGGCGCAACTTCGTCGGCGTCGTCGAAAGGGAAGTATTGCCCTCGCACTGTGGCCGTCTCGTCAAGAGCCATGGCGACGGCCTGCTGCTCGAATTTCCCGTGGTGGCGCCGGCGATGAAAGCCGCCTTTGCCCTGCAGCGCGCGGGACTGAAGATCAATGATGGCGTCCTGCCCAGTCAGCACATCATGCTGCGTATGGGCTTGCATTCCGGTCATATGATCGCGGACGGCCACGATGTCTATGGTTCGGGAGTCAATCTTGCCGCGCGTCTCACGGGCCTCGCAGGGCCTGGCGAAATCGTTGTGTCCGCGGATGTCCGCGATCAACTCACCCCTGTGCTTGATGCCGATATCGAGGATCTGGGCGCGTGCTATCTCAAGCACGTGCAGGAGCCGGTCCGCGCCTATCGCGTCGGCCCACCAGGACCACGCCCCGTGATCGAGCCCGGCACCATGGCGATGCCGCAACTGCGCCCGACGATCGCCGTCATTCCGTTCGTCGAACGCGCGGACAAGGGCGAGCACCATGTCGTTGGCGAGGTGTTGGCCGACGAGATAATTGCGGCGTTGTCGCGTTCCGCTGAGCTCAACGTCATTTCGCGGCTGTCCACCACGGTGTTCCGAGGGCGCGAAACATCCATCGAGGAGGTCAGCCGTTACCTGACGGCGAACTACGTGCTTTCAGGCGCGTACCGCAAGGTCGGTAGCAAGCTCCGCATCAACGTTGAACTCGCATCATCCGAGTCCGGTGCCGTCGTCTGGTCCGAGGCGATGGAAGGCAATGCACTGGCCATTGTCAGCGGTAAGGACAACGTCGTCGACGACATTGTCACGGCCGTCAGCATGGCGATAGTGTCGCGTGAGTTGCAGCGCGCGCAGACCCATCCCTTGCCGACGCTGGAGAGCTATACGCTGCTGATGGGTGCGATCGCATTGATGCACCGCTTGTCGCGGAAGGATTTCGACCGGTCGAGGGAAATGCTGGTCGCGCTCACCGAGCGCTTGCCGCGGCAGGCGATCCCCTGGGCATGGCTCGCTAAATGGCACGTGCTGCGTGTGCAGCAAGGCTGGATGAATGATCCCTCGACGGACGCGCAATTCGCGCTCGATTTCTGCCGCCGCGCCCTCAATGCCGATCCTCAATGTTCGCTCGCGCTGGTCATGTCGGGCCTGGTCCATACAAATCTGTTGCGGCAGCTCGACACTGCGCAGGAGAATTATGAGCTGGCGCTCCGCACCAATCCCAATGACGGCCTGGCCTGGCTCCTCAAGGGAACGCTGCATGCGTTCAAGGGCGAGGGCGCCGTTGCCGTCCGTGACACCCAGCGCGCGTTAAGACTTTCGCCGCTCGACCCGCATCGCTATTTCTACGACTCGCTCGCCGCTACCGCGGCGCTCTCCGCCGGCCACTACAAGCGCGCCATCGAGCTCGCCAATCTTTCGCTGCGCGCCAACCGCACCCATACCTCGACCTTCCGGGCGCTGGCGATCGCGCAATGGCAAGCTGGGCTGCACAACGATGCGCGCAAGACGGTGACGGAATTGCTGCGGCTGGAGCCGTCTCTGACCATCTCGCGCTATCGCGAGCGTCATCCCACGGCGGGATTTGAAACCGGCAAGATCTGGTCCACTGCGTTGCAGGAAGCGGGCGTCCCACAATAATAGCGAGGTGATCTCATGAGCGGTATGGGGCCGGAGGCTGGTGCGGCAGGCGCCGCGGGTGCTGCAGGAGCGGCGGGTGCGGCTGGAGCAGCGGGAGCGGCAGGGGCAGCCGGCGCCGCAGGCGCTTCGTATGGAGGCTATGGATCGCCGATCGTATCGGATGCTCTGATCAAGCAGCGCGACGGCATTGTCGGAAACTGGCTCGGCCAAACGCTTAATCCATCGCAGCGCGTCCTCGACGATCCGGGCAATCTCTCGGCATGGGAGCCGGGGGTGCGGGGCTCCGTCATCGATTTCGACCTGATGTCGCATCTGCTTGTCACCCGGCACAAGGAAACGTTCAGCTACCTGGATCATGGCAGCTCCGTCACCAAGGTTTCAAATCGGCGCTCGATCACGCTCTGGCATCTTCATGTTCGCAACGTTCCGCCGGCGCCCAAGATTACGTCAAGCCGGGTGGTGACGATCCTGCGGCCGACGCCGGCGATCCTCAAAGCCCAGCTGGATTTACTCGATACCTATTCCGATCTGCGCGAGGATCGCGCATCGGAAATCCTCAGCGAATTAACCCCGCAATATGCGTTCTGGAGTTCGGTGGTCAATCTGCATCCCGACCGCACGAAGAAGACACTGGAACTGCTCGACGCCGCGCTGCGGCTCGCAACCTTTGTCGAGATGCGCATCAAGCATGCGCTTGGTGTGCGCCGGCCGAACGAATTGTCCTCGCAGGTGCAGCCGATCATCCTGACGCCGGGGCACGGCAGTTTTCCGAGTGGACACTCCACCGAGAACCACATGATCGCGCGGATTCTTTGGGAGTTGCGTGGCGGCGGCGCCGCACTCGGCGAGCAACTGATGCGGGAGGCGGCGCGGATCGCCGTCAACCGCACCGTCGCCGGCGTGCATTATCCGATCAACTCGTCGGTAGGGCAGGTGCTCGGTTTGACGCTGGCGCGTTATTTCATTCGCCGGGCCAGAGGCTTCGGCGGGTCGAAATTCAACGCGTGGCGGTTTGATGGCGAGCGCTACCCTGGCGCCGAGGATTTCGATTTTCACGATTTCTACGATCCCGCCACCGCGAACGAGCGGCCCGATCCGGCAATCGATCCGCCCTATGTCGATGCGATAGCTTCGCTTGCGCCGGAAAGATCACCGGTCTTGCATTGGCTCTGGGAAGAAGCCGCGAAAGAGTGGGCATAAAGCGTTTCGTTCGGTTCTTTTGTCAGGTATCTGCCAATGCTCGGAAACGACAAACAGGTTGCTCCAGCCATCAATTGGGCGGTCGCCACCGATTTTGCCTACCTCAAGGGAAAATGGTTTCGCGTGCTCTTGGAGGTGGAGGGCTCGGCATCGTCCTTTGCCTTTGATGCCGCCGCGCCGGTGTTCAGGGAGTTGATCCGCGTTCCCACCATGTACAAGCAGCCGCCACGCGGATTAAAGGCGACGGATGTGACCTTCTGCATGGCCATCATGAGCCAGGCCGCGCTTCGGATGCTGGTGACGGGCAGCGGATCAAGTCATCTCGTCCAGAAGTTCAAGCAGCTGGTTGGCCGGATCAAGGCGATCGAACTGGGCACCGCGGTGCGGCCGTTCGAGAATAGCGAACCTCGCGTGCTCCAGGAGCTCGCCTTCGACCAGCCCAACACCGCCATCGTTGCCGTAATCGACGATGGACTGGCCTTCGCCCACGAGCAATTCCGCAAGATGGACCAGTCGAACCTGGCGACCCGGTTCAAGTATTTCTGGAACCAGGACGATACCACGGGTGCCGGCCAGCCGCCCGGATTCGGATATGGGCGCGAGCTCACCTCGAACGACATCGATCCGCTGCTGGCGGGGTACAGCTGGTCCGGGATCGTGGATGAAGACCAACTCTACCGGAAGCTTGGCCAGAATCTCGCCGCTCGACGCCTCAAGCACGGCACCCATGTCATGGACATTGCCTGCGGAATCGATCTCGCAAAGGTGCAATCGAATTCGCCCTATCTCATCGGCGTGCAACTGCCGAAAGGGGTAACCAAGGGGACCTCGGGCGGGTTGCTTACTCCGGCGGCCCTGGATGCCATGCATTTCATCCTGAACCGGGCCGATCAGATCGCGTCCGACGAGAGCACGGGATCGCTGCCCGTGGTGGTCAATCTAAGCTATGGCATCATTGCGGGCCCGCATGACGGCTCGAGCTTGTTGGAAAGGGCGATCGATCAGTTGATCGCGACTCGCCCCACGGCGCTGCGCGTCGTTCTCCCGGCAGGAAACTATTATCTTTCACGATGCCACGCGCAGTTCGATCTCGCTGCTGGCGCAAGCAAGGTTCTGCGTTGGCGCATCCAGCCGGATGACAAGGCGGAGAGCGCCGTTGACGTCTGGCTGCCAGAGCTGACGGCGGCGCAGCAGCGTCCCAGAATTCAGGTGCGGCTGACGAGCCCGACAGGCGAGGTAACGCCTTGGGTTACGCCGGGCAACATCTTTCCTCCGCCGACATTGGGTACATCGCGCTACCAGGTGCAGAACATCGACACCGGCTTCGGTCGGCCGCAAATTTCGATCTATGTTGCGCCGACGGCGCAGGCGGATCCCAATCCGCGGATTGCGGCTTGCGGGACCTGGCTGATCGAGCTGAAAAACATCGGCAGCGCAGTCGCCATCGAAGCCTGGGTTCAGCGCGGCGACACGCCGTTTGGTTATCCGCTGGCGGGACGGCAATCCAGATTCGACGACCCCGACTATGTTTGTTTCAGCCGTCGGGGCGCGAGCAGCAGAACGACGTCGGGCCGAGCCCCATTCGGCGCCGCGGCACGGTGAATGCGCTGGCGACGGGGCAGCACACCATCGTTGTCGGCGGCTACCGGGCAAGCGACCGGATGCAGAGCAAATATACGGGTGCCGGACCTGTCGGCACGCCGCCGACGGTTCCTCCACGTACCGGCCCCGACGTCTCGGCGGTGGCTGACGAATCTGTCGTCTTGCACGGCATCCTCGCGGCCGGAACGCGCAGCGGTTCGGTCGTCGCCATGGATGGCACGAGCGTCGCAGCGCCCCAGGTGACGCGGCTGATTTCGGAATGGATGGTGCAGAACCTTCCGACCGACCGCTCCGCAGTGCAAGCCTTTGCCGCGAACAACGACCTAAACCCGCCGACTCTCGGGACGCTGTTGCAACAGCGCCTTGGCGCGGGCCGCATCGATCGCCCACGACCGGTGGTACGACGTTAGGTCTGCCGCTTCCGGATCAAAAACTTCTGCATCCCCTCCAGCACCAGCTCGCGGCGCTGGTTGTAGACGGTCGAGCGCAGCGTCACGACGCCGGTGGTGCGGCCGGGCACGAGTTCCGTGACCTCAAGCGCGGGATAGATGGTGTCGTCGGCATAGACCGGTTTCAGGAATTTGCTCGACTGTTCGAGGAAGCCGACCAGCGATTCTTCCGTGACGAAGGGAAACAGCCCGGCGCCGGGCGCGGTGTGCACCAGCGTCTGAAAGCCATGCGCCAGCAGATGCGGCATGCCGCGGGCGCGGCAATATTCGACGTCATAGTGGATCGGGTGGGTGTCGCCGCTTGCGGCCTGGAACGCGGCAAAGATCGCCGTGGTTTGGGTGCGGCCCGGCAGCACAAAACGCTCCCCGATCACAAAATCCTCGAACCAGCGTTGCTCGGGCACCATGCGGTGGTTGGCGGGATCGAACTCGGTCATGGCGTTTCCTGCGACAATTGGTTCAATTCGTCGTGCCCGGGCTTGCCCCGGGCATCCACGTCTTTAAAACAGCACGGCACCCACCGAAGCAAGACCGGGACGTAGCCCGGCAACGACAAAGCAGGCATGACCCTCCTCGCAAAACCCTCGATCGCTGACGAACGCTCCGCCCGGCTGGCCGGCATCGGGTTGATGATGCTCGGCGTCTTCATGTTCTCGTTCGGCGACGCGCTCGGCAAATTCATGGTCGCGACCTATACGGTCGGGCAATTGCTGTGGCTGCGCGCCTGCGCCGCGTTGCTCCTGCTGCTGCCGATGATCTGGAAGCAGCGCGCCGCGTTCTTTCCGCTGGAGCGGCCGTGGCTGCAATTGCTGCGGGTGACGCTGTCGACCATCGAGGTCGCGGCGTTCTTTATCGCCACCGTCTATCTGCCGCTTGCCGACGTCATCACCTATTACCTGGCGTGTCCGATCATCGTCACCGCCCTGTCGGGGATTTTGCTGCGCGAAAAAATCGGCTGGCGGCGCTGGAGCGCGGTGCTGATCGGCTTTTGCGGCGTGCTGATCGCCTTGCGGCCGTCGGCGCAAACCGTGAGCTGGCCGGCGCTGATCGCGCTCGCCGGCTCCACCTCGTTTGCGTTCCTGATGCTGATCACCCGCTCGGTGCGCGCAACGCCCGACATCGTGCTGGCGTCGACGCAATTCATCGGCACCTTTGCGCTCGGCGCGGTGCTGTCGCCGTTCGGCTGGGTGACGCCGACCTTGGGCAGCCTCGGCCTGTTCGCGCTGGCCGGCGCCATCTCGGTGAGCGCGCTGATGTGCGTCAATCGCTCGCTGAAACTCGCGCCGGCTTCCGTCGTGGTGCCGTACCAGTATTCGATGATCATGTGGGCGGTGGCGTTCGGCTATGTCGTGTTCGGCGACGTGCCGCACGTCACCACCGTCGTCGGCGCCGTCATCATCATCGCCGCCGGCTTCTACATCTTCCTGCGCGAGCAGCAGCTCGGCCGCGAGGCGCAGGACGTCGGCCCGCAGGTGTAGATCGCCTGCGAAACGCTGCGCAAGGACTCAATTTCTCGTCGCATGCGGCAGCCAAAGGGCGATCTGCGGGTACAGCAGCAGCAGGCCCAACACGATCACCTGGATGACCATGTAGTCGGCCATGCCCTTGTAGATCGTCGACAGCCTCCATTGCGGCACGACGTTGCGCAGATAGTACGCCGACATGGCAACCGGTGGACTGAGGTAGGACGTCTGCATGTTGACGGCCGTGAGCGCGCCGAACCAGATCAGCAGGTCGAGCTTGCCGAGGCCGAGCTGCAGCTTCTCGACAACCGGCAAAACGATCGGCAGGAACACCAGGATGATCACCGGCCATTCGAACGGCCATCCCAGAATGAAGAAGATGGACATGATCAGCGCCAGCTTCCACCAATCGCCCACCGGAACGGCGAGCAGGTAGTTCGTAATCAGGTTTGCCGAGCCGAGCTTGGTGAAGATGGCGCCGAACACGGTCGAGGCAACGGCCAGGAACAGCACCATGGCCGAGGTCACCATGGTGCCGGTGGCCGCGTTGGTCGCCGATTTCAGATTGAGCCGGCCGTAGACGAGCGCGAGCAGCGTCGCACCGAAAGCCCCGCACGAGGCCGCCTCGGTCGGCGTCGCGAGGCCCCCGACGATCGTCCCGAGCGTAAAGCCGATCAGCGCGCTGAGCGGCGCGATGCCCAACACCACGGCGCGAAAATAGTCGCTTCGGAAATAGGGGAATGCCACCAGCAGCGCCGGCACCGCGGCAATTCCCGAGATATCGATCGAGCCGGCGCCGATGGCCATGCGCGGCACGCCCGCCTGGCTCAACAGCAGTTCTGCAAGCAGATAGACCATCACGACGAGACAGAAAAGTCCCAGGGCGACCACGGCGACGCCCACCTTCTCCGTCGTCATCGCATCGTAGGCTTCCTTTCGCTCATCCATCGTCATGGGCGGGCCGAGCTTGGGATTCATGAAGCTGCGGATCAGCGTGTAGGCGATGTAACAGCCCGCGAGCAGGAAGCCGGGGCCGAACGCCGCCGAATAGAGCAGGTTGACGGGTATCCCCATGGTCGGGCCCATCACCACCAGCATCACGCTGGGCGGAATCAGGATGCCGAGCGTGCCGCCGGCGGCGATGGCGCCCGCCGACAGCCGCGCATCGTAGCCCGTCCGGATCATCATCGGTGCGGCCATGATGCCGAGCACGGTTACGGCGGCGCCGACGATGCCGGTTGCCATGGCAAAGATCGTCGCGGTGAGGATGACCGCCAGATAGAGCGAGCCGCGCACCGGCGCCAGCAGGCTGCGCAGCGCCCCGAACAGCCGCTCCATCAGTCCGGCCTGTTCGGTCATGTAGCCCATGAAGATGAAGAGCGGCACGGCCGGGAAGATCTCGTCCTTCATCGTGCCCCAGATCTGCAGGTAGGCAAGATTGAAGGTCTGCTCCCAGCCAAGCCCCAGCCCGCCGAAGATGATGGCGAGAAACAGCAGCGTGAAGGAGATCGGGAAACCGATGAAGATGACCGCGACCATGCCGACAAGCATGATCAGTCCGAGGCTCTCGGTATAACCCATGGCGCTCAGACCTCGATTTTCTCGTGCCTGGTCAGGAATGCGCCGGTCCGCCAGGCCCAGATGCTCTTCATGAGCTCGGAGATGCCCTGCACGAACAGCATGAAGGCGCTAACGGGAATGACGCCGCGCAGCGGCCACAGGATCGGCGCCCATGCTCCGGAAGCCGAGCGCTCGTTGATCGAGATCGCGTAAATGAAGTCGTCGATCGAGATGAAGAACAGCACCGCCATGGTCGGCAGGAAGAACAGGATGAACGCAATGCTGTCGATCATGCCCTTGGTTCGATCCGAGAATGCTTCCCACAGCATGTCGGTGCGCACGTGCGCGCCCTTGAGCAATGCCAGGGCGGATCCCAGCATGAACAGCGCCGCATACGACATCGTCGTGATATCGAGCGCCCAGATCGTCGGGTCCTTGAGGACGTAGCGGGCGAACGACCTCGATCACGTTGGACAAAATCAGCGGAATGATGAACAGTATGAAGAGGTGGCCTGTCCACTCCGTGAACTTGTCGATGGTGCGGATGACAGCCAGATAGCCCCTGGGAGGCATCAGCGTTGGTGGAAGGGAGATGCTGCTCATGCGAACGGATCCCGAGTAAGCTGCGAGTGTTGCGTGTCACGGCCGATGGGGCGAGTTCGATCGCGCCGCCACAGCAAGAAGGGCGGCTCAGGCCGCCCTTCCGTCTATCCTTGTGTCGCGAAATGTCGCTCAACGCGATCTTATTGCGTCTTCGCGGGCCAATAGTGGTCGGCCTGCAAGGCGTAGGGCGGGAACATGAAGCGCTTGGCCGGCACCACCTTCGAGGCATAGGCCCGCTGGGAGTCGTAGACCTTCTTGAAGAACGGGTTCTTCGCGGCTTCCGCCGCCGCGAACTCGTCCCAGGTTTTCAGGAACGCCGTGTTGATCTCCGGCGGCGTCGTCATCAGCTTCACGCCGTGCTTTTCCGTGAACTCCTGGATGGCGTCCGCGTTCAACCTCTGGAACGTCGCCCACCAGCGCAGGAAGGTCTCCGTTGAAGCCGACTTGATCGCTTCCTTGTTCTGCTCCGGCAGGCTGTCCCAGACGTCCTTGTTGATCGCGAGTTCGGCGACCGAGGCGCTCTCGTGCATGCCGGGCGTGTAATGATATTTCCAGACCGTATGCAGGCCGAGGCGCAAATCCTCGACGCCGCCAACCCACTCCGCGCAATCGATCGTGCCACGCTCGGCGGCAGGCAGGATTTCACCGCCCGGCATGTTGACGACGGCCATGCCCATCTTGGCATAGAGCTGGGAGACGATGCCGGTCTGGCGGCACTTCATGCCCTTGAAGTCGGGGAGGTCCTTGATCGGCCGCTTGAACCAGCCGAGCGCCTGCGGGCTGGGCGGGATGCTCGGCATGGCGACCAGATTGAGCTTCAGCTCCTTCTGATAGAACTCGTTCCACAGCTCGAGGCCGCCGCCGTCGTAGACCCAGCCGATGAAGTCGACCGCATCCATGCCGGCAATGCCGGCCGGGGTGTTTGCGAACAGCGTTGCGGTGACGCTCTTGCCGACCCACCAGTAGGAGATGCCATAGGCGCCGTCGATCACCTTCTTGTGCGCTGCATCCAGAATCTCGAACGGCGGCACAACCGCGCCGCCCGGCAGCGCCTCGATCTTGAGATTGCCGCCGGTCAGCTTGTCGACCCGGTCGGCGAAGAACCTGAGCGCGTCCTGCGTGGTGCTCGACGGGGGCACCGCCGACTGTATCTTGAGCGTCCTTGGCTGCTGGGCGAGCGCCGTGCCGGCGAACGCCAGCGAGACGGAGACTGCGACGGCCAGAGCCGCATTGCTGGGCGAGATGATCTTCATTGCACGACAATCCTTCTTCGAGCTTGTGGTGAGCCAACAGGGTCTCGCCCGAGAGCAACAGGTTCTCGCGGGCAGGACTCGAGAAGATGCGAAACAGTGAAATAGTATTGTCTGACCTGGAGCCGGTGTGGCTTCATGATTCCTCCCCTGTGATTTGTAATCACATTCCCCGTACGTTTTCCCCGTACGTTCCGAACATACTCCCCCTGCGCAGCTTGCGCGGCAAGCGAAAAAGGGCCGTCGCTGTCGCTCTTCGCAATGCGGCCTGGCGAGAGGTGCGACACCGACGGCAGCGTCCGCCGTGGCTTTGGCGAGGCGGGGCCAAATCACTTCTGATTTTCAGAATCTGTCAAGCCCCAGAATCAAAAATATTCCGCTGGTCACGTCGGGCAAATCACTGGTTTAATCTTGCGCATCCCGGCCCACACGAGGGGCGCTTCGCGATCGTCACGAAACGTAGGGCTGGGGATGCGATGGACGCTTTGGCGTCAGGTGCGTGTTTGCGCGCCGGACGAAAACGCCGAAGCGTACGGCCAAGTCGTGTGGTCCTGGCGCCGCGATGCTGGCGCCAAGCCTTGCGGGGAGTTTTCCGCAAGGTGACGGTGACAACAAGCCCGCTCACCGGGGAGAGCACGAAGTAAGCCGTAAAGCCATTGCGCAGGGGATGTCGGAGTGTTTCCGCTCACCTGTATGCTCGTGTGCGCCAAATGCGCAACTCTTGGCACACGAGACCGCGGGTGCAGCGCGCACCCGGCATTCCCTGCGCCCTCTGTTCGCAGAGGGGCAAACGAATTTGCAAACCTCGGGCGAAAATCATGCCGCGAGATCGCTTCACGTCGTCCCGGCGCAGGCCGGGAGGTGGATTCACACTCGAAGTGCAACAGTTGGGCAAAGGACTCGGCCGGGGTCCTGAAGTCAAGGCACTTGCGTGGGGTGTTGTTGTAGGCGGCCACGAGGTTGCGGAAGCGGCTGTTTGAGAGTGTGGCCAAGTCGGTCTTGCGGGGGATGAAGCGGCGCATCCGGCCGATGGCGTTCTCGATACCGCCCTTCTGCCAAGGAGCGTAGGGATCGCAGAAGAATGTTTCGATCTTCAGATCGTGGAGCGCGAGATGGCGGGCAAACTCGGTGCCGTTGTCGAAGGTGACGGTCTGGCGCAGCGGCGGCGGCATGGCGCCAAACAGATTGACCAGATGACGGGCGACGCCGTTGGCGGCCTTGCTGGAGAGCCTGATCGCCAGCAGCAGGCGGGATTTGCGCTCATGCACGGTCAGGATGGCCTGACCGTATTTTGTGAACATCATCAGGTCGGCCTCCCAGTGGCCGCAGGTCGATCGGTCGGCGGCCTCGAGGGGTCGATTTGCCAAGGAAACACGGCCTTCAATGAAGCTTGCCGGGCTGCCGCCCTTCCTGCCGCGGCAGCCGCGCTTGCTCTTGCCGCGCGGCAGGTAGCGCCGCCAGCGGTAGTCCCTGGTGCGGGAGAGCTGCGCGTAGATGAAGCGGTAGATGGTCTCGTAGGAGATCACCTTGCGACCCTGTTCGCGTTCGAGCCGGCCAGCGATCTGCTCGGGCGACCATCCGCTTGCGAGCCGCTCAATGACAGCGGCTCGCAAGCTCTCATCTCGCTCCAGGCGCGAGCCCTTCCAGCGCCGGGCGCGGGCCTGCTGGTTGGCGTAACTGGACCGGTATCCGACCTGAGCCCCACTATTGCGCTTCAGCTCCCGAGAGATCGTTGATGGCGAGCGATCCAGAGCTGCCGCGATTTGCCGGACCGAGCTGCCATTGGCCGAAAGCCGGGCAATCTCGCATCGGTCGTCCAGGGAAAGCTGATCGTAACTCCGCCCCATGGCAACACCTCCAACCGGAAGTGTTGCACTTCGTTTGTGAACTCAGGGGACCCATACGCCGCGGCGGATGTGGTTAGAAAAATGTGGTCGACGGCTTTGCTTCAACAACCACCGACGGTGGCTATGGGTCCCGGCCTTCGCCGGGACGACGATGCGTCTTAGGCCGTCGCTTGCTCTTCTCCGCGACGGCCCTTGCTGTTTGAAAATTGAATCGGAAAGACTCACACTACCGCCGCGTCGAACTGCCCCAGTTCTTCAGCGACGACCAGACACCGCGCGAGAGCCGGAAGCAATCGACCGGGGTCGAGGAGCCCAGCGCCTCGAAGCGGTGCAGCTCGACGCCGGTCCACTGGAAGCCGCATTTTTCCAGAATGTTGCGCGACGAGGGATTGGCGACGCGCGCGCCGGAGAACAGATGTTCCGACGCGTACTCCTCGAAGAACCAATCGATCACCGCGCGTGCGGCCTCGGTGCCATAACCCCGGCCCCAATGCTCGACGCCGAGCCAGTAGCCGAGTTCCGGCGCCTCCAGCTCATGCCAGCTGATGCCGACCATGCCGATCGGCGTGTG
Organism: uncultured Alphaproteobacteria bacterium; assembly: GCA_963731915.1. Lineage (GTDB taxonomy): Bacteria > Pseudomonadota > Alphaproteobacteria > Rhizobiales > Xanthobacteraceae > Bradyrhizobium. The sequence continues at coordinate 33,861 of CAVSXQ010000050.1, forward strand.
GCTGTTCTCGATCAGGAACACGGTGTCGAGCTGCCCGGCGGCCGTGGCGCGGACGAATTCGACGGCATGGTCCTGCAGATAGGGATACGGCAGGCGGCGGGTGTTCTCCGCAATGCGGCGATCGTTGGCGAGCCGCGCAATGGCTTTTACGTCCGCGAGCGTCGGCCTGCGCAAGGTCAGCCGTTCGGTCTCGAGGACGCAAGGACTCGCCTCGCGCAATGTCGGTGTCGGAATGTCCTGCAGCATCGTCGGGCTCCGTCGGCAAGTAAGCGCAAATAAAAAGGGAGGCCGGTTTCCCGCCTCCCCTTTGGAGCCCTTTACGACTCCGCCGGTTCATCAGGACCCGGCGGAATCATGTGATCCACCGTCTATTCGGCCGCCTCCGTCATCGGAACAACCGATACGAAAGTGCGGCCATTGGCTTTTGCACGGAACTCGACGCGGCCTTCGATCTTGGCGAACAGAGTATGGTCGGTGCCCATGCCGACATTAAGGCCGGGATGCCAGGTGGTGCCGCGCTGACGCGCGATAATGTTACCGGGAATCACGTGCTCGCCGCCGTACGCCTTGATCCCGAGCCGCTTGCCCGCCGAATCACGTCCGTTACGCGATGAACCGCCTGCTTTTTTGTGAGCCATGGCCCGTCTCCAATTACCGGTATCTCTTAGATCAATTCCTTGACGGAATCATTTCACTTTTTGTCACGCTTCAATTTTTGATTGCAGCGCATCACTTCTTGTCGGTCTTGCCCTTTTTGGCCGCGGCCTTCTTCGCCGGAGCCTTTTTGGCGGCGGGTTTCGCCGCTGCCTTCTTGGCCACCGTCTTCTTGGCGGGGGCCTTCTTCTTGGCCGCCTTCGGCGCCTCGTCGTCGCCGTCAACCGGCGCGGGAGCCACCACCTTTTCCCTCTTCGGCCGCGGGCCGATGGAAGGCTTGGCGTTATCGGTCAGGATCTCGGTGATGCGAAGCACCGTGATCTCGTCGCGATAGCCGCGCTTGCGGCGCGAATTCTTGCGGCGGCGCTTCTTGAAGGCGATCACCTTCGGGCCGCGCTTGTGGTCCAGCACTTCGGCCGCAACGGAAGCGCCCGCCACGGTCGGCATGCCGAGCACCGGCGTGTCACCGCCGACGACAAGGACTTCACCAAGCTGCACGATCGTGCCGACATCGCCGGCGATCTTGCCAATCTCGAGTACATCATTCGGAACGACGCGGTATTGCCGGCCGCCGGTTTTGATGACTGCGAACATCGTTTAATTCCTTCGTGTTCGATCCCGGCCTCGGACAAGTCCGGGTCGGCTTTTTGTTCAGTCGGTATGGGTACGATTTTCGCGCGACAGGGAGCGACCCCTTAGGTCCCGCGCAAAAACAAACAGCGCGAGAAAAATCCCGCGCCGGGTTGGGCGGACTTATAGCCGCTGGCAGCGGTGAGTCAAGGCAAACCAGCCCGAAAAACCGCCAAATATGAGGGATTTGGCGCATTTTCGACGCGCCGGGCGGGCGTCCGGGCGCTCTCTCCGGCCCCGTGAAACCAATGGGTTCCCCGCCCGTTGTACCCCAATTAGCACCGGGGCTAGGGCAAAAATGGCTGAGGACATCGTCATCACCACCGGCATCGCCGGCCACGGCGCCAGCCGCCTGCCGTCGGTGGACGTGGACAGCTTCAACCTCGAACTGAAGGACGAGGACGGTTTTCTCGGCGACCGCGCCAGCAAGGGCGCGTTCCGGGAGATTTTCGACAAGTGGCGGAAACCCCTGCGCAAATCCGGCGAAGACCCCTTCGGCGACGAGCCCTCGGAAAAGGTCAGCAAGAAGACCCTCGATGCCGTTCTGGTCGGGGACGATGTCGAGGCTTCAGCGGTCCTGCACAGTGCGATCGAGGAGTTCGCCCAGGAACTGGCCTATGTGACGCGCCGGTTCCTGAAAACCAAGGCCTGGGCGAAAACCCAGCGCATCGTGGTCGGCGGCGGCTTTCGCGAGAGCCGGCTCGGCGAGCTCGCGATCGCGCGCACCGAGATCCTTCTCAAGGAAGAAGAATTCAAGGTCGACCTCGTGCCGATCCGCTTTCACCCCGACGATGCAGGATTGATCGGCACGCTGCATCTGTCGCCGTCCTGGATCTTCGAGGCCCATGACAGCATTTTGGCGGTCGACATCGGCGGCACCAATATCCGCTGCGGCGTGGTCGAAACCAACTGGAAGAAGGCCAAGGACCTGTCGAAAGCGAAGGTATGGAAGTCGGAACTGTGGCGTCACGCCGACGACGAGCCGACGCGCGAGGGCGCGGTGAAGCGGCTGGTCAAGATGCTGAAGGGGTTGATCGCGGAAGCCGATGCGGAGGGCCTGAAGCTCGCACCGTTCATCGGCGTTTCCTGCCCGGGCGTCATCAACGAGGACGGCTCGATCGAGAAGGGCGCGCAAAACCTGCCGGGCAATTGGGAGAGCAGCAAGTTCAATTTGCCCGAGAGTCTGATCGAGGGCATCCCGCAAATCGGCGATCACGATACCGCGGTCGTGATGCACAATGACGGCGTGGCGCAGGGTCTTGCGGAAGTTCCCTTCATGCAGGATGTCGAACGATGGGGCGTGCTGACCATCGGCACCGGCCTTGGCAACGCGCGCTTCACCAATCGCAAGAACGGCAAGGACGACGACAAGGAAAAAGACGAGAAGAAAGCGAAGAAAGGTAAAGACTGAAGTTCCCTCAGCCGAGGTAACCTTGACCGGTTAGGTTAAAACCGGGATCGCGTTGCCGATTTCGCGCGCGCCGCTACGGTCGTTTCGTCGCTCCGGCTGACCGGCGAAGCCGCACTTCCCGGCCAGAATTTCAAAGAAGCGGCACGGGGCCGCCGGTGTTTTGTCGCGTCCGGCGGTCCCACCTTCGCTTCATCAGCGCCACGCGATCCGATCGAAGAACGCAGCGATTTCCGCGCTCGCACGATCGGGATCTTCGCGATGTGGAAAGTGCCCGACGCCTTCGAACATCGCCAGATCGAGATCAGTGAATGTCTCGCTCAACCGATCGGTCCAGGCGTAGGGAAACAGCGGATCGTGCTCGGCCCAGCGGATGCAGGTCGGCACCGAGATCGGCGGCAGGGCGGGAGCTTCGCCCTTCATCATCCTGATGCGGCCTGCATGCGCGGCGCGGTAATGCGCAAAGCCGCCGGCGAGATTTCCCGGCTTCATGAAATTGTCGGTGAAGGCTTCCAGCACATCGTCGAAGACATGCTTGCGATGCGACCAGGCGCGCAAAAAATGTCCGATATAAGCGCGGCAGGTCTCGCGCGTCGCGCCGACCAGCTGCGGGGCCATCTCCATCTGATGGAACGACTGGTACCAGATATTGTTGAGCCGCTCCGGTTCGGCCATCCGCGCGCCGATGCCGGGATAGACGAAGTCGAAGAAGAACAGTCCGGCTATACGTCCGGGCGCCTGCCGGGCGAGCGGCTGCATCAGCGCGCCGCCGACGTCATGGCCGATGATGCCGGCCTGCTTTAGGCCGAGCGCATCGATCAGCGCCAGCATGTCGGACGCCTGCTGGTCCGGACCGAACGGCCCATCCGGCTTGTCGCTGTCGCCGAAGCCGCGCAGGTCAGGCGCATAAAGCGTGAAGCGATCGGCCAGCCGCGTCATCACCGGCTCCCAGGTCAGCCAGAATTCCGGCCAGCCGTGCAGCAGCAGGAGCGGCCGGCCTTGCCCCGCTTGTGCGACATGGAACGTCGCGCCATTGGCTTGAACGGTCAGATGCTGCATTGATTCTGCTCCCAAATTTGCGCGCCGGGCGGCACGAAATTGTTCAGCCGCGCCTTGTCTGTCCCGCCATCCTCGCCTAGAACTCGCCCCGACCGAAGGCCGGGTGAATCACCCGTCATGGCGCCTGGAGAGGTGGCAGAGTGGTCGAATGCACCGCACTCGAAATGCGGTTATGGGCGTCTTCCCCCATTCCGTGCTGTCACAACTTGTGTTGAATTATCTGTAGAATTTGCCGAAGGCTCCTGCCCTGTCCTATCCCATACCGGCCCGTGCTACCGAATTGGGTAGCAAAATGGTAGCAGAGCGTTTCCGGAATGTTCGTGGCGCCTTTCCGCACGGTGATCGCGGCACGAAATGAAAGCCGGTGCCGGGGCGCATCAGGTCTACGGTTTTCTCACGACATCGCCGAACGCGGTGAAGGTCATGCCGGTGATCCTGCGCACCGACGAAGAGCGGGACGTGTGGATGCGTGCGCCGTGGGAAGAGGCGAAGGCGTTGCAACGGCCGCTGCCGGATTATGCGCTGAAGATTGTGATGCGGGGCGAGGACAAGGAGGACAAGGCTGCCGTGGCATAATGGCGTCGGCCCGTCTCGACCTCACGGTGATCGGCGAATTTATGACAGACACGCAGCCTGCGCGCTTCGATCGAGTGTGACAGGGAGCAGCGGGCCGCGAACAGCGTGGGTCAAGGTGAAGAACCTGGCGAGCGACGCGTTGCGCCGGAGCGCGAGGGAGACATGGCGCTAGCTAGGTGTTTATTCCCGAAGTGTGGGAATCAGTCGAAACTGAACCTTCATTCCGGGAGGCATTATGGGACAAATACTCGGTGGCTGCGCCTCGGACCACGCACACCGTCCGAACTGCAATACAGCGATCGAAGGCTGCGCTCAGAAGAGTTAGCCGCCCGGCATGGGCTCATCAGAAGACTGTCGCCAAGTGGCGTCGGCGAGCGTTCGTTCACGATGCGCCGATGGGTCCGAAGGCTCTCCGTTCGACCGTACTGTCGGCCGAAGAAGAGGCAATTGTGATCGCGTTCCGCAAATACACGCTCTTGCCGCTGGACGACTGCCTTTATGCCCTCCAGGCGACGATCCCGCATTTGACCCGCTCGTCGTTGCACCGATGTTTGCAGCGGCATGGAATCAGTCGTCTACCAGAGGTCGCCGGTGACAAGCCGGCCAGACAACCGTTCAAGGAATATCCCATCGGCTACTTCCACGTCGATATTGCCGAAGTCCGCACCGAAGAGGGCAAGCTGCACTTATTCGTGGCTGTGGATCGCACATCGAAGTTCGCCTTCGCTCAGCTACATGGCTCCGCCACCGTCAAAACTGCGTCAGCCTTCCTGGAGGCCTTGGTCAAGGCGGTTCCCTACAAGATCCACACGGTTCTCACCGACAACGGTGTGCAGTTCTGCGACATGCCCAAGCACCGCTCAGGGCCGACCGCTCGCTATCGACTGCACGGGTTCGATCGCATCTGTCGCGAGCAAGACATCGAGCACCGGCTCACCAAGCCAAACCATCCCTGGACCAACGGCCAGGTCGAACGGATGAACCGCACGCTAAAGGACGCCACCGTCCGACTTGGCGTGCCGCGACTTCACATCGACGGCGGGCGCGGCGGGCGCTGGGCTCCCCGTGCCGAACACGTTGGAAGCCCCGCCCTCAAGTTGGGCTTTCCAGGCGGTGACCTGATTGGGGTGGACGTCGAAATGCTCGGCCAATTGGGCCAGTGTCCGATCGCCCTTGATGGCGGCAAGCGCCACCTTCGCCTTGAAGGCCGGGGTCTGGTTCCGGCGTGTTCTTCTGCTCATTGTCGCTCCTGATTCGCAGGCACAGCGTGCCCGCTGTCAGGCAGAAACTCCACTTATCGCCCTCTATGCCTTTGGCGTACTTGGAATCTGGCGTGGGACGGGCGAGCGCGGCAGCTCGTAAAGCGGCGCGTAAACTAGCGTTGAACGCAAGGAGCCACCCCCTTTGTCGGGCACGCGCATTAATCGCAGTATACCGACGGACCGTAGCTTGGGTTGGTTACACAGCGCTCACCGCCGACGTATGGCACAGAGGCGCGGGGCCGCAGTGGATATTCTGTCGGATAAGTGGATGAGTACTCTGACTGTCGACTAACGTAGGCTGACTGACCCGGGTACACTGATCTGGTCGCTCCGTAGAAAGCAGGAGCTCTGTATATCGGCGCCGGTGGCCCATAATCCGGCTCGTAGTACGCGGGCCCCGGTGGTACATGACGCGGTTCGTAGTACGGCGGAGTTACATAAGGCGGATCAACATTTCCGGGCCTAACATAAACCTGTCCAGACGCAATATAGACGCCTCCGGGCGCTACGTAGACAGATTGAAAGTCGGCTGCCGACACTTGCGATGACGACAGAGCGCCGAGCGCAAAGATCAAAGTGCGGTATCTCATGATGAACCTCCTGCTGCGCTACTCTTCCTTACTCGAACAGGCTGGATGTTCACCGATATTTAACCAAATAACAAACATTTACCGCATGCGCGGATGTCCCGTTTTCATACAAGTTGTGACTCGTTAACCATATTCGGTTTGAGAGCGGGACGAATTAGCCTGATGCTACTGAGAGATTGCTGACGCGTTCCCCATTCACTGGAAAACAAAACAAAATCCAAGGAGGACACGATGAGCAAGGTAAAAGCTCTAAAGTTAAATGAAATCGAAACCGCACTCTCTGAACTGAACAAACTTTGCCAGCCAAGTATAAAATCGACCTCGAAGAACTGCTGATCGACAAGAGAGCGAAAATCGCCGCGATGCGTATGCAGCGGCTCACGGGCGTCGCCCTAATGCAGAAGTTTGCCAATTGCGGTCCAGCCGCAATTACTTGATGGCGGCTGTGCAGGCGAGATTTGCGCTCGATTCCAGCTTCACCATGCGCCGGTTGCGCCAAGAACGTGCAGAGTGACCATCTGGCGTTCCTTGCCATGCGCGAGCGCGTCTATGCAAAGTCCGCGGCGGTGCCTGGAACTTCCCTCCAGATAACCTGCGCTCCGCTTTCCGCGACACGAGCGCCACCGGCTACCGGATCGACAACCTTGGCTTCCGGCTTGGCCGGACGCTTATCCCCAGTGTTCACACCTCCCAACAATGACAGCGCCGGGCTCGGCCCGATAGGCTACCGCTGGGGAAAATCGCAATGGTCAATCGGAAAGCCGACCTTAATTCACTCATCGAAGAAACGATGGCGCTTGCGAAGAGCGTTCGCGTCGAACCATCGATGTCGCGCACCGTCGTCGAACCGAACCGGATGCCGCCCGTGAATTGGATGAAGTCCGAGCGCGAAGATATCAGGCAGCGTGTCGCCAACTTCAAGGCGCATCAGCAGCGCTTAATCCGGGAGCGGGAGGACTACGCCGCGTCCGAATGGAACCGGATTCTGGGGTCGCAGCGTTAGGTCAGTGGATTAGCTCGGCGCCGCCTAGCGCGGCTTTTTCCGTCGGTGTCCTGTTCCCGCTTGAACGGGAAGCTTGCGCCTGCCCAACAGTTGCGCTCTGACGCATTCTGGTCTCGGGAGATCAGCCAATGCGCGTTTAGCGATCTGGCTCTGCACTGTCGCTGGCCCGCTGCAACGGCGACCGTATCAAGCAGGGCATTAATGTGCGCCAGGCACAGCCACAAAGCACTGGATTGCTCACCTGACCGCTAAGCTGCCATCCGCAGCGCCGGCTGACCGCTCGACCGCGGCCGTCCGGTCTTGAGCGGTCCGCGGGACCTGTGGCAGAAGGCTGCGGGATATGACGATCGTATTCTCAAGGGAGCGAAACCGGCTGAGCTCCCGGTTCAAGAGCCCACCAAATTTGAGCTGGTCATCAATCTCAAGACCGCTAAGACGCTCGGACTTACTGTGCTTCAGGCTGATGGTGAAACGAGGTCCGTGGTGACGGCCTCAAGCATCAGAAGGAGAAGCGCAGCGCCCAAAATCTTCAGCTATCCACAAGCTGGGCCGGCCGATTACCCATCTATGTGCCACAAGCAGACATGGCCTTCCTACTCAATCACTTCGACCGGGCGGACGGTTGAATTGCTGTTCGCGTTCCGCCGGCTGCTTCGAGCCCGTCCATGAGGTGTTCAAAGTCCGCTTTTTCGCTATTAGCGGACATCCCGCGATGTGCGGCCCATGTCCGTTCTACCCCCAATAGCGGACATCGGCAGGCCTGGATCGCCAAGTCCGCTTTGTGCTCGGAGCGGATGTTGGCCTAGTCATCGCTACCGCTATAACTCGGAGGCCGGCGATAGGTTCAACGACTTCAAGAGGTCGTCTCAACCACCCCCGGGGCGGCTACATGGCTTCAACCGGCTCTGCGGGGCTTGGAACGATCGGCAGCAAGATTGCCTTTTCGATCGACGATCTTGCCCTTCTTGCCCGAGGCCGTCTGCTTTATTTGTTTTGGTTTTGTGGCCGATGAGAAGGCATTTGGATCGCGCCAGTGTCGGCTAATGATCTTATTCCCAACTGGCGGCGGAACCGCTGCAACGGCTGGAACGACAGGCTCGATTGGCTGCAACAGCGTAGCGGCTGGGACTTCCTGACGCACGTAGGTGATCTCAAGTCGGTCAGCCTTACCTAGCGTATCTTGGATGAGGCCGGTGCCAATGGTCGTCCGGTCCGTCGGTCGTTCTGTAGCTGAAGAGGGGGTGCGCGTCATCAGAGCCTTGCCGACGGCCAAGGTGCTCAGTACCGCAAGACAGATAGCCGCAAGCCAGATTGTCCTGATCATCTTGAGCCCCGAGCCAGAACGTCCCATAGCCTCCCCATCAATTCAGGCGGTTAAAGGGCAAGTTAAAGTTCTAGCTGTGCGTTGCGTTTAAATTGACGGTTAGCCGATGTCCGGTTCGGGCCGTTAGCGGACGTCCCGGCCTGACGATGAGATGTCTGTTTTGCCCCTGGATCGGACATAACGTGGTGTTGGGTTTCCCGTAGTACTACGGCTCCTGATCATCAGTGATTAGTCATCATTCTGCGCTCGTGTACCACCACCACGATCAACGTCGATTCGTACTTGATAGAGAGCTTCGTCATGGCTGACACAGCAGCCCCTCTGATCGGCTGCCGCTCATGCGGCAACGATATGTTCTGTGGGGAAGCTGCCGGCTGTCGGCCACTACGCGGCTGTCCAGATCTTCAAGTGTCAGCCCTGTAAAATGGTGCACGCACTGAGCGTCGAAATGGTTCGGGCCGAACGTTCGTGGCGGCCCTTTGGCGAGCACCCCCACAACTAGCAGCTTGCCTTCTAAGAACAGACATCGCCAGCTAAGTTGTAATGTCCGCAGGACCTCGGCGCGGCCTTGAACGATGTCCGCTTTACCCTGACAGCGGACATCCACAGGGCCGCAGTCACGTCCGCTAAGTGCCAATAGCGAACTCTTGCATCGCAGAATACAGCAGCTCTATTCGATCACTTCGTCGGCGCGAGTGAGAAGTGTCGATGGCACAATGATGCCCAACGCCTTGGCGGTCTTGAGGTTCACCACCAGTTCGAACTTGGTCGGTTGTTCGACCGGCAGGTCGGCTGGCTTCGAGCCCTTGAAAAGCTTGTCGACGAAAACAACGGATCGAAGGTCAGAAGCAAGCCCGCCTCCGCGTATTCTCTCACGGCGGAGAGTGCCGGCAGCCGATCTCTAATGGCCATGGCGCCAATCTGACTGCGGTAATGAACAGCATACCCTCGCTCAGCACGACGAGCACCTGCGCGTGTTCTCTCACCATCGTCGCGAACGCTTGTTCAAGTGCGCCCAGCCCGCGTGCTTCGGCCGGGACAAGCGTCAACCCGAGAGCCTGGGTAGCCCGTGCCCATTTCCCGTCGCGCCGTTTGCTGGCGAGTTGTCATCATCCAGCGAGCGCCCTGAGGAATTGGTCAACTGGCGCTTTTCTGAATGGCCGTTGGTAGAGTGTGGGTTTTCTTCTTCTCGCAATAGGCTACAACCTTCCTGGAATTCCTCTGCAGGCGATTGTAATCCAATACATTATTGTTTGCCGCTGAGCTAAAGTAACCGCTCATGAAGTAGGTTACAAAATCTAGATTCTCTGGAGCGTATCCTAGCCAATTTCCGCAAGTGACCTTGTTAAAATCCAGCGTAGCGCCAGCCGGTGCGGTTGAGCCTATCACCTTAGGTAAGCCAACTATGACGCTTTCACTCGGATTGGACTGGCACCACGCTTTCACGTTGGTGATATTTGTCTGATGCAAGCCAAACTCTATAAAGGTCCTCCGGTTACGGTAACTAAACCAACCGCTCATCCAAGCAGAGAACTTGCTCGACAGTTCAGGCGGCATGGCGAGATATTGGCTACATGTGATCTTGCCCATATCTATGGTTGTGGTCAGCGCAGCATTGGCGACGGCCGGGACAATTGAGATCGCAAACGTAAGAATAATCAACTTGCATCTCATTGTGGTGTCCCTTCAACTAGACTGGAATTACTAACTAACTTAAAGGCAGCCGCCTCAGGTGCGGCTGAACATAGCTTGAGCAGCAAGGGGCGATCACGTTGACTTAGATCAATCCCGGAAGAGCGCCGGGTCGCTCTGCCCAGCACGAGTTGTAATTTCTCAAACTGATGCGGCCGCTTCCGTTAGGGCCCCGCAGCCGGAACTGGTTGATCCCGAGCGGGGTGATCGGGGTCTGCTTCTCGGCGGAGCGCACCTTGTTGCCGCTGCGCACAGCGTAGACAGTGTTGAAATTTACCGCCAGCGCGGAGTTCAGCGCATTGTAGGCCTCGTCAGTGTCCTCGATGCCCGGGATGCGGAGGTTCGAAGGGTAGTAGCTCGCGTCAAGCACGATGCCTGTGATCGGCTTCTTGCCGACCGCCGCGACCAGCTTTGTCGCGAGCGGCGCCAGCTCCTCTGAAATCAGGAAAGGATCGCCGCCTCCGCGCACGTAGAGCACCCGCTTGTCGTCGAGGTAGAAGCGGGTTTTGAAGCGGTAGTCGCCGCCAAGGACCTCCATCGCCAGCCAGGCCGTCACGATCTTAGTGACTGAGGCCGGGACGAAAGGCTCATCAGTGTTCTGGGCCACCAACTCGTTGCCCTTGGCGTCCATCACGAGCACCAACCCTTGCGGAGCGAGGGCCGCGACGTTCTCCTTGACGCCGGCTAGAGCCGGGGCGGGTAGCAGGAGCAAAGCGAGGGCAAACGAGCGAGACCACATGGCAACTCCTGCGCGGGCGCAGCTGCATTCCTCTCGACGCCCGTCGGCTGTCAATCCTTCGCCTTCAGTCGCGCTTCATTTTCTGCAATAAACGCACGTATCTCATCGGACATGTTCAAGAGCTTCAACCACTGCTCTTTATATAAAGTCACCGTGGCGGCTCCCACTCCTTGGGTCACGAAGGGCTCAATCCAGTACGAGAACTCCTAAACCTGTGAGCCTTGGTATTCCTTCTCTTATCTCGATGAAGCCTAGGTCTATCAGCGCCGCCAGGTCATTTTCGCTGACAGGCGACAATTTCGTTCGCTTGGCTCTGATATCGCGCATCGCCCAGCGGAGGCGGATCGCGGTGTCAAGGTCCAATCCGGCGAGCAATGACTTTGCCTGCTCCGTCCGTATCGCTAGATTTCCCGCATCGGCCGGAGCGTCAGCAGGGGTTTGTTCCGCGAGTGTTTGACGAACAATGCCGGGACTTTCCTTCTCGGCGTCGTGGATTTTGGGGGCCTCGTGGATGTCCTTGTGAGTTAATCCGATGTCCGCCGCAGAAACCTTCCTCTGATCGGGAAGAAAGTTCTGATCGGCGCGTGGCGTAACTTCGCCCCGTTCCTGTGCGGCGTCATAGGGCGCCTCATCGAAGAAAGCAGGGGGCGAGGGTTCTGTATTGGTCGAAATCAGGGGAGGCTCGCGGAATATCTCCGCGAGAGTAGTGCGTAGCGCGCGAAGTTTATCCGTACTCATTTTTTGACCTTCGGCCCCAGCTCCCGCCGTTGATGACCCTGACCTGCGCATTGGTGCGGCTACGCCGAAACAAGATGCAATCAAGACGGCCTAAAATGAAACCCTCCGGCCAAAGCCGCCCTGGGGCTTGAAGGCCAAATCCTATCGCAACCTAAAGGCGCGCGAAAGCGGGACTATTTTTTTGCTTTCAACCCGATCTCAACCAGGCGACGGATTGCCTCGGGGCGGCCGGCCTGGACCTGATCTAAGGCCCGGATTAAACCCTCGCCGAACTTAACAAAGCCCGCCGGCTTGCGCCGGCGGGTCTTGCTTGTGGGCGCTAGCGCCAGTGAAAGAACTGTGCGGTCAGCATCGCGACGCGGTGACGAATACAGCCGTTTATGGTCGATTGACCCCTTGCTCGGCCTCGTTGGTGGCACTAAAAACTGTCCAGCGCTGGGACGGCAGGAATCGTTGCACCGCTGCCGTGCCGGCGAAAGTGAAGGGGCATGTTCAGGCGTTACCTTGGGGGAGGGCGCAATGACCGTTGCTGAACTGATTGAGAAGTTGTCGGCGCTTCCGGATAAGACTGCGCGCGTGGTGAAAAGTCCCGGACCATGGGATGGCTTGAATGAACCAGGCATCATTTATGACGGCTATCTCGACCGGGATCTGCAATTCCCGGTTCAGGCCACTGATCCGGACGCGATCCACGTCGTTTATCTTTGATATTCGGCAGACCGTTGACGTTCTTCGGGCTGTGACCGGCGCCGCGTGAAGTAGGAATAAGCGATTCCGGCAGCACCGAAATGCTGACCACGAACGTTCCAACCTATAAAGGGCGCCCGGTACCATTACCACGGCTGTTCTTGTGCGGAGCCTTCGACCGCTCGTGGTCAAAGGACGACTGCCTGCCGGGTTGAATGCGTTCCCCGACGAAAATCTCGCGCTCACGCGTGGTCGCCACATAGATCTGCAGCGCCTTTTCGCCAGACGAGGCCGCCACGGGCGTCAGCACCTCTGGGCCAGGTCTGGCAGCGCAACCGAGCAAAATGAAGGAAAATAGAGCAGCGACTGCCCTATCTAGCCCGCGACAACGAAAGCTACTCCGCATGGAAACGGACTCCCCCACCAAGCCAGCACGCACTGCTACTATTGCTCTTGGGGCCCCTACGCACGAAGCCACTCTCAGTGTTAGTCTTGCGAAGGCTGCATTGCAGTAACTTTAATGCAACAATCCGTTTTTCAAAAATGACTGGAAAATGGCAGCAGCATTTGATCGTAGAGGTCAGATCTGACCTTTCGAGACGAATTGCTGGCGCCTGCTCGAGGAAGGCTCGCAGTTGTAGCTGCCTGAACGAGCCGTCTAGAGCACGCAGCCACATCGAGCCGCCTTCGCGTAACAGATGAGGCGCGGATCGATGTCCGGGTTGGCAGCGAGGAAGCCGTCGATAATCGCGCGCACCTGACGGTCATGCGTTCCCTGCCAGTGTCCGAGCCCGTGCAAAGCGCTCTCCTGACAGGCCAGCGATTTGAAGCTGAGAATGTGCGCCATCGTACGCAGCGCGGTTTCTTGCATCATGGGCAAATGCGGATCACCGGCCAAGGCAAGGCACGGAAATCCGTCCCACCACATATAACAAACGCCATTGAGCGAACCCGCGTCGGTTTCGCTCAAATGCGACAGATGAGGGGTGCAGCGCGGCACGAAAAGTTGGGCGAACAATGAAGCGACTGCTTCAACACAGTGGATGCGGTCCCCGATCGCCACACCAGTTGAATAGACCATCCTCGCAGACGGATGCCAACTCAAGCATCTCGTTCTTGACGGCAGCATCGTCTGCCTGCTCGGCAAGTTGCCGATACACTGCTCGCCCGCGCCGTGATCGAATAGGGTCCGCCGACTTCCGGGTTTGGCACAAAGCGGACATGCCAGCCCGTCCGTCTGATGTCTGCTTTCGGGGGTAGACCGGACATGCCGTTCAAGCGGTCCAACTTCCGCTTATGACCCAAAGCGGACGTCGGATGAAGGCGGGGCGTGGTCGCGGCCGAGGTACGTCCCGCTACCGGATTAGTTCGCCAGGGCCATTCATGTCGTCCCACGTGATGAGGAGGAGCTCGCCGGAGGCGTTTCGCAGCGGCGTGCAGGCCGAGGCACCAGCGATTGGAATGGCCGTAACATCGAACAGTGGCGCCACCTGGTTGGAGGGGGTGAGCGCGCCGGCCTCATCGCCGCTGTCGCCGAGGCGCGTGATAAGCCCGTCGGCCGCCACCATCCATTTGATCAGGAGGAGCTGCCGGTTGCCGGCGCACACAGCAGTGAGGACGCCGTAGGGCCGTTCGGTCATGCGCAACCCGCGAATGCGCCCTGCCTTTGCTTCCTTGCCTCTGAGACGGGTAATCGTCTGCCCATCGCGTGAGACCGAAAACGGGATTAGCAACAGGTCGCGGTCGCCGTCGGTGGCGCAACCGACAATCAGATGGCCATACGGTTCGCGGGTCGAATTCACCATAGTGGCATCGCCCATTGAATTGCCGCTGTTGCCGCGCGGCTCGATGCGGAGGTCGCTCGTGTCGATGCCGTACGCATAGATGCGAGCGCGACCGCTCTTCGTTTGTACAGTCGCGGTCACAATTGGCTGTGACGCCGAACCTGCCGCGATCGCGAGCGAAATACTCTTCACCTCTGGGCCGTCCTCGCCGGTATCCCTCACGCGCTGAAAGTTGCCCTGTACGTCGATGTGCCAAGTGATCAAAAGCAGCCGTCCGTCGCCGTCGATGCATGCGGTGACGAACGCGTCAGGCGCAAGCGGCAGGATCTGCATTCCTCTGGCTTCGTGCGCCATGCTGCCGCTGTCCGCCTCCTTCACGAGTTGCTGAGTTCCACGAGATGAGATAGAGGTTGCCGCCGGCGTTGCGCATACAGCCGACCACATGGTTGCCGACCAGGGCCAGCCGCAGCCCGGTCGCCTCGCCGTGATCGAGGTCCGGATCGGTCGCCCGCCGGATACCGCCGAGATGGTCGATGTCCCAGCGGATCAGCTGCAGCCGATTGCTCAGATTGCGCACCGCGGTGACGAGCCGCGCATTGTCCGGCGCAGTCGCAGTGCTCCAGGTCACGGCCGCGAGATCGCTAACGCCGCCGGCGCCACGCTCGCTGCTGTTGCGGCGGATGACGCCGGGGTTCGGGTAGATCTGGTTGAAGAAAGCGTAATCGATCGCGGTCGGCGCCGAGAGACGGCCGATCATCTGCGGCGGCGGCGTGCCGCCGACCGCCTCGATCTGCAGGCGGCCCTGCGCGTCGAAGGCGCTGTAGTGCATGATCGAGCGGAAGTCGTAGTCGGCCGAATTGACCGATTCCTCCACCGCCTCGAAATCGTGGTAGCGGTCCTCCGGGATGTTGCTCCAATGGATGGTAACGAAGCTGTCGCGGTCGTTGCGCTGCTGCTCGTGAATGAGGCCGAGGGCGTGACCGATCTCGTGGTAGTACGAACCGACCGAGGCCGAGCTGATGTTGATGGTCTGCTCGCCGCCGTCCCGGCCGATGCCGCTGGAAGTGAAAGGGCTGCGCGCGTCCAGACGGAAGCGCACATAGTCGCTGTGCAGATGCCGCCTCACAAAGCGGACACTCGTGTTCGCCTCGTAATTGCTAATCGCCTCATTGATAAGGTCCAGGCGGGCCACATCGCCATCGATCGTGTAAGCGACAATGCCTGCGCGCCACAAGTCGGCATTCTTGTCTCTCGCAGCCATATTCATGCTCCCGGTCGGGCAAGCTGCTATCTTAAGCGGCGCCTTAAACCCCTCGTGTGAGCTACATTACTTCCCTTTGAAAAATCGTCCCGTACTAGCGGCGCGAACCCTTGGCATGACTTGCGGAAGCCAAGTCGCGATGTCCAAGTCTGACCCATGGCGGATATGTTGTCATCGGGTTGGCTGCTCTAGCGGTGCAGGGCAGAGCGCAAGATGCTGCGGATCTTACTTGCTCCCGGTTCCGTTCATGGCACTTAGCGGACGTCTTGAGCCCGTTCTGAGCCGTGTCCGGTGTCGGGGACAAAGCGAACATCGCGGACCAGCGGTCGTCAAAATCCGCGTTCGGGATGTTGTTCGCGTCAACCTCGAGGCCTTTTAATAGCGTCGCGCTGGTGGTCCAAGGAGAGTGTGACCGCATGGGTTGCTGGCGGCTAGCGGCGACAGCGAGCAGAGCGAGAGCCACGAACGGAGATAAAGTCGTTCGAGCTGCTTTGTCGTCAGAAGCCATCCTCCGCGTTCCCGTTCAGCCCATGTCGAGGTGTGGAGTGATGCGGACCTCGCGAAGGTTCAACAGGGATACAACATCGCGCGAAAGTGACTTCCGATACTGGCACAAAGTTGACATTCCGATCCGTCCGTCTGATGTCTGCTTTCGGAGGTAGACCGGACATGCCGTTCAAGCGGGCCAACTTCCGCTTGTGACCCAAAGGCGACAAATCCTCGTATCCGTTCCCTGCTGATGCGGCTCGTGCCCAGGCAACGGTTCGGGTCTGGAAGAAAAGCGACTGGAGCACCAAGCTCGTTCGCGGTCCGACAGCCGAGGCGGCGACGGGCTTCCAGCCGCGCGGGTTGGCGGCTCGTGACCGAATTCCCGTCACCTCACAATGCTTTTTTTCGTCATGCAAGGCGGCGGGAGCCCATTGCACTTATTGGCGGCGCGAACACGGGGTGGGCAGGCGCAGGCGCGGGGAGGATCTGCTATCGTCTGCGTCGTTCCAAAGTTCTTCTGGCGAATGTCAATTCACACGGAGGAGTATGAGACCATGGCAAAAAAACCGAAATTCACTCCCGCTCAGATCAGAAACCACGTCAAAAAGATCCAAGAGGTAATCGAGCAGCAGAAGCGTGAGAATTGAGGCGTGAACACTTCAGGTCGCTCACCCGAGAGGAGATCGAGAACAAGCTCAGGCGTGTAAATTCCCCAATGATCACTGTGCAAGGATGGAGCGACGCGAACCCGGGGGGAGCGTCTACTACTTGCTCGGAATTTATAATCCCGGATGCGACGGCGGCACAGTCGCTGTTTGCGCACGTCTGGGTCGGCTCGGGCAATGTCGATCCCACGGTCGGCACGTTTCTACTGAATGTCGATACGCATTTTCCCCGACTGACACAGCCGGCGGCCTTTGGACTGACAATGGCCCCCGGTACCGGAGCGACGCTCACTTTTTCTCTGAAGGTGCCAACCGCCGTTGAGAAAACGAACTACTTCGGACAAAGTTGCCTGATGCGGTTCAACTTTAGCTTTACCGATATCGGACAGTATCTCGACCGTGGAGTGTTCGTATTTGAGGTGCATTAACTCTGGGGAAGCCGAGGTTGGTCGGATGAAACGCCGGGAACTTCTGGGCATCCTCGGAGTAGCAGCGCTCAGCCGACCAGCGGCGGTATGGGCGCAGCCTTCCAAGAAGCCGCGTATGGGCTATCTGATGGATCGCTCTGGGCCTTGGGCCGCTCGAAGTCGGCGGTCTAATTGCTTATGGTCCATGCCTCTCGGATGTTTTTCGTCAATGCGCTCGTCAGGTCGCAAAGCTGTTGCGAGGGGCGAAAGTGGCTGATGTGCCCGTTGAGCAGCCGACAGAGTTTGAGTTGATGACCGTGACTTCTGTTGTTGGCACAAAGCGGACTTGACCCGCTGTGGTGCCGATGTCTGCTATTGGCGGAAATGCGGACATCAGGAATTGGCTGTCTGAGGTCTGCTTTTGACCCAAAGCGGACATTGGCCGGCTTCAGGCGAGCCGCGCTGCAAGCGGCTATTAGCCCTATCAAAGTGCAAGGTTAGGCGGATACACTGCTGCCCTAGAGCTGGGGTGCGGGCATGAAGCGGCGTGAGTTTATCACCCTTCTCGGCGGCGGAGCGGCCGCTTGGCCCATAGCAGCACAAACGCAGCCAGTCTCTTTGCCGCGAATTGGGGTTTTGCTGGTGGGTTTATCACCCGACAGCAAAGCGGCGCAGCATTTCCGGCGAGGATTGAGAGACGCGGGTTACCTCGAGGGTCGTAATGTCGTGATCGAATGGAGGTATGCCAAGGGCGATTACGAGAAGGTGCGGGCCTTTGTCGATGAGTTCATCCGCAACAGGGTCAACGTGATGGTGATGGATAGTACCATCGGAACCGAAGCGGCGAAGCGTGCGACGTCTTCGATCCCGATCGTAATGGCCCTGGTGCTTGATCCGGTAGGGTCGGGCTTGATCGCGAGCTTGGCGAAACCAGGAGCGAACATCACCGGGCTTTCGATGATGTCGACCGTCGATCTCAATTCCAAAAGGCTGCAACTGCTCAAGGAAGTGATCCCCAACTTGGCCCGGGCGGCCGTGATATGGAATCCGGACCATCCGCTGCATGCCAAGCAGGTTCAGGACCTCAAGGAGCGGGCCCCCAAGCTGGCAATCGAACTAAGCTTCGTGGCCGTTCGCGCACCGGACCAATTAAGCGCGGCGTTTTCGGACTTTTCCCGCACAAGCGCGCAGGCGCTCTATGTTGTCGAGGATCCGCTGTTCTTTGCCAACCGGCAGGCAATTCTATCCTCGGCGGCTGATGCCCGGTTGCCAACATTGCACGACCTTAGACGTTTTCCTGAGGAAGGGGCTCTGATGTCCTACGGGCCGGACTTGTATGATCTGTTCCGGCGAGCTGCGATCTATGTCGACCGAATTCTAAAGGGCGCAGAGCCTGCGGGTCTGCCCGTGGAACAGCCCACCAAATTCGAACTGGTATTCAATCTCAAGACCGCAAAAGCACTCGGGCTTGACATTCCCCCTACATTGCTCGGCCTTGCGGATGACGTGATCGAATAGGTCCGATGAGTGTACGGCTCACGTCCGGCAATGGCACTTAGCGGACTTGGCTGAGACCCCTAGTTTAATTGCGCAAGTCGGGAAAGCGAAAATATGACAATATCAGCTATCTCCCACTATCGTGGTGGTACCATCGATGATGTGAAGGGCACCGCCGACGAATTGCTGGCGCCTGCTCGAGGAAGGCTCGCAGTTGTAGCTGCCTGAACGAGCCGTCTAGAGCACGCAGCCACATCGAGCCGCCTTCGCGTAACAGATGAGGCGCGGATCGATGTCCGGGTTGGCAGCGAGGAAGCCCTCGATAATCGCGCGAACCTGACGGTCATGCGTTCCCTGCCAGTGTCCGAGCCCGTGCAAAGCGCTCTCCTGACAGGCCAGCGATTTGAAGCTGAGAATGTGCGCCATCGTACGCAGCGCGGTTTCTTGCATCATGGGCAAATGCGGATCACCGGCCAAGGCAAGGCACGGAAATCCGTCCCACCACATATAACAAACGCCATTGAGCGAACCCGCGTCGGTTTCGCTCAAATGCGACAGATGAGGGGTGCAGCGCGGCACGAAAAGTTGTGCAAACAATGAAGCCACCGCTTCGACACAGAGGACGCGGTCCTCGATCGGCACATCGGTGGAGTAGAGCCATCCGTTGTCACCGGAGGCGCTGGTGCTGATTAGATAGGTCAACCCTTGCGCGATTTGGCTATCGGAATACCAGTGGAGCGCCGGCCCGGGATGCTCGAACAATCGCGTAAGGTAAGCCACCGCAACAGTCGATTCCGGTTCCCACCAATCGCAGTCATGATCAAAAAACCAGGCGGCTTGCTGGATACGCACCTCATGACCGAAGGCGTGTTCGAGCCAGTCCTCGTAGCTGAGATCTGTTAGCCGCACCTGTTCACCCTAATTGGCGGGATACTCTAGGTCTCGGGCTTTGCCTTTGTAAAATCGAATAAAGATTGGGTTCGTTCTGCAGAAATGCGTTTTCGTCCAGTGCTATGGCGAAAATCTCTCCGTTTGGCCGAAAATCGATCTGATCGTCGAAACCTGTGGCGGAAATTGCTTCTTCGTGACGGCGATAAGAATTTACTGTCTCCTCCGCGCCACCTCTGGGGTGCTAACATCTTTTTGGGACTACAGTTACGCAATCAAGCCCGCCGGTCAGGTCGCCGGGTTTTCTCATCACCGACGTACTCGTCCATTCGCATGTCTGAATTGCAACGAGTTGCCCAAAACGGGGCCGGTGCCAATCCGCCGCAACTTAACGTGTCGACCCTGCCGGCTGCGAAACGTTCGCCGGTGGAGATACCCTTCAGGTAAAGGATCGGCAGCGGCGTCTCGATCGATTTCGAGCGGCGCATGTAGGGCGGCAGGATCGACGGGAGAACCGGATGCGGTCGGGGTCGGTAGCGTCCGCCTCGATGGGCTGGCAGGTTCACGTCACCGATTCCGCCGGACACTAGTTTGAACCGAGTGACTTCGATCGACTTTTCTCGCTTCCCCGCCAATCCGCGTAGACCACCAATTTTTACGAAACCGCGGGCACTAAAAAAACCGCCGGGTTAAGTCGGCGGGTTTTCAGTCATTCTGTCGCGGTACGCAATACCAGTTCCGCGGCCCGATCAGGGTGACGCAGAATGGTTAAGAAACCGTCCGGTAGCCCGCCAGCGGTGAACCGGCGGGCTTCGATTTCCATGAACAATCAAGCGAACTGATCGCGCAAACTGCCCGCCCGGCTCGCCGCCGCCGGTAGCGCATCCGTGCCGCGATCTGGGTGATCCTCGGCCCGCCCCCAGTCGAAAACGTCCGCCGCTGGGCCAGTTGGCGAGGCCGCGAAAGGCGGTCAGTTCCCGCAAAACGATTTTCCCGACCGGAGGGGCTTTTTGCTTGGATCGCCTTGCCGCACGAGTTGACCGCTATTAGTTTGATCCAGTTAGTGACAGCGAGTTGCGTCATGCGTAGTCGGTCCCCCTCGATAGTGCCGCGAGAAGGCAACAAGGACACGTATCTGGTGCTGGACGACTTTGGAGGACGACTTGGCCGCGCCTGGCGGGAGACCGACGAAGAGGGCACCGACCGCGAGACCCTGATCCGTGACCTCATGCACGGTCAATATAGCCATCCGGCGCGCATCGTCGCCTTCAATACCGCCGAGGGCTGGTCTCGCGACGTGACCATGGATATCGCCGACGAGCTACGCAGGCGCTTTGCGTGGTACGACGAAGTGCCTGCCTCGGTGCACGAGTTCCTGGGCGCGGCTAGCCGGGCGCGCTGAGCGAAGATTTTGAGCAGAGACTCGCAACCCGCCCCCCAAGGACAATAGCAAGTTGGGCCATGCCGCTTTCCGTCCAACACCGTCACGCCGTGCTGCTTGCCGACCGCACCGGCGATGTCGGCACGATCACCACCGTTGTCACAGAGGTACTAGCGGCAAATCCGGAAACGACGCCGCTCGAGATCGAGACCGCGCTCCGCGACGCCGGCGCACAAAGCTATCTGATCGCAGGCGAGAGGCTGTCGATTGTGCGCAGTATGCCGGCAATGTTGCTTACGCTCGCCGAGGCCGGTGTGACGCCAGAACAGAACCGGGTGGCGTTGGCGCTTGCGCCAGCTTAGGTTGATTTCCGAAGCTTCACGCCGGGCTCGCCGCCGACCAACTGGCGCAGCCTGTCAGCCTGAGTGCGCCAAGCGTCCCGATCATTGTCGAGTTCGTTGCGGATCAACTCGCCAACTTGGAACAGCCGATCGATCTGCGCCTGCATCGAGGCCGCTTCTGTCCGTTCCAGCTCCGTTGCGCCGCGTCTCATCGACACGGTGGTGGCGCGTTCGTCGGCCAGCGATCCGCTTCCAATCCGCATCGAAACGGCCACTTATTTTCGCGCGCTCCGAGCTGCCGTGGTCGCTTAGCGTTCCGGCTTGGCGGGGTGAACGACCAGTTTTTCTTCGGCAAAGAACTGGAGCAAACCGTAGCCTGACATATCGACAGCGTATCTGACGCTGTCGTCAACTGTTGGAAACACGGCAACGACCATTCCGCTCTCGTGGTCGTCTGCTGCATTATCGACCAACTGGCCAACTGCGAACTTCGACATTGAGAACTCCATTTGGAATCTTCGAGATCGATGATCATCACCGATTGGTTAACGCTTCGTTAATCATGGCCGGCGACATCGGCGCCAGGTGCCGGCTAATCTGGCGGGATGGCGACTTCCTCGGCGTCGCCTTTGATACTTGAAAACGAAACCGCCGCCGCGGGCTGACCGACGCGCGCCAATCAGCGCCTACCCGGCACATTCCGGATGATGCTGAAATACATGCCTTGCTTGCGGCGCCTAAACCCCCAGCACATGACTAAGGCCACGCGGGCGTTACACCGCATGGCCTCAGCCGGGACTGTCCCGCTCCTCGCGTGATTCCGTCTCCGCAGAAACAATCGCGGACCGGCTGAGACGTTCCAGCCTAAAATTTGCTCAGCCGATCCGTAAATTCCCAGCTAACTCTTTGCCGCGATCGCTAACGATCTCGTAGCTGACCTTTGCACCTTCGGCGAGCCCGGTAAAACCGGCCTTCTCAACCGCCGAGATGTGTACGAACACATCCTTGCCGCCGCTGTCCGGTTGAATAAACCCGTACCCTTTAGTCGCATTGAACCATTTCACAGTACCGATCGCCAAGTCCGCACTCCCTTTTGATGCCAATAAGAGACGCTTCTTAATCAGACCCCCGAGTTGCGCGCAAGAAAAACCCGCCGGGGTTGAGGCGGCGGGTTTCCTTGAGCATTTATTCTCGCGGGGCTTTGGGGGGCGTTTCGCGATTGGCTAATAAAGTGCCGACATATTGATGAAAAAACGGTTAATGCCGGCCACTAGGGGTCGAAACAGGCCAGTACCAAATCAGGCATTCGAAAATTAGAGTGGCAATTTGCTTCGTTAGGGCAAAGAGCAGTGACGTTCTGGAGGAGAGTGGGAGCCCGAGCCCGGAAACCGGCCGGGCATTTTTCTTTTGGGGAAAAAGGAACCCGCAAGGCCGCCGAAGCGTCAAATCCTCGCTCCCGGTCAATTCCCAAACCTCAGCCGGGAGCAAAAGCCTCCAAGGCTGGCGGCCCTGGCGCACCCCTTTCAGCGCTGGGGCCGTTTCTTTTGAAGCAATTCATGCCTACCTTCAGGCCATGCCCAGTAAGCCTAGCTTGGCGTAGGACAAATGGTTGAGAAGTTCGCTTCCCCGCAGGTTTTCATCCGACGCTATACAGCGTCTGAGATTTGCGACGTCGTGGTTTCAGTTCGGGGCCAGGAGATCGTCCTCCGTTGTCCGAACTATTTTCAGGCACTGAAATGGGCACGTTTGGAATGCAAGTCCTACAAAATTCCACAGCCTGATATTGAACCACTTAGCGGGCTGGACCACGACGAACTGCCGCTATTTTTGCGCTCGCCCAAAACAACTGAATGAGGTCGCATCGACACCAGGCAACTGCGAAGCGAGCATCCGCTCCCATTCGGACGCGGCATAGTCCTTCCGCTCCTTGATCAAGCGCTGCTGATGGACCTTGAAGTTGGCTACACGTTGCCTGATCTCCTCGCGCTCCGAGTCTATCCACTTCACGTCCGGCACTCCGCTCGGTTCAACAATGGTGCGCGGCATAGGTGGTTCGACATGAAGGCTTTTTGCAAACGCCATCGTTTCTTCGACGAGCGCATCAAGGTCAGTTTTCCAACGGGCCATGGCAACCCCCAAAAGCTCACCCTATCGGGCCGAGCGCAGGGCTTCCATGTTGTTGGTTGGAGGGTGTGGACACTGTGGATAACTTCGGAGAGAGTCGGCTGGCGTACTAACGTGCCGGGAGGCGTTCCATTACATTTAGCTGGCGCAACGTATTTCAAGTTGCGCGCCTCAGACCCCAGCCCCGTTCGTAGGCCGCCCCTAAGGACGGGGCGACGGTTTTTCGCCATCATTTGCCGGCCGTCAATACCTCGGTAGCTGCAGCGCGAACTTGATTCTTGGTGGGATGCGAATTGCCCGCCAAGCGCTCGATCACTTTCACCTCAAGCAATTCGCGGCCATCACCGTGCAAGTCGGCGCCCATAACTGCGATCATCGCCTTATCCGCTTTTGTAAGTCGCACCGTCATGCTGCGCTCCTGTTGTCGTCGGCAGGCAAACCATTTGCCTTTTGGTATTCCTCGAAGTCCGTGAAATATGCCCCGGTTTCCAATTCTGTGTACGTTGCAGATACAGTGAAAGCGAGAGAGGGCAAAAGGAACCGGCGTCGCACAGACGCCAAGGAGCCGCCCGGTTGGCGACCTGAACGTCGACGTGATTGTCGCCTCGCTGACGGAAGCCTCCCTGCAGGCGAAGAAAGCGACGCCGACAATACCCATTGTCATGGCGGGGGTCGGTGACCCCGTTGGAGCCGGACTCATCGCTTCACTTGCCCGGCCCGGCGAGCCGCCGTGTATGTTGACAAGATCCTGAAGGGAGCGAAGCCGGCAGACCTGCCGGTGGAACAGCCGACGACCTTGGAGCTGATCGTCAACTTGAAAACCGCCAGGTCGATCGGCATTCAGCTTCCAGCAACTTTGCTCAGCCGCGCCGACGAGGTGATTGAATAAAGCGGCTGATTACTGCGGCTCAGGAGTCCGTTCGTGGCACTTAGCGGACTTGGCGTTCCAGCCTGCGGATGTCCGCTATTGGGGGTACAGCGGACATGGGCCGGACATCGCTCCCTACGCTTAACCAATTGACGCTTCACCGTTCCGGGCTGGTGCCGCGCAGAACGAAACGCTGGATCTTGCCGCTAGGCGTCTTCGGTAGCGCTGTGATGAAGTCGATCTCGCGCGGATAGGCATGGGTCGAGAGGCGCTGGCGCACCATCTGCTGGATTTCCGACTTCAGGTCTTCCGTGCCCTCCACGCCGGACTTCAGCACGATGACCGCCTTGACGATCTCGGTACGCTGCGGATCTGGCTTGCCGATGACCGCGACTTCCGCCACCGCCGGATGTTCCATCACCACACTTTCAACGTCGAACGGACCGATTCGGTAGCCGGACGAAGTGATGATGTCGTCGTTGCGACCGACGAAAGAGAAATGGTTATCCTCGTCGCGCATCATCGTGTCGCCAGTGATGTACCAGCCGCCGCGGATGTTGGGCGTTTCTGCTTTCCAGTAGCCCGTGAAAGTGTACATCGGCGAGCGCGCAATGTTGACTGCTAGCACACCCGGCGTGTTCGCCGGCTGAACATTCAGATCCTCGTCGAGGATCGCCATGTCGAAGCCAGGCATGGGCAGGCCCGCGGCGCCGGGCTTCACCGGATGCTTTAGTGCGTGATGATTGTTGATCATCATAGCGACTTCCGTCTGACCGTAGTGATCGGCAAGTGGACAATGCAACACACGATCCGCCCAGCGGATCACTTCAGGATTGAGCGGCTCGCCGGCGCTGGAGGCGACACGCAGAAGATGCGCAATCGGCGCCATCGCCTCGTTACCTGCCGCCATCAGCAGGCGGTAGGCGGTCGGCGCCGCCGCGAGATTCGTGATTGTGCGGTCGGCGATGACGCGCACCGTCGATTTCGACGGTGAACGCGCCCTCATGAAAGGTGGTGGCGTGGCCGAGCATCAGCGGCCCGACCACCGCGTAGAGCATGCCGTAGGCCCATCCGGGATCGGCGACGTTCCAGTAATTGTCGTCCGGACGCAGGTCGATCGCGTCAAGCATGTAGGAGGCGACTGGCAGAAGCAGTGTGAGCGGATAACGCACGCCCTTGGGTTTCCCGGTCGTGCCGGAGGTGAAGAGAACGACGAACGGGTCGCTTCCCTTTAGCATGACCGGCGCGAAGTCGGTCGAATGCGGTTCGATCGTTTCGGCGAAGCCGTCGCCGACGGTCAGGATATCAGGACAGTCCGGCACGTCCTTCAGCTTCGGGCGGTTGGCGACGTCTGTGACGACCAGCTTCGCCTTGCTGCCGCCGGCCGCAGTGACGCGGCTCTCTATCGCCGCAGGCCCGAAGGCCGTGAAGAGCGGCTGATACATCGCGCCGACGCGCCACGCGCCGAGGATGACCGTGAACAGGTCAGGGACGCGGGGCAAGAGGCCGGCCACGACGTCGCCCCTGCCAATGCCCTGGCTTTGCAGGTAATTGGCGAATTTCCCGGCGTTGTCACGCATCTCCCTGAAGGGCACGGTCCTGCGCTCGCCGTTCGCGCCGTACCATTCTAGTGCGATAGCACCGTCCTTCGCCCAACGGTCGCAGCATTCGACGCAGGCGTTCACGCCACCGTCCAGCGAGCCTGCGAGTGTACGACGCTCGAGATCGGCGGCAGAAAAATTCTTCACGGTTTCGAAATAGTCGCGCATGGCGGTTTCCCCCTGCGCGCGTTCTTACCGCTCTTTTTAGCTCGGCGCGACCGGTTCGTGTGCTCCCGTCATCACGTCAACCCAACTTCCTCGATCGCGGCTGATGCCTGGTGTGATTGAATAGCGATCTAGTTGCTGCGGTGCAATGAGCCCGTTGTTGGCACCAAGCGGCCATCCATCCGGCGATCGGCGATGTCCGTTGTCGGAGGCAAAGCGGACCTAGCCCGGTCGTCGGCTGATGTCATCTTTTCGACCAAAGCGGACTTGGGCCGGTGCTTTCTTGATCCGCCTATGCGTCGGAGCGAACCCTTACATAGGATCCCGGGGCGTCTTCGATAACCGACAGTCCCTCGCCAGGCGCCCGGGCCGCGACTTGTTCACCTGAAAACGTCGCCACCCACTCGTTCCAGTGAGGCCACCACGAACTCTGGCGTTCGGTCGCAGTTTTGAACCATTCATCAGCCGTCGCGGGTTTCGACGAATTCGTCCAATGGCCGTATTTCGAACCGGGGGCACTAATGACTCCGGCCATGTGGCCAGACGCTGACAACACAAATTCAACCGGACCGCCATAAAGTTGCGTTGCCCGATAAGCTGATTTCCAGGGGGCGATATGATCTTCCTTTGTACCCAGAATAAATGTCGGCGTCGTAATTTTCCGAAGATCGATTGGCGTGCCGTCGAGAGTGATGCCTCCAGGCTTGGCCAGATTGTTCTGTTGATACATGTTGCGCAAGTAGAACGAATGCATGGCCGCAGGCATGCGCGTGGCATCTGAATTCCAGTACAAGAGATCAAATGGGACCGGTTCCTTGCCGAGCAGGTAGTTGCCGACGACGAACGACCAGATGAGATCATTCGCGCGCAACATATTGAACGAGGTCGCCATGTCCTGCGCATCAAGGTAACCCTTCTCGTTCATGCGCGCGTCGAGCGCCGCGAGTTGCTCGGTGTCGATGAAGACCGACATGTCGCCGGACTCCACGAAATCGACGAGCGTAACGAAATAGGTCGCGCTCTTCACGCGATTGTCACCTTTCGCTGCGAGATAACCGAGCGTCGATGCGAGCAGCGTTCCGCCAAGACAATATCCGACGCAATTCACGGCAGGCTCGCCAGTGGCTTTCTCGACTGCCGCCATCGCGGCCAGAGCGCCCTCCAGCATATAGTCCTCGAAGCTCTTGTCTCGCAGGAGTGCGTCCGGATTAATCCAGGAGATGACAAAGACCGTGTGCCCCTGTTCGACACACCAGCGGATGAAAGAATTCTTTGGCTGGAGATCGAGGACGTAGAATTTGTTGATCCACGGTGGAATGATCAACAGAGGTACTTTTTGTGCGTGCTCTGTCATCGGTGTGTACTGGATGAGTTGGATCAACTGGTTCTGAAAAACAACCTTGCCTGGCGTCGTCGCTATATTTTCGCCGAGCCGGAACGCATTCATATCCGTCATCGTAACGCTGAGGCGACCCTTTCCCCGCTGCAGATCGTTGAGCAAATTCGTCAGGCCGCTGAGCAAGTTCTCGCCGCCGGTCTCGATTGTCTTCGATAGGACTTCAGGATTTGTCGCCGCGAAATTCGATGGCGCCAGCGCATCGACAAATTGCTTCGTATAGAATTCAACCTTCCTAGATGTCTCGTCATCGAGCCCCTTTACGCCGCGGACGGCAGAAAGGATTGCGCGCGCGGAAAGAAGATAGCTATCGCGGATATAGCTAAATATAGCGTTTTCGGCCCATTGCGGGTGTTTGAATCGTTTGTCCGGCGCGCTGACCGGCGGTGGCTCGCCACCAAGCAGACTTCGCAATGTCCGCGCCCACAGGCTGACGCTCTGCTCCCAAAGGTCGATCTGGGCGCGGGCGATCGGCAGCGGATCGGCCATAAGCTTGGTTGTCAGCTCAAAAAAGGCTTGACCGATCTTGGCCGGATCGCCCATGCCGATATTGGCGACGTCCGGCCGGTCGACGAGGAATCCCTGTACGGCAGCTTGGCTTTTGGTCGCCAGCATCTGGAACCGCTCTGCCAGAATAGCCGGATCCAAAGGCGCAGCCGTCTTGTTGTCATTTGTCATGGCCGCCACTCCTTTCTCGTTCCCTATGCGGGCCCGCGATCTATCTGGCGCCATCTCGCTGGGCCATGCCAGGCCGCGACTGTCATGTTACCGCTAAATTCTTGCGTTGACACAACCGCCATGTCCGTTGTTAGGGCCGAAGCGGACATCCCGCTGCGCTGCTGCTGGCGATGGTAGCGCCGGCGCAGCCGCTTGCCGAGTTCCTCGGCGCTCCCGCATTTCAGCGCCAGCTTGACGAGGTAGCGTAACGACGGCGCTCGCGCCCGTCGCAACTCGCTGCCTTCCAGGCGCGGCACGTCTTTGGGCTCCATGTACTTCACTCCATCTCGACATGCCGAAGCGTGGCATAGCCGGTGAGCTCGGGCACGACGATGACCATGTGGCGCATGGCGGGAAACGAGCGGAACCCGCTGCTCAAAACGTAGGGGTGGAGAATCCGGTTGATGACAAAGAACGCCAATGCACCGACAACCAGGCCGAACACCGCCGATGTGACCATCAGGCTCTCGGGGGCCAGCATCGTACCGAGACGAAGGGTCTCGAAATGGACAAACGGCGCGACCTGGAAGACGGCGGCGGCGAACGCGCTTCGCGCGTCCGGCGAACGATGATACCGCCACCCAGCAGCGCGCCGAACATCAGAAATATCTGGAGCGCACGCGAGGCATAAATCAGCGTGCCTCAGTGCGAATCCGCCGCTCTCTGGCGAACAAGCAGATGGCGGAAGTCGTGGAGAGCGCGTCATGCTCGAAGACCATCACTCCACAGGGCATGGCCGGCCGTCGCTAAGGCAGGGAAATTGGAAGGGGTCAGTCTGCCGTTGACGGCAAGACCAATTCGATTATCCGCACGGGCCGTTCCTGTCGTGATGGCTGCCGGATTTGCGGCGGCGACCCAAAGCGAAGTCAAAAATGCGCGGCACGCCGCGGTTTGCCAATCCTATTTGATGGTGATGGTGATTTTCTGCGAAACGACCGGAGGGTTGAACGGATAATGTTTGGCGTCGCCCAACACCAGTTGAAGCGTGTGCTTGCCGGGCGGCAATTCGATCCGTGCCTCGGTCTGACCCCTTCCGAAATGAAGATGGGATTTGTCCGAGGGAATCTCCTCGTTGGGATTAAGGGGCTCGTTGACGTCAATGAATAGATGATGGTGTCCGCTGTCCTCAAAATCATCGCCGGCATGGGTCACGCCCATGTTGCGCAATCCGAAGCGGCACCAGAACCCGCCCTTGATCGTCGCGCCGTTCTGCGGCCATACGAAATAAAGCAAGGCATCCTTGGCTGCAGGCTTTCCCTGGGCCTGGGCTGCAAAAGACGGCAGTGTCATCATCGCGGACAGCATCACGCGCCGGGTGATATTCATGAATGTACTCTTCTTCGATCGTCTTACGGGGACAATGCGACGCGGAATCCATGGGTCGGATACCGAACGTTGATGTCGTATTTATCGCGGCTCGCGGTGCGAACATAGCTCGCGTCGTTCTTCCATGAGCCGGATCGAATGACGCGGGAGTTGCAATCTCCGGTGCTCCACGGAGATCCATCCGATGGTGCTCCCTGATATGTTTTATGCCAGCAATCCTCTACCCATTGATCGATGCCGCCGCCCATGTCGTAGAGACCGAAGGGATTCGGCTTGAAGCTGCCCACCTTGACCGGTTGCTCGCCGCCCGGCGTGTCAGCGCAATTCTTGCAGTGGGCCATACCCGGCTGCAACTGGTCGCCCCACCAGTATTTGGTTTGCGTGCCGCCCCGTGCGGCATATTCCCATTCAGCCTCGGTCGGAAGCCGGTAGGGTTTTTGCGTCGCGGCGGCAAGCCAGGCGACAAACTGCTTTGCATCGCTCCAGCTTACATTCGTGATCGGCGCATCATCCGTTCCCGTCGCCGTGAACGGGCATGCCTTCGCCGCGGCGCATTCATTCCACTCGCGAACGGTGATCGGATATTTACTCATGGCGAAAGGCTTGATGGTGACCTGGTGAACGGGCTTTTCCGAAATATCTTCGTTGCTGCCCATCGCGAAGCCGCCGCCGCGCAGCGGAGTCATGTCGGGCTCCCGGACCGCCAACGTCTGCTGTGCGCCAGGTGTGGCGGGAGAAAGCGGTGAGGGGGCGACCCGGGCTTTTTGTTCGGCGGGCAGCGCGGGGACCGCAGGCTGCTGCTTGGGCATCGCCTGTGGAGCCGTTGGCGCCATCGGAGACAAGGGTTGAACATTGGGCGCGGCCTGCTGCGTGGCAGGCGCCGCTGAGGGAGCAGTCTGAAGTTGTGGTGCTGCTTGTGTCGCTGCCGGTTTCGGCTGCGTTTGGGACGCAGCCGGAGCTGACGCCCCACCCGCCACCTTGGTGGATGATTGCCAAAGCATATACCAGAGGGCACCGCCAGCGATGATCAGCACTGCAAGGCTTAGCAACGTGATCAGAATGGTCTCGCGTCGCTTCCGTGTCCTGCGATACGCGGCTGCGTCGGGAAGAACGCGATAGACCCTTATGGGATCGGTGATGTTCTTGACCTTGCGATCCCCGAGCAACTCATATCCGCAAACCAGCTTGTGCTTGATCTGCTCGTAGATGCCGCCCGAAATATAGACTTCGCCGGGTTCGGCAATCCCCTCAAGACGCGTGGCGATATTGACGCCATCGCCGTAGATGTCGTTTGCCTCGATGATGACGTCGCCGAGATTGACGCCAATGCGAAATTCGATCCAGTGATGCTTCGGCAGCGATGCGTTGCGTCCGACCATGCTCTGCTGGATGACGATACCGCACCGCACGGCTTCGACGGGACTGTCGAAAACGGCAAGAAAGCCGTCGCCGGTGGTTTTGACGAGATTGCCGTCGGTGCTCGACGATGCTGGGCTCGATGAGGTCGCGCTCGAGCCGTTTCACACGGTTGTGCGTTCCTTCTTCATCGATTTGCATTAGCCGGCTGTAGCCGGCGATATCGCCCGCCACAATCGCGGCAAGACGACGCGACTCACGCGGGGGTTCACCGCCGGCCCGGCCCGACTTGATATTGCGAATTTCAGCCATGACTCAGATCGGTCTCCATGCACTGCAACCCGCAGCGTAGGCATCCACCCGACGGCCCATGAACTTCGCTTGAGAGCGTAGCATACCGCCGGATTGCGGGAAAGCGTTCGAAGCGTCTGCGACGTCTAGGTTCCATTGACCCCGAAGGGCCTGAAGCTGCGGCCCAGACTTTCATCACCGTCGCCAATGTCCGCTTTGGGTCATTAGCGGACATCAGACCCGGCGATTGCAATGTCCGCTTTACCCCCAAAAGCGGACATCGAGACCGCTGCGGGCAATGTCCGCTTAGTGCCAGAAGCGGACATATCGAGCCTTTCCGTTCTGGTTGAATCGGAACAGAGGCTCTATTTTTCGTCAGCACGCGAACCGCTGCCCACTTCGCTGGAAAACGCTTTGGATCCCGTGTTCACGGCCCGCCAAGAACCATCCAGTGTAAGTCACCGTCGGCTCCGAAGTGTTGTCAGTAGCGCTGATCTATCGGGCGGTTGCTTTGGAACGGTCGTGATCGAGGAGGAAATTGGCGACGACTTTCGCGCCGTTTTCTTCGACGACGTAGACCGCGAAGGGGCGGGCGTTGCCCTGCGCGGGCACCATGGTCAGGTAGAAGACGAAGCCCTCGTTGCCAAATTCGTCGCCGGTCCGCGCGATCGTCTGGCTCCGGCCGAACCCCTTGAACGTCGCGAAGAACGGCAGCGTCTGGTCCCGCAGCACGCCTTGCACGGTGTCGCGGCCGACGGCCTTGATGAGGTTCGGGCTGATCATATTCATGCCCTTAGCGGCGTCGCCAGCGACGAGCGCGGCGATGGAAGCGCATGGGCCACAGGGCGGAACGTTGCACTTCGCGTCGCCTGAGCGAGATCATCCGCGAAGCTCGACGGCTTCGATGTAGGGGGCTCCGCCTGCGCGGGCGACGTTAAGAGCAGAGCGCCTACGGTGAGCGCGGTGAGTGACCAGCGGCAGCGGCCGGCTAAAGCCCACATCGGGGAAAAGTAGTCATGCTGTAGACGGGCCGTTTTCCGCATCGCCTTCCTCCAGATGAGAGATTTCGGCATCGTCCCCTTCGACTGGACGATCGCGCGAATAGCCGGAGTCCCTAACGGAAGCGGTGTCTCGGCAATGTGAGGTATCTCACACAAGACGGTGTTTGATCTAACACGAGGGAACAACCGAGCTCGCTGCCATGCCGATCGCCATGGCCACTTGGCCTGGCCGGCCGACCTATCAGTGCCTTCAAGGCGCTCCCGTGGCGTCCGCCCTACACACCGCGCCACTATCTCCAAAAGTCCCTGAACCGACCCGGCCACAGCTCAGTAGCTTTTTGATGATCCCTAGCGCGACCATCAGCACGCGCCTTTAGTGTCTCTATGGTCCTTCCCCGATCATGGACGAGATGCGGGCGCTGCGCCGCCTCCCGGCGGAGCGGCCGTGAGCGCGTGGTTCGCATTGCTCGCGGCCGGGCTGTCGGCCGACCCGATCCGGAGGCCATCGGAATATTTCAAGCCGAGCGCCCAGCAGCGGCAGATATTAACAAACAAAAGCCCGCCGATCTGAAAATTCGGCGGGGTGACTAGTTTGGTAAGTTGCTAAGACGTTAACTCAGCGACGTGCTGGTTAGCTAGTCGGCGTCGCGGGGCGCTTGGGTTTTATTTTTCTGGTCGCTTTGCCGCTCCAAGTCGTTAGTGCGTATGTTACCGCGAACGCTACGATTGTCGTGACACCCATTAGAGCGACAAGTTTTCCATTTTTGGCGACGCTGCAACCCCTGGCTTGCGAAAGTCGGGTTTGAGTTTACTTCAGCGAGTTGTTGATGTCTGCGAACTTGGTGTTCAGGTTGCTGCCGAGGCCATTGACGACAACGATAATGACAATGGAAATGCCGGCGGCGATCAAGCCGTATTCGATAGCGGTGGCGCCGGACTTCATCCTTTACGAAACGCGCAAAAAGATTAGACATTTGTAGTGATGCGAGGAGGGTGTTTCATAACAATCCCCTCGTTACATCAGAGTTAAGTCAATAGTTCAAATGCCGTCGAACCAATCTGGAGATCGCAGCGATTGAAGAGGGGCCTGTGCTCGCCGCTGGTGTTGTCCGTTTGGTGAACGCTACCGCCAATCCTCCTCACGCTCTCCCCGCCCCGCCGCTGGCCAGGTTCTTCATCTGGAGCCACGCCTTCGACGGCCCGCTGCGATACGGGCGCGGGCGCGACCAAAAAAGGCTCGCACCGCTGACGGGCAGCACCAACAAGTTAAATTTAGACGCAGTTGGCTAATCGAATTTTACAAACTTAGTTTCAGTCTAAAGTCCTATGCTTTGAAGGGTGCAGTGATGAACGCAAAACCAAGCTTTCGTCCAGTTCCTCGCAACGGTGGCTGGCAAATTCATGTGACGTGGCCTGATGCCCGGACCGAACAACTCGGCGGCTACCGGAGCGAAGCCGAAGCCGTCCAGTGGATCACCAACGTTTCGGACAGGTGGACAGTGAGTGCTTCGACAGGAACCCGACGCCGGCGCACTCGCAATGGCAGATCGATCATTGAGATAATGGCGGAGCGACTACACTTCGCCGGAGCCGCGCTGCTCAGCGTGGCCGCTCGCGTCGCTGCTGTCGCTGGCGTCGTGGCGGTCGTGGCGCTGCTGTTCGTCATCATGAAGCCTGCCTCACGGCAATCGGTCGCCGGTTCAACCCCTTCCGAAATAACAGGATCGACGAGCACCGCTCCACCTCAGTCCAGCCAAGGAGACGTCGGATCGAAGCCCGCACTCGAAGAGTTCAAAGCGCTCCTCGCGTCACCGCCTAGCCAGCCTGCTACTGACGAGCAGTCCCAGCAATTGCTTCAGCGCCTTTTGCAATGGCGTGAAAAAGCCAACACGACCGAAACATCTCAATAACGGGCCGTTTTAGTCCGCTATGACGTTAAAATCGGCAATACTCTGATTGAGCAGAAAGTTTCTGCTTAGACCCCAAAAGCCGACGTCTGCGCCTTTATGAGTACACGCCCTAGCATCCCCTCTTTCGCTGGCAGCATTGGACAAATCATGTTGGACGGGGAGTTTAAGGAGCACGCGCCCGAACGGTGCGCGATTTGGCAGAGAGAGCAACCGATACCTTCATCAAGACGCGCCTTCTTAGACCTAGCGGCGAGATATGAAGACGATGGTCCCGAGCCTACCAACCAACACCCATAGATCTGCAGTTTGAGAGTTGAGGTGCCGGGCCAGAGCGGTAAGGGTCGATGGCTAAGTACCCGCTGACGCATCCGCCAGCTGGTCGAACGGGGGTTGAAGGCGAGCGTGACGGTTCTTAAAGGAGGAAAATGACCAACGCGCAGAACTGGAATGTTCGTTATCTACAAAATGGTGACCCTCAATTGAAACGGACCAGACTGCTGCCGTCGATGCACGATGCTCTAATAGCAGCGTGCGCTTTGCGCCACCGCCATACGGTTCAGTATGTGGGGGGCCAAACGGCGAGAAATTGACCCCGATGCGATCGAGAAATGGTGCACAGAGAACGTGACGTGACAGCCATCATCGGACGCCGGATGAAGGCGAAGAAATGAGTTCTCTGGGATTAGCTCTGATAGTTGGCGGTGCCGCGCTCTTAGTAAGCGGACTAATCTTTCTTCTCCCGACGCATCGTAAGCAGATGGCTCAAAAAGGAGTTTGTCAGAGAAAGCTTGGCTAGCATCGATCACTACGTCCATGAGATGCGTCGTGACCGGGTCACATCTCCTAAAGCGGGGAAACATTAGCCGTCCGCAGGCGTTGTCCTTCTTTGCTCTTGCGCTAACCGATATCCACCATTGGGGGTTGCGCTTGGATAGGCCCATTCCGCTTGGAGCGGCCACATGACAACCGTTGGCATTTCCGACCTAAATCCATACCACGATACGACAAGCACCCTTGTTGTCAGTTACGAGGGTAAAGCAGCTCTAATAGAATTACAGGGACTAGCGCCGCTATTTCCGCGAGAGCCTCGGCAAGAGATTTGCCGTCGGGCGTTGCACGAATTGATTCAGGCGCTTTCGGAATGGGAGAAGTCAGGCTCAGCGATAACGTGGCATGTGCTTGATCGGGAAAGGTGACATTTGGGCAAGCGGAATAATTTGTCGCGGCTCGATCCGTAGCCCACCAAGGGAACGAAAAAGTCCCCCACCGCTTGAATTCCGGTTCTGTCAGTGGAGTGCGTAATGGGTAAGCCGACAGGCAATTCGTCGAGCCGTCGAAAACTTCTAGGATGCGTTCGCATACTTGGCAGCGATACGCACCAGGGTTGCCGGGTCTGGAGGCTAGCTCTACCCGACAATACGCGGCAGAGCAGTCAGGACATATGACATCGGAGCGCTTCATCGTCCGGTACGATTAACCCCAATAGCAGGAGAAGCCGATCATGACTGACGATCAGGTCAATCTCGTCGTTCAGCACCTTTGTGAGCAATTGCACTTGGCGCTTCGATTGAAGAACAGCGAGGCCCATCCACCAAACGCCAAGGATATTGGATTTGATCCTGCCTCTGTAAGAACTGTATTGCTAACCGGGTTGCGTTCGGCGGGTGTCACGATCCACCACGAGGCAGCCGGGGCGAGCGAAGAGCCGCCGTGGTCCTAAACGCAAAACGCTGGACAGAAGCCCCGCGCCAATGCAGGATCAGCCGGCCTTCGACAAAGCGCCGAGCGGGCTGATAGGCTCCCACTGTGAAATGCCGGCCTCAAACATCCGGTCGAGCCGATTTAGCGCCGCGATATCCTCATTAAGGAGCGCCGCAGGGCCGACGCGATTGACGCGATGACGCAATCGCCCGATTTCATCCGCATAGGGACGATCATGCTGTGCGCCCATCCACCAGTAGCCGTGAACGGGCCGTGGCGGGGCGGAAACATCTCCCGCTTCCGATAGATCGGCTCGGCAAAGCGCAGCATCATCACGCCGTAGCGGGTTGCAGCCAGAAGATCGTCGCCTTCCTTCACCACCTTGCCGTCCTTGCGGTGGTACAGCCGGAACTCCTCGAACCAGTCCAGCAGCGGACTGAAGACCTTGAACTTCCCGGTCTCCATCCGCGTTAGCATATCCATCAGACCGGCCTCGACGCTCATGAGCCGTCCTCAAACTGCGCATGTATCGGAAGCACGTTAAGCCCCTGGGCGCAGTATTGGTTCGCCAACGAGATGCCAGCACCCTCCAACGTTCCGCGCCGGCCGTCTATGTCAGTTTGTGAACTTGCAGACACAGATTGCCGCTCAGTGACTCAGCGCGACTCACACGTGAGTTTAAAGCGGTGGCGGCTATACACCTAGCTCTCACGCAAGCGACTCTCAGTGACTTCGTGAAAGCCCGTCAGGGCTGCTTACCCGTTGCGGTAAGAAGCAGGCGGTGTTTTCATTCTAAGCGCTCGATGCACCCTGCCCACAAGGCCCGGGTCGGCAAGGGGCGGCCCCGACGTTGCATCGGGGCCGTTCTGTTTCATCGCCCATCCGAAGACTCCTCAGCGCGGTCCTGCGACCCTTGCTAGTGCCTTGGCCTTCTCCAGCGCGGTTTCGCGATCCATCAGTTCTGGCCTAGGGCGTGAGCTTAATTGCGCTTTTTCGGCAATCGCTGGCTGATGTCCGCTTTACCCCGGAAGCGGACATCGATCAGACCATCGC
The DNA here is from genome assembly GCA_963731915.1 of uncultured Alphaproteobacteria bacterium. Classification (GTDB taxonomy): domain Bacteria; phylum Pseudomonadota; class Alphaproteobacteria; order Rhizobiales; family Xanthobacteraceae; genus Bradyrhizobium. The sequence continues at coordinate 70,445 of CAVSXQ010000050.1, forward strand.
GGATGTCCGCTTTGTGCCAAAAGCGGACGACGGCCCAAGCCTCGCTTGAGTGGCTCCTACGAAGGGTGTCCGCGCCCTAATTGTGTCGACAGCTTGGCCACAGCCTCCGCCATATCGGCGATACCTCGTTGTTCGTCGCGGCTGGCCTTCGCAAAGAGCCGCCACCAGGTCTTGCGCTTCATCCCTTTGGGCCGGCAGGGAAAGGCTCCAGCAGACTCCCATCACCACCCAGGTTCCGGCGCAACAGAACCGCCCTGGTAATGGCTCGAACTCGGGAGCATTGGCTTGTGGACTGATAGGTCAGCCGTTGGCATGATCGGCAGGCGAAATCCGGTCCATATAGGATGCGTGCCCGACCACCGCAGTCCGGGCACTTAAACCATTCTCGTCTACCGCCGAAGTGCGTCGCCGTCGAGATAATATCGATCCACGAGACAATCCCCCGACCAGCGATCGTTAGTGTATTACCTTGGCGGTACACACCCCGATTGAAGTCGACAAATGTCCAGTTGCGGCACTTGCGTGGTGAGCGCTGCTTAGGTGCTGCGCGCACTGCGGGAACGCTCAAGTTGGATTTCAGCGACACGGCGGACGATTGGACCCCAGGTTCCCAGGTCCGTTGCAAATTGTGGATGTCGATTGCGCCCGATCTCGTGTAGTGGCCCCTAAATACGTCCCAGACCTTGGCCGGCGCCACGCCCTTGAGCTCGATTCCGGCATGATCGGTAAACGACAGCAAACGGCCATCGATTACGAGATCCTCGAACCAGCTCCACATCGAGTTTTCATCGTCGCGTTTGCTCGTCTTGGCCTTTGACTTCTGATTGTCTTTAGTCATCACGTCCTCACGGTTCGTCCTAAATCATTTGGGAACGTGTTTTCCCGTTTTACGCCGTTATGCGTCATCGCGGCAGACTCGAGGTATGATCAAAACGGACCATGCAAAGCCCTAATGATCGCGATTTTATCGTTACGGATTCCGGGTCTGGAGCAGCCCCTTGCAGACGAGCACCTCAATTTCCGAATCCCGTAGCTCGACGGTCAGGCAACGGAGGCGATCAAGTCGTCGCTTACGATGGCGGCGCATGCGCGCGGCGGTAGGCGAAATCGGTGGTGCAGGGGCGTTCGTCATAGCTGCAATAACCGTAAGCCGGGGCTGCCATCGAGACTTGCCAAAGCGTGACATTTGTGACGCTTCCGCGACTACCGGTATACTGGGTCCCCAAGTTGCGGATGTTGGTGACTTTCCAACGCGGGCGTCGCGATGTTGGCCGGGTTTATTGCCGCCAGCGCGTGTGGCGACGGTGCGCAGCTTGCGCTTTTTTAGCTGCGACATTTTACGTTTTTCAATGCCGAAATGCAAATGCAATGCATGAAAACGATTTGCCAACCATAGGCTACTCGACCTGAGCCTCACAGTTTTGGGCGCGTCATCCGGACCATGCGTTGGGGTGGAAGAAGTTGCTTTGCCGCGAAAAGGGTGAGGCACAGGTACGAGCCCCTACAGGGGCGAGACACCCTGTGTCTCACCAGGGGGTATAAGGGGGGTGTGACACACAGGCCTGCGACAGGGGTGAAGACAGGGGATCGACAGATGATCGACAGGCGATGGAAAACCCTTGCGGCTCAGCGATTTTTTGCAAGGTGATCCTTCTGCGTTGCGAGAAACCCCTATTTTTGATGGTGTAGGGATGATCGCCAGCCAACGGAGACGGGCCGTGCGCGTCAAGAAGGAACGGTGGATACCGAAAACCGAGGACGTTCCTCGCATTTTCAACGACCAACGCATCCGGGAACTGGCGGCGGAGGCGAAACTGCCGCTGGGTGATGACTCTCCGTTTCGCCGCAGAAGGCGTTCGCGAGGCGGCGCTGATATATTTTGCCGAGGCCGGCGCTCGCCAGCAACAACGAAGTCAACCGCGAGGTAGACGGGCTGTTGCGCGCCGCCGATCGCGCGGTGAAGCGGCGCAAAGGCAAGGAGGCGGCTTACGAGGACGTGGCTAGGCGGCGCGAACGGCTTTCGGAGCCGACCCGGGAAAACTCCTCATCGAGCGATCTGTGCGGCACTACCGTGACCCTGGAGATGCCGGGCCCCGAAGCCTTCCGCGATCACCGCACGGCGAGATGAAGCCTGCGAAACCATTGCGAGGCTCTGCCGCGTAGGCGCCTGCCGAAAGAAGGCCGCCCGCAGGCCGGGCGGCAAGCGATCGATGACTATGGTATCTACGCTGTATGCGCCAGAACTTCAGCAACACCCGGCGAGGCAGAAAGCCGAGCTCAATTTCGTCATGTGGCTTAGGTTGGCCTATCTCGACGCAACAGGCGAGCC
>CAVSXQ010000051.1:0-18820 GCA_963731915.1 uncultured Alphaproteobacteria bacterium
GGGGCAAAGCCGAAGCCGAGGATGGAGCCGACGTCAGCCTCGCGCATGTCGGTGATGACGTGATCCTCCACCGTGCGCGCGGCTTCCACCGCCTGCACCACCAGGAAACGCTGCTTCATCTCCTCGATGTCGAGGGTATCGGGATCGAGCTTCTTCGGCTGCAGGCCCGACAGTTCCGACCACAGGCTCTTCTGGCCCTTGCCCTTTTCGGGGTAGTCGTAAAAGCCCTTGCCGTTCTTGCGGCCGAAGCGGCCTTGCTTTTCAACCATCTCGACCAGGAGTTTCTTCTGTTGCTGGTCGATGGCATTCGCCCCGAGATCGGCTTCGGTGGCCTTCATGATCTTGAGCACGAGATCGAGCGCCACTTCATCCGATAGCGAAAGGGGGCCAACCGGCATGCCGGCCATCTTGGCGGTGTTCTCGATCATCGCCGGCGGCACGCCTTCCATCAGCATTTCGAGGCCTTCGGCGGTGAAGCGCAGCACGCAGCGGTTGGCGAAGAAGCCGCTCGAGTTGTTGACGACAATCGGCGTCTTGCCGATCACCCGGACATAGTCGAGCGCGGTCGCGAGCGCGACGTCGCCGGTGTTCTTGCCGACGATGATCTCCACCAGCATCATCTTCTCGACCGGCGAGAAGAAATGGATGCCGATGAATTTACCCTGGTCCTTGAACTCTTCGGCCAGCGAATTGATCGGGAGTGTCGAGGTGTTGGAGGCGAAGATCGCATCGCCCTTCAACAGCGGCTGCGCCTTGGCGTAGGTCTCGGCCTTGACCTTGCGATCCTCGAACACGGCCTCGATGATGAGGTCGCAATCCTTCAGCACATTGTAGTCGGCGGTGGCGCTGATGCGGCCCAGGATGGCGTCGCGGTCGCTTTCCTTGGCGCGGCCCTTCTTGATCAGGTCGTCGATCACGGACTGGGCATGGCCCTTGCCCTTGTCGGCGCTGGCCTGGTCGCGGTCGATCAGCACCACGTCGATGCCGGCGCGCGCCGAGACATAGCCGACGCTGGCGCCCATGAAACCGGCGCCGATCACGGCGAGTTTCTTCACTTTAGTGGGCGGCACGTTTTGCGGACGCCGCGCGCCCTTGTTCAGTTCCTGCATCGACAGGAACAGGCTGCGGATCATGGCCGCGGCTTCCTTGGAGCGCAGGATCTGCGTGAAGTAGCGCGACTCGACGCGCAGCGCGGCGTCGATCGGCAACTGCAGGCCTTCATAGACGCAGCTCATGATGGCGCGCGCCGCCGGATAATTGTCAAACGTCTCGCGGCGGTAGATGGCGTTGCCGGCCGGGAACATCTGCATGCCGGCCTTGGAGAACACCGGACCGCCCGGGAGCTTGAAACCCTTTTCGTCCCACGGCGCGACAGCCTTGCCGCCGCCCTTGATCCAGTCTTTTGCGGCCTTGATCATGTCGGCGGCCGGCACGATGGCGTGAATCAGATTTAGCGCCTTGGCCTTGGCGAGATTGATCGCCTCGCCCTTCAACAGAAGCTGCATGGCATCCGCCGGCTGTACGATGCGCGGCACGCGCTGGGTGCCGCCGGCGCCGGGGAACAGGCCGACCTTGATTTCGGGGAGACCAAGCCGGGTCTTGGGATTTTCCGCAGCGACGCGGTAGTGGCAGGACAGCGTCAGTTCAAAGCCGCCGCCGAGCGCGAGGCCGTTGATCGCGGCGGCCCACGGCTTGCCTGACGTCTCGATGTTGCGGAACACTTGCGAGAAGCGGCGGCTCTGGTCGAACAGGGTCTGGTTGGCCGCCACCTCGCCCTTCTGCTTCAAGAGGTCGGCGTAGGTCTTGCTCATGCCCTCGAGCATCGAGAGGTCAGCACCGGCGCAAAACGCTTCCTTGCTCGAGGTGATGACGACGCCCTTGATCGCGGCGTCCTCCGTGGTCTGCTTGACGATTGCCTCGAGCTCATTGACCGAGGTTTCGTCCAGCACGTTCATCGAACGGCCGGGAATGTCCCAGGTGACGAGCGCAATGCCGTCGGCGTCGGTCTCGAATTTGAAATTCTTGAAGGCCATGTGGTGCTCCCTCGATGCCGGCTGCCATGCGGCGCGGCGGTTGTCTCTTGGATCGTAGGGTGGGCAAAGCGAAGCGTGCCCACCAAAGCTCAATCGGAAAGGAAGATGGTGGGCACGGCGCGAAGTGCGCCTTTGCCCACCCTACGTTCTCAAACCCGCTCGATAATCGTCGCGGTGCCCATGCCGCCGCCGATGCACAACGTCACCAGCGCGGTCGATTTGTTGGTGCGCTCGAGTTCGTCGAGCACGGTGCCCAAAATCATCGCGCCGGTGGCGCCGAGCGGATGGCCGAGCGCAATCGCGCCGCCATTGACGTTGATCTTGGCGTTGTCGATGTCGAAGGCCTGGATGTAGCGCAGCACGACCGAGGCAAAGGCCTCGTTCAGCTCGAACAAATCGATGTCCGACTTCTTCATGCCGGAACGCTCAAACAGCTTTTCGGTGACGTCGACCGGACCGGTCAGCATCATCGCGGGCTCCGAGCCGATATTGGCAAACGCCCGGATTTTTGCGCGGGCCTTCAGGCCATGCTTGCTACCCGCTTCCTTGCTGCCAAGCAGCACGGCGCCGGCGCCATCGACGATGCCGGACGAGTTGCCGGCGTGGTGCACGTAGTTGATCTTCTCGATCTCGGGATGCGACTGGATCGCCACCGCGTCGAAGCCGCCCATCTGGCCCATCGCCACGAATGACGCTTGCAACTGGCCGAGCGACTGCATGGTCGTCGTGGGGCGCATGTGCTCGTCCTTGGCAAGCAGCGTCAGGCCGTTGATGTCCTTGACCGGCACCACCGAATTCTTGAAGCGGCCCTCTTCCCAGGCCTTCGCCGCACGCTGCTGGCTCTGCACGGCGTAGGCATCGACGTCGTCGCGGGAGAAACCGTATTTGGTGGCGATCAGATCGGCCGAGACGCCCTGCGGCATGAAATAGGTCGGTACCGCGATCGAGGGATCCATCGGCCAGGCGCCGCCGGAGGCGCCGATACCGACGCGGCTCATCAATTCCGCGCCGCCGCCGATTACGAGTTCATGCTGCCCGCTCATGATCTGGGCCGCAGCAAAGTTCACGGCATCGAGGCCGGAGGCGCAGAAGCGGCTGATCTGCACGCCAGGCACGGTCTCACCGAGACCCGCATTCATGGCCGCAAAGCGCGCAATGTCGGAGCCGGCTTCGCCGACCGGATCGACCACGCCGAGAATGACGTCGTCGACGACATCTTCCCGGAGATTGTTGCGCTCTTTGAGCGCCTGCAGCGGCACCGTCGCCAGCGCCACCGCGGTGACTTCATGCAGCGCGCCATCGGATTTGCCGCGGCCGCGCGGGGTGCGAACGTGATCGTAGATATATGCCTCAGGCATGACGCCCTCCTGATATGAGGATCATAATATATAGCTGGCTTTTGCCAGGAACGACGGAAGATTTTTTAGAAAGCTTCCGCCGCCAATTCCATGGTGGTGGCGCTTCCGGTCTGGATGCGCGCAAGGTGAGCAGCGGTTTCCGGCAACATCCGCTCCATGAAGAAACGGCCGGTCACGAGCTTGGTGGAGAGATAGGGCGTGGCGCCAGAGGCCGCAATCTTGTCCTGCACCACTTTCGCCATCCGTGCCCACATATAGGCGAAGGTGACGAGGCCGAACAAATGCATGTAGTCGGTGGCGCCGGCGCCGGCATTGTCGGGCTTGCCCATCGCGTTCTGCATCAGCCAGTTGGTCGCCTGCTGCAGATGGCCGAGCGAATTGGAGAGCGGCGCGACGAACGGTTTCATGGCCTCGTTGCCGCCGTGCTCCTTGGCGAAGGCGCCGACCTCGCCAAAGAACGCCATGATGGCGCGGCCGCCGTCGCGCGGCAGTTTTCTGCCGACAAGATCAAGTGCCTGAATACCGTTGGCGCCTTCATAGAGCATGGCAATGCGGGCATCACGCACGAACTGCTCCATGCCGTGCTCGGCGATGTAGCCGTGGCCGCCATACATCTGCTGCGCCAGCACCGCGTTGGAAAAACCAAAGTCGGTCATCACGCCTTTCATGACCGGGGTCATCAGGCCCATGTGGTCGTCGGCCTCCTGGCGATCCTTGGGATCGCTGGATCTGTGCGCGACGTCGCTCTTCAGCGCGGTCCACACCACCATGGCGCGGGCCGCCTCGTTGAAGGCGCGAATCGTGAGCAGCACGCGGCGCACGTCGGGATGCACGATGATCGGATCGGCCGGCTTGTCCGCCGCCTTCACGCCGGTGAGCGCGCGGCCCTGCAGGCGCTCGCGGGCATAGGTGACGGCGTTCTGGTAGGCGACTTCGGATTGCGCGAGCCCCTGGACGGCGACGCCGAGCCGGGCTTCGTTCATCATCACGAACATGCCCTGCATGCCCTTGTTCTCTTCGCCGATCAGCCAGCCGGTGGCGCTGTCGTAGTTCATCACGCAGGTGGAATTGCCGTGGATGCCCATCTTGTGCTCGATCGAGCCGCACGACACGCCGTTGCGTGCGCCGAGCGAGCCGTCGGCATTGACCAGCACCTTCGGCACCACGAACAGCGATACGCCCTTGATGCCGGCGGGCGCGCCTTCGATGCGCGCCAGCACGAGATGGATGATGTTCTCGGTCATGTCGTGCTCGCCGGACGAGATGAAGATTTTCGTGCCGGTGATCTTGTAGCTGCCATCAGCCTGCTTGACCGCCTTGGTGCGCAACAGGCCGAGATCCGTGCCGCATTGCGGCTCGGTGAGATTCATGGTGCCGGTCCATTCGCCAGCGATCATTTTCGGCACAAACATCTTCTTCTGTTCGGGCTTGCCGTGCACCAGCAGCGCCGCGGTCGCGCCCATGGTCAGGCCGCCATACATCGAAAACGCCATATTGGCCGAACTCTGGAATTCGGTGACGACCTGGCTGAGCGTCACCGGCAGGCCCTGACCGCCAAATTCAGCCGGCGCCGAGAGCCCGAGCCAGCCGCCTTCGGCCACCTGCTTGAAGGCTTCCTTGAAACCCTTCGGCGTGGTGACGCTGCCATCGTCACGGCGCTTGCAGCCCTCGAGATCGCCGACGCGATTGAGCGGCTGCAACACTTCTTCGCTCAGCTTGGCCGCCTCGTCCAAAATCGCCTCGCGAACATCGGCGGAGGCATCGGTAAAGCCGGGAAGATTGTCGTAGCGGTCGATCTGGAACACGTCGTTGAGCAGAAAGCTCACATCTTCCACGGGGGCTTTGTAGGTCGGCATAGGGTTCTCCCGGCAGGGCGGACAGATAGTTTGGGTTGGCGGAGGCGGTCAGGAAAAACGATTGCGCGGCAATGGCGGGCTTTACGGGAATGGACCTTATCCGGTTCCGCGAGCCAGATGCAGCACAATCGCAATCAACTTTGCGGCTGGAGCGGGATGACTTTTCTTCGAATCGTCACCTCACTCCATCTTCTTGTTTGCGCATGATCTTTTCGAAAAACCGGTTCCCACTTTTCCGGATCATGCATTGGCGGCGCAGCCGTCATCCGGCGGCGGCCGCAGCCAGTTGCTCGCCCATCAGGCGATGCAGCAGGTTCATCCCCTTCAGCGGGCGCACCATCACCTTGAAATGCGTGATGCGGCCATCGTCGGCGAAGGTGATGATGTCGACGCCGTTGATCTTGATGCCGTCGATGACGTTTTCGAATTCGAGCACGGCGCCGTTTTTGCTGCGCCATTCACCGGTGTAGGTGAAACCCGGCCCGCCCAGCACCTTCTCCGCACTCGCCAGATATTTGAAGGTGATGTCGCGGCCGCGCTGCGGCGTGTGCACGACGGGGCTTTCGAACACCGCATCGGGATGCAACAATTCCCACAGCGCCGCGTGGTCGTGGGATTTCATGTAGCTGTACCACTTGTCGAGACCGGTCATCGTCATCGGACGTCTCCTGAAGCGGGATAGAGTATCGGTCATCGGGCAACCGGACGCGGCGACGTCGCCTGGCGCGTCCATATGCACATTGACGCATATGCACTTCTGTGCATATTGTCAAGGAAATCGACAGAGGGGTGCTGCGTGGCGCTTGGCGACGCAATCCTTGCATGCCTGACCGAACAGCCGATGACGGGCTACGAGCTCGCGAAGACCTTTGACGTTTCCATCGGCTTCTACTGGAAGGCCAATCACCAGCAGATCTATCGCGAGCTCACCAAGCTGCGCGACCGCGGCCATGTCGAAGCCAGCGAGGTGGTGCAGACCGGCAAGCCCAACAAGGTGGTCTACACGCTGACGACGGAAGGGCGCTCCGCGTTGCGGCACTGGGCGGCGCGGCCAAGCTCGCCGGCCTCGATGAAGGACGATCTGCTGGTAAAGCTCTACGCGCTCGACAGCGTGGACATCGAGCCGTTGCGCGACGACTTGATGGCGCGGCTGGAACACCACCGCGACCGCTGCGCCCGCTATCAGCAAATCCTCGCCAAGCGATTCCCCGAAGGAACCGCCCCGCTCGCCGACCTCGGCAAGCTCTTGGCGCTTCGCCTCGGCGTGCGTCACGAGCAGGCCGTGGTGGAATGGTGCGAGGAAGCGCTCCAGGCGCTTCCCGCCGGCGGCAGCAGCGCCAGCGTCACGGCGATCAAAGGCAGCCAGGCGTCATGAACGGAGTAGCTACCTTCCTCAAAGTCGCTGCGGCGGTTCCGATACTGGTGGGCGGACTGCACCTGATCCTCGGGCTCAACGCCGACGTCCTGCTCGGGGCGAAGCTGCCGGCTTCGGTGATCGCCGACCCGGTGCTGGATAGCCAAAACCGCTTCTATGGCGTCGCTTTCATGCTGTTCGGACTGGTGTTGTTCGCAGGCGGCCTGGACCTGAAGCGCTATTTGCCGGTGGTGCGCGGGGCGCTCTGGATCTTTTTCGCGGCCGGGCTGGCACGGCTGTTGTCCGTCCTGCTTTACGGCTTTCCTCCGCCGCTCGTCGTCATGCTGTTGCTGGTCGAGGTGGTGGGGACGCCGATCCTGTTGTGGTGGCTGGCCCGTTCGAGGATCGGCAATTAGCCGACGGCCGGGCTGCCCGGCAATTTCGGCCCGGCGGTAACTTTACGGCGGTCCGGCCCAATTCCTTAACCCGTTATTTACCGTAACGCGAAAAAGTCAGGGTCTGAGGCAGACGACCTGCGCGGAATTCGATTGTCTCTTCAGTGGGACGCGCGGGGAGGCTGCAGGCGCCAGGACGGCGCCGGAAGTCGGAACCGGACGAGAACATGAATTCGCGCGTATCGTGGAGTGTTGACGGCATCGATCCAACCGTCCGCGAGAGGGCCGAGGCGGCCGCGCGTCGGGCCGGCATGTCTTTGAACGACTGGCTCAACTCCACCATCGGCGAAGCCAGCCCGCCGAATTTCCGCGAGCCCTACGCGCAGCCGCAACAGGCCTTCGCGCAGGAAGCCCGCGCCGTCGACGATATCCACCAGCGGCTGGATTCGATCACCCGCCAGATCGAGCAGATTTCAAAGCCCGCGCCGCGCCATGATTCGCAACAAGGGTCTCCGCGCGACGAGGCGCCGCGCAACGCCCCGGCGGTCGCCCGGCAGTTGAACGATGCCATCTCGCGGCTGGATGCCCGGCTTTCACAGATTTCCAACCCGCCTCCGCGCCAGACCCAGCAGGACACGCAGCGCCAGGCTGAACTGGTGGAGCGCGCCGCCGCCCAGGTCTATCGCCCCTCGCCGCCGCTGAGCCCGACTTCGTTCGATTCCGCGATCGCCGAAATCGCCGCGCGCCAGAACGAGCTCGATGCGCCGCCGCCCCCCCGGCAGATGCCGCCGCGCAACGCGCCGCCGATGGCTCAGGTTGCTCCGCCGCCCATGGCGCCGTTCGCACCGCCGCCGATGGCCCAGTTTGCCCCGCAGCCGATGGCCGCACCCGCGCCCGCAGGTCCGGACTTCTCCTCGCTGGAACGGCATCTGGTCAACATCACGAGCCAGATCGAGGCGTTGCAGCGCCCCGATCACATCGAGCAGTCGATCGCCGCTTTCCGCAGCGAACTCGCGGAAATCCGTCACGCCCTCACCGAGGCGATGCCGCGCCGGGCGATCGAATCGATCGAGAACGAAGTCCGCTCGCTTGCGCGCCGCATCGACGACAGCCGCCAGAGCGCCACCGACGGCCAGGCGCTGGCCAATGTCGAACGCGCGCTCAGCGAAATCCGCGAAGTGCTGCGCTCGCTGACGCCCGCCGAACAGCTCGCCGGCTATGACGACGCGATCCGCAATCTCGGCGCCAAGCTCGATCTGATCCTGCGCGCCAATGACGACCCGTCCGCCGTCCATCAGATCGAAGGCGCGATCGCCGCGCTTCGCTCGATCGTGTCCAATGTCGCCTCCAACGACGCCCTGGCGCGGCTTTCCGACGACGTGCAGATGCTGTCGTCCAAGGTCGACCAGATCGCCCGGTCCGGTGACAATGGCGACGCCTTCCGCATGCTCGAACAGCGCATCGCCGCACTGAGCTCATCGCTGGAAGTCCGCGAGCGGCCGGCGGATAATTCGGAGCACATCGAGAGTGCGCTGCGGGCGTTGTCCGAGCGCATCGACCGCATGCCCGTCGGCAACGACAATGCTTCGGCCTTCGCACATCTCGAACAGCGCGTGTCGTATTTGCTGGAGCGCATCGAGACGTCGACCGATCCCCGTGCCAACAATCTCGGCCGCGTCGAGGATGCGCTGCAGGATATTCTGCGCCATCTCGAGAACCAGCACGCCAATCTCGTCGCGATCGCCGACTCCAACCGCCAGCATTTCAACGCGCCGCCGCCGCAGATGGATCCCGGCATCGTCGACATGGTCAAGCGCGAACTGTCCGACATCCGCTTCGGCCAGTCGGAAACCGACCGCCGCACGCAGGACGCACTGGAAACCGTTCACGGCACGCTCGGCCATGTGGTCGACCGCCTCGCCATGATCGAAGGCGATTTGCGCGCGGTGCGCTCGGCACCGGTCGCGGCGCCTGAACCGCCGCCGGCCGCGCCTCCCGCCTTTGTCGCGCCGCCCGCCCCGGCCTTTATCGAGCCGCAGGTGGAAGCCCCACGCGCCTTTGTCGAGCCGCCCTATGAGGCGCCGCGCGCGGCGATGCCGCTGCCGCCAAAGCCCGAATTGCCGAATCCGGCCGCAGGCCAGGACATTCGCGAGCATCAGGCGCCCCAGGAACATTTCGTCGCCGCGCCGCGCGAATTCCATGCGGCCGAGCCCGCTGCGCCGCTTATGCCTCCCGTTCCGCCGCGCGCGATCAGTGAAATCCTGGTGCCGCACGCCGCACCGCCGCGCGTCGCGATCGAGCCGGAGCTGGCGCCGGATCATCCGCTGGAGCCGGGCACACGGCCGACCGGCCGGATGTCGTCCCCGTCGGAGCGCATCGCCGCTTCCGAAAACGCGCTGAACGAGATTGCAACCGGTCCGAAAGAACCGGTCTCTACGTCGAGCTTCATCGCCGCTGCCCGCCGCGCCGCGCAGGCGGCTGCCGCCAGTGCGCCCACCGACAAGACGGCCAAGAAAACTCCCGCCGAGAAGGCGCGAGAAAAAGCCAAAGCCAAGATCGAAGCCAAGGCTGGGGCCAAGATGGGCGCCAAAACCGACGGCAAGCAGCCCTCGACCATCACCTCGAAGATCCGCTCGCTGCTGGTCGGCGCCAGCGTGGTCGTGATCGTGCTCAGCACCTTCAAGATAGCGATGACGCTGCTCGACACCGGCAGCGTCCCACCGATGCCGGCGATGGAAGAGCCGGCACAGGCACCGGTAGCCAAGGATTCCAACGCGGCGCCTGCTATGCCGGCACCGTCGATGACTTCGCCGACCCCGATCGGCCGGCAATCCAACCATACGCCCGCACCCAATTTGCTCGATGCCGCGCAGCTCGCGATCCCGCAAGCACCGGCGATGCTGGTCACCGGCAACGACGTTACCGGCACGATTCCGCCGCGCCCGGCGGCCGCGCCTGTCATGACCACACCCGGCAAGCTCGGCACGGTGCAGGTGCCGCCGACCGAAAAGCTGCCGGACGGCCTCGGCGGACCCGTGCTGCGCGCCGCCGTTATGAAGGGCGATGCGGCCGCGGCATACGAGATCGCCTCGCGCTTCGCCGAGGGCAAGGGTGTGCCCGTGAATCTGGACGAAGCCGCGAAATGGTTTGACCGCGCGGCGCAGGCCGGCCTGGTGCCCGCAATCTTCCGGCTCGGGACCTTCTACGAAAAGGGTCTCAGCGTGAAAAAGGACGCCGACATCGCGCGGCGCTACTACATGCAGGCTGCCGAGCGCGGCAACGCCAAGGCGATGCATAACCTCGCCGTGCTTGACGCCGATGGCGGCGGCAAGGGCGCCAACTACAAGAGCGCGTCGCAGTGGTTCCGCAAGGCGGCCGACCGCGGCGTCGCCGACAGCCAGTTCAACCTCGGCATCCTCTATGCCCGCGGCATCGGCGTCGAACAGAACCTCGCCGAATCCTTCAAAAGGTTCAGCCTCGCCGCCGCCCAGGGCGATGCCGACTCCAGCCGCAAGCGCGACGATGTTGCAAAGCGCCTCGATCCGCAGTCGCTCGCCGCGGCGAAGCTGGCGATCCAGACCTTTACCCCCGAGCCGCAGCCGGAAGACTCCATCAATGTAGCAGCCCCCGTCGGCGGCTGGGACAGCGCGCCGGCCCAGGCCAGCGCGACAAAGCCCGCGGTCAAGCCGGCCGCAGGCAAGCGCGCCGCGGCGCCAGCCGCAACCACTTCCCGCTAACTCATTTTTTCGGGCCTCATGGTTCTCCCGGCGATGCGAAGCATCGTCCGGCGACGCGCGAACCGGCCGGCGCAAGCGCGCCGCCGGGGGCTCCTCACCATGAGGGTCTGAAACCGTCGTGGGCTCCAGGACCTCATCCTGAGGAGCGGCCGCTTGGCCGCGTCTCGAAGGATGAAGCCACTGAGCTGAGTACGCGGAGCCATGCATTTTCCACGACGAGACTATATAGACAGGTGGCTCAATCGCGCCTGAGGTTCGATTTGTCTGCTGACGATCGCCAACAAAGAGGAAGCGGCCTGCCGGTGCCGCCCGCGCGGCCCTGGGACGCGCCGCGCGCACCGGAGCCGGCCGCCCGGCCTGCCCAGCAACCCCAGCCGGCCCCGCGCCACCGCGGCCACTTGATGTCGGTTGCGATCTTCCTGCTGCTGGTTTCCGGCGTCCTCATTCAGGCCTATCGCGAGCTATCGGCGCCGGGCGCCTGGGACTATTGGAACGACCGCTACTTTTCGCCCAGCATGACGTCGTCGGTGGCCGATAATGTCGATCTCGGTGGCCGCCGCCTTCAGGCGCTGGTGTTGCGCGGAAAAATCGGCGCCGCCAGCGCGAGCTGGTTTCGCGAACGGCTGGATGAAGCCAAACTCAGGGCGGGCGACGCCGTCGTGATCTCCTCGCTCGGCGGCGATGTGGGGCAGTCCCTCATCATGGGCGAGGTCATCCGCACGCGCGGGCTGGTGACCGCCGTCGGCACCGTCGATGCGTCGGGCCGGGTCGGGCCGGCCTCCTGCGCCAGCGCCTGCGTATTCGTCTTTGCCGGCGGCAAGACCCGTTTTGGCGTCGAAGGCTCGCGGCTGGGGGTGCATCGTTTCACGACGAAAACAGCCAGCGCCGATCCCGTGGCCGACGCCCAGCGCGTCACCGGGACGATGCTCAGCTATCTCACCAAGATGGGGATATCCGCCTCGGTCTTTGTCGAGGCGATGTCGCGGACCGGCGACATCCGCTGGCTGAATATGCAGGAGGCGGTGTCGATGAACCTTATCACCGATCCCTTGCGCAAGCCCTGAGCGCGCGTGGCCGGTTGCCTCCCCTTGTCGTTAATCTCGATTTTTCACCACACGCAAAACCGCCGGGCGGCCTGCGGCAAATAATTGCCACGGAGCGGATTTTTAGTCCCTCCCTCCGCCAAATTCGGTTATGCAGGGACGCGGCAGCCGGTCCGCGCCCGGTCCCCGCGCGCGATTTTCGGATTTCCTGCCGGTAATGCTCGATCAAGAAACCAAGCCGTGAGCGGCCCCGGAGCCGGCCTCGCGGCGCAATCGCAAGAAGCAACCGCGCGTGCAGCTTTACCTCCCCATCGCCGATATTCCGGTCAATGTTTTCCTCATCCTGGCGATGGGCGCGGCGGTGGGTTTCGTGTCCGGGATGTTCGGGATCGGCGGCGGGTTCCTGATGACGCCGCTGTTGATCTTCGTCGGCATCTCGCCGGCGGTCGCGGTCGCCTCCGTCGCCAGCCACATCGCCGCCTCGTCCTTCTCGGGCGCGATATCCTATTGGCGAAGGCGCGCCATCGACACCACGCTGGCGCTCGTATTATTAACCGGCGGCACCATCGGCACAGCGCTCGGGGTGTGGACCTTTACGCTGCTGCGTTCGCTCGGCCAGCTCGACCTCCTGATCGCGCTGTCCTACGTCATCCTGCTCACCACCGTCGGCGGCTTGATGTTCTGGGAAGGCCTGCGCGCGATGCTGCGGGCCCGCGGCGGCGTGACGGTGCCGCTGCGCCGCTCCGGCAGCCATGGCTGGATCCACGGCCTGCCGATGAAGATGCGCTTCAAGCGCTCCAAGATCTATCTGTCGGTCATTCCCGTCATCGCGATCGGGCTGGTCATCGGCTTCCTCGGCGCCGTGATGGGCATCGGCGGCGGATTCATCCTGGTGCCGCTGTTGATCTATTTGTTGCGGGTGCCGACCTCGACCGTGATCGGCACCTCGATGGTGCTGACGCTGGTCACGATGGTGTTTGCCACCATGCTGCACGCGGTGACCAACCATCTGGTCGACGCCGTGCTGGCGCTGATCCTGATGGTCGGTGGCGTCACCGGCGCCCAGTTCGGCGCGCGCGCAGGGCAAAAGATCCGCGGCGAGCATCTGCGGCTGCTATTGGGACTGCTGGTGCTTGCGGTCGGCATCCGCTTTGCGATCGAACTGGTGATCCGGCCGGAAGACCTCTTCACCGTCCGTGAAACGATGGGAGGCGCGGTATGAAGCTGCGCGCCGCGATCGGCATGCTGGCATTGGGCGCGGCGCTCGCCGCCTCGCCCGCGCATGCCGAGCGGCTGATCGTGTCGGTGTCGAACCACCGTGTCACCGTGACGCCGAACTATTCCGGCGAAGAGCTGGTGCTGTTCGGTTCGGTGGAAAAGGACGCCAATACGCCGGCGGGCCGCAATGCTTACGATCTCGTCGTCACGGTCGCGGGGCCACGCATGGACATGGTGACGCGGCGCAAGGAACGCCGCTTCGGCATCTGGATCAACACCGATTCCCGGCAGTTTGTGAAAGTGCCGAGCTATCTGGCGCTGTTCTCCAACCGGCCGTTCGACACCTTTGCCTCGCCGGAGGTGCAGCGGCGGCAGCAGCTTGGCCTCAACAACGTGCTGCTGACCCAGCGGGTCGGAACCGACTATGCCGACGTGGTGCCGCAGGATGCATTCCGCAGCGCCTTCGTGCGGCTGCGGCTGCAGCACGGGCTCTATCGCCAGGAAACCTCGGCGGTGACGTTCCTGACGCCGACGCTGTTCCGCACCGGCATTCCGCTGCCGGCCGAGGTGCCGATCGGCACCTATAATGTTGAGATCAAACTGTTCGCCGACGGCGCATTGGTGACGCGCACCGAAACCGCGTTCGAGATCGTCAAGGTCGGTTTCGAGCAGTTCGTCGCCAACACCGCGCGCAATAACGGATTCGCGTACGGGCTGGTGACGGCGATGATGGCGCTGATGACGGGGTGGATGGCGTCGATCGTGTTCCGGAAGGACTAGGATTTTCCGAAGAAAAACCCCACGCCCATCGCCACGACGCTCAGCGCCATCGCCGCAGTCGACAACCAGCCGAGCCAGTACAGCGGTCCACCGATGACGAAACGGCCCATGACGTCCTTGTGGCGCGCCATCAGCATCAGCAGCACCATGACGGGGACGGCGAGCACGCCGTTGACGACCGCGCTCCAGTACAATGCCGAGATCGGATTGATCGGGGTGAAGTTGAGCGCGATGCCGATCGCGCCCGACAGCGCCAACACGGCATAGAACGCCACCGCCTCTTTCGGCTTGCGCGCCAGACCCACCGGCCACTGCCGGCCCTCGCCGACCGCATAGGCGGTGGCGCCCGCCAGCACCGGGATAGCCAGCAGTCCGGTGCCGACGATGCCGAGCGCAAAGATCCACTCCGCCAGCGGTCCTGCGATCGGGCGCAACGCTTCGGCGGCCTGAGCCGAGCTCTCGATATCGGTCTTGCCGGAGGCATGCAGCGTCGCGGCGGCCGTGGTGATGATCGCGAGCGCGATCAGATTGGAGAAGGCCATGCCGACAATGGTGTCGGCGCGGATGCGGGAGAATTCGCGGCGCGCGCCGAAATGTTTTTCGATCAGCGGATGCTTGCTTGTATCAATGCGCTGGTCCTCGGCTTCCTGCGAGGCCTGCCAGAAGAACAGATAGGGCGAAATGGTGGTGCCGAGGATCGCGACGATGGTCGTGAAATAATCCGCATTCCAGGTGATCTTCGGGATCAGCACGCCCGACAGCGCCTCGCCCCATGAAACCTTCGCAAAGGCAAGCGCGGCGACATAGGCGAACAGGCTGAGTGTCAGCCATTTCAGCACGGCGACGTAGCGCTTGTAGTCCAGAAATATCTGCGCCGCGACCGAGATCACGCCGAACAACACGACATAGACGATGCCGTGCCCGCCGATCAGAAGTTTTGTGGCGTCCGCCATCGCGCCGAGATCGGCGGCGATGTTGATGGTGTTGGCGATGAACAGCAGCGCCACCACGATGACGAGCAGCCAGCGCGGATAGTGCCGGCAGACATTGCCCGATATGCCGTGCCCGGTGACGCGGCCGACGCGGGCGGAAATCTCCTGGATCGCCGCCATCAGCGGAAAAGTCAGCAACATGGTCCAGCCGATGCCGTAACCAAGCTGCGCGCCGGCCTGGCTGTAGGTGCCGATCCCGGAGGGATCGTCGTCGGAGGCGCCGGTGATCAGGCCGGGCCCGAGCGATTTCAGAAAATCGCGGATGCTGAAGGGCTTTTGCTTCTGCGGGGCCGCTGCGCGGGCGACCTCCCCTCGCCCTTCGGTTTTGGGTCTCTGCTTGCGATTTGCCATGTCCGCTCCAGCCGCGTTGCGACAACGGACCGGACATGGGTTCGGTTCCTGCGGGGAAACTCAGTTACAGCGCTACGGATTTGCTTCTGTTCGCCGCCGGACGCGTCACGAGATAAATGCCGAGCGCGACTGGAATGATGCCGAGCAGGTCGCGGATTTCGACGCGCTCGCCGAGCACCAGGAAGGCGAAGAACATGCCGAGCGGCGGCATCAGGAAATGGTAGGCGCTTGCGGCGGTGGCGCCGCACACCTTCAGCAGGTGGAACCAGAGCAGGTAGGCGAGGATCGATCCGCCAAGCACCAGGAAGGCGAAGGCGCCGAACAGCCGCGCGCTTGGGACGATGTCGCCGATGTTGGAGAACGTGGCCGCGAACGGCAGCACCGCAAGTCCGCCGGCAATATTCTGGATGCCGTTACCGATCCACAGCGAGCCTTTTGGCGCCAGCAGCTTGAACAGGATGGTGCCGGCCACGATCGACGCAAGCGAGGCGACCGTGAAGACGATGCCTTCCGCGTGATCAGTCCCGACCGACGAGCGATGCCAGACGATGAAGGTGACGCCGGCGATGCCGAGCAGCAGCCCGCTCACCTTGCGCCAGGTCAGCGCTTCGCCGAGGAAGACGGCCGCCAGCACCGCCGTGAAGACGGGATTGGCGCTGACGACGAGGGCGCCGAAACCGGCGGACACGGTCTGCAGTCCGGTGTAACCGAGGCCGAGATAGAGTGCGTTGTTGGCAACGCCGAGAATCTGCGAATACCGCGACGTCGCGCCAGCCAAGGTCCCAGCTTTCGCTGCGGAGCGCCGAGACGCCGAGGATCAGAATTCCTGCCAGCAGGAACCGTACGGTCAGAAAAAGCAGCGGCGGAGAATCGGTGGCGCCGATCTTGCCGGCGACGAAGGCAAAGCTCCAGAGCAGGCAGAACAGGCCGATAAAAAGCGGCAGCCGATTGAAGGGGGCGCGGGGAACCGCGACCGAGGGCGCGAGGGACATGGGAATTCTCCTTTGCCCGTGATCTAGGCCCGCGCCTTGATATTTGGAAATTAAATGATAAACTGATATCCAGTGGATTTATAAATGGAGCATTCGTATGCTCGATCTCGAATTGTTGCGGAGCTTCGTCTCGGTGGTCGATTCCGGCGGTTTCACCCGCGCCGGCGAACGCGTCCACCGCACCCAATCGACCGTCAGCCAGCAGATCAAGCGGCTGGAGGAGGATGTCGGCCAGCCGCTGCTCCATCGCAACGGCAAGGACGTGACGCCGACGGAGGCCGGCGAGCGGCTGCTCTCCTATGCGCGGCGGCTGCTGTCGCTGGCGGAGGAGGCGCGCGACGTGGTGGCGCGCCCGGGCCATGAGGGCGCGATCCGTCTCGGGGTCCCCGAGGATTTTGCCGCCTATCGTTTGGCAAAACTGCTGGCGGCGTTTTCGCGATCGCATCCTTCGCTGCGGCTCGACGTGCGCGCCGACCAGAGCGCCAATCTCAGGCGTGAGCTCGACCGCGGCGAACTTGATCTGGCGCTGTTCAAGCGCTCGGCCGGCGAGAAGGGCGCCATCGCGGTGTGGCCGGAGCGCGTGCACTGGGTCACCAGCAAGAGCCGCCCGCGCGATACGCGCACGGGCTCGGTGCCGCTGATCGGATTTCCCACCGGCTGCCTGTACCGCGCGGGCGCGATCCACGCGCTGGAGAGCGCCGGCCGCAGCTGGCACATGGCCTATACGTCTTCGAACCTCTCCGGCATCCAGGCCGCAATCGCCGCCGGCATGGGGCTGAGCATTTTGTCAGAGATCGCGATCACGGCCGACCATCGCGTGCTGACCGCAAAGGACGGCTTTGCACCGATCGACAAGACCGAAGTCGCGCTGGTGGCGCCGCCCGACGCCAGCCCGGCGACGCTGCGGCTGGCGGCGCGGCTCGCGGAGTTTTGCGAGAATGTGCAGGCGAAGGCGGCGTGAAGCCGTGCTAGAGACCCTGTCGATCGATCGCGACCCGAGGACCGGAATGAGTTTAGTTCGCAAGGTAATCAGCCTGACGCTCGCGCTGTCATTATTGCTCGGTGGCTTTGGTCTACTCGGTTACATCCTGCTGGTTGGCCCACCCTGGTGGAAAGGATGGATGGTCCTCGCGTCGGGACCTCTGGGAACCTTGGGAGCAATCTGGCTCTATGTGGAACTGATAGAAACCGCGCCCAACAAGAAATAGCGCAGAGCGCTCAATAACACCGCGACGCCGCGAAGGCATGCACGCGGTTATCGCCGAGCACATGGGCCATGAAGCCGGGCGTCCCAAAAATTCTTGCAAAGGCCTTGTCGCGGATACTGAGCCCGCCGGTATAGGCGCCGAAGGACGGCATCACGGCGCGTTCGCCGTCGCAGGCGAAACATCGCCGTTCCACGGTGCGGCCGCGCGTGGGAACGCGGGCCTTGGGATGCAGATGGCCGGCGATTTCGCCTGACGCACCCGATGGTTCGTGGCGGAAGGCGATGGGGCCGATGCAGACTTCGCTGGCGACGACGCCGCCGAGATCGGGCGGCAGCGCCGGATCGTGGTTGCCCGAAATCCAGACCCAGTCGCGGCGCACCTGCAGCGCCGAGATGGCGTCGCGGTCCGGCGCGGACAGCCGTTCATGGGCGGTGCGATCGTGAAAACTGTCGCCGAGCGCGATCACCATGCGTGGGTCGTGCCGCGCGATCACGGCCGCAAGGCGGCTCAGGGTTGCCGCGGTGTCGTAGGGCGGCAGCAGCACGCCGCGCGCGGCGAAACTCGAGCCTTTTTCCAGATGCAGGTCGGAGACGACGAGCAGACTCTGCTCTTCCCAGAACAGCGCGCCGGAGGGATCGGCGAGCAGCGCGACGCCGGAAATGTCGAACACAGACGCGCGCAATGTCCGGTCATTCTGCAACGATTGCGCTGGCGTCACGTGCTATTCCATCGCCTCTTTGACGAGTTCGTCGGCGGCTTCGGCCAACAGCTCGTCGGATGCCTCGCCATAGACCGACTCGCGGCCGATTTCCAGCATGACGGGCACCGCGAGCGGCGAAACGTGGTCGAGTTCCCGGTGGGTGATTCGTCCCTGGATTCGCGCGAGCATATCACCCAATCGACGCAGATCGAGCAACCCGGAGGCGGCATCGGCGCGGGCGGCGCGCAGCAGCACGTGGTCGGCCTGATGTTTGCGCAGCACGTCGTAGACGAGATCGGTGGAAAACAGCACCTGGCGGCGGCTCTTTTCCTCGCCGGTGAAGCGGCGCGGGATCAGGCCGGAGATCAGCGCGCAATTGCGAAAGGTGCGCTTCATCAGCGCTGACTTCGCGAGCCACGCCTCGAGATCGTCGCCCAGCATGTCCGGATTGAACAATGCGTTGAGATCGAGCCTGCCGGTGCGGATCAGATGCGACATGTCGCCGACGCCCCAGATCGCCAGCGCATATTCGTTGGCAACAAAACCGAGCGGCCGGGCGCGGGCGCGCTCCAGCCGCCGCGTCAAGAGCATGCCGAGCGTCTGGTGCGCGAGGCGTCCCTCGAAGGGATAGCAGACGAAATAATGTTTTCCCCCGCGCGGAAAGGTTTCGATCAGCAGCTCGCGCACGGCCGGCACGCGAGAGAAAGCGCGTTGCAACGACAGCCAGTCGCGCACCTGTTCGGGCAGCGCGCTCCACTGTCTGTTATCATCGAGCAGTTTGCGGACGCGTTCGGCGAGATAGG
>CAVSXQ010000052.1:0-74754 GCA_963731915.1 uncultured Alphaproteobacteria bacterium
AATAAAATTTCATCGTCATTCCGGGGCGTGCGAAGCACGAGCCCGGAATCCATACTCCCGATCGTGGTTATGGATTCCGGGCTCGCGCTAAGAGGCGCGCCCCGGAATGACGACGGTGGATATCCCCTTGCGGGGGGAGGCGAACTCATGCGAACCGAAACCGGTCCGAAATCCGCTTCATCCGGCCTCTTCCATGAAAATCCTCCTACTCGGTTCCGGCGGCCGCGAACATGCTTTGGCGTGGAAGATCGCAGCATCCCCGCTGGTGACGAAACTGTGGTGCGCGCCCGGCAATGCCGGTATCGCCAAGGATGCCGAATGCGTGCCGATCGATATCGCCGACCATCCTGTTGTGATCGATTTCTGCAAGACCAACGCGGTCGATTTCGTCGTGGTCGGCCCGGATGCGGCGATCGCGGCCGGCGTGGTCGACGATCTCAATGCGGCGGGCTTCAAGGCGTTTGGTCCGACCAAAGCGGCAGGACAACTGGAAAGCTCGAAAAATTTCACCAAGGCGCTGTGCCGCGCCAACAACATCCCGACCGCGGCCTATGAGCACTTTACCGACGCGGACAAGGCAAAGGCCTATATCCGCGCGCAGGGCGCGCCGATCGTGGTCAAGGCCGATGGCCTTGCCGCCGGCAAGGGCGTGGTCGTCGCGATGAACGGAGCGGAAGCGCTTGCCGCCGTCGACATGATGTTCGGCGGCGGCCTTGGCGCATCCGGCGCCGAGGTCGTGATCGAGGAGTTCATGGAAGGCGAGGAGGCCTCGTTCTTCGCGCTGTGCGACGGCGAGCACGCGCTGGCGCTGGCGACCGCGCAGGATCACAAGCGCGCCTTCGACGGCGACAAGGGCCCCAACACCGGCGGCATGGGCGCCTATTCGCCGGCGCCCGTGATGACGGAGGCGATGTGCGCGCGCGTGATGGACGAGATGATCAAGCCGACGCTGTGGGCGCTGAAAGAAATGGGCTGTCCCTACAAGGGCGTGATCTTTGCCGGCATCATGGTGACCAGGGATGGACCGAAGCTGGTCGAATACAATGCGCGCTTCGGCGATCCCGAAACCCAGGTGCTGATGCTGCGGATGATGTCCGACATCGTGCCGGCGCTGATCGCCTGTGCCGACGGGCAGTTGAAGCATCTTGATCTGCGCTGGTTCGACGACGCCGCGCTGACGGTGATCATGGCGACCAAGGGATATCCCGGCGAGTACGGCAAGGGCTCGGTCATCGGCGGACTCGATGAGGCCGCGAAAGTCGAGGGCGTCGAAATCTTTCACGCTGGCACGGCCGCGAAAGACGGCCGCATCGTCGCCAATGGCGGACGTGTGCTGAACATCTGCGCGGTGGGCAAGACGGTGAGCGAAGCGCAGGCCCGTGCCTATCAGGCGGTGGACCGCATCAACTGGCCGGAAGGCTTTTGCCGGCGGGATATCGGCTGGCAGGCGGTGAAGCGGGAGAAGGCTGGCAGTTCGTAGGGTGGGCAAAGGCGCTCTTCGCGCCGTGCCCACCATCGATCCGGATTGCGTAAGGAATGGTGGGCACGCTTCGCTTTGCCCACCCTACGGTTTCGACCTCATCACAGCAAATCCCCGCCCGCCGCGCTGGCGGTGGTGCCGTGCTCGCGGAACGCCTTGATGACGTTTTTGCCGATCTTCCATTTGTGCACTTCGTCGGGGCCGTCGACCAGCCGCTGCGAACGCACCTGGGTGTACCATTTGGCGAGCGGCGTATCCTGGGAGAAGCCGAGCGCGCCGTGGAGCTGGATCGCGGTGTCGATCACCTTGTGCACCATGTGGGCGTGGAAGATCTTTGCGATCGAGTTCTCCTGGCGGATGTCCATGCCCTTTTCCGCCTTGTAGGCGATGTGCAAGAGCATCAAGCGGCCGATATAGAGTTCGCTGGCACAATCGGCGAGCATGAACTGCACGGCTTGCCGGTCGGCGAGCAACTGCCCGAAGGTCGAACGCTTGGTGACGTGGGCGGCCGCCATGTCGAGCGCGCGCTGTGCTTTCGCGACGTTGTGCATGCCGTGGCGAAGCCTGCCATAGGCGAGGCGATGCTGGCCCATGTTGAATCCGTTGCCTTCGCCGCCGAGCAAATTGTCGGCCGGCACTTTCAAATCCCTGATCTCGATCTCGGAGTGGCCGCCGTGCAGGACCTCGTCATGCGGGCCCTCGATCGCCATGTTGGCGACGTTGCGCTTGATCTTGTAGCCGGGGTTCGGCAGTTCGACGATGAAGGTCGAATGCTGCTTGTGGCGCGGCGCGTTCGGATCGGTTCTTGCGATCACCAGCGCCATGTCGGCAACGCTCGCCGACGAAGAGAACCATTTTTCGCCGTTGAGGATGTAGTTCGCGTTGCCGTCCTTCACCGCCGTGGTCTGCATGCCGGTGGCATCGGCGCCGGCGGCTTTCTCCGTCATCGAAAAACAGATGCGCTTGTCGCCGTTGAGCAGCGGCTTGAGGAACTTCTCCTTCTGATATTCCGTGCCGTGGGCCAGGATCGTCATCATTGAGGCATCATCGGGCCCCTGCGTGTTCATCGACAGCGCGCCCAGCATGCTCTCGCCGAGCTCCATCTGTACCAGCGCGTTCGCCAGCGGGCCGAGGCCCATGCCGCCATATTCCTTCGGCACCCACGGGCACCACAGGCCCTGCGCGCGCGCCTTCTTGCGCAGCGGGCCGAGCACGTCGGCGAGCGGCTTGGTATCGAGTTGCTTTTCCGCGGGGATACACTCGTCATGCACCCATTTGCGTACCTTTTCGCGGATCGCCTTGGCTTCGGCCGGAATCTCGAAATCGATCGACATGGCATTTCCTCACTTCGGTTCTTGCTGGGTTTGCTTGCCGGATGGCATAAACCCGTGAGGTGCCAGCGGCAACCCAAACAAAGTTTGAAGCAAGAACAACCGCCGCGACGGAGTTTTTCATGCCCGATCTCGCCGACCTGTTTCCCGGCTATGCCTCCGAATGGATCAACACCAGATCGGGCCGCATCTTCGCCCGCGTCGGCGGCAAGGGGCCGCCGCTCTTGCTGCTGCACGGATTTTCCTCGACGCATGTGATGTGGCATGAGGTGGCGCCGAAACTCGCCGACAAATTCACGCTGATCGTCGCCGACCTGCCGGGCTACGGCTGGTCCGACATGCCCGAGAGCGACGAGGCGCACACGCCCTACACCAAGCGCGCGATGGCGAAGGCGCTGATCGAGGCGATGGAGCAACTCGGCCATGTGCACTTTGCACTGGCCGGACACGACCGCGGCGGCCGGGTGTCGTATCGGCTGGCGCTCGATCATCCCGGGCGGCTGTCGAAGCTGGCGGTGCTCGATATCCTGCCGACCTATGATTACTGGGAGCGGATGAACCGGCTCTCAGCGTTGAAGATCTATCACTGGGCGTTCCTGGCGCAGCCTTATCCGCTGCCGGAGACGCTGATCCTGGGTGCGCCGGATTTCTTCCTGCGCACCAAGATGGCGAGCCAGACCAAAAGCAAGACGCTCAATGAGATCGATCCGCGCGCGCTGGAGCATTACCTGGCGCCGTTCCGCGATCCCTCGCGCGTGCATGCGATGTGCGAGGATTACCGCGCCGGCGCCTATGCCGATTACGAGATCGACAAGGCGGATTTTGAAGCGGGCAAGAAGATCACCATTCCGATGCTGGCGCTGTGGGGCGATGCGGGGATTGCCAGCGCCGCGGCGACGCCGCTGGATACCTGGAAGAAGTGGGCGACCAACGTGACGGGCGCGCCGGTGGATTCCGGGCATTTTCTGACGGAGGAGAATCCGGCGGCGACGGGGAAGTTGCTGCGGGAGTTTTTTCTGGCTGCGTGACTTCGTAGCCCGGATGGAGCGAAGCGCAATCCGGGACGCTGCCGATGAAATCCCGGATTTCGCCGCGCTTCATCCGGGCTACGGAACTGAACTTACCGCCGCGCCTTGAAAAAATCCCGCAGCAGCGCCGCCGCCTCGCGCTCGCCGACCGACGGATAGACCTCCGGCGCGTGGTGGCAGGTGGGGGAGGCAAAGAACCGCACGCCCGAATCGACCGCGCCGCCCTTGGGGTCTACAGCGCCGTAATAGAGCCGCCGGATCCGCGCGAACGAGATTGCCCCGGCGCACATCGGGCACGGCTCCAGCGTGACATAGAGATCGCAATCGACCAGCCGCTCGCTGCCGATGATTTTTGCGGCCTGCCGGATCGCCAAAATCTCGGCATGCGCGGTCGGGTCGCGGTCGGTCAGGGTGAGGTTGCCGGCGCTGGCGATCACCTCATTGTCACGCACGATGACGCAGCCGATCGGAACTTCGCCCGATTTTCCGGCCATTTCGGCCGCTTTAAGGGCCAAATCCATGAAAGAAGGGGCAGTCATGCCTCGTATCCCCGGGAGAAACCTGCTACTAGCTGCGCCTTCAGCAAAAGTGGATGCCGGTTTTGCGTGAGAATGCGCCTCGAACAATGAGCGCGCGCGTCCTCGTCGTGCCAGCCCTTTCGCATGTTCATCCGTATCCGAAGTGAGACCTTTCATGCCCCGCGACAAAGATAAAGACAACGATTCCTCGCGCGGACGGCGTGATCGGCCCTCCGGCGGCAAGGGCCGTTCCGGGGCAGCCCGCGGGCCGGAGAAGAAGTTTGCCAAGCGGGGCTTTGCCGGGAAGGGCGACGGTGAGCGGCGCCCCCATGCCGGCAAGCCCGATGGCGCCAAATCCTTCGGCAAGAAGCCGTATGCGGGAAAGCGCGACGGCGATGCGCCGCGTCCGCGTGGCGACCGGCCGTTCGGCGATCGTCCGCCGCGCCGCGATTTTGGCGACGCGCCGCGTCCCCGTGGCGACAAGCCGTTCAGCGCTCGGCCGCCGCGTGATGGCGACGAGAAACGTTCGTTCAAGCCGCGCGGAGACCGTCCGAACTATAACCGCGAAGATCGCGGCGGCGAAAAGCGCCCTTACACGCCGCGCGGCGACCGCCCGAATTTCAACCGGGACGACCGTCCGCCGCGTAGTGACGCCCGCCCGGCCGCGCGCTTCTCCGACAAAAAGTTTGGCGAGAAAAAACCTTACACGCCGCGCGATCGCGATGGCGAGAAGCGGCCCTACACCCCGCGTGGCGAAGGCTTTCGCAAGGACGGCGACCGGCCGCAGGGTGATCGCCCCTATCGTGCACGGCCGCGCGATGGCGATCGGCCGGAGCGGAAATTCGGTGGCGACCGACCGGAGCGGAAATTCGGCGGCGAGAGAAAATTTTCACGAGGCGCGCTCGACCGCGGCCCGCGCAAGGATTTTAGCGACCGCGGGGATCGTGGTCCTCGCAAGGATTTCGGCGATCGTCCGCCGCGCGGCAACTCCAAGCCGTGGCAGGATAAGCCTTGGCAGAAGCGCGAGGGTGGCGACCGCGCGGAACGTCCGGCGCGCCCCGCCCGGAGTTTCGACAAGCCGCGTTACGACAAGCCGCGCGAGGATCGCGGCGGCGCCGAGCGTCCGCGTTTTTCACGCGCGCGCGAGGATCGTCCGTCGGGCGACCGTCCCCGCGGCGACCGGCCTTTTGCCGATCGTCCACAGCGCGACCGGCCAAAATTCGATCGCGAGGACCGTCCGAAATTCGATCGCCCCCGCGGTGCGCGCACCGAAGGCCGCACCGACTGGCAGGAACATCCGCGCAGCGATCGCGGGGATCGCAAAAGCGGTGGCTTTGCCGATCGTCCGCGCCGCGAGAATGAGGACGACAGCAAGATCTTTGTAAAGCGTCCGGCGTTTGGCGGGCGCGGCGCCTATCGCGAGCGCAAGCCCGAGTTCGACAAGCGCGCGCCGCGCGTGGAAGCGGAGCCCAAGCCGAAAAAGGCCGGCGAGCGCATCGCAAAAGCGCTGGCGCGGGCAGGCCTGGCGTCGCGCCGCGACGCCGAGGAAATGGTGGTGCAGGGCCGCGTCACCATCAACGGCCGTGTCATCAATTCGCCGGCGCTCGATATTACCGAGAACGACGCAGTCGCCGTCGACGGAAAACCGTTGCCGCCGCGCGAGCGTACGCGGCTGTTCATGTATCACAAGCCGCGCGGGCTGATGACCACGCATGCCGACCCCGAGGGTCGGCCGACGGTGTTCGACAATCTGCCGAAAAACCTGCCGCGGCTGATCTCGATCGGCCGGCTCGATTTCAACACCGAAGGCCTCTTGCTGCTGACCAATGATGGTGGGCTCGCGCGTGCGCTCGAACTGCCCGACACCGGCTGGCTGCGGCGCTATCGCGTCCGCGCCCATGGCGAGGTGACGCAGGCGCAGCTCGATCAGTTGAAGGCGGGCGTCGAGGTCGACGGCGTCAAATATGGTTCGATCGATGCGACGCTGGAGCGTGACCAGGGCGCCAATGTCTGGCTGGTGTTTGCGATCCGCGAAGGCAAGAACCGCGAGGTGCGCAACGTGATGGCGCATCTCGGCCTCGAGGTGAACCGGCTGATCCGGATTTCCTACGGCCCGTTCCAGCTCGCCGAGCTCGAAGAAGGCCAGGTCGAGGAGGTCAAGACGCGGGTACTGCGCGAACAGCTCGGCGAAAAAATCGCGAAACTCGCAGGCGCCGATTTCAACCGGCCGGCGCAGTTGCGCGAAGGCGATGAGGAGAACGAGAAGCCCGAGAGCGAGAAGCCGCGCGGCAAAAAGCCGTTCAAGCCGTCGGGCAAGAGCGCGTTGATTGCCGACCGCAAGGGCCGCCGCGTGCTGGTGCAGCGTACCGGCAGCGAGGAAGCGCGCACGTGCAACGAACTCGAAGCCAACGGCTACGGCCCGCCGCGGCGCCCGCAGCGCGGCTATCACGGCAAGCGCGATCTCAAGCCGCGGGACGAGTAAGGACGGATGCGCGTCGTCGGCGGACGATTGAAGGGCCGCAATCTCGCCTCGCCGGCCTCGCGCGACATCCGGCCCACGGCGGATCGCCTGCGCGAGTCCGTGTTCAATATCCTCGTTCACGCCTATGACGATCCGATTGCAGACGCGCGCGTGCTCGATTTGTTTGCCGGCACCGGCGCGCTCGGCATCGAGGCGATCTCGCGCGGCGCAAAGTTCGCGCTGTTCGTCGACAATGGCGCGGAGGCGCGCGCTTTGTTGCGCAACAATGTCGAGGCGCTCGGGTTGGGTGGCGTGACAAAAGTCTATCGCCGCGACGCCACCAATCCAGGCCCCGCGCATCCGCTCGAACCGTTCTCGCTGGTCTTTCTCGATCCGCCTTATGGCAAGGGGTTGGCGGAGACAGTCGCTGGCCGCGCTGCGCGATAGCGGCTGGCTGACACAGGGCGCGCTGCTGGTGGTGGAAGAGGCGAAGGCGGCGGGGTTTGTTGTGCCGGAGGGATTCCAGGAGCTGGAGCGGCGCGCGTATGACGATACGGAGTTTGTGTTTTTGAGGGCGCGGTGATGCCTTCTTGTCCCTCCCCCTTGTGGGGAGGGTGGCGCGAAGCGCCGGGGGTGGGGGTAGCGCACGGCAGTGCGCGAGAGATGCCTCTATTGCTCGACTTCACTCAGCCTCAGCGCGCTTAATATCGTCTCCATCACGCCCTAAGATTGGCGTCGATATCCGAATTCCAGAATCGAAACACCCGAAAACCCTGTGACCGAAGGAAGTCGTCGCGAGATTGATCCGACTTGACCCCCGCCGGCATGCCATGCTGACCGCCGTCAGCTTCGATAACGAGACGCGATTTGAACGAAACTACGATGTAAGGGCCGATCGGCGCCTGCCGCCGAAAGTGAAACCGGAGGCGTTTCAATTCGCGCAACTTCACCCACAGTTTGACTTCCTGGGGCGTCAGGCGTTTGCGGAGTGTGCGGGCTGTTTCGTTGGCCAAATGCTTTTTCCGACGCGGTATGCAACAGCAAGCATGGTGGATCGGGTTGCTTCCGAAAAGGCATTTCTTGCGCACTGCCGTGCGCTACCCCCACCCGGCGCTTCGCGCCACCCTCCCCACAGGGGGAGGGATGAAGAGCTACCGCCTCCCGAACAGCTTCTCGATGTCCGACAGCTTCAATTCCACATAGGTCGGGCGACCGTGGTTGCATTGGCCGGAGTTCGGCGTGTCTTCCATTTCGCGGAGCAGCGCGTTCATCTCTTCCGGCTTGAGGATACGGCCCGCACGCACGGAGCCGTGGCAGGCCATGGTGGCGGCGACGTGCATCAGGCGGCGCTCCAGCGGCAGCGCTTCGTCCCATTCCGCCATGTGCTCGGCGAGATCGCGAAGGAGTCCCGCCGCATTGGTCTTGCCGAGCAGCGACGGCGTCTCGCGCACGGCGACCGCGCCGGGGCCGAAGGATTCGATGGCGAGGCCGAAGGAAGCGAGTTCTTCGGCGCGATCGAGCAGCTTTTCCACCGTGGCCTCGTCGAGCTCGACGATCTCCGGGATCAATAGAATCTGCCGCTGCACGCCGTTCTTCGCCAGCGAAGCCTTCAGCCGCTCATAGACGATGCGCTCATGCGCGGCGTGCTGGTCAACCACGATCAGGCCGTCGCGGGTCTGCGACACGATATAGGTTTCGTGGATTTGCGTGCGCGCCGCACCGAGCGGACGGTCGAGCAGGTCGGCGGATGGTGCTTCCTGGAAACGCACATCGGCGGTCGGTGCGCCGACATCGAATGCGGCTTGTCCGGGTTCGGCGAAAGCCGGCGCGGCCGAGCCTTCGAAATTCGGCATCGGCGTGACCGGGTAGGATGGCGAGCGCCGCCAGTCCCAATTGCCCGGGCGCGGCGTAAAGGCGGGACGGAACGCTGATATCGCAGCGCCGTCGGTGTTGGCCGCGGTGCGCCTGCCTTCGCGCGCAAGGCCATCCTTGAGCGCGTGCACGATCAGCGCGCGGACCAGGCCGGCGTTGCGGAAGCGCACCTCGGTCTTGGCCGGATGCACATTGGCATCGACCTCCTGCGGCTCCAGCGTGACGAACAGCGCCACCACGGGATGCCTGTCGCGCGGCAGATAATCGGAATAGGCCGCGCGCACCGCACCCAGAATGAGCTTGTCGCGCACCGGGCGGCCGTTGACGAACAGATACTGCCCGAGCGCGTTGGCGCGCGTCAGCGAAGGCGCGGCGGCAAAGCCTTCGACCACGACGCCGTCGCGTTCAGAGCGCACTTCGATGGCGCTGGCGCGAAAGTCCGCGCCCAGGATATCGCCGAGCCGCGTCAGGCGGCCGGCGGCGCCGGGCAGCGCGGCGGCCCAGGTCACCGGCATGCGTTCTTCGCCGGCCAGCGTAAAGGCGACGTCGGGCCGCGCCATCGCCAGCCGCCGCACCACTTCGCGGATGGCTTCGGCTTCGGTGCGGTCGGTCTTGAGAAATTTCAGCCGCGCCGGCGTGGCGTAAAAGAGATCGCTGACCTCGACGCGGGTGCCGTGGCCGAGCGCGGCGGGCATGATCGGCGATTTCTCGCCGCCTTCGACCGACAGCGACCAGGCATGCGGCTCACTGGTGTGGCGGGTGGTGATGCCGAGTTTTGCCACCGCGCCGATCGAGGGCAACGCCTCGCCGCGAAATCCCAGCGTGCGGATGCGCAGCAGGTCTTCGTCGTCGAGCTTGGAGGTGGCGTGGCGATCGACTGCATAGCGCGAGATCGGCATGGGTCATGCCGCTGCCGTCATCGGTGATGCCGATGCGGCGCCGTCCGCCGCCATCGGTGAAGACGTCGATCCGGCTGGCGCCGGCATCGATGGCGTTTTCTACCAGTTCCTTCACCACGCTCGCGGGACGTTCCACCACTTCGCCGGCGGCGATGCGGTTGACGATTTGTTCGGGGAGCTGGCGGACGGGCATGGCGGCAATGTAGTCGGTCGGCCGTCTCAAGGCGAACCGGGAAGCGAAAAAAGCTGGTGAGATCGCGAACCCTTCCGCCGGCCGGGCGCCTCTATCGAGACGGGAACAAATGGGTTCTCGCTAGAGCCTTTTCCGTTCCGATTGAATCGGAACGGGGCTCTATCTTTTTGTTTTGACGCGTTTTCTTCACGCGAACCGGTATCCACTTCGCTTGAAAACGCTCTAGCGTCGCAAAGGGGATTTTCATGTTCTATCGCAAGAACCTGCCGGGATGGGAACGGGCGATGCGGGTCATCGCCGGTATTGCCATGATCGCCTGGGGGCTGCTCGGCTTTCCCGGGATGCCGCTCGGCTATGTCATCGCCAGCGGTGGCGTCGTCGCCATCCTCACCGGCTTTTTCGGCTTTTGCCCGATGTGCGCGATGGTGGGGCGAAAACTACCATCGGTGTAAGGGTTCCCCGAACGCTGTGCAGCGCGTTAGCGGCGCGCTGCACAGCCAGGATCCACTTTCACGCCGCGGCCGCATATTGGGTCGGCGCGTGGCGAACGTTTCGCGAAATGACCCCAGAATTTCTGCACGATGACCACACGGCGCGGTTTGCATCGCGGCCGCGCCGTTCGCGACACTGCATCGTCGCGGCGATGAGCAGGCCGGGCACAGGCGAACGGCGCAGCCATTCGCCTGGCCGATCATCGCCGCTCAAATCTGGGAGAAGTGAATGAAGTTGATCAAAACCTCTGTGGTCGCGTTCGCCATGTCGGCCCTGCTGGCAGGCCCCGTGCTGGCGCAAGGCACGCCATCCGACCCGCAGGTCCGCGGCGCGCAAGGCAAAGGCACCATGCAAAAGGGCGGGACGGGAAGCGGCGACGAGGAATTCAACGCGCAGCCGGGTGCACCCGGTGAGCGGGCCGGCACCAGCACGAAGTCAAAAGGCACGGTCGGTGCGGGCAGCGGCGGCGCGGCCAAGAGCTCCGGCGGAGCAGCCGGCAACTCCACCACCGGCGGCAAGCGCTACTAGCCGCGGCGTTTTCCTTCGACGCTTGCTTGACGAACAAAACTCCGGCCGCGGTGCGGCCGGAGTTTTTTTGAGCATGTTCTAATCGTCGTAACCGCGCGAACCGCGGCCGGCCTTGATGGTGCTGCGGCGCTTCTTGCCTTCGAGCCGGCGCTGCTTCGAGCCGAAGGTCGGCTTGGTGGCGCGGCGTGGCACGGGCCGCACCATTGCTTCTTTCAGCAATTCGAGCAGCCGGTCGATCGCGTCGGCGCGGTTGCGCTCCTGGGTGCGAAAACGCTGGGCGTGGATCACGATCACGCCTTCCTTGGTCATGCGCTGGCCGGCAAGGCGATTGAGCCGCGCGGCGGCATCTTCCGGCAGCGCGGCCTTGCGGGTGTCGAAACGCAATTGGGCTGCGGTGGCGAGCTTGTTGACGTTCTGCCCGCCCGGACCGGAGGCGCGGACGAATGTGATCTCGATGTCATCTTCGTGGATCGAGAGAGCGTGCGAAACGCGCAGCATGGCGTCACCGGTCAGCAAATGAGATTCGCTGTGCAGGATAGCGGGTTTGCGCGGGGCGCGCTTGGCCGCGTTGATGCAGCATTCGCCACGTCTGCTGTCGGTGGGTGGGGCTTACCCCTCTCCCTAACCCTCCCCCGCAAGGGGGGAGGGAACCCCTCGGTCGGTGCGTCCCTCACCACGATTCCGATAGGCCGTTATGATGCCGTCGTCAGGTGAGCACGCTCTTCAAGCTCCCTCCCCCCTTGCGGGGGAGGGTTGGGGAGAGGGGTAAGCGACAGCGGAAGTGCGCGTGGCTTGGCGAATCGACTGGCTCAATTCGCCTTTGGCGCCGTGGCGGCCGGCTGGGCGGCGGCTTGTGGGGCGCGGCCGACGATCACGGTGAGCAGGCCCTGGCCCCACAGCCGTTTGGCGGCCTTTTTGGCGTCGTCGAGCGTCACGGCGTCGACGATGGCGTTGCGTTTTTCGATGTAGTCGATCGGCAGCTTGTCGAGCTGATATTGCAGCAGCGCCCCCGCCAGCTTTGACGAGGTGTCGAGCGCCAGCATCTGCGAGCCCTTCAGGTAGGATTTTGCGTCGTCCAGTTCCTTCTGGGTCGGGCCTTCCTCGGCGATGCGGCGGATTTCCGTCTCGATGGCATCGACGGTCTCGCCGGCGCGGTCGGCGCGGGTGCCGGTGTTGCCGATGAACAGCGCGGAATGCTGCATCCACGTCAGCGCTTCATAGATCGAATAAGCGAGCCCGCGCTTCTCGCGGACTTCGTGATACAGCCGCGACGACAGGCCGCCGCCGCCCAGGATGTGGTTGACGACATAGCCGGCCATGAAATCCGGCTCGTTGCGGCGAATGCCGGGGCCACCGAACGTAATGACGGTCTGCGGCACGTCGAGCGGGACGAACGCGCGCTGCGGCGGTTTTGCCGCCACCACATCGGGCACCGGGGTGAGCTTGGATTTTGCCGGTATCTTGCCGAACGCCTTGTCGAGCAACCTGCCGAGCGTGTCGGGATCGACGTCGCCGACAACCGCGATCCGCAAGCCGTCCTTGGCCACCACGCGCGCGACATACTCCTTCAGATCGGCGATATCGATCTTCGGCACGCTCTCCAGCGTGCCGTTGGCGGAGCGCGCATAGGGATGGTCGCCATAGGCGACCTCGAGGAATTTCCGCCCGGCGAGCGACGACGGATTGGTGGTCTCGCGGCGCAGCCCGGCCAGCACCTGGTTGCGGATGCGCTCGACGTCACTGGCGTCGAAACGCGCCGAGGTCAGCGCCATCCGCAACAGGTCGAAGGCTTCGTCCTTGTTGTCCTTGAGCATGCGCAGCGAACCGCGCAGATTGTCGCGCGCCGAGGAAAAGCTCAGCTCGATGGCGCGGCGGTCGAGGCGCTCGTGGAAGGTCTTGGAGTCGAGATCTTCAGCACCCTCATCGAGCAGGCCGGCGACCATGCTGCCGACACCGGGCTTGCCGGGCGGGTCCTGCGCCGCGCCGCCGCCGAAGGCGTATTCCATCGCGATCAGGGGCACGGTGGCATCCTGCACGAACCAGGCCTCGATGCCGCCGGGCGATACCAGGCGCTGGATTTTCGCCGCAGCGTGCGACGGCGCCGGGGTCAGGGCCGTGAGCGCAAGAAAGGCGCCGCCGATCAGTGCGGCACGCCGTGTGAAATGATGGGTCACGAACGCTTCTCCTCGCGCTTGGGCGCGGTTGAATCCTTGATCAGATAGCCGGTCACCGAACGCTTCTTGTCGAACCATTTCGCAGCCGCATCGCGAACCTGTTCGGCGGTGACGGCGCGAATCCGGTCCGGCCAGCTCCTGATGTCGTCGATCGAGAGGCCCGAGGTCAGCGCGCCGCCATACCAGCGCGCCAGCGTGGCCTGGTTATCCTGGGCGTAGATCGCTTCCGCGATCAATTGCGTCTTGACCCGCTCGAGGTCTTCGGCGCGCACCGGGTTTTGCGAGAGGTCGGCGATGACGCCGTCGATCGCCTTTTCGACCTCGGAGAATTCGACGCCCGGTTTCGGCGACACCGAAATCTGGAACTGGGTCGCGTCGAGCGAGGTGCCCTGATAACCGGCGCCGGCGCTGACCGCGAGCGGCCGATCGATCACCAGTGCGCGGTAGAGATAGGAGTTGGAGCCGGTGCCCATCAATTGCGCGAGCACGTCGAGCGCCGGGCTTTCGCCGGCTGCGGCCGTGGTGGAAGAGGGCACGAGGTAGTAGCGCCGCACGCTGGTCTGCTCGACGCGGGGATCGGACAGCGTCACGGTGCGCGGGGCGGCCGGCACCGGCTCCTGCGGCCGGATGCGCTGCACCGGGATCGCGGGCTGCGCGGGAATCTCGCCGTAGTACTTTTCCACCAGCGGGCGGATCTCTTTGGCATCGACGTCGCCGGCGATCACGAGGATCGCGTTGTTCGGGGCGTAGAAGCGCTTGTAGAAGGCGAGCGCATCCTCGCGGTCGAGCTTTTCGATTTCCTGACGCCAGCCGATCACCGGGCGGCCATAGGGATGGTTGAGATAGAGCGCCGCCATCATCTGCTCGGACAGCCGCGCATCCGGGTTGTTGGCCACCCGCATGTTGAACTCTTCCAGCACGACGTCGCGCTCCGGCAGCACGTTCTCATCCTTCAGGATAAGCCCGGTCATGCGATCGGCTTCGTACTCCATCATCCTCGGCAATTGCTCGCGCGGCACGCGCTGGAAATAGCCGGTGTAGTCGGTGGAGGTGAAGGCGTTCTCGTTGCCGCCGATCTTGAGTACGGTCTGGGAGAATTCACCGGCGGGATGCTTGGCGGTGCCCTTGAACATCAGATGCTCGAGGAAATGCGCCAGTCCCGATTTGCCTGGGGTCTCGTCGGCGGATCCGACCTTGTACCAGATCATTTGCGTCACGACCGGCGTGCGGTGATCCGGGATCACCACGACCTGCAGGCCATTGTTGAGCGTAAAGCTCGCGGGACGCTCCGAGGTCACCGTGGTCTGGGCGAGAACGCCGGAGGAGCCGGCGAAGGTGGAGATCAAAGCAGCAAAGGCAAAAGCGGCAAGGCGATGTGATGGCATCATGACCTGTCTGGCGTACCGGAAGCCCTGTCTTGCGGCCACGATACGCACTAATTCGATTTGAAGTGACGCCCCGGATAAAACGGCCCGGGAAAGCCGCGGTATACACCGCGCGGGAAGCCAGCAATCGTCACGAAGGCGAGAGGACAGCTTAACTATTCGCCATACTTGCCGGCGGCCGGATTGTATTCCTTGTTGAGCGATTCCTTCGGCCCGGTGCCGTAGGCATAGCTCGGCGACGGCGTCTGATAACCCGATGGCGGCTGGGTGAGGCTCTCCCGCGTCGGCTCGCCCTTGAACGGCGCCGTTTCGGCCTTGTTGCCGCCGAACAGGCCCTTGAAGCCCCCGGTGTAGCCAAGCTGCGTCGGACTCAGGATCGGGTTATTGGCCTGCGAGCCCGGCTGGATCGGATCATTGTTGGTGCGCGTCGGCGCGATGGTCTTGCCGGCCGCGAGTTCGGCCGGGGTGAGGACGCGGGCGGCCGCGATCGGGTCCTTGTTTTCCTTCTTGCGGGCGGCGATGGCGGCCTTGCGGCGCTGCTCGTCGGGATCCTTTGGCCAGTTCGGCGCCGCCTTCGATTCGGCTGAAGCCGGCGGCGGCAGATCGAGCCTCGGAGGCACCACCAGCGGGGATCGCTCGCGATACTCGATGCCGCGGTTCTCCATGTTGGTGCCGCCAATGCCGGCCATGATGCCTTCGATGATCTTTTCCTCGAAGGTCTTGTCGTCATCTTCGTCGCCGTCGGCGGCGCGTACCGGTCCGGCTGCCGCCACGAGGCAGATGCCGAGCGCGACGCTCGAGAGCCACAGACCCCGCGCCAGCCGCCGGGAGAGCGTCCGCACCATCCATCCGCTTGCTTCGGTCTCGCGCATTGCGCTGTTCCTGCTCAAGAATTTCAGAGGCCGCCAGTCGGGGGCGGGCGCCATTGAAGGGTCCGTATCGGCCGGGATCAGGGCGCTTTTGCGGCGGGTACCCCCAAGAATGAATCATACAATAGGGCGGCTACTCCAGCAACAATGGCCACATCGGCGACGTTAAACACGTACCAATTGAAGGTTTTTCCGGCAATCTCGACGTGAAACAGGGCGAAATCGACCACCGCGCCATAGGCAAAGCGGTCGATGGCGTTGCCGATGGCGCCGCCGATGATCAGCCCCAGCGCGATGGTGGCGAGCATGGTCCGGGACCAGGCCATCCACAGCGCCAGCACGATCACGGCGATGGCCTTGACCGCCGTGAGCAGGATCTGGGCGAGCACATTGTCGGTCTGGAACCAGCCAAAGCTGATCCCGACATTCCAGGCCAGCACCAGGTCGAAGAACGGCGTCACCTGCACCGCGCCGCGGCGGGCGATGTCGAACACGAACAACAGCCAGAGCTTTGAGGCCTGGTCGAGCACGAGAGCCGCGACGGCGGCGATAATGCCGGCGCGGAGCGGGCGGGTCATGATACGCCCAGCGCCTTCCATTCACGCAACGCCTGCGCATCGCGTGGCGAAACGTCGGGATACTCGGCATCCTCTCCGACCGTCGGCAGGATCTTCCACGAGCGCGCGCATTTGGTGCCTTGCGCCTGTTCGACCACCACGCCGATGCCGACGGCATCCTGAAGCTTGAATGCACTCAGGGGCGCCGTGTCTCCGTCGTTCAGCAGGACGACTTCGGCGCTCGAGGTGATGCACACCTCCGCCCAATCGACGTCGAACAAATCAGCCATGTAGGCGCGCGGCAAATAGATCACCGGCGAGGCCTCCAGCGAGGAGCCGATTCGCTTGGCCGCGCGCTCGACCTCCAGTGCGCCGGTGACGACGCGGCGGATTGCGCGAATGATCTCCCACTTCGCGGCAAGCTTGTCGTCCTGGAATTCCTCGAACGATGTGGGGAACAGCGTCAGATGCACCGACGGCTCGGCGCCGGGCTTGTACATCCGCCAGGCTTCCTCTGAGGTGAAGCTCAGCACCGGCGCCAGCCATTTCAAGATGGAGTTGCAGATGATGTCGATCGCGGTCAGCGCCGCCTTGCGCGCCAGCGACGACGGCGGATCGCAATAGAGCGTGTCTTTCCGGATGTCGAAATAGAACGCCGACAGTTCGGTGTTCATGAACGCGGAAAGACTTGCCACCACGGTCTTGTAGTCGAATTCGGCATAGGCCTGCCGCACGATCGCGGCCTGGCCTGCGAGCTGATGCAGCATCAAGCGCTCGAGCTCCGGCATGTCGGCA
This sequence comes from uncultured Alphaproteobacteria bacterium, assembly GCA_963731915.1. Taxonomy (GTDB): domain Bacteria; phylum Pseudomonadota; class Alphaproteobacteria; order Rhizobiales; family Xanthobacteraceae; genus Bradyrhizobium. The sequence continues at coordinate 16,583 of CAVSXQ010000052.1, forward strand.
TGCGCGACCGCATCGGCCGGATTGAAATGCGCCAGCGTGCCGAGCATCCAGCGGATCGAGTTGCGCAGCTTGCGGTAGGTCTCGACCGTGTTCTTGAGGATTTCCGGCCCGATGCGCTGGTCGTCGGCATAGTCGGTGGCGCAGACCCAGAGCCGCAGGATATCGGCGCCGGAATCTTTCATCACCTTTTGCGGCTCGACGGTGTTGCCGAGCGATTTCGACATTTTTCGGCCGTTCTCGTCGAGCGTGAAACCGTGGGTGAGCACGACGTCATAGGGCGCGCGGCCGCGGGTGCCACAGCTTTCCAGCAGCGAGGAATGAAACCAGCCGCGGTGCTGGTCCGAGCCTTCGAGATACATCACGGTGTCAGCGCCGCCGTCGATCTTGCGCACGATGTTGCCGAGCTGCGGAAAGTTCTGACGGTCTTCCAGCACGAAAGCGTGGGTCGAGCCGGAATCGAACCAGACGTCGCAGATGTCGTCGACTTTCTTCCAGTCCTCTTGGCGCGGGAGCCGAGGAAACGTTCACGGGCGCCGTCGCGGTACCAGGCGTCGGCGCCTTCCTCCATGAAGGCTTCCGCGATGCGCTGGTTGACGATTTCGTCCTGCAGGATTTCGGCGGAGCCGTCGCCCTTCTCGCGCACGAACACCGCGATCGGCACGCCCCAGGCGCGCTGGCGCGAGATCACCCAGTCGGGGCGGCCGGCGATCATGCCGTTGATGCGGTTCTGTCCCGCCGGCGGCACCCATTGCGTCACGGCGATGGCGTGCAGCGCGCGGGCGCGCAGCGTGTCGCCGGGTTTTGCCTTGCCGTTGTCGGCGATGGGCTTGTCCATCGCGATGAACCATTGCGGCGTGTTGCGGAAGATCACCGGCTTTTTCGAGCGCCACGAATGCGGATATTGATGTTTTAGCCGCCCGCGCGCGAGCAGCTTGCCGGCGTCGATCAAAGCCTTGATCACGGCCTCGTTGGCGTCGCCCTTTTCGCCCTTGTCGTTGATGACGCGTTTTCCGGTGAAGCCGGGCGCATGATCGGTGAACGCGCCGTTCTCGTCGACCGTGTAGGGGATGGCGGTGTTGATGCTGCGCGCTTCCAGCTCGCGCGCATTTGCCGTCCAGACGTCGAAGTCCTCGCGGCCATGGCCGGGCGCGGTGTGCACGAAGCCGGTGCCGGTGTCGTCGGTGACGTGATCGCCGGCAAGCAGCGGCACGGTGAATTCGTAGCCACCGGCAATTCCCTTCAGCGGATGCGCGCACTCGATCGCGTCCATTGTGTCGGCCGGGATCTCGCGAACCTTCTTGTATGCCGTGACGCGCGCCTGCTTGAACACGGCTTCCGCCAGCGCATCGGCGAGGATCAGGAGATCGCCGTTCTTCGCCCAATTGTCAGTGGGCGCGTCGGTGACCTCAAACAGGCCATAGGCGATCTTCGGCGAAAAACTGATGGCGCGGTTGCCGGGCAGCGTCCACGGCGTGGTGGTCCAGATCACCACGCTGGCGTTGGCAAGCGCGCCATGCGCCGGCGAGGTCACCGGAAATTTCACCCACACCATATCGGAGGTGTAGTCCTCGTATTCGACCTCGGCCTCGGCGAGCGCGGTCTTCTCGACCACGCTCCACATCACAGGCTTGGAGCCGCGATAGAGCGTGCCGTTGGCGGCGAACTTCATCAGCTCGCGCGCGATCTGCGCCTCGGCGGCATAGTCCATGGTGGCGTAGGGGTGATCCCAGTCGCCGATGATGCCGAGCCGTTTGAATTCCTCGCGCTGCACGTTGAGCCAGTGCGTCGCATAGGCGCGGCACTCCTGGCGGAATTCCACCATCGCGGTGGAGTTGCTGAAGTCAGGCTTCTGCTTGCCCTTGGAGCGGTAGTTCTCTTCCTCGATCTTCCATTCGATCGGCAGGCCGTGACAGTCCCAGCCCGGCACGTAGTTGGAATCGAAGCCCAGCATCTGCTGGCTCTTGGTCACCACGTCTTTCAGGATCTTGTTCAGCGCATGCCCGATATGGATGTTGCCGTTGGCGTAGGGCGGGCCGTCATGCAGCACGAATTTCGGCCGCCCGGCGGCGGACTTGCGCAAGGCGTCATAGAGGTCGATCTCGTTCCAGCGCTTGAGGATTTCCGGCTCGCGCTGCGGCAGGCCGGCGCGCATCGGAAAATCCGTCTGCGGCAGGAACAGGGTTTTGGAATAGTCGGTAGCTTCGGACTTTTGCGGCTTTTCGGACATGAATGCTCTGATTTGGCTCGGATGCGGCGCTGGGATCGCGGATGAACAGGAACGTCCCGGTCTTGCGCCGAGCAGAACGCTCAGGCGGAAGCCGGGCCGCTAATGCTGATGGTGCGCCGCGCAAACATGGGCGCTTCCATAGCAGGGGGAGGCGGAAATCGCAAAGGGCGCGGCGGGCCTCGCCCGGTTCATTTGCGATGGGGCCGGGCCGGATTTCCGGTGACGGTCTGGCCGTCGCTGACATCCCGCGTCACGACGCTGCCGGCGCCGATCACCGCGCCGTCGCCGATGGTCACGCCAGGCAGGATGATGGCGCCGCCGCCGATCCAGACGTCGCTGCCGATACGGACCGGGCGTCCGAATTCGAGTCCCTCGCGCCGGGTTTTCGCGTCGCGCGGATGGTCGGCGGCGTAGATCTGCACGGCCGGCCCGATCTGGGTGCGCTCGCCGATGCTGACTTCGACGACGTCGAGGATGACGCAGTTGAAATTCATGAATACGCCATCGCCGATCCGGATGTTGTAGCCGAAGTCGCAAAAGAACGGCGGGCGGATCACGGCATCCGCTCCGACAAAACCGAGACGCTCACGAAGCAACGCATGCCGTTCCGACACAGGCGAGGCCAGCGCCGCATTGTAGCGCACGAGCCACGCCTTGGTGACAGCCTGCTCTGCTCCGATTTCGGCGTCGGGACGAAACATTTCCCCCGCGAGCATCTTTTGCTTCTCGGTCTTGCTCAATCGATCGCTCCGAGTTTCGGAAACGCCTCCGGCGCCGCCGCCAGCATGGCGCGGGCGCGGGCCGATGTCGTCATCCATCTGCCGCACCAGCGCGTCCACGCTGTCGAATTTCAGCTCGTCGCGAATGAAACCGATGAAGGCGACGTCGAGTTCGGCGCCGTAAAGATCGTCCTTGAAGTCGAACAAAAACACTTCCAGCAGCGGCGCGCCGTTGTCGAAGGTCGGGCGGCGGCCGAAACTGGCGACGCCGTCGAAGCGCTTGCCACCGAGGCCAACCCGCACGGCATAGATGCCGTGCTTCAGCGCGCAATTCTTGTCGAGGCGGATGTTGGCGGTGGGATAGCCGAGGTCGCGGCCGCGCTTTTCGCCGTGGATCACCTCGCCGGTGACGAACCAGGGTCCGCCCAGCATGGTGGCGGCATCCGCGATCTGCCCCTCGGCCAGCGCCATGCGGATCGCGCTGGAGGAGACCGGCCGCTCCTCGATATCGACATGGGCCTGGACGTCGACCTCGATGCCGAGCCGCGGCGCCTCGCTGACCAGAAGGCTGGGCGAGCCGACCCGGCCTTTGCCGAAATGGAAGTCGTAGCCGACCGCGATCCCGGAGATTCCGAGCCGCTCGATCAGGTCATGGTGAATGAAATCTTGCGCCGATGTCCCGGCGCGGGCCTTGTCGAAGGTCATCACGACCGCGCCGGCAAGGCCGGTGGCGGCGAGCAGTCTCAATTTGTTGGCCTCGGTGGTGAGGCGGAATTGCGGGCTGTTGGGGCTGAAAAAGCTGCGCGGATGCGGCTCGAAAGTCAGTGCAAAGGCCGGTTTGCCGTGCGCGCCGCCCATCCGCAGCGCCGCTGCAATCACCGCGCGGTGGCCGAGATGGACGCCATCGAAATTGCCCATTGCCACCACCGCTCCCCGGGGGATCGCGGCCGCGGGCGTGGTGTCGCGGATAACGGTAAATTCGGATGGCATTTCCAGAACTTTGGCTCGGGCTCGGGTGGGGCGGGGACCGTGGCTTGGGGCGCCCAATGAAGTCAAGCGGCCCCCGGACAATCCGCTCTGCGAGCAATTTTGAGCTTTTTCCCGTGCAGATGGTTTAACGGGCTGTTTAACGCCTGATGCTAGTCCTTGGTGGCGGATTGCGGCCATAGCCGTGGTCCCAAGGGTTTGTCTGTGGCGTAAAGCGTTCTGGGGGAGTGGAGATGGCGGTCGATCTGTCGATGTCGGTTCTGGTGGTGGATGACTACAGCACCATGATCCGCATCATCCGAAATCTTCTGAAGCAGCTTGGCTTCGAGAATATCGACGATGCCAGCGACGGTTCGGCGGCGCTGAACAAGATGCGCGGCAAGAAATACGGGCTGGTGATTTCCGACTGGAACATGGAGCCGATGACCGGCTACGACTTGCTCAAGGAAGTCCGCGCCGATCCCAACCTCGCCACCACGCCGTTCATCATGATCACGGCGGAATCCAAGACCGAGAACGTCATCGCCGCCAAGAAGGCCGGCGTGAACAATTATATCGTCAAGCCGTTCAACGCCGCGACGCTGAAGACCAAGATCGAGGCGGTCTTTCCGGATATGGCGACGGCGTAAGGGCCATTACCTCACGCGACGCACAACTGTCATCGCCCGGCTCGACCCGGGCGACCCAGTATTCTAGTGACGTCAGCGAGCTGAACGAAAGGCCGCGGCGTACTGGATACCCGCTTTCGCGGGCATGACGGCGCGCGTTTTGCGGCAACAGCCGGCGCCTCACCACCGCAACTCCCGCATCAGGGCGCGGGGCGGGTGGCCGAACAATTCCTTCACCGAGGCCGGGTCGAGCTGGTCGACCCCTGCGAATTCCTCGGCATGGATGCCGCGGGTGACGAACAGGCAGTCGATCCCGAAACCATGGGCGCCGGCGAGATCCGTGCGGACGGAATCGCCGATCGCCAGCACCTTGTTGAGCGCGGCTGGCGTGGCCGCGCCGCTCGGCGGCCAGTTGCATGGCGCGCTCGTAGATCGGCCGGTGCGGCTTGCCGTAGAAGATCACTTCGCCGCCGAGCTCGCGATAGAGTTCGGCCACCGCGCCGGCGCAATAGATCAGCCGGTCGCCGCGCTCGACGACGATGTCGGGATTGGCGCAGATCAGGGGCAGCTTGCGCTCCAGCGCCTGCGTGAGCATGGCGCGATAGTCCTCGGCGGATTCGGTCTCGTCGTCGAACAAGCCGGTGCAGATGATGTAGTCGGCGGCTTCGAGCGGCGTCATCACCGCATCCAGCCCGCGATGAATTGAGCTGTCCCGGTCGGGCCCGACCCAGTAGATCTTCTTGCCGGGATGATCCGCCACGAAGTGCCGGGTCAGGTCGCCTGAACTGACGATGGCATCATAGGTCTCGTCGGCGACGCCGAGCTTGCGCAACTGCCGCTGTACGGAATCGGCTGGGCGCGGCGCGTTGGTGATGAGGATGACGGTGCCGCCCTGCTGGCGGTAGCTGTGCAGCGCCGCGCAGGCCTCGGGGAATGATTCCAGGCCGTTATGGACCACGCCCCAGATATCGGAGAGCACCACTTCGACGCCGCCGACGAGGTCGCGCAATTGCTCGACGAAACGAAGCGACGTCATGACAGGGTTGACCGGTCAGTTCGGCCCGGCGGCACGGCGCGCCAGCGCGGCATTGCCGGTCGCCCGCGGCGGGTCGACCGCCGGATTTTCGATTGCAGCCGTCTTGCCGGAGCCATTGGTTTCCTGCGGGTTGCTTGCAGCGGCCCCGCCGGTAGCAGATGCCCCCTCCGGCCGCAACGGCCGCGGTGGCGCAAACAGAAAGCCCTGGCCGAACCTGACGTCATAGTCGAGCAAATCGACCACGGCCCGCTCGCCCTCGATCTTTTCGGCGATCAGATCGATGCCGAAACGGCCGAGCAGGTCCGACAGGTCGGAGGGATGGATGTCGGAGGCCGACGTCTGCCTGGGATCGAGCAGCAGCGCCGCCGGCACCTTGATGAAGCGGACGCCGCGGTCGGCCAGCTCGCGCGGCTCGACGCGCAGATCGGTGACATGGTCGATCGAGAAGCGGTAGCCGCGCTGTGACAATGCGGCGAGGTTTTCGGTCTCGGCGGGGCCGAGATTGCGGAACGTCGCCTGCTTGAATTCGAGCACGAAGGACGGCGCCAGCGCACGGTTGGCCTCGAGGAAATCCAGGCATTGCGCAAAGCTGGTAGGGTTGCCGAGCGTTATCGCCGAGACGTTGCAGAACACGCCGACATCCTTGTTGCGCACCATCAGCCGGCGCAACACCTGCACACAGCGCAGCATCACCGCGTGGTCGATCCGCCCGATCATTCCGGCGCCCTCGGCGACGCCGATGAAATCGTCGGCGGCGAGGATCTGGCCCTTGTCGTCGCGCAGCCGCGTCACGGCTTCGTAAAAACGTACCTTGCGCTGCGGCAGCGTCACCATCGGTTGCAGGTAGATGTCGAGCCGGTTTTCCTCGACCGCGGTTTTGATCGACGCGACGAGCTGCGACAGGCTGCGCGAGGGGGCGGCGGCCGGCGTGGGCGCGGCGGTTGGCACCGGAGGGGAGGCCAGTACGGCTTCGGCGGCGGCAACGGCGGTGGGCCGTGCGTCGTCCGCGAATGGCAATTCCTTGTGCGGGGTGGGGGCTGGCTCGCCGGCGGCGGCAGAGGCGGCTGCCGCGGCGCCGGCTGCCAGCATTTCTTCGTGGCCCGCAACCGAGACCGCAAGCTGCTTGACCAGCACGCCAAGCTCGTTGATCTCGCCGACCACGTTCTGGATGCGGTCCGCGCCGGCGGAATTCGCCGATACCATCCTGCCCTCGATGGCCGCGAGCCGGCGTCCGAATTCGGCGACCTGGCGCGCCAGATCGGCGGTGCCGCGCGAAAGGTCCGCGATCTGGCCGCCGACATCGGTGCGGTCGCGCAGCCGCATCGAGACGGCGTTGTAGAGGATCAGGAAGGTCAGCGCGGTCAGCGCCACGATCGCGGATTCCATGCCGCTGATGCCCGCCATCGAATACAGCACGAGGCCAAGCGAGGCTGCGACCAGCACCATGCAGATGGCGATGAAAATCGTGGATATACGGATCATACCGCGCGCAACGTCCTCACGTCCGAACTGCCCCCCAAAGCGGCCCCAACCTTAGCACCAATGTTGATTCGAGGGGGAGGCTTGTTTGATTTTGAAGAACTATTGCGATTTCGACACGGCCGGGACGGCCGGTCCCAGCGTATCGGCCATCACGGCGCCACGGGTGCCCAGCGGCTTCGGCGGCCCGACGGTGGAATCCCGCGCGGTCTGATGCTCGATCTCCGAGTTCAGTTCAGCGCCGCACAGCACGATGATGGCCGACATCCACATCCACATCATCAAGCCGATGGCGGCGCCCAGCGACCCATAGGTGGCGTCGTACTCCCCGAAATTCGACAGATACCAGGACAGCGCGGAGGAACCGGCGATCCAGAGCAGCGCTGCGGCCACGGTTCCAATGCTGAGCCATTGCCATCGCGCCGGACGCCGGCTCGGCCCGAACCGGTAGAGCAGGCCCAGCGCCACCAGCAGGATGGCGAACAGCAGCGGCCATCGCGCCAGGCTGACGATGAACTTGCTGTCCGGCGCGATGCCGAGATGATCGAGCGCCAGCGGGAAGGCGACGACCGCACTCACCATCAACAGCAGCGCGGCAATACCGCCGGTCGTGAACGCCAGTGAGATCAGGTTCAATTTGACGAAACTGCGCTTCTCGCGCTCCTCGTTGACCACGTTGAGCGCATCGATGATCGCCTTGACGCCGGCATTGGCGCTCCAGAGCGCCAGCGCGAGGCCGAACAGGAAGGTCGCGCCCAGCGAGGCGTTGCCCTTGGCGAGCACGCGCGCGATCTGGTCCTGCACGATCTGGAACGAGCCCTCGGGGAGCATCAGCGCGAGCGTCTGCAGATTGGCGCCGATGGTCGAGGCATCGGCGAACAGGCCGTAGGACGACACCAGCGCCGTGATCGCCGGAAAGACGGCGAGAAGCCCGAAGAACACGACGCCGGCCGCGGTTGCAAGCAGGCGGTCGTCATTGGTGCTCTCGTAAGTTCGCCACAGGATGTCCTTCCAGCCGGCCCAAGGGATCTGCAGGGGGTTGCTGGAATAGCGGCCGCGGCCGTGCTGGGCGAGTTCGCGCGCCGGGCTGCCGGGTTGCGTATCGGCTGGACTGATTTGGCGCGCGCCGGGCTGAGCGCCACCCTGAAAATAGCGCTGCGCGACGAAGACCAGGATGGCGGTTGCCGCGATCAGCAGCAGGCTGTCATCGTGCCCGGGCCGCGCGCGCGACATCACCCGGCCGTGTGGCGCATCGCCTGCCGACGCCTTGTCACGGCGATGCCCAGCAACACCGCCGAAAGCGCAAGCCCGGCCTGCAGGGGGAATTTATTCCGTCCGCGGCGCGCTCCCGCCGAGGCGCGCGTTCGTCGTCCGGCGACGGGGTCGGGCGTGGCTGCGAGAATCGATGCGGCGACATCCTGTGCTGCCTCTGCAGGCGACAGGTTGATCGGATTGGCGCGGATCGCCACGCGGAGCCGGCTCGTCAAGGACGGGAAGTGCGGCGCAGGCTGTTTGAGCTTGCTCGCGGCCAGGCCCGCGAGGATCGCTGCGATCACCAGCAGCAGAGTGCCGACAATGCCAAAGGCATGGAACAGGCCAAAGTTGATTTCGATATATCGGAACAGCGCGGTGATGCCGACCAGACAAGCGGCGATCAGGAAAATGCCGGCCGCGGCAAACAGCCCGGCCGCGACCGCGTAGGAGGTGACGGAGCTTGTCGCCTGATCGGTGCGGTCGCGGAGATACGACCGGGTCGCCCGCTTGATCCGGTTCAGTTTGAGCCCAAGCCCTGCGCGCAGCAGGTCGCCCGGTGGCGCGAGCATTGCCGTTTCCTCCGCGGGCAGAGGTGTGAATCGCCTCTGCCCGGGATGAACGTGGCTGCGTTTGGAATGTTCCTCGAGCGGCGGCCTAAGCCACCGCGCGGATCACCTTGCCGACCTTGTCGACGATCTCGCCGATCTGGTCCTCGGTGATGATCAGCGGCGGGGTCAGCACCAGCGTGTCGCCGGCCACCCGCAGCATCAGGTCGTGATCGCTGAAGGCGCTGGACAGGCCGGCATAGCCGCGCTTGCCGGGCGCGTCCGGCAGCGGCGTCAGATCGATGCCGGCGGTCAGACCCACGGTGCGGATATCGACCACATTGGGCTGGCCCTTCAGCGACATCACGGCATCGGCGAATTTCGGCTCAATCTTGTTGGCCCGCTCGAACAGTTTTTCGTCGCGGTAGATGTCGAGCGTGGCAAGGCCCGCGGCGCAGGCGAGCGGATGCGCCGAATAGGTGTAGCCATGGGTCAATTCGACCATGTGCTCCGGCCCGGTCATGAACGCGTCGTGGATGGTGTCGCGAATCAGCACGCCTCCCATGGGAGCAGCACCGTTGGTCACGCCCTTGGCGAAGGTGAGCATGTCGGGCAGCACGCCGTAGCGTTCGGCGGCAAACGCAAAGCCGAGCCGGCCGAAGCCGGTGATGACCTCGTCGAAGATCAGCAGGATGCCGTGCTTCTGGGTGATCTCGCGCAGCCGCTTGAGATAATTCTTCGGCGCCGGCAGCACGCCGGTCGATCCGGCCATCGGCTCGACGATGACGGCGGCGATGGTGTTGGCGCCATGCAGGTTGACGAGGTTTTCCAGCTCGTCGGCGAAATGCGCGCCGTAATCCGGCTCGCCCTTGGTGAATGCCTGCTTGTCGCGGTCATAGGTGTGCGGGAGATGGTCGACACCCGAAAGCAGCGAGCCAAAGATCTTGCGGTTGCCGACGATGCCGCCGACGGAGGTGCCGCCAAAGCCGACGCCGTGATAACCGCGGACGCGGCCGATCAGGCGGGAGCGGGCACCCTGGCCGTTGAGCTGGTGATAGGCGAGCGCGATCTTCAGCGCGGTGTCGGCGGCTTCCGAACCGGAGTTGCAGAAGAAGACGTGGTCGAGGCCCTTTGGCGCGAGATCGGCGATGCGGCTGGCGAGTTCGAAGGCCTGCGGAATGCCGAACTGGAACGGCGGCGCGTAGTCCAGCGTCGCGGCCATCTTGGCGATGGCGTCCGAAATCTGGGTACGGCCGTGGCCGGCATTGGTGCACCACATGCCGGAAGCGCCGTCGATCAGCTTGCGGCCGTCGACGGTGATGTAGTGCATGTCCTTGGCGCCGGCGAGCAGACGGGGGTTCTTCTTGAACGCCCGGTTGGCGGTGAACGGCATCCAGTGCGCGGCAAGATCGTTGGGGACATTGACGGCGGGGGCGTTCGGGCTCTTGTCCAGCATGGGGGCCTCTTGTGTTGGGTGAGCGGGTTACGCGCAGGCTATCAGCTTCGCCGCGCGCCGGGAACGCCGGGGCCCGCGATATTTCCGCTCACTCGGGTGGAATGAACGAATACCTGGTGCGCTTACAGGTCAGACGCCGCGATCCAGAACACTTCGCCCTCGGAATCCTCGGTATCGAGCCAGAGCAGCGGCAATTGCGGATATGCCGCCACCAGCGCGGGCTGGCAACGGCCGACCTCGCACAACAGCCCGCCTTGCGGGTTCAAATGCGCCTTCGCCTCGCCAAGGATACGCCTGACGATGTCGATCCCTTCGATGCCGCCGTCAAAGGCGAGTTTTGGTTCAGTGCGGCATTCGCGCGGTAGCGCCGCCATACCTTCGGCATCGACATAAGGCGGGTTGGAGATGATGAGGTCATAGCGCTTGCCGCCGAGCGGGCTGAACAGATCGCCGCGGTGCAGCGCGATGCGGTCGTCGAGGCCGTGTTCGCTGACATTGCGCGCGGCGACCGCGAGCGCATCTTTCGAGATGTCCACCGCGTCGAGCGCGGCATTGGGAAAATTTCGGCTGGCGAGGATCGCAAGGCAGCCGGAGCCGGTGCAGAGGTCGAGCACGCTCTCGACCTCGAGAGGGTCTCCGATCAGGGACGCCGCGGCGTCGTCGTCCCCGCCGAAATGCGAGTCCAGCAGTTCGCCGATGAAGGAGCGCGGCACGATGGTGCGTTCGTCGACATAGAACGGCAGGCCGCGCATGTAGATCTTGTTGACGAGATAGGCGGCGGGTTTGCGCGTGACGATTCGCTGTTCGATCAGGCCGAGGATTTTTTTGCCTTCCGCCGCGGTGACGCGCGCGGTGGCAAAACTCTCGAACTGGTCGGGATGCAGATGCAGGGTTTCGCAGACCAGGAACGCCGCTTCGGCCACCGGATCGGTGGTGCCATGCGCAAACACCAGTTTTGCCTCGGTAAAGCGGCTGACGGCATAGCGGACGAAATCGAGCAGCGTCAGCAATTCGCCCACGGCGGCCTTTGCCGATTTCGCCGGTGTGCGGCCCCGTTTGGTCGCAGGCTTTGCGCGCTTCGCCATCAGGATTTGGTCCAGCGCGCGGCGGCCGCGTCGTCGTGGCTGCGCGCCTCGATCCAGCTCGTGCCCCCGGCGCTTTCCTCGCGCTTCCAGAACGGCGCGTTGGTCTTGAGGTAGTCCATCAGGAATTCAGCCGCCTCGAACGCTGCCTGGCGGTGTGACGAAGCCGTCACCACCAGCACGATGTTTTCGCCGGGCACGATGCGGCCGAAGCGGTGGATGATGGTGAGGCCCTGCAGCGGCCAGCGCGAAATGGCTTCGTCGGCGTGGCGCTTGATCTCGGCTTCGGCCATGCCGGGGTAATGTTCGAGCGTCAGCGCCGCGATCGGCTCGGCTCCCTCGGTGCCGCGGCAGATGCCGGAAAAGCTGACGACGGCGCCGATATCGGTGCGGCCCTTGCTCAGCGCGGCGATCTCCTGCGCGACGTCGAAATCGGCTTCCTGAATACGTATGGTAGCGGCGATCGCCATGGAGCGGGATCAACCGCCGGTCATCGGCGGGAAGAACGCGATCTCGCGCGCGCCGGCAATGACAGCGTCCGGTTTGACGTGGGTGTGGTCGATCGCGGCGCGGATCACCTTCGGTTTTTCGAACGCATAGGCGTAGTCCTCGCCGCGCCCCGAAAGCCAGGCGATCAGGTCATCGATCGTGCGCACGCTGGCCGGCGGCTCGACGGTCTCTTCGGCCTTGCCGACCCGTTCGCGCACCCAGGCAAAGTATTTCACCTTCATCCCTCATCCTCCTTGATGAGGTGATGGATGCCGGCGCGGAAGTAATCCCAGCCGGTGTAGATGGTGAAGATCGCCGACACCCACAGCAGCGCGATGCCGATCAGCGTGGTCGGCGGAATGATCCGCTCGCCGGCCTCGCCGGCAATCAGGAAACCGATCGCCACCAGCTGGATGGTGGTCTTCCATTTCGCAAGCTTGGTCACCGGCACGCTGACGCGCAGCGCGGCGAGATATTCGCGCAGGCCCGAAACCAGGATTTCGCGGCACAGGATCACGATGGCGGCCCACAGCGTCCAGCCATGGATGCTGCTGTCGGCGGCGAGCATCAGCAGGCAGGAGGCCACCAGCAGCTTGTCGGCGATCGGATCCAGCATGCGGCCGAACGCCGATTGCTGCTCCCAGATTCGTGCATAGTAGCCATCCAGATAGTCGGTGATCCCGGCGGTGATGAAGACCGCCAGCGCCACCCAGCGCAGCCAGAGCGGGCCGTCCATGACGGATTGAGCGAAGACGCAGCCGACCACCACCGGAATGGCGGCGATCCGGGCGACGGTGAGGATATTCGGGATGGACAGCTTTTTGGGCTGTCCTCTGGTGGTAGCGATGTTCATCCGTCTTACCAATACCGGGGAAACACTGAGGTCAACACTGCGGCGCACATGATCGGTGGGTGATGACGTAAATATAACGTCGCACCCCCGCCTTCTAACTGGGCTGGGCGTGGAAAAACTCGAAGATCTTGCGCGCGCTTTCGGCGCTGACCCCCGGAACCTTGCCGAGGTCGGCGATCGAGGCCCGTTCGATCTCCTTCAACGTTCCGAAGTGGTGCATCAAGGCACGTTTGCGTGACGGGCCGATCCCCGGGATTTCCTGCAGGCCGGCCTCGCGGATGTCCTTCTTGCGCAGCTTGCGGTGCGAGCCGATCACGAATCGATGCGCCTCGTCGCGCAGCCGCTGGATGAAATACAGCACGGGGTCGCGGGGTTCGAGCTTGATCGCTTCGCGATCCGGCATGAACAGGGTTTCGCGTCCGGCGTCGCGGTCCGGCCCCTTGGCGACCCCGAGCAGCGAGACCTGCGTCAGCCCCAGCGCGTTGAAGATTTCCCTGACGGCATTGAGCTGGCCGCGGCCGCCGTCGATGATCACGAGATCGGGCCATTGCGGAAACAAATCATCGTCGGCTTTTTTGGGCGCCGCGTCGCCTTCCGCGGGCTTCAACAGCCGCTTGAAGCGCCGTTCCAGCACCTCGCGCATCATCGCGTAGTCGTCGCCGGGGGTCAGGCCTTCGGACTTGATGTTGAACTTGCGGTACTGGTTCTTGATGAAGCCGTCCGGTCCGGCGACGATCATGGCGCCGACCGCGTTGGTGCCCTGGATGTGGCTGTTGTCGAAGACTTCGATCCGCTTCGGCGGATGCGGCAGAGCGAGGGTGGCGGCCATCCCCTCCAGCAGGCGGCCTTGCGTCGCGGTGTCGGCGAGCTTGCGGCCGAGCGCCTCGCGCGCGTTGGTCAACGCGTGCGCGATCAGCTCCTTCTTTTCGCCGCGCCTGGGAACGGAGACTTCGACCTTATAGCCGGCCTTCACCGACAGTGCGTCGGCCAGCAGGGCTGCTTCCTCGACTTCATGCGAGAGCAGCACGAGCTTTGGCGGCGGCTTGTCGTCGTAGAATTGCGTGAGGAACGCGCCCAGCACTTCTTCCGGCGTGTATGATTTTTCCGCGCGCGGAAAATAGGCGCGATTGCCCCAGTTCTGCCCGGTGCGGAAGAAGAACACCTCGACGCAGGAATAGCCGCCTTCCTGATGGATCGCGAACACGTCGGCTTCTTCCACGGTGCGCGGATTGATGCCCTGCTGCGACTGGATCGCCGACAGTGCCGCGAGGCGGTCGCGGTAAAGTGCCGCAGTCTCGAATTCGAGTTCGCCCGACGCCTTTTCCATCTCGGCGGCGAGTTCCTGTTTCACCAGATGGCTGCGGCCGGACAGGAAGTCGGTCGCCTCGCGCACCAGTTCGGTATAGCCGGGAAAATCGATCTCGCGCGTGCACGGCCCGGAACAGCGGCGGATCTGATAGAGCAGGCAAGGGCGGGTGCGGCTTTCGAAGAACGCATCGGTGCAGGAGCGGATCAGGAACGCGCGCTGCAGCGCCGTGATGGTGCGGTTGACCGCGCCGGCGGAGGCGAACGGTCCGAAATACCGCCCGGGCCGGGTCTGTGCGCCGCGGTGCTTGAGGATCTGCGGCGCCCAGTGATCGCCCGATATCAGGATATAGGGAAACGATTTGTCGTCGCGCAGTTGCACGTTGAAGCGCGGACGAAGCTGCTTGATCAGATTGGCTTCCAGCAGCAGCGCTTCGGTCTCGGTCGTGGTCGAGACGATCTCGATGTTCACGGTGGCCGCGATCATGCGCAGGATGCGCGCCGGTTGCGGCGCGTTGACGCGCGCATAGGAGGTCAGGCGCTTTTTGACGTTCTTCGCCTTGCCGACATAGAGCACGTCGTGGGCGGCGTTGAGCATGCGGTAGACGCCGGGGGAGGTGGGGGCGAGCCGCACCGCATTCTCGATCGCGGCATGGCCGATCGCCAGCGGGCCTTCGCCGACCGCCTCAACCGGCTCTTCCGGCACCTCAGGCAGCCGCGCCTCGTCGTCCTCGTCCGCGCCTGAAGTGGCGGGATCGACGTCGGCGGCAGCGAGGTCCTGCGGCACATCCGGCTCCGCGCCGCGGCGGACCTTGCGCGGGCCAGGCGCCTTGGGATGTTCGGTAAAATCGTCAGTCATGGGCCTGAATTTAGGGGCTGGGACGTTGCCTCGCCAGCGCGGGGGCCCGCGGCGCAAGTAACACATCCTTAAGAATGATGAGCGGGCGGTAACCGCGCTTAACAACCCTTTAACTCAAAACTCCCGATAAATCTTACGGGAAAAAACTGGAATTCCGTAACCATGCCGGGCCTGGAACCGGCGCGGTCACGGCAGTTGCGTGGTGGAGAGTACCGATGACCGGGTTTGCAACCAGGCTTACTTGCGCCGCAGCGGCGCTGATCTCAGCGGGTTGGACCATCCAGGCCAAGGCTGCCGACCTCTACGGTTCGCGCGCGCCCTATACCGTCAACCAGCCGCTCAACGCCTATAGCTGGGCCGGCCCCTATATCGGCGGCAATGTCGGTTACGCCTGGGGCTCGGTCGACAACAGCTGGACCAAGCCATCCGGTTTCGTCGGCGGCGTACAGGCTGGCTACAACTGGCAGCAGGGCAACTGGGTGTTCGGGCTGGAGGGCGACATCCAGGCGACCGGTGCCAACGACACCTTTGCGCCGTGGAAATTTTCCAATCCGTGGTTCGGCACGGTGCGCGGCCGCGGCGGCTACGCCTTCAACAACATCCTGGTCTACGGCACCGTCGGTCTCGCCTTCGGCGAACTGCGCGCCAACACCTTTGGCCTGACGGAATCCCACACCAATGTCGGCTGGACCGCCGGCGTCGGCGCCGAGGTCGGCCTGACCCAGAACTGGAGCGCCAAGGTCGAATATCTCTATGTCGATCTCGCCAACAGCAATTTCGCCATCACCGGCATGTCGAACGGCTACAGCTTCGGAACGTTTCGCGCCGGCGTGAACTATCGCTTCTGAGAACAAGAACACTCGCAAGAAGACTTGAACGTCTTAACCTCCCGGCCGCTTCGTGCGGCCGGGATTTTTTTTCTCGTTCGTAAGCGGCGCTACGAAACCACCAGGTTGACCGCCTTCGGACCCTTGCCCTTCTTGTCCGGTTCGACCTCGAACGTGATCCGCTGTCCCTCGGTGAGATCCTTCAATCCCGCGCGCTCCACCGCCGTGATGTGAACGAACACGTCGCGGCCGCCATCATCCGGCTTGATGAAGCCATAGCCGCGCTCGCCATTGAAAAATTTGACTATCCCTGTCATGGCCATCGGGAATCCTCCCCCGCACTGCTTCCGCCGATACGCGTCATCCTCGCGTTCGGCCCGACCGGACATTCACTGCCGGAAAGCATGGCCACCTTGACGGCCCGCGCCTTATCCACGGGGTCGCCTGGTTCCTTGTTAGGCCTTGTCACTCCGCCGCAACCATTCGCGGAAGCGGAACGTAAAGCCAGTCCCTACGGGCCGATGCATAGTACGGTTCCCGGCAAATTGACTACGGCCGAAAACGGATTTTCGCTCGCACGCGCCCGGCTCAGGGTTTTGGCGTCTCCAGCCGGAAGCGGCCGGCGCCGCCCTGGCCGAGCGGTTTTTCTAATTCAGGTAGAATTGTCTTCAACTCGCCAGCCAGCGTCCACGGCGGGTTGACGACGAGGAGGCCGGTCGAGGCCAGCGGCCCGCCGGGCTGTTGCGGGGCGACGGAAAATTCGAGCCGCAGGCATTTGCCGGCGGGTTTTGTGCTTTCCGCGACGCGCGCGACATGGCGGGCCAGTTCGTCGGTGGCGCGGCGGCTCTTCACGGGATACCAGAGCAGATAAGAGCCGGTCGGCCATTTCGCGAAAGCTTGCGCAAAGCCACCGGCCATCCGTTCGAACTCGTCCTTGGCCTCGAACGGCGGATCGATCAGCACCAGCCCGCGGCGCTCGTTCGGCGGCACGAAGGCCGGCAGCGCGGTCCAGCCGTCGAGATCGACCACGCGGGCCTGGGTGTCGCGGCGCAGCGCGTCGACCAGGCGTTTGCGGGCGGTCAATTCGATCTCGCAGGCGGTCAGCCGGTCCTGCGGCCGCAGCATCGCACGCGCAATCAGCGGCGATCCCGGATAGGCGGCAAGCGCTACTTGCGGGTTGAAGGCCCTGACGATGTCGAGATAGGGGCCGACCAGCGGCTGGGCCTTTTCCGAAAGCCGTGCCTGCATGAGGCGCGCAATCCCCGTCAGCCATTCGCCGCTGCGTTGCGCCTCCTCGCCGGTGAGATCGTAGACACCCGCGCCGGCATGGGTGTCGATGACGCGAAAGGCGGCGGGCTTTTCCTGCAGATAGGTGAGGATGCGCACCAGCACGATGTGCTTGATGACGTCGGCAAAGCCGCCGGCGTGAAAGGCGTGACGGTAGTTCATGCCGCCAGCACTACGCTACGGCGTCGCTTGGGCAAAGGGTCTCGTGTGCGGGGCGCGAGACCGTTTTACCCGCCCCGCACCGGCGGCATCAGCACCTGGTCGCGGCGGCAGGCGCGGCGGTCGATTTCCTCGCAGGAGCGGAACTGCAGATCCTTGCTCATGCAGATCCGCACTTCGCTGAGCCGCCTGGAGTCGCAGGTGGTCGAAATCGCCGACGCGCTGAGGCCCGGATTGACCTTGATGAAGGCGGCCTCGAGTTCTTCCGGCGCGACCAGTTTTGGCTTGGCCAGTTCGAGGAATTCGTCGGGGATTTTCACCGCGGCGCGCGCCTTTCGGATGGTCTCGAAATAGGCGCGGGTGCCGAGCCCCGAGCAGGTGCCGTGCTTGTCCCACTCGTTGTAGACCAGCCCCGGCGCCGGCATCAGGTCGAGCATCGACATCATGACGCTGCGTTCGAGCCGCGGCGAGGGGCGCTTGCAATATTCGGGAAAGCCGCGGTCGTATTGCGGCCACAGGCCGTGGACCACGAAGGAGAACGGGCGCTCGCTGCACTGGGCCTGGGAACGGTGGCATTGCCGCGCTCTTCCGCCGCCGCGCAGAACGACGGCGACCACGACAGCGCCAGCACGTAGAAATCGAACTCGCCGGGAGCGTTTTGCCGCCGGTCCTGCGCCGCTGCCGGGCCAACCAGCCCAAGCAGCAAAACCAGCGAAATGAAAAAGCGCGAAATCAATACCGACAGGGAATGAAACATGACGCCGCCCCCTCACTCCAGACCGCGCCGGAGCCTAGCAGAGAAAAAGAACATTTCAAGAACAAAGATGGCGGGAGCTGTCAGGTGGCGCGCTTCCGGGCGCGATCAGGGCCGGGCGGCCTTGCACTGCGGGTTGTAGGCCCAGTTGCGGTCGAGCCCGGTGACGCACCATTCGACGCCCTGGCCGAAGCCGGCAAAACCGCCATCCTCGATGATGGAGTAGTGCACGGTGCGCACCTTGCCGTCGCTGATCATGACGTCGCCGGAGCAATAACGGCGCGGAATATTGTCGGACTGCCACGGCCGGAACGCGGTTTCGTGGATCCGGCCATAGGCCTGGATGACCAGCGGGGAATTCCAGAACTTGCTTTCCTTCTCCTGGAATTGCGAAATGATGGTCGGCAGCGCCTTCTCGCAGGGGGCGACGACGCCGTCATAGCGCGGGCCGGACAGCCAGAAATTGAGCTCGAGCGGATTGGCGGCCTGGGCCTGGCTGAACGCCAGCAGCCCGAACGCGACGCCAAGGCCAACTTTTCTCAAGGTTTTGAACAGGTCGCGCATGGGAATCCGCCGGATGATCCAGTGTGCGGGACGGTGCCGCGAAGGCCCGGCGAGGTCAAGTGCAGCACGGCAACACCTGCCAAGAAGTCAGCGGGCGACCGGCCGGCCGTTCTTTCCATGGCTGATGTTGCGCTCTAAGGTGCCGCCCAAGCGAATGGAGTTGGCGATGCGAAAGATTTTGGCGGCGGGGCTGGTTGTAACGGGCTTGATGCTGGCGGCCGCGCCGGCGCAGGCCTACTGGGTGCCGCCGTTCAAGGGCAATGATACCGGCGGCATCATCGCCTTTACGCTGGCCCAGCAGGCAGACGCCCGCCAGCTCGCGGTCGATCACTGCGCGCGTTACGGCAAGGTGGTGAAATTCCTCGGGGTCGACGCGCAGCCCGGCGGCTACATTTCGTTCGCCTGCCGCTGGGTGCCTTACGGCGCCGCCGAGCGGCCGCTGAGCGTGCGCTACTGAGCGGCTGGCTCGTCTACTCGTCACCACCGGCCGGGAGCGCGCAAGCCATGACGCGACAGTTTTCCTTTGGGGCAGCGGTTGTTCTCCTTGCGCTATTGCATCCGCTTGCGGCTGATGCGGTGGAGTTGCCGACCCGCAAGGCGGGGCTGTGGGAATTGAAGGTGCTGCGCGCCGCCGGCGCGTCGGTGCCGGAAATGTCGATGCAGCATTGCACCGACGCCACCACCGACAAGAAGATGAGCACCTCGTTCTCGCCGAGCGGCAATGACACCTGCGCCAAGCAGGAAATCCAGAAGACCGCGACCGGCTATGTCAGCGATTCCGTCTGCGCCGTGGGCGGCGTGACGATCACCTCGCATGCCGAGATCACCGGCGATTTCAATTCCGCCTATACCGTGAAATCGACCTCGCAGACCGATCGCGGCGGCAGCAGCAGCTTGCCGCGCGATTCCACCACCACGATCGAGGCGAAGTGGCTTGGCGCCTGCAAGCCCGACCAGAAGCCCGGCGACATCATGATGCCCGGCGGCATGAAGATGAACATTCTGGATCTGGAAAAGCTGAAGGGCATGATGCCGAAAGCGCCGGCGAAGTAACGGCAACGCGGCAGCGATATTCAGCAGCAACTTTACACCGGCACCCGCACGGTGGCCCGCAGGCCGCCCATCGGGCTGTCGCCGAGCGTGATGTCGCCGCCATGCGAGCGCGCGATGTCGCGGGCGATCGCCAGTCCTAATCCGGTGCCGCCTTCATCCTGGTTGCGGGCGTCGTCGAGCCGCAGGAACGGCTTGAACACCTCCTCGCGCATGTCAGGCGGAATGCCGGGGCCGTCGTCGTCGATCGTCACGGTCAGATAGCGGTGGTCGCGATGGCCGGTGATCGAGATCGTGTTGGCGTGCCGCGCCGCGTTGGAGACGAGGTTGGCAAGGCAGCGCTTGAACGAGGCCGGCTTGACGGTGACAACAGGCAAACCGTGGAAGGCTGTGGTGGCGCTGTGGCCGTGGCGTTCGGCATCGCTGCGCAATTCCTCCAGCGCCGCCGACATGTCGCTCGGCTGCGCGTGCTCGCCTAAGTCGCCGCGCGCGAACGCCAGATAGGCCTCCAGCATCGCCGCCATCTCGTCGACGTCCTTGCGCATGGCGTCGACTTCCGGGCTGTCGCCGATCAGCGCCAGTTCGAGCTTGAAGCGGGTGAGGATGGTGCGCAGATCGTGCGAGACGCCGGCCAGCATCGCGGTGCGCTGTTCGATCGAGCGCTCGATGCGCGCCTTCATCTCCAGGAACGCCTGCGCGGCGCGGCGGACTTCGCGGGCGCCGCGCGGCCGGAAGTTCGGCGCTTCGCGGCCCTTGCCGAAGCTTTCGGCGGCATCCGCCAGCCGCAGGATCGGCTTGATCTGGTTGCGCAGGAACAGCACCGAGACGATCAGCAGGATCGACGAGGTGCCGACCATCCAGAACAGGAAAATTTCCGAATTCGAGGCATAGGCGGAACTGCGCTCGGCGAAAATCCGCATCACGGCGTCGTCGAGCTGGATGCGGATTTCAACGAGATTGGAACGGCCGACGGTATCGATCCAGAACGGCCGCGAGATCTGCCGGCCGAGCTGTACCGACAGCGTCTGGTCGAGCAGCGAGAAGAACGGCTTTGGCCCGGGCGGCGGCATGTCGCCGGCGGGCAGGAAATCCACCACCAGCCCGAGCCGCTGTTGCGCAATGCGCCGCAGTTGCGCGCGGTCCTTGTCCTGCGGATAGCCCTTGTAGACGTCGATCAGGCTCGCGATGTCGCGCACCACAGCGGTGGAGAGCCGCCGCGTCACCGTG
The DNA here is from genome assembly GCA_963731915.1 of uncultured Alphaproteobacteria bacterium. Lineage (GTDB taxonomy): Bacteria > Pseudomonadota > Alphaproteobacteria > Rhizobiales > Xanthobacteraceae > Bradyrhizobium. Next base: position 37,350 of record CAVSXQ010000052.1, read on the forward strand.
TTCCAGTGCCGTTCCATGAACACGAACGCCACCACCGACTGCAGGATCACCATCGGCACGATCATGATCAGCAGCGCGCGGGCATAGAGCCCGGTCGGCATCCAGCCCTTGAACGCATTGCCCAGACGGCCGTTGGCCTTCGACACGCGTTGCGAGGCGTTGCGGATCAGCGTCAGGCCGGTGTCGAGCGTGCTCATGGTGAAGCGACGAGGCGATAACCGATGCCGCGCACCGCCTGCAGGAACAGCGGATTGGCGGGATCCTTCTCGATCTTGCGCCGCAGGCGGTTGATCTGCACGTCGACCGCGCGCTCGTTGACGGTGCCGCCGCCGGTCAGCGCGCCGCGCGGCACGGTCTCTCCCGGGCGTCACGGCGAGGATGCGCAGCATCTCGCGCTCGCGGTCGGTGAGGTGGATGATCTCTTCGCCCTGGCGCAATTCGCCGCGTTCGAGATGGAACACGTAAGGCCCGAACGCGATCTGCTCCAGCACCTCGACCGGCGGCGGCGCCGTGCGCTTGAGGATATTGCCGATCCGCAGCACCAGTTCGCGCGGCTCGAACGGCTTTGCGACATAGTCGTCGGCGCCGATCTGCAGGCCCTCGATGCGGGCTTCCGCCTCATGGCGCGCGGTGAGCATGATGATCGGCACGCGTCGACGATTTCCGGATGAAGCGCGCCAGATCAAAGCCGGTCTCGCCGGGCATCATGACGTCGAGGATCAGCAGGTCGAAATGCAGCCCGAGCAGTTTTGCGCGGGCGTCGCTGGCGCTCATCGCAGTGGTGACGCGATAGCCTTCGCCGGACAGGAAGCGCGACAGCAGATCGCGGATGCGGCGGTCGTCGTCGACCAGCAGCAGATGCGGCGCGTCGTCGGCCGGCTGCGTCGGTGCCCGCGCGATCGCAGCGGCGCTGGTTGCTCCCTGAGCCAATGTCGTCCCCTCGCGCCTGTGCCGGCGGCAAAGATCGCCTCCAGCACCTTGTCGGGATCGTCGCGGTCGATCATCGCGCGCAGGAATTGCCGTACGGTTTCGGTGCCGGCCGGGCCGATGTCGGCGCAGCGCCTTGTTGATGCGGTCGGTCTGCAGGCCGGCGAGTTTCGCCACCAGCGCCTCGCCCTTCGGCGTGGCATAGAGCAGGCGCTGCCGCCGGTCGTTATTGCCGGTCTTCTGCACGATATAGCCTTCGTCGAGCAGCTGCTTGAGCACGCGGCCGAGCGACTGCTTGGTGATGCGCAGGACGTCGAGCAGGTCGGCCACCTTCAGCCCGGGATAGCGATGGACGAAATGCATCACCCGGTGGTGCGCCCGGCCGAAGCCGAAGGCTTCCAGCTCATGATCGGCATCGCCGACGAAATCGCGGTAGGCGAAGAACAGCAGCTCGATGATATCCCAGCGGAAATCACCCGCGCGCGGGGCCGCCGGCGACCCCTCGGCCGCCCGCGAATCGGCCTCTGCCGAAGCCCTTGAGAAATTTATGTCAGCCATATTGACATATCTTGGGTTCAATGTTACAAAACTGCCAGCCACGGCGAAACATTAGATCGTTTTGCCTGCGGCAGAGCGTTAGACGGCCTGAGAAGCCAGCGATGACGGCGAGGGCCGCGAACTGATCCACCGTACGATTGTCGAGCGGCATTTCGGCAAACATACTGGACTTCGCCACTCCGCAAAAGCATGTCCTCAGGGCTTGCGGCTGTGGTAACCCGCCGCAAGGCGGGCAGGCGAGGCCCAGGCGAACCAACAAGCGCTGCGGCGCGGGCGCGGATTTCGCGCCAATCCGGGAGAGAGCCATGGGAGTTTCTACATCCGCCCTGAATTTGACCAGCGGGTCCGGAGACGCCGCCGCGACAGCGGAAAGCAAGGGCATGAGCTTGAAATTCGACATCCAGCCGGCGGCCAGCCCGGTGTCCGAGAAGGATCGCGCGGCCAAGCTCGTCGAGCCCGGCTTCGGCCGCGTCTTCACCGATCACATGGCGATCGTCCGTTACAGCCAGGCCAAGGGCTGGCATGACGCGCGCGTCGAATCGCGTGCGAATTTCCCGCTCGATCCGGCGATGGCCGTTTTGCACTACGCGCAGGAGATCTTTGAAGGCCTCAAGGCCTACAAGCGCGACGACGGCGGCGTGAACCTGTTCCGCCCCGACGCCAATGCAAAACGCTTCCAGAGTTCGGCCGACCGCATGGCGATGGCGCCGCTGCCGGAGTCCGTGTTCATCGAAGCGGTCGAGCAGCTCGTGCGCATCGACCGCGCCTGGATCCCGGGCGGCGAGGGCAGTCTCTATCTGCGGCCCTTCATGATCGCGAGCGAGGTGTTTCTCGGCGTCAAGCCGTCGGCGGAATACATCTTCGCCGTCATCGCCTCGTCGGTCGGCTCCTATTTCAAGGGCGGGCCTGCGCCGGTGTCGATCTGGGTGTCGGAGAATTACACGCGCGCCGCGATCGGCGGCACCGGCGCCGTCAAATGCGGCGGCAATTACGCCGCCAGCCTGCGCGCGCAGGCCGAGGCGATCGAGCACGGCTGCGATCAGGTGGTTTTCCTCGATGCGGTCGAGCGCCGCTACGTCGAGGAACTCGGCGGCATGAACGTGTTCTTCGTGTTCGACGACGGTTCGATGCTGACGCCGCCGCTCGGCACCATCCTGCCGGGCATCACCCGCGATTCGATCATCGCGCTGGCCAGGGATGCCGGCACGCGCGTGCGCGAGGAAGCCTACACGATCGAGCAGTGGCGCGCGGATGCCGCTAGCGGAAAGCTGAAAGAGGCTTTTGCCTGCGGCACGGCGGCGGTGATCTCGCCGATCGGCAAGGTGTGTTCCACCAGCGGCGATTTCCTCATCAGCGGCGGCGCCGCCGGCCCCGTCGCGATGGGAATGCGCAAGAAGCTGGTCGACATCCAGTACGGCCGGACCAACGACCCGCACAACTGGATCAAGAAGGTCTTTTGACGCGGCGAGGCACGCTCTCTCGCTCCCTCGCTCCGCTCTTGCGGGGAGAGGGTGGGCGTGAGGGGCTCTTCGTTCCCGCGAATGCGGAATTTGCGATAAGCCGGGTGCCATGCCCCTCACCCGAAATTCGCTTGCGCGATTCGACCTCTCCCCGCAGAAGGGCGAGGGCGAGGTTAAGAAAGACTGGCGCTTGCCGCACAGGCATGCGGCTGATACCAACGCCGCCCATGGCCGAAAAACCCAAAAAACCGCAGAAACTCGGGCGCGCCTGCCGCGCGGGCTGGAAGACCGTGGCCCGGCCGCGATCGCCGCCACGCGCAGATGGTGGAGAAAATCCGCGAGGTTTTCGAGCGCTACGGCTTTGAGCCGGTGGAAACCCCGGCGATGGAATTCACCGACGCGCTCGGAAAATTCCTGCCCGATCAGGATCGGCCCAACGAGGGCGTGTTCTCGTTCCAGGACGACGACGAGCAGTGGATTTCGCTGCGCTACGATCTGACCGCGCCGCTGGCGCGCTATGTCGCGGAGAATTTCGACGCGCTGCCAAAACCGTATCGCAGCTATCGCGCGGGTTACGTCTATCGCAACGAAAAGCCGGGGCCGGGACGATTCCGCCAGTTCATGCAGTTCGATGCCGACACGGTTGGGTTCGGCTTCGCCGGCGGCGCGATGCCGAGATGTGCATGATGGCGGCGGATACGATGGAAGCGCTGGGGATTCCGCGCGGCTCCTATGTGGTGAAGGTGAATAACCGCAAGGTGCTGGACGGGGTGATGGAGTGCGATCGGCATCGGCGGCGACGAGAACGCAGGCAAGCGGCTGACCGTGCTGCGCGCGATCGACAAGCTCGACCGGCTTGGAAAAGACAACGTTCATCTGCTCTTGACGACTGGTCGCAAGGATGAGAGCGGCGATTTCACTAAGGGTGCCGGGCTAGACGATTTGGCCGCGGCGTACATTCTTTCGGTTGTGACTTTCAGCCCATTCGTCGAGTCCGGACCTAGTGCTGTCGTTGATGGCTGGAACAAACGTCTTGAAGAAAATGAAGCCAGGCAGGGATTCAACGAGCTCGATGAAATTCAGCTCACTCGTAAAGGCCTCTGGGTACGAACAGGATCGGATTCGGATCGATCCGTCCGTCGTTCGCGGTCTCGAGTACTACACCGGTCCTGTCTACGAAGTAGAACTGTTGCTCGAGACCAAGGACGAAAAGGGCCGCCCGGTGCAGCTTCGGCTCGGTCGGCGGCGGCGGGCGTTATGACGGTCTCGTCTCGCGCTTTCGCGGCGAGCCGGTGCCGGCGACGGGATTTTCCATCGGCGTGTCGCGGCTGCAGGCGGCGCTGACGATGCTCGGCAAGCTCGACACGCGGCCGGAGTTCGGGCCCGTCGTGGTCACCGTGTTCGACCGCGACCGTGTCGCGGATTATCAGAAGATGGTCGCGCAGTTGCGCGGCGCGAATATCCGCGCCGAGCTCTATCTCGGCAATCCCAAGAACATGGGCAACCAGCTCAAATATGCCGACCGCCGCAACTCGCCCTGCGTGATCATCCAGGGCAGCGACGAAAAGGCGCGCGGCGAAATCCAGATCAAGGATCTGATCGAGGGCGCCAAGGCGGCGGCGGCGATCGCCTCCAACCAGGAATGGCGCGAGACGCGGCCGGCGCAGTTTTCATGCGCCGAAAGCGAGATCGTCGCAAAAGTGCGCGAAGTGCTGGCGCGCCATGACGTGAAGTGGGGTTAGAGCCATTCATGGTGCGGAGGCGCCCTTGCGCCGTCTCGAACCATGAGGACAATAGGCCATCCTTCGAGATGCCGCGCGTTGCGCGGCTCCTCAGGATGAGGACTGAGTTTGTGGCGACAACGACGTAGCAAGAAAAAAGGGAGAGACAAAAAATGCCCGAGATTACCGTGAGCATGGCCGCCGGCCGCACCGACGAGCAGAAGGCCGGCATGATGCGCGACATCACGCAGGCGCTGGTGAAGAACCTCGGCGTCGATGCCGATGCGGTCGTGATCCAGATCAACGAAGCGCCGCTGGCCCACAAGATGAAGGGCGGCAAGACGTTCGTCGAGCGCGCGGCGGCGAAGAAGTAGAGCTCTCTCCGTCGTCCCGGCATTGCCGGGACCCATAGCCACCGGCTTTGGTTGCGGGAAGGCGTCCGCCATCCTGCCTCAAGCGCGATCACGCGGTATGGGTCCCGGGCTCGCGCTTGCGCACTGCGCCGGAACGACGGCGATTATTGAAACATCCATGGACGCACGCGACTTCATCACAATCGGCATGAGCGCCGAGCGCACCCTTGTGGTGCCGCCGGAGCGCACGGTCGGGCATTTCGTGCAAGGGCATGCCGATGGTCTATGCGACGCCGATGATGATTTTGGAAATGGAGATGGCGTCGGGCGATGCGATCCGCGGGCATCTGGCGCCGGGCTGGGTCACGGTCGGCACCGAGGTCGATATCAAGCATCTGGCCGCGTCGCTGGTCGGCTCGACGGTGCGGACCACGGCAAGGGTGATCGAGGTCGGGCGGCGCGTCATCCGCTTCGAGGTCGCGGCGTTCGAGGGCGAGCGCAAGCTCGGCGAGGGCCGTCACGCCCGCGGGCTGATCAATGTCGCGAAGTTCAATGAGCGGCTGGGGGCGAAGTAGCCGCGTCGCTCGGACCAAGGCCGAGCGCCATCCTACTGTGCATGGGGTTGTTTTCGCGAGTTTTGTGTCCAGCGCCACTGCGGTGCCTCAGGATGAGGACCAGTTACTTCGCCAGTTCCTTCGACCGCTTCGTCGCCGCCGCAATCGCGCGGATCATCAGCTGCTGCATGCCGTCCGCGCCCATCAGCACTTCCAGCGCGGCGGCCGTGGTGCCGCCGGGCGAGGTGACGTTCTGGCGCAGCGTCGCGGAAGGCAAGCTCCGAACGGTGCAGCAATTCGCCGGAGCCGGCGACGGTTTCGCGCGCGAGTTTTGTCGCGAGCTCCGGCGGAAGGCCGGCCTCGACGCCGGCGCGCGCCAGTTCTTCGGCCAGCAGGAACACATAGGCCGGCCCGGAGCCGGAGACCGCGGTCACCGCATCCATCAGGCTTTCGTCATCGACCCATTCGACCGAACCGGTGGCGCGCAGCAGCGCGTCGGCGGTGGCGCGTTGCGCGGCGCTGACCTTCTTCGCGGCACCGCAACCGTGATGCCGCGGCCGATCGCCGCCGGCGTGTTCGGCATGGCGCGAACCACCATGCCGCCGCAGACTTCTTCCAGCACCGCTATGGGCGTGCCCGCCATGATCGAGACCACGAGGGTGGAGGCTCCAACGAACGGTTTCAGCGCGGGGCCGGCTTCGCGAAAGGTCTGCGGCTTGACCGCGACCACCAGCGTGTCGGCGGCGCCGTTGTCGTTCGGATTGAGCCGGACGCCTTTGGTGGCAAGCGCCTTGATGTCGTCGGACGGAAAAGGCTCGATCACCACGACGCGCTTGGCATCGAGGCCGCCGGCCAGCCAGCCCGTCAGCATCGCGCCGCCCATCTTGCCCGCGCCGGCAAGCGCGATGGTGCCGGTGATGTTTTGTAAACTGCCTGTCGTGTTCAAGATGTCACCGCAAATCACGCTGTCGTCCCTGCGAACGCAGGGACCCATAACCACAGGCGGTTCTAGTTTATTGGGGTGTCTGCAACAAGCGCCATGCGTCACAATTGACGCCGCGGCGTATGGGTCCCTGCTTTCGCAGGGACGACGGCTGAGAGCGTGTGCATGCGCTAACGAGAGCGCCTACGCCTCGCCCGAGGTGTCGAACATCGCCGCGTCCATCGCTTCCTGCGCCGACTTGCCGGCCCAGACCACGTACTGGAACGCCGGATAGTAACGCTCGCAGGCGTGGATGGCGCCGACCAGCATGCTCTCGCATTGCGCTGTGGTGGCGGAAAGCCCGTTCGGCAGCACCAGCGCCTGGCGGTGCATCAGCATGCCGGTGTGGGTCCAGAGATCGAAATGCCCGACCCATAATTGCTCGTTGATGGCCGCGATCAGCCGCTGCACCTCGGGGCGGCGCGCCGGCGGAATCTTCATGTCGAAGGCGCAGGCCAGATGCAGCGCCTCGATCTCGCCCATCCAGGTGAAGGAGAGCTGGTAGTCGGTCCAGTCGCCCTTGGAGACGATCGTCACTTCGTCTTCGCCGGAGCGCTCAAACGCCCAGTTGTTATCGGCGGCGATATCCTCGACCACCGCGAGCGGATTGTTCCGGGAATCGATTACACCTTCGAGGAGGGACATTCCGTCTCGACCTTCATTTTCTTGATCTGTTGATACGCACGCGGAAACGGCTCGCGCCCGAGGTAATGCGTCGCCGCCGACTGCATTCCCCCGATGTCTTCGCGATCATCGCGGGGCTTGCCGGGATCAAGTGATGTGATTTGCGGAATCCGCGCAACTGTACGCAGAGTCAGTCCACAGGCTTGGGCGCGATATTTCCACAACTCATCGCCGTCATAATTATTAATTTGAGAACAAACCGGAATCGGAATCGGCGCGTTTACACTTCGTTAACTTTTGAATCCGCCGGTTTTGCCGCCTTGCCGCCCTTCCAGGGTCGGAGATTCGATCCCCGCCCATATTCCCGCTCATGGGGGACATGCTGATTCCCCATGACTTGGGGTGATTTGGGCGCTTGCCCGCGCCCGGGCCAGCCGGCATATTTCCCCTCAGGCCGTTCATCCCGGACGGCCGATGTTCTCAGGGCGGGGTGAAACTCCCCACCGGCGGTAAAGGGTGAATAGCCCAAGCCCGCGAGCGCCTTCTTCCTCCTGGAAGTTTTCCTTGGGGAAAAAGGGTCAGCAGATTCGGTGCAATTCCGAAGCCGACGGTTAAAGTCCGGATGAAAGAGAACGGTTTGCGGCGCTTCACGCGGTTTCGCGTGGGCACCGCTGTTCCGTGTGCCCTGATTCTGGTCCTTGAAGAGGAAAGCCATGAATCAGACGTTGCTAGAACCCGAAACCAAACAAGTCCCAACCACCGGCGCGCCCGATAATCCCGAGCGTCCGCCGGCGCCTGCGCATCCGCGTTTTGCAAAACCGCAGCGGATCGCCTTCGTGCAGGCGTGCTGGCACCGCGAGGTGGTGCAGGAAGCCCGCATCGCCTTCCTCGAGGAGATGGAGGCGCGCCACGTTCCGCGCACGTCCGTCGATCTGTTCGAGGTGCCCGGCTCGTTCGAGATACCGCTGCATGCGCAGATCCTTGCCAAGACGCGGCGCTACACCGCGATCGTCGCGGCAGGCCTCGTGGTCGACGGCGGCATCTACCGGCACGAGTTCGTCGCCGACACCGTGATCAAGGCGCTGATGGACGTGCAGTTGCGCACGGAGGTGCCGGTGTTTTCCGCGGTGCTGACGCCGCAGCAATTCCACGAGAGTTCGGTGCATTACGAGTTCTTCCGTAAACATTTCGCGATCAAGGGCGTCGAGGTCGCCGAAGCCTGCGCCGAGACGCTGCACGGCCTGGAGCGGCTGCGCGGTCAGGTTGCCGCGGGGATCGTGTAATCCGCTGATTGTCATTCCCGCCGCCGGCCATATAAAGTCGGCGGCGGGAGGAGGCCTGCCCGTGACGACGGGCGGCCGGCAAGATCATGTTCGACGGACACGATCCCTATCTCGTCGCGCTCTCGGTGGTGATCGCGATCCTGGGTGGTTACACCGGTTTCGGCCTCACCGCGCGCATCCGCGGGACGCCGGACGCGAGTCATCGCGTGCTGCTGGCGGGTGCGGCGTTTTTCCTCGCCATCGGCATCTGGACCATGCATTTCGTCGGCATGCTGGCGTCGCCGCTGCCGCCGGGCACCGTCTATCTGGTGCTGCCGACCATCGTCTCGTTCCTGATCTGCGCGCTGGTGGTGGGGATTTCGCTGTTCTTCGTCAGCACGGGGGAGCCGTCGCTGTTGCGCGTGGTGTCCTCGGCGGTGCTGCTCGGCGCCGGGATCGCCAGCATGCACTATGTCGGCATGCACGGCCTGTCCGGCAATTTTGCCATGACCCACGATGCCGCGATGGTGGTGCTGTCGGTGCTGATCGCGATCGCGACGGCCTATGGGGGCCTGCGCGCGTTCCTGGCGCGGCAGGGCGGCGTGCAGTTGATGCTGAGCGCGGTCGCGTACGGGTTCGCGGTGTCAGGCATGCACTACACCGCGATGTACGGCATGCATCTGGTGCCGCCGTCGGCGGGATCGCATCACCACATCGAAGGTCTCGCGGCCTCGCCGCAAATCCTTTCGCTGGTCGTGTCGCTGCTGTGTTTTGTCATTGCCGCCGGCTTCCTGCTGTCGCTGGTGCCGGACGGACGCAGCAAGGCGGCCGCCGATGCGCCGCTGGTTCCGGATACCGTCGCCCCCACGGCTGAACTCGCTCCCGGTGGAAGCTGCGACGCCTGCGCCCCGGCTGCGAGCGATGCCGCTCGGCGGTGTCGGCCAGCCCCGCCAATTGCCGGCGCCGCGGCTGCCGGTGGAGGGGGCCGACGGCACCCATTTCATCGATTCGGCCGACGTGAGGAGCGTCCGGGCCGATGCCCATTACACAAAGGTCCACGACGGCACCCGCGAGCGGATGTGTCCGTGGTCGATCTCGGAGGCCGAGGCGCAGCTTGACCCCGGGCTGTTCGTGCGGGTGCATCGCAGCCACATCGTCGCGATCCCGCATGTCACCTTCGTTCGCAAGGAGGGCGATGGCGCGGTGGTCGAACTCGACGGCCCGTCGCCGCACCGGGTGCCGGTGAGCCGCGCCAAGATTGCCGAGGTGAAAGCGCGATTGGGGCTGGCGCGGCGTCACGCCTGATCTGTTAGGTCGCAAGGACTGACGCATTTCGTGCGCGGTTATCCGCACTTCGTGCGAAATCGCGGCTCCCGTGCCGCTGTTATTGCGGGCAAATCCGCCGGGAGAGACCGTCTCCGCCAACGTCCACGCCTGCAAGGGCGCAAATGGACGAGATGGAGGAGACGATGATCCCTGGCCCGTTCAGCTACCACCGGCCGGCAACGCTGGCTGACGCGGTAAAACTGCTCTCGACATTGGGCGACGAGGCCCGGCCGCTGGCCGGCGGCCACAGCCTGGTGCCGATGATGAAGCTCCGGCTCGCCACGCCCGAGCACCTGATCGACCTGCACGGCATTGCCGGGCTGAAAGGCATAAGCCGCGACGGCAACAAGATCGTGATCGGCGCCATGACCACCCAGCACGAATTGCTGGCCTCGGACGAGATCGCAAAATCCGCCCCCATCCTGCACGAAACGGCGTTGCTGATCGCCGATCCGCAGGTGCGCTACCGCGGCACCATCGGCGGCAATGTCGCCAATGGCGATCCCGGCAACGACATGCCGGCGCTGATGATGACCTTGGGCGCGTATTATCGGCTCGAAGGCCCATCCGGCGGACGCGATATCGCCGCCGCCGAGTTTTACCAAGGCGCCTATTTCACCTCACTTGAGCCCGGTGAAATTCTCACCGCAATCACCATCCCAGTTCCCGCGGCCGGCCACGGCTACGCCTACGAAAAACTGAAGCGCAAGGTCGGCGACTACGCCACCGCCGCCGCCGCGGTCGTGCTGACGATGGCGGGCGGCAAGGTCGCCGCCTGCGCGATCGGCCTCACCAACCTCTCGGAAACGCCGCTGCTCGCGACCGATGCGGCGAAAGCCGTGATCGGCACCAGCCTCGATGACGCAGCGCTGAAGAAGGCTGCGGCTGCGGCCGTGGCGATCATGTCGCCGGCCGCCGATGCGCGCGGGCCGGTCGAATACCGAAAACATGTCGGCGGCATCATGGTGATGCGGGCGCTGCAACGTGCTGCGCGTAAAGCGGGTTAGGGGAGGGATCGATGGCAAAAACTCACGTCACCATGAAGGTGAACGGCGCCGAGGTCGAAGGCCTCGTCGAGCCGCGCACACTGCTGGTGCATTTCATCCGCGAGAATCTCTCGCTCACCGGCACCCATATCGGTTGCGAGACCACCCATTGCGGCGCCTGCACCGTCGATATCGACGGCATGTCGGTGAAATCCTGCACCATGTTCGCGGTGCAGGCGCAGGGCTCCGACATCATGACCATCGAGGGCGTCGCCAATGCCGACGGCTCGCTGTCGGCGCTGCAGGAAGGCTTTCGGATGATGCACGGGCTGCAATGCGGCTTCTGCACCCCCGGCATGATTTTGCGCGCGCAGCGGCTGCTGAAGGAAAACCCGAGGCCCACGGAAGAGGAAATCCGGATGGGCATCTCAGGCAATATCTGCCGCTGCACCGGCTACCAGAACATCGTCAGAGCCATTCAATACGCCGCCGACAAGATCAATGGCGTTGAATTCAAGGAGGCCGCGGAATGAACGACATGACTCCCACGCGGGAACAACGCGAAGCCAAACTCGAAGGCATGGGCTGCAAGCGCAAGCGCGTCGAGGACATCCGATTCACGCAAGGCAAGGGCAATTACGTCGACGACCTGAAATTGCCGGGCATGCTGCATGGCGATTTCGTCCGTTCGCCGCATGCCCATGCGCGCGTCAAGAAGATCGACGACACCGAGGCGCTGAAGGTGCCGGGCGTGCTCGCCGTCATCACCGCCGAGACGCTGAAGACCGTCAACCTCGCCTGGATGCCGACCTTGGCCGGTGACGTGCAGATGGTGCTGGCCGACGGAAAAGTGCTGTTCCAGAACCAGGAAGTCGCCTTCGTGGTCGCGACCGACCGCTATGCCGCCGATGACGGCATCAACAAGGTGGTGGTCGAATATGAACCGCTCCCGGTTGTGATCGATCCGTTCAAGGCGATGGACAAGGATGCGCCGGTGCTGCGCGAGGACCTCGCCGGCAAAACGTCGGGCGCGCACGGCCCGCGCAAGCATCACAACCACGTTTTTGAGTGGACCGTCGGCGACAAGGAGTTGACCGACGCCGCCTTCAAGAAAGCGGAAGTGACGATCAAGGAGATGATCTCCTACCACCGCGTCCATCCGTCGCCGCTGGAGACCTGCCAGTGCGTCTGCTCCTTCGACAAGATCAGGGGCGAGCTCTCGATCTGGGGCACTTTTCAGGCCCCGCATGTGATCCGCACCGTGGTGGCGCTGATTGCGAAAATTCCCGAGCACAAGATCCATGTGATCTCGCCCGACATCGGCGGCGGCTTTGGCAACAAGGTCGGCGCCTATCCCGGCTACATCTGCGCGGCGGTGGCCTCCATCGTCACCGGCAAGCCGGTGAAGTGGGTCGAGGACCGCATCGAGAACCTCACCGCAACGTCATTTGCGCGCGACTATCACATGACGACCGAGATCGCCTCGACCAAGGAGGGCAAGGTCACGGGTCTCCGCGTCCATGTGCTGGCCGATCACGGCGCGTTCGACGCCTGCGCCGACCCGTCGAAATGGCCGGCGGGTTTTTTCAACATCGTCACGGGGTCCTATGACTTCCCGAACGCGCATCTTTCGGTCGACGGCATCTACACCAACAAGGCGCCGGGCGGCGTCGCCTATCGCTGCTCGTTCCGGGTGACCGAGGCGGCGTACTGCATCGAGCGCGGGATGGACATCCTCGCCCAAAAACTCGGGATGGATCCGGCGGAGCTGCGGCTGAAGAACTTTATCAAGGCCGAGCAGTTCCCGTATCACTCGGCGCTGGGCTGGGAATATGATTCCGGCGACTACCACACCGCCATGAAGAAGATGATGGAGACGGTCGACTATGCCGGCCTGCGCAAGGAGCAGGCGGCGCAGCGCGCGGCGTTCAAGCGCGGCGAGACCCGCGAGATCATGGGCCTCGGCGTTTCGTTCTTCACCGAGATCGTCGGCGCCGGACCGTCGAAGAACTGCGACATCCTGGGCATTGCGATGTTCGATTCCTGCGAAATCCGCATGCATCCGACCGGGGCGGGCATCGCGCGGGTCGGCTCCAAGAGCCAGGGCCAGGGCCACGAGACCACCTGGGCGCAGATCATCGCCACCGAGATCGGCATTCCCGCCGACGACATCATGGTGGAAGAGGGCAACACCGATACCGCGCCCTACGGGCTCGGCACCTACGGCTCGCGCTCCACACCGGTGGCGGGCGCCGCGATCGCGATGGCCGCGCGAAAAATCAGGGCCAAGGCGCAGATGATCGCGGCCTACAAGCTCGAGGTCCACGAGGACGATCTCGAATGGGACATCGACGGTTTCCGGGTGAAGGGTTTGCCGGAGAAGACGATGTCGATGAAGGACATCTGCTGGGCGGCCTATAATTCGGTGCCGCCGGGCATGGAGCCGGGGCTGGAGGCGGTGAGCTATTACGATCCGCCGAACATGACGTATCCGTTCGGCGCCTACATCTGCGTGATGAACATCGACGTCGATACCGGGGTCTACAAGATCAGGCGCTTCTATGCGCTCGACGACTGCGGCACCCGCATCAACCCGATGATCATCGAGGGCCAGGTGCATGGCGGGCTCACCGAAGCCTTCGCGATCGCGATGGGCCAGGAAATCCGCTACGATCCGGAAGGCAATGTGGTGACCGGCTCGTTCATGGACTTCTTCATGCCGACCGCGGTCGAGACCCCGCATTGGGAGACCGACTTCACCGTCACCCCGTCGCCGCATCATCCGATCGGCGCCAAGGGCGTCGGCGAAAGCCCGAATGTCGGCGGCGTGCCGGCGTTTTCCAACGCCGTCAACGACGCCTTCTCGTTCCTCGGTTCGACCCACATCCAGATGCCGCATGACTACTGGCGCAACTGGAAGGCGGCAAAGGAATTGGGAGCGGTGGCTTAGGTCAATCGTCGTCATTGCGAGGAGCGTAGCGACGAAGCAATCCACACTTTCATTGTGGCTAATGGATTGCTTCGCTTCGCTCGCAATGACGGGAGAAAACGGAAACATGAAGAATCGCGAAGAGATCGCGGAACGTCTGGCGGCCAGCGGCTACATCGCCGACGGCGAGCTTGCGACCGCGGTCTCGCTGATGCAGTTGCTGCGGCGTCCGCTGCTGCTGGAAGGCGAGGCGGGCGTCGGCAAGACCGAAGTCGCGAAGGCGCTGGCGTCAGCGCATGCGACCGAACTGATCCGCCTGCAATGCTATGAGGGGCTGGATCAATCGGCCGCGCTGTACGAGTGGAACTACCAGCGGCAATTGCTGTCGATCCAGGCCCATCGCGGCGACAATCCGGACGCGGTCGAGGACCAGATCTTTTCGGAAAAATATCTGCTGGAGCGGCCGCTGCTGGCGGCGATCCGCCGCGACAAGCCGCCGGTGCTGCTGATCGACGAGATCGACCGCGCCGACGACGAGTTCGAGGCGTTTCTGCTGGAGCTGTTGTCCGACTTCCAGGTCTCGATCCCCGAACTCGGCACCATCCAGGCGAAAACCATTCCGCATGTGGTGCTGACCTCGAACGGCACCCGCGAACTGTCAGACGCGCTGCGCCGGCGCTGCCTCTATCACTATGTCGATTATCCCGACGTCGACCGCGAAGCGCGCATCATCATGGCGCGGGTATCGGGCGCCAACGCGTCGCTGTCGCTGCAGATCGCGCGCATGGTCGAGGGCATCCGCAAGGAGGAGCTGCGCAAGGTGCCGGGCGTGGCGGAAACGCTGGACTGGGCGGCGGCTTTGGTCGGGCTCGATGTCGGCAATCTGCATGATGCGCCCGAGACCGTGCACGAAACCATGATGTGCCTGCTCAAGACCCATGAGGACAAGGCGCGGGTCACGCGTGAAGTCACCGAACGCCTGCTGGGGAAGGTCGCATGAGCTGCTGCGGCACCAATCCCGGCTTATGAAGAGCTCGACGAGGTCTCGCGCCTCGTCTCGGCAAAGCTCGCGGCGTTTCTGCGCACGCTGCGCGACAACGGGTTTGCGGTGGGCCTGCAGGAAGGCCGCGATGCCGCTTCGCTGATGGCCGAAGGCTATGCGGCGCGGCCCGGCCTGTTGCGTTCCGCCTTCAAGCATCTGTTCTCGGCGCGAAGATCCGACTGGGAAAGGTTTGACGGGCTGTTCGATGCGTTCTGGCTCGGCAAGCGCGTCCGCTCGCGCTCGATAACGATGGGTTCGGCCAAGGCAGCCAATAATCCGTCGCTGAAGAGCCTGTCGAATAGTCACGCCGAGCCGCGCGCCGGCGGCGAGACGGCGATGGACCAGGTTCCGTCATCCGATGGCGCCGACAGCGACCGCAGCGGCGAAGGGCGCATGGAAGGCGCTTCCGTGGCCGCCAATCTCGCCGAGGTCGATTTCCGCAAACTGGCCGACCCCGAACAGATCGAACAAGCCCATGCCGCGGCGGCCCGTCTTGCCCAGACCCTGCGCGCGCGGCTGACCCGCCGCGATCTGGCGCGGCGGCGCGGCTACCGGCTCGACCTGCGCCGCACCATTCACAGCAATATCAGCCATGGCGGCGTGCCGATCAGCCTCGTCAAGCGGCAGCGCAAGGAAAAGCCGTTGCGCCTCGTCGTGCTGCTCGACGCGTCCGGCTCGATGAGCATGTATACCGGCGTGTTCCTGCGCTTCATCCATGGCGTGCTGGATGAATTTCGCGAGGCCGAAGCGTTTTTGTTCCACACGCGGCTGGCGCATGTCTCCGATGCCATGAAGGAAAAGGACGCCGCGCGCGCGCTCGACCGGCTCTCGCTGCTGGCGCAGGGCGCCGGGGGCGGCACCAAAATCGGTGAGAGCCTGCAGACCTTCAACCGCTGGCACGCCGCCCGCGTGATCCATTCGCGCACCTGCGTGATGATCGTGTCCGACGGTTACGAGACCGGCGATGCCGCGCTGCTCGGCCGCGAGATGGAGCGGCTTGCAAAACGCTGCCGCCGTATCGTCTGGCTCAATCCGATGATGGCGTGGCAAGGCTATGCGCCCGAGGCCGCCGGCATCAAGGCGGCGCTGCCGCATGTCGATCTCTACGCGCCAGCCAATACGCTGCAAAGCCTGACTGCGCTCGAACCCTATCTGGCGAGGCTATGATGGGCGCTCATGTCGAGGTGATGGACCTGGTTGCGGAGATGAAGGCCGCCGAGCAGGCCTTTGTGCTGGCGACCGTCGTGCGCACGGTATCGGTGACCGCGGCGAAAGCCGGCGCCAAGGCGATCATCCGTCCCGACGGCACGATCGTCGCGGGATGGATCGGAGGCGGCTGCGCGAAGGGCGCGGTGCTGAAGGCGGCGCGCGAGGCGCTGGCCGATGGCGAGCCGCGCATGGTCTCGGTGCAGCCGGAAGATTTGCTCGCCGAGCTCGGCGTCAGGCCGGGCGACAGCAAGGACGGCGTCCGCTTCGCCAGCAACATGTGTCCGAGCAAAGGCACCATGGATATTTTTGTGGAACCGGTATTGCCGCATCCCTCGCTGATCATTCTCGGCGCCAGCCCGGTGGCGATGTCGCTGGCCGTGCAGGCGCGGCAGCTCGGCTATCACGTCACGCTGGCGGCGCCCTCCAGCCGATCTGTCCGCCGTGCCCGACGCCGATGCGCTGGTGGACGGTTTTGCGCTCGGCCAGCTCAACCAGGCTCGGCGTTTTGTCGTGGTATCGACGCAAGGCAAGGGCGATGAGGCCGCGTTGCGCACTGCTGCCGCGACCGACGCCGAGTATCACGCGTTTGTCGGCTCTCGCCGCAAGATGACGGCGCTGCGCGAAAAGCTGATCGGGCAGGGCATCGACCCGTCCGCGCTCGATCGCGTCAAGGCGCCGGCCGGGCTCGATCTCGGCGCCATCACCCCGGAGGAGATCGCGATGTCGATCCTCGCCGAAATCACCGTCGAGCGCCGCCGCGGGCAGCGCATCCCTCCACCCTGACCAGCAGCCAGGAATCCAGGAATGCAAATGAATGACAGCCAGCGCATCCCCGCGTCCAAAGACAGGGTATGGGCGGCGCTCAACGATCCCGAGATACTCAAAAAGTGCATTCCAGGATGTCAAAGCCTTGAAATGTCCACCCCGAACGAGATGACCGCCACTGTCGTGTTCAAGGTCGGCCCGGTGAAGGCGACGTTCGGCGGCAAGGTGACGTTGTCCGAGCTCGATCCGCCCAACAGCTATCGCATCTCGGGCGAAGGTTCCGGCGGCGTCGCCGGTTTCGCCAAGGGCGGCGCGACCGTCAAGCTGAGTTGCGGAAGGTCCTGAAGTGACCGTCCTGTCACTACACGTCGATGCGCAGATCAGCGGCAAACTCGCGCAGCTCGGCGCACGCCTGATCGACTCCACGGCGAAAAAACTCGCCGGTCAGTTTTTCGAGTCCTTTGGAGAAGTCGTCGGCAGCACGGCAGTGGCGTGAACTCCACCTGGAGCGGCTGCGCGGGCAGGTCGCTGCGGGGATCGTGTAGGGTACAGCGACACAGTCGTCCGATTATCTTTCCCGTCGCCGTGTCGATAACCCGGCGGCGGGCCGATCGGTCAAGGCTCAGCTGTCTGCCAGCTCACTCTTTTGATCGCGCGGTTCGCTCGACGGAAGCGACCGGCGGCAGGATGCTGCTGTTTCTCCCGCGGCTTTCTCTGCTGAGACGCATGCGCTCGAGCTCTGCCCTTGATACAAATCTGATGACTTCACCCATGTTCGTTCTCCAATGTCTCGTACCGGGTCTTGTGCCGGCGATGAAATGACTGACGTCAGTCCATGCCGTCATTTTCGAGATACGTCTGGCTTGGTCGGGTTTGCATCGCCTGCCGGCGATAACGACAGGATAAAAAGCTTGTGACCCCTGTGTTCGCGAAGAGGCGGAGGAACCCGGTGAAATCAGCGACGAAACCATTTTCAGGGCGCGACGAAATCATCCTGAAACAAACCGGCGTTTATCGGTCAGGCAAGTCATCAGTGCGGGCCGGGCGTAAGGATGAGTGTCATGATCGAGGTTGCAGCATTATTGATGGGACTTTTCAGCGCCGGAATTTTTGTCGCGCATGCCGTTGACGCCTATCAGGCGCAATAGGCGCACATTCGTCCAACGAACCGGCGGCAGCTACTCGCGCTGAAGCAAAGCGCGCGCGTCATCTCGCCGGATTTTTCGCGCGCATTTGCATAATGGATGGCATCGACCCCAACCTGGGCGCCGGTGCGCTCACCTTCCCCTAAACCTCCCTTCGCCCATGCCGGATTGCCGGGCAGTCGGTCGGCTATTGCATATAGCCGCGATCGGCGCGGCGCTTATAGTGGCGTTCAAACATGACTGGATGGGAGGAACATGATGGCAGCGTCCGCGCAGGATTCATCCGATTGGCTTGGCCTGTCGGGCCGCGTTGCTGTCGTCACCGGCGGAGGCGGAGGTATCGGCCGCGCCACGGCCATCAGTTTTGCCAAGGCCGGCGCCAAAGTCGCCATCATCGATCGCGACGAGAAGGGGCTTGAGGCGACGCGCAGCGAACTGCATGCGCTCGGCGGCGATCATGTCGTGGCGGCTTGCGACACCTCGAACGCCGAAAGCGTCACCGCCGCCTCCGAGGTGGTCGAGAAATCGCTCGGACCGTGCAGTGTTCTCGCCAACACCGCCGCGATCCTGCGTTCCGGCGGGCTCGACACCCTGTCGCTGGCCGAATGGAACACCGTGCTGTCGATCAACCTGACCGGCTATTTCCTCTGTGCGCAGATCTTTGCCCGGCAGATGCGAAAATTGGGCAATGGCAGCCTGGTTCATGTCGCCTCGATCGCCGCCAGCAACGCGCAGGGGCACAGCGGCGCCTACAGCGTCAGCAAGGCCGGCGTCGTCATGCTGTCGCGCCAGCTCGCCAGCGAATGGGGGCCGAGCGGCATCCGCAGCAACGTCGTCAGCCCCGGCATGGTGATCACGCCGATGAGCCAGGCGTTCTACGACACGCCCGGAGTCACCGAGCGACGCACCGCGGTGGTGCCGACGCGGCGGATCGGCATGCCGCAGGATATCGCCGACGCCATCCTGTATCTCGCGAGCGACCGCTCGTCCTATGTCAATGGCGACGAGATCACCGTCGATGGCGGCTTTACGCGGACCATCATGAATTTGGTGCCGCGGCCGGGACATGAGGAGGCGAAGAAGTAGGGATCGTAGGGTGGGCAAAGCGCAAGCGTGCCCACCATTCGGGATGATAATGCCGAAAGACGGTGGGCACGGCGCAAGGGCGCCTTTGCCCACCCTACAGAATCGGAGTTAGTCGAACAGGCTCGACACCAACTCTTCCGCCGCGGTGCGGCCGATCGCATCGGCGATCAGGGTGGCGATCGACAGCGAGCGGATGTTGGCCGCCTTCTTCACCGCATCGGTCGGCTGGATCGAGTCGGTGATGACGAGCTCTTTCAGCTTCGAGGAGGCGATGCGCGTGGTGGCGCCGCCGGACAGTACCCCGTGGGTGATGTAGGCGTAGACTTCCTTGGCGCCGTGCGCGATCAGCGCGTCGGCGGCGTTCACCAGGGTGCCGCCGGAGTCCACGATATCGTCGACCAGGATGCAGGTGTACCCGGCAGCTTCGCCGATCACGTTCATGACTTCGGATTCGCCGGCGCGCTCGCGGCGCTTGTCGACAATCGCCAGCGGCGTGTTGATGCGTTTGGCGAGGCCGCGCGCGCGCGCCACGCCGCCGACGTCGGGCGACACCACCATCACATTGGCGAGATCGAAGCGTTCCTTGATGTCGCGCACCATCAAGGGCGCCGCCCAGAGATTGTCGGTCGGGATGTCGAAGAAGCCCTGGATCTGGCCGGCATGCAGGTCGAGCGTCATGACGCGGTCGACGCCGGCCTGGGTGATCAGGTTGGCCACAAGCTTGGCCGAGATCGGCGCGCGCGAACCGACCTTGCGGTCCTGCCGGGCGTAGCCGAAATAGGGAATCACCGCCGTGATGCGGCGCGCGGACGACCGGCGCAGCGCATCGGTGATGATCAGCAATTCCATCAGATGGTCGTTGGCCGGAAATGACGTCGACTGAATGACGTATGCGTCCGAGCCGCGCACGTTCTCGAGAATCTCGACGAAAATCTCGTTGTCGGCAAACCGGCGGACGCTGGCCTTGGCCAGCGCCAGGCCGAGCCCGCTGGCGATTTCCTGCGCCAGCGCCGGGTTGGAATTGCCGGCGACCAGCTTGATCGAGCCGTTTTTGGCCGACATCGACGCTTCCCCCCGCGTCTTGCTGGATACGACGTTCAGCATCTTGGATACCTGTACCCCGGCGGGTTTCGATGCGCGAGGAGATATCAGGCAGGTGACACGGCTGGCAACCCGTTACCCCGGTTTTCCCGGCCAAAATGGTAAGTAAAAAGGGTATTTGGCGGGTTATTGGGCGCTGTAGCCCAGCGCCGAACCGGCCGGCTCCAGGCTGGCGACGGCGGGTCCACGGCGGCCGGGAGCCGGCGCCGGCGGGGGTGCGTCGGCAGGGGTGCCGTTGATCATGCCGCTGAGGCCGCTGAGGCCGGCTTGCGCGATCTTGCGCAGCACCAGATCGTCGGCGGCGGCCCAGGCGTCGCGGCCGGCCTTGCCGGCGGGTTCTGCGCCGGAAAGGCGCAGCGCGCGCTGCTGGTTGGAATCATAGACGTCCCAGACCCAGGCGATTGTGGTCCGGCCGCGCACCACCTGCGCGGACAGATAGCTGCGGACGCGATAGGCCGCCGACCCCTCGCGGGAGACAATCGAGAGATTGCGCAGCTTGGATTCGCTGTCGAGCACGCCGACCATGCGGTCGAACACCTGCGGCGGCGGGCCGTCGATGGATTCGAAGGCGACGGTGGAGCCACCGCCGGCCGCCATTGCGAAAGGACCGCTTCCCCCGCCGGTGCCGGCGCAGCCGCCGAGCGCGCAAGCCACGAGCAGCGCCGCGGCCATCGCCGCGCGCGACATAGCCCGGCTCGCCCGGAGCAGGTTTGCTGACGCGTCCCTCATTTCCCCCTGCGTTATCGTTAAAGCGCATTAACGTCTAGGGCAGGGAAGACACAGGAACCGGCCGAAAAACGGCCGCGAAGGCTGCGGACTACCTTCCGGTTCAGACAACATTCTGCCGCGCATGGCGCGCGCCGACGCGCACCCGTAAAATCCCGGGGTGATGCATTTCCGGGATCGCGCTTCCGATGACGAGAGACGCTAGTGACGCGTCTTCAAGTCCGGATCGGCATGAGCGGCGAGCGAATACGCCGCGTAGACCTGATGAAGCTCGGCTTCCAGATGTTCGTTGACCAGCAACAACGCCTCGAGCGCCGAGCGCACGCTGCCGTCACATGATGCGATGATCTTCTCGATAGCCAATTCTGTACGCCTTGAAGCCACGTGTAATCCCCTGCACATACGCCCGATCATGGGATTATCAGAGGTAGAATGGGGCAGAATTCTGCGCTCAACCGGATCATTTGGTGACGGCTCGGATTTCTTTGGTCGGACGCGCGCAAGCGTGCGCGCAGCGGCCTTCCTCGCAGTGCAACAGCGTTCGAAGCAGCGCTTTGCGTCCTGCAAACCGATTGACACAACAAGTCCACCGCCCGATCATTGTTGATGGTCGGCTCGCGGCAAGTCACGTTCGCGGGCTCCCGGACGTGAGTGATCGGGCCCCATCGCGATTACGAGGGCCGACACCGGGGCAAACTTCGCAGAACTCTGCGAATACGCTGCAAAAGCGAAAACACTCTGCAAAAGCGAGAGCCTTTTCCAGCGTCCGGCGTTGTGCCCGCCCTGGAATCGGAAGTTTGCCAATCCGGGGGAGACAGCCATGAGCACCACCACCACCGTTGACCGATCACAACCATTGCCGCCAGGCGCCGATGCGGTCGAAGCCGTGTATTCGAAGGTCGGCCGGCGGCTCATCCCGCTGTTGCTGATCGCCTACATGATCGCCTTCCTCGACCGGATCAACATCGGCTATGCGCAACTGCAGATGAAGCAGACGCTGGCTTTTGGCGATGCGGTCTATGGCCTCGGCGCCGGCATCTTCTTTCTCGGCTATTTCCTGTTTGAAGTTCCCAGCAACATGTTGCTGGAAAGGATAGGCGCGCGAAAAACGCTGCTGCGGATCATGGTGCTGTGGGGGCTCGTTGCAGCTGCGATGGCGTTCGTCTCGACGCCGATGCAGTTCTATATTGCCCGCTTCCTGCTCGGCGTATTCGAGGCAGGATTCTTCCCCGGCGTCATCCTCTACTTCACCTATTGGTTCCCGTCGGTGCGCCGCGGGCAGGTCATCGCCATCTTCATGTCGGCAACCACGATCATCAGCGTCATTGCCGGGCCGCTGTGCGGCGCCACGCTGAAATATTTCGACGGCTTCCATGGCCTCGCCGGATGGCAATGGCTGTTCATCGTGCAAGGCCTGCCGGCCGCCATACTGGGCGTGATCATCTTTTTCTACCTGCAGGACAAGCCGGCCGATGCGCACTGGCTGACGCCGGCCGAGAAGAACTTGCTGAGCCATAATCTGGAGCATGACAAGAAGGCGATCGTCGGCGAGACGGCAGGCACGCTCGGGCAAATGTTCCGGGATCCGAAGGTCTATGTGCTGGCGCTGGTGTATTTCCTGTTGCTCGGCGCGACCTACACGATGGTGTTCTGGCTGCCGACCCTGATCCAGAGCTGGGGCGTCAAGGATTTGCTGATGATCGGCATTCTGGCGGCGATCCCCAATGCGTGCGGCGTGATCGGAATGATCCTGATTGGCCGCAACTCGGACAAGCTCCGCGAGCGGCGCTGGCATTTTGCCGCGTGTGTTGCCATTGCGGCCATAGGCCTCGGGATTACCACGCTGCTGCAGGGAAACCTGGTCGGATCGATCATGGCCCTGTCGTTTGCCACGATCGGCATTGCGGCGGCGACGCCGCTCTTCTTTGCGCTCATTACCGAGTATCTCTCGAAGGCGGCGGCGGCGTGCGGCATCGCGCTGATCAGCAGCCTCGGCAATCTAGGTCCGGCGGTCAGTCCATCGCTTAACGGACTGATCCAGCAATGGACCGGCAGCACCGCGTACAGCATGTATCTGGTGATGGCGATGTATGTGCTGGCCGGGGTCATTCTGCTGGCTGTGGTGAGTGCCGCCGGGAAGACGGAGGAGAGCACGGCCTAGCCCATGATTGAGTGTCGGCGCTGCCGTTGGCGGAATCTATCAACCCCGCAGGATGATCCATGCGAGCCTTTGTTCTCGACGGCTATGGCGCGATCCCGGACCATGTCAGGCTCGCCGAACTCGCCGATCCCGTTGCGGGTCCCGAAGACGTCCTGATCGAAATTCAGGCGGCAAGCCTCAACCCGATCGACTTCAAGATCGTGCGTGGCGACCTCAAGCGCGTCTCGAAATACCGGCTGCCGCGCCCATTCGGGTTCGATGCCTGCGGCGTGGTGCTGTCAAGCGGTGCCCGAATTCAAGCCGGGCGATGCGGTTTATGCGCGTACGTCACGCGATACCATCGGTACCTTCGCCGAACGGATCGCGCTTCCGGAGCAATTCGTTGCGCTCAAGCCGGTGACTGTCTCGCAGGCGGAAGCCGCGTCGCTGCCGCTGGTGGGGCTGACCACCCTGCAGGGATTTGCCCGCGTCGGCGCCCGTGCCGGCCAGCGCATCCTGATCCACGCCGGCGCCGGAGGGATCGGCACCTTCGCGGTTCAGTATGCGAAGCATCTCGGTCTTGAGGTTACCTCGACCACCAGTTCGAAGAATGTGGATTTCGTAAAGTCGCTCGGCGCGGATCGGGTGATTGCCTATGACCGCGAAAACTATCTCAAACAGGGCGGAAACTACGATATCGTCTACGATACGCTCGGCGGCGCGTTCACGGTCGACGCCTTCAAGCTGGTGAAGCGGGGCGGCGCCGTTATCTCGTTGAGCGGCCCGCCCGATCGCGATTTCGCCACGCGCGTCGGCGCGGGCTGGCTGGTGCTGGCGGCGGTCTGGTGGATGAGCCGCAAGGTCTATGCCGCGAGCGTTGCGTCCGGCGCAAGCTATTGCTGGTTCTTTACCGAGCCGGATGGCGATCAGTTGCGCGAGATCGCTCGCCTGGTCGATAGCGGCGCGATCAAGCCCGTGATCGATCGCGAATTCGCCTTCGAACAGTTGCCGGCGGCGCTGGCCTATCTCGAGGCGGGCCGGGCGCGCGGCAAGGTCGTATTGAAGGTGAAATAGAGCATGATCCGGAAAAGTGGTACCGGTTTTCCGAAAGGATCATGCGCAAAGAAGAAGATAAGGGCGATGACGAATGTCATCACGCTGATAGAGTTATCGCGCTCCAGCGCGATGCAATGCACGTGGCGGCCATAGTCGGCCTCCTTGCGGTGCACCGAGCGGCGGTAGCTGAAGAAGCGCTGGTCGGAATAGGTGTCGACGCCGATGTCGTCGATCATCAGCACGCCGGCATTTTCCAGCCGCATCCGGATGAAGGCGGCGAGATCGAACATCGCGTGTCCCTCGCGCTCGCCGGCCAGGAAGAACCGCGCGTTCTCCGCATCGGCGTCCAGAAAACGTTCGACGAACTCGCCGCCCACTTCATAGGAGTGCTGGCGGATCAGCGGGCCGATCGCAGCGACGATGCCGCCGCGTTCGGCACCGAGCTTTTCCATGGCCTCGATGGTGGATTCCAGCACGCCTGTCAGCGCGCCCTTCCAGCCGGCATGCGCGGTGCCGATCACGCGTGCGCTGGGGTCGACCAACAGGATCGGTCCGCAATCGGCGGCGGTGACGCCGATCGCAAGCCCCTCGGTGCGGGTGACGATGGCGTCGGCCTTCGGCCGCGATCCGCCGTTCCACGGCCCGTCCGCGACCACGACGTCGGGCGAATGGATTTGATAAAGCGTGAGCAGCCGGTCCGGCGTGACGCCCATCTGCTCGGCCATGCGGCGGCGGTTTTCGGTGACGTTGGCGGCATCGTCGTTCGATCCGGTGCCGCCATTGAGGCTGTGGTAGATGCCGTCGGAGACGCCGCCCTCGCGGTGAAGAAAGCATGGCGCAGGCCGGGAATGGCCGCAAGCAGCGACGAGCCCATCATCATGGCGTGTCGGCCTTTGTGTCCTCTTCGCCATCGGAGAGGCCCGCCAGCCCGACCAGATCGGGCTGCGAGATCGCCAGCACCTTGAACATCGAGCCCATGCCGCCGCGGCCGGAGTCGATCAGCCGCTTCAGCGCGCCGGAAATATCGGCGGAGACCTCGTGGGTGGTTTTCGCCATCAGCGTCACTGCGCGGCTCTCGATGCCGAGCCGCTTCAGGAATTCGCCCTGCGTCACCGGGCCGTGCACGCGCGCGCCGAGATCTTCCGCCGCGCGCACCAGCGCCTGGAAATCGACATGTGCGGTGACGTCGGCGAGGCCCGGATTTTTCAGGGGATCGGTAAAGCTGTGGCGGGCGATGGCCTGAAAGGTGTCGCCGGCGTCGCTGCGCAGATGGCCGTAATCGATGATCAGTGCCGCGCCGTCCTGGTCGCGAACGCGGCTGGCGATCTTCATGATCTCGGTGTCGGGCCGCCATTCGAACACCGCGCCGGGCGGCGCGGCGCGCACCAGCGGCGGCAGCAGCACCTCGAAACGAGGGGTGGGATCTGCTGCGGCGCCGAACACCAGCTTGCCGGTGTCGTCGAGATCGACCACGCGCTCATGCCAGCCGGTCTCGCGCTTGATCATCTGGTGGATCGGCAGCACGTCGAAATATTCGTTGGCGAAGATCACCGCGGGACCGTCGACGATGTCGTCGATGGTGTCGTGCCAGGAGATGTTGCGCACGCCGGACAGCGTCGCGCGCTGTTTTTCGCGCAGCACCGGATTGATCTCCACCATGTGGATGGTGAGCGACTGATAGAGCGGCGGCAGCACCCGCAGCGCGCGCAGCGCATCCGCCATCATGGTGCCGCGGCCGGGGCCGAGTTCGATCAGCCGCAGCAGCGGCGGCTGGCCGATCGCCTTCCACACCGACGCCGCCCACAGCCCGAGCAACTCGCCGAACATCTGGCTGACTTCCGGGGCGGTGGTGAAATCGCCCTCGCGCCCGAGCGGATCGCGCGAGACGTAATAGCCGTGCTGCGGATGCATCAGGCACAGCTCCATGTAGCGCCAGACCGGCATCGGGCCTGACGACTTGATCAGTTTCCTGATCTCGTTCTGGAGCGGCGAAAACTCGGTCACTGCATTCCTAGGCGGTCTTCAATTCGGGCATCGGCGGCTTGCGCCATGCCAGCATAATAAGGATTAGTCCTGCAATAATCATCGGTACCGACAGCAGCATGCCCATAGTCAGCCCGCCCCACAAGAAGCCAAGCTGCGGGTCGGGCTCGCGGAACAGTTCTCCGGTGATGCGGGCCAGCGCGTAAATCGCGATAAAACTGCCGAGGATCAGGCCCGGCCGCCGCAAGGCGCCCATCCGGATCATGACCGCCAATACCGTGAACAGCAAAATACCTTCGAGCGCCGCCTCGTAGAGCTGGCTCGGATGGCGCGGCAGCGGCCCGCCATTGGGAAACACGAACGCCCAGGGCACGTCGGTGGTCCGGCCCCACAATTCACTGTTGATGAAATTGGCGAGCCGCCCGAGAAACAGCCCGATCGGCCCGACCGCGGTGGTGATGTCGCCGAGCGACAGGATCGAGATGCCATTGCGGTGCGCGAACCACATCACCGCGGCGACGCAGCCGAGGAAACCGCCATGGAACGACATGCCGCCGTTCCACAACTGGAAAATCTCGGCCGGATGCTGGACGAAGAAAGCGGGATTGTAGAACAGCACATAGCCGGTGCGGCCGCCGACGATGATGCCGATGGTGACCCAGAGGATAAAATCGTCGAGCTGCGGCAGCGAGATCGGCGCCGGCCCGCCCCATAATTTTTCGCTCTTGATCAGCGCGCGGGCGTAGATCCAGCCGAGCACGATGCCGCCGATATAGGCCAGCGCATACCAGCGGATGGCGATCGGCCCGAGCGAGATGGCGATCGGGTCGAATACCGGGAAGGCGATGGCGAGGAAGGGCATCGTGCCTTGAGGTTACACGAGATTGCGGCGGTAGAGCGCCAGCAGCCGCTCCCAGTGCCGCTCGGCTGCGTCGCGGTGGTAGACCGGGCGCTTCGGGAAGGCAAAGCCGTGATGGGTGCCGGGATAGACCTCGACCTCGTTCTTGGTGCCCTTCATGCCCGCGGTCACCTTGTCGATCACTTCCTGCGGGGCATAGACGTCGGTCTCGGCACAGGCAAAGTAGAGTTCGGCCTTGGTCTTGCTCGCGGCCAGATGCGGGCTGTCCGGCTGGTCGGTTGCCAATTGCACCCCGTAGACCGAGGCCGCGGCTTTCACGCGATCCG
This sequence comes from uncultured Alphaproteobacteria bacterium, assembly GCA_963731915.1. Classification (GTDB taxonomy): domain Bacteria; phylum Pseudomonadota; class Alphaproteobacteria; order Rhizobiales; family Xanthobacteraceae; genus Bradyrhizobium. The sequence goes on from CAVSXQ010000052.1 coordinate 64,470, forward strand.
GAAAATGCGTGGCCGCGTTGACGGCGTAGCGGCCGCTCATGCAGTAGCCAACGGTGCCGATAATCTTTGTGTTGGCGGCCTTCTGCGTTTCGGCATAGGCGAGCAGGGATTTGGTGTCTTCCATGACCAGAGGAATGCTGAGGGAGTTCATGTAGCCGAACATCCGCTTGCGCTCGGGCGCCTCGGGATCGGGTGGTATCGGTCCGAGCTCCATCACGCCGGCGCGGTAATACATGTTGGGCAGCATCACGTAATAGCCGGAGGTCGCGAGCCGCCGCGCCATGTCGCGCAGCTCCTCGCGGATCGCGGGCGCATCCATGTAGAACAGGATGACGGGAAAGGGCCCGCCGCGTTCGGGATGGGTAATGAAGGTCGTGGTCTTGCCGTCCTTGGTCTCGATGTCGATCTGCTGGTCGATCATGGGCGTTTCTTGCCTGTTGTGATTCTGATTTTTGCTTGGCCGTTCAATACGATTGCAAGGAAACCGGAACATGACAAGGAGAGCTGCGGCATGGCGGGCTTGAACCGCTCGCCAGGGATCGCCATTGTCTCTGGCGTGTCATGTGTTCTGTGTGCCATTGGCACCGAAAGCGGAGAGTTTTTCGAGATGACCCAGACCAGCAACCGGTTCTTCGACGAGATCGGCCGCCTGATGAACGACGCCGCCGGAGCCGCCCAGGGCGTCAAGCGCGAAGTCGACACCGTCATGCGCAACCAGGCCGAACGCATCCTGCGCGACCTCGACGTGGTCAAGCGCGAGGAGTTCGACGCCGTGAAGGACATGGCGCGGCTGGCGCGCGAGGAGAACGAGGCGCTGAAGGCGCGGATAGCCGCGCTGGAGGCGAAGCTCGCCGGATCGCCGTCCTTGCCTTGAGGGCGGCCGGGCAGGTGTAAATCGAGGGAGCGGCGCCCTCTCAAATTCCAGACATTTCCTTGTCATTTCCGGACTTTGGGGCTAAAAGCCCGCCACGTCCGCAGCCCCCGCACCCCTGGAGGCTTGCTGCGGCGAACGCCATAGGCCGCGATGCGGCCTATATCTTTTTACAAAACAAGGACTTAACGCAATGGCGACCGTCATGGAATTGAAGGCGACTGCGCGTCCGCAGAGCGGCAAGGGGGCCGCCCGGGCAGAGCGTCGCGCCGGGAGAGTTCCCGGAGTGATCTACGGCAACAACCAGCCCCCGGTGACCATCTCGGTGGACGACAAGGAATTGCGCCACCGCATCCTAGCCGGCCGCTTCCTCACCACGATTTACGACATCGATCTCGAGGGCAAGAAGCACCGCGTGATCCCGCGCGACTTCCACCTCGATCCCGTCCGCGACTTCCCGCTGCATGTCGATTTCATGCGGCTCGGCGAAGGCGCGACCATCCGCGTCAGCGTGCCCCTGCACGTCATCAACGCGGAAGCCGCGCCCGGCATCAAGCGCGGCGGCACGGTCAACATCGTCACCCACACGATCGAGCTTGAGTGCTCGGTCGACAACATTCCGCAATATATCGAGGCCGACGTCAGCGGTCTCGAGATCAGCCACTCGCTGCATCTCACCGATATCAAGCTGCCGGCCAACGTGAAGTCGCTGACCCGCGAGGACGCGACGCTGGTCACCATCGTGCCGCCGTCCGGCTACGCCGAAGAAATGAAGGCGGCTGCGGCTGCTGCGGCTGCGGGTACGGCCGCTGTTGCGGCGCCCGGTGCTGCTGCCGCTGCTCCGGCGGCGGGTGCGGCTGCGGCGGGTGCGGCTGCGCCTGCAGCGGGTGCTGCTGCTGCGGCTCCAGCGGCGGGTGCGAAGGCACCGGCCGGTGGCGGCGACAAGAAGAAGTAAGCTGACACGGCCGGGGATGCCGCGTCATGCGCCTCTTTGTTGGCCTCGGTAATCCCGGCGCGAAATACGCCCAGAACCGGCACAACATCGGGTTCCTGGCCGTCGACGAGATCGCGCGGCGTCATGGTTTCGCACCATGGCGCCGCCGCTTTCAGGGCGAAACCTCCGAAGGCACGCTCGATCGCGAACGCGTCGTGCTGCTCAAGCCCGCCACCTGGATGAACAAGTCCGGCCGCGCGGTGCAGGAAGCCGCCAATTTCTTCAAGCTGGCGGCGGGCGAGATCACCGTGTTTCAGGACGAGCTCGAACTGCCGGCGGCCAAAGTGCGCGTCAAGGTCGGCGGCGGCATCGCCGGCCACAACGGCCTGCGCTCGATCTCTTCGCATATCGGCAACGAATATCGCCGGGTGCGGCTCGGCATCGGTCATCCCGGCATCAAGGAACTGGTGCATAGCCACGTGCTGTCGGATTTCGCCAAGAGCGACCGCCCCTGGGTGGAAGCGCTGTGCGAGGCGGTGGCTGACAATGCCGGACTGCTGGCGACGGATAAGGATTCGACGTTCCAGAACAAGGTGCATCTGGCGCTGCAGGCCAGGGGATTTTTAGACAAGGGCGACGACGGCGCCGCATAACGCGACGACTGTTCTCGCGAAACGGACTTCAGGACGTATTATGGGATTCAAATGCGGTATCGTCGGATTGCCCAATGTCGGCAAGTCGACGCTGTTCAACGCGCTGACCGAAACGGCGGCGGCGCAGGCGGCGAATTATCCGTTCTGCACCATCGAGCCGAATGTCGGCGAGGTCGCGGTACCCGATCCGCGGCTGGACAAATTGTCGGCGATCGCGAAATCCGCGCAGATCATTCCGACCCGGCTGACCTTCGTCGATATCGCGGGCCTGGTGCGCGGCGCGTCGAAGGGCGAAGGCCTCGGCAACCAGTTTCTGGCCACCATCCGCGAGGTCGATGCGGTCGCGCATGTCGTGCGCTGCTTTGAGGATTCCGACATCACCCATGTCGAGGGCAAGATCGCGCCGCTTGCTGATATCGAGACCATCGAGACGGAATTGATGCTGGCCGATCTCGACTCGCTCGAGAAGCGCGTCGACAATCTTTCCAAGAAGGCCAAGGGCAACGACAAGGACGCCAAGGAGCAGCTCGAACTGGTCAACCGCGCGCTGGTGCTGCTTCGCGACGGCAAGCCGGCCCGGTTTCTCGAACGCAAGCCGGAAGAGGAGCGGGCTTTCCGCATGCTCGGCCTGTTGACGTCAAAACCGGTGCTGTACGTCTGCAATGTCGAGGAAGGTTCGGCCAAAGACGGCAACAGTTTTTCCAATCAGGTGTTCGCGCGCGCGAAGGAAGAGGGCGCGGTCGCCGTCGTCATTTCAGCCAAAATCGAATCGGAGATCGCGACCCTGTCGCGGGAGGAGCGCGCCGAGTTTCTCGATACGCTGGGCCTGGAGGAGGCCGGGCTCGACCGCCTGATCCGCGCCGGCTATCAGTTGCTCGACCTCATCACCTATTTCACGGTCGGCCCGAAGGAAGCGCGCGCCTGGACCATCGACCGCGGCACCAAGGCGCCGGCGGCGGCCGGCGTCATCCACACCGATTTCGAAAAGGGCTTTATCCGCGCCGAGACCATCGCTTATCCGGATTACGTCACGCTCAACGGTGAGGCCGGCGCACGCGACGCCGGCAAATTGCGGCTGGAAGGCAAGGAATACGTCGTCGCCGACGGCGACGTGATGCATTTCCGGTTTAATACCTGATCGTATCTATCGCCGTCATTGCGAGGAGCGAAGCGACGAAGCAATCCAGTCTTCGTTCCTTACTCTGGATTGCTTCGCTTCGCTCGCAATGACGAGGAAGCCTAATGCATCTGGCCCTGGTCGCGGATGGCGCCGAGGTGCTCGTTGATGCGGAATACGATCAGGATGAATTCGGCGGCGATGCGCGAGAACACGATCCCGACCACCACGCCGGCGATCGAGGACAATAGCAGGATGAAGCCGCCGAACGGCGAGATCGCCATCGCGGCGAGGCCGGAGAAAATGCCGGAAATTCCGAACAGCACGATCAGGCCGATCACCAGCCAGTAGAACGTCTTGATGATGGTGGGCGTGATGAAACGGTCCCACTGAAACAGATCCTGAAAATCGAACATCGGTCGTTCCCCCAGCTGATCGAAGAAGTGTCCAACCTGGCTGCTGGCCTAGCCCTGAAAATCGTCCCCGACAAGCCTTGGACGGGCACCGAAGGGGGTGCTCGCCCGCGGCGTGCAAGCCATGCAGTCAGCCGGGTTGAGATTGCCGCAAATAACGGCCACAATCGGGCTCCTTCCGGTTATTTCCCCATCATGACCACGCTGACATTCGAAGATTTCACGCCCGGCCATTTCGGCAGGTTCGGACCCCGCCGCGTCACGCGCGAGGAAATTCTGGCCTTTGCCGCCGAATTCGACCCGCAGCCGATGCATCTGGACGAGGAGGCCGCCAAGCGGTCGATGCTGAAGGGGCTGTCCGGCTCGGGCTGGCATCTCTGCTCCATCATGATGCGCATGATGTTCGACGGCTTTATCGGCCGCACCGCTTCGCTCGGCTCGCCCGGTGTCAACGAGATGCGCTGGCTGGCGCCGCTTCGCCCCGACGACGAGTTGATGCTCGATATGGAGGTCGCGGAGGCGCGGGTGTCGAACAGCCGCCCCGAGACCGGCATCGTGACGTTCAAGGGCACGGTCCGCAACGCCAGCGGGCAGGTGCTGGGCGAAATGGTGTCGCCGATCATTGTCAGGCGCCGTGACGGCGGAGCGGCCTGATGCATTTCTTCGAAGACATGGAGATCGGCCAGCGCCGCGAATTTGGTTCGTTCACGTTCACCGCCGAGAACATCAAGAAGTTCGCCGCGCAGTTCGATCCGCAGCGTTTTCACCTCGACGAGGAGGAAGGACGCAAGTCGCTGTTCGGCGGGCTCGCCGCCTCCGGCTGGCATGTCGGATCGGTCTGCATGAAGCTGCTGGTGGCCGACGGCCAGCGCCGGACCAGAGAGGCGATGGCGCGCGGCGAGGACGTCGCGGTGTGGGGACCGTCGCCGGGCTTTCGCGAATTGCGCTGGATCCGGCCGGTGCTGGCGGGCGATACCCTCAGCTTTACCAGCACGGTCGAGACCAAGCGGGTGTCGGACTCGCGGCCGGGCTGGGGCATCATGCAAGCCCGCAACATCGGCACCAATCAGCGGGGCGAACAGGCGTATTCGTTCCTGGCGACCGCGTTCGTGCCGCGGCGGAATGCGGGTTGAGTTTCGCCATTCTCGTCGCACCTACGCCTATTCCGAAGAAGATGGTTAGTGAACTACTTCACACCGCCGCAGCAAGGGTTCGGGTAGCGTAGCGAATTATTTGCGCTAACGCTTTTTGAACTTTCTGCCTGCCATATGAGTCGTAAGGGCGGAAAGCGGGGAAAAGACCATGGCGGATCGCAGCGGATTGAAATTTGTCGGCTTTATCTTCGCAACCGTCACGCTTTCGGTGATGCTGGTCACCGGCATGGTGGTGAAGGGCTATGCCGACGGCGCCTATACGCTGGAAAATACCACGATCGCCAGCCGCGCGCTTACCGTTCGCTAACCGTAGCGGTCAACTCGCGGGCTCGTTGGGCGGATACGGTTAACGGCTAGCTATAGATCAGCGCCATCACGGCAATCGTTGCAATCAACAATCCGATAAACCGGACGATGAGAGTCGTCATGCTGCGGTGAGACATCCGCAGCGGGACCGGATCTGCATTATCAGGACGAATGCTTTCCATCGAAACGCTATCCCCAAAACACGACGCCCGCACAGCAGCCCGCCGTTGGTCGCGGCATGCCGCGATAAAGTTCAAATCAAACCGTACCTACCAAAAACCGCCGCCCTCCCGGCCGGGAGAGCGGCGGCGATTTGCATCCTGTCCGATCAGCTGTTGCGCAGGCCGTCGGCGGCACGCTTCCACTGCGTGACGTTGTCGGCGATCATGCGGGTCGATTTCATCGCGGCCTGGCTGAGCTGGGCATAGCCCGAAATCTCGCGCTGAACGCGCTGGCCTTCGGCATGCAGGAGGTCGCGCAGGCTTTCCAGTTCCGAAATCAGCTTTTCGATTTCCGCAAGCGAGGTGCCGGCGACGCGCTGGATCAGCGAGTTGACGTTGTTGACGGTCGATTCGCTGGTGTCGATCGGCGCTTGCGGCGCGGTCTCGGGGCTCGTGACCTGCGGCCGGCGCAGATAGGCGATGTCGTTGCGGACGAACTCGCGGATGCCTTCCTCGACCTCGGAGACGGCGTCGAGGTCATTGTCCACCTCGGCTGGTTCAACCTGTTCGGAGCGAATGGTAGCGTTCATCGGCTATTCCCTTGTGTTCGCGTTTCAGCGAGCGCGGACGTCCCCCGCACGACGAATGGTAGCGGGCCCATCTGGTATGCCGATTTTGACCGCATCTGGGCCAATCTGCGGCAATGCTGGTTCATTACTGGGGGGCAACGCGCCTTCAAACACCCTGAGAAATCAGGTCAAATAGGCCGCAACTTGCCGCTACCAGCTCTTCTTGAAGCCGGCGGAAATGCTCTTGTTGGTGATGCCCGCGGCGGTCTCGCCGACCGATCCGGAGATGGTGACGCCATCGAACAGCTTCTGTTCGGCGCCGAACTTGCGCAGCCATTTGTCGTCTGTCGTGGACAGCGTCTGGCCGGCGACAAAACTGGTGCCGCTGTCGGTGATGCTGAGTTTGACCGACTGGTCGGTCTCGTAGTTCCGCGACGGATGGCTGACGATACCGGGCACCGGCACGATGCCCTGCTGGATCACGTTGTAGCCGTTCTGCAGGGTGAGCGAATACTGCTCGCTCAGCGGCACCGACTTGGTCAGCGAAGTGCCGAGCTTGCCCTGCTCCTGTCCGGGATCGACCCGGGCCTCGATCGAGGTCTTGTCCCAGATCGAGCCGATGCCGGGCGCGGTTGCTGCCGCCCAGGCGGTGCCGGAGGATTGCGAGGGCGGGGCGTCCGGCGAGAATTTCTGCCGCAGCGCGTCCGCGCTGGTCGAGGCCGAGAGGGTTGACCACGGTCATGTCGGCGCCGATGCGGGTGTCCCAGAACGGCGTCAGTGATTGCTTGACCGAGACCGCCGAGGCGCCGTTCGCTTTGGCATTCGACGACCAAGAGGGGTCGTTGCCGGCCGCGCTCTTCGGCCCGGTCAGGCCCTTGGCCTGCGGCAGGGTCAATGTCGAGGCGTCGACGTTGAGCTGGGTCCAGTCGAGCTTCTCGGGATCGACGTCCGTCATATCGACGTCATTGATATCGGGCGCGGGGGCGCCTTCTTCCGGCGCGGCTTCCACGGCCTCGTCCGCAGGCGGCGTCTGCGCGCCCGCGGCCATGATGGTGGCCAAGCCGAAGCCGGCCGCCAACAGCAGCCCCGGCCACTTTTTCGTTGTCTTGGAGATCATAACCCCGCCCGATGCCAGACGACCAAATATGCGTTCATTCTGGCGCAAAATTAAGGCGGGGCCGTCTGGTGCCTAGGCCGAGCGTGCAATCCTCGGCAATTGCGGCGAGCACCCCAGCGCCTGCTCGACCAGCTCGTAGCTGTCGACGAGAATGCGCAGGCTGGACAGCCGGCCTTGCTTGAACTGGGCGAAATGCGCCAGCCGCACGCTGATCGGCTTGTTGGAGTCGAGCGCGGTCAGCGAATAGCGCATCAGCGACGCGGCCGAAATCCACGCCCAGCATGATCAACTCGCGGTCGAAACGGTGGACGCGGACGTTTTCCGCGATCTGCCGGATCACCTCCATCACGGCCGCCTTGCCGCGGCGCGCGCCGAAAAAGGGAAACATGTCGACCGGGCCGTAAACCGACCACTCGACGTCCTCGTCGATCAAGGCTTCGATATCACCAAGCTGGCGTTCGTTGATCGCGCGATGCAGCGCGCGAGAAAAACGCCAGAGACTGTGCTCTGTCATTTGATCCGTTCCTGAACTGGAGTGGCGAACAGCAAACGGCCTGTCGGCGTCTTCAATGGCGCCGGGCCGGGGTGCTGCGTTTCATTTCACTGTTGGTGTGGAAATAGATCAATCCGTTCAAACCGCAATCCGCATTTCTGCATTGCACAAATGCGACGATTCCGTGAACTTATCGGCTGTTGCGGCGACGCGGCTCGCGTTCGATGGCGATCTCGGTGTCGCGAAACGCCATCAGGCCGAAAGTAAACGCGCCACCCAGGCCGCCTATCGCAGCACCCAGCGGCATGAAGGTGAAGAACACCAGCATGCCGCTATATCCTTCAAAACTCGATATTTTAAAGATTTCGACACAGGCGAGGCCAGCGCCAATTCCGAGCACCGCGCCGCCCAACGTGCCCAACACCAGACCCAGCAAAGCCAGCAACACGATCTTCATTGGTCTTGATTCAGTCGCCGATGTCCGGAGGGGGTCCAGGATAGGTCGCGCGCCGCCGCCAACTGGTTCACGCGGCGTACAAGAATATGTGAGCGGGTCGTTACCTAGATGTCGTCCGGCTTTTTGCCGGTCAGCACCGCCGAGACGTCGCGCTCCAGCACCTGCTGGATCATGTCGAAGGTATCGATGATCTCGCGGATCTGCGCGATGCGGCCGTCGCGAAAGCTGTAGAAGGCCGCGATGTCGAATTGCACCATCCGTTCGTTGCTGCGCTTGCGGAAGAACACGCGGATGGCGGCGGCGACCTTGTCGCCCTCGGCAACCAGGATCGGCACCTCGCAGCGCTGCTCGGAATAGCGGGTGCGGATGGTCCGCCACATCTCGCCGAGCGCCTGCTTGCCGCGGCGGTGGCCCATATGCGGCAGGATGTCGATCGGTGCGTTGGCGATGAACTCGACGTCGTCGGTGCAGCGGGCGAGCGCGCCATCGATGTCGCCGGAATAGTAGACCTCGAGAAAATTCAGCACGCGCTGACGATGAAGGTCCTCGGTCATCTCTTTTCCTCGCCGGTGTTGGGCCCGACTCGCATCTGCCATTGTCAACGGAATGGGGTAGAGAGCAATCAGCAATAGTGATCGAGGCGTTCGGCGCGCGCGGTCATTCAATCTGTGAGTGCGCTTTATAACAAATACACCTATTCGGGCCGCGCCAGAATTTAGCGCGGCCTGTTTTTGTGGACTCACCTGACGCCAGAGTGGGCCGATTGCCGGCGGGATCAATCGGCAAAACAACGCAGGGCATAACCGCGCAGCGGCCGGATTATTCCATGGGCCATGCCGGCAAATTCTTTCGCGGCGCACCCTTGTCCCGAACGGCCCGGGACGTATCCTGCGCGGAACAAGAATTCGAAAACCAGGGGGAAACCATGAAGCGCGCCGCCCTTCTCGTTGCCGCCGGCCTGTTGCTGCCGCTGCCGCTGCCGGCCGCAGCCCACACACCGCAGCAGGCGCCACACCAGCTCCATAGCCAGGGCGATCTCAAGCTGGAGAGCGGCGAGGTGATCAAGGAATTTTCGATCTCCTACGTCACCCATGGCACGCTGAATGCCAAAAAATCCAATGCCATCCTGATGGTGACGGCGATCTCGGGCAATCACCACCGGCTCGACTTCATGATCGGACCGGGCAAGGCGCTCGACACCGACAAATATTTCATCGTCTGCACCGATGCGATCGCCAACGGGCTTTCGACGTCGCCGAGCAATTCGAACGCGCAGCCGCGCATGCAGTTTCCGAAATTCACCATCCGCGACATGGTGGAATCGCAACACCGGCTGATGAAGGAGAAACTCGGCATCGATCATGTCGTGGCCGTGGTCGGTCCGTCGATGGGCGGCATGCAGGTCCTGCAGTGGGGCGTCAGCCACCCGGACTACATGGACGCGCTGGTGGCGATGGTGCCGCTGACGAAGACGCCGGCCTGGACCGTCGCGGTGCTGGAAGCCTCGCGCAAGGCGATCATGAACGACCCGGCCTGGAAGGACGGCAACTACGAAGCGCCGCCGGAGAAGGGCGTCCGGCTGTGGCGCGACATCCTCTCGTTCCTCTCGGCGCGCACGCCGGACATGTACGCGGCGCAGTTCAAGAACGGCATGGACGTGCTGCCCTGGATGGAGCAGCAGGAAACGGCGTTGCTGAAGGCGTTCGACGCCAATAACTGGATCTACCAGACCTGGGCCTATGAGCGGCACGACGTCGGCACCACAGCGGGCTTCAACGGCGACACCGCCAAGGCGCTGGCCTCGATCAAGGCGAAGACATTGATCCTCACCGGCACCAAGGATTTGCTCAATCCGGAATCCGAACCCATTGAAATGGGCAAGAACATCCCGGGCGCGAAGATGATGACGATCAGTCCGGGCACCGTGACCGGTCACGCGGCGGCTGGCGGCGCGTTTCCTGCCGATGTAGAGTTTCTCAACCGCGAGACGTCGGCTTTTCTCGACAGCGTGACGGAGGGCGGCAAGAAATTAAACTGACT
>CAVSXQ010000053.1:0-25460 GCA_963731915.1 uncultured Alphaproteobacteria bacterium
TTCATCAGGTTTGGCTTCGCGCTGGATCAGCGAGAACGCGACGTCGCCGCCCGCAAGGTGCGGCCCTGGCGCGCCAGACCGTCGCCGAGACTGGCGGCGACCGAGCCGACACCGGCGATCGCCATCACGCCGAGCGCGATGCAGGCGATGAAGACGTAGAAACCGCGCAGGCCGCCGCGCAGTTCGCGCAAGTGCGTAGCGGAACGCCAGCGACAGGCGCGGTGCCTGATAGGCGGTCTCGTCTGCAATGGTGGTCAAGCGCCTTGCCCGTCGATATGGCCGGAGCGCAGCCGGATGACGCGGTCGCAGCGCTGCGCCAGCGATGTGTCGTGGGTCACCAGCACCAGCGTCATGCCGCGTTCGGCGTGCTTGGTGAAAAGCAGATCGACGATCTGTTTGCCGGTGGCCTCGTCGAGATTGCCGGTCGGCTCGTCGGCGACGAGGATCGCGGGATCGGGCGCCAGCGCGCGGGCGAGCGCGACGCGCTGCTGCTCGCCGCCGGAGAGTTGCGTCGGATAATGGTGCAGGCGGTCGCCGAGCCCGACCGAGGCCAGCTCCTGCGCCGCGCGGCTGGCGGCATCGGGATTGCCGGCGAGCTCCAGCGGCACCGCGACGTTTTCCAGCGCCGTCATGGTCGGGATCAGATGAAACGACTGGAACACGATGCCGACCTGGCGGCCGCGGAAGCGGGCCAGCGCATCCTCGTCGAGGGCATTGAACGGTGTGCCTGACACCACCACCTCTCCGCTGTCAGGGCGCTCCAGCCCCGCCATCACCATCAGGAGCGTCGACTTGCCCGAGCCTGACGGTCCGATCAGGCCGATCGCTTCACCCGGGGCGACGCGCAGGCTGATATCTTTCAGGATATGAACGCGCGCCGCGCCCGTGCCCAGCGAGAGGTTGACGTTCTTGATGGAGATGGTGTCCGGCTCGAGGCCGGCGAGTTTCGAGGGTTCGATGAGGCTGTCCATGGTTCGGTCTTATGGCACTTCCGCCGGCGCGGTCGAGGGCCGGGTTAGGGTGTTCGTGCACATACTCGTGTTGAGTTTGGGCCTGATGACGGCAGGAATGGCGTTTGCCCAAAGCCCGATGGCCGCATCGGGCAAGCCGATCAAGATGGTCGTGCTGGGTGATTCGCTCAGTGCCGGGCTTGGCCTGTCGGCCCCGGCGGCGTTCCCGGCACGCTTACAAAAATCATTGGAAAACAAGGGGATAAAGGTCGAGATGATCAATGCCGGGGTGTCCGGCGATACCGCCTCGGGCGGCCGTGACCGGCTCGACTGGTCGATCCCCGAGGGAACCGAGGCCGTGATCCTCGAACTCGGCGCCAACGATGCGCTGCGCGGCACCGACCCCGCCGTCACCCGATCGGCTTTGTCGGACATCCTGAGCCGGCTGAAGGCACGCAAGATCGCCGTCCTGTTGTGCGGGATGCTGGCGCCGCCGAATTATGGCAGCGATTATGCCGCCCGCTTCAATGCAATCTATCCCGAGCTTTCAAAATCCTTTGGCGTGCCGCTTTATCCGTTTTTCCTGGAGGGCGTCGCGGCCGAGGCGAGGCTGAATCAGCCCGACGGCTTGCATCCCACTGCGGAGGGGGTGGACGTCATCGTGAAAAATATTCTGCCTATGGTGGAGGCATTTCTTGGCACGATCTCCGGGCAACGCAGTTGAAAAACCGGCAATACCCAGGAGGTTACTCATCCGTAAACGCCACGTGCTTCGCAGAGTCACATAAGTCAGGTAGAAATTAGCTATCGGTGATTCGTCACCGGGCGCTGTTACAGGACATGGTCCTTTTTGAGGACATGCCCAAGCATCGGGAGTCATGCGATGCCGCGTTTGTTCACTGGACTGGAAATCCCGGCCGAGGTCGGCCAGACGCTTTCCGGGTTGCGGGGCGGCCTTCCGGGCGCCCGCTGGATCGATCCCGAAAATTATCACGTCACCTTGCGCTTCATCGGCGATATCGACGGCGTCTACGCCAACGAGATCGCCTCGATGCTGTTTCGCATCAACCGAAAGCCGTTCGAGGTCAAGGTGAAGGGCCTGTCGAGTTTTGGCGGAAAGAAACCGCGGGCGGTGGTCGCTGCCGTCGAGCCGAGCCGGCCCCTGATCGAGCTGCAGGCCGAACTGGAGCGGCTGATGCAGCGGCTCGGGCTCAACCCGGAGGGGCGCAAATTCACTCCGCATGTGACGCTGGCCCGGCTGCACGATGCCTCCAGCCAGGATGTTGCGGATTATCTGTCGGTGCGGGGCTATTTCCCGAGCAAGGTGTTCACCGCCGAGCGCTTCGTGCTGTTCTCGTCCCGCGCCTCCACCGGCGGCGGTCCCTATGTGGTCGAGGATTTCTACGCGCTGAGCGCGTGAGCCGCGGTCACGCATGACGGTTTGCCAAATTCGCGGCTTGCAATTTCCGCACGCTTAAGGCCGTAAGGTGGGCCATGCTGTCCACCGCGCCCGCCTCGTTCCATGCCCATTACAAAGACCTCGTCGCGTCAGGCGCGATCGAGGCCGATCCGGCGCAGGCGCGCGCGGCGGAAGTCTTTGCCGGGCTGGAGCAGCGGCTTTCCGGCTACAAGCCCGTGAGCAAGCAGGGCCTGCTCGAGCGGCTGTTCGGCGATAACGACGAGGCGCCGCCGCGCGGGCTCTATGTCCATGGCGACGTCGGCCGCGGCAAGACCATGCTGATGGACCTGTTCTTCCAGCAGAGCCCGGTTGTGCACAAGCGCCGCGCGCACTTTCACGAATTCATGGCCGAGGTGCATGAGCGCATCTACGCCTACCGGCAAAACATCGCACGCGGCGAGATCGCCGATGCCGACGTGATGGCGCTGACGGCGAACGCGATCTTCGACGAGGCGTGGCTGTTATGCTTCGACGAATTCCACGTCACCGACATCGCGGACGCGATGATCCTCGGCCGGCTCTTTGCAAAGCTGTTCGAACTGGGCACCGTTGTTGTCGCGACCTCGAACGTTGCGCCCGACGATCTCTACAAGGGCGGCCTGAACCGCGCGCTGTTCCTGCCCTTCATCGCGCATATCACGGAGCACATGGAAGTGCTGCGGCTGGATGCGCGCACCGATTTCCGGCTGGAAAAACTTGCCGGCGCCAAGATGTGGCTGGTGCCGCCGGATGATGAAGCCGGCGCCGCGCTCGACCGGGCGTGGGTCAAAATGACCGGTAATGCGCCCTGCAAGCCGCGCGACATCGCGATCAAGGGCCGCAAGCTGCACGTGCCCTGTTCGGCGCATGGCGTGGCGCGGTTTTCCTTTGCCGACATCTGCGAAAAGCCGCTCGCTGCAAGCGACTATCTGCGGCTCGCGCACGACTACCACACCATCCTGATCGACCGCATTCCGGTGATGGACTACGCCGAGCGCAATGCTGCAAAACGCTTCATCTCGCTGATCGATACGCTCTATGACAATGGCGTGAAGCTGATGGCCTCGGCGGAAGCCGATCCGGTCTCGCTCTATGTCGCGACCGACGGCGTCGAGGCCAACGAGTTCAAGCGGACCTCGTCGCGGCTGATCGAAATGAGTTCGGAATCCTATCTGGCGTTGGCCCACGGGCGGAAGGATTCTGCCGCCAGCGGATCGACGACCGGGCTGGTCGAGACGTGACGGCGCCGTGGCATACCTGACCTAAATCAAGGCAGCGCTGCCGATTAGGCATGCCGCGACTTGAACCCTTCCAGCTAAAGGGATAACCACCCTTCCCAAGCTCATTCCACCCTCCTTCTACCCTGTTCAAAGGACAGATTTCCCATGGCGCGCGACAAGATTGCTTTGATTGGCTCCGGTCAGATCGGCGGAACGCTGGCTCACCTCATCGGCCTGAAGGAGCTCGGCGACGTCGTGATGTTCGACATCGCCGAGGGCGTGCCGCAGGGCAAGGCGCTCGACATCGCGCAGTCCTCGCCGGTCGACGGCTTTGATGCGCAATTCACCGGCGCCAATTCCTATGAAGCGCTCGACAACGCAAAGGTCTGCATCGTCACCGCAGGCGTGCCGCGCAAGCCCGGCATGAGCCGCGACGATCTGTTGTCGATCAATCTCAAGGTCATGGAACAGGTCGGCGCCGGCATCAAGAAATACGCCCCCGACGCCTTCGTCATCTGCATCACCAACCCGCTCGATGCGATGGTCTGGGCGCTGCAGAAGGCTTCCGGCATGCCGCACAAGAAGGTGGTGGGCATGGCGGGCGTGCTGGATTCCTCGCGCTTCCGCTATTTCCTCGCCGACGAGTTCAACGTCTCGGTCGAGGACGTCACCGCCTTCGTGCTCGGCGGCCATGGCGACACCATGGTGCCGCTGGTGAAGTATTCCACCGTCGCCGGCATCCCGCTGCCGGATCTCGTCAAGATGGGCTGGACCTCGCAGGCGCGCATCGACGAAATCGTCGATCGCACCCGCAATGGCGGCGCCGAGATCGTCAACCTCCTGAAGACCGGTTCGGCCTTCTACGCGCCGGCGGCCTCCGCGATCGCGATGGCGGAAAGCTATCTCAAGGACAAGAAGCGCGTGCTGCCCTGCGCCGCCTACCTCAACGGCGAGTACAGCGTGAAGGACATGTATGTCGGCGTGCCCGTTGTCATCGGCTCGAAGGGCGTCGAGCGTATTGTCGAGATCGAACTGGCCGGCAAGGACCGCGAAGCCTTCGACAAGTCGGTCGGTGCGGTCCAGGGCCTGGTCGATGCCTGCAAGAAAATCGCGCCCGACCTGCTAGGCCGCTGATTTTGCTTGGCTAGCCGCCTCCCTCTGGGTCGGAGGCGGGAGGGGTTGCAGTTCTTGTGGTATATGGTATGCCAGAAAAAAGGCCGGTGAAATTCACCGCATAAGGGTTTGGGGAACGTCTCGATGAATATCCACGAATACCAGGCAAAAGCGCTGCTGAATGAATTCGGCGTGCCGATCTCCCGCGGCGTGCCGGTTCTGAAAGCCGGTGACGCCGACGCGGCGGCCAAGGCGCTGCCGGGTCCGATCTGGGTGGTGAAGAGCCAGATCCATGCCGGCGGCCGCGGCAAGGGCAAGTTCAAGGAAGCCTCCGCCGGCGACAAGGGCGGCGTGCGCATCGCCAAGTCGGCCGCCGAGGTCAGCGAATTCGCCAAGCAGATGCTGGGCGCCACGCTGGTGACGATCCAGACCGGCCCGCACGGCAAGCAGGTCAACCGCCTCTACATCGAGGAAGGCTCCGACATCGACAAGGAGTTTTACCTCTCGATCCTGGTCAACCGCGAAACCTCGGAAGTGTCGTTCGTGGTCTCC
Organism: uncultured Alphaproteobacteria bacterium; assembly: GCA_963731915.1. Taxonomy (GTDB): domain Bacteria; phylum Pseudomonadota; class Alphaproteobacteria; order Rhizobiales; family Xanthobacteraceae; genus Bradyrhizobium. The sequence continues at coordinate 5,274 of CAVSXQ010000053.1, forward strand.
ACCGAAGGCGGCGTCAACATCGAAGAGGTCGCACACAAGACCCCGGAAAAAATCGTAACATTTTCGGTTGATCCCGCGACCGGCATCATGGGCCATCACGGCCGCACGGTGGCCAAGGCGCTCAATCTTTCCGGCGATCTCGCCAAGCAGGCCGAAAAGCTGGTCAACCAGCTCTATACCGCCTTCGTCGCCAAGGACATGGCGATGCTGGAAGTCAATCCGTTGGTCGTCACCAAGCAGGGCGAGCTTCGCGTGCTCGACGCCAAGATATCGTTCGACGACAACGCGATGTATCGCCATCCCGAAGTCGCCGCGCTGCGCGACGAGACCGAAGAGGACGCCAAGGAAATCGAGGCGTCGAAATACGATCTCAACTACGTCACGCTCGACGGCACCATCGGCTGCATGGTCAACGGCGCCGGTCTTGCCATGGCGACGATGGACATTATCAAGCTCTACGGCATGGAGCCCGCCAACTTCCTCGACGTCGGCGGCGGCGCCAGCAAGGAAAAGGTCGCGGCCGCCTTCAAGATCATCACCGCCGATCCCGACGTGAAGGGCATTCTGGTCAACATCTTCGGCGGCATCATGAAATGCGACATCATCGCCGAAGGCGTGGTCGCCGCGGTGAAGGAAGTCGGCCTGAAAGTGCCGCTGGTGGTGCGGCTCGAAGGCACCAATGTCGATGCCGGCAAGAAGATCATCCGCGAGTCCGGCCTCAACGTGCTGCCGGCCGACGATCTCGACGATGCCGCGCAAAAAATCGTGAAAGCCGTAAAGGGAGGCTGACCATGGCCGACCATCTCGCCGCGCAGAGCCCGCTGGAAGAGCATCGCAAGCTCGCGGTCTTCGCGGGCGAGTGGGCCGGTGAAGAGGTGGTGTTTCCGTCGCGCTGGAACGCGGGCGGCCCCGCGACGTCGCAGGTCAAGGCGCGCATCGATCTCAACGGGTTCTACCTGATCCAGGACACCGTGCAGATGCGCGACGGCAAGGAGAGTTTTGCCACCCACGGCGTGTTCACCTACGACCGCGAGGACCGGCTCTACAAATTGTTCTGGCACGATTCGCTCGGCTACTACCCGCCGTCGCCGGCCTCCGGCGGCTGGACCGCCGGCAAGACGCTGATCCTGGTGCGCGGCTCGCTGCGCGGCAATGCGCGCCATGTCTACGAAGTCGTCGACGACAAGACCTACACCATGAAAATCCAGTTCTCCCCCGATGCGGAAGGGTGGGCCGACGTGCTCACCGGCACGTATCGGCGCGTGAACTAACCCCTCACTAAGCGCTTCGCGAAAGTAAATCCCAGTCATGTCCATCCTGATCGACAAGAACACCAAAGTCATCTGCCAGGGGTTTACCGGCAAGAACGGCACCTTCCACTCCGAGGCGGCAATCGCCTACGGCACCAAAATGGTCGGCGGCACGTCGCCGGGCAAGGGCGGATCAAAGCATCTCAATCTGCCTGTGTTCGATACCGTCGCCGAAGCGCGCCAAAAGACCGGTGCGGATGCGAGCGTCATCTACGTGCCGCCGCCGGGCGCGGCGGATGCGATCTGCGAGGCGATCGATGCGGAGATCCCGCTGATCGTCTGCATCACCGAAGGCATCCCGGTGCTCGACATGGTGAAGGTGAAGCGCTCGCTGTCCGGCTCGAAGTCGCGGCTGATTGGACCCAACTGCCCGGGCGTCATGACCGCCGGCGAATGCAAGATCGGCATCATGCCGGCCAACATCTTCAAGCCGGGCTCGGTCGGCATCGTCTCGCGCTCGGGCACGTTGACCTATGAAGCGGTGTTCCAGACCACCCAGGAAGGTCTTGGCCAGACCACCGCGGTCGGCATCGGCGGCGACCCCGTCAAGGGCACCGAATTCATCGAAATGCTGGAAAAGTTCCTCGCCGATCCCAAGACCACCTCGATCATCATGATCGGCGAGATCGGCGGCTCGGCCGAGGAAGACGCCGCCCAGTTCATCAAGGACGAGGCCAAGCGCGGCCGCAGGAAGCCGATGGCCGGTTTTATTGCCGGCGTTACCGCGCCTCCCGGCCGCCGCATGGGCCATGCCGGGGCGATCATTTCCGGCGGCAAGGGCGATGCCGGCTCCAAGACCGCGGCCATGGAAGCCGCCGGTATCAAGGTGTCGCCGTCGCCGGCCCGGCTCGGCAAGACGCTGGTGGAAGCACTGCGCGGGTAAGCGTCAGGCCTGCGTCCGGCGCGGGTCGCGTCAGGCCCGCAGCGCACCTAAGTTAAGCTCAAGGCTCCGGCAGTGCGGCCGGGGCCTTTTTCGTCTCGGAAAGCCCCCAAGCGGCCTCTTTCAAAGATTTGAACGAAAATTCGCCGCTTGGTTCTTTTCGGCGCGAACATTCGGCGCAAATGGGGTAAAGGTTTTCCAACCTGCCGGCCCCTCACCGGACCGGTTCCACGCGCCGTTTTCCATGCGCGAAGTGAAAATCACCAGGACGCCATCATGTCTCGTCAGGACGCGAACGCAGCATTTGCTCTCTCTTCCTTTTTGCAGGGCACCAACGCCGCCTACATCGACGATCTCTACGCCCGCTACGAACAGGACCCCGCCTCGGTCGACGGCGAGTGGCAGGAGTTCTTCAAGAGCCTGAAAGACACCCCGGCCGACGTCAAAAAGAACGCCGAAGGCGCCTCCTGGGGACGCGATAACTGGCCGCTGACGCCGCGCGATGAACTGACCTCCGCGCTCGACGGCAACTGGGTCACCGTCGAGAAGGCGGTCGGCGCCAAGCTCGCCGCGAAGGCGCAGGCCAAGGGCGCCGAAATCTCCGCCGCCGACGTCCATCAGGCGACCCGCGACTCCGTTCGCGCGCTGATGCTGATCCGCGCCTACCGCATGCGCGGCCATTTCCACGCCAAGCTCGACCCGCTCGGCATCGAGGCGCCGCGCGACCGCGAAGAACTCGATCCGCGCAGCTATGGGTTTGCCGAGGCCGATTTCGACCGCAAGATCTTCCTCGATCACGTGCTCGGCCTCGAATACGGAAACTTGCGCGAGATCGTCGCGATCTGCGAACGCACCTACTGCCAGACGCTCGGCGTCGAATTCATGCACATCACCAACGCCGCGCAGAAGGCGTGGATCCAGGAGCGCATCGAAGGCCCCGACAAGGAGATCAGCTTTACCCCCGAAGGGCGCCGCGCCATCCTCAACAAGCTGGTCGAGGCCGAAGGCTTCGAGAAGTTCTGCGATGTGAAATTCACCGGCACCAAGCGGTTCGGCCTCGACGGTGCCGAGTTCACGATCCCGGCGCTGGAGCAGATCATCAAGCGCGGCGGCAATCTCGGCGTGAAGGAGATCGTGCTCGGCATGCCGCATCGCGGCCGCCTCAACGTTCTCACCCAGGTGATGGGCAAGTCGCACCGCGCGCTGTTCCACGAGTTCAAGGGCGGCTCCGCCAATCCTGATGACATCGAGGGTTCCGGCGACGTCAAATACCATCTCGGCGCGTCGTCCGACCGCGAGTTCGACAACAACAGGATCCATCTGTCGCTGACCGCCAACCCCTCGCATCTCGAGATCGTCGACCCCGTCGTGCTCGGCAAGGTGCGCGCCAAGCAGGACCAGCATGGCGATCCGCCGGACATGCGCATTTCCGTGCTGCCGCTGCTGCTGCATGGCGATGCGGCGTTTGCCGGCCAGGGCGTCGTGGCGGAATGCTTTGCGCTGTCGGACCTCAAGGGCTACCGCACCGGCGGCTCGCTGCATTTCATCGTCAACAACCAGATCGGCTTCACCACCTATCCGCGCTACTCGCGCTCCTCGCCCTATCCGTCCGACGTGGCGAAGATGATCGACGCGCCGATCTTCCACGTCAACGGCGACGATCCGGAAGCGGTGGTGTTCGCCGCCAAGGTCGCGATCGAGTTCCGGCAGAAATTCCACAAGCCGGTCGTGATCGACATGTTCTGCTATCGCCGCCACGGCCACAACGAGGGCGACGAGCCGGCGTTCACCCAGCCGGTGATGTACAAGCGAATCGCGACGCACCCGTCGACGCTGGATATCTACGCCAAGCGGCTGATCGGCGAAGGCGTGATGACGCAAGGCGAGGTCGACAAGGCCAAGGCCGACTGGCGCGCGCGGCTCGATGCCGAATTCGAGGCCGGCACCGGCTACAAGCCGAACAAGGCCGACTGGCTCGACGGCAAATGGGCCGGCTTCAAGCATGCCGATCAGGAAGAGGATCCGCGCCGCGGCATCACCGGCGTCGATGTCGCGGTCCTGAAGGATATCGGCCGCAAGATCACCAAGGTGCCGGATGGTTTCCGGGTTCACCGCACCATCCAGCGTTTTCTCGATAACCGCGCCAAGGCGATCGACACCGGCGTCGGCATCGACTGGGCGACCGGCGAGGCGCTGGCGTTCTGCTCGCTGCTGCAGGAAGGCCGCCACGTCCGGCTGTCCGGCCAGGACTCCGAGCGCGGCACCTTCTCGCAGCGCCATTCGGTGCTGATCGACCAGGAAGACGAGAGCCGCTACACGCCGTACAATCATCTCGGCGGCGATCAGGGCCATTACGAAGTCATCAACTCGCTGTTGTCGGAAGAGGCGGTGCTCGGCTTCGAGTACGGCTATACGCTGGCCGAGCCGAATGCGCTGGCGATGTGGGAAGCGCAGTTCGGCGACTTCGCCAACGGCGCGCAGGTGCTGTTCGACCAGTTCATCTCCTCGGGCGAACGCAAATGGCTGCGCATGTCCGGCCTCGTCTGCCTGTTGCCGCACGGCTATGAAGGGCAGGGACCCGAGCACTCATCCGCGAGACTCGAGCGTTTCCTGCAGATGTGCGCCGAAGACAACATGCAGGTGGTCTATCCCGACCACGCCGGCCAATTACTTCCACGTGCTGCGGCGGCAGCTGCATCGCGAAATCCGCAAACCGCTGATCATGATGACGCCGAAATCGCTGCTGCGTCACAAGCGGGCGGTGTCGCGGCTCGACGAGCTGGGCCGGGATACCACGTTCCATCGCATCCTCTATGATGACGCGCAGATGCTGCCGAACGAGGCGATCAAGCTGCAGGGCGACGACAAGATCCGCCGCGTCGTGCTGTGCACGGGCAAGGTCTATTACGATCTGTACGAGGAACGCGAGAAGCGCGGCATCGACGACATCTACATCATGCGCGTCGAGCAGCTTTATCCGGTGCCGCTGAAGGCGCTGGTGCAGGAACTCGGCCGCTTCAAGGGCGCCGAACTGGTCTGGTGCCAGGAAGAGCCGCGCAACATGGGTTCGTGGCACTTCATCGAGCCCTATCTCGAATGGGTGCTGAACCAGATCCACGCGCCGAACAAGCGTCCGCGCTACGCCGGCCGCGCGGCGTCGGCCGCCACCGCCACCGGTTTGATGTCGAAACACCAGGCACAGCTGAAGGCATTTTTGGACGAGGCGCTGAGCTAGCATTTACCGAAATCGTCATGCCCGGGCGAAAGGTGCGAAGCACCGTCTTCAGCCTCAAGTCCCGGGCATCCACGTCTTGTTCTTTGATGAACCGACTGAAGGCGTGGATGGCCGGGACGAGCCCGGCCATGACGCAAAGAGGAAACACACCATGACTGAAATTCGCGTTCCAACGCTCGGCGAATCCGTGACGGAAGCCACCATCGGCCGCTGGTTCAAGAAGGCCGGCGATCCCGTGGCGGTGGACGAGCCCCTCGTGGAGCTCGAGACCGACAAGGTCACCATCGAGGTCCCGGCGCCGTCGGCCGGCACGCTCGGCGAGATCGCGGCAAAGGATGGCGACACGGTTGCGGTCGGTGCGCTGCTCGGCATGATCAATGACGGCGCGGCCGGCGCCGCCAGGCCGGCGGCTGCGCCCGCCAAGGCTGCCGCTCCGGCGGCGGCATCCGCACCCGCCGCTCCGGCTCCCGCTGCAAAAGTCCCGCCGTCAGACGCGCCGCTGGCGCCGTCGGTGCGCAAGCTTTCCGCCGAAAGCGGCGTCGATGCCGCCACCGTTCCCGGCTCCGGCAAGGATGGCCGCGTCACCAAGGGCGACATGCTGGCGGCGATCGAGAAGGCGGCCTCCGCGCCGACCCCGGTCAATCAGCCCGCTGCGGCCGTGCAAGTTCGCGCGCCATCGCCGGCCGACGATGCCGCGCGCGAAGAACGCGTAAAAATGACGCGGCTGCGCCAGACCATCGCGCGCCGCCTCAAGGACGTGCAAAACACCGCCGCGATGCTGACGACCTTCAACGAGGTCGACATGACCCACATCATGGCGATGCGCGCGCAGTACAAGGACGTGTTCGAGAAGAAGCACGGCTCAAAGCTCGGCTTCATGGGCTTCTTCACCAAGGCCGTCGTGCAGGGGCTAAAGGACATTCCCGCCGTCAACGCCGAGATCGACGGCACCGACCTGATCTACAAGAACTATTATCACATCGGCGTTGCCGTCGGCACCGACAAGGGCCTGGTCGTGCCCGTGGTGCGCGACTGCGACCAGAAGTCGATCTCCGACATCGAGAAGGGCATCGCCGACTTCGGCCGCCGCGCCCGCGACGGCCAGCTCAAGATCGACGAGATGCAGGGCGGCACCTTCACCATCACCAATGGCGGCATCTACGGCTCGCTGATGTCGACGCCGATTCTGAACGCGCCGCAGTCCGGCATTCTGGGCATGCACAAGATCCAGGAGCGGCCGATGGTGGTCGGCGGCAAGGTCGAGGTGCGCCCGATGATGTATCTGGCGCTGTCCTACGATCACCGCGTCATCGACGGCAAGGAGGCCGTGACCTTCCTGGTGCGCGTCAAGGAAAGCCTGGAAGACCCGGCGCGGCTGGTGCTGGATCTCTAAGGCGCTTCGCCTTCTCAAGCTCCGGCCTTCGCGGCCGGAGTTTTGTTGAAACACTCGCGTTGAATAATCGGGAGCGAATTTGACGGATAGGGTCGTTGTCATCACCGGCGGCAGCCGCGGCATTGGCCGCGCGGCCGCGCTTGCGGCCGCCGCGCGCGGCTATCGCGTCGTCGTCGGCTATGCCAGCAACAAGGCGGCAGCCGACGAAGTCGTCGCCACAATCGAGGGCAAGAACGGCAAGGCCATCGCCGTCAAATGCGACGTCGGCCACGAGAGCGACATCCTCGCGCTGTTCAAGGCGGCGGACGAATTCGGCACACTCGGCGCACTCGTCAACAATGCCGGCATTGTCGGCAAGAGCGGCGTGCGCGTCGAAGAGATGACGGCCGAGCGGATTCAGCAAACGATGGCGGTCAACGTCACCGGCGCCATTTTATGCGCGCGCGAGGCGGTGAAACGCATGTCGACCAAGTTCGGCGGCAAGGGCGGCGTCATCGTCAACATATCGTCGGTCGCCGCGAGGCTTGGCTCGGCCAATACCTATGTCGATTATGCCGCCTCGAAGGCCGCGATCGACGCCCTCACGATCGGTCTCAGCCACGAGGTCGCCACGGACGGCATTCGCGTTGCAGGCATTCGCCCCGGCTTGATCGATACCGACATCCACGCTTCCGGCGGCGAGCCCGATCGGGCGCAGCGCCTTGCGCCAATGGTGCCGATGAAGCGCGTCGGCAAGGCGGAAGAAATCGCCAATGCCATCGTCTGGCTGATGTCGGACGAAGCCTCCTACGTGACCGGTACCACTCTTGATGTGTCGGGCGGGCGCTAAAAGCATGATCCGGAAAAGTGGGTACCGGTTTTCCGAAGATCATGCTCAAATATAAATCTAGAGTGGGATGACGTATCGTCATCCCACTCTAAGTCACACATCCAGCTACAGGATTTAGATCATGGCCTACGATCTCGTTGTCATCGGCACCGGACCCGGCGGATATGTCTGCGCGGTGCGCGCGGCGCAACTCGGCATGAAGGTCGCCGTGGTCGAGAAGAACGCCACGCTCGGCGGCACCTGCCTCAATGTCGGCTGCATGCCGTCGAAGGCGCTGCTGCATGCCTCCGAAATGTTCGAGGAAGCCGCGCATTCCTTTGCCAAGATGGGCGTCAGCATTTCCGCGCCGAAACTCGATCTGCCGTCGATGATGAACTTCAAGCAGCAGGGCATCGACGGCAACGTCAAGGGCGTCGAATTCCTGATGAAGAAAAACAAGATCGATGTCCTGATGGGCGCGGGCAAGGTTCTCGGCACCGGCAAGGTCGAGGTGACGGGTGCGACGGCAAGTCGCAAACCGTCGAGACCAAAAATATCGTGATTGCCACCGGCTCCGACATCGCGCGGCTGAAGGGCATCGAGATCGACGAAAAGCGCATCGTGTCGTCGACCGGCGCGCTGTCGCTCGACAAGGTGCCGGCAAAACTCCTGATCGTCGGCGCCGGCGTGATCGGGCTCGAACTCGGTTCGGTCTGGCATCGGCTCGGCGCCGAAGTCACCGTGGTCGAATTTCTGGACCGCATCCTGCCCGGCATGGACGGCGAGATCGCAAAGCAGTTCCAGCGCATCCTCGAAAAGCAGGGTTTCAAGTTCAAGCTCGGCGCAAAGGTCACCGGCGTCGACACCTCGGGCAAGACGCTGAAGGCGAGCGTCGAGCCTGCCGCAGGCGGCGCCGCCGAAACGCTGGAGACCGACGTCGTGCTGGTCTGCATCGGCCGCGTGCCCTACACCGACGGCCTCGGCCTGAAGGAAGCCGGCGTCGCGCTCGACAATCGCGGCCGCGTGCAGATCGATGCGCATTTCGCCACCAGCGTGAAGGGCGTCTATGCGATCGGCGACGTCGTCGCCGGGCCGATGCTCGCGCACAAGGCGGAGGATGAAGGCGTCGCCTGCGCGGAAATTCTTGCGGGCCAGGCCGGCCACGTGAACTACGACGTTATCCCAGGCGTCGTGTATACCACGCCGGAAGTGTCGTCGGTCGGCAAGACCGAGGAAGAGCTGAAACAGGCCGGCATCGCCTACACGTCAGGGAAATTTCCCTTCACCGCCAATGGCCGCTCCAAGGTCAACCAGACCACGGACGGGTTTGTGAAGATTCTCGCGGATGCGAAGACCGATCGCGTGCTCGGCGTGCACATCGTCGGCCGCGAAGCCGGTGAAATGATTCATGAAGCTGCCGTTTTGATGGAGTTTGGTGGTTCTGCCGAAGATCTGGCGCGGACTTGTCATGCCCATCCCACCCGCTCGGAAGCCATCAAGGAAGCCGCGCTTGCGGTCGGCAAACGCGCCATCCATATGTGATGCCGGAGCGGTTCGGGGTAACTGAGCCGCCGGGAATGACGATCGATGATGCGCCGCCTGCTTCAGCCGTTCTGGGTACTGCTCGCCGTCATCTTCCTGATCGAAGCATGGCTGTGGGACCACCTCGAGCCCATCGTAGCGAAGGTGGTCGCGTGGATTCCGCTGCGCCAGTTCAAGCAGTGGCTGTCCGATCGGGTCGATGCGCTGTCGCCGGCGATGACGCTGATCGTTTTCGCGGTGCCGGTGATTCCGCTGTTTCCGCTAAAACTGGTCGGGTTGTGGCTGCTCGCGCACGAGTACTGGCTGAGCGCGGTTGTCGTCTACGTGTTCGCCAAATTCGCCGGCCTCGGCATCACCGCCTTCATCTTCGACGTGACGCGGAAAAGCTGTTGCAGATGCGCTGGTTTGAATGGCTCTATGATTACATGCTGATGATCCGCGACAAGGCGAAAGAGCTGGTCGCGCCGATCAAGCAGCGCATCCGCGAAATCCTGGCCGGCGATGGCGACGGCTGGTCGGCGCGGATGCTGCGGATGATCCAGCGCTTTCGCAAGAGCGTGCACGAAGCGCGGTAGTTGCCACATCCCACACGCGTCATCGCCCGGCTTCGAACGGGCGATGCGGCACTGCGGAGACGTACCGCACATTCTTCGAGACCGCAGTGTTGCGAGAAGCCGCGGCGTACTGGATGCCTCCGCATAACGCGGGGCATGACAGCCCTGCGCTCAATGCAAATGCAGCAGATGCGGCATGTAGAGGCCAAGCCCGGTAATGGCGATGCCCGCGATCGCCAGCCCGCCCGCGACCCAGGCCAATACGATCATGCCGGTGATGATGGTCGCCGACGCCAGCACGATGCCGATCTGGAAGGCGGCGGAGGCGATCTCGTAATGATGATATTTCGCCGTCGCATCGTCGCGCTGGTGCTCGGCCTGCTTGGCGCGCTTGGCGAGTTCTTCCGATCCCTCGCCGGTTTCCGGCTCCGAGCGGTAGCGCGCCGCGGTCTTGTTCCAGTCGTCGATCTGCTTTTGCAGCGCGGCCTTGGCGGCGTCGTCGCCGATCGGGCCGAGGCTGAGCTTGGCGTGCTCGGCGGTGGCCTGCACCACGGTGCGGCGGATGCTCTTGGCCTGGAAGAACGCCCACAGGTTCGAGGCCTCGACATTCTTGCTGATGGCTTCGGTCTGCGCGCCCTTGCCGAGCGTTTCCGACAGCGCCAGGAACAACGCGATGACAGCGATCAGCAACGCGATCTTCTTGTTGGAGCCGGAAGCGTGCTCGGCGTGTTCGGCATGCTCCATGCTTTCGTGGGCGCCCATGAATTCCTCCCCAATCGATGGCCGTGACCCGGCGCCACGATTGACCGAACAATGTGGCGGGCGCAAGGGGCCTATAGCGTTTTCAAGCGACGCCTGTCCCGCATGATGCGGGATACCGGTTCGCGTGAAGAAAACGCGTCAAAAAAGTCGCTGTCAACGGTGTGACGGGTATGTCAGCCGCGGGGATGCGCGGTCTTGTAGACTTCCAGCAGCCGCTCGGAGTCGATGCCGGTATAGATCTGCGTGGTCGAGAGCGAGGCGTGGCCGAGCAATTCCTGGATCGCGCGCAGGTCGCCGCCGCGGCTCAGCAGATGCGTCGCAAAGGAATGCCGCAGCGCATGCGGCGTGGCGCTGTCGGGCAGTCCGAGCGCGCCGCGCAGCCGCTCCATGGCGAGCTGGATGATCCGCGGGCTCAACGGGCCGCCGCGCGCGCCGACGAACATCGGCCCCTGCGGCGGCAACGGATGCGGGCACATCGCCGGCATAGTCCTCGATCAGCGCCAGCACGTTTTGCAGCACCGGCACCATGCGGGTCTTGTTGCCCTTGCCGGTGACGACAAGCACGTCGCCTTCGCCGGGCTTCGGCACCTCGCGGCGCTTCAGGCCGAGCGCCTCGGAGATGCGCAGGCCGGAGCCGTACAGCAGCGCCATCACGGCGGCGTCGCGCGCCAGGATCCAGGTCTCCCGCGTTTCGCCGGCGCGCTCATCGGCATCGGCAAGGCGTTTTGCCGAAGCCATCTGGATCGGCTTCGGCAGGCTCTTTGCCACTTTTGGCGCGCGGATCGCCGACAAGGCGCCGACCTTGCCTTTGCCCTCGCGCTCCAGAAACCGTCCGAATGAGCGCAGGCCCGCCAGCGCCCGCATCAGCGAGCGGCCGGCGATATCGTCGGCGCGGCGCATCGCCATGAAGGCCCTGATGTCGCTGGCCTCCAGCGATGAAAACGCCTTCAGCGTCACCCGCGCGCCCCAATGCTCGCACAGGAAATCGAGGCATTGCCGGAGGTCGCGGGCATAGGCCTCCAGCGTTTTCGGCGACAGCCGCCGCTCGGCGCGCAGATGCGACAGCCATTGCGCCATCGCAATCGCCAGCGTGTCGTCGGCGCAATCGAGCTCGATTGCCTGGATGACCTGATCCGGTTTGGCCAAAGGTTCAATATACCTCGGGCTATGGACGCCGTGATTCTCCTGATTATATCGCACCTCTTTCGTTTACCGTTCGCTAACTTGCGCTCCCGGCGCTAGCCTGTTCGCCCCAAAACCCAATTCTCTGGAATGGACCACGCCACCCGCGACACCACGTCTTCCGCCGCATCGACGCGCGTCGTCGATGTGCTGGTGCCTGTCGCGCTGAACCAGACCTATTCCTACCGGGTGCCGCGCGGCATGGAGCTCGAGCCCGGCGATGTCGTCGCGGTTCCCTTGGGCCGCGCGAGGTGATCGCGGTGGTGTGGGCGCAAAATCCAAAGCCCGATCCGCGCCTGCATAATCGCCTGAAGGACATCGGCGAAAAGCTCGACGTGCCGCCGCTGAAGCCGGAGCTGCGCGCGCTGGTCGACTGGGTTTCCACCTACACGCTGTCCGCCCGCGGCATGGTGCTGCGCATGGCCTTGCGCATGGGCGAAAATCTTGGCCCCGAGCGGATGCGCGCCGGCGTGCGTCTGGTCGGCGAGGCGCCGCGGCGGATGACGCCGGCGCGGCGGCGGCTGATCGAGGTGCTGTCGGACGGACTGCTGCACGGCAAGTCGGAAGCCGCGCGCGAAGCCGGCGTCAGCTCCGGCGTGATCGACGGCCTCGTCGACGAGGGCACGCTTGACGGTGGAAGCGATGCCGCCGGCGCCGCCGCCACCGCCGCCCGATCCGGATTTCGCGCAGCCGGAATTTTCGCGCCAGCAGCGCATCGCGGTCGATGCCATGCGCGCGCTCGCCGCCAACGGCAACTTTCATGTCGCGCTGCTCGACGGCGTCACCGGCTCCGGCAAGACCGAGGTCTATTTCGAGGCGATCGCCGAAACCATCCGGCGCGGCAAGCAGACGCTGATCCTGATGCCGGAGATCGCGCTGACCGGGCAATTCCTCGACCGCTTTGCGCAGCGTTTTGGCGTGCGTCCGATCGAATGGCATTCCGAACTGACGCCGCGCACCCGCGCCCGCAACTGGGCGGCGATATCCGAAGGCAAGGCGCCGGTCGTGGTCGGCGCGCGCTCGGCGCTGTTCATGCCCTATGCGGATCTCGGTCTCATCGTCGTCGATGAAGAGCACGACCAGGCCTACAAGCAGGATGACGGCGCGCATTACCACGCCCGCGACATGGCGGTGGTGCGCGCGCATATCGCCAAAATCCCGATCGTGCTGGCGTCGGCCACGCCGTCGATCGAGAGCGAGGTGAACGCGCGCAAGGGGCGCTACCAGCGCGTCGCGCTGCCGTCGCGGTTCGGCGGCCAGCACATGCCGCATATCGAGGCGATCGATCTGCGCCGCGCGCCGCCGCCGCGCGGCCGCTTCATCTCGCCGCCGCTGGCCGAGCAAATCCAGTTCGCGATCGAGAAGCGCGAGCAGGCGCTGCTGTTCCTCAACCGCCGCGGCTATGCGCCGCTGACGCTGTGCCGCGCCTGCGGGCATCGCTTCGCCTGCACCATCTGCGACGCCTGGCTGGTCGATCATCGATTTCGCCAGCGCCTCGTCTGCCACCATTGCGGGTTCTCGATGCCGCGCCCGCATGTCTGCCCGAACTGCGCGGCGGAGGAATCGCTGGTCGCGGTCGGCCCCGGCGTCGAACGCCTGCAGGAGGAGGCGGCCGCGCTGTTTCCCGACGCGCGCACCATGGTGCTGTCGAGCGATCTCATCACCTCGATCGAGACCATGCGCAGCGAGCTGAACGAGATCGCGGAAGGCCGCGTCGACATCATCATCGGCACGCAGCTGGTGGCGAAGGGGCATAATTTTCCGCGGCTCAATCTGGTCGGCGTGGTCGATGCCGATCTCGGCCTCGGCAATGGCGATCCGCGCGCCGCCGAGCGGACGTTTCAGTTGCTCAACCAGGTGATCGGCCGCGCCGGCCGCGATCAGGGCCGCGGCATCGGTTTTCTGCAGACCCATCAGCCCGAACATCCCGTGATGAAGGCGCTGATCGCCAGCGACCGCGAGGCGTTTTATGCCAGCGAGATCGAGGCGCGCGAGCGCGCCGGCTATCCGCCGTTCGGCCGGCTGGCGAGCCTGATCATTTCCGCGGGCGACCGGCCGACCGCGGAAAGTTTTGCGCGAAAGCTCGCGGCGGTCGCGCCGCTCGACGAGCGCATCCAGGTGCTCGGTCCCGCCGAAGCGCCGCTCGCCGTGATCAAGGGCCGCTACCGCTTCCGCCTGCTGGTGAAATCGCTGCGCAGCGTCGACCTGTCGGAATATCTTCGCGAATGGCTCGCCGCGGGTCCGAAGACCAAGGGCAATCTCAAGCTCGAGGTCGACGTCGATCCGCAGAGCTTTTTGTGAGGCGCGCGCTCTCGCCACCCGTCATTGCCGGAGCGAGGCGCCGAAGCAATCCAGACTTTCGTCGGGCGACGAACGCTGGATTGCTTCGCGCTGCGCTCGCTCGCAATGACGAGAAGGCGCACCTCACCCATTCGACCACAGATTGGTCGTGTATCCCTGCTCGACAAAGGCATCGATTTTCGTGGCTTGCTCCTCATCGCCGCCGGTGCGGGCCGCAAAGACCTTTCCGAACGAGATGCGCTTGGCTTCCGGCCAATGCTCGGGTTGCCAGAGCCGGGACCGCAGCACCGAGCGCGCACAGTGGAAATAGCAGCGTTCGATGTGGATCCGGATCGCCAGCAGCGCCGGGCGGCCCGGCGTGCCGAGCGCCGCCAGCAGATCGGCATCGTCAAAGATCTCCGCCCGGCCCGAGAGCCGCAACGTCTCGCCGGTGTTGGGTCGCAGGAAAATCATGCCGATCCGGCCGGTCTCGATGATGTTCTGCAGGCCGAATGCGAGGTTGTTGCCGGCCCGTTCCGGGAGCAGAACCGTACGTTCGTTTTCGACGCGGACAAAACCGGGCTCGTCGCCCTTTGGCGACACCTCGATCGGCCCGTCGCGGCCGGCCGTGGCCATCAGCGCAAACGGGCACGTCTTCAGGAAGTCGATCGCCTGTTCGTCGAGATAGGGGGCTATCTTTGCCTTGGTGGTCGCCCGGGGTTCGGGGAGAACGTTTCTCAGTTGCTCGACGGTTTTGACCTGGCTCATGATCGCGATCTCGCAGTGCTGGTGGCTGCGGAAGGCCGTGCGCCTGTGTGCCCGCAGAACCTAGCACGTCCTCCTGCCACCGTTGTGGCCACAGCGTCCTGCGTCGTGCGGCGGGGGTCGGCCTCTAACCGGCAAAAAAAGCCTGCCGTCATGACAACGGCAGGCTTTTTTCAGCACGCAGAATTTCCTGCGGCCGTACGCTACGCAACGCTTACCGAAATGTTGGATCGGAAACGGCGCTTGATGCGCTTGCTGAGGTCAGATGACCTCGGCGGTGACGTGGCCGACGCCGGCGGCCGACGTCAGGCCAACGGCGCGCGCGGCGCCGGTCGAGAGGTCGAGCACGCGTCCCTTGATGAAGGGGCCACGGTCGTTGATCGTGACGACGACGCTGCTGCCCTTGTAGGTGACGCGCAGCTTGGTGCCGAACGGCAGCGAGCGGTGAGCGGCGGTCATGGCGTTCTGGTTGAAGCGCTGGCCCGAAGCGGTCTTGCTGCCGGACTCATTGCCGTAGAACGACGCCATGCCCGCGAAGCTCGGCCGCCGCCCGACGGGATCGCCGCATTGGCGTCGCGCCAGGAGCTTGCTGGCGCAGCCTTGGCCTTGGCCGCATGATGATGGTGGTGGTGGCGGTGATGCCTGGACTTCGCAGAAGCTTCGGTGAGTGCCACCGGCCAGGATAGTTGCGGCGAGAAGGCCGAGCGCCGTGTGCGACCGGGTTACAGTTCCCAGTGCCGACTTCTTGGATTTGAGCATACTAACTGTCCCTAGATAGTATTGCCACATATGTGACAAGTGGAACCCCCGTCCCAGTTACGATGGGTGCGCTTTCCTTTCGCAATGCGGCATGAATTGGGCAGTAGTTCCGAAATGTATCAGATTGAAATATCTTGTTACTGATCAGTATAATTACGGAATATTCCGTAATGCTTCGCGTTAACGAATTATTAACCAATACAATACTTACTAATACTGATTACAGCAAGTCGTTTGCTGCATTGCGAAGAAGTGCAAAAGTAATGCGCCAAGTGCAGCGGGACCGGCCGGCTTCGTTCCGGCACGGCAGCCTCATGGTCGGCGATGGAACGATTCGATCTGGGAACGATGCGTTGCGATGCGCCGGGCGCGATCGGCCGCGCGTCATAATCGAGGTGATTCGCAGCTCGCGGAAACGGCTTCGCCGTCAAAACGGTGAAAAGCCAGCCGTGAAAAAGCATGTGCGACAAGCCATCGCCCGTGCGCGGCGTCATGTTGCACCTGCGCGCTCGCTATGTTAGCAAAGCCGCGATTTTAACGACCCCGGCACGTCATGTGCCGGTCGAAAATCGAAGTCCCGCTTGAATTCCAAGGGCTTGGATCGCTAGGCGCCGCTTTGTGGCGACGGTTTTTCCCTTGCGAGTTTAACAGCTAAAAAAGAGCGCGTCTGTGGCTGCAGAAAGTCCGTCCGTATCCGGAGTGTCCGGCCGTTATGCAACGGCCTTGTTCGAACTGGCGCGCGATGAAAAATCCATCGACGCCGTCAAGGCCGACCTCGAAAAATTCGAGGCCATGCTGGCCGACAGCGCCGATCTGGCGCGCCTCGTCCGCAGCCCGGTTTTTTCGGCCGAAGCCCAGTCGAGGGCGCTCGCCGCCGTGCTCGACAAGGCCGGAATCACCGGCACCTCCGCAAAATTCCTCAAAGTGCTCACCGCCAATCGCCGCCTGTTTGCGGTGACCGATGTGATCCGCGCCTTCCGCGCGCTGGTGGCGAAGTTCAGGGGCGAGGCGACCGCCGACGTCACCGTCGCCGAACAGCTCAATGACAAGAATCTCGACGCGCTGAAGACCGCACTGAAATCGGTGACGGGCAAGGACGTCGCGCTCAACGTGAAAGTCGATCCCTCCATCATCGGCGGCCTTGTGGTCAAGCTCGGCAGCCGCATGGTGGATAGTTCGCTTCGCACCAAACTCAATTCGATCAAGCACGCGATGAAAGAGGCAGGCTGATGGACATCCGCGCCGCGGAAATTTCCGCGATCCTCAAGGACCAGATCAAGAATTTCGGCCAGGAGGCCGAGGTCACCGAAGTCGGACAGGTGCTGTCCGTCGGTGACGGTATCGCCCGCGTCTACGGGCTGGACAACGTCCAGGCCGGCGAAATGGTCGAGTTCGAAAACGGCACGCGCGGCATGGCGCTCAACCTCGAAACCGACAACGTCGGTATCGTGATCTTCGGCGCCGACCGCGAGATCAAGGAAGGCCAGACCGTCAAGCGCACCCGCGCCATCGTCGACACGCCGGTCGGCAAGGGCCTGCTCGGCCGCGTCGTCGACGCGCTCGGCAATCCCATCGACGGCAAGGGTCCGATCAAGGCCGACAAGCGCATGCGCGTCGACGTCAAGGCGCCCGGCATCATTCCGCGCAAGTCGGTGAGCGAGCCGATGGCGACCGGCCTCAAGGCGATCGACGCGCTGATCCCGGTCGGCCGCGGCCAGCGCGAACTGATCATCGGCGACCGCCAGACCGGCAAGACCGCGATCGCGCTCGACACCATTTTGAACCAGAAGCCGCTCAACGCGCAGCCGGACGAGAACATCAAGCTGTATTGCGTCTATGTCGCGATCGGCCAGAAGCGTTCCACCGTCGCCCAGTTCGTCAAGGTGCTCGAAGAGCAGGGCGCGCTGGAATATTCGATCATCGTCGCCGCCACCGCGTCCGATCCGGCGCCGATGCAGTACATCGCGCCGTTCACCGGCTGCACCATGGGCGAATACTTCCGCGACAACGGCATGCACGCGGTCATCATCTATGACGATCTGTCCAAGCAGGCCGTCGCCTATCGCCAGATGTCGCTGCTGCTGCGCCGTCCGCCGGGCCGCGAAGCCTATCCGGGCGACGTGTTCTATCTGCATTCCCGCCTGCTCGAGCGCGCCGCAAAACTCAACAAGGATCAGGGCTCCGGCTCGCTGACCGCGCTGCCGGTCATCGAAACCCAGGCCAACGACGTGTCGGCCTACATCCCGACCAACGTGATTTCGATCACCGACGGCCAGATCTTCCTGGAAACCGACCTGTTCTTCCAGGGCATCCGCCCCGCGGTGAACGTCGGTCTGTCGGTGTCGCGCGTGGGTTCTTCGGCGCAGACCAAGGCGATGAAGAAGGTCGCCGGCAAGATCAAGGGCGAGCTGGCGCAGTACCGCGAAATGGCGGCGTTCGCGCAGTTCGGCTCCGACCTCGACGCCTCGACCCAGCGCCTGCTCAATCGTGGTTCGCGCCTGACCGAACTTCTGAAGCAGCCGCAGTTCTCGCCGCTGAAGATGGAAGAGCAGGTCTGCGTGATCTGGGCCGGCACCAACGGCTATCTCGATCCGCTTCCGCTCAACAAGGTCATGTTGCACCTGCGCCCTTGCTATGTTAGCAAAGCCGCGATTTTAACGGTCCCGACACCTCGCGTGTCGGTCGAAAATCGAAGTCCCGCTTGAATTCCAAGGGCTTGGATCGCGAGGCGCCGCTACCCGTGGCGACGGTTTTTCCCTTGCGAATTTGACAGCTGAAAAGAGCGTCTCTGTGGCTGCTGAAGATCCGTCCGTTTCGGGAGTGTCCGGCCGTTACGCTACGGCCTTGTTCAAACTGGCGCGCGACGAGAAGTCCGTCGACGCGGTCAAAGCCGACCTCGAAAAATTCGAGGCCATGCTGAACGAGAGTGCCGATCTCAAGCGCCTCGTGCGCAGCCCGGTGTTCTCGGCAGATGCGCAGGCACGGGCGCTCGACGCAGTGCTCGACAGGGCCGGCATCACCGGCACCTCTGCCAAAATTCCTTAAAGTCCTCACCGCCAACCGCCGGCTGTTCGCGGTGGCTGACGTGATCCGCGCCTTCCGCGCGCTGGTGGCGAAGTTCAAGGGCGAGGCGACCGCCGACGTCACCGTCGCCGAACAGCTCAACGAAAAGAATCTCGATGCGCTGAAGACCGCACTGAAATCGGTGACGGGCAAGGACGTCGCGCTTAACGTGAAAATCGATCCCTCCATCATCGGCGGCCTTGTGGTCAAGCTCGGCAGCCGCATGGTGGATAGTTCGCTTCGCACCAAACTCAATTCGATCAAGAACGCGATGAAAGAGGCAGGCTGACTGACATCCGCGCCGCGGAAATTTCCGCGATCCTCAAGGACCAGATCAAGAATTTCGGCCAGGAGGCTGAGGTCACCGAAGTCGGACAGGTGTTGTCCGTCGGCGACGGTATCGCCCGCGTCTACGGTCTGGACAACGTCCAGGCCGGTGAAATGGTCGAGTTCGAGAACGGCACCCGCGGCATGGCGCTGAACCTCGAAACCGACAACGTCGGTATCGTGATCTTCGGCGCCGACCGCGAGATCAAGGAAGGCCAGACCGTCAAGCGCACCCGCGCCATCGTCGACACGCCGGTCGGCAAGGGCCTGCTCGGCCGCGTCGTCGATGCGCTCGGCAATCCGATCGACGGCAAGGGTCCGATCCAGGCCGACAAGCGCAAGCGCGTCGACGTCAAGGCGCCCGGCATCATTCCGCGCAAATCGGTGAACGAGCCGATGGCAACCGGCCTCAAGGCGATCGACGCGCTGATCCCGGTCGGCCGCGGCCAGCGCGAACTGATCATCGGCGACCGCCAGACCGGCAAGACCGCGATCGCGCTCGACACCATCCTGAACCAGAAGCCGCTCAACGCGCAGCCCGACGAGAACATCAAGCTGTATTGCGTCTACGTCGCGATCGGCCAGAAGCGTTCGACCGTCGCCCAGTTCGTGAAGGTGCTGGAAGAGCAGGGCGCGCTGGAATATTCCATCGTCGTCGCCGCCACCGCATCCGACCCGGCGCCGATGCAGTACATCGCGCCGTTCACCGGCTGCACCATGGGCGAGTATTTCCGCGACAACGGCATGCACGCCGTCATCATCTATGACGACTTGTCCAAGCAGGCCGTCGCCTACCGTCAGATGTCGCTGTTGCTGCGCCGCCCGCCGGGCCGCGAAGCCTATCCCGGCGACGTGTTCTATCTGCATTCTCGCCTGCTCGAGCGCGCGGCGAAGCTCAGCAAGGACCACGGTTCGGGTTCGCTCACCGCACTGCCGATCATCGAAACCCAGGCCAACGACGTGTCGGCCTACATCCCGACCAACGTGATTTCGATTACCACGGCCATAACTTCGGGGAAGACTGATTCTGTTCTTCCAGGGGATCCGCCCGGCGGTGAACGTCGGTCTGTCGGTGTCGCGCGTTGGTTCGTCGGCGCAGACCAAGGCGATGAAGAAGGTCGCCGGCAAGATCAAGGGCGAACTGGCGCAGTACCGCGAAATGGCGGCCTTCGCGCAGTTCGGCTCCGACCTCGACGCCTCGACGCAGCGCCTGCTCAACCGCGGCTCGCGTCTGACCGAACTCCTGAAGCAGCCGCAGTTCTCGCCGCTTAAGATGGAAGAGCAGGTTTGCGTGATCTGGGCCGGCACCAACGGCTATCTCGATCCG
>CAVSXQ010000054.1:0-90525 GCA_963731915.1 uncultured Alphaproteobacteria bacterium
CCTTCGAGAGCTGGCTGCCTGCGTACATGAACGGCAAGGCGTCCTAGAGCACCCGCTTCGCGCCCGGTATCTGCCTGAGCAGGCGCGTCAGCGCCCAGCTGAACGCGACCGTCAGCACGAATACGATGGGTACTTTCACGGTGGCCGGCATATTGAAGTTGAACAGCCAATACTGCAGCCACAGCGTGATCGGATAGTGCACCAGGAACATGCCGTAGGCATCGGACTGCATCGGATCGAATACGCTCTTGCCTGAGCTGGCGAACCTCAGAAAATAAGCCAGGATCAGGAACAGGATGGCCACACTGAAGACAGTGAAGCAGATGGCATAGGCCCCTTCATACCAGTTCGGCAACGGCGACGGATTCCCCAGATTTTCGCGCTTGATGCCGATCAGCACCCACATGAGGTAATACGGAACGATCGCCAGTATCATCCAGTCCCAGCTGACCTTCGCCATCCGGCCGTCTACCGCCAACAACCCGCGATCCATATTCGCAACGCCGATGCCGGCACCGAAAAAGAAGTAGGTGGCGTAGAGCATCACGCGCCCGTGCTGGACCGAGAACGGCCCGAACTCGAGCCAGCTGGCTGGTCCGTAGCGCATCAGCCCGGGAACGTAGAACGCAGCGGTGACGGCAAGCATCACGGCGAAGAACACGGCGGGCCGGCGGCGGCCGTGCAGCGAGAGGCGGTTGATCGGATCGAGCATGTTGGGTGACAGCCGATACAGCACGCAGGCAACCACATCGAAGGTGAGCAAGACCCAAAGGAACCAGATCGGCCCGCTCGGCCACGGGCCTTTCGTGATGGTGGTCCACCAGAATTCCGAAAAGCCGATTTCGGGATGATGCCGCAGCGAGATGGCGTAGTAGGCGAGCGGAATCACCGTGAATGCGCAGATCACGAACGGCAGGCCAAGCCGAAGCAGGCGATCGGACAGATAGTTCACCGCTCCCTTGCGGGCGATGCCCGGCCACACGAACAGCCCCGACAGGAAAAAGAACATCGCCATGAAGAAACTGTCGGTGGCGAGCACGATCATGTCGAAGCCGAAGAATTCCTTCGGATCGGTGTGGCCGTAATAGGTATAGGGGATGACGGCGTGGTGCAGCAGCACCACCAGCGTCAGAAAGGTGCGGGCGCGGTCGAGCGAAGGATTGCGCACTTTGACCTTCGGCGCGGCGTGAACGTCCGCCGTCGCCGCGGTGTCGGAAATCGTCGTCATGGGCGCCCCCGGCAGGCTGCTGGCACCCGATGTTGCAACCGGCGAGCGGATTGGGCAAGGCTTATTGCCACTTGTTTCCCTAAAGGCCTACACGGCCGGGACATCCGGCGCGCGACGCACGTCGCGCTTTGGTAAGCCGTGAAGAAAAGCCGTACTACCCCACTTCCTCGATCGTCACCTTGTCCGGATAGAACGCCAGGTGGCCCGCGATCTCGGCCATCGCGGGAAATGGCGTCTCGTAGGTCCAGATCGAATTCTCCAGCTTCTTGCCGTTGGCATTGACGCTGAAATAATTCGCATCGCCCTTGTAGGGACAATGCGTCGTTCGCGCGGTGCGCTCCAGCAGCGCCATGTTGGTGTCCTCGCGCGGCACATATTGCACCGCAGGGTAGGTCGCCTCCTTCAGGGTCAGCGCCTGGCTGGTGTCGGCAATGACGACGCCGCCGGCGGTGACGCGGACGCGCTTCGGATTGGCGGTAATGGTGATCGGATGGTCGGGACCGGGAAGTTTCATGTCGTTTGCGCCTTTTTCGGTCAGCCCGTTGTGATCGCTGCGGTGGAATTGGGCAGATTTCAAACCCTGGGGCCTCGGATATAGTGCGGCGGGGCGTGACCTAGAAGGCCGTCCGCGCTAGATTTGGCCATCACGGCCGCGCGAGCGGACCCTGATTCGAAGCCCCGATTTAAAGCCCAAGGAGACATGCCGGAATGCCGATGGATGCCCACGATATCGAATCGATGATCAAGGCAGCGATTCCCGATGCCGAGGTGACGATCCGCGATCTGGCCGGCGACGGCGACCACTACGCGGCCACCGTGATCTCGGAATCCTTCCGTGGAAAATCCCGCGTGCAACAGCACCAGATCGTCTATCAGTCGCTGAAGGGCCAGATGGGCGGCGTGCTGCATGCGCTGGCGTTGCAGACCGGGGTGCCCGGCGCACCGCCGAAAGGCTAGCGCCCGGGGAGTGGGGCAATGACGGAAAATCCGCGCGGCGCGCTGTTTCGTGTCATCGCGCCCGACCGGCACGGCCGCGTCACCAACGCCGAGCTGTTCTTCGATCTCGTCTTTGTCTTCGCGGTCACCCAGCTTTCGCACACGCTGCTGCACCATTTCACTGTGCTCGGCGCGGTTCAGGTCACGCTGCTGTTCCTCGCGGTGTGGTGGGTGTGGGTCTACACCACCTGGGTCACCAACTGGCTCGATCCCGAACAGACGCCGGTCCGCATCCTGCTCTTCCTGCTGATGCTTGGCGGGCTCGTGCTGTCGACGACAATTCCGGCGGCGTTCGAAGGGCGCGGCCTTTGGTTTGCCATTGCCTATGCGGCGATGCAGATCGGCCGCACGCTGTTCTGGCTGCTGGCGACGCCGCGGCATCAGACCCTGGTGCGTCACAACGCGATCCGCATCCTGGCCTGGCTGTGCGTTTCCGGCGTGTTCTGGATTCTTGGAGGCCTCGCCGAGGGAGAAAAGCGGCTCTATTTCTGGATTGTCGCGCTGGCGATCGAATATGTCTCCGCGGCGGCCCGCTTCTGGACGCCGGGATTGGGTTTCTCCTCGATGGAAGCCTGGGCCGTCGAAGGCGGCCATATGGCGGAACGCTGTTCGCTGTTCGTCATCATCGCGCTCGGCGAATCCATCGTGGTCACCGGCACTACCGTGGCCGAGCTGACCTGGACGCCGGAGAACATCGCTGCCTTTGTCTCGGCGCTCGCCGGCAGCATCGCGATGTGGTGGGTCTATTTCCATAAGGGTGCGGAAGCCGGCTCCGAGATGATCTCGAAATCCGAGCAATCCGGGCGGGTGGCGCGGCTCGCCTATACCTATCTGCACATGCCGATCGTGGCCGGCATCATTCTGTCGGCGGTCGCCGACGAACTGGTGCTGAAACATCCGCTCGGCCATTCCGACATCAAGACGGTGGTGAGCGCGATCGGCGGGCCGCTGCTGTTTCTGGTCGGCACCATCCTGTTCAAGCACGCGATCCGTGGCTTTCTGCAACTCTCCCACGGCATCGGCATTATCGCGCTCGCGATCCTTGCATGGTTCGCGAGCGATCTGTCGCCATTATGGCTGTCGGTCCTGACCACCGCGATCATGATCATGGTCGCGGCGTGGGAATCGATGTCGCTGCGGTCCGCGGTCGCGCAATAGGGCCGGTTGCCCTACGCACGCCGCGCGATCCGCCGCAATTTGGCAAAACTATTTCTGATCGATGACATTCTTGAGAACGAGGTCGGACAGCCGGACCACGAGCGCCCGAAGCCGGGCGTTTTCCTCTAGAAGCGACACAAGTTCGTTGTCGATGTCATTATCCCAGCCGGTATCTTCGTCATCGTGGCGCGATGATGCTGCTGCAATAGGCCGGTTTTGATTGCTGAAAGAATACGCGTTCCCCATGACAATACATTCCCTTGGCGCGAACTCACCCCAGCCAAGCCGCAGCAGAAACCGTAGGCTGAGTTGGCGTCAAAATTTCGACCGTTCAAAGGGCAAATCGCAGCACGGGTGCAGCGATTTGCTGGCACCGGAAAAACTTGGCGGTCCGGCCAAACAAGGTTAAGGAAAGTTTAAGATTTATCTGCTAGCTTGCGGACGAGGGCATTGAGCGGCGCGGCGGCGCCATTGCCCTCCTGCCAGTACAACCGGCCGGCGCGGTCAACTCAGTTTCCACGTTAAGTCGTGGCTGGGAACACGCGCCTATGAAGCAAAAAGTAGCTAGAGAGCAGATACTTCAAGAATGGGATCGCTGGATTCGATCGCACAAGATCGAGCCGGGCGGCCCCACCGGGAAGGATACGCTGAAGTTTTTCATTGAACTGCAGGACGCAGGCTCGCCGCTGCTGGATTTTCCGTCGCGCGGAAGAGACAAATGGCGGATCATCCACACCTGGCTGCTGACCGGGCAACGCGTGATCGATCACTGGATCATTCCGGCGCCGCCGATCGTGCCGACGCGCAGGCCAAGAGTGCAGGCCCGTCAGAGGTCCGGCGCCAAGACCTGCGGGCAGTAGAGCGTTTTCAAGCGAAGTGGATACCGGTTCGCGTGAAGAAAACGCGTCAAAACAAAAAGATAGAGCTCCGTTCCGATTCAATCGGAACGGAAAAGCTCTAGACCCGCGCGAAATTCGCGTGCGCCGGTCTCAGTCCGAGGCCACCAGCGCGTGCACCGAAAACATCCTCGCTGTGTCGGTCCAGGATTCCGTCACGTTCCAGCCGGAGCCGCGCGCCAGCGCGGTGAAGCGGTCGAGCGAATATTTGTAGCTGTTCTCGGTATGGATGCTTTCGCCGGGGCGGAACGAAAAATGGTGGCCGAGCACGCGCACGCTCTGCGCCTTGCGGCTGATCAGGTGCATCTCGATGCGGTGCCGGTCCTTGTTGTAGATCGAGCGGTGGATGAAGCCGGAGAGGTCGAAATTGCCGCCGAGCTCGCGGTTGATGCGCTCCAGCACATTGAGATTGAAGCGCGCGGTGACGCCGGCGGCATCGTTATAGGCGTCATAGAGCGTGCGCTCGTCCTTTTCCAGGTCGACGCCGATGATCATCTGCGCGCCTTCGCCGAGGATCTCGCGCGCGCTGCGCAGGAAGGCGCTAGCCTCATGCGGCTCGAAATTGCCGAGCGTCGATCCCGGGAAGAAGCCGACCTTCGGCATGCCTGATATCGCGGCCGGCAAGGCAAACGGCGTGGTGAAATCGGCCGCCACCGGATAGACGTCGAGCCCGGGGAAATCCTTGCGCAAGCCGTCCGCCTGCGCGTTGAGGAAATCGCCCGAAATATCCACCGGCACATAGGCGCCGAACTCGCAACGCTCCAGCAACAGCCGGACTTTTGTGGTGGCGCCGGCGCCGAATTCGATCAGCGCCGCGCCCTTCGGGATGATCGCTGATATCTCGTTGCCGCGGTCGCGCAGGATCGAAAGCTCGGTGCGGGTCGGGTAATATTCCGGCAACACCGTGATCTGCTCGAACAGCTCCGATCCCCTGGCGTCGTAGAAATATTTCGGCGACAGCTTTTTGGGATGCTTTGCCAGATCCCCGATCACGTCGCCGGCGAACGCCGACGTCGCATCGTCAAACTGCTGCTCCGAGGCCAAAGCGGGGGCATGCACATTCATGATACTCTCCTGAACGCGCTTTCCGGCGCGCTTTTGATCCAGTGGTTGGGCATGGACTGGTCATGCCCGGGAAAAGTCAGGCGTAGTCGGCGAGGCGAAGCCCCGTGAATTGCCAGCGGTGGTGCGGATAGAAGAAGTTGCGATAGGTGATACGGCTGTGTCCGGCGAGGGGTTGCAAGCGAGGAGCCGCGCAGCACCAGCTGGTTGACCATGAACTTGCCGTTATATTCGCCGAGCGCGCCTTCAATCGCCCGGTAACCGGGGTAGGGTGAGTACGAACTGCGCGTCCATTGCCAGACGATGCCGAAGGCGTCGTTGAGGTGACCGGCGCGGGCGGCGACTTCCCATTCCATCTCGGTCGGCAGATGCTTGCCGCGCCAGCGCGCGAACGCGTCGGCTTCGTAATAGCTGACGTGACAGACGGGGGCCTCGCGATCGATCGGCTGCAGGCCGCCGAGCGTCATGATCTTCCATTCGCCATCCACCTGACGCCAATGTCCCGGCGCTTCCCAGCCCTCGTTGCTGACAGTGCCAAAACCGTCCATCAGCCACAGCGTCGCCGTCCGGTAGCCGCCGTCCTCGATGAAGGCGAGCCATTCGGCATTGGTGACGAGGTTGCGCGCGAGTTTGACCGGGCCGACCAGCGCACGGTGCGCCGGCTTTTCATTGTCGAAATGAAAACTGTCGTCGCTGTGCCCGACCGTGTGAATGCCCTCGTTGAGCGTGACCCATTCTTCGCCGGCGCGAGCCTTCTCGTCGCCGCCGCGGTTCGAGGCGGGGAAGGCCCATGCCGGATCGTAGGCCGGCGGAATCGGGTTCTGCGCAAAGGCGTGCAGGATGTCGGTGAGCATCAATTCCTGATGCTGCTGCTCGTGGTTGAGCCCGACCTCGACCAGCGGCACCAGCCTTGCGAGCGTCGCTTCGTCGGCGGTCTGGAAGAATTTCACCACCGCGGCGTCGACATGCCTGCGATAGGCGGTGACTTCGATGGCTGAGGGCCGGGTCAGGTGGCCGCGCTGGTGGCGGGCGTGCCGGGGGCCGGCGCTGACATAATAGGAGTTGAACAGAAACGCGTAGTCGGGGTGGAATACCTGATAGCCCGCACAATGCTCGCCGAGCAGAAACTGCTCGAAGAACCAGGTGGTATGGGCGCGGTGCCATTTGGCGGGGCTGGCGTCCGGCATCGACTGGATCAGCTGGTCCTCGGGCGAAAGGGGCGCGGCGCGCCGCTCGGTCTCGTCCCGGACCGCCAGATAAGCCTCCACCAGCTTCTGGGAAAGTGTCCCGGAATCGGAGAACAGTGACGGGTAGGCGGGGCGGGTGGCCGCGGCGGATACTGATTTCGTCACTTTTGTCTCCGGTTGGGGAGAGAACGTTGCTCTGGCGGACAGGTTCCTAAAAGGCGGTTCGTCCTAGATAGGGCTTTGGTTACGGGAAAAAAGCCTCTGGCGGCTATGATATTGCTGCCATCAGGCTATGACGCCCCACCACCGGCCGCTCCCGGGGCCCGCCGCGGCCGCCCGCCGCATGCCAGCTCCCCGCCATTTTACTTTGGACGAACAAGGGTTTGGGGTTACATATAGGGAAGTATCGGATTAGATCGGCCGGACCGGTCCCGCCAAGGCCATGCCGCAGGGGGCATTGGCTGCAAAAGGAAACCAAGATGAGCATCGAGCAATTCATCGACAACGAAGTGAAGTCGAACGACGTCGTGCTGTTCATGAAGGGGACGCCGCAGTTTCCGCAATGCGGTTTCTCGGGTCAGGTGGTGCAGATCCTCGATCACGTCGGCGTCGGCTACAAGGGCCTCAACGTTCTCGAGTCCGCCGAACTGCGCAACGGCATCAAGGACTATTCGAACTGGCCGACCATTCCGCAGCTCTACGTCAAGGGCGAGTTCGTCGGCGGCTGCGATATCATCCGCGAGATGTTCCAGGCCGGTGAATTGCAGCAGCTGTTTGCCGACAAGGGCGTTGCGGTCAACGCAACGGCCTGAGTTTTGAGCGCGCGCCTGATTGGCGGGGCGCGGCTGGAAGTCATCGTTGCCGACATCACCACGTTAAGCGTTGACGCGATCGTCAACGCGGCCAACACGTCGCTCCTTGGCGGGGGCGGCGTCGATGGCGCGATCCATCGCGCTGCAGGGCCCGAACTGCTTGCCGAGTGCCGCACGCTGAATGGTTGCGCGACGGGCGACGCCAAAATCACCAAAGGATACCGGTTACCGGCGAAGCACGTGATCCATGCCGTGGGTCCCGTGTGGAATGGCGGCAGCCATGGCGAAGATGAACAGCTCGCTTCCTGCTATCGCCGCGCGATCGAATTGTGCCGGTCAAATGACCTGGCCTCGATCGCCTTTCCCGCCATTTCCACCGGCGTCTATCGATTTCCCGCCGAGCGCGCGGCCAATATTGCCGTCGCGACGGCCGTCGATGCGCTGACCGCGACACCTTGTATCAACCTTGTCATATTCTGCTGCTTTTCGGCGGACAGCGGGCGCCTGCACGAAGCGGCATTGGCCGCGCTTCGGCAGCCCTTGTGCCTGATGACCCGTTCGTTACACTGCCTTCGAATTCCGGAGGGGGTCCAATGAATTCGCAGTCTTTTAATGCGTACGCTCACCTGTGGCGCGCTGATGCTGATGGCCACCACGCCGGTCCGCGCCGAGGGCACCTTCGATATTCCCGCCGGTGCGCGTTTCAATCCGGAAAAGCTTGCGAAGATCACCGAGTTCTTCAAGAACGAGGTCGCGACCGGCAAGATATCCGGCGCCAATGTCCTGATCCGGCAGCGCGGCAAGGAGGTCTATCACGAGATTTTCGGCGTGCAGGACGTGGTGTCGAAGGCGCCGATCACGGACAAGACCATCTTCCGCCTGTCGTCGCTGACCAAGGCGATCACGTCAGTGGTGGCGATGCAGTTGATCCAGGACGGCAAGATCAAGCTCGACGATCCCGTCTCGAAATACATTCCATCCTTTGCAAACATGAAGGTCGGTGTTGAGAAGAAAGGCGAGGGCGACGCCAAGACGCTCGAACTGGTGGCGCTGACCCGGCCGATCACCATTCTCGACCTGCTGCGCCATACCTCCGGGATCACCTACGGCTTCTATGGCGACAGTCTGGTTCGCAAGGCCTACAAGGAGGCCAACCTCTATGCGGGTGAATTCGATCTTGCCGAATTCGCCGAGCGGATCGCAAAACTGCCGCTGCACAACCAGCCGGGCGCGCTCTGGCAATACGGCCATTCCACCGACATCCTGGCGCGGGTCATGGAGATCGTGTCCGGAAAATCATTGCTCGCGATCGAGAAGGAAAAGCTGCTCGATCCGATGGGCATGACCGACACCAATTTCTTCGTCACCGAACCGGAGCGGCTGGCCCGGCTCGCCCAGCCGGTGCCGAACGACAGTAATTTCCGCGTCGGCCGCGAGTACCGGACAGAGGTCCGCCAGAAGTGGGAGTCGGCCAGCGGCGGCATGGTCTCGACCATGTCGGATTTTTCGAAGTTTGCGCAGATGCTGCTCAACGGCGGTTCGTTCGAGGGCAAGACCTATCTCAGCCCGAAGACGTTCGAACTGATGGCATCCGACCACGCCGGCAAGGGCTCCGGCGTCGAGCGGGATCATTTCTATTTCCCCGGGGACGGTTTTGGCATGGGGCTTGGGCTTGCCGTGCGCACCGATCCCGGCAACGCAAAACCGCCGCCGCCGGGATCGCTGGGCGAATTGAAATGGGACGGCGCCAGCGGCTGCTACATGGTGATCGACCGCAAGCAGGACATGTTCTTCCTGGTACTTGAGCAAACGCCTACGGAACGCCAGCGCGTCCAGCGAACCCTGAAGCAGCTCGTCTATGAAGCGATGGAGAACTAACGGCGCCGCAAGGCGCTGCCAAGTTGTGCTGGCCATTCTCCTGGCCGCCGGATGGCTGCACGAGGTGCGAGCCGAGCCGAAAGCGCCGAACGCACCGACCTTTTCACGCGCGGCACTCGACCGGATCGGGAACGAAATTCGCAACGAGATCACGACCGGCAAGATTCCCGGCGCGATCATGCTGATCCAGCAGCACGGCAAGCCGGTCTATTTCGAAAGTTTCGGCGTGCGGAACCCCGCGACCGGGCAGCCGATGACGCCGGACACGCTCTTCCAGATCTATTCGATGTCGAAAGCCGTCACCTCGGTCGCCGCGATGATGCTGGTCGACGACGGCAAGCTGTCGTTGGACGATCCCGTCGAGAAATACATTCGTTCCTTTGCGGATACGAAAGTCGGCGTCGATATTTCCGATGAAGCAGGAAAGTATCCGCTCAAGCTCGAGCCGTTGCAGCGCCCGATCACGATCAGGGATTTGCTGCGGCACACCTCGGGCATCACCTACGGTTTCTTTGGCGAACAGCAGGTGACGAAACTTTATGGCAATCCGCTGCTATACGCCGGCGATTTCGATAACGCCGAATTCGTCGACCGCATCGCCGTACTGCCGCTTGCCGAACAGCCCGGCACGCGCTGGAATTACAGCCATTCAACCGACGTGCTCGGGCGTGTCGTCGAGGTGGCCTCGGGGCAGACGCTGTTTCAATTCGAGAAGCAAAGACTGTTCGATCCGCTCGGCATGTCCGAGACCGCGTATGGCGTCGCGGATAGTGCGAAGTGGCCGCGTATCGCGCAGGCATTTCCTGTCGATCGCTTTCGGGTAGCCGGAATCGGCGATCCGACATTGCCGCGGCGCTGGGAATCCGGCGGCGCGGGCCTGGTCTCGACCATCGGCGACTACGCCCGCTTCCTGCAAATGCTGCTGAATGGAGGCGAACTGGACGGCAAGCGGTATCTCAAGCCCGAAACCGTCAAACTGATGACGTCGGACCAGATCGGGCCGGAGACCGGGATCATTCACGACCCCTTCTATTTTCCGGGCCCCACCAGCGGCTTCGGTCTTGGCTTTGCCGTGCGTACCTCGGCGCCGCCCGGCACGACCTGGCCGCTCGGCGAATACCGCTGGGACGGCGCGGGCGGCAGCTTCTATTTTGTCGATCCCGTGGACGACCTGCTTGCGGATCTTCATGGTGATGGCGCCCACACAGGGCGGGCGGATTCAACTGACACTGAAGACGATGATGTTTGAGGCGCTGGGCAAGGGCCAGCGCAAGGATTAGGCCCGCACACCCGTTCACAACACTGTTATTGCGACCTGTTGCGCTCTTCGCTTCCCTCAACTGGGCGTCTCGCGCTTGTTGTTGTATCCTCGGCGGAGCAACCGCACGTCGCCAAGAGGGATTTGCATGACCACCGTCGTACTCAACCGCCGCAACCTCCTCGCCGCTGGCGGCTGCGTCCTGGCAACCGGGGTTTCCGGGCTCCTGTTGCCGGCTCGCGCGCAAGGCCTCGTACCGACCGCTTCGATGTCGGGCGGGGCGAACAACTATCAGAAGGGCGCGGCGGTCGTGGATCGGATCGGCAAGGGCGGCTTCTGGATGAGCGGCACCGTGCGCCGCGCAGGCGACGGGGCTCCGCTTGCCGGGCAGCGCATCCAGATCTGGGCGCACACGACCGAAGGCCGGGAGCACGAGCCGCAAAGTCATGGAGCCACGCTCACCGACAAGAACGGCGCGTTCCGTCTCGAGATGCCGCAGATCGTTCCCATCTTTGGCCAACCGCACGGTCACCTCGCCTATGACAGCGGTGAATTCAAAACCGTCTTCCTGCGGCCGGTGATGAAGAGCGCCAAGGATACCAGCCTGGAGGCGCACTTCGTGCTTCAGCCGGCCTGACCGGGTTGAGATCGAAGGGATGAGACTGGCCCTGACAACCCTGATCTGGGCCGCCCTTGCAGTAGCCATTTGCGTGCCGATCGCCGCCGCAACGACGAGCCCGCTGCTGGCATGGCGCGAGCCGGTCTACATTCTGGCCTGTTTTGCAGGGATTATCGCACTGGCTCTTGTGCTTGTTCAGCCTTTGCTGATCGGCGGATACTTGCCGGGACTGTCAGCCTATCGTGGGCGGCGCGCGCATCACTGGATCGGCGGCGCGCTGGCCGTGGCGGTGGTGGTCCACGTCGGCGGCCTCTGGATCACCAGTCCGCCTGACATGATTGACGCCCTTCTCTTCTCATCGCCGACGCCGTTTTCTCCCTTCGGTGTGATCGCCATGTGGGCGATCTTCGCCGTTGCGATCATAGCCGCACTGCGCCGGCGATTGGGACTGCGCGCGCAAACATGGCGTATCGTCCATATGCCGCTGGCGATCGTCATCGTCGCGGGAAGTGTGGTCCATGCCATCCTGATCGAGGGAACGATGGAGACGATCTCGAAGGCGGCGCTTTGCGCGCTGGTCCTCGCGGCGGCCATAAAAGTCATGACTGATCTGCGGGTGTGGCGAAAGCGAGGGGCGTCGCGCGAAGAGAGCATTGCGCTCGCCCTGATTAATCCGACGGCTTGACGCCGAGATCGCGCAGGATACGGAGCATCACATCGCTGTCGCGCTTGAAGATGCGAGCCGTGGTTTCAAGATCGGCTGGGGAACTCAGCAGAAAGTTGTTCAGCATCTGCTGGACCCTGGGGTCGGATCCGGCCTGGATCAATAGCGGCGCGAGCCGCTCGACGATCTCCTTTGGCGTGCCTGACGGTACAGCGAAGGTGGTGAATGCGCGCAGGTCGTAGAAGTCGCCGACGGCACCCTGCTCGGTCATTGTAGGCGTGTCCGGATATGGCGGCAGGCGGCTGCCTACCACGCCGATCAGGTTTCCAGTTCCCGCCTGAATGACGGGTGCTGCCGCGGCATAGCTTCCCGAGGCGCCATCCAGCGTCTGTCCCGCGATGTCATTCCACATCAGCGCCTCGCCGCGATACTGGATGACCTGAAACTGAATGCCGTATTGCTTCGCGATCGTCTCGATGAGGACGTGGGGCGTCGAACCCACGCCGTACGATCCCCAGTTCAGGCTGCCGACCTTCTTTGCATATTCGATGAACTCGCGAAGATTGGTTGCGCCCGTCTTCTTCGCCGCCACCACCGGACCCCGGCGCCGCTGACCATCGTTAAATAGATGAAGTCCTTTTCGGGATCGTATGGAAGGTCCTTCACCGTAATTCGGTTCTGGATGAGTGATGAGGAAATCGTGCACAGGATGGTGGTGCCGTCAGGTTCTGCGCGTTTCGCTTCGGTCACGCCGATGACGCCGCCTGCGCCGGCCTTGTTTTCGACGATGACCGTCTTTCCCAGCTGCCGCGCCAGATAGTCACCGAAGGCACGCGCGATGCCGTCGGTCTGGCCGCCCGGCGGATACGGCACGACGATACGAATCGGTCGCGCCGGCCACGAGGACTGCGCCTCGGTCTTCGCGGATGGGGCGCACAACACCGCCGCCGAACCGGTCACGAACGTTCGCCGTGTCAGCTTTTTCATTTTCCTGCCTGTGTCCAATCTCGCTTCTGTACAACGTCGGCTCAAGCTATTCTGAAGAGCCTGGATTCTGAAGAGCTTGGGTGGAGATTTGTAGCATGGCGAAGCTGGTCTTTGGAATGAACCAGTCCCTGGACGGTTACGTCGACCACATGGCGTTTGCGCCAGGCCCGACGCTCTTTCGTCACTTCATAGACCAGGTACGCGGGTTGACCGGCAGTGTGTACGGTCGCCGCCTATACGAGGTCATGCGCTATTGGGATGAAGATCATCCCGAGTGGAGCGCGGAAGAATGCGAATTCGCAGCGGCGTGGCGGCACCAACCGAAGTGGGTGGTGTCGCGCTCGCTGAAATCCGTCGGTCCCAACGCCACCCTTGTTGGGGATGACCTCGATGCGGTGATTCGTGGGCTGAAGGCCCAGCACGTCGGGGAGATTGACGTCGGCGGACCGGACCTGGCGCGAAGCCTGACCGAGCTTGGTCTTATTGATGAGTATCGCCTCTACCTCCATCCCGTCGTGCTTGGTTCCGGCAAACCATTCTTCGCCGGCCCTCGGCCGCCGCTCCGCCTTGCGTCGAGCGATCGGATTGACCAGGACGTGATCAGATTGACGTACGTTCCTGCTTAATCACGCGACTTGCTCGCAGCACTACACCACGGCGTTGCGCGCGATCGTCTCCCGATAGAACGATGCGCTCAGCTTGGGGGTGCGGCGCTTGGTTTCGAAGTCGACGCGGTAGAGGCCGAAGCGCTGTTCATAGCCATCCAGCCATTCGAAATTGTCCATCAGGCTCCACAGAAAATACCCAAGCACGGGCACGCCCTCGGATGTCGCGCGCTGCAACTGCGTCAGATAATTGCGCAGATACATGATGCGATCGACGTCATAGACGGTGCCGTCCGCGGCCGGCTGGTCGCTCCCCGACGTTCCGTTCTCGGTGATGTAGATCGATTTCACGTTCCACAGTTTTGCGACGTGGCGCGGCACCCAGTAGATCGCCTCCGGACCGGGCCTGAGCCAGGTCGCTTTCATGTGCGGAAAAGATTTGGGAAACGGCGCCAGGGTAAAACCGCGTTCGTTGTCGGCGGCCACGACGTAATGGTCGGGCGTATAGACATTCAGTCCGACAAAATCGACCGGCGAGGAAATGATGCGCAAATCCTCGGCGGTGTATTTCGGGGCATCCTTGCCGGCCTGCGCGAGATAGGCATCGGTATATTTTCCCTCGAGCATCACCGTCAGATAGCCGGCATTGAGCTCGCGCGTCGCGATCTCGGCGGCGCGGATATTCGCCGGGGTTTCGATGGCGGGGATACAGCTCACGGCATTCTCCGCCGGACCGACTTTGGTCCCGGCTTTTCCGTGGGCGCGGATCGCCTGCACCGCGAGACCATGTCCCAGCGCGATGTTGTGGCGGACCTGATTTTGTCCCGACTTTGATAATTTGAGGCCGGGAGCGTCGGCGCCCATTTCGTGTCCGAGGTGAACGTGCCTGGAGCATTCGTTGATGGTGAAAAAGTGCTTTAAGCGATCGCTCAAACGCGCCGCAACGTAGGCCGAATAATCCGCAAACGCCTTTGAGGTGTCGCGCGAGGTCCAGCCGCCGAAGCGATCCTGCTGCGCTTGCGGCAGGTCCCAATGATACAGGGTTGCGAATGGCTCGATGCCGTTCGCCAGCAACTCATCCAGCAGCCGGTTGTAGAAATCGAGGCCTTTCGGGTTTGGCGTGCCGGCGCCTTGCGGGAAGACTCGCGGCCAGGCAATCGAAAAACGATAGGCCCGGGCGCCCAGCGCCTTCATCAACTGAACGTCTTCCTTGTACCGATGATAATGATCGGTCGCGGTGTCGCCGTTGCTGCGGTCGGCGATGGTCCCGGGCAAATGGGTGAAGCGGTCCCAGATCGACGGGCCGCGGCCGTCTTCGTTGACGGCCCCCTCGATCTGATAGGACGAGGTCGCCGTCCCCCACAGAAAGCCCGTGGGAAACGTGGGATTGATCCGCCGATTCGATTCGCGGTCGTTGGTCCGGTCGCCCTGACCGGTGACAGCCGACGGTACGGATACCCCGAGAATCGACCCGGCGGCAATTCCGGCGAATTGGCGACGGGAAAATCTGTTGGATGCCATCGCTTCACTTGTTTACGCCGGGCTGCCATTCGTGCCCAGCCTTGATGCCGGTCGGAGCCGGATGCTACAAATTCCCATCACATCGCGCAAACCGGACAGGATCATCACCTTGCGCACGCCGCTGGCGCTCTTCTTCGCTTCCCTTGGTGTCGTTGCGGCGGTCTGGTGGTGGCTGGCCTTGCCAGTCACCCTGGTGCGCGCGCCGCTCGATGGCGCGGCGAAGCTGGAATGCGTTTCCTACGCGCCTTTCAGGGGCGATCAGACGCCGCACGACCAGACATTGATCGTCAGCCCGGACCAGATCGCCGAGGATCTGGCCGAGCTCGCCAAGATAACCAAATGCATCCGCACCTATTCCATCGACAACGGGCTGGACCAGGTGCCTGAACTCGCGTCGAGGGCCGGATTGAAGGTCCTGCTTGGCGTCTGGATCGGACGCGATCGTGCGAAGAACGCGCTCCTGATCGACACCGCCGTCTCCCTGGTCAAGGATCATCCCGGCACGGTCACGGCGATCATTGTCGGCAGCGAAGTGCTGCTGCGCGGCGAGATGATCGTCTCGGACCTGCGGGAGATCATCCGCTCGGTCAAGCCGCGCGTGAATATTCCCGTGACCTATGCCGACGTCTGGGAATTCTGGCTGCGCCACCGGGAAATCGGCGCCGATGTCGATTTCGTCACCATGCATTTCCTGCCGTATTGGGAGGACGTGCCGCCCCGCGCTGAAGACGCCGCCGCGCATGTCGATCAGATCCGTTTGCAGATGGTTGC
Source organism: uncultured Alphaproteobacteria bacterium (assembly GCA_963731915.1). Lineage (GTDB taxonomy): Bacteria > Pseudomonadota > Alphaproteobacteria > Rhizobiales > Xanthobacteraceae > Bradyrhizobium. The sequence continues at coordinate 15,643 of CAVSXQ010000054.1, forward strand.
GGCTTTTCCCGGCAAGGAGATTTTGATCGGCGAAACCGGCTGGCCGAGTAACGGGCGGATGCGCGACGGCGCTCTTGCCGTCCCGCATCAATCAGGCGCGCTTTATTTCCGAGATTCTCGACCGGGCCGAACGCTTCAAGTTTCGCGTCAACCTGTTCGAGGCCTATGACGAGCCATGGAAGCGGCGATGGGAAGGGTCCGTGGGCGGCTATTGGGGCGCGCTCGATGGCACCGATCGCAAGCTGAAATATCCGGCCGGAGCGCAAATCAGCAACCACCCGTTCTGGAAACTGCAAATGGCGTGCGGGCTGGCTTTCTGCATCTCGGTATTCGGAGCAGCCTTTCTGACCCTGAGGTTCCGGCGGTCGTCGCCGCGAACGGCGTCATGGGTCGCGGTGGCGATATGCGCTGTTGTCGGCGGGGTGTTGCTCGGAATAGCCGCCGACAAGATGCTCCATGAAAGCTACGGGATCGGCGGCTGGCTGATTCAGGGTTTGCTGCTGGCTGCAGGGATGGCGGCGCCGCTGCTGTCGGCCAATGCGCTGATGACGGGACGCCCGCTTCCGACTTTTCTTGACGTGCTGGGGCCGCCGGAAGGCCGAAGCCCGCAGCTCCTGACGCGGGTATTGGGCTTCACCCTGATCGTAACCACCGCTGATCGCTGCAGAGACCGCGCTCGGCCTCGTGTTCGACGCGCGCTGGCGCGATTTCCCGTTCGCCGCGCTGACCATGGCCGTGGTGCCGTTTTACGCGGTGTCATTCCTTCACTCCGCCGAAATCGGGCACACGGCCGCTTGCCGAAGCCGTGTTCGCCGGATTGTTCGCCCTCACTGTGCCCTGGATCGCCTTCAACGAAGGGCCGCACAACTGGCAATCGCTGTGGACCTGCGCGGCGTATCTCGTCCTCGGCGTCACGCTATGGCGGCCGCGCACGGTTGCCTTTACCGAAACGGCATTCGACGGCACAACGGCCGTCCTTGTGGAAGTCGGTCCGGCATCTCGCCGTGCGGAGGTGGGACAGGCGATCGGGAGGTGAAGCTCGGGAGTTGAAGCCTCGTGCCCGGCCGCTTGGTGAGCAGCCGGGGCCTCGAATTCTGCGGGCAGCGATGCTAGCTTTCCCGAAGACTGGCTGGGGCGCATGCCAACGGACGCGACAGAGAACCTGACGGCGGCCAACGGCGGTCATCTGTCCGTCAGCGAAGCTACTGAGCACGAGCGTCAGTTCCGCGAAATTCTGGAGTTCAGTCCGGCGGCACTGCTGATCGTCGATGAGGAGGCCGGCTGCTGTTTCACAACGCGCAACTGCGCGAATTCTCGGATACAGCAAGGAAGAGCTGGACCTCGGCGACACCCGCAGGCATCTGGCACGACCTCGATCAGCGCTCACGCATTATCGCAGGAGTTGCGCGATCGCGGCGGACAATTGCTGAATCAAAAAGTGATTTGGCTGAGCAAGAGCGGCCGGTTGGTGCATCTGCTGCTGTCGTACGTGCAAGTCGCCTACCAGGGCGGCCACGTCAGTTTCGTTGGTGGCAAGCGCGTATTTTGGGTTTACGACGTCACCGCGCTGACGCAACACGAGGCGCAGGTCGCCGAGCAGGAGCGCCAGCTTCGCGAAATCCTTGAATATTGTCCGGCCGGGTTGTGCGTTGTCGATGAGGAGGGGCGACTGCTGTTCCACAATTGGCGACTGCGCGAGTTGACGGGCTATGAGAAGGAGGAGCTGGAGCTGTTCGACACCAGGCGGTTCTGGCACGACCTCGCGCATCGCGAGCGCATTATCGAGCAATTGCGCGCACGCGGCGGCCAACTGCTGAACGAAGAGGTGATCTGGAAGACCAAGCGAGGGGAGCTGCTCGATCTGTTGATTTCCTACGTTCAGGTCGCTTATGCCGGCGGCCATGTTGCGCATCGCGGGCGCCAAGCGCCTGTTCTGGCTATACGACATCACGCCGCTGCGTCGCGCGGAACAGGCGCGTCTGCGCAGCGAACGGCGACTTGCCGAAGCGATTGAAAGCATCTCGGAAGGCTTTGTCTGCTACGACGGAGAGGACCGGCTGGTCATCTGCAACTCGTGCTACCGCAACTTGCTTTACCCGGGCATGGAAATCGAACTGACCGCGGGAACGACGTTCGAGAGCATTATCCGGAGCGCCGCGGAGCGTGGCTACGTGATGGACGCGAAAGGCCGCGTTGAGGAGTGGGTAGCGGAGCGGCTGCGCCAGCATCGCAACCCGGGCGAGCCGCAGGTGCAGCGTCGCAACAACGGCCGCTGGGTCATGGTGAGCGAGCGGCGCACCGAGGATGGCGGCACCGTCGCGGTCTATTCCGACATCACCGAGCTCAAGCAGCGCGAGCAGGACTTGACCGAGAAGTCCAGCGCGCTCGCCGCGCTGTCGTCGAAACTCGCCAAATACCTGGCGCCGCAGGTGTACGACTCGATCTTCACCGGTCAGCAGGACGTCAAGATCGTCAGCAAGCGCAAGAAGCTCACCGTGTGCTTCTCCGATCTGGTCGGCTTCACCGAGATCACGGACAAGATGGAGTCGGAAGACCTCACTCATCTGCTCAACCACTATCTCACCGAAATGTCGAAGATCGCGCTGCAGTACGGCGCTACGATCGATAAATACGTCGGCGACGCCATCGTCATGTTCTTTGGCGATCCGGCGACGCTGGGCGTGAAGGAGGATGCGCTGGCCTGCGTCCAGATGGCGATCGCGATGCAAAAGCGCGTCGGCGAGCTGGCGGAGGATTGGCGCAACAGCGGCATCGAGACGCCGCTTCGCTGTCGGATCGGCATTCACACCGGTTATTGCACGGTCGGCAATTTCGGCAGCGACGACCGCATGGACTACACCATGGTCGGCGGCACGGTGAACCTCGCGTCACGGCTCGAGCATGAAGCGCCGCCTGGCGGCGTGCTGATCTCGTTCGAGACATACGCGCACGTGAAGGATGACGTGCGCTGCGAGGAGCGCGGGCACGTGCAGGTCAAGGGGATCGCGCAGCCGGTCGCGACCTATGCGGTGGTCGGGTTGAAGCAGGACGCGGAACAGGCCGGCACGGCGCATCTGCGGCTTGAGCTCGACGCCGACCGCATGTCCGAGGACGAGCGCAAGGCGGCGGCGGATACGCTGCGCCGCGCGCTCGGGTTGCTGGAAAAAGGTGGCTAAGCGGCAGAGGGGCGTTCCCCCGTCGGCTGTGGACTAAGCCCCGCGCACGACCTCGCGCACCAGGCCCACCATCTCCTCGATCATATCAGCCGTCACGTCGAGATGCGTGCAGGCGCGGATGCGGCCGTCCATCATCGCGAGCAGCACGCCGCGCGGGCGCAGTGCCGCCACCATCTTGTCGCCGGGAATGCCGGCGCCGTCAGGCTTGAAGAACACCAGATTGGTTTCCGGTTCTTGCACCTCGATGCCCTGAATCTGCGACAGCCCGCGCGCCAGCGCGCGCGCATTGGCGTGATCGTCGGCAAGGCGATCGACGTTGTGGTCGAGCGCGTAGACGCAGGCCGCCGCGCAGACGCCGGCCTGCCGCATCGAGCCGCCGAGCCGCTGCTTCCAGCGCCAGACTTCGTCGATGAATTCGCGCGAGCCCGCGATGACGCCGCCGATCGGCGCGCCGAGACCTTTGGAGAAATCGATCCAGGCGGAATCCCATCCCGCGGCCATGTCGCGCGCGGAGATGCCGGTGGCGACGGTGGCGTTCAACAGCCGCGCGCCATCCATATGGGTGGCGAGCCCGTTCGCCTTCGCAATCTTGACCACCTCATCAAGCGCCGCCTTCTTCCAGATCGTGCCGCCGCCGATATTGGCGGTTTGTTCGACGCTGACCACGGTCTGCGGCGGCTGGTAGCGCGAGCGCGGATGCAGCGCGGCGCGAAACGTTTCCGGCGAGAATTGCCCGTCCTCGCCCTTCAGCGGCATGATCTGGAATCCGCCAAGCGCGGCATGCGCGCCGCCTTCGCGGGCGATGATGTGCGCGGTCTCATGCGCGAGGATCTCGTCGCCGGGCCGGCAATGCACCAGCGTCGCCGCGACGTTGCACATGGTGCCCGACGGCATGAACACCGCGGCCTCCTTGCCGAGCAGGTCGGCCACGCGCTCGCACAGCAGGTTCACGGTCGGATCGTCGCCGATCTGCTCGTCGCCGACTTCCGCGCGCGCCATCGCCTCGCGCATCGCCGGGTGTGGGGCGGGTCTGCGTGTCCGACAGCAGATTGATGCGGACGGGCGGGGCCTTGGGATCGCGCGGGGGAGGGGTGTAGTGCATGTTGGTTTCGTTATTGCGGTTCTCGTCACTTCCAACTTGATAGCGGATAAAATTATCTGAACCGCAGATTTTCGCGTGTGAGCTGGTTGACCGACGTGCATCCCATCAGCTTCATGTCGCGCTCGATCTCCGTACGCATCAGGCCGAGCGCGCGCTCGACGCCGGCCTGGCCGGCCGCGGCGAGAGGATAGAGATAATATCGTCCGACTCCAACGGCTTTGGCGCCCAGCGAAAGCGCCTTCAAGACGTGGGTTCCGCGCTGAATCCCGCCGTCCATGATCACGTCGATCCGGTCGCCGACGGCATCGACGATTTCCGCCAGCTGATCGAACGGGGCGCGCGAACCGTCGAGCTGCCGCCCGCCATGGTTGGACAGCACGATGCCGGTGCAACCGATTTCAACCGCGCGCCTGGCATCCGCCACCGACATGATGCCCTTCAGGCAGAATTGTCCGTTCCAGAACCGCACCATGTCGGCGACATCGTCCCAGTTCATGGAAGGGTCCAGCATCTCGGTAAAGTACCGGCCGATCGACATGGCGCCGCCGCTCATGTCGACGTGCTGGTCGAGCTGCGGCAGTTTGAAGCCCTCATGGGTGACGTAGTTGATGCCCCAGACGGGCTTGATCGCGAACTGCAGCATCCCGGCCAGCGTCAGCCTGAAGGGAATCGAAAATCCGGTGCGCAGGTCGCGCTCCCGGTTGCCGCCGGTGATGCTGTCCACGGTCAGCATCATGACCTCGACGCCGGCTTCCTTCGCGCGCTGCATCATGGCGCGGTTGAGGCCGCGATCCCGGTGAAAATAGAACTGATAGACCTGCGGCGTCTTGTGCGCCTTGCGCAATTCTTCCAGGCTGACCGTGCCGAGCGAGGATACGCCGAACATGGTGCCGTACTTCGCGGCCGCGGCCGCAACGGCGCGCTCGCCGGTATGGTGGAACAGCCGTTGCAGGGCGGTGGGTGAGCAATAGACCGGCATGGCGAGCTTCTGGCCCATGACGGTCACCGACATGTCGACGGCTTCCACGCCGCGCAGCACGTTGGGCACGAGGTCGCAGCGCTCGAAGCTTGCGGTATTCTGGCGAAGCGTCACTTCGTCGTCAGCCGCTCCGTCGATGTAATCGAAGATCGGACCGGGCAGCCGTCGCCGGGCCAGGCGCGGAAATCGTGAAAGTTATGGCAGTCGTTCAAGCGCATGTTGCCCCCGCATTCGCTTGTGCCTGCAGCGAGGCCCGCGTTGCAAGTAAATGCTATACGCGCCGGCGTACCGCGTCGATAACCCGCCCGGTATACGAAAAAGGCCCCGGCAAAACCGGGGCCTTTGATATCGCGAAACCGCGAAAACCGATCAGCGCGAATAGAATTCGACGATCAGATGCGGCTCCATCTGCACCGCGAACGGCACGTCTGACAGCGCCGGGATGCGGGCGAATTTCGCCGTCATCTTGGAGTGATCGACCTCGAGGAAGTCAGGCACGTCGCGCTCGGCGAGCTGGACGGCTTCCAGCACGGGCGTGAGCTGCTTGGAGGAATTCCTTGACCTCGACGAGGTCGCCGACCTTGACCTTGTAGCTCGAGATGTTGACGCGGCGGCCGTTCACCTTGACGTGGCCGTGGTTGATGAACTGGCGCGCGGCGAACATGGTGGCGACGAATTTGGCGCGATAGACCACGGTGTCGAGACGGCGCTCCAAGAGGCCGATCAGGTTTTCACCGGTGTCGCCCTTCATCCGGCCGGCCTCGACATAGATGCCGTGGAACTGGCGCTCCGAGATGTTGGCGTAATAGCCCTTGAGCTTCTGCTTGGCGCGAAGCTGCACGCCGAAGTCGGAGAGCTTGCCCTTGCGGCGCTGGCCGTGCTGGCCGGGGCCATATTCGCGGCGGTTCACGGGGCTCTTCGGGCGGCCCCAGATGTTCTGGCCCATACGGCGATCGATCTTGTATTTCGCCTCACTGCGCTTTGTCATCGCGTCCTCTATTGAGTTTGAGATTTGAGGAGACGCGCCCTCCTGTGCACAAGGAAAATTCCCGGTGCCGACAGGTCCGCCTCGAAAGCTTCGGGGTGGACCGCGGGTCGCGAAACGCAACGCGGGCCGAAAACGGCCCGCGAGCAGGGCGGTTTCTAGCAGAAACGGCCCCGCTGTCAACAAAACGCAAGCAAGCCACACGGGTTTTTCGGCCGAAAATCAGTACCTTCCGGCCCAAATCGGACCGGTTCTCACAGCTTTCGGCCTAGGGCGCAGGCTTGGCCAGCGGCTCGCCGGCTTTCACCACGTAAACCCCCAGCACTTTGAAGGGCTTATCGCCGGCCTTGGCGTCGTGAACGGCGCCTTCGGGGATCTGGTAGGATTCGCCGGCCTTGATCTTCATCGGCGGCTTGCCGTCGATAATCAGCTCAAGCTCGCCCTCCAGCACATAGCCGGTTTCGGCGCCGGGATGGGTATGCCGGCCGGCCGCGCCGCCGGCGGGAACTTCCGCGATGGCGGTGACGGTGTTGTAGCCGGGCGGGAAGTCGAGCTTTTGCAGCGGCGTGCGCTTGATCCCGCTCTGCTGGGCCACCGCGACGCCGGCGAATGCGATCGCCGCAACGGTCAATCCAAGTACGATTTTCTTGTTCATGATTTTCTCCCTGTGCGCGGGAGAGTAGCAGGGCCGCCGGCGCTGACAACTCAGCGCTTGATCCCCTCAAAACTCGCGGCGATGCCGCGCTGGAACAGCGACCAGTCGAAACCGAGCGCGAGCGCGACATAGCCGCGCGCGATCATCGCATTCGCAGCCTCCGCGGTGCGCGCCACGCCGCCGATCGGCACGCCGCTCTTCAAGATGCCGGCTTCCGCGCGCGCCATCAGCTCGAGCACCTCGGGGTCATCGGGCAGGCCGCGCTTGTTGATGGAGGTGGCGAGGTCGCCGGGGCCGATCACGGCGAGGTCGATGCCGGGCACAGCCATGATCTCCTCGATGCGGTTGACCGCCTCGACATGCTCGATGGTGACGATGCAGACCATGTCGTCATCGGCGGTCGCCATGTAGTCGCCCATCGAGACGCCCCAGCGGAGCGGCGCGTGGAACGGACCCCACAGCCGCTCGCCCTTCGGCGGATAGCGCACGCTGCGCACCGCCTTTTCGGCATCGGCGCGGCTGCAGATCATCGGAAAATTGATGCCGAGCGCGCCGATGTCCATCGGCGCCTTCGCCAGCCACGGCTCGTTGGCGGCGATCCGCACCATCGGCACGCATGGCGTGCCTGAGGTGGCCACGATCATCGCATGCGCCGATCCGAGATCGATCGGGCCGTGCTCGAGATCGACGATGATCCAGTCGAGCGACTGCGCCATGATCTGCACGGTCTGGATCGAGGGGATGGTCGCGATCGCGCCGAAGGTGGGGCGGCCCTCCCGCCAGAGTTTTTTCAGGCGGTTGAGCGGTTGTTTTTCAGGGGGCAATTTCGAACTCCGAGCCGTCGTCGCGGGTGAGCGCAAAACTAGCAGGTCACGCCGGAACGCGGCCACCGAAAAACGGCATCAGCGCCTGGCTCAGCGTGTGCGGCCGTTTCGAGGTGAACACCATCTCGGCGCCGGCCTCGTCGACAATGCTGCCGGGAGGGCCCAGCAAATCGGCGACGCGCCGCGCAATCGCCGGCGCCGGATCGATCCAGTCCACCGGCCATGGCGCGAGCCGCACAAAACGGTCCATCAGCAGCGGATAATGCGTGCAGGCCAGCACCACCGTATCGGTGCGCGCCTGCGCGTGCTCGACAAAACACGGCGCAAGTTCGGCCGCGATGTCCTTGTCGTCAACCTCGATGCCGCTCAGTGCGGCTTCGGCCAGCGACGCCAGCTCCGGAGAGCCGACCAGCGTCACCTCGCAGCCCTGCGCGAAATCATGGATCAGTTTTCTGGTGTATTCGCGCTGCACCGTGCCCCGGGTGCCGAGCACGGAAACGCGTTTTGTCTTGGAGCTGGCGCAGGCCGGCTTGATCGCCGGCACCGTGCCGACAAAGGGCAGCGTGTAGCGCGCGCGCAGATGCGACATCACAAGCGTGGAGGCGGTGTTGCAGGCGATCGTGACGAGATCGGGGGCATGAGCCTCGATCAGTTCGCCGATCAGCGGCACCACGCGGGCGATGATCGCCGCTTCGCTGTGATGGCCGTAGGGAAAGAACGCGTCGTCGGCGACATAGACATAATGCGCATCCGGCCGGGAGGCCACGATCTCACGCAGCACGGTGAGGCCGCCGAGACCCGAATCGAACACAAGTATCGTGGGAGGATTTGGCACGAGCGCGATCCTAGCCGATCCGCTGCCGCCGTTCACTGGTTTTGTCGACGTGAAGCCCCGAGCGCAAGCCTCACGCCGCGCCGAACACGCGCCGAAAAATCGTGTCGACGTGCTTGAAGTGATAGCCGAGGTCGAACTGTTCCTCGATCTCGGAATCGCTGAGATATTTCTTCACCTCAGGATCCTTTTTCAGCAGGGTCTGGAAATCGCCTTCGCCGCGCCATACCGGCATCGCGTTGCGCTGCACGAGGCGGTAGGAGTCCTCGCGCGAACAGCCCTTCTGGGTCAGCGCCGTCAGCAAGCCGCTGCGAATGAATGAGCCCGCCGAGACGGTCGAGGTTCTTCTGCATGTTCGCGGGATAAACCACCAGTTTCTCGACCACGCCGGCGAGGCGGTTCAGCATGAAGTCCAGCGTCACCGTGGCGTCGGGCGCCATCATTCGCTCGGCCGAGGAGTGCGAGATGTCGCGCTCGTGCCAAAGCACGACGTTCTCCATCGCCGGCGTCACATAGGCGCGGATCATCCTGGACAGGCCGGTGAGATTCTCCGTCAACACCGGGTTGCGCTTGTGCGGCATCGAGGAGGAGCCTTTCTGGCCCTCGGAAAAGAATTCCTCGGCCTCCAGAACCTCGGTGCGCTGCAGATGCCGGATTTCGGTGGCGAGCCGTTCGACCGAGGCGGCGATGACGCCGAGGGTGGCAAAGTACATCGCGTGGCGGTCGCGCGGGATCACCTGCGTCGAGACCGGCTCGACCGCAAGCCCCATCGCCTTGGCGACGTGTTCCTCGACGCGCGGATCGATATGGGCGAACGTGCCGACCGAGCCCGAGATCGCGCAGACCGCGACTTCCTTTCGCGCGGCAACGAGGCGCTCGCGGGCGCGCGAAAATTCGGCGTAGGCGTAGGCGAGTTTCAGGCCGAACGTCACCGGCTCGGCGTGGATGGCATGCGAGCGGCCGATGGTCGGCGTCATCTTGTGCTCGAAGGCGCGCTTCTTCAGCGCCGCCAGCACCTTGTCGATGTCGGCGAGCAGCAGGTCCGCGGCCCGGCAGAGCTGTACGTTGAAACAGGTGTCCAGCACGTCGGACGAGGTCATGCCCTGGTGCACGAAGCGCGAATCCGGGCCGACGAATTCGGCGAGATGGGTGGTGAAGGCGATGACGTCGTGCTTGACCTCGAGCTCGATCTCGTCGATCCGCGCGACGTCGAACGGCGCGTCCTTGCCCTTGGCCCAGATGGTTTTGGCAGCCTCCTTCGGGATCACGCCGAGTTCGGCCTGGGCGTCCGCCGCATGGGCCCAGATCTCGAACCAGATCCTGAAACGTGTCAGCGGCTCCCAAATGGAAGCCATTTCCGGACGGGTATAGCGGGGGATCATCATCGACTCTGAGGTTCGGGGGTTACGCTGCGCTTTAGCAGAGCGGGGGAGGTGAGACAAACCTCGAGCGATAGGTAGTGCGACGAAATCAGGCTCACCGGGGGTTCGTCATGCCCGGGCTTGTCCCGGGCATCCACGTCCTTCCTTACCGGCGCTGACAAGAACGTGGATGGCCGGGCATAGGCGAGCGGAAGCGACGCCGTCCTTCGGACGGCTATGCCCGGCCATGACGGGAGAGAGCGATCCACGCGGGATAAAGGGCGAGGCACCTCCACAATCACAGAATATTGAATGACAGATATTGAAATCTGTCAGTGAGACATGCTATATCCATTTCCGACGCCGAAGCGTGGGAAAACCCCGCTCAACAACAAAAATGCGACTGCGCGTCACTTGGGCCCGCCGGCCGTTCGAACGGCGAGCTTTTGCGAACTCGAAGGAACTTGAGCCATGACCACTGAAATCCTCTACCTCACCGCCCAAATCCAGCGCTGGCTGAACCAGCAGGTTGCGCGCCATCTCGAGGCCCAGGCCACGAAATTCGCCCGCTAACCGATCCAGCGAGACGCAAAGGGTACCTTCATGAATGAAGTCGTCGTTTTGACCCCGGAGCGGATTCTCGAAACCACCGAAGACGTCTTGCGCCGGTTTGGACTGGCCAAGGCCACGGTTGTGGACGTTGCCCGTGCGCTCGATGTCAGCCACGGCAGCGTCTACCGCCATTTTCCGAGCAAGGCATCGCTGCGCCAGGCGGTGGCAAAACGCTGGCTCGACCGCGCCAACGCGCCGCTCGAAAAAATCGCGGAAGCCACCGGTCCCGCGCCGGCGCGGCTCGAAAAATGGTTCCGCACCATGTTCGACATCAAATACAAGAAAGTCTGCGAAGACCCTGAAATGTTTCGCACCTATCTGACGCTGGCGCAGGAGGCCTGCGAGGTCGTGAAGGCGCACAAGGAGCGCCTGGTCGATCAGGTCGCCCATATCCTGTCCGACGGCGTCAAGCAGGGCGCCTTCCAGGTCAGCGACGCCAAGGCCACCGCGCGCGCCGTGTTCGACGCCACCACCCGCTATCACCATCCCGCCCATTGCGACGAATGGAACGATCCGGCGCAGGCCGCGCGGGTCGACGTCCTGCTGGCGCTGCTGCTCAAGGGGCTGGAAGCGCCGCGCAAGCGGTAGACCCTTTATTGCGGCGTGTTCCGTGGCCTCGTGGTTCGAGACGCGCGGCGTTGCCGCGCTCCTCACCATGAGGGTTTGAGAGTTCTCCGAAGTTCCTGCAGTACCGCGCATTCTGCTGCCGGACCTCATCCCGAGGAGGCGCCAACGTCGCGCGAATGCGCGCCCGATGACAGGCTCTGCGCCGTCTCGAAGGATGCAGGCCACCAAACCCTCCGCTCAATTTGATATGCCTCAGCTCTCACACGCGTGGGACTTGATAAGTTCGCTGCGGAGGAAATATTGCGGCTGGCCATCTTCGCCGACATCCATGCCAACCGGGAGGCCTTCACCGCCTGCCTCGACGCCGCGCGCGCGCAAGGCGCGGAGCGGATGATCTGCCTTGGCGATGTCGTCGGCTACGGCGCCGATCCGGAATGGGCGGTCGATACCGTGATGGGTCTGGTCGAAGCCGGCGCCATGATCGTGCGCGGCAATCACGACAATGCCATCGGCACTTCGGCCGAGAGCATGAACGCCATGGCGCAGGCCGCGATCGAATGGACGCGCGGCCGGCTGGGAGAGGTGCAACGCCGCTTTCTCGCAGAATTGCCGTTCACGCGTACGGAAGACGATCGCCTTTACGTCCATTCCGAGGCGTCCGATCCGCCGCGCTGGCGCTACGTTCATGATGCCTCAGGCGCCGGACGCAGCATGCTGGCTACCGACGCGCAGATCACGTTCTGCGGCCACATCCACCAGCCGGCACTCTATTCGATGTCGGCGACAGAGAAGATGACGAGCTTTGTCCCTGTTACCGGCGTGCCGGTGCAATTGCTGCACGGCAGACGCTGGCTCGCGGTGCTCGGCTCGGTCGGCCAGCCCCGCGACAGCAATCCCGCAGCCGCTTTTGCGATGTTCGACACTGAAAAGCGCGAGATCACCTATTGTCGCGTGGCATACGACATCGCCGCTGCCGCGAAAAAAATCCGCGACAACGGCCTGCCGCATTTTCTGGCCGATCGCCTGTCGGCGGGGCGGTAGACGGTGTAAAACCTGCTCCAGCGTTCGTTCCGCGGCAATCATACGGGCCTGCATCGATGATTGCTACCACGCGGTTTTCGTGAGACGAAGGTCCACAGGACCTTCTGAGAAGAGCAGCTCCTCGCGTGAGCAAGTGAGGTCGCGTCGTGCTCGAACTCTATTATTATCCGAGTTATGTCAGTCTTTTCCCTCATATCCTGTTCCATGAGATAGGGATCGAGCATCGACTGATATTCGTCGATCGCTATGCGAATGCCCACAAGCAAGAGCCGTTCTTGAAACTGAATCCAAACGGGCTGTTGCCCGTATTGAAGGACGGCGACCTCGTCCTTTACGAGGCGGCGGCTATCGCCCTGCATCTGGCAGACAAGTATCCGGAGGCGCGGTTGGCACCGTCGGTCGGAACCGATGAGCGGGCTCATTTCTACAAGTGGCTGATGTGGTTGGCCACAAGCTTGCACCCGGCGCTTTCCAACTACCTGCATCCCGGCAAGTGGATGGCCGACGAAGCCGCCCAGCTCCAATTGCGCGCCGGAGCAGAGGAGCGTGTTGCTGCGCTGTTTGACATTCTGGATGCGGAGATAGGGGATGGCTCAAAACCCTGGCTACTCGGAAACTCCTATTCCCTGCTGGATCCCTATGCTTTCGTTCTCTGCCGTTGGTCTCGTCGCATGGCGCGGCCGGGAGTAAGCTGGCCGCACTTCGGGGCATACGCAAAGAGAATTGCAGAGCGGCCTGCCGTTCTGCGAGCGCTTGAGGCCGAGCGCCTCGCCGAGCCATGGATATGATCGACGCGGCTGGCGGGTTACGGCTTCGCCTAACCCACCCTACACAGGTCGATCGCAGTTCATCCATGTTCATGCCGGTTTGTCGCAGCGACATGTTCGAACCGCGCGATGTTGCTCGCCCGCCCGGTTTTCTTCAAGCGGATCAAGCTGTTTTGTCCGTCGGGCAAATCACTTCTGATTATCAGAAATCATGTCAAGCCCCGGAGTGAAAAATATTCCGCTTCACACGTGGGGGCAAATCAGTGTTATTGCTATGTCTGTCTCATCCCCGAGGAGGGGCGTTTGCCATCGTCACCAAGCGTTGGGGTGGGATGCGGTGGACGCTTTTGGCTTTGGCAGACGACTGAACGAAGGCGTACGGCGAAGTCGTGTGGTCCTGGCGCCGCGATGCTGGCGCTAAGCTTTGCGGAGTTATCCGCAGGTGACGGTGACAACAAGCCCGCTCACCGGGGAGAGCACGAAGTAAGCCGTAAAGCCATTGCGCAGGGGATGTCGGAGTGTTTCCGCTCACCTGTATGCTCGTGTGCGCCAAATGCGCAATTCTTGGCACACGAGACCGCGGGTGCAGCGTGCACCCGGCATTCCCTGCGCCCTCTCTTCAAGAGAGGGACAACGAGATTGTAAAACCTCGGGCGAAAACATGCCGCGAGAACGCGGACGCACATTCAGTCGTCATCGTCCGCGAAGGCGGACGATCCAGTATTCCAGAGGCGCTGATGATTGAACTGAGAGGCCACGGCGTACTGGATGCCCCGCCTTCGCGGGGCATGACGTTCTTGGGGATTTCAGAAGCCTGCGTTCGCAGGGACGACGGGTCGCTAGAGCGTCGCGCCTCGACCGCTACACCGCTTCCCCGCGCGCCAATTGCGCGGCATTGCGGATCGCAAAGATGTTCGCCTTGTAGGATTCCATCGTGCCGCCCTTGAACACCGCCGAGCCCGCGACCAGCGCATTCGCACCCGCAGCGGCGAGCTGGCCCGACACGTCGGGCCCGACGCCGCCATCCACCTCGATGTCGATCGGCCGGCCCGCGGTCATCGCGCGGATGTCCCTGATCTTGCCGAGCGCGGAGGGGATAAAGGCCTGGCCGCCAAAGCCGGGATTGACCGACATCACCAGCACGAGGTCGATCAGGTCGATGACATATTCAATGGCGCTGGCCGGCGTGCCCGGGTTGAGCGAGACGCCGGCCTTCTTGCCGAGCGCGCGGATCGCCTGCAGCGAGCGATGCAGATGCGGTCCGGCTTCGGCATGCACGGTGATGTGGTCGCAGCCGGCTTTGGCAAACGCCTCGAGATAGGGGTCGCAGGGCGAGATCATCAGATGCGCGTCAAAGATTTTCTTGCTGTGCGGGCGCATCGCCTTGATGACATCGGGGCCGTAGGAAATGTTCGGCACAAAATGCCCGTCCATCACGTCGAGATGAATCCAGTCGGCGCCGGCGGCATCGACCGCGCGGACCTCTTCGCCGAGCCTGGAAAAATCCGAAGCCAGGATCGACGGCGCGATGACGAGGGGACGTGACGCGAATGACTGGGACATGTGCGCTTCCCGATGCTCCCGGCAACAGATGGCATCCGCGTAACATGCGCGATTGTCCGGGGCAATGCGGGCGGCCCGAACTCCTGTGGGCGGAAAAATCTGCCGGAAGCGGCATCTATTGCCGGGTTCGGCGAGCCGGCGTGGTTACGAAAACCCCAATGAAATATGGGTTTCTTGCAATGGCACGGCGCTTGCTGAGGAACTGGTGCACGTTTGACGCGCCGCGCATGAAGCGGCCCCTGCTGGAGTTCTGCCATGTTCCCAGTCCTTGGCGCTGCTTCTTCGGCGATCGACGCCCTCAAGGCGCTGACGTCGACAAAGCCGCCGTCCGGCGCCAACAAGGATGCGCGCCAACCTGTTCGCCTTCTCCGCGGATGCCTCGGCTTCGTCAGGGACAAGCTCAGGCTCGGGTGGCGGCAAGAGCTCGCCGATCGCGCCGGAAACCATGAGCGCGCTGCTCGCGGCGCAGGGCCAGTCCGGATCGGGCGCCTCGGCGTCGACCAGCCGCACCGATGCGCTGAAGGACCTGTTCGCGCAGATCGATGCCGATGGCGACGGCAAGCTCACGAAATCGGAATTCGAAAATGCGCTCGGCGCCGGCGGCACCAATGTCGCGCGGGCCGACGACGTCTTCAGCAAGCTCGACAAGGATGGCGACGGTTCGGTGAGTCTGGGCGAATTGATGTCGGCCCTGAAGGGCAAGGGCCGCCACCGTCATCATCCGCAGCAGGCCAACGCATCCGGCGATCCCTCGCAATCCGATCCGCTGATGCAGGTGCTGGACGGCTCGTTGAACGCGCGCGCCAGCGCGTCGAGCACCGCGACCTCGTCCTACAATTTCATCGATCAGTTGACCCAGCGCCAGACCAACACGATCCCGGCGCAAGCGAGTTCATCCCTGTCTGTCAGCGTCTAGTTCTCAGAGGACGCGAACCGAACCGGTCCCCCCAGGCCGGTAACGCGCCCGGAAAGGGCAGCGCGGTCGCACCATAGACGCCGCGCGCAATCGCACGCGCCACCACATTGGCCGCGACCATGCCGAGTTCGGTGAGCCCGAACAGCGGGTCGATCGGCTTTGCGCCCGTTGCCGCCGCAAATACCACATCGCCGTCGAGTGGCGCATGCACCGGATAGATCGCGCGCGCCATTCCGGTCTGGGCGATCATGGCAAGCCGCTTGGCCTGCGGTTTCGTCAGCACCGCGTCGGTGACAACAGCTACCAGCGTGGTGTTCTCCACGGCGGTTGCGTCCGGCCCGCCCTTGATGCGCATCCTGAGCATGTCAGACGTAAAGGACGGCGGCATGCCGCGGCCGCCGAATTCGCCGCCGACCTCGTACGGCGCCGCCCAGAACCACGGGCCGTCGCCGACCGTGACGGAGCCCACCGCATTGACCACCGCAATGGCCGCGACCTTGACCCCGGCCTGTGTCGCCGCCGAAGCCGAGCCGAGCCCGCCCTTGAGATTGGCGGTGGTCGCGCCAAGTCCCGCGCCGACGCTGCCGAGCGCGAAGGTGCTGCCCGCAGCGGCGGCCGCGGCATAGCCAAGGTCACGATAGGGCGAAAAGCGTCCCCATGCCTTGTTGCCGCCGTTGAGGAGGTCGAAGCAGATCGCGCCGCTCACGATGGGAATGACGGCGTCGCGAATGCGAAAGCCGCGGCCCTGTTCGTGCAGCCAGGCCTGCACGCCGCCGCCGGCTTCCAGCCCGAAGGCGGAGCCGCCCGAAAGCGTGATGGCGTCGATCGCCTCCACCGTGGAGACGGGATCGAGCAGGGCGTCTTCGCGCGTGCCGGGTCCGCCGCCGCGCACGTCGATCGAGGTCACCGCGGGCTTGTCGAAGATGATGGCGGTAACACCCGAGGCGAGTGCCGCGTCATCGGCGTGCCCGACGCTGACGCCGGCAATATCGGTGAGGAGGTTGTTCATCGCGGGCAGATGATCGCACCGATGCGCCTGCGTCAACTGCGCCGATTGCACGTTCGAGGCGCGGGCGGCGCTTCAACTGCCGAGTGCCATCCGGATCATCCGGGCCAGTTCGGACTTGCGGTAGGGTTTTGCCAGCAGCAGCACGCCGGAATCGAGCCGGCCGTGATGCACGATGGCATTCTCGGTATAGCCCGACGTGTACAGCGTCTTGAGCGCGGGTCGCCGCCTGAGCGCTTCATCCGCCAGCAGGCGGCCATTCATCGCGCCGGGCATGATGACGTCGGTGAACAGCAGGTCGATCGCCGGGTTCTGGTCGATCAGTATCAGAGCCTCCGCCGCGTTCGCCGCCTCGAGCGTGCTGTAGCCCAGGCTCTTGATCTGGGCGATGACGTAGTTGCGCACCATGGCATCGTCCTCGACGACCAGCACGGTTTCGCTGCCGCCCTCGACCTGCGCGGTGGCAAGTGCTGCCTCCACCGCGGTCTGCTCCAGTCCGGTTGCGCGCGGCAGGTAGATCTTGACCGTCGTGCCGTGGCCTTCCTCGCTGTAGATCTTGATGTGGCCGCCCGACTGCTTGACGAAGCCGAACACCATGCTGAGCCCGAGGCCGGTGCCCTTGCCGACTTCCTTGGTGGTGAAGAACGGATCGAACACGCGTTCCAGATGAGCGGCGGCGATCCCCTTGCCGGTGTCGCTGACGGCAACCATGACGTGGTTGCCGACGGTGACTTCGTTGTGCATGGCGGCGTAGGCTTCGTCGAGATAGATGTTGCTGGTCTCCAGCGCGAGCTTGCCGCCATTGGGCATGGCATCGCGCGCGTTCAGCGCCAGATTGAGGATCGCGGTCGAGAGCTGGTTCGGATCGGCCATCGCCGTCCACGCATCTTCCGCCAGCAGCGGCGTGATCTGGATATGCTCGCCGAGCGTCGGGTGCAGCAGCTTTGCGGTCTCCAGCACCAGCGCGTTGACGTCGATTTCGCGCGGCTGCAGCGGCTGCTTGCGGGCAAAGGCGAGCAGATGTTTGGTCAGGTTCGCGCCGCGGTCGGCGGCCTCGTCGATCAGTCTTGCGACGGCGGCGAGTTCGGGCTTGTCGGCGACGGCTTCGGCCAGGATGCCGATGGTGCCGGTGATGACGGTGAGGATGTTGTTGAAGTCGTGCGCGACGCCGCCGGTCAGTTGGCCGACGGCGTCCATCTTCTGGGCCTGGCGGATCTGGGCATCGGCGGCTTCCTTCTCCGTCAGGTCGCGGCCGATGAAGAAGTGGCGCCGCACCGGTTCGGACCACGTTCCCATCCAGGTCAGCGTCACCGGGCGTCCGTCCTTGTGGACGTAGCGCGTCTCGAAATTCCGCATCTGCCGTCCGCGCCGCGCCGACCGCATCTCGTTGCGGGTGTTTTCGAGATCGTCGGGATGGATGAACTCGATCGCGCTGCGTCCGATCATATCCTCCGGGCGGCGCCCGAGAATGGTCATGGCGCTGGGGCTGACCTGAACGAAATTTCCCGCCGTATCCGTCACCAGGATCAGATCCTGCGAGGTTTCGAAGATGCGCTGCCGCTCCTCGATCTCCTGATGGAGCGCCGCCTGGGTTCGCTTGTTCTCGGTAATGTCGTGCACGATTTCCGACGCGCCGATGATTTCGCCGGTTGCCGAGCGGATCGGGGAGACGCTGAGCGAGACCTCCAGCGGTTCGCCGTCTCTGCGCAACCGCACGGTTTCGTGTTGTTCGATCGTTTCCCCCTGGCCTATTCGAAGGAGGATATCTTTCACTTCGGCACGCCTGGCCGGCGGCACGATGATGTCGATGGACTTGCCCACCGCCTCCGCCGCAGTGAAGCCGAACAGGCGTTCGGCGGCCCTGTTCCAGGCGGTGATGGTGCCGTCGAGCGTCTTGGTGATGATCGCGTCGTTGGACGACTCCACCACCGCGCTGAACAGGCGCTCGCGCTCGGTGTAATAATCACGTTCGGACGCGGCCTGGCGGCGCACGACACCGAGCAGCCGGGAGAGCTGGGCCTGCAGGCCGACATTGTCGACCAGCAGCACCGCCAGCACAAAACTGGCGGCGCAGAGTCCGTAGATGCGTCCGGCATAGAAGCCGAGATCGAATCTCGCGACGTTGAGGATCGCGGACAGTGCGATGTCGAACAGCCACGCGCACATCACCACCATCAGCCAGATATCGATGACGGAATGCGGCCGGCGAAACCACAGGACGATCAGCGCGCCGAGGCTGAGACACCACACGGTCGAGACGACGCCGATCATGACCGGCGTGTAGCGACCTCCGCTCAACAGGATCGGAAGGAGATCATGCTGCGCGGTGACGATCCAGGTGAACGCGGCAAGGGCAAGGCCGACAGCGAGCACGCATGCCAGGATCGCGCTCGAGGTCGTGCTGCGTATCCTGCCGTTCTCGGATTTCAGCAGCGCATAACCGAGCACGAGAAGCGGAAACACGCCGTGCCAGACCATGTAGAGCCAGACCGTGGTCTGCGATCCCGCATTGAACAGCCCGCCTGGCGCGAACAGTCCCGGAAATGTCAGCGCATGCACGACTGCCGCGCCCGCGGTGAACAGATATCCGCTGGCAAGCAGCAGCAGCGCGCGCGAGCGCAGGATGGCGAACTGCGAGTACAACAGCACCGCGGTGATCAGGTCGTTGACGGCAAGCGCGGACTGATAGCTCGCGACGAAGGCCGGTATCGGGGCCAGCGGCATGCCGGCAAAGGGGACGGCAATGGCGAACAGGATCGCGGAGATGCTGACGACGGCGAGCGCCGCCCGGCGATCGCGGCCGGTGGCCGGCAGGGTCGAGAGGAAGACGTTGCGATCGTTAGTCGTAGGCATTGTTCTCCCGCGCTGGCGCTCATCTCTCGCGCGGTCTGGTTCGCGCCGGATGGGAACCATATCCTATCCGCGGAACCGGACCATGTAGCCGATATGCTGAAACTCATCCGGAACAACGCTCGCCCTCAGCGGCATCTGCGGCGACCGGTACCATTGACGGATTTAAGGGAATCAACCCAAGGTTACATATTGCCTGGCTGTGCTTCGGGCGAAAGCTCGCGGCCGAAGTAACTGTGTCTTTACGGTCAGTCCGAATAATGCCCCCCGCGTTGCGCCAGATCCGGGATTTTAGCCGCAGGTCGGCCCAAGACCGGCCCGGGAGTTATTTCGATGCCTCGTGTTCTCGTCGTCGACGACCAGGCCGATGTTCGCGCGATGATTGGTATCGTGCTGCGGATCAACCATTTTGAGGTGGTGGAAGCCGAAAGCGCCGCCGCCGGCCTGAAGGCGTTCGAGGAATCCAGTTTCGATCTCGCGATCGTCGATTTCTTCCTGCAAGGCAGCAACGGCGTCGATCTCATCGTGAAGATGCGCGAGCGAAATCCGGATTTGCCGATCGTCGCGATATCCGGAATGACGACGCTCGACTTCGTGACGGAATCGCCCGGGCTTTCCAACGTCGGCTGCCTGCAAAAGCCGTTTCGTCCGAACGACCTGCTCGGCGCGATCGAGGCGGTTTGCGCGAAGCGCCCGGCCGCTGGCGGCGCGGCCGTCGCGTAGCGCGATTTTCCGGCCCGGATCAAGAGGCGTCGGCCGCACGTGCGGCGCGTTCGCCACGCGGTCTTTCGACCGAAGCTTCGCGAAGCTGATTTCGCTCCTGCGCGACGATGCGCGGCGACAGCGGCACCGCAGAGACGGCATATCAGGCCTTCGCGGACGCCAGTCGAATTCGGCCTGGCCGCCGAGCTGCGATTCGATGCTGGCGATCACGCTTCGCGTGCCGAATCCGCGCGATATCGGCGTCCTGCGACCGGTGGCCCGCCGGTCTCTTCCCAGACCAGCCGCAAGCGGCCCGTCTCGTTTTCCCAACTGATCGACAGCCGGCCGTCCTGCGTCGACAGCGCGCCATATTTGGCGGAGTTGGTGACGATTTCATGCAGCGCCAGCGCCAGCGTCTGCGCGGTCGCCGGCTGCAATTGGATCTCCGGACCCGACAGCGCGATCTGGCTGCCGTCGGAATAGGGGGCAAGCTCTTCGTCGACCAGCCGCCTGATCTCGGCGCCCTGCCAGCTCGACAGCGAGAGCACGGTGTGGACGCGGGCCAGTGCGTTGATCCGTCCTTCCACCGACTGGACGTAGGCCTTGACGTCATCGCCGCGCGTCAGCCGCACGATCGATTGCGCCAGCGCCAGCGCGTTCTTGGCGCGGTGATCGACCTCCCGCGCCAGCAGGTTCTGGCGTTCTTCGGCGTGCTTGCGTTCGGTGATGTCGACGGTGACGCCGGACACGCGCACGACCGTGCCTTGCTTTGTCGAGGGTTGCGGCTGCGGTGCCGACGCACCAGCGGACCTCGCCGTTCGGGACGGACGATGCGGAACTCCAGCCTCGTAGGATTTGACGCCCTTGGCGAACTGGGCCAGTGCCTTGCGCAGCTCGTCGGTATCGTCAGGATGCAAAAGCGCCTGGACGTTCGCTGGCGTCACCTTAAAGGTCTTGGGGTCGAGGCCGAAAATCTGGATACTGGCCTTCGTCCCACATCCAGTCGCCATTGACCCAGTCCCAGTCCCACGATCCCATCTTGCCCGCGGCGATCGCGAGGCTGCGGCGCTGCTCGCTTTCCAGCAGTCGTGCGTGCGATTCCTCAAGCTCGGCGGTGCGGGCGCGGACGCGATCCTCAAGCTCGGCATTGAGCCGCTCGAGCTGCCGGGTCTTGCGATAGAGTTCGGCGAACACCTTGATCTTGGCGCGCAGCACTTCCGGCACGACCGGCACCGGGACATAGTCGACCGCGCCCATCTCATAACCGCGCAGCCGATCGATGTCGCTGACCTGGATGGCGGAGATGAAGATCATCGCGGTCTTCTGAAAGCGCGGATGATCGCGGATCATGGCGGCGAGTTCGAAGCCGTCGAGTTCCGGCATGCAGACATCGACCAGGATGACGGCGACCTCGTTCTTGAGCAGATATTCCAGCGCTTCGCGGCCGGACGACGCCACGACGAGGTTTTCGCCGAGTTCCTTGAGGATGACCTCATAGGCGAGCAGCTTGGCCGGCTGATCGTCGACCAGAAGAATATTGACCTTCTCGTGGTCCATCATGTGTTCATGCCGATCAACGATGTAGCCACATGCGTATCGCCAGCAGCAATTGTTCGGTGTTGACCGGCTTTGCCAGATAATCCGACGCGCCTGCCTCCAGACATTTTTCGCGGTCGCCCTTCATCGCTTTCGCGGTGAGCGCGATGATCGGGAGCCGGGCAAATGACGGGTTTTCGCGGATAACGCCCATGGTCTGATATCCGTCCATCTGAGGCATCATGATATCCATCAGCACGATGGCGATCTCCGGGTTCGATTTGACGAGAGCGACGGCCTCGTGACCCGTGGTGGCGGTGAGCACCTTCATGCCGCGCCGCTCAAGGACGCTGCTCAGCGCAAAGATGTTGCGGGCATCATCGTCCACCAGCAATGCTGTCTTGCCAACCAGATCCTCGTCGGAGCTGTTCAGCTTTTCCAGCATACGCTGCTTCTCGATTGGCAATTCCGTGATGACACGGTGCAAAAACAGAGAAGTTTCGTCGAGCAGTCGTTCCGGCGATTCAACGCCCTTCACCACGATGCTTCGCGCCATGGTGTGGAGTTCCGCGTCTTCTTCGGCCGAGAGTTCCCGTCCGGTGAATACGACGACCGGAACATTCGCCAGTTGATCGTCGTGGCGGATCTGGTCGAGCACCTCGAAGCCGCTCATGTCGGGCAGCCGAAGATCGAGCACCACACAGTCGCAGGGGTTATCGCGCAGCGTGGAGAGCGCGTCTTTGCCGGTGCCCGATGTCACGATCTCGATATCATCGTGGTCGAGCAGTTCCTTGATGCTCATCTGCTCGGCGGCGTTGTCCTCCACGATCAGGAGGCGCTTGCGGCGGGGCCGTGCGTATTCCCTGATCTGCGACAGCGCCGCGCTGACGCCTTCGGTCGTGGTCGGCTTGTTGACGAAAGAAAACGCGCCGCGCGCCAGCGCATGCTGGCGGTCTTCGTCGAGCGTGATGATCTGCACCGGGATGTGGCGGGTGAGGGGATTGTGCTTGAGCTGGCTCAGCACCGTCCAGCCCAGCATGTCCGGCAGGAACACGTCGAGCGACACGGCGGCGGGCTGGAACTGCTTGGCCAGTTCCAATGCTTCCGTGCCGCGCGCGGCCACCAGCACCTTGAAGCCCTTGTCGCGGGCAAGGTCGATCAGCACCCGTGCATAATGCGGGTCATCCTCGACGATCAGAAGGATCGTGTCGCCGGGTTCCAGATTCAACCGGTCGTCGGGCAACTGCTCGATGACGCGCTCCTGCGTTGCGGCCGGCTGTGCCAGCGGGAGGCTATAGGTCGACGGCGACTGCAAGCGCGGCGCCACCGTCGGCCCGGAATATTTCAGCGGCAGATAGAGCGTGAAAGTGCTGCCCTTGCCCGGCGAACTGGTCAGGTGGATTTCGCCGCCGAGCAGCGTTGCGAGTTCACGGCTGATGGCGAGGCCGAGGCCGGTGCCGCCATATTTGCGGCTGGTGCCGGCGTCGGCCTGCTGGAATGCCTCGAAGATCAGCCTCTGCTTTTCGACGGGAATGCCGATGCCGGTATCGGACACCTCAAACGCGATCACGGCGGGGGAGTGCGTCAGGACCGGGTGTTCGGCGCTCCAGCCGCCGACGGCGGCCGAAACGCTCAAGCGAACGCCGCCTTCGGCGGTGAACTTGAACGCGTTCGACAGCAGGTTCTTCAATACCTGCTGCAGGCGCTTGGAGTCGGTAACGATGCTGCGCCCGAGATTGGGATCGATATCGATATTGAACGATAGCTGGCGGTTGTCCGCCTCGTGGCGGAACGGACGTCCGACGGTATCCAGGAGATTGGTCATCAGGATCTCCTCGGCATCGACGGTCACCGTACCAGATTCGATCTTCGACAGGTCGAGAATGTCGGAGATCAGGTTGAGGAGGTCGGTACCGGCGCCGTGGATGGTGCGCGCGAACTCGACCTGCTTGCCCGACAGATTGCCGTCGGGGTTTTCGGTGAGCTGCTGACCGAGGATCAGGATGCTGTTGAGCGGCGTGCGCAGCTCGTGCGACATGTTGGCCAGGAATTCGGACTTGTACTTCGAGGTCAGCGCCAATTCGCTCGCCTTTTCCTCCAGCGCGCGGCGGGCCTGCTCGATTTCCTGGTTCTTGCGCTCGACTTCCACGTTGCGTTCGGCGAGCTGCTGGGCTTTCTGCTCGAGCTGCTCGTTGGTCTGCTGCAACTCCTTCTGCTGGGTCTGCAATTCACCGGCGAGCTGTTGCGACTGCTTGAGCAGGCCTTCGGTCTGCATCGTCGCCTCGATGGAGTTCAGCACGATGCCGATGGAGTTGGTGAGCTGTTCGAGGAAGGTCATTTGCGAGGTCGTGAAGGAACCGATGGAAGCAAGCTCGATCACCGCCTTGACCTGGTTCTCGAACAGCACCGGCAGCACCACGAGATTGCGGGGGATCACCCGCAGCAGCGCCGAATTGACCGGGGTCGCATCGGCCGGGATGTCGGCTACCAGCCGCTGCCGCTTGTCCATGGCGCATTGACCGACCAGGCCCTCGCCGAACTGCACGAACAGCGGGTGAGGATAATTGCCGTCGCCTGCGTAAGACGACAGCAGGCGCAACTGGGGATGGCCCTCGTTGTCGACCTGGTAGATCACGCCCATATGCGCGTTCACCAGTGGCGAAAGCTCGCTCAACAGCAGCCGGCCGACCGTGGTCAGGTCGCGCTGGCCCTGCAGCATGTTGGTGAATTTGGCGAGGTTGGTCTTGAGCCAGTCCTGCTCGGTGTTGACGTCCGTGGTCAGGCGCAGATTGCCGATCATGGTGTTGATGTTGTCTTTGAGCTCGGCGACTTCGCCGCGCGCATCGACCTGGATCGAGCGGGTGAGGTCGCCCTTGGTCACCGCGGTCGCCACTTCCGCAATGGCGCGCACCTGTGAGGTCAAATTGGCGGCGAGCAGGTTGACGTTGCCCGTCAAATCCTTCCACGTGCCGGCGGCGCCGGGCACGTTGGCCTGACCGCCGAGGCGGCCTTCGACGCCGACTTCGCGCGCGACGCTCGTCACCTGGTCGGCGAAGGTCGCCAGCGTTTCGGTCATGTTGTTGATGGTGTCGCCGAGGGCTGCGACCTCGCCCTTCGATTTCACGGTGAGGTTCTGTTTCAGGTCGCCGTTCGCAACCGCGGTCACGACCTTGACGATGCCGCGCACCTGCTCGGTGAGGTTGGCCGCCATGAAGTTGACGGTGTCGGTCAGATCCTTCCAGGTGCCGGCGACGCCGGGCACTTCGGCCTGGCCGCCGAGCTTGCCCTCGGTGCCGACCTCGCGCGCCACGCGCGTCACTTCGCCGGCGAAGGCGTTGAGCTGGTCGACCATCGTGTTGATGGTGTTCTTCAGCTCGAGGATTTCGCCCTTCACGTCGACGGTGATCTTGCGCGAGAGGTCGCCGCGCGCCACGGCGGTGGTGACTTCGGCGATGTTGCGGACCTGCGTGGTGAGGTTCGCCGCCAGCAGGTTGACGTTGTCGGTGAGGTCCTTGAAGGTTCCGCCGACGCCGGGCACGACGGCCTGACCGCCAAGCCGTCCCTCGGTGCCGACTTCGCGCGCCACGCGCGTGACTTCGGCGGCGAACGAACGCAGCTGCTCGACCATCGTGTTCAGGGTGTCCTTGAGCAGCAGGATTTCGCCGCGCACGTCCACCGTGATCTTCTTCGACAGATCGCCGCCGGCGATCGCGGTCGCGACCTCGGCGATGTTGCGGACCTGCGCGGTCAGGTTCGACGCCATGAAGTTGACGTTGTCGGTGAGGTCCTTCCAGGTGCCGGCGACTTCAGGCACTTGGGCCTGACCGCCGAGCTTGCCTTCGGTGCCGACCTCGCGCGCCACGCGCGTCACTTCCGAGGCAAAGGCGTTGAGCTGGTCCACCATGGTGTTGACGGTGTTTTTCAGCTCGAGGATTTCACCCTTGACGTCGACCGTGATCTTCTTGGACAGGTCGCCCTTGGCCACCGCGGTGGTGACTTCGGCGATGTTGCGGACCTGGCCGGTGAGGTTGCCGGCCATCGAGTTGACGTTGTCGGTCAGATCCTTCCAGGTGCCGGCGACGCCGGGCACGTTGGCCTGACCGCCGAGGCGGCCTTCGGTGCCGACCTCGCGCGCGACGCGCGTCACTTCGCCCGCAAAACGGTTGAGCTGATCGACCATGGTATTGAGCGTTTCCTTCAGCTGAAGGATTTCGCCGCGCACGTCGACCGTGATCTTGCGCGACAGGTCGCCGCCGGCGATGGCGGTGGCGACTTCGGCGATGTTGCGGACCTGCGCGGTGAGGTTGCCCGCCATCGAGTTCACGGAGTCGGTGAGGTCCTTCCACGTGCCGGCGACGCCGGTCACCTGGGCCTGGCCGCCGAGCTTGCCGTCGGTGCCGACCTCGCGCGCGACGCGGGTGACTTCGCCGGCGAAGGCATTGAGCTGGTCCACCATCGTGTTGAGCGTTTCCTTCAACTGAAGGATTTCACCCGACACGTTCACGGTGATCTTCTTGGACAGGTCGCCCTTGGCGACGGCGGTGGCGACGTCGGCGATGTTGCGGACCTGGCCGGTCAGGTTCGACGCCATCGAGTTGACGCTGTCGGTGAGGTCCTTCCAGGTGCCGGCGACGCCGCGCACCAGCGCCTGGCCGCCGAGCTTGCCTTCGGTGCCGACTTCGCGCGCGACGCGCGTGACTTCGCCGGCAAACGCGTTGAGCTGGTCCACCATCGTGTTGACGGTGTCTTTCAGCTCGAGAATTTCGCCGCGCACGTCGACCGTGATCTTCTTCGACAGGTCGCCATTGGCGACCGCGGTCGTCACTTCGGCGATGTTGCGGACCTGCGCGGTGAGGTTCGACGCCATCGAGTTGACGCTCTCGGTGAGGTCCTTCCAGGTGCCGGCAACGCCGAGCACGTTGGCCTGACCGCCGAGCCGGCCTTCGGTGCCGACCTCGCGCGCCACGCGGGTGACTTCGCCGGCGAAGGCATTGAGCTGGTCCACCATGGTGTTGAGGGTTTCCTTCAACTGAAGGATTTCGCCCGACACGTTCACGGTGATCTTCTTGGAGAGGTCGCCGCCGGCAATGGCGGTTGCGACGTCGGCGATGTTGCGGACCTGCGCGGTCAGGTTCGATGCCATGAAGTTGACGTTGTCGGTGAGGTCTTTCCAGGTGCCGGCCACACCAGGCACCTGCGCCTGACCGCCGAGCTTGCCTTCGGTGCCGACTTCGCGTGCCACGCGGGTCACTTCCGAAGCAAAGGAGTTGAGCTGGTCCACCATGGTGTTGATGGTGTCCTTTAGCTCCAGAATTTCGCCGCGCACGTCGACGGTGATCTTTCGCGAAAGGTCGCCGCGCGCCACCGCGGTGGTGACGTTGGCGATGTTGCGGACCTGCGCGGTGAGGTTGCCGCACATCGCGTTCACGGAGTCGGTCAGATCCTTCCAGGTGCCGGCGACGCCGGGCACGATGGCCTGGCCGCCGAGCTTGCCGTCGGTGCCGACCTCGCGGGCGACGCGGGTCACTTCGGAGGCGAACGAGCGCAGCTGGTCCACCATGGTGTTGATGGCTTCCTTCAGCTGCAAGATTTCGCCGCGGACGTCGACCGTGATCTTCTTCGACAGGTCGCCGTTGGCCACCGCGATGGTGACTTCGGCGATGTTGCGAACCTGGCCCGTCAAATTGTTGGCCATCGAGTTCACGCTCTCGGTGAGGTCCTTCCAGACGCCGGTCACCTCCGGCACCTGCGCCTGACCGCCGAGCTTGCCCTCGGTGCCGACTTCGCGCGCGACGCGGGTCACTTCAGAGGTGAACACGCCGAGCTGCTTGATCATCGTGTTGACGATGGTGGCGGACTGCAAAAATTCGCCGCCCAGCGGGCGGCCATCGACGTCGAGCTGCACGGTTTGCAACAGGTCGCCCTGCGCCACGGCGGCAACCGCGCGGGTGACTTCGCGGGTGGGCCAGAGCAGATCGTCGATCAGGGTGTTGACCGAGCCTTCCATGTCGGCCCACGAGCCGCTGGTGAGGTCGAATTTGACGCGCTGGCGGGTCTTGCCTTCGCGGCCGACCACCTGGCCGACACGCTCCAGTTGCTGCGCCATGCGCTGGTTGGCGGCGACGATCTCGTTAAAGGTGTCGGCGATCTTGCCCTCGATGCCCAGATGATCGCCGGTCATCCGCACCGAAAAATCGCCGGACCGCATGGCCTGCAGGGCGTGCAGCAGATCCTCCAGGGAATCCGGCTTTCCGTCCGCTGCGGTCTTCTGTTTGGCGGTGCGGCGAAGCGGTGATGCTCCGGGGGAAAGATCACTCATGGTGCCTCCTCGAGGCGTATGCGCGCGCGAATCTGAGGGCTGCTATGCGATTGCTTCATACAACCGCCTGCCCATATGCGGATCAAGTTGGAACAGTGGGGATGCAGCAAAATCAATGAGATGGAACCCGAGCCCAAACTCGTTAAAGCCTCTTGGGGTGGATTGGTTCCATCGGGTTCCACAAAAAAAGTTTGGGTCGGGCGGGAACCATTTTCGAGTTCCAATTCAGTGGAATGAATACAGTACAAAAACAAAACGCCCCGGCGAGACCGGGGCGTTCGTGGTTTGCGAGAAGCGGTGAGGGGCCTTACGAACCCTGAGACCTTAGGACCCCTTGGGATTGATCTCGGTGTAGTTGCCCTTGGCGTCCCACTTGTAGACGACGTAGTCGATCACCTTGATGTCGCCCTTGGCGTCAAAGCCCATCTTGCCGAGCACGGTATCCCACTCGCCGGCCTTGATCGCTTCCATGACCTTCTTCGGATCGGTGGAGCCGACCTTGGCCACCGCCTTCGACCAGACCTGCATCGCGGCGTAGGTGTAGAGCGTGTAGCCTTCGGGATCGATGTTCTTGGCCTTGAACTTCTCGACGATCGCCTTCGCGGTCGGCTTGTTGCGCGGATCGGGACCGAAGGTGAACAGCGTGCCTTCGGCGGCCGGCGCCGGTGATCGAGGCGAATTCCTTGTCGTTCAAGGCGTCGCCCGCCATCAAGACGGTCTTGAGGCCCTGGTCGCGCATCTGGCGCAGGATCAGGCCGGCTTCCTGATGGTAGCCGCCGACGAAGACGAGGTCGATATTGTCGCGCTTCAGGCGCGACACGATCGAGTTGAAGTCCTTGTCGCCCTTGTTGTAGGACTCGAACATCTTTTCGGTGACGCCGGCCTTGTTGAGCGCCTTCTTGGTTTCGTCGGCGAGGCCTTTGCCGTAGGTGGTCTTGTCGTTCAGGATCGCGACGTTCTTGCCCTTGTAGTTCTTGGCGATGTAGTCGGCGGCGACCAGGCCCTGCTGGTCGTCACGGCCGCAGACCCGCGCTACGTTCCAGAGCTTGCGCTCGGTGAACAGCGGGTTGGTCGAAGCGGGCGTGATCTGCAGAACGTTGCCGTCGGCATAGGCTTCCGACGCCGGGATCGACGACGATGAGCAGAAGTGACCGGCGACGAACGGGATCTTGGCGCTTGCAAATTTTTCGGCGACGGAGCGGGCCTGCTTCGGATCGCAGGCGTCGTCGCCGACCTGCAGGGCCAGCTTCTTGCCGAGCACGCCGCCGGCGGCGTTGATGTCGGCCACAGCCTGTTCGGCGCCGTTCTTCATCTGCCGGCCGAATGCGGATTCGCCCCCGGTCATCGGACCCGCTACCGCGATGGAGATGTCCTGCGCCAACGCTGTGGTCGACAGCGCAAGTGACGCGCCCAGTGCCAGGCCGATAAGCTTCAATGATTTCATGGATGTCCTCGCGGATAGATCGCTACGGGAAGTGCCCGGCCGTACCGCCGGGCTGCAAGATCGGGCGTCATTGTCGGCTGATTTTGCCGCGAAGTCATCGGCAAATTTCGGGCAAATCCACCATCCGCTCGCAGCATCTTGACGCAGTTAGGCGATCGGGAGGGCGTCACCCCCGCCGGCCGCCTTCCAGATAGGCGGCGCGGATTTCCGGGCGCTGCAACAGCTCGCTGCCGGTTCCGGACAGCGTGATCAGGCCGTTGACCATGACGTAGCCGCGATGGGCAAGCTTCAGCGCATGGTTGGCGTTCTGTTCGACGATCAGCACGGTGAGGCCGTCCTGCCGGTTCAGGGTGCGGATCGCGTCAAAAATCTGTCGCGCGATCAGCGGCGCAAGGCCGAGCGACGGCTCGTCCAGCATCAACAGGCGCGGGCGGCTCATCAGCGCCCGGCCGATCGCCAGCATCTGCTGCTCGCCGCCGGACAGCGTGCCGCCGCGCTGGGTCATGCGCTCCTTCAGGCGCGGGAACAGAGTGAAGATGCGTTCCAGGCCCACGGCGCGCTCGCTTTCGCTGCAGTCGGTGGCATCGGCGCCCATCTGCAGGTTTTCCGCGACACTCATGCGCGGGAAAATCCGCCGCCCCTCGGGCGACTGCGCGATGCGCAGCCGCGCGATCTGGTGGGTCGGAACACCGGTAATGTCATGTCCGTCGAATTCGATCTGTCCGGCTTTGGCGCGCGGCCGTCCGAAGATCGTCATCATCAGCGTCGACTTGCCGGCGCCGTTGGCGCCGATCAGGGCCACGATCTCGCCCGCCTTGATGTCGAGGTCGACGCCCTTCAGCGCCTCGATCTTGCCGTAGGCCGCGCGCAGGCCGCGGATCGCGAGCAGCGGCGCGGTGGATGGCGCGCTCACGTGCCGCTCTCCATCACGGCGATGGCTTCCTGCTCGTCGGCGCCGAGATAGGCCGCGATCACCTTGGGATCGTCGCGCACATGCTGCGGCGTGCCTTCGGCGATCTTGACGCCATAGTCCATCACCACGACGTGGTCGGAGATTTCCATCACCACCGACATGTCGTGCTCGATCAGAAGGATCGAGGTGCCGTGTTCGGAGCGGATCGAGAGCAGCAGCTCGCTCAGCGCCGCGCTTTCCCGCGCATTCAATCCGGCGGCGGGCTCGTCGAGGCAGAGCAGCGCAGGCTCGGTGCACATCGCGCGCGCGATTTCGAGCCGGCGCTGATCGCCATAGGGCAGATTGCCGGCGGCGTCGTCGGCGCGGTCGAGCAGGCCGATCCGCTTCAGCCAGACCTGCGCGAGATCGATGGCGCGCGCTTCGGCAGCCCGCCAGGACGGCGCGCCGATCAGGCCCAGAAAGGTCAAGCCGGAAGCCAGCATCAGCGCGTTGTGCTGCGCCACCATCAAATTCTCCAGCGCCGTCATGCCGGGGAAGAGGCGGATGTTCTGGAACGTGCGCGCGACCTTGGCCTGCTTGGAAATCCGGAAATCGTTCAGCCGCTCGAGCTGGATCATCTTGCCGTCATCATGCGTCAGCCGCATCACGCCGGATGTGGGCTTGTAAAAACCGGTGATGCAGTTGAACACGGTGGTCTTGCCGGCGCCGTTCGGTCCGATCAGCGCGGTGATGTTGCGGCGGCTGGCGGCAAACGACAGGTCGTTGACGGCGACGATGCCGCCGAAGCGCATCGACAGATGATCGACGGAGAGGATCGGCTCGCCGCTCATCCGTGTCCCTCCTTGACGAGGTCGGACGAGATCGCCTGATTGCGTTCCAGAAAGACGGTCGGCGCGCGATGGCCGATCAGTCCGCGCGGCCGCCAGATCATCAGCAGCACCATGGCAAGCCCGAACACCAGCATGCGGTACTGGTCGAGGCCGCGGAACAGCTCGAAGCCGCCGATCATGGCGAGCGCTGCGAGCGCGACGCCGAGTTGCGAGCCCATGCCGCCGAGCACGACGATGGCGAGCACCAGCGCGGATTCATGAAAGGTGAAGGATTCCGGGCTGATAAAACCCTGCCGTGTCGCGAAGAACGCGCCGGCAAAGCCGCCGAACAGCGCGCCGGTCGCGAACGCCGTGAGTTTCGTCGTCGTCGTGTTGATGCCGAGCGCGCGGCAGGCGACCTCGTCCTCGCGCAGCGCTTCCCAGGCGCGTCCGATCGGCAGACGCCGCAGCCGGATCGTCACCCAGTTGGTCAGCAGCGCCAGCGCCAGGATCAGATAGAACAGAAACACAATGCGGTGGGTCGGCGAGAACTCGATGCCGAGCATGGCGGCGAGGCCGTCGTCGCCGGGCGACAGCGGGATGCCGAACAGGGTCGGCCGCGGAATGCCGGTGACGCCATTGGGGCCGCCGGTCAGGCTCTGCCAGTTGATGATGACGAGGCGGATGATCTCGCCGAAGGCGAGCGTGACGATGGCGAGATAGTCGCCGCGCAGCCGCAGCACGGGAAAGCCGAGCAGCACGCCGCAAAATGCCGCCAGAATTCCGGCGAGCGGCAGGCAGATCCAGAACGACAATCCGAAATTGGTGGCGAGCAGCGCGTAGGAATAGGCCCCGACCGCGTAGAACGCGACATAGCCGAGGTCGAGCAGGCCGGCCAGCCCAACCACCACGTTGAGGCCCCATCCCAGCATCACATAGGTGAGCACGAGGATGCCGAGATCGAGAAGATAGCGCTCGTTGTAGAAGATCACGGGGACGAAGATGGTGAAGACCAGCAGCACCGGCCCGATCCATCGTCCGGCGACGGCAAGTCCGCTTTGCACCGACGGCGGGAGGATCTTGGCCTCGCCGGCCGGTCCCCACCATTGCCGCAGCAATTCGACGATGATGCTGCCGCCGAACACCAGCGCCACGATCGTGGCGAGTTCGCCAAACCGCGTCCAGTAGGTCAATTGCCCGTCCGGTCCGGCGTCGGTGCGCACGCCGATCATCAGCGAGAACAACACCAGCGCGACCAGCGCGCTGATCAGGGCATTCTTGAAGATCAAGGCAGCGCCGGGAGCACGAGAGGCTTGCGCGGGTGCGGGCGAGGGTGCGCTCACGCGAAAGCCGTCAGACTTTTTCGACTTCGGGCCGGCCGAGCAGGCCGGTCGGAAGGAAGATCAGGACCACGATCAGGATCGAGAAGGCAGCGACGTCCTTGTACTCGACCGAGAAGTAGGCCGACCACAGCGTCTCGATCAGCCCGATCAGGAGTCCGCCGAGCATGGCGCCCGGCAGCGAGCCGATGCCGCCGAGCACGGCGGCGGTAAACGCCTTGATGCCGGCGACAAAGCCCATGAAGAAATCGACCAGGCCGTAGTAGAGCAGGTACATCATGCCCGCGACGGCGGCGAGTGCGGCGCCGATCACGAACGTCATGGAGATGGTGCGGTCGACGTCGACGCCGAGCAATGCCGCCATGGTCTGGTCCTGCTCGCAGGCGCGCATGTCGCGGCCAAGCCGCGTGCGCGCCACCAGCCAGGTGAACAGCGCCAGCAGCACGACGGTGGTGATCACGACGATGATCTGGATGTTGGAGAGCTGGACCACGAAGCCGCCGGGCCCCTCATGCAGCGTGTAGCCGCCGGTGATGATCGGCGGCACCGGCTTGACGCGGGCGCCTTGGGCCACTTGCGAGAAGTTGGTCAGCACGAATGACATACCGATGGCCGACAGCATCGGCGCCAGGCGGAACGAGTGCCGCAGCGGCCGGTAGGCGATGCGCTCCACCGTCCAGCCATAAAGCGCGGTGATCGCCATCGACACCAACAGCACGATCAGGAGGATCACCGGCACCACGGTGAGGCCGAACGAAACCAGCACCAGAAACGAAATCAGCGCGATGAAACCGCCGATCATGAAGATGTCGCCATGGGCGAAATTGATCATGCCGACGATGCCATAGACCATGGTGTAGCCGATGGCGATCAGACCGTAGATCGAGCCGAGCACGAGGCCGTTGATGAGTTGCTGGGCGAAATAATCCATGCGCTGCCGCTGATAGAGAAAACGCGGCGAGGGCCCCCGGCAGCCTTTGATCGTCGCGTCGTGTCATTTTCTAACAGTGGGAACCGGGGGCGGCAACAGCGGCTGCTGCGGCTTAAAGGGCTTGTACAGAGGTAGTTTGGGCGCGGTTCCGGCCGCCACGCTCGCGCCAGACGGATGCCACGGAATGATCGCCTTGGAACGGATGTTCCCTCGCAACAAATGCCGGCTCTGCTGGTTGCCCCAAACTGCCTCAAACAAGGGAGATACCCGAATGAGCGGACAGAATCAGAACCCGGGTCAACAGAACCAGAACCCGGGCCAGAAGCCCGGACAGCAGCAGCAGGGCGGCGGGAAAAAGCCCGGCCAGCAGCAGCAGGATCCCGGCCGTCAGGGCCAGAACCCCAACCCGGGTCGAATGCCCGATCAGGATCGCTAGTTCGGACCTAGGTGAGAGCAAGGAAGGTCCCGCCGCAAGGCGGGGCTTTTCTTTTATGGAGCCCGCGCAAGGCGATCAGCCGGCCAATTAAGGTAAACAAAGGGTTTAAATTGCCGCGCCATCTTTAAGGGAGTTACGTCGTTCCCAAACCGCCGCCCTCCGCCTGGGGGCGAAGCGGAAACAGCGGGAAGCGACATGTCAAACTGGCGGATCAGCTCATTCAACGGCGCGTTGCTGGCGGCCTATTTCATTCCGACCTGGACCATCATCGCGTTCCAGATCATGATTTCGCCGATCCACGCGCTCTACGAGCGGCCGAGCATTTCGGTCGCGCTGTTCATCAGCGATCACCTTCACATGAGCGGGATGGCGACGGTCCGCTTCGCCTGGCTCCTGGCCCTCGGCCGCATGACCGTGGTTGCGTTCTTCGCGGTCTTCCTGGTTTTCATCTCGCGGCGGTCGATCCGCAAGAGCGGCGGTTGCGATGAAGCGCTCGGCATGGCGCTCGGCATCGGCAGCCTGATCTGCTTTGCCAGCATGGTGATGGCCTCGCAGGTCGGCGAGACGGCCGCGCTGCGGCTGCACGCGACCGAACTGTTGCTGCTGCTCGGCACCGCGATCGTGCTGGTGGTCGAACGTCCGGCGCAGCCCGGGAAAACCGCTGAAAAAGGCCGCCGGCGAAAGCGATCTACCCCTTCAGCATCCCCAGCTCCTGGACAATCGCTAGGGCTTCCTTGACGGCGTGATTGGCGGCGGGCACGCCGCAATAGATCGCCTGCTGCAGAATGATTTCCTTGATGTCATCAGGGGAAAACCCGCCTTCCGCCAGCGCCGCGCGCACGTGCAGGCGGAATTCATCCCATTGCCCGAGCGCGATCAGGGTGCCGATAACAAGCACGCGCCGCGTGCGATGGTCGAAATGCGGCCGGGTCCAGATATCGCCCCACGCATATCGCGTGATCAGATCCTGAAATTCGGTGGTGAACGAATTCCGGTTGGCGATCGATTTATCGACCCAGGCATCGCCGAGCACCTTTCGGCGCTGGGTCATGCCGTTGTTGCGGCGCTTGTCGTCGTCCATGCGGGGCTCCAATCAGCGTTGCGTGAGAAAGCCGACCACCGCATCGGTGAAGGCGTGCGACTGCTCGACATTGGAAATATGCGCGGCGTCGAGCAGCGTCATGCTGGCGCCGGGAATCTTGCTGCGGATGAATTCGGCTGATGACACCGGCGTTGCCATGTCGTGACGCCCGGCAATCACCAGCGTCGGGCTCTTGATCTTCGGCAGCAACTCGCGCTGGTCGAGCGTGCTCAGCGCCTCGCAGCAGGCGAGGTAGCCCGGCACGGGCGAGGCCAGCAGCATCGCCTTCATGTTTGATGTGACCTGCGGTTCGCGCTCCCGGAAATCCGCCGTCAGCCAGCCTGATATGACGGTATCGGCGACCGCGGCCATGCCGCCTTCATTCACCGCCTTGAT
This sequence comes from uncultured Alphaproteobacteria bacterium, assembly GCA_963731915.1. Classification (GTDB taxonomy): domain Bacteria; phylum Pseudomonadota; class Alphaproteobacteria; order Rhizobiales; family Xanthobacteraceae; genus Bradyrhizobium. The sequence continues at coordinate 50,786 of CAVSXQ010000054.1, forward strand.
GCGGTTGTGCCAGTTGGTCGGATCCGGATAGTGGCAGGCGGTGTTGGCGAGAATGATCCTGCCGAAACGCTGCGGCGCGTTGGCGCCCAGCCATTGTCCGACCATGCCGCCCATCGACAGGCCGCACCAATGCGTCTTCTCGATATTGAGGTCGTCGAGGATCGCCAGCACGTCGCGGCCAAACCGCTCCATCGAATAGGGGCCGGGGGCGACCTGCGATTTGCCATGGCCGCGGCGGTCGTAACGGATGACGCGAAATACCTGCGTCAGTGCCCGCATCTGCGGCTCCCACATTTGCAGGGTGCAGCCCAGCGAGTTCGACAGCATCAGCGTTGGTCCGCCGTCGCGGCCTTCGACCGATACGTTGAGCAGGCAGCCGTCGGCGTCGATCATTGGCATGTAATTGTCTCCGAAGTCTATTTTTCGAGCGAGGCGAGCAGCCGGTCGATCAGGGCTTGCGAGTCGCCCTGATAGGCCATCGGCTCGAACAGTTTTGCAAGTTTTTCCGCGTTGAGATGTGCGGTGATTTTTGCGTCTGATGACAGCACGTCGCGCAGATGTTTTTTGTCGGCGACCGCCTTCTTGCTGGCGGCCTCGATCAAATGGTGCGCATCGCTCTTGCCGATTTTTTCCGCCAAAGCCATCGACACGGCTTCCGCCATGATCAGCCCGCTTGTCGCGTCGAGATTGCGGCGCATGCGCGCGGTGTCGACTTCCAGTCCTTCGGCGATATCGACAATGGCGGCAAGCGCACCCGATGTGACCAGCATCAGCGTCGGTAACGTCGGCCATTCCGCGTGCCAGGGACCGGTGCTGCGTTCGTGATCGCCGACCTGGGCGGCAAAAATCGTCGCCGCGAGATTGGGCGCCATGGTCGCTGCGGCGAGCGCGCTCGCGGCCGCCACGGGATTGCGCTTGTGCGGCATGGTGGACGAACCGCCGCGACCTTCGCCCGAGGGTTCGAAGGCTTCCGCGACATCGGTCTGCATCATCAGCGACACGTCGCGCGCGATCTTGCCGCAGGTACCGGTGACGATCGCGAACACGGAGGCGGCTTCCGCGATGCGGTCGCGGTGGGTATGCCAAGGCGCGTCCGGCAACGGCAGTTTGAGTTCGTGCGCCAGCTTTTCGGCAACCAGCAATCCCTTGTCGCCGAGCGCGGCCAGCGTTCCCGCGGCGCCGCCGAACTGCAAGGCCAGCCCGTCGCTGCGCAACCGCTTCAGCCGCGCCCGCGAGCGATGCAGCGCCGCTGCATATTCGGCGAGTTTTAGTCCGAACGGCATCGGCAGCGCGTGCTGTAGCCAGGTGCGGGCGACGACCGCCGTATGGCGGTGCTGCCGCGCCAGCTTTGCAAAGCCTGATATCGCCCGCTCGATATCGGCGAGCAGCGCGTCGATGCCGGCGCGTAGCGTCAGCATGGTCGCGGTATCGATGACATCTTGGCTGGTCGCGCCCCAATGGACATAACGGGCGGCATCCGCACTGGCCCTGGCCACATTGGCCGTCAACGCCTTGACCAGGGGGATAGCGAGATTGCCGGAGCGGGTCGCGGCCTCGGCCAGTGCCGCAAGCTCGAATGATTCGGCCTTGCAGGCCTTTGCAATAGCGCCGGCCGCGCCCGCCGGAATGACGCCGGCCGCGGCCTCAGCGCGCGCCAGCGCGGCCTCGAAATCCAGCATGTTCTGCAGGCATGCCGCATCGTCGCAGACGGCGCGCATCGCCGCACTCGACAGCATCGGCGCAAGGAGGGGGGAGAGGGATGTGCTCATCGCGCGCGACCTAACCATCCCCGCTTCGGCCTGCCAATCCCAAAGCGTTCACGCGGATTTGTTGCGCTGCGAATATGCGGGGCATGTCCGCCAACAGCGCCCTTCCTTTTGGGCCGGGCGTGCTTTACTTGGGGGACTACAGTTCGAAGTGATCGAGGAGACCTGTCATGGCCATGACGATGAACGGCGAAGTCCAGCTTGCGGCGTCGCGCAAGGCCGTGTGGGACAAGCTCAACGATCCCGCGGTGCTGAAAGCCAGCATCCCCGGCTGCGAGGAGCTGGAGGTGACGGAAGACCAGGGCTTTCGCGCCACGGTCAAGGTCAAGGTCGGCCCGGTGTCGGCGCGCTTCAAAGGTAAGGTCACGCTGAGCGATCTCGATCCGCCTAACGGCTACAAGATCTCGGGCGAAGGCGAGGGCGGCGTTGCCGGCTTTGCCAAGGGCGGCGCCAATGTCGCGCTGGCCGACAAGGATGGCGGCACCCTGCTCAGCTACAATGTCGAGGCGCAGATCGGCGGCAAACTGGCGCAGCTTGGCCAGCGCCTGATCAACGGTTCGGCCAAGAAACTGGCCGACGAATTCTTCGCTAATTTTGCCAAGGCTGTGCAGGGTTAAAGGCGGTACAGGGCTAGCCCCGACTAAAGTCCCGGTAAGCCATGACGGGCCATGCCCCAAGCGAGTGGCTCCCGAGGTTGCTCATTGCCGCCATGGCCCATATTATGGCGTTTGGAATGGTTTTAATCCCCTGTTCTGCCGATATGCGGTGGGGCAGATAAGAGAGTGCTGATGGCCAAAATTTCTATGATCGTGAACGGCAACCCCGTTAACGCCAATGTCGACCCCCGCACCCTGCTAGTCCAGTTTCTCCGCGAAAACTTGCGGCTGACGGGCACGCATGTCGGTTGCGACACCTCGCAATGCGGCGCCTGCGTCGTGCATCTCGACGGCAAGGCGGTAAAATCCTGCACCACGCTGGCTGTCATGGCCGATGGCCATGAGGTCAAGACCATCGAGGGGTTGGCCGCGGATGGCGCGCCGCTGCACCCGATGCAGGAAGCGTTTCGCGAGCACCATGGTCTGCAGTGCGGCTTCTGCACCCCGGGCATGATCATGACCGCGGTCGATCTGGTTCATCGCAAGGGCAATGATCTGTCGGACCAGGTCATCCGCGAAGAGCTTGAAGGCAATCTCTGCCGTTGCACCGGTTACCAGAACATCGTCGTTTCGATCGCCGCCGGCGCCAAGGCGATGGCGAAATCGGACCTCGCGTAAGTCAATCGCGACCGCGATCAGGAAATTCTCATGTATGAATTCAAATATCATCGTCCGGCGACCGTCAGGCAGGCTGCCAATCTGCTTGCCAAGAACGAAGACGCCAAAGTGATCGCCGGCGGCCACACGCTGGTGCCGGTCATGAAGCAGCGGCTCGCCAGCCCGCCGCATCTGGTCGATCTCTCCCATATCGAAGGCCTCGACGCCATCGAGATGAAGGGACGCTCGCTGGTGATCGGCGCCACCGCAAAGCACGCTGATGTCGCGAACTCGGCGATCGTCGGCGAAGCTATTCCGGCGCTGGCCGAACTCGCAGGGATGATCGGCGACCCTGCGGTGCGCCACAAGGGCACTATCGGCGGCTCACTCGCCAACAACGATCCGACCGCGGATTATCCCGCCGCCGTGCTGGCGTTAGGGGCCACCATCGTCACCAACAAGCGGCGGCTGAAGGCGGAAGAGTTTTTCCAGGGCATGTTCACGACGGCGCTCGAGGGCGACGAGATCATCACCAAGGTGATGTTCCCGCTGCCGAAGAAGGCGGCCTATATCAAATTCCGCAACCAGGCCTCGCGCTACGCGCTGGTCGGCGTGTTCGTTGCAAAACGTCCTTCGGACGTGCGTGTTGCCGTCACCGGCGCGGGCTCGGACGGCGTGTTCCGGGTCGCTTCGTTCGAGGAAGCCCTGAAGAAGCGCTTCTCGCACAAGGTGCTCGACGGCATGACGGTGCCGGCGGAAGGGCTGAACGGCGACCTGCACGGCAGCGCCGAGTATCGCGCGCATCTGATTGCGGTGCTGACCCGGCGGGCGGTCGAGGCTGCGACCGCCAAAGCCTGACATTGCCGATTCCCGTAGCAAGACTGGCTGTCACATGAGTGCATCGGCGTTACCCAAATCCGTCGATGCGACGCTCGACCTCCTGACCTCGCGCGGCTATCTGGCGGAACGGTCGCTGGCGACCGTGACCTATCTGTCGCTGCGCATGGGCCGGCCGCTGTTTCTGGAAGGCGAGGCCGGCGTCGGCAAGACCGAGATCGCAAAAGTGCTGTCGGCCGCGCTCGGACGCAAGCTGATCCGCCTGCAATGCTATGAGGGTCTCGACGTCGCTTCCGCCGTTTATGAGTGGAACAGCGCCGCACAGATGATCGCGATCCGATTGTCGGAAGCGGCCGGGGATACCGACCGCGACCAGTTGTCGTCGGACATCTTTGCCGAGCGCTATCTGATCAAGCGGCCGCTGCTGCAGGCGCTGGAGCCGGATGTCGCGGGCGCCCCGGTGCTGCTGATCGACGAACTCGACCGCGCCGACGAAGCTTTCGAGGCGTATCTTCTGGAAATCCTGTCGGACTTCCAGGTGACGATCCCCGAACTCGGCACGGTGAAGGCGCCGGCGGCGCCGATCGTCATCATCACCTCCAACCGCACCCGCGAAATCCATGACGCGCTGAAGCGCCGCTGTCTCTATCATTGGGTGGATTACCCCAGCGCCGAGCGCGAGCTTGCGATCGTCAAGACGCGCGTGCCCGGCATCTCGGCAAAGCTCTCGCAGCAGGTCGTGCGCTTCGTGCAGGCGCTGCGCGACCAGGATTTTTACAAATCGCCGGGCGTGGCCGAAACCATCGACTGGGCCACGGCGCTCTCAGTGAACTCGACGCCCGTTCGCTGACCCCGCAGGTGGTCGGCGACACCCTTGGCGCGCTGCTCAAATACCAGGACGATATCGTGCGGATGCAGGGCGATACGCTGCAGAAGGTTTTGAAGGAAGCGACGAGCGAGAACTGACGGCGTCCGTCGCGAACCGGGTACCCGATGGCCATCAATCACCTCAACGCGCCGACCGGCAACATCGCCGACAATGTCGTCGGCTTTGCCCGCGCGTTGCGCGCCGCCGGCGTTCCCGTCGGCCCCGGCGCGATCATCGATGCCATGAACGCGCTGCAGCTGGTCGAGATCGGCAACCGTGCCGACGTCTATGCGGCCCTCGAATCGATTTTCGTCACCCGCCATGAGCACGCGCTGATCTTTGCGCAGGCCTTCGATCTGTTCTTCCGCGCCACCGAGGAATGGAAGCACATGCTGGATTCGGTGCCGCTGCCGGAGCACGCCAGGAAGAAGCCGCCACCGGCCTCGCGCCGGGTGCAGGAGGCGCTGGCCCAGCCGGTGACGCAGGAGGTGCCGCAGGCCCGGGAGCAGGAGCTGCGGCTTTCGGTGTCCGACAAGGAAGTGCTGCAGAAAAAGGATTTTGCCCAGATGACCGCGGCCGAGATCGCCGAGGTCACCCGCGCGATCGAGAAGATGAAGCTGCCGCAGGCGGAGCTGCATACCCGCCGCTACCAGCCGGATGCACGCGGCTTGCGGCTCGACATGCGCCGCACCTTGCGCGGAAGCCTTCGCACCGGCGGCGACATCATCGACATCCACAAACTCGGCCGCATCGACAAGCCGGCGCCGATCGTGGCGCTGCTCGATATTTCGGGCTCGATGAGCGAATACACCCGGCTGTTCCTGCATTTCCTCCATGCCATCACCGATGCCCGCAAGCGCGTCTCGGTGTTTCTGTTCGGCACGCGGCTGACCAATGTGACGCGCAGCTTGCGGGCGCGGGATCCCGACGAGGCGCTGGCGAGCTGCTCGTCCTCGGTGGAGGACTGGGCGGGCGGAACGAGGATCGCCACCTCGCTGCACACCTTCAACAAGATGTGGGCCCGCCGCGTGCTCGGGCAGGGCGCCATCGTGCTATTGATTTCCGACGGGCTGGAGCGCGAGGGGGACGACAAACTGGCCTTCGAGATGGACCGGCTGCACCGGTCCTGCCGCCGCCTGATCTGGCTCAATCCGCTGCTGCGCTTTGGCGGCTTCGAGGCCAAGGCCCAGGGCATCAAAATGATGCTGCCGCACGTTGACGAATTCCGCCCGGTGCATAATTTGACTTCAATCGAGGGATTGATCGAGGCATTGTCGGCGCCGCCGACGCATCAGCGCAGCCTGATCCGCCCCGCAGCCTGAAAGAGGTCCAATATGCTCAATCGCGACGAGGATATCCTGCAGGCCGCCGAGAAGTGGCAAAAGGACGGTCACGGCGTTGCGCTGGCAACGGTGGTCGAAACCTGGGGCTCGGCGCCGCGGCCGGCGGGCTCGAGCCTGGTCATCAACGATGACGGCACCTTCCTGGGCTCGGTCTCCGGCGGCTGCGTCGAGGGCGCGGTCGTCACCGAGGCGCTGGACGTGATTGCGAGCGGCCAGCCAAAGATGCTGGAATTCGGTGTTGCCGACGAGACGGCATGGAATGTCGGGCTGTCCTGCGGCGGCACCATCCGCGTCTTTGTCGAGAAGGTCGGCTAGCCGTGAAATTCGAAACCCTGAAAGAGCTCAATGCCGAACGCGCCGCGCGCCGGCCGGTGATCGTCGTTACCGACACCGCGAATGGTGAGCAGCGGCTGGTGAAGGCCAAGGATTTCGCAGCCGATCCCTTGCGCGCCGAACTCGCAAAGCAATTGCGCACGGGCAAGAGCGGCACGGTCGAGGCAGGCGGAAAAAAACTGTTTCTCAATGTCTACGCGCCGACCGCAAAACTCGTCATCGTCGGCGCGGTTCATATCAGCCAGGCCCTGGCGCCGCTGGCGCGCGCGCTGGATTACGACGTGACGGTGGTCGACCCGCGCACGGCCTTTGCCAGCCCCGAGCGCTTTCCGGATGTGCCGTTGATCGCGGAATGGCCTGACGTCGCGCTGCCGCCGCTCAACGTCGATCACTACACGGCGTTCGTCGCGGTGACGCATGATCCCAAGATCGACGATCCGGCGCTGCTGCACGCCTTCGAGCGCGACTGCTTCTATATCGGTGCGCTGGGATCGCGGAAGACGCATGCCAAGCGCGCCGAACGGTTGAGGGCGCAGGGTGCCAAGGAAACCGACATCGCTCGCATCCACGCGCCGATCGGGCTTGCCATCGGCGCGGTCTCGCCGTCCGAGATCGCGGTCTCGATCATGGCCGAGATCACCGCGCAGCTACGTTTGCCTCCCAAAGAAAAAGAAGAAGCAGCATGAAGTTCGGTCCCGCCAGTCCGGCCGACGCGATTGGCGGCGTCACCGTTCATACGCTGCGCCAGGGGTCGCTGGTGCTGAAGAAGGGCACGACCATCGGTGCTGCCGAGGTCGAGGCGCTGAACAAAGCGGGCGTTAAAGAAGTGGTCGTGGTGCGGCTGGAGCAGGGCGACGTCTCCGAGGACGCCGCGGCTGCCAGCATCGCGCAAGCCGTTGCCGGCGACGGCGTCAATGTCGAGCGCGCCTTTACCGGCCGATCCAATCTGTTCGCGGCAAGAGCGGGCGTGCTGGTGGTGGATCGATCGGCGGTCGATCGCATCAACGGCGTCGATGAAGCCATTACCTTTGCGACGCTGTCGGCCTTCAAGCCGGTGGTCGAAGGCGAGATGATCGCAACCGTGAAACTGATTCCGTTCGGCGTCGAAGCCAAATTGCGCGATGCTGCGGTGGTGGCCGCCGGCAAGAACGCGCTGCGGATCGCGCCCTATACCATCAAGAAGGTTGGCGTGGTCTCGACCTTGCTGCCCGGGCTTGCGCCAAAAGTGATCGACAAGACGCTGCGGGTGACGGCGGAGCGGCTGGCGCCGGCCGGTGCTTCCATCATCGCCGAACGCCGTGTGCCGCACGACGAGGACGAACTCGCCAAATCGATCAAGGAATTGCTCGCGCTCGGCGCGGAACTGGTGATCGTGTTCGGCGCTTCCGCTATCGCCGACCGTCGCGACGTGATCCCGGCGGCGATCACCGAAATCGGCGGCGCCATCGAGCATTTTGGCATGCCGGTCGATCCCGGCAATCTCCTGCTGATCGGCAGCGCCGGTGGCGTGCCGGTGCTGGGCGCGCCGGGCTGCGCGCGCTCGCCGGTCGAAAACGGCTTTGACTGGGTACTGATGCGGCTGCTCGCGGGATTGAAGGTCACCCGCGCCGATCTCACCGGCATGGGCGTCGGTGGGCTGTTGATGGAAATCGTCACGCGGCCGCAGCCGCGCACCGTTCCCGTCATCGAGGGCAACCGTAACGTCGCCGCGATCGTGCTGGCGGCCGGACGCTCCACCCGGATGGGCGGTCCCAACAAGCTGCTCGCCGAACTCGATGGCAAAAAGCTGGTGCGGATCGTGGCCGAGCAGGCGCTTGCCTCGAAAGCCTCGGAGGTGATCGTCGTCACCGGCCATCAGGCCGATCTGGTCGAGCAGGCTTTGGCCGGCCTGAACGTGAAATTCGTGCGCAATCCGGATTTCGCCGGCGGGCTGGCAAGTTCGGTCAAATCAGGCATTGCGGCGGTGGCTGAAAAGGCCGACGGCGCGCTCGTCTGCCTTGGCGACATGCCGCTGACATCGGCGCAATTGATCGACCGTCTGATCGAGACCTTTGAGCCGGACCGCGGCCATCTGATCGCGGTGCCCGTCAGCGAGGGCCGGCGCGGCAATCCCGTGCTGTGGTCGCGCCGCTTCTTCAGGGAATTGATGACGCTCGACGGCGATATCGGCGCGCGGCATCTGATTGCCAAGCACGCCGAGGCCGTGGCCGAAGTGCCGGTCGATGGCGACAGCGCGTTTCTCGACATCGATACGCCGCAGGCGCTGGAAGCCGCCCGGCGGGGCTAGCCGCCGCCGTCGGCTCATTTTCAGCCTGCCGTTCACCAAGTGGAAACGTCCCCCCGATCAGATTCGCCTGCGGATTGCCTCGGGGGAGGGGATTTTGATTGTTTCGACTGCGCGCGCCCAGCGCCGCGCCTTGCTGATTCTGGCGCTGACCTTGCTGCTGGCGGGATCGCGTTTTGCCACCGAGGCTTTTGTCACCCCGGCTTGGGGCGCCGGCGCGTTCGCCGTCGGCAAATGCGGCGCCTATGGCCAGGCCTTACGACTATCCGGCCGAGGCTGCCGCCCGTGCCGCGGCGCTGAAGCAGTGCAAGGGCCAGTGCACCGCTGTTACCATGAAGCGCGCCTGTGCTGCGCTCGCGGTCGACATGACCAATCCCTGCGGCGCCCATGGCTATGCGGTGAAGCCGAAGATCTCAAGCACGCTCAACGCCGCCACCAAGAAGTGCTACGAATTCGGCGGCAAGGAATGCGTCATCCGCGCCTGGGCCTGCGACGCCAAGGGCTGACGGACGCCCGCAATCCCGGCTAGTCTGCTCTTATGCAATTCGACACCAAAATCGCGGTCGTGATCCGGACCGACCTGGAAGCCTGGCAAAAGCTCAACGTCGCCGCCTTTCTCACCTCGGGCATCGCCGCCGCCTTTCCCGAATGCATCGGTGCGCCCTATGAAGACGGCTCGGGGACGAAATATCATTCACTGATCGGCCAGCCGATCCTGATCTACGGCGCCGACCGCGCGCAGTTGTCGCGTGCGCTCGAACGCGCGCTGGCGCGTGACGTGAAGCCTGCGGTCTATACCGAGGACATGTTCAAGACCACGCACGACGCCGCCAACCGCGAGGCGGTGAGGGCCGTCATCCGCGCCGAGCTCAATCTGGTCGGGCTCGCGATGCGCGCCGAGCGCAAGGTGATCGACAAGATCATCGATGGCTTGAAGTTTCACAGCTAGAGCATGAAATCCAGCGCGGAGCGGACCCGACTAGGCCGAGGCCGCGATATAGGGAATGCTGCCCACGACCGCCACAAGCACGATCGCATTGCACAGCATGCCGGCCAAATGAAGCCGCCGCAGCCGGCGAACCGCACCGGCATCGCCGGCATCCCGGGCGCTAAGCTGGACATCCCACTGCCGCAGAAACCAGCCGCGCGCCCAGACCGCGAAAGCCGCGATCAAGCCAACGCCGATGGCGAATGTCAGTCGACCAGCCACGGCAAAGGCCAGCGTTCCGATGACGCCGGCAATGCTCACCATCAGAAAATGCGCGTTGAACATGCCGCGCAGCAGCTGGGTAACGGGCGGGATGTCGAGCCTCACCAGCAGAAAGGCGGGCGCCGCCAGCAGGAAATAACCCATCGGAAAAAGCAGAATGACGGTGGCGGCCAGAGCGATGCCATTTGACGTCATGCGATCACCTTTTCCCGTCCCGTTGCGCAGGGGATTCTTCAGCCGCAGCACGAAATAATATCCGCGTGCATGCCATCGACCCTATTGGGCTTTGGTCGGAGCGAACGCCGCGAACCCATCGGCTCTGCGGCGCCTCATTCAAGCATCTGAAAATAAATGACTATTTTCATAGGAGGTGAGGCCTCACAGTCATGTGACATGGCATTCTCGCTTTTGCCGTTGATTATGACTGACTAGTCAGTCATAAATGAAGCATGACAAAAGCAAGCACCAGAACTCCTCGCCGTTCGGCTCCCGCCAAACGCCGCGCCGCGAGCAGGGCAGCCGCAGCCAAGCAGACAAAAATCGTCTCCGCAAAGCTGCCGCTCGCAAAACCCAACCGCGCCGAGCGCGCGGCGGAGCGGCGGCAGGCGATCATCGAGGCGGCGCTGGATGAATTCATCGCCCGCGGCTTTGCGGCGACGCGGCTCGACGACATCGCAAAGCGCGCGGGCGTGGCCAAGGGCACGATCTACCTGCATTTCAAAGACAAGGAATCGATGTTCGAGGAACTGATCCGGACCGCGATCGTGCCCCTGGTCGGCCGTATGCAGGGGCCGCCGCCGGCTGGCGCGACCGTCCGCGACGCGATCGAGGGTTTTGCGCTGGCGTTCATCCAGGAGATCGCGAAGACGCGGCGCGGCGACATCGTGCGGGTGATCGTCGCCGAAGGGCCGCGCTTTCCGGCGATCGCCGACTTTTACTATCGCGAGGTGGTGTCGCGCGGTCTGACGGGAATGCGCGCGCTGATCGAGGCGGGCATCGCGCGCGGCGAGATCAAGAACAAGAACCTCGCGAAATTTCCGCAGATACTCGTGGCGCCCGCGATGATCGCGGTGATCTGGCAGAGCCTGTTTGCAAAGCACGCACCGCTCGATGCGATCGAGATGTTTCGCACCCATCTCGATCTGATTTTTGGCGAACGGAGGACGACATGACTTCGTCGCGAATGACGAGACGCATTTTCGCAGCGTTGGCGCTGGCCGCGCTGCTGGCCGGCTGCAACGACAAGCGCGATCCCGGTTTCCAGGGCTGGGTCGAGGCCGACATGATCTTTGTCAGCCCCGACGAAAGCGGCCGGGTCACCAAACTCAACGTGCGCGAAGGCGATGAGGTCAAGGTCAGGTGCGCCGCTTTATTCCGTCGATGACGATTTGCAGCAGGCCGATCTCAACCAGCACAAGGCCACGCTCGCCAACGCGCAGCAGACCTACGACCGCGCGGCGTCGCTGAGCAAGACCGGCTCCGGCACGCAGGCCAGCCTCAACTCCGCAGTTTCGGCGCTGCGGGTTGCCGAGGCGCGTATGAACACATCGCAGACGCGGCTGGCGCGGCGCAGCGGCTTTGCGCCGGTCAGCGGCACCATCCAGCAGATCTACTTCCGCGAGGGCGAGATGGTGCCGGAACGGCGGCCGGTGCTGTCGATCATGCCGCCCGGCAACATGAAGATCCGCTTCTTCGTGCCGGAGACCGAATTGCCGAAACTTGCGATCGGCGACGAGGTCAAGGTGACCTGCGACAATTGCGCCGGCGACCTCACCGCAAAGATCTATTTCATCGCCACTACGGCGGAATACACCCCGCCCGTGATCTACAGCCTCGATGAGCGCAACAAGCTCGTCTATCTGATCCAGGCGCGGCCGTCGCGGCCCGACAGTCTTCGGGTCGGCCAGCCGATCAGCGTCTACCTCAACGCCAATACACCAGTAGCGGCCAAGCGATGACACCGGCGCGCACCCCACCGCCCGACATCGCCATCGATGTCGAGGGCCTGACAAAGTCGTTCGGCGGCCGCAAGGTCGTGCAGGATCTGTCGATGCAGGTCAGGCGCGGCACGATCTACGGCTTTCTCGGTCCCAACGGCAGCGGCAAGACCACGACCATCCGCATGCTCTGCGGGCTGCTCACGCCCGACAGCGGCGAGGGGACTTGTCTGGGCTACGACATCCGCCGCGACGCCGACAAGATCAAGCGCCGGGTCGGCTACATGACGCAGCGCTTCAGCCTGTACCAGGATCTCTCGGTGCGCGAAAATCTGGAATTCGTGGCGCGGCTCTACGGGCTACCCAATGCCAAGGGCGCGGCGCGCGAGATGATCAAGCGCATCGGGCTTTCGGGCCGCGAGGAGCAGCTCGCGGGCGAGCTCTCCGGCGGCTGGAAGCAGCGGCTGGCGCTCGGCGCCTGCACGCTGCCCAACCCGCAACTCCTGCTGCTCGACGAGCCCACCGCCGGCGTCGATCCCAAGGCGCGCCGCGACTTCTGGAACGAGATCCATGCGCTGGCGGCCGACGGGCTGACCGTGCTGGTGTCGACCCATTACATGGACGAGGCCGAGCGCTGTCACGAGATCGCCTACATCGCCTACGGCAATCTGCTGGCGCATGGCACCGTGGACGAGGTGATCGCGAAATCGGCGCTGTCGACCTTTACGGTGACCGGCGATGACCTGAACGCGCTATCGAGCGAACTCACCGGCAAGCCGGGCGTCGACATGGTGGCGCCGTTCGGCACCTCGCTGCACGTCTCGGGCCGCGACAAGGCCGCGCTGGAAGCGTCCGTCGCGCCCTATCGCGCCGATGCGAAATGGCAGTGGCAGCACAGCGAGCCGTCGCTGGAAGACGTGTTCATCGATCTGATGAACCGCTCAAAGGATAATTTCCAATGAGCGTGACCGTCGCACCCCGACAGACCCGCGACGCCGGCGAGCCCTCCTTCGGCTTCTGGCGCCGCAGCTTTGCCATGCTGGTGAAGGAGTTCATCCAGCTTCGCCGCGACCGGGTGTCGTTCGCGATGATCGTGATGATACCGGTGATGCAGCTTCTGCTGTTCGGTTACGCCATCAACACCACGCCGCGCAACCTGCCGACGGCGGTGCTGCTGCAGGAGGATTCCGATCTCGCGCGCTCGATCCTGAAGGCGATGGAGAACACCGCCTATTTCCGCTTCACCCGTGAGGTGCACGATGTCGCCGAGTTCGACGATCTCCTGAAATCCGGCAAGGTGCTGTTCGGCGTTGAAATCCCGCGCGGGTTCGAGCGAATGGTACGGCGCGGTGACAAGCCGGCACTGCTGGTCGCAGCCGACGCCACCGATCCGGTCGCGGCCGGCTCGGCGCTTGGTACGCTCGGCGCCGTGGTGCAGACCGCGCTGGCGCACGACCTTCACATCGGCGATCCGCCGGCGATGCCGTTCGAGATCAGGGCCCATGCCCGCTACAATCCCGCGGCGTCGTCGCGGCTCAACATCGTGCCGGGCCTGGTCGGCACCATCCTCACCATGACCATGCTGATCTTCACCGCGCTGTCGGTGACCCGCGAGATCGAACGCGGCACCATGGAGAGCCTGCTGTCGATGCCGATCAAGCCGGTCGAAGTGATGTTCGGCAAGATCATCCCCTATGTGATCGTCGGCTTCATCCAGGCCACCCTGATCGTGGGCATCGGTGTCTTGCTGTTCGGCGTGCCGATCCTCGGCAGCGTGCTGCTGCTGGCGCTGCTGACGACGTTGTTCATCACCACCAACCTGTCGATCGGCTACACCTTCTCGACCATCGTGCAGAACCAGCTGCAGGCGATGCAGCTCTCCATGATGTTCTTCCTGCCGAGCATCCTTTTGTCCGGCTTCATGTTTCCGTTCGCGGGCATGCCGGTATGGGCGCAATATCTCGGCGAGGGCCTGCCGCTGACGCATTATGTGCGGATCGTCCGCGCCATCATGCTGAAGGGCGCGACCATCGAGAACTTGCAGTACGACACGATTGCACTGATTGCACTGATGTTGCTGGCGATGACGATTGCGGTTACACGTTTCCGCCGTACGCTGGATTGAGCCACCATGTGGCGCATGGCCGCGTGCGCTGCTTTGATTTTTGAGTGCTTTGGCGATGGCTGGGTTATGGAGACGGCGAAGCGTGCTGGGTTCGGAGGTGTCGCCTGAATTTCACCAGGCGATGACGCAGGAGATCCTGCGCACCGAACTGATCCGCATCAAGGCGCTGATCGGGACCACGGTGCTGCTCGGCACTATCCTGTTGGCCGTCTACCTGTTCGCGCCCGAAGCGGTCAGCAAGGTATGGCACGGCAATCTCAAGCCGTCCTATCTCTATTCGGTCATGGTCCCGTTCATTCTGTTCGAGCTCTGGGTCCATGGCGTCATCAGCCGGCATATCAAGCTGCATCGCGACGTGCCGGTGGTCCGGCGCTATCTGGGTGCGCTGATCGAGACCTCGATGCCGACGATCGCACTCGCCCTGCATATCGACAGCATGGGTCCGGTGGAGGCGCTCGGCTTCGTTGTACCGATGACCTATTTCATCTTCATCATTCTCTCGACGCTGCGGCTGGACTTCTGGCTCTCGACCTTCACGGGCTTCGTCGCGGCGACCGAGCTGCTTTGCATGGCGATGTTCTATCACCGTGCCGGCAGCGGCGATCCGCCGCCGGAGCTGTTCTATCACGGCGCGCGCAGCCTCATTCTGCTGGTCGGCGGCATGCTGGCGGGCGCGGTCGGCCTGCAGTTGCGCCGCCAGTTCGAGGCCAGCATCCTGGCGGCCACCGCGCGCGACCGCATCACCAATCTGTTCGGCCAGCACGTCTCGCCGCAGGTGGTGGAGCGGCTGATGACGGAGGGCACCCGCACCGACAGCGACATCCGCCGCGTCGCCGTGATGTTCGTCGATTTCCGCAGCTTTACGTCAGGCGCGCGCGACCGCTCGCCGCAGGAAGTGGTCGACCGTCTCGATGGCGCCTTTGCTGTACTGGTCGACATCCTCGACCGCCATGGCGGCATCGTGAACAAGTTTCTCGGCGACGGCTTTCTGGCGCTGTTCGGCGCGCCACTCGCGGCTGACGACGCGGCGCATCGCGCGGTGGCCGCGGCGCGGGAAATGCTGATCGCCAACGATCGCATCAACAAGGCAACCTCTTGGCCGCTGCGGATCGGTATCGGCATCCATATCGGCGAGGTCGTGGCCGGCAGCATCGGTTCGCCTCGGCGCAAGGAATACACCGTAATCGGCGACACCGTGAATTTTGCGGCGCGGATCGAGGCGCTCAACAAGGAATTCAATTCACAGTTCCTGATCTCGGCCGACGTGCGCGAGGCGCTCGGCGAGGACGGCAAGGACGCGGTCTCGCTCGGTGAAGTGCCGGTCCGCGGCTACGACCGCCCGGCGATTGTTTGGCAATTGGGATAGGGAGTGAACGGATGCAGCGGCGCTATATCACCGTCGACGTCTTTACCGACCGCGCCTTCGGCGGCAATCCGCTGGCCGTCGTGCTCGACGCCGGCGGGCTGTCGACCGCACAGATGCAGGCGATCGCCACCGAGTTCAATTATTCGGAAACGACGTTTGTGTTGCCAGCGGCGGACAAGGCCAACGATGCTCAGGTGCGCATCTTCACCGTTCGTTCGGAAATCCCGTTCGCCGGCCATCCGAATGTCGGCACTGCATTCGTGCTGGCGACATTGGCGGCAAAACCTCCGGCGCGGCTTCTGTTTGAGGAAAAGGCGGGGCTGGTGCCGGTCGAGGTCCTGACCGGACAGGGCAAGGTGGTCGGCGCCGAACTCACCTCGCCGCAGCCGCTCAAGAAATCGTCGCAGGTCAGCGCGGAGCAGGCGGCGTCCTGCCTTTCGCTGTCCGCGGCCGACGTGAAGACCGATCGCCATCCACCGCTGGTCGCCTCGGTTGGATTGCCGTTTCTGATGGTGGAAGTCGCCTCGCGCGAGGCGCTGCGGCGCGCTAGGCCGGGCGCCGAGGGATTTGCGAGCGTCTTGCCCGGCATCGGCACTGACGCCGTCTACTTCTACACCCGCGATGTACCATCGGCCGAACAGCCGCTGGACCTGCAGGCGCGGATGTTCCATCCCGGCGCCAGCGGGCTTTCCGAAGATCCCGCCACCGGCAGCGCCACGGCAGCCGCCGCGGCGCTGCTCGCCGATCTCGATTCCACGCGCGACGGCGAACTGAAACTGCGGATCGGGCAGGGCGTCGATATGGGCCGGCCGAGCCTGTTGCTGACGCGGGCGCTGAAAGCAAATGGCGCGGTGACGTCGGCCCATGTCGGCGGTGGCTGCGTGCTGATGATGGAAGGGACGTTCTCGCTGGCGGGAGAGGGGTGAGCTACACCTGCCGACCCGCCAGATTCTCCACCTTCACCCCGTCGCGCTCCTCGATGATCTCGGCGATCCATTGCCGGTGACATTGCGCATGGTCGCGCTCGTAGCAGAGGATGCACACCGGGCCGGATTTCTTCACCAGCGCGGAGAGCTCGTCGAGTTCTTCCCGGGCCTGCGGCGTCTTGAGATGTTTTGAATAGATTTTTTGCAGCAGGTCGAATTTGCCGCTGCGCGCGGCTTCGCGGCCATCCTTTGGCGTGCCGAGCCCCTTCAGATGCAGATATGAAATGCCGCGTTCGTCGAGGCCCGCCGCAAGCTGGTTCTTGGAAAATCCCGGCCGCCGCGACGACGCCACCGCGCGCACGTCGACCAGCAGCTTGACACCGGCCTGTTCGAGCTCGTCGAGCACCGCCCTGGGCGGCGTCTGCTCATAGCCGATGGTGAAGAGTTTTGCCTTGCGCGCCATGTCGATGTCCCCGGTGATGTCACCGGCGTCAAGGCTATGTCACCGCCCGCGGGATTGCCATAACCGCCGAGGTGATGTGTCGCGGCCGACGTGACATGCGTTGCCGCCGCGGCCGGCATGTCGCATAGTCCGCCGATCAAGACGGCCAAAGGCCGCTTCCGCGAGGGGAAACGATGTTTCGAATTTGCGCGCTGGCATGGATCGCCGTCCTTGCTGCCGGTGCCACCATGGCGCAGGCGCAAACCGCCTATCCCGACCGGCCGGTCAAGATCATCGTGCCGATCGGCCCCGGCGGCAGCTACGATCTGGTCGGGCGGCAGCTCGCCGACGTGCTGTCGAAACGCACCGGCCAGAGTTTCTTTGTCGAGAACAAGCCCGGCGCCGGCACCGTCGTCGGCACGCAGGCCGCAGCCCAGAGCGAGGGGGACGGCTATACGCTCGTGGTCGGCGGGCTCTCCAACATGGCTTTCAATTCGGCGCTCTATTCAAAACTCGCCTACGATCCGCTGAAGGATTTTGTGCCGGTCGCGCTGGTCTACCGGTTCGGCTACGTGATGGTCGGCCGCAAGGATTTGCCGCAAACCAAACTCGCCGACATCGTCGCTGCGGCGAAAGCCAATCCCGGCGCCATCAGCGTCGCGACCGCAGGCGTCGGCACCGGCCAGCATCTGGTCGCCGCCGCCTTCATGAAGGCCGCCGGCGTAAAGCTTCAGGAAGTGCCCTACAAGGGCTCGCCGCCGGCCTTCACCGATCTGCTCGCCGGCCGCATCGATCTGTTCTTCGATTCGAACTCGGCGGGGCTTCCTTACGTGCAATCAGGGCAGGCGCGCGGCATTGCCGTGCTGTCGTCAAAGCGCTCGCCGCTCGCGCCAGACGTGCCGACCATGTCGGAGGCCGGCGTGCCGGGCCTCGATGTCGACTCCTGGCTCGGCATCTTCGTTCCCGCCAAGACGCCGCCGGAGATCATCGCCAAACTACGCACCGATATCCGCGCCGTGTTGCCTGATCTGAAGGAGCGGTTCGAGAAGAGCGGCGGCGAGGTGTTCGATTTGCCGAACGACAAGATCGATGCGTTTGTAAAGTCCGAATACGAGACCTGGACAAAACTGATCCGCGAGGCCGGCATCAAGCTGGATTGAGGGAGGTTATTTCACCCGTTCGATCAATTCCATGGCTCCCGCGGGCGCGCGTATCTTGCCCTCGTGGATGACATAGGCGAACACGTCGCGCGGCGTCTTCTTCGGCTTTGTATCATCGACGCGCGGCAGATCATCCGGTTCGCCGCCACCGGCCCAGGCCTGAAACCGTTTGGCCCAGGCATCGAGCTGCTTTGGCGGATAACAGGTCTTCAGTTCGTCATTGCCCTTTTGCAGCCGCGCATAGACGAAGTCGCTGGCGATGTCCGCAATCGCCGGATATTTGCCGTGCTCGGCAAACACCACCGGCGTCTCGAACTGGCGCAGCAGCGCGACAAACTCCGGCACGCAAAAACTGTCGTGCCGCACCTCGACCACATGGCGCAGCGCGCGGCCCTCGAGCTTGCGCGGCAACAGCTCGAGGAATTTGCCGAAATCGGCGCCGTCAAATTTCTTGGTCGGCGCGAATTGCCACAGCACCGGGCCCAGCCGGTCGCCGAGCTCGAGCACGCCGGAATCGTAAAACCGCTTCACGGAATCGCCGGCCTCCGCGAGCACGCGGCGGTTGGTGGCAAAACGCGGTCCCTTCAGCGAGAAGATAAATCCATCCGGCACCTCGCGCGCCCATTTGCGAAAACTCTCCGGCTTCTGCGAGCCGTAATAGGTGCCGTTGATCTCGATCGAGGTCAGCTTTGAGGCGGCGTAGGACAGCTCCTTCGCCTGCGTCAGCTTTTCCGGATAAAACACCCCGCGCCATGGCTCGAAGGTCCAGCCGCCGATACCGATGAAGATATTGCCGGCGTTGTTCGCGGCGGTCTTGGGAGATTTGGTCACGGGCGGAACTCGTTGGGGAAAGATGAGGTCTTCGGCGATAAACCTAATCAAATCGTGCGGGATTGGCCAGTTGACGGCTGCTGACAGATTTCGGGACCTTCCCGCGCGACGATCTTCCATGGTATCAATCCGCCATTGGCGAGGGGATTGTTGCGTTATGGATTCTCAGTCGTTTGCGGGTATTTTCGCGGCCGTCATCGCGGCCATCGTGTTGATCGTTGCGTTTGTCTACGGGCCGATGGGGCAATTTGCAAAGCCGGCGAAGGCTCCCACCGCGCAGACCGCGCCTGCGGCGCCACCGGGCCCTCGAGGGCCCGTGATCCGGGAAGTTCCGAACTAGGGCGCGTGAACACCTCCGCTGGGAGCGTTGGCTAGCCTCGCACCGCGCTCCTGAAGGCCGCCGAAAGTGCGGCAAGTGCATCGCGCGGCCGGCCGTCCTTGACCCTCGAGTGAAGCAGAACCGGCAAGCGCGGCAAATCGGGCAGCCCGAGCCTGGGGCCGACGTCAACCGCGCCAAATGGCAGCATGCGCGGAGCCAATGCAGCAACGCCGAGCCCGGCCATGACGGCGGCTGCGACCGCCGCAACGCCGCCGCCGACGAAAATTTCGGTCCAGGGCACGCCTGCCGCATCGAGAAGCCGCCCGGCCATCGCACGCACGCCGCAGGGCTCGGCCATCGTGGCAAGCGGCAGCGGCTCGCCCGCGCGATGCTGCCAACTTGGCGTTGCAAACCAGCCGAATTTTTCTTCGGTAATGATTTCCCCGTCGCTCCGTCCGGCCTCCAGGCGGACGATCACCGTGTCGAGTTCCCGCCGGTCGAAGCTTTGCAGCAGGTCGCCCGACGATCCGATCCGGATTTCGATCAACAGCTGCGGGTCTTGCGCGTTCATGCGTGCGATCAACGCCGGGAGCTCGGGTCCCGCAACATGGTCGCTGATGCCGATGGTGAGGCGCTGCCGGGCTCCGGCAAACAGCGCAAGCGCGCGATCGTGTACCGCCAGGAGTTCGCGGGCGTGTTCGAGGAAGGCTGCGCCCTGCGCCGAAAGCTGCACGTAGCGAGGCGTCCGCTCGATCAGCCGACAGCCGAACCTCTCTTCGAGCCGCTTCAGCTTCAGGCTGACCGCGGCTTGCGTCGTCTGCATGGCCTCAGCCGCCCGCGTGAAGCTGCCAAGCTCGGCGATGCGGACGAAAGCCTGGACGGCATCCAGGTCGAGGGGGCGTTCGGTCATTTCCAAGTATTATAGCTGATATCAGTATCCATAGCATACCAAAATAGTCAGGCGGCGTCTAATGTTGAGCAGGACAAATGAGCCAGACAAACTGGAAGGACCTCCCATGCCGCTGCTTCACATTTCACTGCGCGCCGGAAAGCCGGAAGCCTACCGCCAGGCGATCTTCGACGGCCTTTACCGCGCGATGCGCGAAGCGTTGAACGTGCCTGAAGACGACCAGTTCATGACCATCACGGAGCATGATGCCGCGAACTTCCGTTACGGTAATGCCTACGGCGTCGAGCGCAGTGCAGATGTCGTGTACATCCAGATCATCGTGTTCAACACCCGCACCCCGGAGCAGAAGAAAGCGCTGTTCCGGCGCACCGCGGAGCTGCTCGGCGAAAATCCCGGCATACGGAAGGAGGACGTGTTCGTGACCATTCTCGACGCGGCAAAGGAGAATTGGTCCGTCGGCAACGGCCTCGCGCAATTTGCGTAAGGCTGGACCGCACCTCGCTGCGTGAGTTAGCCCCCAGTGGCCCTCTTGCGGAACGGCCAAACCATCCCCATCTAGCTCCTAACGGCGACGTTGAGCTTGTAAGTAGTTCCGGCGCCGGGACGACCACGAAATAGCGGCTGCGCCGGATGTACGCGCGCCCCTTGTTCGTGGTCGTTGGCATTTTTGGGGCCCGGTTTCCCGACCTCCCGACCCAGCATCAACACCGCTTCGCTTACCTCGACGCTCCGCCGGGCGGCGACTTCGGAAGCCTGAGGCTCTGCTTGAAGAGTTCGCCGTAGAGCCCGCGGATCTTCCAGCAGTCGGCGACGAAGGTTTCATAGGCCTGCTTGGCGAATTCGGCCTGAACCTCCACCGCCTTGTCGATCGAGCGCGCGCCGGAGAGCTTTTCGACATAGGACCGGGCGTCCTCAAGCGATTTCCTGGTGTAGTCGCGGTAGGCCGAGGCGATGGTCTGAATGCCGACCGGTGACGGCTCGGTTGATGCAACCGCGCTGACCGGGGGCGTCGCCACCGATGCGACTTCGGCAACAACGGGCAGGCGTCTCCGCTGCCGGGACGGCCTCGACCGCAGGCGCTTGCTGCACCGGAAGTGCATCGACCGGGGCCGTGTCCACTGATGCGGCCGGGGCCGTTGCAAAACTCTCGCTTGATGCAATGGCGGCGTCGATCAGGTCTTTGGCTGCCTGCTGATCCGGCATCGGGGTCTGCCGCTGATCCGGCTTCTTGTTCCGCTTTTGCTTCTTCCGGCTGGATTTCCCGCCGGGTTTTTCGTGATCTTGATTCGACAATTTTTCCCTCAGTCTCCCCTGTTGCCAATCAAGGCAAAGCCCCAGACTCTGTGATGTTTGCGCTGGAATAGCGGTTTCGAATTGTTTGTTGCGCGGCACTGATGTGGTGACATTTGGAATGTGCAACCTTGGCGGGGCTATTGCGCCCGTTTTTGTGTGCTTTGCGCGGCTTTCCCGGCATGACCCGGGGGAACTGCGCCTTGGCACGGAAGGGGCCTGCGGCTATACGCTTCCCGCATGAATGAAGCGATCAAGCCGGGCCCCGAAAACCCGTCGCAGGCCACTGGTTTGCCTCACCTTTCGGTCGTCGTCCCGACCTTCAACGAACGCGACAACGTCACCACGCTGTACAAGCGGCTGGAGGCAACATTTGGCGCGACCCCATGGGAAGTCGTGTTCGTCGACGACAATTCGCCTGACGGCACCTGGGAAGTGGTGCGCCAGTCTCGCCGAGCGCGATCCCCGCGTCCGCTGCATCCGCCGTATCGGCCGGCGCGGCCTTTCCGGCGCCTGCATCGAAGGCATCCTTGCCTCCAGCGCACCCTATGCCGCGGTGATCGACGCCGATCTGCAGCACGACGAGACGCAATTGCCGAAAATGCTCGCGCTGCTGCAGAGCGGGCAGGCGGAGCTGGTGATCGGCAGCCGCTACGTCGAGGGCGGCAGCGCCGACAGTTTTAACAAGCAGCGCGCCGGCGCCAGTGCGCTGGCTACCGAAGTCGCCAAGCGCGCGCTCGGTGTCAAGGTCGCCGATCCCATGAGCGGCTTCTTCATGATCCGGCGCGACCGTTTCGAGCAACTGGCGCCGCAGCTTTCCACGCAAGGCTTCAAGATCCTGCTCGACATCATTGCGACTGCCCGCGGCGAATTGCGCACCGCCGAGGTTCCCTACACCTTCGGCTCGCGGCTGCATGGCGAGAGCAAGCTCGATTCCATGGTGGCGCTGGATTTCCTCGGCCTGGTGCTGGCAAAACTCACTCACGACGTGATCTCGCTGCGCTTCATCCTGTTCGGGATGGTCGGCACGATCGGCCTTGTCGTGCATCTGACGACGCTGTTCATTGCGCACGAAATCTTCACCATGCCATTTGCGGAAGCGCAGGGGCTCGGCGCCTTCGTGGCGATGACCAGCAATTTCATCCTCAATAATTTCCTGACCTATCGCGACCAGCGGCTGAAGGGCTTTGCGATCCTGCGCGGGTTGCTGTTGTTTTATCTCGTCTGCAGCGTCGGCCTGTTCGCCAATGTCGGCGTCGCCTTCTCGGTCTACGACCAGGAGCCGATCTGGTGGCTCGCGGGAGCCGCGGGCGCGCTGATGGGCGTGGTGTGGAATTACGCGATGTCCGGACTGTTCGTCTGGCGCAAGCGATGAAAGCAAGATGAATCAGAACGACGCGCGGCTCGTTCTCAATACGGTCCTGCTCGTTGTCGCGCTGGTCGTGCTGCGGCTGGTGGCGGCGGCGTGGACACCGCTGACTTTCGACGAAGCCTATTACTGGATGTGGTCGAAACATCTGGCCGGCGGCTATTACGATCATCCGCCGATGGTCGCCTATGTGATCCGCGCCGGCACCATCATTGCCGGCGATACCGAACTCGGCGTGCGGCTGGTATCGATCCTGCTGGCGCTGCCGATGAGTTTTGCGGTGTATCAGACCGCCGGTATCCTGTTGGGCGGCAGGCGGGTGGCGGCGACGGCTGCGATCCTGCTGAACGTCACGCTGATGGCGGCGGTCGGCACGCTGATCGTGACGCCGGACGCGCCGCTCTTGGTGGCTTCGAGCTTTGTGCTGTTCTTCCTCGCAAAGGTGCTGGAGACCGGGCGCGGCTTCTGGTGGCTGGCTGTCGGCGTCGCGGTGGGCGCGGCGCTGCTGTCGAAATACACCGCGCTGTTCTTCGGGCCTGCGATCCTGATCTGGCTGATTGCGGTGCCAAAGCTGCGGCGCTGGCTGATCTCGCCGTGGCCGTATCTCGGCGGGCTGATTGCGTTTGCGATCTTCTCGCCGGTGATCCTCTGGAACGCCGAGCACAACTGGGTCTCCTTCATCAAGCAGATGGGCCGCGCGCGCATCGAGGATTTCCGCCCCGCCTTCATCGCCGAACTGGTTCCGACCCAGGTCGCGTTTGCAACGCCTTTGGTGTTCATCCTCGGCGCGATGGGGCTGCATGCGATGATGTGGCGGCAGACCGGCGCGCTCGGCGGCGCGCGCGCTGATCAATTCGATGTTCTGGACCATCGTCGCCTATTTCATCTGGCATTCGCTGCATGCCCGCGTCGAGGCCAACTGGTTTGCTCCGGTCTATCCGGCTTTCGTGGTTGCTGCCGCCGTCGCCGGTCACCTGACGCGATGGGACGTCCAGCAAAGACGTCTTGCGGATTTCTGCCTGCGCTGGGCGGCGCCGTCGGGCATATTGCTGTTCGCGCTTCTGATCGTGCAGTCCAATACGGGCTGGCTGACGGGCTATCGTCGCGACGCCACCGTGCGCAGCGTCGGCGTCGGCTGGCGCGAGGCCGCGCGCGAGATCGAAGCCGTTCGCGTGCGCACCGGCGCCACTTGCGTGCTGGCGCCGGATTACGGCACCACGGGCTGGCTCGCGTTCTATCTGCCGAAAGGCACCTGCGTCGCGCAGCAGGCGCAGCGCATCCGCTGGGTCAACATGCCGGAACCCGACGCAAAATCGCTTGCCGGAAAATTGCTGTATGTCGACGACAGCGCGCCCAGTCGGCCGGCCGTTTCTGAAGGACTTTTTTGCGAAGAATCGAAAACGTCGGCGAAGTCAAACGCAAGCGCGGGCCGCTGGTCGTTGAAACCTATTGGCTGTTGCTGTTGCAGGATCCGAGGGGCGAAGCGCTCGATCATTCGCCGCCGCCGGAGATGAAGTAGGATTATCCGGGGCAGCCGTGCATCCGCGACATGATTCCGTCATACCCCGCGAATGCGGGGTATCCAGTACGCCGCGGCCTCTCGATCTATCGCTGACGTCTCTGGAATACTGGGTCACCCGCCTTCGCGGGTGACGACAACCGGAGAAAATAATCCCACCTCATGTCGGATCGGCGTGCGCTCCAACCGTCTTGTAGCGAACGCGCAGAAATTTTCCCCAAGACGGAGGTCGTTCCCATGGACAGTTCCACCCTGAAACCCGCTTCCGAACTCGCCCGCGCCGGCCAGGTGCATTTTCCCAATGAGAGCGCCGATTATCGCCGCGCGCGGCAGGAACTGCTCGCCGAGGAGATCGAGCTGCGCCGGCATATCGAGCGCGTCGCCGAGCTTCGGCGCGCATTGCCGCCGGGCGGCGAGGTCAAGAAGAAATACGAATTCGAAGGCGAGGGCGGCAAGGCCGCGCTGGCGGACCTGTTCGGCGACAAGCAGACGCTGATCGTCTACAGCTACATGTTCGGACCGCAGCGCGAAAAACCGTGCCCGAGCTGCACGTCGTTCATGGGCACGTGGGAAGAAAAGCTGCCCGACATCGAGCAACGCGTCTCGTTTGTGTTCGTCGCGCGCTCGCCGATCGCGCGATTGATCGAGGCGAAGAAGGCGCGCGGCTGGACGCGGCTCAAGGTCTACTCGGATATGTCCGGCGACTACACGCGCGACTACGTCAATGCCGATGATGCCGATATGCCCGGCTACAACGTGTTCACGCGGCGCGACGGCACGATCCGGCATTTCTGGGACGAGATGGGCGGCGCAACCGCCGATCCCGGACAGGATCCGCGCGGCGCGCCCGATCTCGATCCGCTGTGGACGCTGCTCGATACCACGCCGGAAGGCCGCGGTACGGATTGGTATCCGAAGCTGAGTTATTGAGATCGACGTCACGCGTGCCGCTCGATCCGATTAAGACTTGAAGCGACAAAAAGGCGAAGCGGGACGTTCAGCGAACATGCTGCTGAACGTCCCGTTTTGCGACAACGCACGCGCCATCACGCGCGTGTTTTTGCGGGAAAATTCCGCCAATTTGCCTTGCCTTACAACGGCCTGCGTTTAATCCGCATTTAACTAAAAGTCGCCTTAATGACGCTCCGCGCCTCTGCGAGACGGCGCGCCGGAAGTTTTTCGGCGCGGCTATCGAGAGGGAAAGTGGAACTGTTCTGGGCGCAAGTGTAATGAGTACGAGTACCGGTGGCGTCTTGGCGCAGCAGCGTCGAAATTCCCGGAAAGCCAGCTCTCCCAATCTCAAAGGCCACGCAGCCATTGCGTGCCTTGTGCTGGGCTGCGGCTATACCGTCTATTCCAACGTTTTCGGCGCCAGCATCTATCCGTCCGTGAACAGCGCTGCGTATGAGGCGCCCGTCGTCAAGCGCACGTCGAGTTCCATCGCGCGCAGCATTCCGCCGTCGAACCTCTTCAACAACGTGTTCGCCGATTTCCCGGATGCGGCCAGCGCGATCGAGCGGCCGGTCTCGGTTGCTGCGACAACTTCGATTATGTTTAACGAACGGTTTGCAGCGTTCGCCGCGCAAAGCGAGGCCTCGCGCGTCGCCGAGGCGACGCAGGTCGCGGAAGTCGCGCCGCAGCCCGAGCTGCCAAAGCTCGGCGAGCCGCCGAAGACGAAGTCGTCTGCTTCCGCATCCGTGCAGATCGCGCTCGCAAGCCCGACGCAGCCCGCGCCGTCCAGGCTGGCCAGGGCCGGTGCATCGGCCCGCGACATGGCGCAGCGTGCGAAAGCGGCCGTGATGGGGGTCGCCGGCGACAAGCCCGACATGGTCGAAAAGCTGTGGGGCAAGCAGCCGTCGCAGGGATCGCTGCTGGCGTATGCTTCCGCCGACGTCAGCGCCACCGGCAGCATCAGCGGCAGCGTCGTGAAAGAACAGAATCCGATGCTCGGCGGTTCGGCGCCCTATGACCGCGAGACCGCGGTCTATGACATCGCCGCGAAGAAAGTGTATCTGCCCGACGGCACGCAACTCGAGGCGCATTCGGGTCTCGGCTCCAAGATGGACGACGTGCGTTATGCGCATGTGCGGATGCAGGGCGTGACGCCGCCGCACATCTATACGCTCAAGCCGCGCGAGGCGCTGTTTCACGGCGTGCCGGCGCTGCGGCTGACGCCGATCGGCGGCGAAGACAAGATTTTTGGCCGCGACGGCCTGCTCGCGCATACCTACATGCTCGGCGGCAACGGGCAGTCCAACGGCTGCGTTTCGTTCAAGGATTATTACGCGTTCCTCGATGCCTACAAGAACAAGGGCATCAGGAAACTCGCGGTTGTCGCCAAGGTGCAATGAGCGGGTAAGCAGGGCGCAGGGAATGCCGGGTGCGCGCTGCACCCGCGGTCTCGTGTGCCAAAAATTGCGCATTTGGCGCACACGAGCATACAGGTGAGCGGAAACACTCCGACATCCCCTGCGCCTTGCCGCCCTTACCGAGCTTCCTGGCGAACTTCATAGCTGCCGCGAGTTCAGGCCGCCGTTCGAGAGCGTCCGCACCCTTGCCGGTTTCTACCTCGCGGTACTCAGCTTCAATCTTGTAGCCATGCTGCAGGCAGAACGTTTTGATGGCAGCTTGCTGAGCTTCCAAGCCAAGACCGCTGCGCCCTTGCTTGGGTTTTGAAACGCGGATGTAGGATACGGCGGGGCGCATAGAATATTTATCCTCCCAGAAATTACATACGATCGAGCGTTCATACGTAAACAGGTGCAGTTTGCAATGTCGATAAGAACATCGTTGCGATCGCATCGTCACCACGGCAGGGGAATGACTATTGCCTAACCGTGGCGCGACGCAAAATCGCCGCTTGCCTTTCGGTAGATTGGCGCGATCCTCCAGCTTTGGGAATCCTAAGAGTGGGTCGCGAGGCAGTTAGGCCGGGTGGGGGTGATAATTGTCGGCACCCCCCGGGGAGGGAAAAATTTCGCAGAAAAGCATGCTTATGTTTCTGAATTGACGCTCTGATTTCCGCGGGAAATGCCGATCAATCCGGCCAATGTCCGTTGCTGCCACCAAGCGGACCCGCCGACGCCTGATGTCCGCTTTCGGAAGCATACCGGACATGCCCTTCAGGTTCGCTAACTTCCGCTAATGACCCGGAACGGACATTCAACACACCCACAGTGCGAGTATTGGGAAAGGATTCGAGCGATCGCTGAAGCAGAATTGTGTTAGATGTACTCCTTGCAGTTTTTGGAGCAGTCCCAATGACACGGCGAGAGCTCATCACGCTTAGTTGGTCAGTAATCGCAACTATCCTCATCTTGAACGACCTAACAACAGTTTCCGCGAATGCGCAGGGAAGGACATGGCGGCTCGGCCATCTCAGTCCCGGATACGACGCCACTCGTCCCGGAAGCATCCGAACAACGACCCTCCAAGAACTATCGAACCGAGGATTTAGCGAGGGGCGGAACCTGGTCTACCTGCCTGCGGTGGCGGAAGGAGATCTATCGCGATTGCCAGAACTTGCCAGAATGCTCGCCCAGCAGCGTGTCGACGTGATCATAGCGGTGGGCGTACCTGCTGCTCGCGCTGCAATGACAGCGGCCCCAAATACACCGATCGTTCTTTCTTTTTCCGGTGACGACCCAGTCAAGGAAGGCTTCGCGGTTAGCCTAGCCCGTCCCGGCGGATCGGTGACCGGTATCTTTTTTCGAGGTATTGAGACCGACGCGAAGCGGCTCGAGCTACTTAGCGAGGCCCTCCCTGCTGCACGTGTGTTCGGCTTTCTTGCCGCACCGACGCTGGAGCCGGAGCGATCAGAAGGTCTCGCGCGAACTGCCGCCAAGCTAGGAGTCTCGCTGAAAACGATCGTGGTTCAAAGTCCTGCGGACTATGCTTCGGCCTTTGAGGCCTTCCACGCTGAAGGTGCCGCGGGTGTGCTTGTCATGGGATCGACAACCTTTGCTTCCGATGCGCCGAGTTTCTCCCGGCTTGCGACCGAGCGTGGAATGGCAACTATGTGCGAGTGGGAATTCATGGCACGTGCGGGATGTATGTTGGGGTTTGGCCCCGACTTGGTTGGACTGAGACGGCTTACTGGCGACTACGTGGCACGAATCTTCAATGGTGCGAATCCTGCCGAAATACCGATCCAGTTGCCGGACCGCTTCACGCTGACCGTAAACAGTCGCATCGTTGCTCAACTGAAACTGCAGCTTTCCACCGTCTTTCTCGCCCGTGTCGACGAGGAGGTGAACGAATAGGTCACTTCCGGTGTTGGCACAAAGCGGACCTGCCGGGACAGCCTGCCGATGTCCGCTATTGGGGCAGAACGGACATTGGCCGGACATCGCGGGATGTCCGCTAATGACCCCAAGAGGACATCCCTAGCTATCTACTCGACTACGGCGTCAGCGCGGGCGACCAGCGATTCCGGCACCCTAATGCCGATCACCTTGGCAGCCTTGAGGTTGATTACCAGCTCGAACTTGACGGTGCCCTGAACCGGAAGCTCGCTCGGCTTTGTGCCCTTAAGAATACGATCAACATAGGCAGCCGCGCGCCGAAAATTGTTGCGCGTGTCGTTTCCATAGGACAGCAGACCGCCGACTTCCGTGAACTGATGGTAAGGATAGACTGCGGGAATACGGTAGCGGGCAGCCAGTGTTGTGATCTCCAAGTGATGGTTGGTCAGGAAGGCATCCGCCATCGCGACCAGACCGCCGTTTGGGTCGCGCGCCAGTGCGCTGAAGACCGGTTCGAACTCGGACGTGCTGTGAACAGGTGCGGCAATCGCCTCTACCGCGAAGGACCGAGCGCTGGCCTTGAATGAGCTAAGAAATCGGTATGGGCGCCGTTGCCGGGTTGAACAGGAAGGCGGCCCGATTGACGTTCGGCGCGATTTCCTTGAGCAGCTCCAGCCACTTGCCGGCCGTCGATGCCTCGATATTGGTGAAACCGGTGGCGTTGCCGCCGGGCCGCGGAATGCTCGCGACGAATCCACTGCCGATCGGATCGGAGACGGTCGCGAAAACGATGGGAATGGTGCGGGTTTCGCGCAGGAGCGCCGCGGTGATGGGCGTGTTCTGCGCGAGAATGAGGTCGGGCTGTTGGGCAACGAATTCCTTCGCGTATCGCTGTCTCGCCTCCCCATCGTCGGCAGCCGTCCAACGAGTATCTATCTGGATGTTGCGACCCTCCACCCATCCGAGCTTCTGAAGTTCCTCCCGGAATGCGGCGACGAAGCTCTGTCCTACCGGGTGGCTCTCGACATTGCCCATCAGCACGCCGATTTGACGCATCGAGCCGGATTGCTGCGCGCGTGCGGCGAACGGCCATGCCGCCGCGCCGCCGAGCAGCGCAATAAAATCGCGGCGGCTCATTCCGTCTACCTCTGGGGTTGACCGACGATAGCACAATTACATTGGCAATGTCCGCGATGTCTGCTCTTGGCACTTAGCGGACATGGCGTTCTAGCGTGCTGATGTCGGCGCACTCGTTGCGACGCACCAATTGCCTGAGCACCCTGTGCGAGAATTCTGATATCCTGTTCTTGTCATCGGCGATGAGAGAGGATCAAGTGAAGCGGCGGGAGTTCATCTCGCTTCTTGGTGGTGCGGCTGCGTGGCCGCGTGGCGTTCGTGCCCAGCAGCCGGGGAAGCTGCCGACCATCGGGTTCATGGGCTCGACCACGCCTTCGGACCAGAGCCAACGGGTGGCCGCTTTTGTGCAGCGGCTGCACGAACTCGGCTGGATCGATGGTCGCACCGTCGCGATCGAGGTTCGCTGGGCGGAGGGACGCAACGAGCGCTTCGCCGAGATCGCGGCCGAGTTCGTCCGGCTGAAAGTCGATGTCATTGTCACGGCAGGAACCGCAGCGGTCGTCGCGGCAAAGCAGGCGACAGCGGTCATCCCGATCGTCTTCGCGGTAGCGGGCGACCCGGTTGGCACTGGCCTGGTCGCGAGCCTGGCGCGACCGGGCGGCAACGTCACCGGCCTGTCAAACCAGGCAACCGACACTGCTGGCAAGCGACTCGAACTGTTGCGCGAGGCTGTCCCCGGTCTCCGCCGGCTGGCGATCTTGGCCAATGTCAGCAGTCCCCAAGGTGTGCTGGAGATGCGCGAGGTGCAGGCAGCGGCCCGCACGCTCGGCCTCGAGGTCGCCACATCAGAAATCCGGCGAGCGGAGGATATCGCGCCCGCCTTCGACGCGCTGAAGGGCCGCGCGGACGCACTTGATGTCGTGGCCGATCCGCTCGTAACCAATAACCGGATTCCCATCAGCATCTTGGCGCTAGGCGCGCGCCTGCCCACGATACACGGTCAACGGGAGAACGTCGAAGTGGGAGGTCTGATGTCCTATGGACCAAACTACCCGGACCTGTACCGGCGCGCCGCCGATTTTGCCGACAAAATTCTGCGCGGGGCGAAGCCGGCAGACCTACCTGTCCAGCAGCCAACCAAATTTGAATTCGTAGTCAACCTCAAGACTGCCAAGGCGCTCGGGCTCACCGTGCCACCGACACTGCTCGCCCGCGCCGACGAGGTGATCGAATAGATAGAATTTGTGCGGTGCATGAGTTCGCTTTTGGCACAAAGCGGACATCGGGCCGGTGATGTTCGATGTCCGCTATTGGGGGTAAAGCGGACATGGGCCGAGCATCGCGGGATGTCTGCTTTTGACCCAAAGCGGACATTGGACCTAGCCGATTGTGGCCCTCCATGCTTTGATGTCTGGCGGCTGGATTTGCCGATTTGAGGGCATATTTTGACGACCGAGCGGGTGGAACGGCGACTGGCCGCGATACTGGCGGCGGATATCGCCGGTTACAGCCGGCTGATGGGCGTCGACGAGGAAGGCACGCTGCGCCAGCTCAAGGCGCATCGCAAGGAGCTGGTCGATCCCAAGATTACCGAGCATCGCGGCCGGATCGTCAAAACAACGGGCGACGGCATGCTGGTGGAGTTCGTCAGCGTGGTCGACGCGGTGCGCTGCGCCGTCGACATCCAGCGCGGCATGGCCGAGCGCAACGCCGATGTGCCGGCGGACAGGCGCATCGAATTCCGCATCGGCATCAACGTCGGCGACATCATCAGCGACAGCGACGACATTTACGGCGACGGCGTCAACGTGGCGGCGCGGCTGGAGGCGCTCGCCGATCCAGGCGGCATCATGGTCTCGCGCGATCGTCCACGATCAGGTGCGCGACAAGCTGAGCTTCGGTTTCGAGGACATGGGCGAGCAGGACGTCAAGAACATCGCGCGGCCGATCGGCGTCCACCGAGTCTCCATCGCTGAAAGCGACCCGGCAGCCGCGTTCAAGCCCGCTGCGGCTGCAGCCAAGACTGATCCGTCGAGCACCAATCGGCCCTCGATCGCCGTGTTGCCGTTCGCCAACATGAGCGGCGACCCGGAGCAGGAATATTTCGCCGACGGCATATCCGAGGACATCATCACGGGCCTTTCGAAGCTGCGCTGGTTCTTCGTGATCGCGCGCAATTCATCGTTCGCTTACAAGGGCAAGGCGGTCGATGTGAAGCGCGCCGCGCGCGAACTCGGCGTGCGCTACGTGCTGGAAGGCAGCGTGCGCAAGGGCGGCAACCGCGTGCGCATCACCGCCCAGCTGATCGACGCCGCGACCGGCAACCACATTTGGGCCGACCACTACGACGGCGACCTGACGGACGTCTTCGCACTTGCAGGACGAGATCACTAGGAAGGTCGTCGCCGCGATCGAGCCAAAGCTGCTGGAGGCCGAGGGTATCCGCTCGCAAAGCCGCTCGCCGAAGATCTCGGCGCCTGGGACATGGTGATGCAGGCGAACTCGCTGTTTTGGCGACTGACCAAGACTGAGGGCGAAGCCGCAATTGCGATACTGAGGCAGGCCGTCGAGCGCTATCCCGACTACGCGCCGGCGCACAGCATGCTGGCCTTTGCATGTTGATGTCGCGGGTGTTTGGCTGGACCCTCGTGGCACCGCAGGTCAAAGAGGCCGCAATTCTCGCTGCGCGGGCGGCGGAACTCGATGACAGCGACCCGTGGGCGCATCTCGCGCTCGGCTATGTGGCCTACACGATGCGGCGCACCGACGCCGCGGCGGAGGAATACCAGCGGGCGATCGATCTCAATCCGAACTTCGCCGCCGCTCACGGCTATCTCGGCTGGGCGCTCGCGTTGGCGGGCCGAACGGACGAAGCGATTGCGCATTTGGAGCAGGCTATCCGCATGAGTCCGCACGATCCGCAAAATGCGATATTCAATAATGCCGTGGCGGTCGCGCATTACCTCGCGGTCGATATGCCGAGGCGGTCAGCTTTGCCCGCAAGGCCGTGCAGCAACGCGATGGAATGACCGCCGGCCATCGCATTTATGTCGCGAGCCTCGCGCAGGCGGGTCAGGTCGAAGAGGCGCGTGCCGCGTTACAACGCCTAAGGGAATTGCAGCCCAACATCTCGATCGCTTGGTGCGAGCAGTCTGTTCGGTTACACGCCCGGCCCAATGGCCAAGTTCATCGAAGGGATGCGCAAGGCCGGGCTCGAATAGTCTCAAAGACTTGGACTGAATGCAAAGCCGCCGCCCGACGTGCATGTCTGCTATTGGCACTTAGCGGACATTGATCCGGCGATGGTCGATGTCCGCAATCGGGGGTAAAGCGGACATGGCTTCCGCGTCGCAAAATGTCTGCTACTGACCCAAAGCGGACGTTCGGCCTGGCCGGACGTCGTCTCTTTATTCTGCTAGAGAGGGCATCCGATTCCTCCGGGCAGAGGTGCGTCTTGAGCGACGAGCGCATGGAGTGGGAACCTGCAGCGGTACCGGCGTCTGATGTCGCTGATAGCCACCCGACGACGGTTGATGAGCCCCTGTTGCAGGATATGGCTGCACGCACGGAATTGTATGCAATCGACACCTTGACGCTTTCGGATACGCAGTTCTTGCGCGGCGATGCCAACGGGACGGCAACGAAGACCTCCGGACAGCTCCGGCTCGCGAATAACTCGGGCCGGTTGCCGGTAGTAGTCCTGCAGCATGGTTCCGGCGGCATGGCACCCAACGTCGAGATGTGGACAAGGGAGCTCAACAAAATCGGCGTTTCGACATTTGCACTCGATGGCTTCACCGGACGTGGTCTCACCGAAGTAAACACGAACCATGCCAGGCTCGGCCGCCTCAATTTCATACTCGATATCTATCGCGCGCTCGATGTGCTGGCGAACCATCCAAGTGTCGATCCGGCACGCATCGCGCTGATGGGTTTTTCGCGTGGAGGCCAGGCCACCCTCTATGCGAGCCTCAAACGGTTTCATCAGTTGTGGAACAGGTCAGGCGTGCAGTTTGCGGCCTACGTTCCGTTCTACCCGGATTGCATGACGACATACTTGTCCGACACCGACGTTGTCGATCGGCCGATCCGCATCTTCGGCGGTACGCAGGATGACTACAACCCGATTGCAGCCTGCAAGGCTTATGTCGAGCGGCTGCGAGCCGCTGGCGCGGATGTTGAAGTGACTGAATATCCGAACGCCTCCCACGCATTCGATAACCCGCTCGGCGCGCAGCCGGCAATGGTGCATCCTGAATTTCAGAGCGCGCGCAACTGCAAAATCCGGGAGGAGGCCGACGGGCTTCTCATCAACGCCGACACCAGGCAGCCATTCGCCTACACCGACGCCTGCGTCGTTCACGGCGTGCACATCGGCCACGATCCCGTCGCCACCAAGGAAGCCAAACAAGCGGTCAAGGGGCTCTTCAAAAAGGTGTTTCAGCTCCACCAAGCCCGCTGATAGTGGCAGCGGGCTCGGGTTCACGAATGTCTTCTATTGGCATTTGGCGGACATGGTCGTGCCAGCGATCTTCACCTGTCTGTTGGCCCAAAGACCAACTCGACCGACGGCTGCAAATCGTTGAGCGGCAGACCGCTAAGCATTAGCATGAGCGGCAATCGGCTGCGTAACAATGGCAGGAGGATCTCATGACGCCCGAAGAACTTGCTAAATACAGGGCTGATCAACTCGCGAGCGCGAAGACGCCTCGGGAAGAAGGCGAGGTCGGCAAGCTGGCTGCCAATGCGCGCATAGACCAACAGAATGCAGACGCCGAAGCTGCGCTCCGAAGCATTATCCCGCACTTGGACCGCATTAAAGCAGCTATTCCATCGCTAGAATTCGCCCCGCTGATGGACACCTCTCGAAAAATCGCGGGCATCAACCTGCGGCTCGGCCAGGCCGCGGCAAATATAGAGAAGTCGGCCAACGGCGACATTTCCGCCGTGTTGGCGGCCTTTGCCAGCACAAGACAAGGGCCCAGCCGGAAACCGTTCGCATCCATTAGCTCTTCTGCAGATATTACTCCGGACAACTTGAACACACTCATCAAAGCAATGATCGACGCCGAGTAACGTATCCCGAGGATCAAGCCGACACCATCGGCATGCCACCAACGTGGCCGCCCGTCGGACAAGGTGATGGAATCCCGGGATGTCTGCTACTGGCACTTAGCGGACATACCGGCCCCGTCTGCGCGATGTCTGCTTTTGGGGGCAAAGCGGACCTCATCCGGCCATTAGCACCGAGGTTCGCAGCGAGCGGCGTCACATTTGGATTCCGGGCTGGCCAGGTTCGGGCTACGGGTGGAGGCGAGCGGCACGAAGACCTTCAAGAACAGTTGAAACGTCCCACTGGAGGTGTATTTTTGGGATTGAACGGCATTGTCATCAAGAGCCACGGAGGCTCAAAGCTGAGGGGTTCGCAGACGCCATCAATCCCGGTTGAAAGGGGTTCCAAGAGTTGCACTCCAAAACCAAGCAGACCATAGCGTCTGCGGTCAGACGGAGCGGCCACAAACGGAGGACGTTATGGCCTGGCGTGACGACGAAGCTCGGACGACCCTGATCCGCGAGGCGGCGGCAAGCATGCAGCCGGGCAAGACGCCCCGGGCCTTTGCCGAGCTTCTGTTCGACCACAGCAATATCGAGGACCTCGCCAACTACGATGCCGTTTCCCTGGCCTTCCTGGCGGAACAGGCCTGGGAACATGTGCAGCGACGCACAGCGGGCAGCGCCGATATCCGCGTGATCAATCCGATGATGCCGGACGGGCGCGAGATTTCCGTTCTCGAAGTTCTCAACGACAACATGCCCTTCCTGTTCAATTCGACCATGGCGGAACTCGCCGAGCAGGGCATCGAAGTCACGCTGGTCACCCACCCGATCATTGCCGTGGAGCGCGACGAGCAAGGCAAGCTCCTGCGTTTCTACGGCGAGGCGCTGCCAGAGGGGGCAAGGGGCGAGCGCGAAAGCTTGATCCATTTCCACATCGCCCGTCTGGACGCCGATGCCGACCGCCAGAAGCTGATCGAGGGCCTTACCAAAACGCTCAACGACGTACGCGCCTGCGTCACCGACTGGCGGGCCATGCGCGCCCATGTCGAACAGGCGATCAAGACCTTCAGCTCAAATCCGCCGCCGCTGCCGATCGACGAGGTCGCCGAAGCCAACCAGTTCCTGCAATGGCTGTGCGCCAACAATTTCACCTTCCTGGGCTTGCGCGAATATCGCTTCTCGTCCGACACCGATGCGTCGGACGAAATCAGCGCTGGCCAAGGCCTCGGCATCCTGCGCGATCCCGATGTGAAGGTCCTGCGCCGCGGCTCCGAAATGGTGGTGATGACGCCGGAAATTCGCGAATTCATGCGCGAGCCGACCCTCCTCATCGTCATCAAGGCCAATGTAAGCAGCCGCGTTCATCGCCGCGTCCGCATGGATTATGTCGGCATCAAGCTCTATACGCCCGACGGTCGGCTGGAGGGCGAATTGCGCCTCGTCGGCCTGTTCACCTCGGGCGCCTATACCCGTTCGGCGCGGCAGATCCCCTATGTCCGCCACAAGGTGGCGCAGGTGCTCGAGCGCGCCGGCTTCGACGCGGACAGCCACTCAGGCAAGGCCGTCCAGCATATCCTCGAAGAATATCCGCGCGACGAACTTTTCCAGGTCGATGCCGAGACACTCTACAATTTCGTCATGGAAATCCTGACGCTCTATGAGCGCCCCCGCGTGCGGGCGCTGGCGCGGGCCGACAAATTCGACCGCTTCGTCTCCATCCTCGTCTTCATTCCGCGCGAGAAATATGACACCGATGTGCGTACGCGCGTCGGGGCCTTCCTGGCGCAGGTCTATAAGGGGCGCCTGTCAGCCTCCTACGCCTCCTTCCCCGAAGGATCGCTTGCCCGCGTCCACTACATCATCGGGCGCTATGAAGGCGAAACGCCTGTCATCGCGCGCGACAAACTGGAATCCGAGATCAGCGCCATCGCCGCGACCTGGGGCGACAAGCTGAAAGCTGCGCTCGCCACCTCCACCGACGGCATGCGCGCCCGCATGCTCGCCAACCGATATGCCCGGGCCTTCGCCGGCGGCTATACCGAGGCTTTCGGCACCTCACAGGCGATCGCCGATATCGCCGCCATCGAAAAGCTCACGCCGGCTCGTCCGGTGGCGATTTCGGTCTACCGCATCGAGGGCGAGGACGATCCGACGCGCTTCGGCCTCAAGGTCTTCTCGCATGGCGCGCCCCTGTCGCTGTCCTATCGGGTGCCGGTGATCGAAAATCACGGCCTGCGCGTGGTCAACGAGCGCACCTATCAGATCGTGCCCAGCGCGACGCCGGCACCCGCGCCGGCATGGCTGCACGATATGACGATCGAGGCCAACGACGGCAAGCCGATCGCTATCAGTCCGGAATTCAACCATCGCCTGGAAGCCTCGATCATGGCGGTGGTGGGCGATCGCGCCGAATCCGACGGTTACAACGCCCTCATTCTGAGGACAGCCCTGAGCTGGCGCGAAATTTCGGCCATCCGGGCGCTCTCCCGCTACCTGCGCCAGATCCGCGCGCCGTTCAGCCAGGACTATATGTGGGAGACTTTGCGCAACAACGCCGCGATCACCGCCAGCATTGTCGCCCTGTTCCAGGCCCGCTTCGACCCGCGCCTCGCCGCCACCGATGCGGAGCGCTCCGCACGCGAGGCGACCATCCTCGCCGAGATCGAGGAACAGCTCAAATCCGTCGCCTCGCTCGACGAAGACCGCATCCTGCGCCTTTTCACCAATCTGGTGCAGGCCACCATCCGCACCAATCTGTGGCAGATCGGCCAGGACGGGCATCCGCGTCCGGTAATCTCCTTCAAATTCGAAGCGCGCAAGATCGAGGGCATGCCGGCGCCGCGGCCGCTTTACGAGATTTTCGTCTATTCGCCGCGCGTCGAAGGCATTCATCTGCGCTTCGGCAAGGTGGCGCGCGGCGGCCTGCGCTGGTCCGACCGGCCGCAGGATTTCCGCACCGAAATCCTCGGCCTGGTCAAGGCGCAGCAGGTCAAGAACGCCGTCATCGTGCCGGTCGGCGCCAAAGGCGGCTTCGTGCCCAAACGCCTGCCGCCGCCCTCCAATCGCGATGCCTGGATGGCGGAAGGCACCGAAACCTATCGCATCTTCATTCGCTCGCTGCTCGAACTCACCGACAATCTCGATGGCGACACCATCATGCCGCCCGACAATACCGTGCGGCACGATGGCGATGACCCCTATCTCGTCGTCGCCGCCGACAAGGGCACCGCCACCTTTTCCGACATCGCCAACGCAATCTCGACCGAGAAGAGCCATTGGCTTGGCGATGCTTTCGCCTCCGGCGGCAGCCAGGGCTATGACCACAAGAAGATGGGCATCACCGCGCGCGGAGCGTGGGAAGCCGTCAAGCGCCATTTCCGCGAGCTCGGCACCGATATCCAGACCGTGCCCTTCACCGTGGCCGGTGTGGGCGACATGTCCGGCGACGTCTTCGGCAACGGCATGCTGCTCTCGCCGGCGACCAGGCTCGTCGCGGCTTTCGATCACCGCGACATCTTCATCGATCCCTCACCCGACCCGGCCATCAGCCATGCCGAGCGCTTGCGCATGTTCAACCTGCCCCGGTCGAGCTGGCAGGATTACGACAAGTCGCTGATCTCGCAGGGCGGCGGCGTGTTCTCGCGTTCGCTCAAGGCAATCCCGCTCGCGCTGGAAGTGCGGGCCTTGCTGGATCTCGACAAGCCGCAAGCCACGCCCTTTGAGGTGATGACGGCGATCCTGAAGGCACGCATCGACTTGCTCTGGTTTGGCGGCATCGGCACTTATATCCGCGCTTCGGGGGAAAGCGACGATCAGGTTGGCGATCGCACCAATGATCCGATCCGTGTCACGGGCTCGGATGTCCGCGCCCGGGTGATTGGCGAAGGCGCCAATCTCGGCGCGACCCAGCGCGGCCGCATCGAAGCGGCACAGAAAGGCATCAAGCTCAACACCGACGCCATCGACAATTCGGCCGGTGTCAACACCTCCGACTTCGAGGTTAATCTCAAGATCGCGCTGGCGCGCCCCGAACGCGAT
The DNA here is from genome assembly GCA_963731915.1 of uncultured Alphaproteobacteria bacterium. Lineage (GTDB taxonomy): Bacteria > Pseudomonadota > Alphaproteobacteria > Rhizobiales > Xanthobacteraceae > Bradyrhizobium. Next base: position 89,291 of record CAVSXQ010000054.1, read on the forward strand.
GGTCGCCTCAGCGAGAACGACCGCAACAGCCTGCTTGGGGCGATGACCGACGAGGTCGGCACGCTGGTGGTGCGCAACAATTATCTGCAGACGCTGGCGCTTTCGCTGGCCGAACGCAAGGGCCTGGCCGAGATCGGCTTCCTCACCCGCCTGATGCAATCACTGGAGCAGCGCGGCCTCCTTGACCGCGCCGTGGAGTTCCTGCCGGATGATGTGGCGATCGCCGAGCGCACCCGGCGCAGCCAGCCCTTCACGCGGCCGGAACTTGCCGTGCTGCTCGCTTACGCCAAGCTGACGCTCTACGATGATCTGCTCGCCAGCGGCGTGCCCGACGATCCCTATCTCGCCCGCGAGTTGTCCCAATATTTCCCACGCGAGGTTCGGGACAAATTCCCCAATTCGGTGGAATTCCATCGCCTTCGGCGGGAGATCATCTCCACCAATCTCGCCAATGCCGTGATCAATCGCGGCGGCCCGGCTTGCGTGGTGCGCCTGATCGACGAGACCGATGCCGACGTGCCCACCATCGCCATGGCCTTCGTGGCGGTAGATGAATCCTACAGCCTCAGGCGGCTGAACGACGCGATTGATGCGCTCGACAACAAGATCGACGGTCAATTGCAGCTCAGCCTCTACGCCGCGGTTCAGGATCTGCTGCACTCCCGCGTGGTCTGGTACGTGCGCAATGTCGATTTCAGCGCCGGCCTGGAAGCCGTGATCTCGCGCTTCGGCTCCAGCATCCGTGAGATCGCCGCCGGGCTCGACAATGCCCTGCCGCAGGACATGCGGGCCGCGCGCAGCAAGCACCGGCAAGATCTTGCCGATGGCGGCGTCCCGGTGGAACTTGCCGGCGAACTCGCCGACCTCAACGTCCTGGTCTCCGCACCCGATATCGTGACCGTCGCAGGGCGCACCAACCGCGCCATCGGCGATACGGCCGCGACCTTCTTCGCCGCCGAGGCCAATTTCGGTCTCGACCGCATCATCGCCGCCGCACGCCGCGTGCCGGCGAACGATTTTTTCGAACGTCTCGCCATCGACCGCGCCGTTGACCAGATCGCAGCCGCCGAAAGAGGACTGGTCGCCGATATGCTTGCAAACGGCCAGTCCGGCCAGCAGGCTGCCGAGAACTGGCTCGCGGCCCATCCTAAAGCTACGCGCATCCGCCGTTCGGTTGAGGAGATCGCTACCAGTGGCCTGACGCTCGCCAAGCTGACGGTGGCGGCGAATTTGCT
>CAVSXQ010000055.1:0-40805 GCA_963731915.1 uncultured Alphaproteobacteria bacterium
CGCTGAAGAAAGGCGCCACGCTGCCGCAGCCGGATTGGCCGGGGATCGAGACCGAGCGTCTTATCCTCCGGCAATGGCGCGCCGCAGATGTCGCTGCGAACACTGCGATGCTCGGCGATCCCCTCAGTGCCCGCTTCATCACCGCGGACCGCAAGCCCGTGACGGAGCCGATGGTCGGCTGGCGCAACGCTGCGATCCTGGCGGGACATTGGGTGCTGCACGGTTTTGGCATGTTCGTGGTCGAGGAGAAGGCAAGCGGCACATTCGTCGGACGCGTCGGCCCGTTCTATCCGCCGGTCTGGCCGGGGTTCGAGGTCGGCTGGGGTGTCGCAAACGAATTCCGTGGCAAGGGGTATGCCGTCGAAGCCGCGCGGGCGGCGATCGGCTGGTCGTTTGCGACGTTCGAACTGGATACGATCTGCCATTGCATCGATCGCGAGAATACGGCCTCTCAAGCCGTGGCGCGGCGGCTTGGTGCCATCCAGAGGGCGAGACGATGCTGCTCGGCCATGCCGTCGAATTGTGGGTGACGCGCCGGGAGAGGTGGAGCAGCCAAAATTGATGTCGCTTTTTGCCCTCGATCTCGCCTTGCGCGCCGCCACCGTGGCCCTGCTGCTGGTGCTGTCAGCATCGCTGTTTCGCGATTTTTGCAACGTCGCCGCAGGAAGGCTGGCGATCGCCTTTGCGCTGGGTTCGGCCGCGCATGCCGTGACCTCGGGCAGCGGCGCGACCACGCCGGTTTCGATCTCGTATGCGCCGCTGATCGCGCTCTCGACCGGCAATGTCGTGGTGTTCTGGCTGTTCACCCGTGCGCTGTTCGACGATTCGTTCAAGATGCGCGCCTGGCATGCGCTGATCTGGGCGGCGATGGTGGCGTTCAGCTTTGTCAATTGCATGTGGATCGCGCCGGGCGGCAATGCGCGGATTTCCATCATCGCGATCAATGTGCTCCCGCTCGGCTTTATCGTGCTCGCGGTCTGGCAGACGGTCGCTTCCTGGTCCGCTGACCTCGTTGAGGGCCGCCGCCGCATCCGCGTTTTCATTGTCAGCGCCGCGGCGTTCTATGGTTGCATGAATGCGATTTCGCAGATCGCGATCTCCTCGAACGGCGCATCGGACGTCGCCAATGCCGTCAACAGCGCCGTGCTGGTCCTGATCGTTGCCGCGATCAGCTATGCGATGATGCGCGTCGACGGCGCGGAACTGTTTGCGGTGCCTGCGGCTGATGTCGCGAGCGAAGCAGTGTGGCGCAGGAGCAGGGCGCGGCGGATCAAAAACTGGTCGGCGCACTGATGCGGTTGATGGCCGATGAGCGGATCTACCGTCATGACAACGTCAGCATCGGCACACTGGCGACAAAGCTTTCCATTCCCGAATACCGGCTGCGGCGGCTGATCAACCAGCAGCTCGGCTATCGCAATTTCAACGTCTTTCTCAACAACCACCGGATCGAGGAAGCCAAGGCCGCGCTGGCCGATCCCATCGCAGGCCGAAGTGCCCGTCATCACCATCGCGATGGACGCCGGCTTCCAGTCGCTCGGTCCCTTCAACCGCGCCTTCAAGGCCACGACCGGCGTGACGCCGACCGAATATCGCCGCCTCAAGGCGCCCGCGGCGTAATCACTAAGTCATTGTAACATCGTTATATTTTCGAAATCGGCAAGGCATTTTAAAATTCGGCGAAGACGATTTACAAATCCGGCGAGCAGTTACACCGCAACTCGGGCTGATGACCGGCAACGCCAACGCCGGAGAAGGCCATGACCCGCAAAAAGGTGATTTTCATCCTCGCCGCCACCACCGCGCTGGGCGCGCTCGCGCTCTCAGCCGCGCGCGCCCGCGACGTGCCAAAGGTCGCGACCGGCTTTGTCGCCAATCTGCTGTGCTCGGAGACCTTCGTTTCCGGCCTGGAGCCGGACCGGATTTTTGCCGAGACAACGGCAGCGATGCCCGGCGTCAGCCTCATCACGTGGGCGATGGACTACAAGGTCGATCGCGCACGGAAGGATGTCACCGTGACATTGTTCGGTCTCGGCAAGAGCCACGCCGTCTATCGCGGCGAAGGTCTCGGCTGCTATCTCGACCACGGACGCGCGGTCGCCGATATCGCGTTGCCCGAAGCCAGGCTGTCACCGCCGCTGCAGCCCGAAATCGCGGGTGCATCTTCAGTGGCGCCACAAAGCGCGCAGCTTGCGGCCGCGCTCGACCGCGCCTTTGCCGAGCCGGACAATCCGCCGCGCCGCCGCACCAGGGCGGTGGTGGTCGTGAAAGACGGCCGCGTCATCGCCGAACGCTATGCCGACGGCGTTGGCACCGACACGCCGCTGCTTGGCTTCTCCGCCACCAAATCCGTGATGTCGGCGTTCGCCGGCATCATGGTGCGCAAGGGTGCATTGAAGCTCGACGAGCCCGTGCCGATCGCCGCATGGCAAAACCCCGGCGATGCGAGGCGTGCGATCACGCTCGATCATCTGCTGCGCCACACTGCGGGGCTGGCGCTTGGCAACTCGCTGTCGGCTTCGCTGGCCGCCGCGCTGGAGCCGGTCAACCGCATGAAGTTCATGGAATCGGACATGGCGGCCTATGCCGAGAGCATTGCGCTGGAAACCACGCCGGGAGCCGCGTGGAATTACCACGACGGCAACACCGTCATCCTCGCGCACGTGATCCGTGATGCAGCCGGCGGCCGCGCGACCGACCTGATGCGTTTTGCGCGGCAGGAGTTGTTCGACCCGCTCGGCATGCGCGGCGTCACCATCGAGTTCGATGCCTCAGGCAATGCGGAGGGATCGAGCCAGATGCTGGCGAGCGCGCGCGACTGGGCGCGGTTCGGCCAGCTTTATCTCAACGACGGCGTCGCGGGCGGAAAGCGCATCCTGCCCGAGGGTTGGGTAAAGTACTCGGCATCGCCGACGCCAAACGCCTGGATAGGCCAGGGCCCCGGCTTCTGGACCAATCTCGGCGACAGCTTTGGCGCGAGCTACCGGACCGAGCGTGGCTGGCCGCGCGATGCCTTCTTCGCCCAGGGCACGATGGGGCAATATGTGATCATCATTCCCTCGGAACGCCTGGTGATCGTGCGTCTCGGCCGCTCGCCGAACTGGCCGCCGGAAGCGGACGGCGTGTTCGATCTGGTCAGGGATGTGGTCGCTGCGACCGGCAGCAAGGCGAAGGTGGCGGGTACTAATTGAGCGGAAAATTCCTACTGCCGCCCGAGTTGTGTCGCCTTCGCCACGCGATCGAAACGTTCGAGCGACAGGATCGCATCGGCCAGCTGATCGGCACGGCCGTTCAGCACCGGGCGGGCGAGCGTCAGAAACTTCTGCTGCATCGCCTGCGCGTCCGGGAACGAGTTCGGCTCGCCGGACGGGTCGGCATAAAGCCGCTCATGCACGCCGTCGTCGGTGGTGATCGAGACCCGCGCGCCGAACGGATGGGTGCGGCCGATCTCGAGCCGGTCGTCCTGCACCACGTCGAACTTGTCGGCGAGCGCATCGACCGCCTTGTCGCCCAGCCGCTCGTAATCGTCCCAGCCAAACGTGCCCTGATCCAGCGCGACGGCGCCGGTGAAGAACATCGAGAACTGGCCGCCGACGATCGAGGTCGGATGGCGCCTGGTGGCGGCGTCACCCGTCAGCGTGATGCCGTTGCGGTGCAGGCCGATCTCGACCCGCTTGATCTGATCCGGCGTCAGATTGTGTTCCCTGCGCATCGCGATCAGTGCATCGAGCGCGGCGTGGGTGTAGCGGCAGCTCGGATACGGCTTCACGCCGATCTTCATGGTCTCGTAGATCTTGCCGAGCCCGGCGGTCGCCTTGTCGGGATGCGCGTCGTCGCTGTAGCCCACCAGCAGGCCGTGCTTGCCCTCGACCGATTCGCTCGCGCCCAAAAATTCATTGCGCGCCAGCGTCGCCGCGATCACGCCGTTCATGGCGGCGGCGCCGACCTGATAGCGCTTGTTCCAGGCGCCGTTGACCAGAAACTGCAGCGAGCCTGCGGCCTGGCTGCCGGAGACCCCGAACGCCGAGACGATCTGCCCCTTCGACAATCCGAACAATTTTCCGGCTGCCGCCGCCGCGCCATAGGTGCCGGCCGTCGCGGTCGGATGAAAGCCCTTCTTGTAATGCGAGGTCGGATCGAGCGCGTTGCCGAGCCGGCAGCAGACTTCATAGCCCGCGACGATGGCGGTCAGCACCTCGCGGCCGGAGGCGCCGACCATTTCGCCCACAGCGAACGCCGCCGGTACTACGGGCGCGCTCGGATGCAGCGAGGAGTTCGGCGTGGGTATCGTCGAAGTCGAGGGAGTGGCCAAGCGCGCCATTGAGAAGTGCGGCCACCGCCGGCGTCCAGGTCTTGCTGTCGCCGAACACGGTGGATTCGCCCTTACCGTCGAGCGCCAGCGCTTCCAGCATCCCAAGCATCGAGGGGGTCGATTTCAGCATCGCGCCGCGCCCGGATCGCGCTGCCGAGGAAATCGAGCGTCAGCACCTTGGCGCGCTCCAGTACCTCCGGCGGGATGTCCTCGAACTTCAAATTGGCGACATAGGCGGCGAGCGTTGCGGTTTCGTTGGCCATCTTGCTGTGTCCTTGCGTGCCCGGGAAAGGAGCGTGCCCGGCCGGACATTAGGCAACCGCCAGCGGTTCTTCAACCCGTCGTCAATCCAGATAGACGCCGAGAAAGCCCAGCATATCTGTGTTGCGCTTCTCGATGCCGCCGGTCAGCGCCTTCAGGGCGGCGTCGAAGCTCGACGTCGGCTGTTCCAGCTCCCAGGCGCCGTCATGGTCCCAGTGAAAGCACCAGCCAAAACGCTCGCCCGGCTCAAGGTGAATCAGCACGCAGCGGCTCTCCTGCGCCGGCTCGGCGACCGGCACCAGATGGCGCAGCGAGACGCCATACTCCCGGTGAAAATAGTCCGCGACCTTCGCCTCGTCCTTTTCCGTCAGCATGATGAAGTCGACGAGATTGTCGCGCTGCGTTGCCAGCTCGGCCGGCCGGTAAAAGCGAAGTTCGCCGGAACGGTCTGGTAACCGTACCCGCAATTCGCTCGCGCCTGTGGTGGCGAGGAATTTGCGATAGTCACCGGGCAAGGCGCTGCCGAGTTGCGCTTCTGCGTCGCGCAATTCCGCCTCGCTCGCCGGCGCCTTGTCGCTCCAGCTCCAGCCCTTGGCGGATTTCTTCCTGCGCTTGCGCGCGGCCAGATACTCCTTGTAGGCCGGCAGCGCCGTGATCTCTTCGTAGCCGCCAAACTCGGCGTATTTGAAGGCGGAGTCGAAGGCTTCCTGCTGTCGTTCGGGGAAGTGCTCGCACAAAATGGTGGCGCGCTGTGCGTCGCGACCCTCGCCCGGATCGATCCGGAAGGCCTCTTCGATCGAGGCGAGTGCTGCCGCGGGATCGTCGGCGCGCAACTGAGCCCAGCTCAGCACTTCGAAAATGCGCGCTTCGAGATCGCTCTCGGCGATCGACCACGCGTAATGCGGTACCTTGCCGGCACGGCGGGAGGCCAGCGTATCGCGCGCCTTCTCCGCGAGATGGATCGTCTTCGCATTGTCGGCTTGGTCGGCATAGCCGTGATGCGCGGCAAGCCAGAGATAGAGCGGCTCGCGCGCGGCTTCGGTGCCGGCCAGCGCCTCGAGATGTTTTGCCTGCCTGGGCAGCGGTGCGCTGAGCGCGGCCAGCATCAGATCGTCGAGGCCCTTTTGCCAGCCGGGCTTGGCCTGAGGATCGGGCAGCAGGTTGCGCAGGGTGTAGCGGGTGTGCGTGGTTTCGATATAGCCGGCAGCGGCCAGTTCGGCGGCGTGACGGCGGAACACGGTGACAGCGGCGCGGATATCGGAAAATTCCTCGCGCAGGAACTCGTCTTCCTCGACGTCGCGATCCCCATGCATGTGGATGCCGATCACCATCGGCGTGCCGCCGGGAATGAAAAGCAGTTCCTTGTCCTGATCGCCGGGCGCTCGGTGAAAGAATTTCGCAAGATACATCCGCATTCTCCGGCGGCAGGGCACAGGCCATCGCGCGCCCGCGCCACGGCACGAGCGTTGGTCAGTGCTTCAGTCGTTCCATCGAAGAGACAGGTTCACGTCGGGGCGACGTGCGAGCGGTCGGGATGCCAGCCCTCAGTTCCAAAGCGTCTTAGTGTTCAGCCAGTGTACCGGCGCGGAATTCCGGCGGGCGGCGTCCATCAGATGCTTGGTGCCGCCGGGACCGTCGCCGCCTTCGCCGTTCCAAAGGCAGGTAAAAATCATCCGCGCGGCGCCGAAACGCGCGGCGCGTTCCAGCATCCAGAGATTGACGCGCTCATACGGATCTTCGTCGGTCCGCAGCGGACCAAGCTCGTCGGGCGCGATGTGCAGCGTGGCCTTGCTTTTGACGGCGAAAAACCGCTTGCGCCAATCGTCGCCGGCAAAATCGACCGAATTGGCGAGAAACGTGCTTTCGTCAAACGGAAGGTACAGTTCGAGCGTCGTGCCGCGGGCGAGGCAGGCCTCGGCGAACAGCAGATCTCCGCCGCAGGCCCCGCTGCAGACCGCAAGGTCGCCCGAATTGGCGGCGATGTCAGGGGAAGCAAGCAACCGGGCGATCTCGTCGGCCACGACGGGCTCCTTGCTGGCGGGAAATCGCGGCGCCTTGCGGTTGGGCGCATCGATCATGTGGCCGCTGAACAGCAACACTTTGCGGGGCGGGGCGTCAGCCTGATCCTTGGAATTCACATCAACCTCCAGCGGGCGTGCCCCATCCGCGTAGCACAGGCTAGATGAAATCTACTCGCACGCCTAGGTTGGCCGCAGCCGGAGCGGATCACTTCTCATCGGCGGCTGAGGCCCTTGCTCTCCATGCGCCAGACCGGGAGATCGATTCTCAGGCCGCGACCTGCCGCATCATGGCGCGGAGGATCAGCCGGTGAAACGGCAGGATGATCGCAAGATATGTCCGTCCGAGCCAGTTATGGGTCTTCACCAGCGTGGTCGCGGTGACATTCTGCCTTGTGCCTGAACTTGCGACATCGACGACAACGCGAAAATCGAGATGGCTGTCATTGAAGCCGGCCACCAGCCGTTCCGGCGTCTCGCTGATAACGGGGAAAATGCCGATCATGCCTCCCGGTGCAGGCTCCCTGGCGCCGGACCGTTTCAGGCCGAACGGCGCGACCAGAATATTTCGCAGCACCAGCAGCGCGTGCGCCCATGGAGGCTGGCGTCCGACCATCCGCTCCGCGGCGCGCCGCGCATCGAAGCCGGTATTGTCGACGACGATACGGTAGGCATCGGCGAACTGCGCGCCGGGCAGCAGCGCGCCGGAATCGATGTCGGGCGTGATCTCATCGATCTTCACGGGCAGCCATCCTCTTCGACAGCAGGTGGAAACGCCACACCAGAAGCACGGCATAGACCGCGGTGCCGATCGATAGCCCGATCCAGACGCCGGCTGCGCCGAGCGGCGTCGAAAAGGCGAGCCACCAGGCGCCGGCAAATCCGATCAGCCAGTAGCTGATCACGGCAAACAGCAGCGGCACCCGCGTGTCGTTCATGCCGCGCAGGGCGCCGGCGGCGATGGTCTGGACCCCGTCGGCGATGAAGAAGGTGGCGCCGATCAGCAGCAGCGTCTCGATCAGGTCGATGGCGGCGCCCGCGCTGTTGGCAGCCTCGCCGAAAAACAGGTGTGCAATCCCGGCCCGGCCGGCGATCACGGCGAGCGTCAGTGCGGCTACCAGAACGATGCCAAGCAGGACGGCGACAAAGCCGGCACGCCTGACCGCGCTGGCGTCATGGCGGCCGACGGCGTGTCCGACGCGCACCGTCGCTGCCATGCTGATGCCAAACGGCACCATGAACAGGATGGCGGTGATCTGCAGCGCGATCTGGTGCGCGGCGAGCGCGGTGGTGCTGATCAGCCCCATCAGCAGCGCCGCGGCGCCGAACAGGCCATACTCCAGCAGGAACGAGATCGAGATCGGCGCGCCGACGATGACGAGCTTGCGCATCAGGCTCCAGTCGATGCGCCAGATGCGGCCGAGCACGTGATATTTTTTGAACGGCCGCCGGCGGGTGACGAACCACAGGCCGGCCAGGAACGAGCCGATATTGATGATGGAGGTGCCCAGCCCCGCGCCGAACAGTTCCAGCCGCGGCAGGCCCCACGCGCCGTGGATCAGCAGATAGACCAGCACGGCGTTGGCCGGGATCGCGACAAGGGTGATCCACAGCACCGGCGCCGGCCGGTTGACCGCGCCCATGAAGCCGCGGATCGCAATGAACCACAGCGCCGGCGCGATGCCCCATATGAGGCCGAACAAATATTGCTGCGCCAGATGCGCGGAGGCGGGCGCCTGGCCGAGCGCCACCAGGATCTGCTCGCCGCGCAGCGGAAACGCCATTACCGGCAGCGCAATCAGGAGCGCAGCCCAGAGGCCGACACGCAGCGCGCGCCGCACCATGCGCGGATCGCGCGCGCCGAACGCCTGCGCGGCCAGCGGCGCCACGGCAGAGACCAGCCCCATGCCGAACGTGAAGCTGACAAAGAACACGGTCGAGGCCAGCGCGGCGGCGGCGACAGCCTGGTCGCCGAGCCGTCCGACCAGCGCAAGGTCGGTCGTCATCATGGCGATCTGCCCGAGTTGGGTCAGCGCCATCGGCAAGGCAAGCCGCGACGTCTCGGTCAGCTCGACGGCAAGATGATTGTCCGGCGCCGTTGCGGAGGACGGACCGATCGAAGTCGTTTCAATTTTGTCGAGAGACGTCATGGACCGACATTAGCACCGGCGTGGGCCAAAAAGGTGGCGTTGCGATTTGCTGCGCCTATCGCGTCCGCTCCGGCACGCGGGTAATTTTGGCGCCGAGCGCGTTCAGCCGCTCCTCGATGCGCTCATAGCCGCGCTCGATCTGGTCGGCATTGTTGATGGTCGAGGTGCCCTCGGCACAGACGGCGGCGAGCAGCATGGCCATGCCGGCGCGGATGTCGGGCGAGGTCATGATCGAGCCGCGCAGCCGGCTCGGACCCGCGACGATGGCGCGATGCGGGTCGCACAGCACGATGCGGCCGCCCATCGCGATCAGCTTGTCGACGAAGAACATCCGCGATTCGAACATTTTTTCGAACATCAGGATCACGCCGTCACACTGGGTCGCGGTGACGATCGCAATCGACATCAGATCGGCCGGGAAGGCCGGCCATGGCTGGTCCTCGAGCTTTGGCACATGGCCGCCAAAATCGTCATGGATCTTCATGGTCTGGTTGGACGGCACCACGAGATCGTCGCCTTCGACGCCGCAGACGATGCCGAGCCGTTCAAATCCCATGCGGATGGAGCGCAAATGTTCGACGCCGGCACGCGCGATGCGCAGCGGCGAGCGCGTTACCGCGGCCAGGCCGATCAGCGAGCCGACCTCGATGTGATCGGGTTGAATCGAATAGGTGGCGCTGCCGAGCGTCGCCGGGCCGTGCACGACGATGGTGTTGGTGCCGATGCCCTCGATCTTTGCGCCGAGCGCGACGAGAAAATTCGCCAGATCCTGCACATGCGGCTCGGACGCGGCGTTGCGCAAGTAAGTGGTGCCTTTGGCGGCGACGGCTGCGACCAGCGCGTTTTCGGTCGCGGTGACGCTCGGCTCATCGAGAAAGACGTCGGCGCCCTTCAGCCGCGAGGCGCGGAATTCGAGGCGATGGGTTGCGGTGACGGTGGCGCCTAGCTGCTCGAAGGCCAGGAAATGGGTGTCGAGGCGACGCCTTCCGATCACGTCGCCGCCGGGCGGCGGCAGCGCCACCTCGCCGCAGCGAGCGAGCAGCGGCCCGGCCAGCAGGATCGAGGCGCGGATCCGCGCGCATAATTCCGGGTCGAGATCGGCGGCGCGGATCTCTTTAGCGTGGATCGCAAGCGTATTGCGCGCCTTCCATTCGGCGGAGGCGCCGACCGAGCGCACCAGTTCCACCAGCGTTTCGGTGTCGCGAATCCGCGGCACGTTTTCCAGCGTCACCGGATGCTCGGTGAGCAACGCAGCGGCGATGATCGGCAGCGCCGAGTTCTTGTTGCCGGAGGGCTCGATGGTGCCCGCCAGCCGCTGGCCGCCCTCAACAATGTACTGGATGGGCGGCACGCGGGCTTTCCTCTTGCCTTACACGTCGACGTTGGCGGTGAGGGAATTGTCCTGGATGAATTCGCGGCGCGGCTCGACCACGTCGCCCATCAGCTTGGTGAAGATATCGTCGGCCTCGTCGACCTCCTTGACCCTCACCTGCAACAGCGAGCGCTCGTTGGTGTCGAGCGTGGTTTCCCAGAGCTGCTCCGGGTTCATCTCGCCAAGGCCTTTGTAGCGCTGCAATGTCACGCCCTTGCGGCCGGCGTCGGTCACGGCCTCGAACAGGCTGATCGGGCCATGGATCGGCGTCTCGACATCCTTGCGGCGCAACAGGCCCGGCTTCGGATAGGCTTCCTGCAGCTTCGCGGCATATTCGTCGAGCTTGCGGGCGTCGGCGGAGCCGAGCAGCGCGTCATCGATGATGGCGACATCCTTTACGCCGCGCACGGTGCGCTCGAAGAAGAAGCCCTCGCCCTCGGTGAAGCGGCCGATCCAGCCGCGCTCGACTTCGTCGGCCAGCGCGTCGAGACGTTTTGCGATGTAATCGGCGGCGGCATTCGCAGTGGCGACGTCGCCGATGATGCGCGGGTTCAAAACGCCCGCAATCGCCGCTTGCTCGATAACCTTGCGGTTATAGCGGCTGTGCAGATTCTGCAGCACGTTGCGGATCACGCGGGCATCCTCGACCAGCGCCTTGAGGTCGCGGCCGCTGCGTTGGTCGCCGGCGGCAAGCCGGAACACGCAGTCGTCGAGTCCGGTCTCGATCAGATAATCTTCCAGTGCCCGCTCGTCCTTCAGATACTGCTCGGACTTGCCGCGCGCCACCTTGTAGAGCGGCGGCTGCGCGATATAGAGAAAGCCGCCGTCGATCAGCGACGGCATCTGGCGGAAGAAGAACGTCAGGAGCAGGGTGCGGATATGCGCGCCGTCGACGTCGGCGTCGGTCATTAGGATGATCTTGTGATAGCGCAGCTTTGACAGGTCGAAATCGTCGCGGCCGATGCCGGTGCCGAATGCCGTGATCAGCGTGCCGATCTGCTCGGAGCTCAGCATCTTGTCGAAACGCGCGCGCTCGACATTGAGGATCTTGCCGCGCAGCGGCAGCACGGCCTGGAATTCACGGTTGCGGCCCTGCTTGGCGCTGCCGCCGGCCGAGTCGCCCTCGACGATGAACAGTTCCGACTTGGAGGGGTCCTTTTCCTGGCAGTCGGCGAGCTTGCCGGGGAGCGAAGCGTAATCGAGCGCGCCCTTGCGCCGGGTCAGTTCGCGCGCTTTTCGCGCGGCCTCGCGGGCGGCGGCTGCTTCCACCACCTTGCTGACGATGGTCTTGGCTTCCGCCGGGTGTTCCTCGAACCAGGCGGCGAGCGCCTCGTTGATGACGTTCTCGACCACCGGGCGCACTTCCGAGGACACCAGCTTGTCCTTGGTCTGCGACGAGAATTTTGGATCGGGCACCTTCACCGACAGCACCGCGGTGAGGCCTTCGCGGCAGTCGTCGCCGGTCAGCGCGATCTTCTCGCGCTTGGCATTGGCTTCGGCATAGCCGTTGACCTGGCGGGTCAGCGCGCCGCGAAAACCGGCCAGATGCGTGCCGCCGTCGCGCTGCGGGATGTTGTTAGTGAAGCACAGCACGTTCTCATGGTAGCTGTCGTTCCACCACAACGAGGCCTCGACGCCGATGCCGTTCATTTCGGTGCGCACCATGATCGGCGCGGGTACGATCGCCTTCTTGTTGCGGTCAAGGTATTTGACGAACTCTTCCACGCCGCCGTCGTAGCGCATCGCTTCGCGCTTCTCGACCGCGTGGCGCATGTCCGACAGCACGATGTTGACGCCGGAATTGAGGAACGCGAGCTCGCGCAGGCGGTGCTCCAGCGTCGCGAAATCATATTCGACATTGGTGAAGGTTTCGGTGGAGGCGAGGAATGTCACTTCCGTGCCGCGCTTGCCGTTGGCGTCGCCGACGATCTTCAGCGGCGCCACCGCGTCGCCATGGGCGAATTCGATAAAGTGCTCCTTGCCGTCGCGCCAGACCTTGAGCAGCAGCTTGCTCGACAGCGCGTTGACGACGGAAACGCCGACGCCATGCAGGCCGCCCGATACCTTGTAGGAATTCTGGTCGAATTTTCCGCCGGCATGGAGCTGGGTCATGATGACCTCGGCCGCCGAGATGCCTTCGCCCTTGTGGATGTCGACCGGAATGCCGCGGCCGTCGTCGCGCACCGTGACCGAACCATCGGCGTTGAGGATGACGTCCACCGAACTGGCGTGACCGGCCAGTGCCTCGTCGATCGCATTGTCGACGACTTCGTAGACCATGTGATGCAGGCCGGAACCGTCATCGGTGTCGCCGATATACATGCCCGGCCGCTTGCGGACGGCGTCCAGCCCCTTCAGAACCCGGATCGATTCCGCGCCATATTCAACAGGAATGGAATGCTCGGTGTCGGCGGTGGTCTGCCGGGCAGGTTCTGTCATGTGAGGCCTTCGAGGATGTGCCGAATCAGCGGTGCAAAAACAGGCGCTGATTTATCTATTTGTGCCATGAAAGGGGGATTGCGCCTAGCGCAAAGTCTCCATCCACAACTTATTGAATAAATAGGGCTTTTTGCCGCTCTTTCAAGGCCGCCAAAAGCCGATTCCGGACCGTTTGAAAAGCACGATTCGGCAACCGATTCCACCCCCTCGAGGGCCGGATTTTTGACCCTCCTTCCGGCCATCAATGGCAGATCGCACAGGACCTGCTAGAGAAGCGTTGCGGCCCGTCGCGCGCCGCTTTTTCGCGATCATGGGTCGGCCGCTTTTGTCTTTGCCATCCGCTCAATACCGGCCCGATGTCGACGGCCTCCGCGCCATCGCGGTGATGCTGGTGCTGAATTTTCACGGCTTCCCGCAAGCGATGCCCGGCGGATTTATCGGCGTCGATGTTTTCTTCGTCATTTCCGGCTTCCTGATCACCGGCATCATCGCACGCGAGCTGGAACAGCAGCGCTTCAGTCTCGTGACCTTCTATATCAGGCGGATCAGGCGGATCTTTCCGGCGCTGGTTGTGGTGCTGTGCGCGGTGCTGGCGCTGGGCTGGCTATGGATGCTGCCGGCGGCGTTTGCGCAGCTCGGCAGCGACACCTTTGCCAGCGCGGCGTTCCTGGCCAACATCGCGCTGTTGCTGCAGTCCGGCTATTTCGACCTCGAATCCGCCAAAAAGCCGCTGCTGCATTTGTGGTCGCTCGGCATCGAGGAGCAGTTTTACCTGTTCTGGCCGCCGATCCTGATGCTGGCGGCGCGGATGCGGCTGTCCATCGTGACGGTCGCGGCGGCGCTTGGCATTGCGTCCTTTGTGCTCAACGTCGCGCTGATTGGCTCAAATCCGGTCGCGACGTTCTACCTGCCGTTCACCCGTGCTTTTGAATTGCTGCTCGGCGCGGTGCTGGCCTGCCGGTGGGACAGCGTCAGCCAATCCGGCGCCGCCGGCAATTGGCGCGCCTGGCTCGGCATCGCGCTGATTGCGGCGGCGGCCGTTTTTCTCGACAGCCATAGCGCATTCCCGGGCTGGTGGGCGCTGCTGCCGGTCGTGGGCACCGCGCTGCTGTTGTCGGCGCCTTCCTCGTGGCTTTGCCGCAGAGTGCTGGCGAGCCCGCCCTTGGTGTGGATCGGGCTTGATCAGCTATCCGCTCTATCTCTGGCACTGGCCGCTCCTGGTGTTCTTCGCCATCATCAAATTCGCGCCGCTGACATTGATCGAGCGCGAACTGATCCTGCTGGCGACCGTGCCGCTGGCGTGGGCCACCTATCGTTTTGTCGAGATGCCGATCCGCTTCGGCAAGCCGAAGCCCGCGCAGGATCGCTGGCTTGTGCGCGGCGATGGTGCTGGTCGCGCTGGCTGGGGCTGCCGTTGTTCTGGGGGCGCGGCTTCGATTTCCGGCTTCCGGCGGAAATCCGCGCCATGGCCGGTGTGTCGACGCAACGCGTCCGCCTGGCGCTTTCGCCAATGCCTGCTCGATCTCAGCCAGCGAGATGTCGTTCGCCGAAGATTGCGCCGATCGAAACCGGCGGCCGCTGGTTTTTGTGTGGGGAGATTCGACCGCGGCGGCGTTGATACCCGGCTTGCGCAACGCGCAGGAGAAGAGAAATTTCGGCGTCGCGCAGTTCACGTCCAGCTCCTGCATTCCCGCCTTCAATGCCGACATCGCCGGTAATGCCGAACTGCCGCGCCATCAACGACAAGGTGCTTGTCGATCGTCCGCGATCTCCGGCCCGAGGTCGTGCGTGCTGCACGGCACCTGGCAGGAGCATGTGGACAAGGTCGCCGAGACCGTCACCGCGCTCAAGCAGCAGACCGGCGCGCGCGTGGTCGTGCTGGGCGACGTGCCGTTCTGGCGGCGCGGATTGCCCAACGAAGTGCTGCGCTATTACATGCTGCGCCACGGCCTGATCCCGATGCACTTCAAGGGCGACCTCGCGTACTAAGCCGGATGGACGCCGTGTTGCGCGAAAAACTCGTCCCGCTGGGCGCTGAATTCATTTCGGCGCGGGATGCGCTTTGCAACGCCGAGGGCTGCCTGACGCGGACCGGCGGCAGCGCGGCCGATATCTCAACCAGCGATCAGATACATCTCACCGAAGGCGGTTCGGCATTCCTGATCGATGCGATCATCGACCGGCTGCTCGGCAGCAGGCAGTGACAGACCTCAACCGCGCCTGGCGATCTGGCCGGACTCCACATCAAAAATCTCGCCGGATGTGCCGATCTCGGTGAACGCGGCGGGGTCGGCGCCGGTCATCCAGACCTGGGCGCCGAGCTTTGGCGAGCTCGTCGAACAGCGCCTTGCGCCGGTTCGGATCGAGATGCGCCACGACCTCGTCGAGCAACAAGAGCGGCACGATGCCGGTCATCTCGGCGACGAGGCTGGCATGTGCCAGCACGAGGCCGATCAGCAGCGCTTTCTGCTCGCCGGTCGAGGCATCGCGCGCCGGCATGTTTTTCGGCGCGTAGATCACCTTGAGGTCGGTGGTGTGCGGGCCGTCAAGCGTGCGGCCGGCGGCCGCATCGCGCACGCGGCTGCCGCGCAAAATTTCGCGGTAGCGGTCCTCGACCGCAGTCGCGGCCTCCGACGTCAGCGCGTTCTCCATCCAGCCGTCGAGCGCGATCTCGGCGGACGGAAATGCGGAACTCCGGCCGCGCGCGCGCAGCATCGCGGCGAGTTTCGTCATGGTCTGGCCGCGCGTGGCCGCGACCGCGACCGCGAGCTCCGCGGTTTCGCGCTCGATCGCGTCGCACCAATGGTCGTCGTAATTGCGCACTTCGAGCAGCCGGTTGCGCGAGCGCAAGGAGCGCTCCAGCGCCGAGACGCGGCTGGAATGCTCGCTGTCGATCGCCAGCACCAGCCGGTCGAAGAAGCGCCGCCGCTCGGACGCAGCACCGAGGAACAATCCGTCCATCGCAGGCGTCAGCCACACCATGCGCAGATGGTCGCCGAACGCCGTGGCCGACCCGACCGGCTCGCGGTCGATACGGCAGCGGCGGCTGGTCCCGTTCGCTTCGCCGCCCGGCGGATCGATGCCGGTGCCGAGGGTGGCAAGGCCGAGCGCGCCTTCGACCTCGGCCGACACCGCCCAGGAGCCGTCGCCCTGATTGTCGGCGACATCCTCCAGCGTCGCCCGTCGCAGGCCGCGTCCCGGCGACAGGAACGAGATCGCTTCCAGGCAATTGGTTTTCCCGGCGCCGTTCGGCCCAACCAGCGCCACCACATCGCCGCGCGCGCTAATGCTCGCCGCGCGGTAATTGCGAAAATGCGTCAGCGACAGGCGGTGGATGCGGGAGGGGGTCATGTCACTCGTCATTGCCGGGCTTGGCCCGGCAATCCATCGTCAGGCCAGGCGATGACGAGGATGCTGGCGCTTAGATATCACACCCGCATCGGCATCAGCACATAGAGCGCGCCCTTGTTGTCCTTGTCCTGCACCAGGGTCGGCGAGCCGGGATCGGCGAGTTTGAGGACCGCGACTTCGCCTTCGATCTGGGCGGCGATATCGAGCAGATAGCGTGAGTTGAAGCCGATATCGAGCGCGTCGGAGGCGTATTCGACCTCGAGTTCCTCGGTGGCGCTGCCGGAATCCGGATTGGTCACCGACAGCACCAGCTTGCCGGCGGACAGCGCCAGTTTTACCGCGCGGCCGCGTTCGCTGGAAATGGTCGAGACGCGGTCGACCGCAGCCTCGAAATCCTTCTTGTCGACGACGAGTTCCTTGTCGTTGTTCTGCGGAATGACGCGGCCGTAATCCGGAAAGGTGCCGTCGATCAGCTTTGAGGTCAGCACCACATTGCCGATGGTGAAGCGGATCTTGCCCTGTGACAGTTCGACCTGCACTTCCGCCTCGTTGTCCTCGATCAGCCGCTGCACCTCGCCGACCGTCTTGCGCGGCACGATCACGCCGGGCATGCCGATGGCGCCCTTGGGCAAAGCGAGATCGATCTGCGCGAGGCGATGGCCGTCGGTGGCGACGCCGCGCAAGGTGGTCGCCTTGGCGCTGCCGGCCGAATGCAGATAGATGCCGTTGAGATAATAGCGGGTCTCTTCGGTGGAGATCGCAAATTGGGTGCGGTCGATCAGCCGCTTGATGTCGGCTGCGGCAAGCGTGAACGTATGCGTCATGTCGCCGGCGGCGAGATCCGGAAAATCGCTCTCGGGCAGCGTCTGCAGCGTGAAGCGCGAACGGCCGGCGCGGATCGCCAGCACCGAACGGTCGCCGTCGCCCTCCAGCACGATCTGCGCACCGTCAGGCAGTTTGCGCACGATGTCGTAGAACATGTGCGCGGGAACGGTGGTCGAGCCGCCGGTCCCGGTTTCCGCGGCGAGCGTTTCCGTCACCTCGAGGTCGAGGTCGGTCGCCTTCAATGACAGTTTGGCGTTTTCGGCACGGATCAGCACGTTGCCGAGGATCGGGATGGTGTTGCGGCGTTCGACCACGCGATGGACGTGGCCCAGCGATTTCAGGAGTTGCGCACGCTCGACGGTGACCTTCATAGCAATATCCGCCCGATCCCAGAGATGGAAAAGCCGGGCGGCCAGAAGGCGCGCCGCGGCGTTTGAACCCGAAAAGCCCGGTCAATTGCCGATTTGACCAAACCCTCGGAGGGACCGCAAGGTGGCGCGGAAGGGCCGCAATTTCAAGGGAAAGACGGTCCGCTTCCGATCTTTTACAGCGGATTCGCGGCCCACCCCTCAGGTTGAGGGGAAGGGCCGGAACCGGGTCATTCCTGCAATTGGCGCTTCAGGGATTCGACCTCCTCCGACAGCGCCGTATCCTTGGCAACCAGTGCCTCGATCTTGCGCACGGCGTGCAGCACCGTGGTGTGATCGCGGCCGCCGAACCGTCTCCCGATTTCGGGCAGCGAACGCAAGGTCAGGGTCTTGGCCAGGTACATCGCGACCTGGCGCGGGCGAACCACATTCGCGGTGCGGCGCGAGGACAGCAAGTCGGAGCGGCTGACATTATACTGCCGGGCCACCACGCGCTGGATGTCCTCGATCTTGATCCGCTTCGGTTCCTGCGGCCGGATCAGGTCGCGCACTTCGCGCTCGGCCATTTCCAGCGTCACCGGTGTGGCGTTGAGTTTGCTGTGCGCGAGCAGGCGGTTGATCGCGCCTTCCAGATCGCGGCCATTATGGGTGATGGTGCGCGCCAGATAGTCCAGCACGGGTTCGGGCACATCGAAGCTGGCGTGATGGGCGCGGGCGGCGGCGACGCGCGACTTGAGAATGCCAAGCCGCAGCTCCTCGCCGAGCGATCCCATCTCGACCACGAGCCCGCCGGCCAGCCGTGAGCGAACGCGGTCGTCGAGGCTTTCGAGGTCAGACGGCGGACGATCGGCCGCGATCACCACCTGACGGCCGGCGTCGATCAGCGCATTCAGCGTGTGACAGAATTCGGCCTGCGTCGACTTGCCCTGCAGGAACTGCAGGTCGTCGATAACAAGGACGTCGATGCCGCGCAGCGCTTCCTTGAAGGCCAGCGCCGTCTGCGTCTTCAGCGCGGCGACGAAGCCGTACATGAATTTTTCCGCGGTGAGATAGAGCACCTTGCGCTCGCTGCCGGAGTTGCCGGCCCAGGTCACGGCCTGCAGGAGGTGCGTCTTGCCCAGCCCAACGCCGGCATGGATGTAGAGCGGATTGAACATCACGGCGTCGCCGCGCCGGCCCTCCGCGACCTGGCGTGCCGCCGCATGCGCCAGCGTGTTGGAGCGTCCGACGACGAAGCTGCCAAAGGTCAGGCGCGGATCGAGCGGGGAGCCGCCAAGCGCGTCATGATTGGCCGATACCGGTGCGATCGCGGTGGCGCGCAGTTCCGGTGCCGGGCGGTTGTCGGCCCGCTCGCCGCGGCGCGCCTCAAGCGGCGCTGCTGCCTCTTTTGCGGGCGTGGCGCAGCGCATCGCGGTGCGCACGGTGAGGTCGATGCGGTGAACTTCCGGCATTTCGGCCTGCCAGGCCGAGAGCACGCGCTCGACATAATGTGCCTGGATCCAGCTTTTGAGGAACCGGGTCGGAACCGACAGACGCACGCTCTCATCCTGCACGCTTTCGAGGTCCATGCGCGCAAACCAGCTCGTGTAGACGTCCTCCCCCACGGTCGTGCGAAGCCTGCCTTTTACCCGCGACCAGCGATCCTGTTCCGTATTTGTCATTGCTCGATAACTTTTCTCAAAGAGGAATGTTGCCAGCTAAAATCGCCGTGCAGGTTTCCTGCCACGGCGTGACCTCGAACAAAGGTTCCTTCTTCCGGACACGGATCGCCGTTCGGCGAAACCGCCGCGGTCAGATCACGGGCTTAAAAAGAAGAAACGCTCGGCGAGGTCAGCGCGTACTCGACGGTCTTTCCGGAGAAGGCGCCAGGGATTGAGCCGAGCAGGGGTTATAGGTGTCGAATACGGTATCATTGGAAATTTGCATTTGGTTCAATGCACTGTTGGTTCCGTAAAGCATACTGCCTCCCCCTCCCACCACGACTGCTCGCGGCGAGTTATTCATGTCGCTGGTGGTTCAACCTTGATCCGCCGCTTCCGAACACCGGGATGTTCGGGCCGCTACGCGCAGCGCATCTCAGTCAGTTCTCGTCCCGCTTGCAGGCTCCGCTTTCCTCGCTGCTGCCGCCGGACGGTGTTTGTTTCTCTTGTCTGAAGCGCGCGAAACATTGCGCGTGTCGCCCGAGAAATTTAAACACAGAACAGCCGTTCTCATATTGCTATGAGTTACTAACTCAGCACCGCTTGGAAAGCTTCGCTACGTGCACACCGCCGCCGATTTGCACGTCCACCCTTGGTTCTCTAAACCGCGCTGGTCTGGAGAGCTTGGGGCGCCGCGAGCCATTTAGAGATACACCATGGGTGATTTCTGACAATCCGTTGAATCAACGGGCGCGACGAGTCTTCGCAAGTGTTGCGGCGTTGCAATTGCGAGCCTTGAAAGCAACAGTTTGAATCACCGCGCAGAATCGCGCGCATGACAAATCCGGGCGCAGTCGCAAAAATTTTTCACAAAATCATCAAGGTTGCTGCGGCGAGAGACGGTTTTCGAAACGCTTGCGGCTGCTATGTGGATAAGTGATTAGCGAGTTCGAAGTTTTTCGGGATTATTTTTTAGGGTAACTCCCGCGGCGCGATGCCCGGACGCTGTTCCAAATAGAGCCCGTGGCAAGCGCTTCTCGCACCTGCGTACAACATTCGCGGCGTCGCAGAAGCGACGTAAGCAAAAATACGGGAGGCCTGTTCCGGAGAAATACGGGTGCCCGAAATATGACACGGCACCCTTGGTGCAGCAATCAGACAAAGAGAGATTCAGAAAAGAAAAAGGCCCGGGCGAAGCCGGGCCGTTGACGAATAATTTTTTCAGTCAGCTGCATTCTGCAATCAGCTCATTGGCGGTCAGCTCACTTGGCGAGCTTGGCGATCTGGTGCGTGAGCCGCGAAACTTTTCGGCTCGCATTGTTCTTGTGAATGATGTTGCGCTGCGCTGCCTGCATCAATTCCGGTTCCGCGCGCGTCATCGCCTTCAGCGCCGCCTCGCGGTCGCCGCTCTTGATCGCTTCCTCGACGGTGCGGACCGCACCGCGCAGCTGGGTCCGGCGCGCCTTGTTGACGATGGTGCGGCGGGCAATCTTGCGGGTCGCCTTTTTGGCGGAAGTCGTATTGGCCATCTTCTCAATTATCCTTCGGCGGTGACCGCTCGCGGCTGGCCGGGCTCTGCTCGCCCTGGCCGTTCAACCTGATGATCGACACTGATATGTTTCGGGTGTTCTTTCGAGAATGCCATGGTGGAGCAAATCGGCTCTCAAGGATGGCGTCACTGAAAGAACAGCGGCGGCGGGATTGCGCCCGCCGCCATTGCCCGGTCTTATAGAGGGCGGTCCTTGCACCGTCAACGCTTTCCGGACCCTTCGGGCCGCCGCAAAGACTGCCATAAAGGGCGGATAAGGTGCTGACGAGGTTGAATTTCTCCGGGCCCCCCGGTATTGGCTGAGGCCATTTCCGGGTGCCGGCAATATTAAGGTGGGACATGATCCGCGGTTTCTTCCGGCTTGTGGGGCTATTGCTGCTGGCCGGCGGCTTTATCTTCGTGGTCTATGACGGCGCCCGCTGGGTGGCCGACCAGAACCTGCGTTTCACCCGTTTCGGCCAGTTCTGGAACGATATCCATCAGTCCAGCCAGCAGTCATTCCGGGCCTGGGTCGAAGGTCACGCGCCTTGGCTCTGGGACAGCGTCGTCAAGGTGGTGCTGGACCAGCCGGTGTTCGCCGTCATGGGCGTGATAGGGATCGTCCTGATGATCCTGTTCCGCCCGAGCAAGCCGCTGATCGGCTATTCCCGGGATTGACCGGATCGCCTGGCGGGCCTTGCCCGTAACGGGACTGCCACGTCGGGCGTAATGACATATATAGAGGTCAGTCGCTGAAGCGTTTGGCCTCAGCCGAGTTCCCGCCTGGAGGCAATCCATGTTTTTCATGCGCAAGTCCAACGCCGTCCCGAGTGCAGCCGAAGCGTTGCCGGGCCGCGCCACGCCGATCCCGACCGCCAAACATCACTTCGTCAACGGCCGCCAGTTGCAGCCGCCCTATCCCGAAGGCCTCGAACAGGCGGTGTTCGGGCTCGGCTGCTTCTGGGGCGCCGAGCGCAAATTCTGGGAGCTTGGCGACGGCATCTTCACCACGGCCGTCGGTTACGCCGGCGGTCACACGCCGAACCCGACCTACGAAGAGGCCTGCTCGGGCCGCACCGGCCACACCGAAGCGGTGCTTGTCGTGTTCGACCCGAAGAAGGTGCCGTACGAAAAGCTGCTCAAGACCTTTTGGGAAAATCACAACCCGACGCAGGGCATGCGTCAGGGCAATGACGTCGGCACGCAATATCGCTCGGCGATCTACACCTTTGGCGATGCGCAGCGCCAGGCCGCCGACGCATCGAAGGCGATGTACCAAAAGGCGCTGGCCGCAAGGGGGCTCGGCGCCATCACCACCGAGATCGCACCTTCGGCTGCGTTCTATTTCGCCGAAGACTACCATCAGCAATATCTGGCCAAGAACCCGGCCGGCTATTGCGGACTGGGCGGCACCGGGGTGTCGTGCCCGATCGGCGCCGGCGTAAGTGCGTGATGCTCTCCGTCATGGCCGGGCTTAGCCGTCCGAAGGACGGCGTCGCTTCCGCTCGCCTATGCCCGGCCATCCACGTCTTTCTCGCGATGGAACCGCAAGGACGCGGATGCCCGGGACAAGCCCGGGCATGACGAGTCCAGCCCCTCCAAAAACCATTTGTTAACCATAACCGGTGCAAGACTAGGGCTGTCTCGTTTGAGGGATGGCTTAGGTGCGTGTTTTGCGCCCGTTTCGACTGCCGATTGTCGCCGTTGCGGCCGCGCTCGCCCTGTCGGGCTGCATGCGCTCGGCTGCTCCCGTCGCCGTCGCGCCGCGAGCCGATCTCGATGCCATCGCCTATGGTCCGCCGCTTGCCGCGCCTGCGCCGGTTGTTGTGGATTCCAGCGGTGGCGGCGCAATCAGCGCGCTTCGAAGCGCCTTCGCGGCTTCACCCCGGCCTGTCGTCTACGCCGCGCCGGTGCCGGTTGCCTATGCCGCGCCCGCGCCGGTTCGTTACGACTCCTCCTATCATCTCGATGCCGGCGACAAGCTGCGCGTCGTGGTCTACGGCCAGGAAGGCCTGACCAATACTTACGCGATCGATGCCGGCGGCTCGATCACCATGCCGCTGATCGGTTCGGTGCCGGCGCGCGGCCGTACGCCTGCAGGTCTGGCTGCCGAAATCGCCGGCCGCCTGCGCAACGGCTTTATCCGCGACCCATCCGTGGCGGTCGAGATCGAGGCCTATCGTCCCTTCTTCATTCTGGGTGAAGTCGCCGCGCCCGGCCAATATCCGTATGTGCCGAACATGACCGCCGAAAGCGCCGTCGCGATTGCCGGCGGATTTTCGCCCCGCGCGCGCCGCGACCGCGTCACGGTCACGCATACGGACGCATCCGGCACCGGCCGCTTCGTGGTTCCGCCGGGCACGCCGATCAGCCCCGGCGATACCGTGCTCGTCGGCGAGCGCTGGTTCTGACAGGAATCCCGTCATTCCGGGGCGACGATGCAGCTAGCATCGAAGCGCACGGAATCATCACGATCGTGGTTATGATTCCGGGTCCTGCGCCTTCGCGAGCACCCGGAATGACGCCATGCGGCGTCACTTCCTCAAATGCTTGGCAAAGAAGTCCAGGCTGCGCGGCCAGGCGATGTCGGCACTGGCCTTGTCGTAGCTGGCGCGCTCGTCGCAATGAAAACCATGCTGCGCGCCGGGATAGATGTAGACTTCGACCTCGGGCCGCTTCGACTTGATGGTCTCGACGTCGGCGAGCGGAATGCCGGCGTCCTTTTCGCCAAAGTGTAATTGTGTCGGCACGGTCGGCTTGTCATCGGCAAAGCGCACGACGGCGCCGCCGTAATAGCCGACGGCGGCCGAGAGGCCGCTCAATTTGGTCGCGGCCGCGTAGGCAACGCTGCCGCCGAGACAGAAGCCGACGATGCCGATCGGGCCGACACTTTTCACCGCATCGATCGCGGCCTGGGTGTCACGCAGCATCGCCGGCCAATCCGGATTGGCAATGAACTTGCGGGCGTTGGCCACTTCATCCGGCGAATAGCCGGTCTGGAAATCGGGCTGGCTGCGGTCGAAGATCGACGGTGCGATCGCGACGTATCCTTCCTTGGCCACCCGGTCGCAGACCGAGCGGATGTGGTGATTGACGCCAAAGATCTCCTGGATCACCACGATGGCCGCCTTCGGGGCGCCCGTGGGGTCGGCACGATAGGCGCCCAGCTTGAATCCGTCCGATGCGGTCAGTGTGATGTCTTGTCCCACGGGTCATCCATTCCTGTTGAGCGTTGCACGACAATTTCGGGAGTGAAGCAGAGCGGATGTCTATTGCCACATCCAGTTATGGCCCCAATCGCCTTTCCAGCCGGCCAGCCGACCTTTGCGGAATTGCAGATAGAGGCGGTCCTTCTTGGGAAAAAGTCCGCTGCCGCCGATGTTGCGGAACGCGAGAAAGATCTCGTCACCGGGACGGCCGCTGACATAGCTGAGCGGCACGCCGAGCGCGGTTGCGGCCTCTTCCGCACCCATGCCGAAGAACAGCGGCGTGTTGTTCGACAGGGTCGCGGTGAACGGCGGCGGGTAGGGGCCACCGATCGGCGGCAGACCTTGCGCGCCCGCGGGCGTGGCCGCAGCGGCCAGCAGCAGGCAACCGGCGGCGAAGATCTTCATGATGCCGCCTTCCGCGCCTGCCTTGCATCGAGCCTGCCGAGGAACGAGGTCACCGCCTCGTTGAACGCCTTCGGCTGATCGATATTGGCGGCATGTCCGGCGGCCGGGATTACAACCTTTTGCGCGCCGGGGATTTTTGCCGCCATGTAGTCGGAGGCGGCGAGGAACGGGGTGTCGTCGGCGCCGACCACGACCAGCGACGGCACCTTGATATGGGGCAGGGTTTCCATGACGCTGGCGTCGCGCTGGGTCAGCATGCCGCGCGCGGCGCGTGCCAGGCCCGTTGCATCGCGATGGACGACGCTGGCGCGCTCCGCGCTCAGCGATTTCAGGACGGCAAGGCCTTCGCGGTCGAAACGTTCAGCCGTTTCATGGGCGCGCTTGTTCCAGGCGTCACGCGCGTCGTCCTTCTTAAATCCGGGTCCGGTGTCGATGATCAGCAGGGCGTCCACCCGCTCCGGATGGGTGCGATAGAACGCCAGCGACATGTAGCCGCCGAGCGAAAGCCCGCCGACGATCGCCTTGTCGGCGCCGGCCGCATCGAGCAGCGCCGCCATGTCCGCGACGGTCAGCGCTTCGCTATAGGCCGCGGGATCGGCCGGGTAATCGGACTGGCCGTGGCCGCGCATGTCCCAAAGCACGAGCTTGTGATGTTGCGACAGCGCTGCGATCTGGCCCTGCCACATGGCCGATGTCGAGGAATAGCCGTGGGTCAGGAGCAGCGGTGGGCCGCTGCCATGAACCTCGTAGTAGATGCTGACCCCGTCGCGATTCAGTTTTGGCATCGCGTTTTCCTCGACGTTCCTGGTGATTTTCTGCCGGTTACTTCGAGCATACCGCGATCTCTCGGCGGTTGGGAAATGCAGAAATGTAGGAGCCCGCCCACGCCGGGATAATTTGCATCGACATGCATCTGACAAAAGCCTGCCGCAACGCACAAGCGGGCCGCCGAAATTTTATTCTCTTCGACTAATTCCAAATTGCATTGCCTCTAAACAGGAACGGTATCATTCTGCGCGCCAACTGGCCGCTTACCCGGTGGGCCGCCAGCCATGACCCAACAGTGAGCAGCCGCCGTAAGCGGCTTCAAACACCGGAAGGGGAAGCGCCAATGCCTAATCTGACTATCAACGGACGGAATATGTCCGTCGAAGCGGCCAACGATACGCCGCTGCTTTGGGTCATCCGCGAACAATTGCAGATGACGGGCACGAAATTCGGTTGCGGTGCAGGTCTCTGCGGCGCCTGCACGGTTCACCTCAACGGCGAAGCGGTGCGCTCCTGCCAGACGTCGCTCAGCGAGGCCGTCGGCAAGAAGATCACCACCATCGAAGGCCTCAGCGCCAAGGGCGATCATCCCCTGCAGAAAGCCTGGATCCTCGAGCAGGTGCCGCAATGCGGCTACTGCCAGTCCGGCCAGATCATGCAGGCGGCTTCGCTGCTCGCCAAGAATTCCAACCCGACCAAGGAAGAAGTGGTCGCGCATATGGACGGCAATCTGTGCCGCTGCATGACCTATTCGCGCATTCAGAAGGCGATCATGCGCGCCGCCGCCGACATCCGCACCGCGTCCAACGCCGGCACCGAGCGGAGGGCAACATGAATACGCACGTGAAAACCGCATCCCAAAAATCCGCCGATCTCAGCCGCCGCACGTTCCTGGTCGGCTCGGCCGCCACCGGCCTCGTGCTCGGCTATGCCGCTGTTCCCGGCATCGAACGGGCGCTCGCGGCGCCATCCAACTTCGAAGCGAGCGTCTGGTACTCGATCGCACCCGACGGCCTCGTCACAGTGACGTGCGGCAAGGCCGACATGGGCCAGCACATCGCCTCGACCATGGCGCAGATCGTGGCCGAGGAACTCGGCGCGTCCTGGAAGGACATGCGGGTTCAACTCGCCTCCAACGATCCGAAGTTCAACGACCCCGTGCTCGGCGCGCAGATTACCGGCGGCAGCTGGAGCACGATGATGAACTTCGACGCGATGAGCCGCGCGGGCGCCGCGGGGCGGATCGCGCTGACCGAAGCCGCTGCCGCCGCCATGGGCGTGCCGGCGGGCGAACTGGTGGTGCGCGCCTCTACCGTCTCGCATCCGAAGAAGAAGTCGATGAGTTTTGCCGACATCGTCAAGAGCGGCAAGATCACAAAAGACCTTCACGCCGGATGAGCTCAAGGCGATCAAGCTGAAGACGCCCGATCAGTACACGATGGTCGGCGTTTCGGTGCCGCAGCTCGATATCCCGCCGAAGGTCAACGGCACGGCCAAGTATGGCATCGACGTGATGCTGCCGGGCATGGTCTACGGCGCGGTGGTGACGCCTCCGGTGCGCTTCGGCGCCACGGCGAAATCGGTCGATGATTCCGCGGCCAAGAAAGTGCCGGGCTTCATCAAGGCGGTGACGCTGGACGACAAGACCGGCAGCACCTCCGGTTGGGTGGTGGCGGTGGCCAATACCTACGCCAATGCGAAGAAGGCGGCCGAAGCGCTCAAGATCACCTACGATAACGGGCCGCACGCAAAGCTGTCGAGCGAGTCGCTGCTCAATGAGGCCAAACGCCTGCAGGGGCTCGACGACTCCGGTCAGTTCTTCGTCAAGGACGGCGACACGGCGGCGGCCTTCGGGACCGCGGCGAAAGTGCTGGAGGCGGAATACACCACCAGCATCAACATCCATGCACCGCTGGAGCCGATGAACGCCACCGCGGACTTCAAGGGCGACATCCTGCACATCTATTCCGGCAACCAGTTCGCGACGCGCTCCGGCGCCATCGCGGCGGGTGCGGCCGGGATCGATCCGAAGTTCGTCGTGATGCACCAGATGTGGCTGGGCGGCGGTTTTGGCCGGCGTCTCGACGCCGACATGATGGTTCCCGCGGTGCAGGCGGCGAAAGCCGTCGGCAAGCCGGTCAAGGTGATCTACACGCGCGAAAACGACATGACCATGGACTATTCGCGCCCGCTGACCTTCCAGAAGGTGAAGGCGGGTCTCGATGGCGATGGCAAGCTGATCGCGCTCAACCATGACGTGGTCTCGGCCTGGCCGACCGCGCGCTGGGGAATCCCCGATTTCCTGTCGCCCTCGGTCGACAAGAAAGGTCCGCTGGACGCCTTCACCGTGAACGGTGCGGACTTCTTCTATTCCGTGCCCAATCACAATGTCCGCGCCATCAAGAACGAGATGGCGCACAACGCCACCCCGTCCGGCCAGTTGCGGTCGGTGGCGCCGGGCTGGACCTTCTGGGCGGTCGAAAGCATGATCGACGAACTTGCCCACGCGGCCGGCAAGGATCCCGCGCAGTACCGCATCGCGTTGCTGGACGGCAAAGGCAAGAACGACGGTGGCGCGCAGCGGCTGCGCAACACCCTGCTGGCGGCGATGGGCATGGCCGGTTACGGCACCGGCAAATTGCCCAAAGGCGAGGGCATGGGCGTGGCCTGCGTCTCGTCTCAGGAGCGCGCGACTGCGAGCTGGACCGCCTGCGTGGCCCATGTCGCCGTTTCGCCGTCGGGCGAGGTCAAGGTCAAGAAGCTGACGGTGGCCACCGATGTCGGCATGCAGGTGCATCCCGACAACATCCGCGCCCAGGTCGAGGGCGCGGCGCTGTGGGGCCTTTCGCTCGCCATGTATGAGAAGGCGACGCTGAAGGATGGCGGTATCGAGCAGACCAATTTCGATACCTACACGCCGCTGCGGATGAGCCAGACGCCGGAAGTGGCCGTCAACGTCATCGCCAATGGCGAAAAACCGACCGGCGTCGGCGAGCCGGCGGTGACGGTCATCGCGCCCGCGCTCGGCAATGCGATCTTCAACGCCTGCGGCGCCCGCATCCGCTCGTTGCCGATCACGGCGGAGGCGGTGAAGGCAAGCATGAAGGCGTAAGGCGCCTCGCCTGTCGGACGACAACAACGATCCGCCGGAGAGTTTCTCCGGCGGATTTTTTTGCTCCGCTGTCATGCCCCGCGAAGGCGGCAACCAGTACGCCGGCGGCGGGTGTCCACTGACGTCCCGCTTACTGGGTCCTCGCGGGTGACGGCGATGCGTGGTGCGATCGCTAAAATTGTAGCGATCGCGCTACGACCCCGTTCACAATGTCCCTTAAGTACAAGGGAACTCTCCTCAGGTAGCGTCAATCGTCGGTCACGCCGCCATTTGCGCGCCTCGAGGGGTCCATGTCAGCTTCAGTCAATAACAATTCAACAAAGCGCCGCCTGCTGCTGGCATCCGACCGCAGCGACCAGAGCAGCGAACTCGCCAGCATCTTGCAGACCGTCGGCCAGGTCGACACGGTTGCGACGTCGGATATTCCGGACGCGCCCGGTGCGCTGTCCGGCGTCGTGGTCGATATCAACCTGCGCTCGATGGAGAGCGTGCAACAGGTGCGCAACAAGCTGAGCAAAAATGCCTATCGCGAAACGCCGCGGCTGTTCGTGCTGGCCGACGCGCTGCATCACGCTTCGATGCAGGCCTGGGCGCTGGGCGCGACCGATACGATTTCGCGGCCGTTCGACGCGCAGGCGATCCTGCAGCGTGTCCGCTCGGCCTTTCCGGACTCAAGCGGATTCGACGAGACCGATCGCGGCAAGGCGCTGAACCGTGGCGTCGAGGCCGCGCATGCGGTGATGGTCAAGATCTTTGAGAAGCTGCCGGCCGGCCAGGTCCTGACCTTCGAGGACATTACCGCCGCCGAGAACAAGATACTGAAGGCGATCAAGCATTCTTCATTGCGGGAATGGCTGACCACGGTCGGCTGCCATCACAACGAAACCTATCGGCATTGCCTGTTCGTCACCGGCTTTGCGGTGTCGTTCGCCCAGCATCTCGGCATGCGCGAGGACGACCAGCGCAGGCTCGCCCGCGCCGCGCTGTTGCACGATGTCGGCAAGGCGTTCATTCCGCTCGCGATCCTCGACAAGCCCGGCGAACTCACCCAGGAAGAGGCCGCCGAAGTCCGCGAGCATCCGCGCCGCGGCTACGAGGCGCTCGCAGCCCAGGGCGGCTTTCCGCCCGAGATGCTCGACGTCGTGCTGCATCACCACGAGTTCCTCGACGGCACCGGCTATCCGAACGGCCTCTCCGGCAGCCAGATCAGCGACATCGTGCGCCTGACCACGATCGTCGACATCTACGCAGCCCTCGTTGAAAAGCGCGCCTACCGGTTGCAATTCACCCACGTCAAGGCGTTTGAGACGATGGAGAAGATGGGCGACAAGCTCGACAAGCACCTGCTGCAGGCGTTCCGCCCGGTGGCGTTCGGGCATTATTGATTTGAAGCAAGGAATGACGCGCTAAGGCGCCTCACCCCAGCATCTTCCTCAGCTCCGCCTTTGCCACCTTTTCCAGCGTCGAGCGCGGCATCTCGTCGACGAAACGGATTTCGCGCGGCACCTTGAAGTCGGCGAGCGCGTTTTTGCAGGCGGCCATGACAGTGTCGTGCAGATCCGCCGGCAGCTTTGCAACGCCGGCCTGCGGAATGATGAAGACCACCGGCACCTCATCCAGCATCGGATGCTTCTTCGCCACCACCGCAGCCTCGCGCACGCCGGGCACGACAGCGACCACCTGTTCGATCTCGGAAGCCGCGACGTTCTCGCCGCCGACCTTGAGCATGTCCTTGGCGCGGTCGCCGAACTTGATAAAACCGTTCTCCAGCATCGTGACGCGGTCGCCGGTGATGAAATAGCCGTGCTCGTCAAAGCTCTCGCGCGTGGCCGTTTCATTGTGCAGATATTCCGCAAACAGCGACAGGCCGGGAATGCCCTTGATCAGGAGATTGCCGGTATCGCCGACCTCTGTCGGTGCGCCGTCGTCATCGGTGACGCGGATCTCATACTCGGGCGCGGCGCGGCCGATCGACATCGGAATGTTGGGCTGATCGACCTCGCCGACGATGCCGTGGGTGATGGTTTCGGTCATGCCCCACCAGCCGATGATCTTGACACCGAAGGCCGCAAAGGGCGGCGGCTCGTTCACGGCGGTGCCCCAGAGCCTGAACTTGTGATGCCGGGGGATTTCGTGCTCGAGCAGCGCCTTCATGCAGAAGGGAATGGTCGAGGTCCAGGTCGCGCCATGCTCCAGCGCGACCGGCCAGAAGCGGCTGGCCGAAAAGCGCGGCTGAATGATGCAACTCGCGCCGACCCATAGCGATGCCAGCATCGAGTAGGCGAGCGCATTGGTGTGGAACAGCGGCAGATAGGTCTGGTGCACGTCGCCCTGATGCAGGTCTTCGTGCGCCGCGTTGATTTTGGCGCCCCATAGCGCGTTCGCATGCGTCCACAGCACCGCCTTCGGCCGCGACGTGGTGCCGGAGGTATATTGCACGCTGCAGGGCGCGAGCGGGTCGATGGCCCGCCGCGGCCGGTCGGCGCTGTCGGCAAACAAGGACTCAAAACTGTCGCCGCGCGCCGGAGCGTTCGCTGGAGTACCCGCGTCGTGCGAAATCACCGCCATCCAGCGCAGGCCCTTGCAGTTCGCCGCGACCAGCTCTGCATAGGCGGGCTGGGTGATCGCGGCGACCGCGCCGCAATGGCCGGCAAAGTATTCGATCTCGGCGGCCGCCGAGCGGGTGTTGGTGGTGACCGCAATGGCGCCGAGTTCGACGCAGGCGAACCAGGCGAGAACAGCCTCGATGCAATTGTCGAGATGGATCAGCACATATTCGCCCGGCCTGATGCCGCGTTTGGCAAGGCCGGCCGAAAGCGCGCCGACGCGGTCATGAAATTCGCCGTAAGACCATTTTCGTGCCGGCGCATCGAACGGCGCCCAGATCAGGAACGGATGGTCCTTTCGCGTCTCGGCCCGCATTCGCAGCAGCCATGGCACGTCGAGGCCGGCAAATGGTCCGACGACGCCCGGCGCGGGCTGTGAATTTTGCATTGATCCTCCCGTGCAGCCTTTGGGCTGCCCTTTGGTTTTGCTTGGGAGCAGTTCTGCCACCGGATCGCGCGGGGATCAAATACCGCTTCGTCGCTCCGCTCCTCGCAATGACCGTATTAGCTTGCTCCACCCTCATACGACGAAATCTCGATCAGGCTGCCGTCCGGGTCGCGGCAATAGACCGAGCGCAAGGTGCCGCGGGCGCCTTGCTTGGCCACCGGGCCTTCCTCGATCGCGACGCCATTGGCGTTGAGATGCGCCACCACCTGCTGCGGCGTGCTTGATGTCAGGAAACACAGATCATCGCTGCCGGCGGTTTCGTGGTCGGCGGTGAACCATTCCACCTTGTCGGCGTCGCGGGGCCGCACATTGATCTTCTGGTTGCCGAACACCAGCGAGGTCCGCGGCGTCTTGCCCGGGCCGGGATCGAACACCCTGATCTCCATGCCGAGAATGGTTGCGTACCATTTTGCGGAACGCTTCACGTCAGAGACGTTGATCACGAGATGATCGAGCGCGTTGACTTTCACCGACATGTCTCATCCTTTCGTCGCGGCAGGAACCACTTTGCCGCACTGGTCCGTCCGGAATTTGTTTGTTACAACGCGCGCCGTTCCAAGTTCAACTGATAAGGGCCGGGCTTCGCATCCGGCGCCACAGGGAGAAATCTGATGATTGCACGCCGTTCCGCGATCGCTCTGATCGCTTTGGGCCTTTCGGCCGCAGCCTCGATCGGCAGCGCCACGGCACAGGATTATCCGACGCGGCCGGTGAAGTGGGTGGTCGGCTATCCGCCGGGCGGCGCCACCGACATCATCGCGCGGCTGCTCGGGCAGCGGCTGTCGGAACGGCTCGGCCAGCAATTCGTGATCGAGAACAAGCCCGGCGCCGGCAACAATATCGCGACCGAATCCGTCATCAATGCCGAGCCCGACGGCTACACCCTGCTGCTGGTCAATCCGGCGAACTACATCAACACCTCGCTCTACGCGAACCTGAAGTTCAACGTCCCGCGCGACATCGCGCCGATTGCGGCCTTCAACCGCGTGCCGAACGTGATGACGGTCAACAAGGATGTGCCGGCCAAGACCGCAGCCGAGTTCATCGCCTATGTGAAGGCCAATCCCGGCAAGGTGAATCTGGCCTCGTCGGGCAACGGCACCTCGGTGCACCTGTCCGGCGAAATGTTCATGGCGATGTCGGGCGCCAAGATGCAGCACGTGCCCTATCGCGGCGCGGCGTTGGCGCTGACCGACCTGATCGGCGGCCAGGTTCAGGTGATCTTCGACAATATGCCTTCGGTGCTCCAGCATATCCGCGGCGGCGCCTTGCGGGCGCTGGCGGTGACGTCGACGACGCCGTCTGCGCTGCTGCCCGATGTGCCGGCCCTCGCCGACACCATTCCGGGCTTCGAGGCGAGCGCGCTGTTCGGCATGGGCGCGCCGAAGAATACGCCGAAGCCGATCATCGAAAAGCTCAACAAGGAGATCAACGCGATCCTGGCCGAACCGGCAATCAAGGCGCGCCTGATCGAGCTTGGCGGCGAGCCGCTGATCGGGCCGCCCGAGGCGTTCGGCGCCATGATCGTCGCGGAAACGGAAAAGTGGAAAAAAGTGATCGAGGGCGCAGGCATTGCCAAGGTAGAATAAGCAGTGATCTAGCGCACGGAACTTTCCTGCGCGGCGTGTTTTTCTCAAGCTAAGGCGACGCGATTCCCAGAGGAGAAGAGGCATGCGCAAGACGATTTTGGCAGTGATGACGGTGCTCGCGGCCGGCGCCGCCAGCATGGCCGGCTCTGCACCGGCAGCCGCATACGATTACCCCTACTGCTTGCAGGGCAGGGGCATCGGTATTCCCGGCGAATGCGCCTACGCTACCTATGGCCAATGCATGGCATCGGCTTCGGGCCGGGGACTGTACTGCAACATCAATCCACGTGTGGCGTTCGGTCAGCAGCGCGCGCGCACTCAGCGGAACTATTACGCCTACTGAACCGGCTCGCGTAGCCAAACAATCGGAGGCCCGTTGCCGTCAGGCGGCGGGCCTTCACGCTTTTGTGTGTCCGTTCGCTTGACTCCGTATCGGTCGCCCCTATACTAAACCACATGGTTAAGTATCAGGACGAAGCCCTCGACCGCACCTTTGCAGCACTTTCCGATCCAACCCGGCGCGCGCTGCTGGCGCGGCTCGGCGGGCAGGACGGCATTTCCGTCAGCGAACTGGCGCAGCCCTTTGCGATGTCGCTGCCCGCGATCATGAAACATCTCGACGTGCTGTCGGATGCGGGCCTGGTGACGCGCGAAAAGACCGGACGCGTCGTCGCCTGCCGCCTGACCGCGAGACCGATGGAGCAGGCGATGGAATGGCTCAATCGCTACGCGCGCTTCTGGTCCGAAAATCTCGACCGCCTTGCCGCTTTTGTGGAGGAAGACCCATGGCCAAATCCAACGCTGCAGCCGACACCGCTCTCGCCAGCCGGCCGAGCCTCACCCTCAACCGCCGCCTCAACGCGGCTTGCGAAAAAGTCTACGCCGCCTGGGCGGACCCGGAAAAACTAGCGCAATGGTTCGGGCCGCCGTCGGTCAAGCCAAGCGCCGTCAAGGCCGAGATGGATGTGCGCGTCGGCGGGCGCTACCGCATCAGCTTTGAAGGCGGCAATGGCGAGCATTTCGAGGTCAGCGGCGTCTACCGCGAGGTGGTGCCGAACCAGCGCCTGGTGTTCAGCTGGGCCTGGCATTCGACGCCGGAACGCGAGTCGCTGGTGACGGTGCAGCTCAAGCCCGACGGCGCGGGCACGCTGCTCACCTTCCACCACGAGCAATTTTTCGATCAGGCCGCGCGCGACAATCACGAGCGCGGATGGACCGAGATCCTCGGCAAGCTGGAAAAATATCTCGACTGAGCACAGGGGGCCGCCCATGCAACCGCACCGGATCGTCTCGCGCGAGGAATGGATAGCCGCCCGCAAGGCCCATCTCGCGCATGAGAAGGAGTTCACCCAGGCCCGCGAACGGCTGAACGAGGAACGCCGTGCGCTGCCCTGGGTCAAGGTCGACAAGGACTATGTGTTCGACGGGCCCGGCGGCAAGACGGCGCTGGCCGATCTGTTCAAGGGCCGGAGCCAGCTCGTGGTGCAGCATTTCATGTTCGCTCCCGATTGGGATGCCGGCTGCAAGAGCTGTTCGTTCTGGGCCGACGGGTTCGAGCGCATGATCCCGCATCTCGCCGCGCGCGACACCACGATGGTCGCGGTCTCGCGTGCGCCACCGGCCAAGCTCGAGGCGTTCAAGAAGCGGATGGGCTGGACGTTCGACTGGCTGTCGTCAGGAGAAGGCGATTTCAATTACGACTTTGCGGTGTCGTTCACGCCGGAGGAAATCAAGGCGGGTCATCAAAGCTACAATTTCGGAACCTCCGGCTTCGGCATCGAGGATGCGCCGGGGATCAGCGTGTTCTATCGCGACGACGCCGGCAATATTTTTCACACCTATTCCTGCTTCGCCCGCGGCCTCGACATGATGAACGCCGCTTATCACTATCTCGACCTCACGCCGCTCGGGCGCCACGAAGAGGGTCTTCCTTATCCGATGGACTGGGTGCGGCTTCGTGACCAATACCAACCCGCGCCGGTTCAGGCATCCTGCTGCCATAGTTGACGCGCGAACTCGTCATTGCGGGGAGCGAGGCGACCCAACAGCAAGAAGGAAACACCCATGGCTTATGTCGACGGCTTCATCGTCGCGGTTCCCAAGAAGAACATCGCCGCCTATCGCAAGATATCCATCGCCTGCGGCAAGGTCTGGCGCGAGTTTGGCGCGCTGGATTATCGGGAGTGGGTTGCCGACGACGTCAAGGTCGGCAAGCTCACCTCGTTCCCGCGCGCGGTGAAATTGAAGCCGAACGAAATCGTGGTGTTCTCCTGGATCACCTACAAGTCGCGCGCGTCACGCGACAGGATCAACGCCAAGGTGATGAAGGATCCGCGCCTGGCGAAAATGATGACCGGAGAAGTGATGCCGTTCGACGGCAAGCGGATGATCTATGGCGGGTTTGCGAGTCTGGTGAAGGTGTAGGCTCACCGCTCGGGCCGCATCGTCGCGCGCCGGCCGTACCTCCCGCGGACGGCTGCACGGAAACTGCAGGAAAACTCCCGAAATTCGCCGCTTGCCGCAACCTTATATCCCCTTATACTTTGCAATACAAAGTAAGGGGCGCCGATGCGCGATCTCGACAAGGCCTTGGACGACATCCTTGCAATCCGCAGCCAGCTTGCGGCCGGCACGGCGTTTCGCGGTTATGGACCGGCAACGATTGCGACGACCGGCGGCATCGCCTTGCTCACCGCCTTCCTGCAATCGCGGTGGCTCACGGATCCGACGGCCCAGCCCCTGACCTTCTTTGCAAGCTGGGCCATTGCAGCCCTGCTGTCCGCGATTCTGATCTGGATCGAGATGCGGGCGCGGTCACACCGGCATCATTCCGGTCTTGCCGATGCGATGATTTATCAGGCGGTCGAGCAGTCCCTTCCCGCCGGCGTCGCCGGCGTCCTGCTCGCGTTCGTGCTGTGGAAGTTTTCGCCGGAGACGCTGTGGATGCTGCCGGGTCTGTGGCAGCTTCTGGTCAGCCTCGGGATATTCGCATCCATACGTTCGCTGCCGCGGACGGTGGCGCTTGCCGGCGCCTGGTATTTTGTCGCGGGCTTTACCGTACTGATGCTGGCGAGCCAGGATCATGCGTTGTCGCCGTGGACCATGGGCCTGCCGTTCGCGATCGGGCAAGTGCTGATGGCGGCGCTGTTGCATTTCGCATCGGGAGAACAAGATGCCGAAGACTGAAGGCGGCGGCGCTCCATTTTCCTATGACGGACTTGACCGCGTGATTCACGAGAAGGCGCGGCTGGGTCTGCTGACCTCGCTGATGGCGCACCCAAAGGGCCTTGGATTTGCCGATCTCAAGCAGCTCTGCGGCCTGACCGACGGCAATCTGAGCCGGCACTTGCAGGTGCTGCAGGAAGCCGGCCTCGTCGACGTGACCAAGGGCTACGAGGGCAACCGGCCGCACACGAGTTGCCGCCTGACCAAGGCCGGCCGCCGCCGCTTCCTGGACTATCTCGCCGTGCTCGAACGGCTGGTGCGCGACGCCGCCAAGGCCGCGGGCAAGGACGACGCGCTGCCGGCCCGGCTGCGCATCCTGCCGACCTGATCGCGATCCCCTTTTTTGCCCGGAGACTTTGTAGTGCAAAGTAATTTCTCATCCAAACTGAACGCCCTGCTGCATGTCGGAATCATCATGGACGGCAACGGACGCTGGGCGACGCGCCGCGGCCTGTCGCGGCTGCGCGGCCATGAGGCCGGCGTCGAGGCGATCCGCCGCGTCGTCGAGGCAGCGCCTAGCCAGGGCGTCGGCACGCTGACGCTCTATGCTTTTTCCAGCGACAATTGGCGCCGGCCGCGGGCTGAAGTGAGCGGGTTGATGGCGCTGCTGCGATCCTACCTTGCGGACGAAATCGACAACCTCGCCCGCAACGGCGTGCGCCTCACCGTGATCGGCCGGCGCGACCGTCTACCCAATGGTATTGCGCATGCGATCGGCCGTGCGGAAGCTGCGACAGCCGGCGGCGATGCGCTGCATCTTCGCATTGCGATCGATTATTCGGCCCGCGACGCGATCCTGAATGCCGCGGTCAAGGCCGCAGCCATGATCTCTCCCAGGGCCGATCTCACCCGCGAAACGCTTGCTCAACTCATCACCGGTGAAGCCGGTCTGCGCGACGTCGATCTCGTCATCCGCACCAGCGGCGAGAAGCGGCTGTCGGACTTCCTGCTCTGGGAAAGCGCCTATGCGGAATTGCATTTCACGGAGCGGATGTGGCCCGAATTCGACGCGGACGATCTTGCCGAAGCGCTCGGCAGCTTTCATTGCCGCGAGCGCCGGTTTGGCGGCCTGCAGTCGATCGCGCCCGCAGACGTCCCTAGCCTGTAACGCAGCCGAATTCTGGGGAGCGCCGCAGGACAGCGAAGAGGAATCGATGTCGTCGGCCCGCCCGGAGCGGCCCGTCGGCGTCAGGCGCGCCGCGTGACAGCGAACGATCAAGCCTGCGGATAACTTTCCTATTCGCTGGACGTCCGCGCCGGCGGCCGGATAGGTTTCGCTTTTCTGATCGCGCAGAAAAACAACAACCGTTGCGGTCCAGGGCGTATTTTAGTGAGCATACAGGTTGCTATTCTGAAGATATTGGCCAGTCACGGCAGCGGCCGGGCCACGATCGATTCCCTCAACCGCGACATGGCAATCCTCTCGGCAAGCGGCGCGGAATGGCGCGTGCGGATCCGGCGGCTTGCCTCGCGGGTGCCGTCCATCGATATCTTCGGCGCCGGCTATGTGCTCCGCGACGATGCGGGATGGGAGATCACCGCGGCGGGCCGCGCTTTCCTGTGCTCGCTCGAATCCGTGACGCAAGACAATCTGCCGGCGATGCCGGAGCCGGAGCACGCCTTGTCCGATGCGGAAACGCATCCGAAGGGCGATCTCATCGTTGTCGGCTACCGGTTCCAGAACCGGATCCACCGGCGCCGCGCTCCGCCTTCGCGCCATGCGATCGCGGCTCTCCGCGCCGCGCGGCGGAAACGTGTCGAAATAGCCGCGCGCTCAAATCAGCAGCAGCGGCATGCCAGGATCGCCCTTTTCCATCGCGCGGCGGTAGGCCGGGCGCGCAGCGATCCGCGCCAGATAGCGCACGATATTCGGGCAGCGCGCCAGATCATAAGGCAGGAAGTAGCGCATGGTGGTCAGCGAGAATCCCATCATGATGTCGGCGGACGTGAAGGCGGTCCCCGCGAGATAGTCGGCCTCGCGGCACCTGGCATCGACCAGATCGAAGGCGCGGTCGACCCGCGCTTTGGTCGCCATCAGGATCGGGTTGTCGTCCGCAAGCTTCAGCCGGTTCAGGATCATGTTGCGGCCCATGTTGGCCTGCAGCGTGCCGTTGGCGAAATGAAACCAGTAGAGGAACTGCGCGAAATCCGCATCGCGCGAGGTCAGCGCAAGGCGGCCATTGCCGTATTTCGCGATGATGTACTCGACGACCGCGCCGGACTCTGCCAGCACCATCTCGCCATCGGTGATCACGGGCGCCGCGCCGATCAAATGCAGCGCCTTGTAGTCGGCCGGCGCCAGCATGGTGGCGGAATCACGCGCGTAGCATTGCAGCTCATAGGGGATTTCCAGCTCTTCGCACAGCCAGACGATCCGTTCCGACTGCGATTTGCCGAGGTGATGGACGGTGAGCATGGAAAAACTCCGGAAGGCAGCCGCTTGGCGCGATGGAATGGGCGTATAGAATAGCCGCTTGATCCGCGGAGTCATCACCCCGTCATCCGATTGAGCACGATGCGCATCACCCTGATCCACGCCCTGAAACACTCGATTATGCCGATCGAGGCCTCGTTCGCGAAATTGTGGCCCGATGCACGGCTGATGAATTTGCTCGACGACAGTCTCTCGGCCGATCTGGCGCGCGATGGCGGCCTCAGCGACGCGATGACCGAGCGTTTCCTCAAACTCGGGCGCTATGCGGCCGGCACCGGTTCGGACGCGATCCTGTTCACCTGCTCGGCCTTTGGTCCCTGCATCGAAGCCGTCGCCCGCGCGCAGGCGCCGATGCCGGTGCTGAAGCCGAACGAAGCCATGATCGAGCAGGCCACAGCAAAAGGCCGCAAGATCGGCCTGCTCTCGACGTTCGCACCGACGCTCGCGTCAATGCCGCAGGAATTTCCCGCGTCCATCGAGGTCGTGCCGAAGCTGGCGGAAGGCGCATTGGCCGCGCTCGACCGCGGCGACCGTGCCGGGCACGATCGCCTCGTCGTTCAAGCCTCGAAGGATTTGCGCGATTGCGACCTGATCGCGCTCGCCCAATACAGCATGGCGCCCGCAGCGGCGCTGGTGGCTGAAGCATCGGGACGGCCGGTGCTGACCACGCCGGACAGCGCCGTGATGAAGCTGAAAAAGCTGCTGTTGCGCTGATGGCGCGCAGCCGCCGGCCACCAGCGCAGTCGCCGAAGGATATCAATCTTTCTTTGTCTTCGCGGGCTTCCTGGCCGGCGCTTCCAGCGCCTTCTTCATCGCCCTCGCATAGCTGTCGGCAGCGTTCTCGGCCGAATTGCGCAATCGCTTGGCCGTCGCGGTGGCGTGCTCCATGGTGCTCCTGGCCATCAGCTTGAGCCGCGCTTTGGCTTCCTTGTCCTTGGCGGCGGCCGCCTTCGCCATCAACTGGCCATGCCGCTTCTTCGCGGCCTCCATCAAGGCCTTGTTTTGGGCCTTGGCGGTTTGCCGGATTACGGCTTCGAGATCGGCTTCAGCCATTCGGGGTCACTCCGCTACGCGATACCTCGATATCTCCGATCCGCCCGACAATCGCAACCCTTTGATCGCCGGATATCGCGGCAGGCCGCGGTCACATCGGCGACTTCAGCGTCAACCGTGCACGAAAGGGAATGCTGTATCGGCCGACCAGCGCGGTACCGTCGATGTCGGCAAAACCATCAGCATAGGTTCCGGTGAAGCCGCAGGTCACCTCGCGGCCGCCGAACACGAGGTTGAGCCCGGGCGCATCGGTATGCTGGTTCACAATCATCTCGCCGCGCCACTTGCCGCGGCCGAACGAATACGAGCCCGTATAGTAGAAGAAGCTGTCGCCGCCTATGATGCGGCCGTCATGCAGCACGGCCACGCCGGTCGCGCTGCCCTGCTTGGCGCCGCTCATCTCGATGCCGAGCGTGTAAAGCCCGTTCGAGACCGGCTCGAGCTCGGTGCCTGAAGGATTATCCTGTCCTCCCGCGACGTTCACGGGGCGCCTCCGGTGCTGTCGTCCAGCGGAGACATTACTACAGCCTTGATGCAACCGAGAACTGGCGGCCCGACGCGGATTCGAGGGCATTACCCGAACATCCAACAACGGGCTATAAGCCTGTTATAACAGGCTTT
Organism: uncultured Alphaproteobacteria bacterium; assembly: GCA_963731915.1. Classification (GTDB taxonomy): domain Bacteria; phylum Pseudomonadota; class Alphaproteobacteria; order Rhizobiales; family Xanthobacteraceae; genus Bradyrhizobium. The sequence goes on from CAVSXQ010000055.1 coordinate 39,735, forward strand.
TCGGGAGCAGGGTTCCTTTCAGCAATTTGGCCGCTTGGGTAATCTTGACACGGCAACTTTCGCCACACAGCATGCGGCGCGTGGTGGTATGCAATAGCGCCATGTATGAGAGAGTCGGCCAATGGTGGTAAATTATGCTTTCGCAGCCGTGGGCGCGGCCTATGTGGCTTCGTTCAGCTATCTCTATCTGCGATGCAGCGACCGGCTGCCGTTCAAGAAGTATCTCTCCAATCACGTCCTGTTTCTGGCGCCGCTGAATTTCCTCTTCACGTTCTTCATCCGCGGCCGCAAGGCGGCGGTGTTCGATCCGGCGGCCGTCCCCGGTCTCGACCGGATCAAGGCGGCCTTTCCCGTCATTCGCGACGAAGCGAAAGCCCTGCTTGACTCCGGTGCGCTGCAGCGCCCGCCGGCGCTCGACGAGCCCGGATACAATACCTTCGAGAAGGGCGGATGGCGCATGTATCCTCTCAAATGGTACACGGATCAATGCGGCCCCGCGGCGGTGCGGACCTGCCCGCACACATGCGCCGTCATGGATTCCATCCCCGCCGTCCGCTCGGCGATGTTCACGGTCTTGCCGCCGGGCGCCCGGCTTGGACGGCATCACGACCCGATCGCGTCCTCGCTTCGCTATCATCTCGGCCTGCTCACTCCCAACTCGGCGGAGTGCGCGCTGACCCTCGACGGCGTGGATCATGTCTGGCGTGATGGCGAAGAGTTGCTGTTCGACCAGACCTATTTGCACAGCGCCATCAACCGCACTGACATCGTCAGAGTGATCCTGTTTTGCGACGTCGAGAAGGCAAATCTGCGCAGCCCGATCAAGCGCTTTGCCGAGGCCGTCAACTATGCGCTGGTCGCCAAGTTCACCGGCGCCAATAACGGCCGCAAGCTGTCGTGGATCTCCCGGGCCTACGTGCCGATCTACCGCGTGCGTTCTTTTGTAAAGCAGGAGATCAGGCCGCGAAGCATGCTGGCGTACAACATCATCAAGTTTAGCGCGCTTGCGCTCATCGTGGGTGGGATTTACCTGGCGTTCAGTTTGCTTGCCCGGTTGTTCTAAAGGGCATC
>CAVSXQ010000056.1:0-112157 GCA_963731915.1 uncultured Alphaproteobacteria bacterium
CAGCAAATCGTCGGCAGCAGGCGCCTGACTTCGTCGAGGAGATCGGGGATCGCTTTCGCGTCGTTCGCCAGGTGCCTGAGCAGCGCGCTCTGGAACAGGCCGTCGAACAGCGCGTAGAGCGCAGCCGGCGACGAGGCCGGCCGCGTGCCGCCCAGCTCGGCGTAGCGCGAGGCGATGCGCCAGATCATCGCTTCCAGGCTCTTGTCGATCTCGATCACATCCTTGCGGAACGCGGCCTCGAACATCGCCTGAGACCTGAGATCGTACCAAAGCCGATGCATGCGGGCGTCCTGCAGCAGCGTGGCTTCAAGCTTGGCGAGAAAACCTTCCGTCAGTTCGTCGCGGCTCTCCGCGGTCGTGACCACCTCGTCATATCGCGTCACGCATTTGGCCTTGTAGTGCCGAACGCAGCAGCAGATCAGATCGTGCTTGTCGCTGAAGTAATAGTGAAAGACCCCGTGCGTGAACGCGGAATTTTGCGCGATCTCGCGCAGGCTGGTGCGCGCGAAGCCGAGTTCGCCGAGCGTTTCCAGCGCAGCCTCGGCAAGCTCGATCCGCCGCGCATTGAACTTCTCGTCACGCAGCGCCTCGGCCGCCGCCGCGACCCGTTGGGCCGCCCCCGTCGCCTGCCGCGCCATTTCGTTCCTCTCCTCGGTCCCAGATCGTTCAACGACGTATACCGCGCGGGCCGCGGCGCGCTCCACCCCTTCAAAACCATTCTCTTAGACACTTGTCAAATTCAGACTTGACAAGTGTCGAGCTTTGGGACGAGGCTTGGCGCAACAATTTGGACAGTCGTCAAGACGTCGAAACAGGGAGGAGATGCGTCGCCCGGAGCGCCAACGCTGCGCTCCGCCGACACCGGACCCGACTGCGACCCGCAGTCCGCCGGCACGTGCTGCCAATGGCCGCAGCACCAACCAATCACAAGCAACGGAGGAGTGCGTCATGAGTGGGAAGAGCCTTGAAGGCAGGAAAGCCCTGGTCACCGGGGGCGCCCGGGGGATTGGCGCGGCCATCGCGCAGGCGCTGGCGCAGTCCGGCGCCGCGATCATGATCGGCGATATTCTCGAGGATGCCGGCAAGGCCACCGCCGGCGAGATCGCCAAGGCCGGGGTGAAAACCGGCTTCGTCAAGCTTGACGTCACCGACGACGCGCAATGGGAAAAGGCCGTGGCCGCGACGGTCGCGACACTCGGCGGCTACGACATCCTGATCAACAATGCCGGCATCGAGATCACCTCGCTGGTCAGCGAGGTCAAGGCCGAGGACGCGCGGCGGATGTGCGATGTCAACATCGTCGGCACCGTGCTCGGCATGAAGCATGCCTTTCGCGCGATGCGGCCGGGCGGCCCCGCGGCAAGGGCGGCGCGATCGTCAACATCGCCTCGGTCGCGGCAACCATCGCCTTTCCCGAGCATCGCGGTCTATTCGGCGCACCAAATCGGCGGTCGATCGCATGACGCGGGTCGCAGCCATGGAAGCCGGCAAGCTCGGCTTCGGCGTGCGCGTCAACTGCATCTATCCCGGCCTGATCCCGACCGACATGGGCATGCAGCTCGCCAACGACATCGTCCAGGTCGGGCTCGCACCCGACGTCAACGCGGCCGTCGGCTCGGTGGTCGAGCAAACGCCGCTCGGCCGGCTCGCCGAGGTCAGCGACATCGGCGATGCCGCGGTGTTCCTGTGCTCGAACGATGCGCGCTTCATCACCGGCATCGGCCTGCCGGTCGATGGCGGCATGGGCATGTAGCAACAAACGCCGACAACAAGCATTTCGGAGGATCGCAATGAGCGAGAAGAAGCCCGTCATCGTCTATGGCGCTTCCGGCTACACCGGCCGGCTGGTCTGCGAATATCTGCGCGAGTACAACATCCCCTTCATCGCCGCCGGCCGCAGCACAAGAAGCTCAACGCCGCGATGAAGTCGAACGTGGCCGGCATCGAGACCGTCGACCACGAGGTGGTGGAGGTGCCGCACACCGTGGCCGCGCTGACCGAACTGTTCAGGGGCGCCTCGGTGGTCTCAACACCGTCGGCCCCTTCGCCAAGTACGGCCGCGAGGTGGTAGAGGCCTGCCTGGCTTCCAGGTGCCACTACCTCGACACCACCGGCGAGCAGGACTGGGTGATCACGCTCGAGACCAGGAGTGGGGCACGAAGTTCGCCGACAAGGGACTGCTGCTGGCGCCGAGCATCGCGCAGATGTACACCACCGGCGAGATCGCCGCGCAACATGTGCCTGGAGACGCCCGGCCTCGACACGCTGGACATCGCTCGTGTTCTGGGACGGGCTGTCCGACCATCGCCTCGACGCAGACCATCTGGTCAACGCCGCGAAGGCCAACGGCCTACTACCTGGAGCAGAACCAGTACGTCCAGTGGCAGCCCATGCCGGCCTCTACGAGGTCGCCATCCCCGGCCAGCACGAGACTGGCGCTGGCGCTGCCCTGGGGTGGCACCTCGCACCCGGTGTGGTTCAAGCGACGATCCGCGGGTGGCCAACGTGAAGGTGCTCGGCGGCGTGTTCAACCGCGCGGTGATGCAGGGCGTGTCGCAGACCGTCAAGATGGTCGAGGAGCAGATCAAGGACACTGAACCGCCGACGAGCAGCGACGCCGCGCTGGCGCAGATCGCCGCTCGGCGTGCAGGACAGCATGCCGCCGCGCGAGAACCCGCGCATCAACACGTCGATGGATTCGGTGTATGCCTCCGGCCCGCTGGGTCGCGCGCACTGCGTCATCTACGGCAACAGCAACTACAAGCAGACCGGTTTGCTGCAGGCCTACGCCGCGTACTCACTGCTGCAGCAGCCGCCGAAGCGCGTCGGCTTCGCCTCGGGCTGCCAGGCGTTCGGCCATCGCGAACTGCTCGGGCGTGCTGCGCAGTTTCGGGCTGGTGATGGAGCCGATCTGACCGTGCAGCGGCTGAGCGTCGGCACGCGCCTCGAGGACACCGCACCATGCGGCTGACCGATTATCTCGACAAGGGCGCGTCGCTCGGCGCCGATGCGCCGTGCCTGACGATGGACGGACGCGACGCTGACGCTACGGCGAGGTGCAGCGGCTGAGCTGGCGGGTCGCGCGCGCGCTCGACCGATCGGGTATCGCGCGCCGGTGACAAGGTCGCGATCCTGTCGGCCAACGATCCGCATCGCGTTCGCCTGCGTGTTCGGCATTTCGCGGGCCGGCGCGGTGTGGTGCCCGATCAATCCGCGCAACGAGGCGGCCGAGAACGGGATCTGCTGGATCGCTTCGACTGCAGCCTGCCTGCTCTTCCAGTCGGGCTTCGCGCCGCTGGTCGAGCAGATCCGGCCGGATCTGCCGAAGCTGACGACGCTGGTCTGCCTCGACGCCGAGCTGCCGTTCGCGCCATCGTTCGACGGATGGATGGCCGGCCTCGCCGATGACGCCATCGAGCGCGAGCCGGTCGACGATCTCGCGATGATCGTCGGGCACCGGCGGGACCACCGGCAGGCCAAAGGGCGTCATGCTGACCGGCCGCAACCTCGAGACGATGACGGCGATGACGCTGATGAGCTATCCGTTCAGGGCCGGCCGGTCTATCTCGCGCTGGCGCCGCTGACCCATGCCGCCGGCGTGCTCTGCTTCCCGGTGATGGCGCTGGGCGGCGAGGTCGTGATGATGCCGCGCCCGACCTCGCCGAGTTCCTCGCGCTGATCGAGCGCCATCGGGTCACCCACACCTTCCTGCCGCCGACGCTGATCTACATGCTGCTCGGCCATCCGAGCTCTGGCCACCACGGATCTCGGCTCCCTGCAATGTTTCTGGTATGGCGCCGCGCCGATCTCGGCGGCCCGGCTCGAGGAGGCGCTGCTGCGATCGGGCCGGTGATGGCGCAGCTGTTCGGCCAGACCGAGGCGCCGATGATGATCTCGATGATGGCGCCGGCGGAGCATTTCGACTCCGGACGGCGTCGATCGCCGAGGAGCGACTGTCGTCGGCCGGGCGGCCCGGCCCGCTGGTGCACGGTCGGCAATCATGGACGGCGAGGGCAGCTGCTGCCGACCGGCGAGCGCGGCGAGATCGTGATCCGCGGCTCGCTGGTGATGGCGGGCTACTACAAGAATCCCGAGGCGACCGCGGAGGCGTCGGCGCATCGGCTGGCACCACACCGGCGACATCGGTTATCTCGACGACGACAACTACCTGTTCATCGTCGACCGCGCCAAGGACATGATCATCACCGGCGGATTCAACGTCTACTCGATCGAGGTCGAGCAGGCGCTGATGGAGCATCCGAGCGTGCAGGACTGCGCCGTGATCGGCCTGCCCGACGACAAATGGGGCGAGCGGATCGTCGCCGTCGTGCAGCCCCGCGCCGGGCCAGAGCGTCGACGCGCCGAGCACTCGCCGCATTCGTCAAGGAGCGGATCGGCAGCGTCAAGACGCCGAAGCAGATCGAGGTCTGGCCCGACCTGCCGCGCTCCAAGGTCGGCAAGGTGCTGAAGCCGGATATCCGCGCCAGGCTGCTGACACATCCGCCGGGGTGAGGGAATCACGGCGCGACCAGGACGTTTCCAGAAATCCTCGCGTGACGCGCAGGCGATCTATTCGGTGCTGGCGCTGCCGCCGGCGAGCGCGGCTTAGCGCCACAGCCTCTCAAGCGATCTCTCGGATCCATTCGACCTGCCGCGCGGAATGCACACCTAGCGGGCGCTGCCGATCGTTGCGAACAGCACGGCGATCTCGTCCTCGTCATCAGGATTTTGCAGGAGGTGCGTCTCGAAACAGGCGCGTGCGCCTTCGACGCAGCCGGCGCGGGCCAGCAGGATGCCAAAGCTCTTGTGCGGAAAGCCTGCCTCGTTTTCCGCGCGCGCCAGCATCTCGGCCTGTTCGAGCGCCTGCACGACCCTGCCTTGTTCGACCAGCGCCAGACCGAGATTGATGCGCGCCTGCCAATGCTGCGGGTGGATCAGCAGGACCTTGCGATAGCACTGCTCGGCTTCGTGATATTCGCCGAGCCCTGCGAGGTTGAGGCCTAAACCGAAATGGGCCTCGGCCAGATGTGGCCGCAGCGCGACCGCCTGCCGGTACAGCACGACGGCCTCTCGGCACTGATGCTGCGCGGACAGGGCGCGCGCGAGATTGAGGACGATGCGCGCATCGGTCGGGCAGATCTCGAAGGTTTTGACGAACTGCGCGGTCGCCTCCGCGACGCGGCCGCGTTCCTGCAGGATGGTGCCGAGATTGTTGTGCGCCTCGACATAGGCGGGATCGAGCGCGATCGCTTCGCGATATTTCTGCTCGGCCTTGTCGAGCCGGCCGTTGAGATGATGCCGTTCGGCGAGCGCGGCCAGGTTTCTGGGATTTTTGGCCTTGGCAGGATTTCGCTGCGCGCGGGTCATGAAAGCGTTTCCCTAAAGCGAAAACTTTAGGGAGTTCATGGTTAATGAAATCTTTCCGGATCTGTTCGGGTAGGAGCCCGCGCAAACAAATCGCGGTCGCAGGGCAGACCGCCGTCGACCTCCGCTGCGTTCAGCCCTCCGGGCGCAGGGCCGCCTCGACGCGCTCGATCAGCCGCTCCCGCAGGGCAGGGCTGGGCACGCGGGCCTGATGAGGAACGCAGGTGCGGACGATGGGCAAATAGAGCTGTATCGCCGCCGTCAGCGCCGCCGAGGGACATGCCGGCCAGCCGCGCGTACTCGGACTGCACGGCCGCATTGATCGCGCGCGGCCGCTCCGGATCGTCGGCGACGTTCCGGGGCGATCTCGGAAAGGACGACATGGAAGTGCGCAAGGTCAAGGGCGGCGGGCGCGCGCACCGCACCAAGCCAGTCGATCAGTCTTGGACCCTCCGCCGTCATGATCACGTTGCCGGGGTGAAGGTCGGAATGGCACAGCCCGTCACCCGGCGCGAGGCGATCGATCAGGGCGAGGATGCCGGTGGCGATGTGCTTCGGAAGCCTGCCGGCGTCGAACCGCAACGCGCCGTCCATCGAGTCGCGCAGGAGGGAGTACGTCCGGCGGCGGCGGTGTCTTGTGAACGGCATGGAAGAGGGTCGCGAGGATCGCGCCCGCCTGTTCGCGCGTCACGGCGCCGGTCCGCGAAGCCTGCAGCAGGGTCGGCCCGTCGAGCCGCGGCAGCACGATGCCGAAGCGCCCGTCCAGGGTGACCTCGCCGAGCACCTCCGGCGCCGGGCCGCCGGCGGCGAAGACGGCGCGGGTCATTCGCGCCTCGTGCCCGCGGGCACAGCCGCGGGACGCCGGCCTTGAACAGCTTCACGACCTGACCGGGCGCCCAGGCGTGGACGTCCGCGAAGACGCCTTCGCCGATCTTCTCCCCCAGCGATCCCTGCATCGTCGCCCCCGTGTCGCCGTGACCCTCACCCTATAGTAACTCGTCATGGCCGGGCGAGCCGTGAACTCCAAAATACGCGGGCGGTTTCCGCCTTACGGAAACGCACCCGCGTATGTCGAATCAGTCCGGCGGCGACTTTCTGCCGCAAGAAACCTGCTTGGCTAAAGCGTCAGTCGTCCGCGTCAGTGAACGCTGACGGCCTGCAGCTCGTTGCTCCACGCATTGGCGACCGCTGCTTCCCGGCTATCGGTCAGCATGATCGGCGTGCCGTCGGCGGCATGCAGCGCGAAAAGTTTCAAGCCCGGCGCGATCTTCGGCGCCTGGGGAAAGAGCCCGGGCACGTCCTCGGAACGGACCTGCTTCACATAGGCGATATGGCCTTCACCAAGATGGGCCAGCGCCTCCTCGGAGACCCTTTCGGGTTCGAACGTCACACTCACGTCACTCATGGTCTCAACTCCTCAATATGACAAGCGGTCAAGTCCGCTCCTCGTTCCATCCATTATTCGTGTTCATTGATAGCTATTGTCTTAACGACCCTTTCAGGTTCCGGCCTGGCGAGGTCGATAGCTAACAACCCGTTCTTCAAATCCGCGCCCAGCACCTGCATCCCCTCCGCCAGCACGAAGGTGCGCTGGAAGTGGCGCGCGGCGATGCCGCGATGGATGTATTGCCGGGCCTTGTCGTCCTGCTGGCGTCCGCGGATGACGAGCTGGTTTTCCTCAATGGTCACATCGAGTTGGTCGCGGGTAAAACCCGCCACCGCCAGCGTGATGCGCAGGCGTTCGGGCTGGCCGTTGGCACGGTCGCAGCGCTCGATGTTGTAGGGAGGATAGCCGTCAGCGCCTTTGACGACGCGATCGAGCGCACGCTCGATTTCGTCGAATCCCAGCAGGAACGGACTCGATAACGAAGGAACACGAGACATCACAAAGTCCTCTCGAAGCGACTTTGACGTTTGGGGCCCTCTCGGCGCCCCTTACGCATGCCCGGCCGGCAACTCAGCCGTCCGGACAACCAACAATATGGCGATGCCGTGGGCCGGGTTCAAGCGCCTCTGAAACCAGCCTGAAATCGGCCCGGGAACCCTAGGGATCGACCCTTTTCCGGCCATCCGCACTGAACAAATGCAGCTTTTCGCGGGGGGCAACCGCCCTGATTCGCTCGCCGATGGCGGGGCCGACCGCGCCGGGGATGCGCACGATCACCTCGCCCGGCGGCAGTTCGCCGGGGTTGGAGGCGACGCCCCTGAATCTCGCGCTCGCGGGTGCCGTAGATGAAAGTTTCGGCGCCGACTTTTTCGATGGCTTCCACGGTGAGGCCGAGCGCGACGCCGCCCGCCATCGTCTCGCTGGTGATGACAAAATCCTCGGGGCGGATTCCCAAAATGCCGGCTTCGCTCGCGGCGAGTTGCGATTTGAGTTCGCCGTCCGAGTGCAGCGGCATCAAATTCATCGGCGGCGCGCCGATGAAGGAGGCGACGAAAGTCGTCTTCGGCTTCTGGTAGATGTCCAGCGGATTGCCGATCTGCTCGACCTGGCCGGCATTCATCACGACAAGGATGTCGGCGAGCGTCATCGCCTCGAGCTGGTCGTGGGTGACGTAGATCGAGGTCGTGCTCAGCCGGCGCTGCAGTTTCCTGATCTCGACGCGCATGGCGATGCGCAGTTTGGCGTCGAGGTTCGACAGCGGCTCGTCGAACAGAAACACTTTTGGCTGGCGCACGATGGCGCGGCCCATGGCGACGCGCTGGCGCTGGCCGCCGGAGAGCTGCCGCGGCTTGCGCTCGAGCATCGGGGCGAGTTCGAGGATGCGGGCGGCTTCGCGCACGCGGGTGTCGATTTCAGGCTCCGGCATGCGGCGGTTGCGCAGGCCGTAAGCCATGTTGTTGTAGACGCTCATATGCGGATAGAGCGCGTAATTCTGGAACACCATGGCGATGTCGCGGTCGGCCGGCTCGACCTCGTTGACGATGCGGCCGCCGATATCGATCTCGCCGCCGGTGATGGTCTCCAGGCCTGCGACCATGCGCAGCAGCGTGGACTTTCCGCAGCCGGACGGCCCGACCAGCACGCAGAATGCGCCGTCGTTGACCTCGAAATCGATGCCCTTGATGGCTTCGAAGCCGCCGATATAGGTCTTGCGGACGTTGCGTAGGGTTACGTTGGCCATTTCACTTTTCCGTCTGCACCAGTCCGCGCACGAACAGCCGCTGCATGAAGATGACGACCGCGACCGGCGGCAACATGGCAAGGATCGCCGTCGCCATCGCCAGCTGCCATTCGGCGAGCTCGTCCTGCGACGCCAGCATCTTCTTGATGCCGATCACGATGGTCTGCATCGAATCCTGCGTGGTGATCAAAAGCGGCCACAGATATTGATTCCAGCCATAGATGAACTGGATCACGAACAAGGCAGCCATTGTCGTGACCGACAGCGGCAGCAGCGTATCCCAGAAGAAGCGGAAGGGCCCGGCGCCGTCGATGCGCGAGGCCTCCAGCAATTCGTCCGGCACGGTCATGAAGAACTGGCGAAACAAGAGCGTGCCGGTGGCGGAGGCAATCAGCGGCAGGATCAGCCCGGCATAGGTGTCGAGCATCTTGAGGTCGGCGACCACCTTGTAGGTCGGATAGATGCGCACCTCGACCGGCAGCATCAGGGTGATGAAGATGATCCAGAACGCGGTCTTGCGGAACGGAAAGCGGAAATACACCACCGCGTAGGCGGACAGGATCGAGATAAAAATCTTTCCGATGGCAATGCCGATCGCCGAGACGAAGGAATTGATCAGCATATTGGCGACCGGCTCGCGGCTGGTGCGGGAGCCGCCGACGAAAATGGCGCGGTAGTAATTCTCCAGCGTCTGGCTGCCCGGCGTTGCCGGCATGTGGCCGCCGACCACGGTCGCCGCGTCATGGGTCGAGGCGATCAGCGCGAGGTAGACCGGAAAGGCGACGATGAACACGCCGAGCGTGAGGATCGCGTAGGCGATGAAATCGCTCCAGGGGCGGTGCTCGACCATCAGTATTGCACCTTGCGTTCGACGTAGCGGAACTGGACGGCGGTGAGCGCGATCACGATCACCATCAGCACCACCGACTGCGCGGCCGAACCGCCGAGATCGCCGCCAAGCCTTCCGTCGGCATAGACCTTGTAGACCATGGTGGTGGTGGCGCCGGCCGGTCCGCCGCCGGTGACGGCGTCGATGATGCCAAACGTATCGAAGAAGACGTAGACGATGTTGACGACCAGCAGGAAGAACGTGGTTGGCGACAGCAGCGGAAACACGATGGTCCAGAACCGCCGCATCGGCCCTGCGCCGTCGATCGCGCCGGCCTCGATCACGCTTCTCGGGATCGCTTGCAGGCCGGCGAGGAAGAACAGGAAATTATAGGAGATCTGCTTCCACACCGACGCCATCACCACCAGGATCATGGCGTGGGTGGAGTTGAGCAGCGGATTCCAGTCGATTCCCATGCCGCGCAGCGGGCGCGCCAGCATGCCGAGCGAGGGCTGGAACATGAAGAACCACAGCACGCCGGCGACTGCGGGCGCCACGGCATAGGGCCAGATCATGAACGTCTTGTAGGGGCCGACGGCTTTCAAATTCTTGTCGGCCTGCGTCGCAAACAACAATGCGATGGAGAGTGAAAGCGCCCCGACCGCTATGGAGAATATCACGGTCGTCAGCATCGAGGCGTAGTATGCGGGCTGGGCGAACAGCGCCTGGTAGTTCTCAAGACCGACGAACTCGGAGACGAGGCCGAACGCGTCTTCGCGCAGGAAGGACTGCCAGACCGCCTGGCTCGCCGGCCAATAGAAGAAGACAACGGTGATGACGAGCTGCGGAAACAGCAGGAAATAGGGCAGCAGCTTGTTGTTGAAGACGGTGGACTTTTCCATGCAGTACCCTCGTCATTGCGAGCGAAGCGAAGCAATCCAGCTTAGTCACGCGCACAAAGCTGGATTGCTTCGTCGCTTCGCTCCTCGCAATGACGAACCCCCTCGATTGGGTTCTATTTTGCAGTCTTCTCGAACGTCCGCAACATGGCGTTGCCCTTGGCGACCGCTTCGTCGAGCGCCTGCTGGGCGGTCTTCTTCCCGGCCAGCGCGGCCTCGATCTCCTCGGCCCAGATGTCACGCATCTGCACCATGTTGCCAAAGCGCAGGCCACGCGAATTCTCGGTCGGTTCTTTGTTGGCGAGTTCCTTCAGCGGCGTCTGCAGCATCGGGTTCTTCTCATAGAACCCATCCTTGATCGACTTCTCGTAGGCCGCCTTGGTGATCGGCATATAGCCGGATTCCTGGTGCAGCTTGGCCTGGCGGCCGGTGTCCGACAGGAAGGTGAAGAACTTTGCGACGCCCTTGTACTCGTCCGGCTTCTTGCCGCCCATCACCCACAGCGAAGCGCCGCCGATGATCGAGTTCTGCGGTGCGCCCGCTACATCAGGATAATAGGGCATCGGCGCCGAGGTGAAGTCGAACTTGGAGGTGGCCTTTGCAGTGCCGTAGTAGCCCGACGAGGTCAGGAAGATCGCGCATTCGCCGGAGCTGAAGCGGGCCTCGTTGGTGCTGGTGCGGCCGCCATAATCGTAGGTCTTGTCCTTTTGCAGCTCGACCAGGTTCTGCAGATGCTTCACATGCAATGGCGAATTGAACTTCAGCACGGTGTCAAAGCCGTCGAGGCCGTTGGCCTTGGTGCCGATCGGCACGTTGTGCCAGGCGGAGAACTGCTCGATATGGGCCCAGGAAGCCCAGGCATTTGAGAAGCCGCAGGTCGCATGCCCGGCCGCCTTGAGTTTTTTGGCGGCGTCGAACACTTCGGGCCAGGTCTTCGGGATCTCGGCGACACCGGCCTTCTTCAGTTCGTCCTTGTTGATCCACATCACCATCGAGGAGGAGTTGAAGGGCATCGACAGCATGTCGCCCTTGGACGTCGAGTAGTAGCCGGTGACGGTCGGCAGATACGCCTTGGGGTCGAACGGCTCGTCGGCGTCCTTCATCAGCTGGTAGACCGGCTTGATGGCGCCGGTGGCGCTCATCATGGTCGCGGTGCCGACCTCGAACACCTGCATGATATGCGGCGCGCTGCCGGCACGGAACGCGGCGATGCCGGCATTCATCGTGTCGGGATAGTTGCCCTTGTAGGACGGCACGACCTTGTAGTCGGACTGGCTGGCGTTGAATTCCTCGGCAAGCTTGTTGACGACGTCATTGTTGGCGCCAGTCATGGCGTGCCACCACTGGATCTCGATCACCGCATGCGCGGGCGAGGCGGCAAATGCCAGCGAGACCGCAACAGCCGCAGCCGTGCCGAATTGTCGAAGAGCCATCGAATTCCTCCCGGTTGGAACCGTCATCGTCTTTGTTGCGCTAACAGCCGCGGATGACGTGCAAATGACCGTATAAGCGAGCCAATCGTAGGGGGGAAGTGAACGTTAGGGGAAGCGGAATAATTGTTGCGGCGCGGCCAATAGCTCCTCGTCGTCCCGGATCGCGCTTGCGAAAGGCCAGGGACGACGGATCGGTCAGCGCTTCCGCTCCGACCCGCAGACCACGCCCTTGGCGACCAGCGCTTCGACCTCACCCCTGGAATAGCCGAACTCGCCCAGCACCTCGGCCGAATGCTGCGAAAATTTTGGCGGCGTGCGGCGCAGGCTGGGTTTTGTCCGCTCCAGCCGGATCGGGGAGGCGACGCCCTTGTACCAATCCTTGGCGATGATATCGCCGCGATGGACGGTGTGCGGATTGGTCAGCGCCTGGTCGATCTTCTGCACCGGGCCGGCGGGGAGGCCGGCGGCGAGCAGGCGGTTGCACAGCGGTTCGGCGTCGTGCTGGCTGAACACGGCGGCCAGCTCGGCGCGTAACGCGTCGCGGTTGGCGATGCGGTCCTTGTTGCGGGCAAAGCGCGGATCGGTGCCGAGCTCGGGCTTGCCGATTTCCTTCGCAAGCTTGCGGAAGGTGCCGTCATTGCCGACGCCGATGAAGATATTGTCGGTCTTGGTCGGGAAGGTCGCATACGGCACGAGGTTCGGATGCTCGTTGCCGGTGAGCGATGGCGGCTTGCCGTGCATGAAATAATTTGCTGCGTGCGGATGCATGATGGCAAGGCCGGTTTCGTACAGCGTCGTCTCCAGGAACTGGCCGAGCCCGGAACGCTGCCGCTCCGACAGCGCCATCAAGATGCCGATCGCGGCATAAAGCCCGGTGGTGATGTCCACCAGCGGCACGCCGATGCGCATCGGGCCGCTGTCCGGCGAACCGGTTGCGGCAATCATGCCGGTCATGGCCTGGATGATGGCGTCATAGCCGGGGTTGCCGCCGCGCGGGCCGTCGGCGCCGAAGCCGGAGATCCGGCAATGCACGAGCTTTGGAAATTTCGCGCGCAGCACGTCATTGCCGATGCCCCATTTGTCGAGCGTGCCCGGCTTGAAATTCTCGATCAGGACGTCGGCGGTCTCCAGCATCTTCATCAGCACCGCGCGGCCGCCTTCGGAGGCGAGGTCGAGGCCGATCGAGCGCTTGTTTCTGTTAATGCCGACGAAGTAGGCGGCGTCCTCATCGTGGAACGGAGGGCCCCAGTCGCGCACCTCGTCGCCGGCGGGCGGCTCGACCTTGATCACGTCGGCGCCGTGGTCGGCGAGGATCTGCGTGCAATAGGGGCCGCCAAGCACGCGCGTGAGATCGATCACGCGCAGGCCTGTCATCGCGCGGAGCCGCTTGGGCATTCATGGAAGCAACCTTCGCTCGGGAATGGGTGAACGCGATGCGTTCGCGATCCCAGAGCTAGCGGGCTTCCGCAGACGCAGCAATGCCTCCCGGTGCACAGGCGTATGCCGCGCACGAAAACGGCCCGCCGCGAGATCGCGACAGGCCGTTTTGTTCGGGAATTGGCGTGTTCGTCAGACGACCGTCAGGCGGACATCGACATTGCCGCGGGTGGCGTTGGAATACGGGCACACGTGATGGGCTTTTGCCACCAGCGCCTCGGCGTCAGCCTTGGCAAGGCCGGGCAGCGAGACCGCCAGGTCGATGTCGAGGCCAAAGCCGCCTTCCGAGCGCGGGCCGATGCCGACCGTGGAGGTCACGGACGCGTCGGCGGGAACCTTCACGCCGCCGCCCTGGGCAGCGACAGCCTTCATCGCGCCGATGAAGCAGGCGGCATAGCCGGCGGCAAACAGCTGCTCGGGATTGTTGCCGGCGCCGCCGCCGCCACCGAGTTCCTTCGGGGTCGAAAGCTTGACGTTGAACGCGCCGTCGGCCGTCGAGGCGGTGCCGTCGCGGCCGCCGGTGGCTGTTGCGGTGGTCTTGTAGAGCACTTTCACGGACATGGTGGGTCTCCCTGGGGGTTGGGGCTTGCTTGACGCCCGTTGTATTGCACATCATTAAATTGTGCACAATATAAATTCTATGGCCTCACATTTAATTGTTCGCAATTGAATGTGGGCCCGCGCCGGCCCAAAATGGGGGTCGGAAGCTCCTTTCGGTTGGATGAGGTTACCATGGTCAGGAAAGTGCCGGCGGACCAGTTGCTGCGGCTCGACAATCAAATCTGCTTTGCGGTCTATTCGGCCGCGCATGCCTTCAACCGGGTCTACAAGCCGCTGCTCGACCGGCTCGGCCTGACCTATCCGCAATATCTGGTGATGCTGTCGCTGTGGGAACGCGACGGCGTGCCGGTCAAGGACATCGGCGAACGGCTGTTCCTGGATTCCGGCACGCTGACGCCGCTGCTCAAGCGGCTGGAGACGGCAGGCCTCGTCAAGCGAACGCGCTCCACCGAAGACGAGCGTCAGGTGCTGATCGCGCTGACGCCGCAGGGACAGGCGCTGAAGGAAAAAGCACTCAACGTGCCGCAGTCGATCCTGGAGGCGTCGGATTGTTCGGTGACGGAACTGGTCGCGCTGAAGAGCGAGATCGTGTCGCTGCGGGATCGGCTGAATGCGGCGTTGGGGGAGTAGAGGCTAGAGGCGCTTCTTGGCGAAGGCGCGGCCTGAATGGGATTTGAGATATTTCTCGAAGGCCAGCGCTTTGTATTTGTCGGGGAAAGCGCAGTACCAGACCAGCTTCCACGGTTTGAATTTGGAGGTGTGGGTGGATCGGCCGGCGTTGTGTTCGGGTAACCGTCGCTTCAGATCCTCAGTCGCACCGACGTATTCTTGATCGGGAAATTCGATGCTGCGGATGATGTAGACGTACCACATCTCGTCTGGAGCCCGTTGCAGCAGATTAGGCGCTCATTACCAGCCCGTCTTCGCCCAAGAGGGCTTCGCCGGGCACCACGCTTCGTCCTTCGGGCTCTGCGCGGCTGCGCCACGCGTAGCCCGAAGGGCGAAGCGTGGTGGAGCCAGGCGGGATCGAACCGCCGACCTCTTGCATGCCATGCAAGCGCTCTCCCAGCTGAGCTATGGCCCCTTAACCTGACCGGTGCGCCTGGGCGACGCACCGTTATGAACCCTGAACACCACAGTTCAGGGCTTATCTCAAGTCTCTTCGTCGGTCCCGACGTCGCCGATGATGTCGGTGACGTCCTCGTCGCCTTCTTCCTCGTCGGCGATGAAGGTCGAATCATCGTCGTCATCGTCTTCGATGGTCTCGTCGACCTCGATGTCGTCTTCGGACTCGGGAACGACGGCCTTGACCTTGCCGGTGTTCTCCTCGGCGTCGGCTTCCTCGAGCGGCACCAATTCTTCCGCCTCCGCGGGCTCCGGCGCATCGGCGGCGGCAGTCGCGGCGGCGGCGGCGCGTGCAGCGTCGCCACGGACGGCGCGCGGCGGCGCAACGGGAGCGATCGGCACGACCTCGCCAGTATACGGGGAGATCACCGGGCTCTTGTTCAGGTCATAAAACTTCTTACCCGTCGTCGGGCAAATGCGTTTGGTTCCGAGATCGGATTTGGCCACGTGCACGTCCTGGGAATTTTTCGAAAAACGGTGCTTCACTTGGCTAGTTGAGAGGCCGCTGTCAATAGCGGTTTTGCGGGCAATTTCGGGCTGCGTGACGCCCCCCGGAGCATGTGATACTGCGGCCGCGCGAAAGGACACAATCTTGACCCATTCAGGCCCGGCTACCCCCCTCGAAGCCCGCAGCTCGGGCCCCCTGAGCGGAAAAGTCCGCGTGCCCGGGGACAAGTCGATCTCGCACCGGTCCCTGATCCTGGGCGCCCTGGCGGTGGGCGAAACCCGGATTTCGGGCCTGCTGGAGGGCGAAGACGTCCTCAACACCGCCAAATCCATGCGCGCGCTGGGCGCCAAAGTGGAGCGGACCGGGCCGTTCGCCTGGACGGTGCGCGGGGTGGGCGTCGGAGGCTTCGCGGAACCGGCCGCAGCCGCTCGATTTCGGCAATTCCGGCACCGGCTGCCGGCTGGTGATGGGGGCGGTCGCGGGCTGCCCGGTGACCGCCGTGTTCGATGGCGACGCCTCGCTGCGCTCGCGGCCAATGCGGCGGATCCTCGATCCGCTGGAATTGATGGGCGCCAAAACGGGCGCGGCCAAGGAGGGCGGCCGCCTGCCGCTGACGCTGCACGGCGCGCGCGATCCCTTGCCGATCGTCTACCGCACGCCGGTCGCCTCGGCCCAGATCAAGTCCGCGGTGCTGCTGGCGGGGCTCGCCGCGCCCGGCGTCACCACCGTGATCGAGACGGAGGCGAGCCGCGACCACACCGAATTGATGCTGAAGCATTTTGGCGCCGACATCGCATCAGTGAACGAAGGCAGTCACGGCCGCAGGATTTCACTCACCGGCCAGCCCGAGTTGCACGGCGCCGAAGTGGTGGTGCCGGCCGATCCGTCTTCCGCGGCATTCCCGATCGTGGCGGCGCTGATCGTCGAGGGTTCCGACGTCGTGCTGTCCGACGTCATGACCAATCCGCTGCGCACCGGGCTGTTCAAGACGCTGCGCGAGATGGGCGCTTCCATCGAGGAAAGCGAGGTTCGCGGCGATGCCGGCGAGCCGATGGCGCAGTTCCGCGTGCGCGGCTCAAAGCTGCGCGGCGTCGAGGTGCCGCCGGAGCGCGCGCCCTCGATGATCGACGAATATCTGGTGCTGGCGGTGGCGGCTTCCTTTGCCGAAGGCACGACGATCATGCGCGGGCTGCAGGAATTGCGGGTGAAAGAATCCGATCGCCTGGAAGCGACCGCCGACATGCTCCGCGTCAACGGCGTCAAGGTCGAGATTTCGGGCGACGATCTGATCGTCGAGGGCAAGGGTCATGTCGAAGGCGGCGGTCTCGTCGCCACCCACATGGATCACCGCATCGCGATGTCGGCACTGGTGATGGGCTCGCCGCCGACAAGCCGGTGAAGGTCGACGACACCGCCTTCATCGCCACCAGCTTTCCGGATTTTATTCCGATGATGCGCGGGCTGGGCGCGGAGTTTTCGTAAGACGGGCTCGCTCAGACGGCGCAAGCCCGAGGCCCGACACCGCCTCGAGCCAGACCGGCGATTCGTCCTTGTACAGTTTCTGCGTCGCCTCGAAGGTCATCGCGGTATCGTCGACGCCGAATGATTTCATGAGCTGCTGTATCTTTTCGGTCTTGCCGCCGGCGACGAGGAGTTTTGACAGTTTTTGAACGATTTCCGGAGGCGTCCCCGCCGGCACGGCGCAGCACTGGAAACCGGTCAACTGGAACAGGCGCGCGGTTGCACCCTGCTCCGTGAAGGTAGGAACATCCGGCAATACCGACATGCGCTTGCGCGAGACGGCGACCGCACGGCCGCGGCCGCTCTGCAAGACCGGCAACGCCGCGCCATAGCTGCCGTGGGCGCCATCGATGAATCCGCCGGCAAGATCGGTCCACATCGGCGCTTCGCCGCGATAGTGCACCGCTTCCATTTTGAGACCATACAGCTTGTTCATTTCGACGATCGCCATGTGCGCGTAGGAGCCGGCGCCGTAGGTGCCGATGTTGACCTTCTCGGCCTTCTTCGCGTAGGCGACGAATTCGGCGAGCGTCTTGGCGCCGCTCTTCTCGCCGGCCACGAACGGCAGGCTGCCCGCCGGCATGATCGAGACCAGCACAAAATCCTTTTCGGCGTCGTAGGGGATGTCCTTGATCAGGACGCGGTTCATGATCATGGTCGTCGAGATCGTGAACATCAGCGTATAGCCGTCGGGCGCGGAGCGCTTGGCTTCAACGGCGGCGACCGATCCGGAAGCGCCGGCCTTGTTTTCCACCACCACGTTCTGGCCGGTCTCGCTTCGGATGTATTCGCCATAGGTTCGCGCGAACAAATCGGTCTGCCCGCCGGCCGGATAGCCCGCGATGATCTTGATTTGCCGGTTCGGCCAGTCGGTCTGCTGCGCATGGGCCGACGACCCGATCAGCGGGATCGCCGATGCGGCCGCCGCACTTCCAATGAAATGACGTCGTGAAATGGCGCTCATTATTGTTCCTCCCGCCGGCGCAATCTCAAACCGGCGTCGCGCCGGCCCATGGATCGCATTCTCTGGCTGGCGCCAGAATAGAGGTGCCGGGCGGCCCAAGGCGAGGACATTTGGACGCATTGGCCGCGCTTTCGAAAGTTCACCTGCCGCCGCGGGAGCACCACCGTTCCGGGAGACGGAAATATCCTTCTCACGCCTTGACCGTCATGGCCGCTCTGTCGCACATGGCTCTCATGATCATCGCCATCGACGGACCGGCCGCATCCGGCAAGGGCACGCTCGGCAAGCGGCTCGCTCACCATTACGGCTATCGCCATCTCGACACCGGCGTGATCTATCGCGCGGTGGCGAAGGCGCTGCTCGATGCCGGTGCCGATCTCACCGACGAGATGCTCGCCGTGTCGGCCGCGATGGAGCTTGATCCGGAAAAATTCGGCAACCCGAATCCTGAAAACGCAAAGGGTCGGCGAAGCCGCCTCGGTCGTGGCGGCTATCCCCGGGGTACGCCAGGTGCTGGTCAATTTCCAGCGGCAGTTCGCCGCCGATCCGCCCGGCGCGGTGCTCGACGGCCGCGACATCGGGACGGTGGTCTGCCCGCATGCCGATGTGAAGATTTTTGTGGTGGCAGACCCGCAGGTGCGGGCGCGCCGCCGCACGCTGGAAGCCCGCGCGCGTGGCGAGGAAGCGGACGAAGCCGCCGTACTGGCGGATATTCTCAAGCGTGATGAGCGCGACCGGAACAGGCCGGTTTCGCCCTTGAGGCCGGCCGCGGACGCGCACACCCTGGATAATTCCAATCTCGATATCGAAGCCGGCGTTCGCGCCGCCATCGCGATCGTCGAGGCCGCGATCCGCGCCAGGCGCTAACCCGGCGCCTAGACGATCAGTTCTTCGAGCGCTGGCGATCGAACGGCAATTGCTGTTCGGCCATCATGACGGGCTTCTTGACGGCCCTGGCGTCGGCAATCGCCTTGTCGGTCGCAAAAGCGGACGACTTGCCGGTAACGGCGATGGCGACGGTGAAGACGGCGATGGCGGTCAGAGCGATCAGGCTCTTCATGGTTGGCACTCCCCCTGTGTTGATCGGGGCCATCGTTGAGGGAGGCGCTTAAGGCCGGGTTCCATCGCCCGGGCCACTGCCGGCTTTCGCGCCATGCGGTCAACAAGGCGTTGAGGCCGTCCGTCCGTGGTTAGCGTCCGTCAGCGTTAAGGGCCCGTAAATCGGGCATTTCCAGCTTGCCCGGAAGGGTGTTGGGGGCTATATCAGCGCCGTCCGGGCCGCCATCGATGTATCAGGCTGTCCGAGCGGGCCGGCAACGGGTTTGAGCCCCTGCCGTCATTGGAGGAAAGCCCGCTCCCTCGTCTTGAATGCCGGCATTGTTGACCGGCACATCCAGGGCCCCGGAAAAATCAACGTATCGAACGTGCAGTCATGCTGCCGGCCCGCTTTTGCGTCCTCTCGCAAGCAGCGGTCGTCAGGGTTTGCGGAGCCTGACACTGCATTTGCGATACGCCCATCAACCCGAACGGCCGGCAAGTACCCCGCATCTGGAGAACAAATGGCTTCGAATACTGCTGCTTCCTACACTCCTACCCGCGACGATTTCGCCGCGATGCTCGACGAATCCTTTGCCGGCGGCAACCTGCAGGAAAGCTCCGTCATCAAGGGCATCGTCGTTGCGATTGAAAAGGACATGGCCGTCATCGACGTCGGCCTGAAGACCGAAGGCCGCGTGGCGCTGCGTGAATTCGCAGGACCCGGCCGCGAAAGCGACCTCAAGGTCGGCGACGAAGTCGAGGTGTTCCTCGACCGCATCGAGAACGCGCTCGGCGAAGCCGTGCTGTCGCGCGACAAGGCGCGCCGCGAGGAAAGCTGGGGCAAGCTCGAGAAGGCGTTCCAGAACAACGAAAAGGTCAACGGCGTCATCTTCAACCAGGTCAAGGGCGGCTTCACGGTCGACCTCGACGGTGCGGTCGCCTTCCTGCCGCGCTCGCAGGTCGACATCCGTCCGATCCGCGACGTCGCGCCCCTGATGAACAACTCGCAGCCGTTCCAGATCCTCAAGATGGATCGCCGCCGCGGCAACATCGTGGTGTCGCGCCGCACGGTTCTGGAAGAGACCCGCGCCGAGCAGCGCCAGGAGCTGGTGCAGAACCTCGAAGAGGGTCAGGTGATCGACGGCGTGGTCAAGAACATCACCGATTACGGTGCGTTCGTCGACCTCGGCGGCATCGACGGCCTGTTGCACGTCACCGATATCGCCTGGCGCCGGGTCAATCATCCGACCGAGGTGCTCACCATCGGCCAGACGGTGAAGGTCAAGATCATCAAGATCAACCACGAGACCCACCGCATCTCGCTCGGCATGAAGCAGCTGCTGGACGATCCGTGGCAGGGCATCGAGGCGAAGTATCCGCTCAACGCGCGCTTCACCGGCCGCGTCACCAACATCACCGACTACGGCGCGTTCGTCGAGCTGGAGCCGGGCATCGAAGGCCTGATCCACGTCTCGGAGATGTCGTGGACCAAGAAGAACATGCACCCCGGCAAGATCGTCTCGACCTCGCAGGAAGTCGAAGTGCAGGTTCTCGAAGTCGATTCGGTCAAGCGCCGCATCTCGCTCGGCCTCAAGCAGACCATGCGCAACCCCTGGGAAGTTTTCGTCGAGAAATTCCCGGTCGGCTCCACGGTCGAGGGCGAAGTCAAGAACAAGACCGAGTTCGGCCTGTTCCTCGGCCTCGACGGCGACGTCGACGGCATGGTGCATCTGTCCGACCTCGACTGGAAGCTTCCGGGCGAGCAGGTGATCGACAACTTCAAGAAGGGCGACATGGTGAAAGCCGTGGTGCTCGACGTCGATGTCGAGAAGGAGCGCATCTCGCTCGGCGTCAAGCAGCTCGAAGGCGACCCGTTCGCCGAGCCGGGCGACGTCAAGAAGGGCGCGGTCGTGACCTGCGAAGTGATCGACGTGAAGGAATCGGGGATCGACGTGAAGATCGCCGGTACCGACTTCACCACCTTCATCAAGCGGTCTGAACTCGCCCGCGACCGCAACGACCAGCGCGCCGAACGCTTCGCCGTCGGCGAGAAGGTCGATGCGCGCGTGATCCAGTTCGACAAGAAGGCCCGCAAGGTGCAGGTCTCGATCAAGGCGCTGGAAGTCGCCGAAGAGAAGGAAGCCATCGCGCAGTACGGCTCCTCCGATTCGGGGGCGACGCTGGGCGACATTCTCGGCACCGCGCTCAAGAACCGCGAGAAGTAAGCGTTCGCGCCTCTCTCGTCACAATCGGGCCCCGGTTTCGACCGGGGCCCTTTTGTCTTCCACCCTCTCCCACAAGGGGGAGGGAGAAGGGCCTTGTTTTCTTCAAATTGCATCGCAATTGATGTAATCGGATAAGCCAATGGTCACGCTGCGGCTGCAAAACGCGGCGGTTGTTTTTTCAGGAGATTTTCGATGTCGCTTGATTCGGACGTGATCGTCGATCGTCGCCGCATTCGCCGCAAGCTGACCTTCTGGCGCGTCGTGGCCGCGCTGGTCGCTGTCGCGGCCATCGTCACCGTCGGCATCATCGCGACACCGGGCGCGCGCAGCACGCTGTCGGCATCGGGTTCGATCGCCCGCGTCAATATCGACGGCCTGATCCGCAGCGACCGCGAGCGCGTCGAGGCGCTGGAGCGGCTGGAGAAGTCTTCGGTCGCCGCCGTCATCGTGCACATCAATTCCCCGGGCGGCACCACCGCCGGTTCCGAGCAGCTCTACGACGCCCTGATGCGGCTGAAGGCGAAGAAGCCGCTGGTGGTCGTCGTCGAAGGGCTGGCCGCCTCCGGCGGCTACATCACGGCGATCGCGGCCGACTACATCGTCGCCCAGCAAAGTTCGCTGGTCGGCTCGATCGGCGTGCTGTTCCAGTTCCCGAATTTCACCGAGCTTCTGAAAACCGTCGGCGTGAAGGTCGAGGAGGTGAAGTCCTCGCCGCTGAAGGCCGCGCCCAACGGCTATGAGCCGACCAGTCCGGAAGCCCGTGCCGCGATCGACGCGCTGGTGAAGGATTCCTATGCCTGGTTCCGCGGCCTCGTGAAGGCGCGGCGCGGCATGGACGATGCGGCGCTGGAAAAAGTCGCCGACGGGCGGGTTTTCACCGGCCGTCAGGCCGTCGAACTGAAGCTGATCGATGCCATTGGCGACGAGAAGGCCGCGGTGGAGTGGCTGGTGACGCAGAAGAACGTCAAGAAGGACCTGCCGGTGCGCGACTACAAGCTGCAACCGCGCTTTGGCGACCTGACCTTCCTGCGGACGGCGGCAT
Source organism: uncultured Alphaproteobacteria bacterium (assembly GCA_963731915.1). Taxonomy (GTDB): domain Bacteria; phylum Pseudomonadota; class Alphaproteobacteria; order Rhizobiales; family Xanthobacteraceae; genus Bradyrhizobium. Next base: position 22,015 of record CAVSXQ010000056.1, read on the forward strand.
CCTTGACGCTCGATGCGCTCGGCCTGACGACCATTGCGCGGAATATCGAGCAGGGCGGTGTCAGCCAGGCGGTCGACCGCCTCGGCCTCGATGGCATGCTGGCGCTCTGGCAGCCGGTCGGGTCGAACTGACCGGCAAAGCGGGTGCTTTTTCCGCCGCTCCCGCACTGCGAGCAATGTGACAAACCCGACTCAAGGCCTTTGTCACGTCATTTCGCGCTGCCCAAATTTGATTTAGCGTCTTGACAGTTCAAGGTATTTTCACGGAAATGGATATCCGCAAGGTCCCGGGTCCCATTCTCGATGATCAAATCTGAGCTTGTCCAGCGCATTGCCGAGCACAACCCGCACCTCTACCAGCGGGATGTCGAGAACATCGTGAACGCGATTCTCGATGAGATCGTGGCAGCGCTAGCGCGCGGCGACCGCGTCGAGCTGCGCGGTTTCGGCGCATTCTCGGTCAAGCACCGCCCGGCCCGCGCGGGGCGCAATCCGCGCACCGGCGCCCATGTGCCGGTCGATCAGAAGAGCGTGCCGTTCTTCAAGACCGGCAAGGAAATGCGCGAACGGCTGAACCGCGACGGGACGCCCGAGGCCGGCGCCTAGCGCCCGCGGCTGTTTCGGGCCATAGCCGGCCGCGGTTTGCGGGACACGCGCCCGCCGCCTCGAATCAAGACGAGAGATGGTCATGCGAAAATTCCTCAACGCGCTGGTCGTCATCCCCCTGGGCGTGATCTTCGTCATCTTCGCGGTCGCCAACCGTCATCTGGTGACGGTGTCGTTCGATCCCTTCAACTCCACAACGCCGGTCGTTGCGGTGACGTTGCCGCTGTTCGTCGTCATCATCGTGGTCGCGGTGATCGGGGTCGCGGCCGGCGGCATGGCGACCTGGTTCCGGCAGGGCCGCTGGCGCCGCGCCGCACGCCAGCATGAGGCCGACGCGCGGCAGGCGCGGTCGCAACTGGCCGATCTGCGCGCCAATGCCTCCGATCGGCGGCGAGCAGCAGCGGCTTTTGGCGCCGCTTCAGGGCGGTTTTTACGGGTCCGCCGGGCGAGACAAGCAGGGCGCGACGTTGTAGAACCCGCCCCGTTACGACCCTCAAAACCCTGTTTCGCGGCCCGAAGGAACCATGTCCCTGCTCGTCAAGATTTGCGGCCTGTCCACGCGCGAGACGCTCGACGCAGCGCTGGCGGCTGGCGCCGACATGGTGGGGTTCGTGTTCTTTCCGCCGTCGCCGCGGCATCTCGCGCTGGAAAAGGCCCGTGAGCTTGGTCCCGTTGCGAAGGGCCGCGCGACAAAAGTGGCGCTGACGGTCGATGCCGACGATGCGACGTTCGAGAACATCATCGACGCGCTCAAGCCGGACATCCTGCAGATCCACGGCAAGGAAACCACCGCGCGCGTTCGCGACATCAAGCAGAAATTCGGCCTGCCGGTCATGAAGGCGCTTGCCGTCGAGACCGCGGCCGATCTTGCGGCGCTGCCCGGCTATGCCGCGGTGGCCGACCGCATCCTGTTCGATGCCCGGGCGCCAAAGGGCGCCACCCGTCCCGGCGGATTGGGCGCGGCGTTCGACTGGCATGTGCTGGAAAATCTCGATCTCAAATTGCCGTTCATGGTCTCGGGCGGCCTCAATGCCGGCAACGTCGCCGAGGCCGTTCGCGTCACCCGCGCCGGCGGCGTCGACGTCTCCTCGGGCGTCGAGCGCACGCCCGGCGTCAAGGATCCCGAGATGATCCGCGAATTTATCCGCGCCGCGCGCGCCACCCAGGAATTGATGGTTCGATGAATCCAGCCGTGAAACCAGCTTTGCCAAACTCCTTCCGCAGCGGCCCCGACGACACCGGGCACTTCGGCAATTTTGGCGGCCGCTTCGTGGCGGAAACGCTGATGCCGCTGATCCTCGACCTGGAAAAAGCCTACGCCGCCGCCAAGGCCGATCCGAAGTTCCAGAGCGAGATGAACGGCTATCTCAAGGATTATGTTGGCCGGCCGTCGCCGCTGTATTTCGCCGAGCGTCTCACCGAGCATCTTGGCGGCGCAAAGATCTATCTCAAGCGCGAAGAGCTCAATCACACCGGCTCGCACAAGGTCAACAACGTGCTCGGCCAGATCATGGTCGCGCGCCGCATGGGCAAGAAGCGCATCATCGCCGAGACCGGTGCGGGCCAGCACGGCGTCGCCACCGCCACCCTGTGCGCGCGGTTCGGGCTGGAATGCATCGTCTATATGGGCGCGGTCGACGTCGCCCGTCAGGCGCCAAATGTGTTCCGCATGGAAATGCTGGGCGCCAAGGTTATCCCGGTGCAGTCGGGCACGCGCACGCTGAAGGACGCGATGAACGAGGCGCTGCGCGACTGGGTCACCAACGTGCACAACACCTTCTACTGCATCGGCACCGTGGCCGGGCCCGCACCCCTATCCGATGATGGTGCGCGACTTCCAGTCCGTGATCGGCGACGAGACGAAGAAGCAGATGATGGAGGCCGAAGGCCGCCTGCCGGATTCGCTGGTCGCCTGTATCGGCGGCGGCTCCAACGCGATGGGGCTGTTTCATCCCTTCCTCGACGATCCCTCCGTCGAGATCTATGGCGTCGAGGCGGCGGGCCACGGGCTGACGCAACTGCATGCGGCATCGATCGCGGGCGGGCGGCCGGGCGTGCTGCACGGCAATCGCACTTATTTGCTGATGAACGATGACGGCCAGATCCAGGACGCGCATTCGATCTCGGCCGGGCTCGACTATCCCGGCATCGGCCCGGAGCATTCCTGGCTGCACGAGACCGGCCGCGTCACCTATCTGTCGGCGACCGACGACGAGGCGCTCGCGGCCTTCATGCTGCTGTCGCGGCTGGAGGGCATTCCGCCGGCGCTGGAATCCGCGCACGCCATCGCCAAGGTGACGGAGCTCGCGCCGAAGCGGCCGAAAGATCATCTGATGGTCGTCAATCTGTCCGGCCGCGGCGACAAGGATATTCCGCAGATCACGGAGATTCTGAAAGGCAAGAAGCAGTGACCACCCGCATCGACGCACGCTTTGCCGAACTCGCGAAAGAGGGCCGCGCCGCCTTTGTCACCTTCCTGATGGCTGGAGATCCCGACCCCAAAACCTCGCTCGACATCATCAAGGCGCTGCCGAAGGCCGGCGCCGACATCATCGAGATCGGCATGCCCTTTACCGATCCGATGGCGGACGGCCCGGCGATCCAGGCGGCGGGCCTGCGGGCGCTGAAGGCCGGCATGACGCTGAAGAAGACGCTGGAGATGGTGCGCGGGTTTCGCAACGACGACACCACCACGCCGCTGGTGCTGATGGGCTACTACAATCCGATCTACATCTACGGCGTCGACAAGTTCCTGGCGGACGCCAAGTCCGCCGGCGTCGACGGCCTGATCATCGTCGACCTGCCGCCGGAGGAAGACGCCGAATTGTGCCTGCCGGCGATGAAGGCCGGGCTCAATTTCATCCGGCTGGCGACGCCGACCACCGACGACAAGCGCCTGCCTGCCGTGCTCGCGAACACCTCGGGCTTTGTCTATTACGTCTCCATCACCGGCATCACCGGCGCTGCGTCGGCCGATTCGAAGGCGGTCGGTGAAGCGGTGGCGCGCATCAAGCGCCACACAAAACTGCCGGTCTGCGTCGGTTTTGGCATCCGCACCCCCGAGGCGGCGCGGTCGATCGCGCAAAGCGCCAATGGCGCCGTGGTCGGCACCGCGCTGGTCGATGCCTTGCGCGGCAGCCTCGACGAGGAGGGCCGTGCGACCGCGAAAACCGTTACCGCTGTGGCCGATCTCGTGGCCTCATTGGCGCAGGGTGTTCGGGGTGCGAAGCAGGCTGCGGAATAAGCCATAATTTCGGGCAAGAACGGTATCAGGCGGCGCTTGCCGGGGACTCCTCAAGCCGCCATATAGTTCAGGCGATGCGTTTAACCGCATTTCGGAGCGAACCATGAACTGGCTCACCAACGTCGTCCGGCCGAAGATCCGCAACATCCTGCGCCGCGAGACGCCGGAAAACCTCTGGATCAAGTGCCCGGATTCCGGACAGCTCGTGTTCTACAAGGACGTCGAGGCCAACCAGTTCGTGATTCCCGGCTCGAACTACCACATGCGCATGGGCGCGGTGGCGCGGCTGAAATCGGTGTTCGACAACGAGACCTGGTACGACATCGCGCTGCCGGAGGTTACCGCCGATCCGCTGAAATTCCGCGACGAGCGCAAATATGCCGACCGCATCAAGGATGCACGCGCCAAGACCGGGCTGAACGACGCCATCAAGGTCGGCTACGGCAAGCTGGAAGGCATGGGCGTCGTCATCGCCGTGCAGGATTTCGATTTCATGGGCGGCTCGCTCGGCATGGCCGCGGGCGAAGCGATCGTGCGCGGGCTCGAGCTTGCGGTCGAGAAGAAGTCGCCCTTCATCGTGTTCGCGGCTTCCGGCGGCGCGCGGATGCAGGAAGGCATTTTGTCGCTGATGCAGATGCCGCGCACCACGGTGGGCGTGCAGATGCTGCGCGAGGCAAAACAGCCCTACATCGTGGTGCTGACCAACCCGACCACCGGCGGCGTCACGGCGTCCTACGCCATGCTCGGCGACGTGCAGATTGCCGAGCCCGGCGCGCTGATCGGCTTTGCCGGCGCGCGCGTGATCGAGCAGACCATCCGCGAGAAATTGCCGGAAGGTTTTCAGCGCGCCGAATATCTGCGCGACCACGGCATGGTCGACATGGTGGTGCATCGCCACGAGATGCGCCCGACGCTGGCGCGGCTCTGCCGCCTGCTGACCAGATCGCCGGCGCTGGAAACCGCGTCGAAGCCGGCGCCTGAGGTGACGGCGGCGGCCCAGATCGAATCGGCTCCCGAGGTGGTGCCGGCAGCGCCTCACGCGTGAACGCGCCTGCGGCCCAGCCGTCGTCATCGCTCGGCGAGGTGGTCGCGCGGGTCTCGACCCTGCATCCAGCCAAGATCGATCTCAACCTCGATCGCATCAACCGGCTGCTCGAACGGCTCGACCATCCCGAACGAAAACTGCCGCCGGTGATCCATGTTGCCGGCACCAACGGCAAGGGCTCGACGATCGCCTATTTGCGCGCGACGCTGGAGGCGGCAGGACTGCGCGTCCACGCCTACACCTCGCCCTATCTGGTGCGGCTCAACGAATGCGTTCGCCTCGGCCGCGCGGGTGGCGGCGTTCTCGTCGGCGATGACGAATTGAGGGATGCGCTGGAGCGTTGCGAACGCGCCAATGCCGGCGCGCCGATCACCGTGTTCGAGATCAAGACCGCGGCTGCATTCTGCGTGTTCGCGCAAAACCCGGCCGACGCGTTGCTGCTGGAAGTCGGCCTCGGCGGGCGGCTCGACGCCACCAACACGATCGACAAGCCGCTGGCCAGCGTGATCACGCCGGTCAGCATGGACCACACCGAGTTTCTCGGCACCACGCTGACGTCGATCGCGGGCGAGAAGGCCGCGATCATCAAGCGCGGCGTGCCGGTGATTGTCGCCGAGCAGGCGCCGGAGGCGATGGCCGTCATCGAGGCGCAGGCGGGCCGCATGCGCGCGCCGCTGCATGCGGCCGGCCAGCAATGGCATGTCAGCATCGAGCGCGGACGCCTGGTCTATCAGGACGACCGCGGCCTGATGGATCTGGCCGCGCCAAAATTGTTCGGCCGGCATCAGTTCGACAATGCGGGCCTTGCGATCGCAACGCTGCGCGCGATCGATGCTTTCAGGATCAGCCCCGCCGCGTTCGAGGCGGGCATCATCCATGCCGAATGGCCGGCGCGAATGCAGCGGCTGGCTTCCGGAAAGCTGGTCGATCTGGCGCCCGCCGGTTCGGAAGTCTGGCTCGACGGCGGACACAATGCCGACGGCGGCCGCGTCGCGGCTGCGGCGCTCGGCGATCTCGAAGAGCGGGTGTCGCGTCCGCTGGTCATCATCGCCGGCATGATGGGCAACAAGGATGCCTACGGATTTCTGGCAAACTTCGCCGGCCAGACCCGCCACATCATGGTGGTGCCGATTCCCGGATCAGGACAATTCGATGCCGCCGGATCGTCTCGCGGACGCCGTGCGCCAGCTCGGGATGCGGGTGGAGATTGCGAGCAGCGTCGATGCCGCGCTGCGCACGCTGGCGGGCCTTGCCTATGATGTGCCGCCGCGCATCCTGATCACCGGCTCGCTCTATCTTGCGGGGCATGTGCTTTCCGCCAACGGCACGCCGCCGGGATAATCAGAATGCGTTTTGCCGCCATTGCCGACGTGCACGGAAATCATCTCGCGCTGGAAGCCGTGCTGGCCGACATCCGCGCGCAAGGCGTCAGCGAGATCGTCAATCTCGGCGACATGGCCAGCGGCCCGCTCGATGCGCGCCGCACGATGGACGCGTTGATGGCGCTCGATGCCGTCCACGTGCTCGGCAATCACGACCGCTGGCTGATCGATCGTCCGGTCGAGAAGATGGGCTCGTGGGAGCGTCCCGCCTATGCGCAACTCGATAACAGCCATCTCGACTGGCTGCGCACGGTGCCGATGACGCGCGTCTATCGCGATCAGGTCTTTCTCTGTCACGCGACACCTGCGGACGACAACGTCTACTGGCTGGAGGCTGTGACGCCGGAGGGCTCGGTCAGGATGGCGCCGCTCGAAGCGATCGAGAAAGAAGCGGCGGGAATTTCGCAGTCGCTGATACTGTGCGGCCATACCCACATCGCGCGCGCGGTGAGGCTTGGCGACGGGCGGCTGGTAGTCAATCCCGGCAGCGTCGGCAGCCCCGGCTATTCCTACAACGTTCCGTATCCGCATGTGATCGAGGCCGGCACGCCCGACGCCCGCTACGCGATCCTGGAGCAGGCATCGGGAAGCTGGAGCGTGACCTTCCGCCACGTGCCCTACGATCACGAGGCGATGGCGGCATTGGCGCGGCGCAACGGCGAGCCCGAACTGGCGTCGGCGCTGGCGACGGGCTGGATCCGGTAGTCCGAAAACAAAACGGCCGGCGATCAAGCCGGCCGTCTCGTAAATCGCAATCGCTCGAATCCGATCAGACCGCAGCGGTGATCCACTGCTGCAGCTTTGCCTTCGGCGCGGCGCCGACCTGGCGGGAGGCCATCTCGCCGCCCTTGAAGATCATCAGGGTCGGGATCGACATCACGCCATACTTCGAGGCCGTCTTCGGGCTCTCGTCGACGTTGAGCTTGACGATCTTGACCTTGTCGCCCATCGCGCCGGAAATCTCGTCCAGCGCCGGCGCGATCATGCGGCAGGGGCCGCACCATTCGGCCCAGAAATCGACCACCACCGGCCCGGTCGCCTTGAGCACTTCGGCTTCGAAATCGGCGTCAGAAACCTTGCCCACAGCCATGGGAATACCTCGTACGGTTGAAGAAAAAGGGCGCGGCAGAGAATCGCGCCCGGGATCATGTCGAGAAACCTATGAACGCACCCTTGCCGGGTCAAGCTCGGTCACGCCGTCATGATCAGGATGGGTGTCCGGCGTCCAGCGCGGGGGTCGAAATCTCCATCAAATCAGCCGTTTCGGTCCAAAGCAGCGCAGCACGGACCGGCCGCTGGGGATAAAGTTTTTGGAGCACCGCCCGGTAGAGGGCGAGCTGGCGGACGTAGCCTTGCGGCGCTTCGGCCGCGGTGGCGGGCGGGGCGTGGTTGGTCTTGTAGTCGACGATCAGGATTTCGGCCGGCGTCACCACCAGCCGGTCGATCTGTCCGGAGACCACGCGCCGGCGGCTCGCCCGGGCCGCTCCAGCCGGCCGACGATGGGGACTTCCGCGCGGCTGCCGGGGGCAAAGACGGGCGCGAACCTGACATCCGCGATCAGCGCCAGCACCTTTTCAGCGAGCGTCTCGCGCTCGGCTTCGCTCCAGCCGTCGGCGTTGCGGGCAAGGTAATTTTGCGCGAGATCGCGGCGGCGCTCGGCCGCGACCTCGGGCAGCGATTGCAGCAGGCGGTGCACCAGCACGCCACGCTGCAGCGCGCGGGCGCGCAGCGCGACCGATTCGCCGGTGCGGATATGCGCGCCTTCATCGGCCACGGGATCCGACGGACGCAGCCGGCTATCGGCGCGCGAGGCGGGTGCAGCCGCAGTGCGCAGCCATGACGGCAGTTCGATGGGCGCGGCCGCCTTTGCGGGCGCCGCAGTGGTTTCCCCTGAAACGAACCTCGGACAGCGAATAGCGCTTCACCGTGCCGTTCGCCGCCTTGATCTCCTCGACCTGCAGTCCGGAATTTTCGAGACCCTTGCCGATCAGATCGTACCAGGAGTTCTTGCGCACGCTGTTCATGTTGCCGGGCATGCAGCCGCCGACGATCAGGCGGTCGGCCGCGCGCGTCATCGCCACATAGAGCAGCCGGCGGTACTCGTCCTCGGTCTCGTCCAGCATCGCCGTGCGCGCGCCGGCGACGCCGGCCGGATCGTCGGCCTTCCTGCCGGCCCACACCATGACCTTGCCGCCGTTGCCGTTGGGCAGGTGGATCAGCCGCAGGCGCTGGGTGTCCTGCGGCGACGTCGTGGTGTCGGCCAGAAACACCACCGAGGCTTCCAGTCCCTTGGCGCCGTGCACGGTCATGACGCGGACTTCGTCGCGCGAGATTTCCATGTCGCGCTTCACCTCGAGGTCGGCGGTGCGCAGCCAGGCCATAAATCCCTGCAGCGAGGCCGGCGCCTTGCGTTCATAGGACAGCGCCAGCCCCAGGAATTCGTCGAGCGCGTCATTGGCCTCGTGGCCGAGCCGCTTCAGGATGCGCGCGCGGCCGCCGTCGCCGCCGAGCAGCCAGGCATAGAAGGCGAACGGTGTCTCCTGCAGAAAGCGGCGTTCGCATTGCTCAAGACGCGCGCGGGCGCGCTCAAGCTTTTCATCGCTCGCGGCATGCATGTTCAGCGCGTCACGCAAGGAACCCTTGCGGTCGCGGGCCAGCTTGAGCAGATGGTCTTCGTCGAGCCCGAACAGCGGGCTCTTCAGCGCCACCGCCAGCGCCAGATCGTCCTGCGGCAGCAGCAGGGCATCCGCAAGGTTCATCAGGTCGATGATCGCGATGTGCTCGGTGAGTTTCAGCCGGTCGGCGCCGGCGACCGGGATGTTGGCGTGCTTCAGCGCCTGGATCACCGCGTCGAACAAATTGCCGCGGCGGCGCACCAGCACCAGCACGTCGCCGTAACTCAAGCGGCGGCGGCTTCCGGCATGGCCCGTCATGGTGCCATCAGCGACCAGCGCCTTGATCTCCGCCTGAATGCGCTTTGAGAGTTTTACCTCGGGGCTGGTGACCGAGACGCCATCGAACGGCGCGCGCCAGCCTTCGATGTCCTGTTTCTCGTCATGGACGGCCAGATCCCAGAGGTCGATCGTGCCGGGTCCGGCGTCGCCAAGCGCATAATGCACGGGATAGGCATTCTCGGCATGAATGCTGCGATAGATCGTCTCGTCGCGGAAGACGTGGTCGACCGATTGCAGGATCGCCGGTCCTGAGCGGAACGAATAGGTGAAGGAGACCGGATCGAACTTCAAGCCGGCGTCCTCGAATTTCTTCTTCAACTCGCGGCGCCGCGCGTCGAACTGGTGCGGGTCGGCGCCCTGGAACGAAAAAATCGACTGCTTTTCGTCACCGACGGCAAACACGGTACGCACCACGCCGTCGCGCGCGCCGGCGCCGGAGGTGAATTCGGAAATGATGTGGGCGACGATGTCCCACTGCCGCGGGCTGGTGTCCTGCGCCTCGTCGATCAGCACGTGATCGACGCCGCGGTCGAGCTTGTAATGCACCCAGCCGGAAGAGACGCGGTCGAGCATCGCCAGCGTCCTGTCGATCAAATCGTCGTAGTCGAGCAGGCCGCGCTCGGTCTTTTCGCGCTCGTAGTTCGCGGCCGCCGATGTCGCGATATGCAGCAGCGCCTCGGTGCGGTCGCGGGTGATGACGGCGCGGCGCTTTTCGATCAGCGGGCCGAGCCGGAGGATTTCCGCATCGAACAGGCGTCCGAACGCCGGGTGGTTGTCGCAGAATTTTTTCGTCACCACCGACTTGCGTGGGGCTTTCTCGCCGGTCAGGAACACCTCGAGATATTTGTCGACCTGATCCGCGCCGGCCGAAGCCAGCGCCTCGCGCAGCTTTGCCGCCTGGTCCTGATCGGACTTGCCGCTGCTGTCGAGAACAGCCGCGATTTCGCTCCAGCCGGATCGTTTGATGTAGGGCCCGTCGACAATGTCGCGTTCGATGTCTTCGATGCGGTCGCCGGCCGTGACGCCAAGGGCCGCGGACATCTGGTCCGCAGCAGCAGCGGCGCCGCCGGCCGCCCTGGTCCAGGCCAGGAACTGGTCGCGGCTGAGGCAGGCTTCGCGCACCACGTCCTTGAAGGTGACATCGGCGGCGCTCGCCATCGCGGTACTGAGCGCGCGGCCCATGACGCTATCGGGGTCGCGCGAGGCTTCCAGCAGCACCGCGAGGTTGGCGCGCTCCATCATCTCGTTCTGGTCGCGGTCGTCGAGCACGGCAAAGCGGGCGGGCACATTGGCCTCGAACGGAAATTGCTGCAGCAGCCGCGTGCACAGCGCGTGAATGGTCTGCACCTTCAGTCCGCCCGGCGTCTCCAGCGCGGAGGCGAACAGTTTTCGCGCCGCCTTGCGCAGGCCCGGCGTCGGACGGGCGATGCCGGCCTCGCGGATCGCGTCGTTGAGTTCATCGTCGCCGAGCGTGACCCAATGGCCGAGGGTGGTGAACACCCGTTCGGCCATGTTGGCCGCGGCCGCCTTGGTGAAGGTGATGCAGAGGATCTTTTCCGGCGGCACGCCTGACAGCATCAGGCGAATGACCCGCTGCACCAGCACATGGGTCTTGCCGGAGCCGGCATTCGCCGACACGAAGGTGGAGGCGGCAGGGTCGGACGCGCGCGCCTGGGTGGCGCGGACCGCATCGGGAATCGGGCGCGGCGCTTTCACCATTCCGGCAGCTCCAGGCCGCCGGCCGCGGACCATTCCTTGATCCGGGCGAGATCGTCATAGACGCCGTAGCGCGCCGTCCACATCGAAAGGTTCAGCGAGGTATAGGCCTGATTCTCGTCCTCGAATTTGCGGATCAGCTTTTCCAGCTCCTGGCGCGCATAATTGGCGGCTTCATCCGGATGCTGCGGCTGATCGCTCTGCCTGATCTTCAATTCCAGCGTCTTCTGCTCGCCCGGCGGGTTGTTGCCGCTCAGCCTGACATAGACGAGCTGGCTGACGGAAGAATCCGCATCGATATTCGCAAAGCCGCCCTCGCGCAGGATCGCTGCTTCCAGCGTCAGCTGCGGCGACAGGCCCATGCGCACCTGTTTGCCCGTCGGTGGCGCGCCGGTCTTGTAATCGAGGACGGCGTAGCTGCCGTCGCTGCGGCGCTCGATGCGGTCGGCGCGGGCGGACAGCGTAAAGACACGCTCATTGTCGAGCGGGATCTTGATCTCGCCGCGGATCTCGGCGTCGATCCCTGCGACATTGCCGCGCCGGGCGATCTCCCACTCGGCAAACCATTTTGCGATGCGCTGGAACCGCGGCCACCACAGCGCGCGGGCTTCCGGCCGGTCCATCAGCGGCAGGAAAGATTTTTCGCCGATGCGGCGCAGCTCGCGCGCGGGATCGGCGGGCAATTCCCTGGCGTAGACTTCCGTGAATTTGCCGAGCGCGTCATGGATCGCCGAGCCGCGGTCGGCGGCCGAGAGCGGCTGGTCGACGGGATCGAGCGGATCGAGCTTGAGGATGTGGCGCGCATAGATGGTGTAGGGATCGCGCAGCCAGTCCTCGATCGCGGTGACCGACAGTTTTGTGGGGCGCATTTCGCGTGGCGGCTTTGGCGCGGGCTGCGGGATCGGTTTGACATTCTCGGGCCGGTCCAGTTCGCCGGCGAAATGTACGTATTTTTCACCAGCCGCTTTCGCGGCGTCCCATCGCGCCTCGCCCGCGACCGCTTCCAGCCGGTGCAGGAAACGCGAGGCCACCGCCGGCGCGCCGCCGACTTTGGCGGAATGGGTCAGGATCACCTCGTCATGGCCGAGCAATTGCGCAAAGTCGTGGGCGGAGAGGCCGATGCGCCGCTCCGGCAGGTCGAGGCCGAGCTGATGCCGCATCGGCCGGCTCAGCCAGGGATCGATGCGCGGCGCCGGCGGCCAGACGCCCTCAACCAGCCCACCCAGAATGATGCGGTCGGATTCCGTCAAGCGCGCTTCGAGTTGGCCGTAGATCGAGAGCCTTGTGCCGCCCAATTCCGGCCGCCGCACCACGCGATCGCCGAACGCGGTCTGAAATACATCGGGGTAGTCGCCGAGCTGGACCGTGAGCCCGCTTTGCTTCTGGTTGGCAAGCAGGTCGTCGAACGCGGAAGCCAGCACCGATCCCTGCTGGCCATCGAAGATCGTGACAATGCCGCTCTGATCGCTGGTGAGATTGATCAGCGCTTCGCGGTGGCGCTGCGCCAGCTCGGCGAAGTCAAAAGGTTTTGATGCGTCGACGTTTTCCAGCGGCGCCAGCGCAGCCTGCAATGCCGATATCAGTGCCTGCGCGGAATCGAGCTCGTGATCGCGCAGTCTCGTTCGCGGTTCCAGCCGATGCAGCGACGATGCTTCGCCGCTCCTCAGCTTTCGAAGCTCGTCGCGGAACCGCATAAAGTCCCGCATAAGTCCGCTGGTTCCGGCTTGCGGCCGTGTGCCGCGCAGGATGGCGAATTCAAGAACTTCAATGCTGCGCTTGAGCGCGAGATGTGCGGCGCCGAGCCGCAGCAGCGGATGTTTCAGCAGCGCCAGCAGGGTCGGCGGCTCCAGCCCTTTTGCGGCAGCCTCGGCGGCCAGCCGCGCAAAGATGCCCGCGGAAGTTTCCATCAACGCATCGCCGCCGGAATCGTCGAACTCGAGATTCCAGCGGCCAAGCGCCGCCATCACCCGCCGCGCCAGCGCGCGGTCCGGCGTCACCAGCGCCGCCGATTTGTTCAGATGCCGCGCCTCGCGCATTGCCACCGCAATGGCGAGGGCCTCCATTTCCGGATTGGGCGCCTCGACCACGGCGAGCTTGTCCATGCCGCCCGCGATCTGCGCCGCGATATCCAGCCGCTTCAGCCGATCGTGCCATTCTGCAGTGGCGTTCGACGGCCGCATCGCCTCGGATGCCAGCACCTCGCGGCCGCCCTGCGCAGGTTTCCCGAGAATCTCGACATCGCGGCGCTTGATGCCGAAACGCGACAGCAGCGCGTGCATCGCATATTGCGGGTGGTTGGAGGCGGGTCCCGTGGTGAAGTGGCCCTGCGCATCGGCGACGCCGCCGATCGATTGCCAGGCCTCTTCATCGAGATCGGTGTCGAGCCCCGGCAGCACCACGGCGCCGTGCGGGAGCTTTGCCACGGCGTGCAAGAATTTTGCGGTCGATGGCATCGAGCCGGTGGAGCCCGCCGCGATCACCGGCCCGTCATGGTGTTTGCCAAGGCGCGCGGCCTCGGCGTCGATCAGCAGGTCGCGCCGCGCCGCCGGCTCGATCTTCCTGACTTCGGCAAGATAGGCCGGCCATGCCTCGCGCGCGATTTTCAGAAACCGGAGCGAATGTTGCCAGTAGACGTCGAACTGGTCCGGTACCAGCTCGTCGAGCGCGCTCCAGTCGACGCCTCGTGTCACCATGTCGTCGATCAACCGCGCCAGGTCGGAGGCGAGCGCCAGCGTCGACGCAGGACCTCCGACGACCAACGGCGCTGCGTCGCGGGTTTTCGCCCATGCCGCGACGAGATGGGCGAGCGTCAGCCGGCGCTCGAGTTCGCCAAGCTTCGGCGGAATGTCGAGCGGGGTGACGCCGCCATATTCGGCTTCTTCCGCGAAGGCGAGCTCGTCCTCGTCGATATCGCCGAGCGCGACGATGCGCGGCAGGATCGCCGCGTCGGTCTTCAGCACATCGAGAAAAATCTCGCGCGCCAGCCGGCCCGCGCGGCGGGTCGGCAGATAGAGCGTCGCCTCTGCCAGCCGCTCCGGCTGCGTGCGCGCCTCGAATCCGTCGACCAGCCGTCCGTCCACCAACGCGGTGATGACGGTGCGCAGCAACGGCACGGAGACGGGAACGCTGAGTACGCGCATGGGCATCCTGATTCGGGATCAGGGGGCCAATATGGGAGCGAATGAGGATTGGGCATGGGCCAACGACCATCCGTACGGCCGGCATAACCCGCGAAGCGTGGTGATCCAGCTAGCTCCAGAGCGCTTGCAGATCGAGGTGCCGCGGCGTATGGGTGCCCCTGCCTTCGCCGGGACAACTGGCAATTTGCGGCTTACGCCACGCTCTCCATCACCGCCTCTTCGGCGGCGGCGACCGCGTCGGGGGTTCCGACATGCATCCAGACGCCGTCGAGCCGCAGGCCGAACAGCCGCTCCTGCTCATTGGCGCGGTCGAACATTTTTGTCAGCGAGAATTCGCCCGTGGGCGCGTCGGCAAACAGCGACGGCGACATGATCGCGGCGCCGGCATAGACGAACGGAACCACCTGAAGCTCGCGGCGCGTGCGCAGCGCGCCGTCGGGCAGCATCGAATAGTCGCCGCGGCCGTGGTAGCCGATGCTGCTGGTGGTCGGCGCCATCAACAGCAGGATATCCATGCGCGCGGGATCGAAGGTTTCGGCCAGCCGCGCCAGATTGGGCCGCACGCCATCGATCCACATCGTGTCGGCGTTGACATGGAAGAACGGCGCGTTGCCGAGCAGCGGCAGCGCCTTGACCACCGCGCCGCCGGTGCCGAGCACCTGGTCGCGTTCATCGGAGATGATCACCCGCGGACGCGTGCGCCCCTTGGTGTGCTCGATGATCTGGTCGGGCAGGTAATGCACATTGACCACGGCCTCGGTGACCCCGGCGCCGCCGAGCTTGTCGAGCACGTGGTCGAGCAGCGGCTGGCCGGCCACCCGGATCAGGGGTTTTGGCGTCTTGTCGGTGAGGGGGCGCATGCGCACGCCGAGACCGGCGGCGAGGACCATGGCTTTGGTGGGATGGACGGACATTCTCGGGGAGATTCTCGAATTGCGGTGCCGCGGATCATATCACGGCGATTCGGCTGCTGGTGTGACCTCGACGCCATAGTCACGGGACATGACGGCCGTAAGACGGCCGCGGTTCAGGCCTCGGCGGGGGTGCGCCGCGCGGCCTTCTTCTTCTTGTCGCCCTGCTTGAGGAAATTGACGCCGATCTGGTCGCCATTGACCCAGGCCAGCTCGCAGCGGCGATAGGCCAGGCCGGTGGACGACAGCAGCAGGAAAAATTCTTTCAGATGCAGGCCCTCGACCGAGCCTTCCACCGTGAGCTTTGCGCCGGTCTCGGAAACGTCTTCCATGACGCAGTCGCGGCGCCACGTGCCGTCGATGCCCATCATATGGGCGGGGATGCCGCGTTCGAACGTAACGCGCTCGCCCCTGCGCCGTTCTGCTCCCATGGCCTCGTTTCCACTCTCGATGCGGCCGCGCCGCACGCCGCTGTGTGACCCCGTCCCAGATTAAGGCTGGGGTGGCTAACAAGAGGTAAATCAGGCAACCGGCGGGGGAACGTTGGCCGTATACCACTCGCGAAATCCCGCCAGCGCGGGGTGGGCCAGCGACCTCGTGAGGTAGGTCCAGATCCGCGGCTGGTGTTTTAGATATTGCGGCTTGCCGTCGCGCCGGTTCAGCCGCGCGAAGGTGCCGAGCAGCCGCGTGTTGCGTTGCGCCGACATGATCGCATAGAGCTCGGCGAAGGCGGCCGCATCGAAATTGTCGTCGGCCGCGCGGCGCGCCTTGATGTAGCGCGTCAGCAGAACGAGTTCGAGCTGCTCGGGCACGTCGATGCGGGCATCCTGCAGCAGCGAGACCAGGTCGTAGGCGGCCGGCCCCAGCACCGCGTCCTGGAAATCGATGATGCCGACGCGGGCGATGTCGGCGCGATCGCCGAGCCAGATGATGTTCGGGGAATGGAAGTCGCGCATCACCCAGGTTTTGGCCGCGGCCTTGGCCTTGCTGTCCAGGAGGTCGCGCCACATCGCGACGAATTGCGATTTTTGATCGGCGCTGACTTCCGCGCCGCGATCCGGCAGATACCATTCCAGCATCAGCCCGATCTCGACCAGCATCGCGTCGGTGTCGAACACGGGAATGCTGTAGGTGATCTGCGGCGCCAGCGGCAGCGTCTCCGGCAACGGCTCGCGATGCAGCGCCGCCAGCGTGTCGGTCGCGGCTTCATAGCGCTCCGGCATCGGCTGCGGCGGATCGCCCTCGACCACGACATCGGTGCCAAAATCCTCGGTGATCAAAAATCCCGCGTCGAGATCGGCGTGATGGATTTTGGGCGCCGACAGGCCACGGCCGCGCAGGCCGTTGGCGATCGCGACCCAGGGTTTGACGTCTTCGGCAAGATGCACCGCGGCGCTGTAGGATTTGCCGTCATAGACCGGCGGGCCGTCCGGGCGCTTGGGCGAGTTCATCAGAATGTAGACGACGTCTTCCCGGACCAGCCGCGCATAGGAGCGGATCGATGCGTCGCCGGGCATGCGCTGCCGTCTCGACTCGCCATGGCCGGCATCGCCGAGAAACTGGCGCAGCGCTTTCAGCCGCTCGACAATTGCCGCGGCTTTGCCGTAGCCGGTGATTTCGGCGGCGCGCGCCGTCGATCCCAGCGCGGGCCGGTGGCTGAGCGCGATGTCGATGCGGTCGGCGGGCAGCGCGCCGGGCGCGCGCTCCGGCCATTCGATCAGCGCCACCGTGCCTTCCGGCAGCGGCGACAGGCCGATCTCCTCGAGCTCGGACGCATCGTTGATGCGGTACAGGTCGGCATGGATCAATGGAAGCGCCGGAAGATCGTAGGTCTGCGCGAGCGTGAAGGTCGGGCTCGGCACCTCCAGTTCATCGTCGCTGGCGAGATAGCGGATCATGGCCCGCGCCGCCGATGTCTTGCCGGCGCCGAGATCGCCCGACAGCGTGATGACGTCGCCGGGTCCGATCAACAGCGCGAGATCGGCCATCAGATGCGCGGTCGCGGTCTCGTTCGGCAGCGCGACCGGGAATGTGACGGGTGCCGTCATTCGGCGGCGTTGCGATGCGCGGTCTGGTCGGACGGAAAGTCGCACGTGACGGTCGTGCCCTTGCCGACGATGGAATCGACGCGCACCTTGCCTCCGTGCAGTTCGACAAAGGAGCGCACCAGCGACAGCCCGAGGCCGGCGCCGCGATGCCGCGAGCCGTTGGAATGGCTTTCGAACCAGTCGAACACCTTGTCCTTGACCTCGGCCGGAATGCCCGGGCCGGAATTGGTCACGGTGAAGATGACGCTGTGTTCGCTGCGCCGGGCGCTGATCGTCACCGCCGCATCATGCGGCGAGAAACCGACGGCGTTGGCGAGCAGGTTATACAGCACCTGCACCACGCGGCGCTCGTCGCCGGTGAAGTCGCCGATATTGGGATCGACATCGACCCGGAGCGTGATGCGATCGGTGGCGAGCCGGTCCTGAATGCCCTCGGCCGCGGCCTCGATCGCCTTTCCGACATTGACCGGGCCGAGCTCGAGCTTCATGGCGCCGGCATCGATGGTGGCGAGATCGAGGATGTTGTTGGTGAGCGCGAGCAGCGCGTTGGTCGATTTGGTGACGTAGTCGAGATATTCGGCCTGCCTCGCCGTCAGCGGACCGGTCGAGGGGTCGCTGAGGAAATGCGCGAAACCGATGATGGTGGTGAGCGGCGAGCGCAGTTCGTAGGAGACGTGGTGGACGAAATCGACCTTCATCTGGTCGGCGGTTTCCAGCGCCTCGTTGCGCTCGCGCAGCGCGCGCTCGACATTTTCGGTGTCGGTGATGTCCTGGAAGGTCAGCATGGTGGCGCCGTCGGGCAGCGGCATGGTCATGCATTCCAGCACGCTGCCGTCCTTGCGCTCCAGTTTCAGCGCGACCTGGGCGCGGTTGTCGATTCCCGTGATCGCCTCGCGCAGCGTGCGCCAGGTCAGGTCGTCGTCGAACAGCGGCTTGCACCAGGTCTCGACGGTGTCGATATGCGGCTGCTCGCGCATCTCCTCCACCGACAGCTTCCACATCTTTGCAAAGGCCGGGTTGAACAATTGCGCGCGGCCGTTGCTGCCGAACACGGCGACCGCTTCGGCGAGGTTGTCGAGCGTTTCCCGCTGCACCCGGATCAGCCCGTCGAAGCGCCGCGCCAGATCGAGGCTTTCGGTGACGTTGTCGAACAGATAGGTGACGCCGCCCTCGAGGTTCGGCGTGGTCACGACCTTGATGGCGCGGCCGTCGGGCAGGAACCAGGTGTAGGTTTCCGGCTCGACCGCGCGATAGGCCTCGTGCAGCTTGGCCTTCCAGGCGCGGAAATCCGGCTGCTCCGGCAGCTTGCGGGTGGCGCGCAGCCGGTCGAGCACGCTCGAATCATCCGGATTGGAATCGAGGAAGGCCTGGTCGAGGCCCCACAGCCGCCGGTAGGATTCGTTGTAGAAGGTGAGCCGCCGCTGGGCGTCGAACACGGCAACGCCGGATGAGAGCTGGTCGAGCGTGCGGCGGTGCGCTTCCGTCATCCGCGTCAGCGCCGCGTGCAGCCCGGCCACTTCGCCGGCGTCGATGGCGATGCCGCCGCTGCCCCCGTTAAGCTTGAGCGCATGCACGTCAAAGGTTTTGCGCTCGCCGCCGACCACGATCGGCAGCCGGGCGGCATAGGTGACGTTGTCGTTGAGCGCCCGGCTCAATTCGCCGCGCTGGTCGGTCTCCAGCAGTTCGAGCTTGCGGGTGATCGCATCGGCCGTGCTCCTGGCCTCGGTGGCCCTGGCATAGGCCGGATTGGCGTAGCGCAACTCGCCCTGGGCGCTCTTGGCCCAGATCGGCCAGGGCGCGGCGGCGGCAAGATCGCGCAGCAATTCGGTTTCTTCCTGCAGCGCCTTGAAGCGCAGATTCGATTCGGCGAGTTCCCGGCGCAATCCGCCGAGTTCGCGAATCCGGACAATGGCTTGCCCGCCGATGGCGCGGCCCATCGCCTCGATGGAGCGGCCGGTCGAGGTGGTGAGGTTGAGCAGGAATCCCTCGCCCGATTCGCGCAAGCTATCTACCGCATGATCCATCTGCAGCGCCGGTTCCGGCGGCAGCCAGGTTCCAAAGGCAAGGATGCGCTGCGGCGAGTTGGCCGAGACCAGCAACGCGATGTCGCCGCTGATTCGCGGGCGATCGTCGCCCGCCGCCCATGAGATCAGCACCTGCGGTTCCGCGAACAGCAACGCACGCAGCCGGTCGGCCTGGGCCTGCAAGGCCGCGATCTCGACACGCAGCCGCAATTCGTTGCGCACGGCGCGCAGCCGGGTGCGCATCAGGAGGATTGCCGCCACCACGGAAAAGCCGAGCAGCGCCAGCGCGGTGGTCAGAACCGCGAATTCCTGGTGATTGAGGTCGAGCCAGGCCGAAATCGTGTCCGCGATGGCGAGATCGCCGGCCGCGGCCGGTTCGAACGGCAACAGGATGGCGGCGACGAGTCCGCTCAGGCCGTGGCGCGCCAGTGAGGTGCACGACAGCAGGTTTCGACGCATCGCCGCGACTACGCCCGACATATATTGCCCCAGAACGCACGATTCCACGCCCGGCGCTTCCCCACACCGACGCGCGAATCGACAGAGGATAGTCCCAAGGTGACTCGGCCGGTAAGAGTCCGAACCGTGAACGTGAATCGTCCACTAAAAAAAGTGCGAGGACTCTTCGAAAAGCGTCCGTATTTGCACCGCCGCCGATCGTTCACGGCCGAGCGGCGAGCTGCAGTTTCATCACATTGATGACGTCGTTGATCTGGGAGAGGTCGCCGGTGGTGCGCTTGACCAGCAGCGCGCCCTGCAGCGCTCCGAAAACGAACCGCGCCACCTTCGGCGCCGGCGCGGCCAGCTTGAATTCGCCGCGCGCCACGCCGCGCTTGAGGATTTTTGTCAGCCACACCTGATGCGTCCTGAAGAAATGGTCGACGCGCTGGCGCACCTCCGGCGGCAGCGCCATCATCTCGCCCGCCAGCGCGCCGCTGAGGCAGACCCGGTCGGGCGTGCTGGCGAACTGCAGATAGGGCTGCACATAGAAATCGAGCATCGCCATCGAGGATTGCTTCTCGTCATCGGCAATGCCGACCAGCGCCGCGCCGAATCGCTCGATATAGCGGTCGACCACCGCGACCCCGAGTTCCGCCTTCGAGGCAAAATGATAGTGGATGCTGGCCTTGCGGATACCGAGGCTGTCGGCGATGTCCTGATAGCTGAAGGCGCTGTAGCCGCGCGTCTGGATCAGCGTCTCGGCGAGATCGAGGATCTGTTCGGCGGTGTCCGATCTCTGCTTCTGCGCCGTCGTCGTCATTGTCGTCCTGTCATGACATCGGGCGCAGATGACCTCGCTTCACCCAATATGTAGCCCCATCCTTCGATTCCAGGCTGTGCCGGAATCCGGCCGGGTTCCTGATCCAGGTTCCCGCGCCGTAACTCCCATATTGGTCCTTGAGGGAGCCGGACAACAGGAAAATCTCCTCGCCGTCGGGACAGTCCCCCGCCGCGATGGCCGCGCCCGGCTCGAGCCGTTCCAGCGCGACGCGCTCGCCGGTATCGGCCCCGTGATGCAGCGGCAGCCGTTGGTGGCCCGGATGCCTCTCCGGGCTGCCATGCGGCGGCAGTGGTATCGATGACGACGCGCTGTTCCTCCGTCGGCTTCATCTGCCGCAATTTGACGAAAATGATGCAGCCCGGCGCGGTGCGCGGCGTGTGATGGCTGCCGGGCGGATTGCGGACATAGGTCCCGGCGGGATAGTCGCCATGCTCGTCGGAGAAGACGCCATCGAGCACGAAAAATTCCTCGCCGAGCGCATGCCCGTGGGCCGGGAAGGCGCTGGCCGGCGTGTAGCGAACCAGCGAGGTGGCGCGCGCGACTTCGCCGCCGATGCGGTCGAGCAGGCGGCGTTCGACGCCGGCCTGCGGCGACGGGATCCAGGGCATGGTGTCGGTTGCGAGCACGACGCGTTGCTTAAAGTCGGCATTGACGAGTTCGTTCGACATCAAAGGTCTCCTTAAAATCGTTCGGAGAACGGGCGCAGGTCCATCTCGTGAGTCCACGCCGAAACGTCTTGCCTTGCAAGATCGAGATAGGCCTGCGCGATCGGTTCCGGCCTCATCCGGCCGGCCGGTGACGTGCCAAATCGCTGGTCCGTCTGCACCTCGTCGATCAACCCGTCGAGCACGACATGGGCGACATGAATTCCCTTCGGGCCGAACTCGCGCGCCAGCGATTGCGCAAACCCCCGCAGCGCGAATTTTGCCGAAGCAAAGGCCGAAAAATTGGCGCCGCCACGAAGTCCCGCGGTGGCGCCGGTGAGAATGAGGGTTCCGCTGCCGCGCGCGGTCATATGCGGCAGCACCGCACGCGCCGTGAGCATCGCGCCGAGGCACGCCACCCGCCAGACGTGCTCGAATTCGCCGACGGTGGTTTCCGTGAACGGCTTGATCGTCAGCATATGCGCGTTGTGGATGAGAATGCCGATCCGGCTGGCGTGGGGTTCGAGCGCGGCGGCAACTTCGCCCGCCATCGTGATGTCGCAGGCCAGATGCGTGTAGTGGCCGCCGCCTTGCTCGACCAACTGCCTGATGTGTCCGGCCGCGCGATCGCTGCGCGACAGGCCGATCACGTCATGGCCCGCCCGGGCAAATGCTCCGGCGATGCCGGCGCCGAGGCCTTCGGCGGCGCCGGTCAGGAGCAGCACGGGACGGGCCATAGCGGTCAGATCCAGCGCAAGATGCTGGCGATGACGGCGATCTGCGCCAGCCAGCCGGCGGTGAAGGTGAGCGTGCGCGCCACCGGAATGGCCGCGGAATAGACCACGTAGTGCGCGAGGCGGGCGAAGAAGTAGACGACCACGGCGGCCTTGGTGGCGCCGTTCGAAATGCCGAGCGCATGCGCGATCAGGACGGCCGGCGCGAACACCGCAAGATTCTCGATCGCGTTGTAATGCGCCCTGATGGCGCGGTTGGCCCAGTCCGAATGCCCTTCGCTTTTCGGCGAGTGGCCGGCGAGCGTGCCGCCGAGGCCGGTGACGACCATGCGGTTGAGAACATACGGCACCCAGAACAATGCCGTCATGAGTGCGGTCAACGTCAGCCAGTAAAGTTCAGTTGTCACGGCCCTAACCTCTGTTTGAGAAAGAATGGCCGGGCTTATCTACCTACTAGTAGGTAAAGTCAATACACGAGCTTGGTCTCTCACCAGACGGCGCAATTATCACTTCAAAATAAATGAATTAACGTCCGGTCGAGCCAAAGCCGCCGCTGCCGCGGTCGGTGTCTGACAGCGAATTCACCGCGACAAGTGCCGCCTGCACCACGGGTGCGATCACCATCTGCGCGATCCGCTCGCCGCGCCGGATCGCAAACGGCGCATCGCCGTGATTGATCAGGATCACCGAAATCTCGCCGCGGTAATCCGCATCGATCGTGCCCGGCGAATTCAGCACGGTGACGCCCTGCTTGGCGGCAAGCCCGGAGCGTGGCCGCACCTGGGCCTCATAGCCGGACGGCAGCGCGATAGTGAGACCGGTCGGCACCATGGCGTATTTTCCAGGCGCGAGGATCAGCGGAGATTCCACCGGGACGGCTGCGAGCAGATCGAGTCCCGCCGCATCAGCGGTTTGATAGGCCGGCAGCGCCAGGCCTTTTGCATGCGGCAATTGGCAGATGTCGACCTTCACCATAGCGCTCACGAATTCTTCTCCAGGGCGTTTGCGATCTTCGCGACCAGTTCGGTTGCGACCTGCTCTTTCGTCATGACCGGCCGGATCCATGAGTTGTCGACAGCGATCTCCGCGCCGTCGCGCGTCAAGAGATGCACGGTGTTGCGGTCGCCGCCCATGACGCCGGTCGCAGGCGAGACGTCGTTGGCGACGATCCAGTCGCAACCCTTGCGCTTGATCTTTGCCTTGGCGTTGTCGATCAGGTGTTCGGTCTCGGCGGCAAAACCGATCACCAGCGGCGGCCGCTTGTCTTTCAGTTTTGAAACCGTGGCGAGGATGTCAGGGTTTTCCACGAGCTGCAGCGGCGGCATGCCGGCCGACGTCTTCTTCAGCTTTTGCGCGCCTTCATTGGCGACGCGCCAGTCGGCGACGGCGGCGGCGAAGATCGCGATATCGGCCGGAAGCGCGGCCTCCACATGGTGCAGCATGTCGCGCGCGGATTCCACGCGCATCACGGTGACGCCGGCGGGGTCGCGCAGATCGACGGGGCCGGTGACCAGCACGACATCGGCGCCGGCGGCCTGGGCTGCCGCGGCAATCGCAAAACCCTGTTTGCCGGAGGAGCGGTTGGCGATGTAGCGCACGGGATCGATTGGTTCATGCGTGGGACCGGCGGTGATCAGCACGCGTTTTCCCGCGAGCGGCGCGGTCTTGGCGGACGCAGCATGTGCTCGGCGGCGGCAGCGATTTCGGTCGGTTCCGACATCCGGCCGACGCCGGCTTCGCCGGCTTCGGCCATCTCGCCGGCGTTGGGGCCGACCATATGAATGCCGTCGCGGCGCAGTTGCATCACATTGCGGCGGGTGGCGGCGTTGTTCCACATCAGCGGGTTCATCGCCGGCGCCAGCAGGATCGGCTTGTTCGCCGCAAGCAGGATGGCGCTGGCGAGATCGTCGGCGTGGCCACTCGCCATCTTCGCCATCAGATCGGCGGTGGCGGGCGCCACCACGATCAGATCGCAGTCACGCCCAAGACGAATGTGTCCGGCGTCGAACTCGCTGTCGGGATCGAACAGATCCGTGTAGACGCGCTCATGGGCCAGCGCACTGGCGGATAGTGGCGTGACGAATTGCTGCGCGGCTTTGGTCAGCACGCAGCGGACCTCGATCTTTCGCTCCTTCAGCCGGCGGATCAGTTCGAGCGACTTGAAGGCCGCGATGCCGCCACCGATGATCAGCGTGACGCGCGGGAGCCGGATGGCCGCTTCGGGGGATGTTTGCGAGGGTTCCGCCGTGGCCGGTGCTGCCTCCGGGGAGGGCGCCAAGCCGTGGTGCTGCGAGGCCTCGCGCAGGATCACCCGCACCTCGTCCTCGACCGAGCGGCCGTTACGTGCGGCGCGCAGCCGCAATTCGTCATGGATGGCGTCGTCGAGTTTTCGGATGCTGAGGTTGGCCATAGGCGCGTCCTGAGATTATGCTAGCAATGCTAGCATCAGAGCGCTATCTTTGCAATCAGAGATGCCGGACCGCGTACAGGATGCCGATAAAGGTGATCGCGATGGTCCAGAGCGCCAGCGTCCGCCAGCGGTTCTTGCTTTTTTCGACCCGGCCGAGGGCGGCGATGGTTTCCGGCGACAGCACCACGCCATGGCGGACCATGCCCTCCAGATGCTCCAGCACGGCCAGCGCCCGGCTGGCGAGGGCCGGCAGGCTGGCTGCGACGCGGCCGAGTTCGCCCGCGCCGGCCATCGCGCCCTGGATGCGGCCGATGGGGCCGAGGTTGCGCTCGATCCATTCGCGCACCACGGGGTCGGCGACCTTCCAGATGTCGAGCTTGGGATCAAACACGCGCGCCACGCCTTCGACCACCACCATGGTCTTCTGCAGCAGGATCAGCTCGGGGCGCGTCTGCATGTCGAACAGGCCGGTGACCTCCAGCAGCAGCGTCAAAAGCTTCGCCATCGAGATTTCTTCGGCGGTGCGGTTGTGGATCGGCTCGCCGATGGCGCGGATGGCTTGCGCGAAATTCTCCACCGAATGATGGCCCGGCACATAGCCGGCCTCGAAATGCACTTCGGCGACGCGGCGATAGTCGCGCGTGATGAAGCCGAGCAGGATTTCGGCGAGGAAGCGCCGCTCCTTCAGCCCGAGCCTTCCCATGATGCCGAAGTCGACGGCGACCAGCCGTCCGGCATCGTCGAGGAACAGATTGCCGGGATGCATGTCGGCATGGAAAAAGCCGTCGCGCAGCGCGTGACGCAGAAAGCTCTGGATCACCTTGCGCCCGAGATCCGGCAGGTCGACATGCGCCTGCTGCAGCCGCGCGTGGTCGTTCAGCGCGATGCCGTCGATCCACTCCATCGTCAGCACGTTATGGGTGGTGCGGTCCCAGTCGACGGTCGGCACGCGGAAATCCGGATCGTCGCGCGTGTTCTCCGCCATCTCGGACATGGCGGCGGCTTCCAGCCGCAAATCCATCTCCATCGCGACCGAGCGCGACATGGTGTTGATGACTTCGATCAGCCGCAGCCGGCGCGCCTCCGCCGAATGCGCTTCCGCGTTATGTGCGACAAAAAAGAAATCGCCGAGGTCGCGGCGGAAGCGCGACGCGACATTGGGCCGAAGCACTTTGACGGCAACCAACTTAAGCTCGCCGTCCCGCAACACCTCGCCGCGATGCACTTGCGCGATCGAGGCCGCCGCCACCGACGGTCCGAGGCTCGCAAAGGCTTGCGTCACCGGGCGTTCCAGCGATGTCGCAATAACGGCCTCGGCCTCCTCTTGCGCGAATGGCGGCAGGCGGTCCTGCAGGCTTTCGAGATCGCGCGCCATCATCACGCCGACCACGTCGGGCCGCGTGGCGAGGAACTGTCCGAGCTTGAGATAGGCCGGCCCCAGCCGTGTCAGCGCGCGCGACAGCCGCGGGCCGGATTTGGCGCCGGGCCGTTCGATCAATCGCGCCAGCTTCATCAGGAGTTGCGCCGGCGGCGGGACCAGGCTCGGATCGATCGATCCGAACACGCCTTCGCGCGCGAACACAAAGCCGGCGCGGGCCAGCCGCGCGATGTGGGTGGCCGCTGAAATCACAAACGCCAGCCCGAATGCAGCGCCACGATGCCACCCGAAAGGCTCTGCCATTTGACGCGCGAAAAGCCGGCGGCGCCGATCATTTCAGCAAAGGCATTGGGTTTTGGAAACTTGCGGATCGATTCGACGAGATACTGATAGGACTCGGCATCGCCGGTGACGGCGCGGCCGAGCGGCGGGATCACCCTGAAGGAGAACAGGTCGTAGATCCGGTCGAGCCCGGGCACGTCGACGGTGGAAAATTCCAGGCACAGGAAACGGCTGCCGGGCCGCAGCACGCGATAGGCTTCCTTCAGCGCGAGATCGATCTGCGGCACGTTGCGGATGCCGAACGCGATGGTGTAGGCGTCGAACGCGCGATCGGGAAACGCCAGCGCCTCGGCATTGCCCTCGACGAACGAAACACGGTCGTCGAGATGCTGGGCGCTCGCGCGGTTGCGGCCGACCTCGAGCATGTCGGTATTGATGTCGCAGACGGTGGCGCGAAAACCCGGGCCGGATGCCTTCGCGGCACGGAAAGCGATATCGCC
This sequence comes from uncultured Alphaproteobacteria bacterium, assembly GCA_963731915.1. Taxonomy (GTDB): domain Bacteria; phylum Pseudomonadota; class Alphaproteobacteria; order Rhizobiales; family Xanthobacteraceae; genus Bradyrhizobium. Next base: position 48,314 of record CAVSXQ010000056.1, read on the forward strand.
GGTGCCGCCGGCGACGTCGAGCAGCGCGAACGGCGCGTCTGATTTCGGCGGGTTGAGCGTGGTGATCATGACGTCCTTCCAGGCCCGGTGCAGGCCGGCCGACATCAGATCGTTCATGAGGTCGTAGCGCGAGGCGACGCTGCGAAATACGTCGTTCACCAGCGTCTGCTTTTCGCCCAGGGGCACGTCCCTGAAGCCAAAATGCGTGGTTTGGTCCGGCCGATCCATCACTCAACACTCCACAGGCAGACCATAGCGCGCCCGGCGCGAAGGGGCTATCACGTCACCTTCATAAGGTGAATGACCCCATGCCGGAATTACCCGAAGTCGAGACCGTCCGCCGCGGCCTGCAACCGGTCATGGAAGGGGCAAAGATCCTCAAAGCCGAAGCCCGGCGGAAAGATCTGCGGTTTCCCTTTCAAAAAGACTTTACCGCGCGGCTGACCGGCCAGACCGTGACCGGGCTGGGCCGCCGCGCCAAATACCTGATGGCCGATCTGACCTCCGGCGACGTGCTGCTGATGCATCTGGGCATGTCCGGCTCGTTCCGGGTGCTTGGGAATGGCGGCCAGACCACGCCGGGGGAATTCCATTATCCGCGCAGCGAGGATCGCGCCCACGATCACGTCGTGTTTCATATGTCCTCGGGCGCCGCTGTTATCTTCAACGATCCGCGCCGTTTTGGTTACATGAAGATCATCGCCCGCGCGGAACTGGAGGACGAGCCGCTATTGCAAGGGCTGGGTCCGGAGCCGCTCGGCAACGAGTTCGACGCCGCGATGCTGGCGGCCGCCTGTCACAACAAGAAGACCAGCCTGAAGGCGGCGCTGCTCGACCAGCGCGTGGTGGCGGGACTTGGCAACATCTATGTCTGCGAGGCGCTGTACCGTTCGCACCTGTCGCCGCGTCGGCTTGCCGCAACGATCGCCGAGAAGAAAACCGGTGGCCCGACCGATCACGCCAAGCGGCTGGTCACGTCAATACACGCGGTGCTGAACCAGGCGATCAAGGCCGGCGGCTCGTCGCTGCGCGACCATCGCCAGACCTCGGGCGAACTCGGCTATTTCCAGCATTCGTTTCAGGTCTATGACCGCGAAGGCGAAAAATGCCAGACGCCGCGCTGCGGCGGCATCGTGCGCCGCTTCAACCAGAATGGCCGCTCGACCTTCTGGTGCCCGAAGTGCCAGAAATAGATCGATGGAGACGCCGGTCATTCAGACGCAACGGCTGACCTTGCGGCCGCTTGCGCGGTCGGACGCACCGGCGATCCAGCGTCATTTCAACAACTGGAATGTCATCAAAAATCTCGCCACGGTAGTACCGTGGCCGTATCCCGACGATGGCGCAGAAACCTTCATCCAGCGCGAGCTGGAAAAGATCGCGGCCGGCGAGGAAATCTATCAATGGGTGCTGGTGCTGCGGCCGGGCGACGGCGAAGCCATCGGCAACATCAATTTCCGGCCTCGCGCGGAGGGCCGCAAGGGTAATCGCGGTTTCTGGTTGGCGGAGCCTTACTGGAAGCAAGGTCTCATGACCGAAGCAATCGCGGCGGTGAACGATTTTGCTTTTCTGACGCTCGGCCTCGAGAGCTTTTACGTCTGTAACGCGCCATCCAATGTCGCTTCGCGCCGGGTCAAGCAAAAGACCGGCGCGGAATTCATCGGCCATGTCGAGCTGCCGCACCACAGCGGCGAGTCGTCAGCCGAAAAATGGAAGGTGACGCGCGCGAGTTGGCTGGGGCGCGATCGCTAAGGTTATGGTCCCTGCCTCTGCAGGGACGATCAGCTTTCAGATGAACCGCGCCAGTTCGGCAGGGGTCTGAACAACCGGCAACGAGGCAAGCTCGATATTGTACGTGATTTCCGCCTCGCCGATCACCACGGCAAGACCAAGCCGCAGCTCGATCCACTGCCAGAGGCCGCGGATTTCGTCGGCGGATTTGCTGCTTGGGGCATATTCGCTCACCGCAAGACCCGCGCGCAGCGCGTCCTGGTGATCGTTGCGCATGACGATAAAGGGTTGAGCTACGACATCGGGAATATCGAGCGCGGCCTCGCCGAGCGTGGTGGACGCATTATTGACGCGCTGGCCGCGGATCGGGGTCTGGTTGAGCACGAAGGCGAACGGCGCATTTGCGGCGCGCAGTTCGCGGAGCGTCGACGCCGTCGCCTCGATATCGGCGATGCTCGGCCGCGCCGGGATCAGGCACAGATCGGCATGACGGATGGCCGCCGAGGTCGCGGCGCCGCCGGCCGCGGTATCGACGATCGCCAGCGTCACGCCCTCCTCTTCGAGCGAGGACAGCCGCTGGGCAAAGTCGCCTGCGGCATACAGGGTTTCGACAAGGGTGTTGGCATCGGCCCGCCGGCCTTGCCAATGGGAGAGCGTGCCTTGCTGGCAGGTCTCGATCAGGCGGACATGATGTCCGGCCTGGATCGCGGCAAGCGCGAGGCCGATGGCAAGCGTGCTCTTGCCGGAGCCACCCTTGTGGGTGGCCAATACGATCGTGTGCATGGATAGTCCCTTGGATTCGCTGGTCGGGGTTATGCGGAACGCCACACGCTTGGGTGCATCGCATTCGCGCGATGCCGGGCAATTCTTGCCCAGGACGTGCCCGGCCCGATCCAAAGGGGATCGCGGAAGTCCGAAATCGGTATTCTATCATGATGTCGGCTGATGGGTTGTGGCTATTCCGTAGTACTACTGATGGATGAAGTCGAAAAGTTCAAATGCACGCGTCCCGGGAAGCCGGCTATTCCGTATCCATACTGGCGCCTGAAGCCGAAAGCCTCTCGAATAGAGCGCAGCAAGAGAACAATGAGCAGGGGGAACCATGAGCACCAACTGGCGGGATCGCGCGGCGACTGACTTCACCTGCGAGAAGCAGCCGGCGCGTCCAGCCGCGGCATGGTGGTGAGCAATCATCCGCTGGCCTCGAGCGCGGGCGCCGAGATGCTCGCCGCCGGCGGCAATGCGATCGATGCGGCGATCGCGACCCTGTTCACGCTGACCGTGGTCGAGCCGATGATGGTCGGCATCATCGGCGGCGGCATGGCACATATCCGGCTGGCGGACGGCAGCCATCGCTTTATCGACGGCCAGAGCACGGTGCCTCTGGCGGTGCGGCCCGACACCTACATTTCAAGACCGGGCTCGGCGCATGACGTGTTCGACACGGTGGGCGATGAGAATCTCAACGGCCCGAAGGCGGTCGCGGTGCCCGGCTCGCTGAAAGCGTGGTGCGAGACGCTGCAGCGTTTCGGCACCATGAGCCTTGCCGACGTGATGCAGCCCGCCATCAAGCATGCCTCGCGCGGCTACGCGGCCACGCCCTACCTGCACGAATGCATCACCGACGGCGCAGCGGAAATGCTGAAGGACAAGGCGATCTCGGCGATCTATCTGCCAAAGGGCGTGCCGCTAAAGGCGGGCGAACGCGTCGTGCAGGCCGAATATGCGGAAACGCTGACGTATATTGCGCAGCATGGCGCCGACGCGCTGTATCACGGCCTGCTCGGCGACATCCTGGTCAACTACATGAAGGCGCATGGCGGTTTTATCGCGCGCGAAGACCTCACCACCTACAAGACCGTCGAGCGGCAGCCGATCCGCGCCGACTATCGCGGCTGGCAAATTCTGGGGCCGCCGCCGCCGGCGGCCTCCGGGGTGCATATCGCGCAGATGCTCAACATCCTCGAAGGCTATGACATCGCAGCGCTCAGGTTTCGGCACCGCGCAGACCATCCATTATCTCGCCGAAGTTTTGAAGATCGCGTTTGCCGATCGCGCAGCCGCCAGCGGCGATCCCGCCTACATCAACGTGCCGGTGGAGCGGTTGACCTCAAAGGCCTATGCCGACGAACGCCGTCGCGCCATCGATCCCGGCCGCGCGCAAAAATGGGGTGCCGGCATCGCCCAGCTCGAAAGCGCCGACACCACCCACATGACGGCGGCGGATGCGATGGGGAACGTGGTCGCGACCACGCAAACGATCAATAATCTGTTCGGTGCAAAAATCCTCATTCCCGGCCTCGGGACGATCCCGAACAACTACATGAACCTCTACGATCCGCGTCCCGGCCATGCGCTGTCTTTGGCGCCGGGTAAGCGCGTCACCACCTCGATGTCGCCGATGATGGCGCTGCAAAACGGCAAACTGCGTTTCGCGCTCGGCCTGCCCGGCGGAAAGCGCATTTTTCCAAGCGCAATGCAGGCGCTGATCAATCTGATCGATCACGGCATGAGCCTGCAGGAAGCCGTCGAGGCGCCACGGGTGTGGACCGAGGGCAATGCATTGGAGGTCGAACAGACGGTGCCGGACAGCGTCCGGGCAAAACTGACATCGATGGGACACCAGGTGCAGGTCATGCCGACGGTTGCGGGCGGTATGAACGCGATCGAGTTTCACGAGGAAGGCCGGATGTCGGGCGCCGCCTGCTGGCGCGCCGACGGCACGCCGATCGGAATCGCCGGAGGTCTCGCGCGTGCCGGGGTGAGGTTCGCGCTGAGGTGAGCGGTCTCGTGCCCCGGGACGCAGCGCAGTCGAGCGCTGCAGAGCCGGGGCCCATTCTACTTTGCATGGGGTTGTTTTCGCGATTTTGTGTCCAGCCCTGCCGTGCACCGCCGAGGAGGCGCTGCACCGCGTCCGGGACACGAGAGCTACTTCCGCACGCAGATCACGCGCACCACGGACGCTTTGGCGTCCGCCGAGCCGCCCGACGCATTGACGCCGTTAGCTTTCAGGAAGTCGCGCACCGCGTCCGCCGGCACCAGTGCTGCTTGCGCTGCGGGCGCGGCGTTCGCTGGCCCCGCCACCAGCACGGGCTTCAACTGCGCCATGCCCACAAATTTTCCGTCACCGTCCATCGCCGCCGCGCCGGAAAAACCCATCGCGGGCGGCGGTGACAGCACGGTATCGCTGAGTTGCGCCTTCACGCTGCTCACCGCGTTGCCGCCGCCCTGGTTCTGCGGATCGAGAATGCCGGTGAGATCGACCGCCGTCTTTGCGCCGCCGTTCGCAAGGTTGAGCGGTTTTAGCCCGCGCGCACCGTAGATGCGCAAGCAGCGCGAGATCGCGCTCCTTGTCCTCGGCGACACGGTCGGCATTGCCGTGGCCGGCAATCGCGATCGCGATGCAGCTGTCGACGACCTGGCGGTCGGTGATAATCGCGCCGTCCTCGCTGACCACGATGCCGGTGCCGTATTCAACCGTTTTCCGCGGCGGCGGACCTGCGGCCTGCGCTCCGCTCGGAAACGGGTTGAACGCGCTCGACATCGCGATCACGATCGGCTCGACGGTGTTTTCTACCGCCTGGTCATAGAGGATGGTGAGGATGCGGACCTCGTCGCCCTTGAACGTGCCGCGCAAATAAAACTTCTTCAGGCCCTGCAGGCCCGACAGCACAAAAAAGTCCGGCTTGACCACGGTGTAGTCGATCGTGCGGCCGGCTTCTTTTTCTCTCGCTCGGCAAGCTTGGCCGTGGTTGGGCTCGCCTCCTTGCGCCGCGCCAGCACGATCTGCGTGGTGCCGGTCGGCGAGGTCCATTTGGTGCCGTTGGCGTCGCTCGCCGCATTCGGCACCAGCTTTGTCGGAATGCCGAGCCGCACCCCGGTGCCGGCGTCAGTGATGATCTTCCAGCCGGCATTCTCCTGCCGGCGCCTGGCGGTGTCGGCCAGAATGCCGCGCTCCTGCGGGTTGAGCACGCCGGTCTCCTTGGCGCCGCGGCTTTTCTGGAATTCCTTGATCGCGGCGACCATGCGGTCGCTGACTTCGCCCGTGATCGCGCCGTTATACTGCCCGACCCAGGCGAGATCCGATTGCAGCGCCAGCCGCTCGGCCTGCGCCATCGCTTTCGCCGTATCCGCCGGCGTTTGCAGCGCGGGCGGATCGGCACGGTCGTCACCGGCTTCGGCTTGGCGCCCGCGGTCGAGGGCGGCGTGAGCTGCGCCAGGGCAGGCGCGCCGGCGAAAGCCCCGATCACTGCAGCCATCAACGTTGCCGAAAGCACCGATCTCATGACAAATCCCAAAGGAATATTGGCGGTCATTGCAGGTTTGATTGATTATGCACATCTGCTTGGTCGGCAACAACCGGACGCCGGTTCAGGGAACTGGGGCTGAGGAACACCCGCACACATGCTGAGCGCCAGAGAACTCGAACGCTACGCCCGCCATATCGTATTGCGTGAGGTCGGTGGTCCCGGGCAGGCCGCCCTGAAGGAGGCCTCGGTGCTGGTGATCGGCGCAGGCGGCCTCGGCGCGCCGGCGCTGATGTATCTGGCCGCCGCCGGCGTCGGCACGCTCGGGGTGGTCGATGACGACACCGTCTCGCTGTCCAACCTGCAGCGCCAGATCATCCACACCACGCCGGAGATCGGCCGGCGCAAGGTCGACAGCGCCGCCGAGCAAATTCATCTGCTCAATCCGCACGTGCTGTTCGAATCTCATGCCGTTCGGCTCGACGCCAAAAATGCCATGGCGCTGATCGGCGGCTACGATTTGGTGCTCGATGGCTCCGACAATTTTGAGACCCGCTATCTCGTCTCGGACGCCTGTTACCTTGCGGCAAAGCCGCTGATCACGGCGGCGCTGGGTCAGTTCGATGGATCGCTGACCACGATCCGTGCCCATGAGCGCAACGCGCAGGGCGAGTTCAATCCGACCTATCGCTGCCTGTTTCCCGAACCGCCGCCGCCCGGCACGGTGCCGGCCTGCGCCGAGGCCGGCGTGATGGGGGCGCTCGCCGGCATGCTGGGATCGATGATGGCGCTGGAGGCGATCCGCGAGATCGTCGGCTTTGGCGAGAATCTCGTCGGGCGCCTGTTGATGGTCGATGCCCGGTCGATGCGGTTCGAGACGCTGCGCTACCAGCGCGATCCGCAGAACCCGCTCAATGGCGATGCGCCCGGCATCACCGATCTGAGCGGGCATGCGGCGTAGAGGCGTTCCACTTCAACACCTTCGGCACCGTCAGATCGTTGTAGTCGATCACGATATCGGCCTCTCGCTCCGGCGCGCATTCAGCGATATATCGCCGCTGTCCGCCGACATAGCGCTGATACGCCGGCGCGTCGGGATCGCTCGCCTCAGGCGTCTGGTCGCGCGCCGCGCCGCGCGGCACCGAAATTTTGAAATCGACCTTCAGGAAGATCGAGAGATCCCAATGCGATCTGAGTTCGGGACGATGCAGAAAAATGCCGTCGATGATCAGCGCGGCCGACGGCGGGGCTTGTTGCGCTAGCGGCTGCGACCGCTTTGTCCGTCCGGTGATCAAAATGTCTTGCGACATAACGGCCCGAGCCGCCAGGCCCCAGCGGATCGAGCAGCAGCCTGCGAAACGCGTCGTAGTCGTAGGAATCGAGAAAAAAGCCGTCAAGCGAATATTTTCCGCGCACATAGCGAAGGTTTCGCGGATTGTGAAAGTCGTCCACCGAGGCGCGGATCGCCGGACGGCCGCGCGCCGTGACGAGCGGCGCCAGCATGTCCGCCAGCACGGTTTTCCCCGCACCATCGACGCCATCGATAGCGACGCGGATCCTTTGATCGGGATGCAGCGGTGCGACGGCGTCCGCCAGCCGGTTGAGCAGGGATGCGTGCTGTTCGCTCACATCGCCGCCGCAGGTCTCACAGCATGCTGGGCAGCACGCGATCCGGCGGCTTGTGGTTGTCGAGGAAGGTTCTGATGTTGATGATGACCTTCTCGCCCATGTCGACACGGCCCTCGATCGTGGCCGAGCCCATGTGGGGCAGCAGCGTCACCTTGCCCGCTTTCGCGAGCCGCACCAGCTTTGGACTGACCGCCGGCTCGTTTTCGTACACGTCAAGGCCGGCGCCGCCGATCTCGCCGGTTTCCAGCAGTTTGACCAGCATGTCTTCGTCGATCACCTCGCCACGCGCGGTGTTGACGATATAGGCGTCCTTGCGGATCAGTTTCAGGCGCCGCGCCGACAACAGGTGGAACGTGGCCGGCGTGTGCGGACAGTTCACCGAAATGATGTCCATCCGGGTCAGCATCTGGTCGAGGCTTTCCCAATAGGTCGCGCCCAATTCCTCGGCGATCTGCGGCGCCACTGGGCGGCGGTTGTGGTAGTGGATCTGCAGGCCGAAGGCATGGGCCCGGCGCGCCACGGCCTGGCCGATCCGGCCCATGCCGATGATGCCGAGCCGTTTGCCCCCGATGCGATGGCCGAGCATCCAGGTCGGTGACCAGCCCGGCCAGTTCTTGCCCTCGGTCAGGATGGCGGCGCCTTCGATCATCCGCCGCGGCACCGCCAGGATCAGCGCCATGGTCATGTCGGCGGTGTCTTCGGTGAGCACTTTTGGCGTGTTGGTCACGGTAATGCCGCGCGCATGCGCCGCCACGACGTCGATATTGTCGACGCCGTTGCCGAAATTGGCGATCAGCCTCACCTTGCAGTCGGGCTGTTTGAGAATTTCGTCAGTGATTTCATCGGTGACGGTGGGCACCAGCACCTCGGCGGTGCGGACCGCCTCGGCGATCTGTTCGCCCGTCATCGGCGTGTCGTCGAGATTGAGCCTGGCGTCGAACAACTCGCGCATCCGGGTCTCGATCGAGTCCGGCAATTTGCGCGTGACGACAATGAGAGGCTTTTTCTTAACCGACATATCCTGCTCTCATGAGGCTTTGGCTCGCAAAAGCTCGCCGTTCAGACCTCATTAACCCGGGTGTTCGACACTGCGATTTGCCGCGCGGTCCCGGTACTTCCTTGGGGTTCCCCGGATATTTGCCCGGGTTTCTCCGGCAAATTCCGGCGTTCTGGCGTTCCGTCCTCTCTAGCAGAAGGCCGGGCCAAGACAAGAACCAAGGGACTGACAAGCCGAGGTGCGAAACGGGGCGCGGCACAGGGGTTTTGGGGTTCAGGCGTTATTTACGGGGTTCAACTCGAAGTATTTCGGGTTGGGAGTTCTCGGCGGGAGACGAGTTGATGGCGTTGGGGCGTTTTTGTTCGGTGCTGGTCCTGGCAGCGATGATGCTGGGTGTGTCCGTCGGATCGGGGCACTCGGCAAAGGATTCGACCACCACCAGCGGCTTGCCGATTCCGCGCTATGTCAGCCTGAAATCCGATCACGTGAACGTCAGGGCCGGTCCGACCAAGGACAATGACGTGGCCTGGACCTATACCCGCTCCGGCCTGCCGGTCGAGATCACGGCTGAATTCGAGAACTGGCGCCGGGTGCGCGATTCCGAAGGCGCGGAAGGCTGGGTCTATCACTCGATGCTGTCGGGCCGCCGCACCGCCGTCGTCACCATGAAGACCAAGGACGACCTCGCGCCGCTCTATGATCGCGCCGATCCGAACGCCGCGGTTGCCGCGCGGTTGCAGGCCGGCGTGGTGGCGCAGGTAAAAAAATGCGTCGCCGGCTGGTGCCGCGTTATCGGCAACGGCTTTGACGGCTGGATCGAACAGCAGCGCCTGTGGGGCGTCTATGCCGACGAGAAGGTGGAATAGGTTTTTGCGTCGTCCCTGCGAACGCAGGGACCCATACGCCGCGGCCTATCGAAAAAGGCAACTGAGCAGCCGCCTTCTCTAAACAATCATCATTTGTGGTTATGGGTCCCTGCGTTCGCAGGGACGACAACTAACTGCTGCCCCAAAAACGTGGATGGCCGGGACGAGCCCGGCCATGACGAAAAACTTACAGCTTCGCTTGGATCAGCGCTTCTTGCGCAGCCGCACGACCATGTCGACGCGGGCGATCTCGTAGCCTTCGGGCACATCGGGCATCTTCGAGAGCATCAGATGCGGGTCGTCAATGTCGACCAGCTCGTGGTTGTTCTCGAGATAGAAGTGATGATGTGCCGACACGTTGGTGTCGAAATAGGTCTTGGTGCCGTCGACGCTGACCTGGCGCAGCAGGCCGGCATCGGTCAGTTGATTGAGCGTGTTGTAGACGGTCGCGAGCGACACCGGAACCTTGGCCAGCGTTGCTTCCTCATAGAGCATTTCCGCAGTGAGGTGGCGCGCGCCCTTGCCGAACAGCAACCATCCCAAAGCCATGCGCTGGCGGGTGGGGCGGAGGCCGGCCGCCTGCAGCATTTCATTGACGTCGTGCCAGGGGCAACCGGTCAGCGCCGGCTGGTGTCCAGCCGCGCGGGCTGCGGGGCTAACCGCGTCATCATTGAAAGCATTAAGGTCGTCGTTCATTTCCAAGTCGAGCCCGTACTCTAGTTTCAGCACTAATTGCTATGGAATACAGAGGAAATCCCTCAGATGCAAGTTTTTCGCAACTAGAACTAGTCCAAATCCAAAGCGGGAGCCGGGCAACGGTTAAGGGAACAAGCCGCCCGAAAGGGCCATTTACTCTGCGCCAGTGCTTTGCCGCCCGCGGAGGCCTATGTTAGAGAGCGGCCGGACTTAAGCTATGCGATTTCAGCAATGGCAAGCGCCGGTGCCGCAGGGCTATCGTGACCCGCGGCACCCGCGAAATCGGTGCGCTTCGGCCTCACGGAATGGGCTCATTTCGCACGTAACGCCCTATCGGGATTCGAGAGAGGTTTTGAGACGATGCTAAATCGGCGTAGCGGCTACGAATACGAGGATTTGCTGGCCTGCGGCCGCGGCGAGCTGTTCGGCCCGGGCAATGCCCAATTGCCGTTGCCGCCGATGCTGATGTTCGACCGCATCACCGAAATTTCCGAAACCGGCGGCGAATACGGCAAAGGCCTGATCCGCGCCGAACTCAATGTGAACCCGGACCTCTGGTTCTTCGGCTGCCATTTCAAGGGCGATCCGGTCATGCCGGGCTGCCTCGGCCTCGATGCGCTCTGGCAGATGGTGGGCTTCTACCTCGGCTGGGTCGGCGGCGAGGGCCGCGGCCGGGCGCTTGGCCTCGGCGACCTGAAGTTTTCCGGCCAGGTGATGCCGAACGCCCGCAAGATTGTGTACAACGTCGACATCAAGCGGGTGATGCGCCTAAAGCTCTGGCTGGGCATCGCCGACGGCTGGCTTTCGGCCGATGACGAGATTATCTATCGCGCCAAGGATTTGAGGGTGGGGCTCTTGAAGCAGGGTGCCGAATTGCGGCCGGGAGCTTAAATTACCCGCTCCGGCCGATCAGTCAGGCGGCGTTCGGTTCGACGAGAGCCATTACACTAAAAACGGAAACGACAGGGCGAGGCGGTCATGAGGCGGGTTGTCATCACCGGGATGGGCATTGTCTCGTCGATCGGAAACAACACCCAGGAAGTGCTCTCGAGCCTCCACGAGGCGAAATCCGGCATCACGCACGCCGAAAAATACAAGGAGCTCGGCTTCCGCTCGCAGGTGTTTGGATCGCCGACCGTGAATGCGGCCGAGCTGATCGACCGCCGCGCCATGCGCTTCCTCGGCGAAGGCGCGGCGTGGAATCACATCGCGATGGAGCAGGCGATCCAGGATTCGGGTCTTGATCCCACTGATGTTTCCAACGAGCGCACCGGCATCATCATGGGCTCCGGCGGCCCTTCGGCGCGGACCATTGTCGAGTCCGCCGACATCACGCGGACCAAGGGACCGAAGCGCGTCGGACCGTTCGCGGTGCCGAAGGCGATGTCGTCCACCGCATCGGCCACGCTTGCCACCTGGTTCAAGATCAAGGGCGTGAACTATTCGATCTCGTCGGCCTGCGCGACGTCGAACCATTGCATCGGCAATGCCTATGAGACGATCCAGATCGGCAAGCAGGACATGATCTTCGCCGGCGGCTGCGAGGAGCTGGAATGGTCGCTGTCGGTGCTGTTCGACGCCATGGGCGCGATGTCCTCGAAATACAACGACACGCCTGCGACCGCGTCGCGGCCCTATGACATCAGCCGCGACGGCTTTGTCATCGCCGGCGGCGCCGGTGTGGTGGTGCTGGAAGAGCTCGAACACGCCAAGGCGCGCGGCGCCCGCATCTATGGCGAGATCGTCGGCTATGGCGCCACCTCGGACGGTTACGACATGGTCGCGCCCTCGGGCGAAGGCGCCGAGCGCTGCATGCGGATGGCGATGTCTACCGTGAAGACGCCGATCGACTACATCAATCCGCACGCCACCTCGACGCCGGCCGGCGATCCCCCGGAAATCGAGGCGATCCGAAAGGTGTTCGGTACCGGCGACAAATGCCCGCCGATCTCGGCGACCAAGGCGCTGACCGGCCACTCGCTCGGCGCCACCGGCGTGCAGGAGGCGATCTATTCGCTTCTGATGATGAACAACGGTTTTGTCTGCGAGAGCGCGCACATCACCGAACTCGATCCGGTTTTCGCCGACATGCCGATCGTGCGCAAGCGCATCGACAACGCCAAGCTCGGCACCGTGCTGTCGAATTCCTTTGGCTTCGGCGGCACCAACGCCACGCTGGTGTTCAAGCGGCTGGATGCCTGATTTTTTCCGTCCTGAACCCCGCGTTAAGCGGGCATGGCCGGGCTTGCCGCGGCCATCCGACGATTGATACTGAGGCCCGAGAGTACGTGGATGCCCGGGACATTCGGTGAAGACGCGATTCGCGCTTTTGCGCGGGTGCTGACGCCAAAAGAGTTAGTGGGCGACGTACGATGCAGGACCTGATGAAAGGCAAACGCGGTCTGATCATGGGCATCGCCAATGATCATTCGATCGCCTGGGGCATTGCGCAGGCGCTCTCGGCGCAGGGCGCCGAAATGGCGTTTACCTATCAGGGCGAGGCGCTGGGCAAGCGCGTCAAGCCGCTGGCGGAGCAGCTCAAGGTCGATACCGTGTTGCCTTGCGACGTCGAGGATCTCGACAGCGTCGATGCGGTATTTTCCGCGTTGCGCGCCAAATGGGGCCATCTCGATTTTCTGGTCCACGCCATCGGCTTCTCCGACAAGAACGAGCTGAAAGGCCGCTACGCCGACACTTCGCGCGCGAATTTCTCACGCACGATGGTGATCTCCTGCTTTTCCTTTACCGAGCTTGCAAAACGCGCGGCCGAGTTGATGCCGGAGTCCGGCGGCAGCATGATCACGCTGACCTTTGACGGCTCGATGCGCGTGATGCCGAATTACAACGTGATGGGCGTGGCCAAGGCGGCGCTGGAGGCCTCGGTGCGCTATCTCGCCGCCGATTTCGGCCCGCGCAACATCCGCGTCAACGCGGTCTCGGCCGGCCCGATCCGCACGCTCGCCGGCTCCGGCATCAGCGATGCGCGCACGATGTTCGCGTTCCAGCAAAGGAACTCGCCGCTCGGCCGCGGCGTGACACTGGAAGAGCTCGGCGGTTCGGCGCTGTATCTGTTGTCCGACCTCTCGGGCGGCGTCACCGGCGAAATCCACTACGTGGATTCCGGCTACAACATCATCTCGATGCCGCGCCCGGAAGCGCTGAAGGGCGATTGATCCAGCTCGTTACGAGCGGTCCGCGATCTTCTCCGCGCGCTGGAACGCCGGGCGCTCCACGCATCGATCGATATAGGCGTCGAACGACGGCCGCGGCGGCACCATCTTGAACATGCGTACCGCAAAGTGCAGTCCCGAGCCGATCATGATGTCGGCGGCGGAAAACTTTTCGCCGAGGATCCACGGGCCCTTTTGCAGCGACACATCGAGCAGGTCGAACACCTGGGTGGCGCTGCCCCACGCCGCCGTGCTGGCCGGCACCTCGAGCTTGGTAAAGATCTGGATCAGCGCCGGCTCGATGCAACTCGGCGAAAAGAACATCCATTGCAGGTATTTTGCGCGCAACGGATCGGTCAAGCCGGGTGCCAGCTTCGTCTCGGGATAGCGGTCGGCGATGTAGGCGCAGATCGCGGCGGACTCGCCGAGCGACGCATCGCCGTCCTTTAACCCGGGCACCTTGCCCATCGGATTGACTGCCAGATATTCCGGAGCCTTCTGCGCGCCGGTCGTGATGTCAGTCAGCACGCGCTCGTAGGGGAGGCCGGTTTCTTCCAGCAGCCATATCGCCGAAAACGAGCGCGAGCGCGGCGACCAGTAGAGCTTTATCATCGGATCCCTCATCCGAATCCTGGCTGTTTCCTACTCCTGGAGACGGCGCAGGAATTACGCGATCCAACTGGGCCGAAATAAGGGCACGCGTTCTCTCCTTGAGGACCCCACTGGTGGAAGCAGACTCTGGAGGGTCAGGAAAAAGCGAGTGGTCGAGCTTTGTGAGGGGATCTTCCGTCAATTGGAAGGCCCGCGAAAGGCTGCTGCCGATATTGGCGAGGGACGGGTTGATCCGCTCATAGGTGCCACCATCGAACATCGCAACCGCGACATTGCGCAAATAGATGTGAATGTCTGACCAAGGATCCAATGCCTTGACTGTACACACCGATGCCATTGATCTCCATCTTCGTACCCGACACCGTCCCTTTGAACCTGGTTATGACGACGATAGCGCTCGCAGTTCGCATTCGGCGTGACGTTGCGGACGATCGCCGGCAATCCTTCGTTCGGGTCGGGCAGAAATCTTGATTTTGGATGGTAGTATGGTTCGAAGGCTCCCTTGGGATAGTTTATCCGTCGCACCGAGGGATCGGTACCGGTCGCCGCGCGCACCCGTGCCACCGCGAGGTCGTCGAGTCCCCAACTCTCGATGGGAACTTCGCTATCTTCAGTCTCGAATATCGTGAGACCGAATCTGTAGACGGAGAACCGGTCACCAAGTGCCGAGATCACACCTAGCTTGCATGGACCTGCTTCGACCGCAGCCGGTTGTTTTGCGCCCGACTTGGCCTTGGTAGCAGGCTTCTTCGCAACGTTCTTGGCGGGTGCAGGCGTGGTTGGAACTGAGGTCGCTGGGGGCGTCTGGGCCTCTCCGGCAGTTCCAAAGAGCAACACGAGCACGGCAGAAGCAACGGCAAAAACGAAGCAGCATGATCCCCGAACGAGTTTAGTGACGCCTAAGAAGTAACTAGAAGATGTTGGGGTGGGAAACAAGGCGCATCGAGTTAGCCGTTCCTTCGCCATCGATAGTACTTCATCATGAATCCTGTCGCGGGCGCGATCTCTTCCTTTTCGAACACAAAACCTTCGCGCTCATACCAGCGCCAGGCCTTTTCGTTCTCGCGCACGCAGCGCAGCCAGATTTCATCGGGCAACTGCGTTCGGGTGAAGGCAAGCAGCGTGTGGCCGAGACCTTGCCCCTGATGCGCCGGCGCGACGAACAGCTGATCGAGATATTTGTCACCCAGGTGCAGCGCCAGCATGGCGGTGAGCTCGCCGCGATCCTCGGCCACGAACAGGCTCCAGCCCTGATCGATCTCGCGCCGGACCCGCGCGCGCAAATTCGCCAGCAGGAATTGGCTTTCTTCGGCAAGTCCGGTCGAAACCCAACTATCCATCCAGACGCGGCCGACCTCGTCATAATCTTCAGTACGCGCGGGGCGGATCATCATCAGAATATCTTATTGCGCCGATCATTAAATTCGACTTCACCTGATGGGAGCCGCTGTTTAGAGTACTTCCAATCCAATCAGGAAGCGACCATCAGGAGACGACCATGGACGATGTAACGAAATGCCCGTTTTCGGGCCGCGCACGCACGAACCGCGACTGGTGGCCGGACTCGCTGGACGTTTCGGTTCTGCACCGGAATTCCACTCTGTCCGATCCGATGGGCAAGGCGTTCGACTACGCCAAGGAGTTCAAGACGCTCGACCTCAACGCCGTGAGCAGAGATCTGCGTGCGTTGATGACCAAGTCGCAGGAGTGGTGGCCAGCCGACTTCGGTCACTATGGCGGTCTGATGATCCGCATGGCCTGGCACAGCGCGGGCACCTACCGCACCACGGATGGCCGCGGCGGCGCCGGTGCAGGTCAGCAGCGCTTCGCGCCGCTGAACAGCTGGCCCGATAACGCCAACCTCGACAAGGCGCGCCGGCTGCTGTGGCCGATCAAGCAGAAATACGGCCGGAAGATTTCGTGGGCCGATTTGATGGTTCTCGCCGGCAACGTCGCGCTGGAATCGATGGGCTTCAAGACCTTTGGTTTTGCCGGTGGCCGCGTCGACGTCTGGGAGCCGGAAGAGCTGTTCTGGGGTCCCGAGGGAACGTGGCTCGGCGACGAGCGCTACAGCGGTGAACGCCAGCTCGCCGAACCGCTCGGCGCCGTGCAGATGGGCCTCATCTACGTCAACCCGGAAGGGCCGAACGGCAATCCGGACCCGGTCGCCGCAGCCAAGGACATCCGCGAAACCTTCTTCCGCATGGCGATGAACGACGAGGAAACCGTAGCGCTGATTGCCGGCGGCCACTCCTTCGGCAAGGCCCACGGGGCCGGCGATCCGTCGCTGGTCGGATCAGACCCGGAAAGCGGTGCCCTCGAAGATCAGGGCCTCGGCTGGAAGAGCAAGCATGGCACCGGCATCGGCGCCGACACCATCACCGGCGGCCCGGAAGTCACCTGGGTGCAGACGCCGACCAAGTTCAGCAATCACTTCTTCAAGAACCTGTTCGAAAACGAATGGGAGCTGACCAAGAGCCCGGCCGGCGCCAAGCAGTGGAAGGCCAAGAACGCCGAGGCCACGATCCCGGACGCCTTCGACCTGTCGAAGAAGCATGTGCCGATGATGCTGACCACCGACCTGTCGCTGCGCTTCGACCCGGCCTACGAAAAAATCTCGCGGCGATTCTACGAGAATCCGGACCAGTTCGCCGACGCGTTCGCGCGGGCGTGGTTCAAGCTCACGCACCGCGACATGGGCCCCCGCGTGCGCTACCTCGGCAAGCTCGTGCCGAAGGAGGTCCTGATCTGGCAGGATCCGGTCCCGGCCGCCAATTCCAAGCCGATCAACGACAAGGACGTCGCAGCCCTGAAAGCAAAACTCGTCGGCGCCTTGTCGGTACCGCAACTGGTCTCGACCGCCTGGGCCTCGGCGTCGACGTTCCGCGGGTCGGACAAGCGTGGCGGCGCCAATGGCGCGCGCATTCGGCTCAGCCCGCAGAAGGATTGGGAAGTGAACAATCCGGCTGAGCTGGCGAAGGTGCTGAAGAAGCTCGAGGCGATCCAGAGCGACTTCAACAAATCGGCCAAAGGCAAGAAAGTTTCGCTGGCCGACCTGATCGTTCTGGGCGGCGTTGCTGCGGTCGAAAAGGCTGCGAAGGCTGCCGGTGTGGACGTAAAGGTTCCCTTCACGCCGGGCCGCACGGATGCCTCGCAGGATCAGACCGACGTCGAGTCCTTTGCTCCGCTCGAGCCGCGGGCCGACGGCTTCCGCAACTATGTCAGCGCCAAGAAGCACCAGTTCATGGCGCAGGAAGAAGCGTTGATCGACCGCGCGCAATTGCTGCGGCTGAGCGGACCCGAAATGACGGCACTGCTCGGCGGTCTGCGCGTGCTTGGCGCCAATGCCGGCGGGTCGAAGCACGGCGTCTTCACGAAGAAGGCAGGGGCGCTGACCAACGACTTCTTCGTTAACCTGCTCGACATGGCTACGGTCTGGCAGCCGGCGGCCGACGGCAGCTACGAAGGCCGCGACCGCAAGACCAATGCGGCCAAATGGGCCGGAAGCCGCGTCGACCTGATCTTCGGTTCGCACGCGCAGCTTCGCGCCTTCGCGGAGGTCTATGCGTGTACGGACTCGAAGGAGAAGTTTGTGAAGGATTTCGTGGCGGCGTGGACCAAGGTGATGAACGCCGACCGTTTTGACGTCGCCGCCTGAGCCAGGCGACGATAAAGTTCGCTAAAGCATGATCCGGAAAAGTGGACACCGGTTTTCCGAAGAGATCATGCTCAAACAAGCCGGGTGCAGGCCCATCCTGCACCCGGCTTTTCCTTGTTCAGACGCCGAGCCCGCCGGTCTTTGCCGAGGCATAGCGTTCCCCGACCTTGCTCCAGTTCACGGTGTTCCACCATGCCTTCAGATAATCGGCGCGGCGGTTCTGGTAATTGAGATAATAGGCGTGCTCCCAGACGTCGTTGCCCATCAGCGCCCGCTTGCCGTCCATGATCGGATTGTCCTGGTTCGGACGGGTCTCGATCGCAAGCTTGCCGTCCTTGGCGACGGTGACGAACACCCAGCCCGAGCCGAACTGGCGTCCGCCGGCTGCGTTAAAATCGTTCTGGAATTTTTCCATGCCGCCGAGATCCTTGTCGATCGCCGCCAGCAAATCGCCTTCCGGCTTGCCGCCGCCCGGGCCCATGATTTCCCAGAACATGGTGTGGTTGGCGTGGCCGCCGAGATTGTTGCGTACCGCGAATTTGATGTCGTCGTTCAGCGCGTTGAGATTGCCGAGCACGTCGGCAATCTTGGCGGTGCCGAGCTGCGGGTTGGTCTTGGCGAGATTGTTGAGGTTGGTGATGAAGGCCTGATGGTGCCGGTCATGGTGGATTTCCATGGTCTTGGCGTCGATATGCGGCTCCAGCGCATTGAAGGGATAGGTCAGCGGCGGCAGCGTGAACGGGCCCGCCGCGGCGGGCGCGGCCGCGGGAGCTGCAGCGGGCGCCTGGGCAAACGAAATGCGCGGCAAGGCCGCAAACGCGGCGGCGCCTGCCGCGGCGCTGAACAGATGACGGCGCGATAGAGATGACATGAAATCCTCCTGGCGTGTGACAAAACCCTGCATGGGCCGGCTGACGTGAGCGTAGCCGTACCTGCCCCATACTGAAATGCGAACGAAAACCGGTCCGGTTTCAAATTTTCGGGTATGCGGCACTGCGGCGTTAGGGCGCATGTACCCGTCACACCAACAAAAAAGGGCGGCTGAAAAGCCGCCCTCGCGACAGCGAGCGTTTGCGGGAGACATGCCCAAAATGAAAAGGGCGGCTGAAAAGCCGCCTTTTGCTTCAATTTTTAGCGAGGTTTACTCGCCGGCCGCCTCGCGCGGGGCCGGGGCGTCGGTCTTCTGCTTGGCCTCGAGGTCCTCGCCGGTGGTCTGGTCGACCGCCTTCATCGACAGCCGGGTCTTGCCGCGGTCGTCGAAGCCGAGCAGCTTGACCCTGACCTTGTCGCCTTCCTTGACGACGTCCGAGGTCTTTTGCACGCGGGCGGAAGCGAGCTGGCTGATGTGGACCAGGCCGTCCTTGGCGCCGAAGAAGTTCACGAAGGCGCCGAACTCCATCACCTTGACCACGGTGCCCTCGTAGATCTGGCCGACTTCCGGATCGGAAGCGATCGACTTGATCCACTTGATCGCGGCCTTCATCGCCTCGCCGTCGTTGGAGGCGACCTTCACGGTGCCGTCGTCCTCGATGTTGATCTTGGCGCCGGTCTTTTCCACGATCTCGCGGATCACCTTGCCGCCGGTGCCGATCACTTCGCGGATCTTGTCGGTGGCGATCTTGAAGGTCTCGATGCGCGGCGCGTATTCGCCGAGTTCGGCGCGGGCGTTGGTCAAGGCCTTCGCCATCTCGCCGAGGATATGGATACGTCCGTCCTTGGCCTGGCCGAGCGCGACCTTCATGATCTCTTCGGTGATGCCCTCGATCTTGATATCCATCTGCAGCGAGGTGATGCCCTGATCGGTGCCGGCGACCTTGAAGTCCATGTCGCCGAGATGATCTTCGTCACCCAGGATGTCGGACAGCACCGCAAAGCGCTGATCCTCGAGGATCAGGCCCATGGCAATGCCCGCCGTCGGCCGCTTCAGCGGCACGCCGGCATCCATCAGCGCCAGCGAGGCGCCGCAAACCGAGGCCATCGAAGACGAGCCGTTGGACTCGGTGATCTCAGAGACCACGCGCACCGTGTAGGGGAACTCGTGGTGCGGCGGCAGCACGGGGTGGATCGCGCGCCAGGCAAGCTTGCCGTGGCCGATCTCGCGGCGCTTGGTGCCGCCGAGACGTCCGGTCTCACCGACCGAGTAGGGAGGGAAGTTGTAGTGCAGCAGGAACGTCTCTTTGTACGTTCCCGACAGCGCGTCGATGTACTGCTCATCCTCGCCGGTGCCGAGCGTGGTCACGACCATCGCCTGGGTCTCACCGCGGGTGAACAGCGCCGAGCCGTGGGCGCGGGGCAGCACGCCGACTTCGGCGATGATGTTGCGCACGGTCTTGGAATCGCGGCCGTCGATGCGCTTGCCGGTGTCGAGGATGTTCCAGCGAACGATCTTGGCTTCCAGTTCCTTGAACACGCCGGCGACGCGGAGCTTGTCGTATTTCGGCTCCTGGCCTTCCGGGAAGTAATGCGCCATCACCTTTTCCTTGGCCTTGCCGACCGCGGCGTAGCGGTCCTGCTTGACGGGAATGGCGTAGGCGGCGCGCAGCTCCTGCTCGATCAGAGCGAGCATTTCCTTCTCGATCGCCGAATTGTCGATGACGGTGACTTCGCGCGGTTCCTTGGCGGCCTTCTCGGCGAGGTCGATGATCGCCTTGATGACCGGCTGGAAGTGGCGATGGCCGAACATCACGGCGCCGAGCATGATGTCTTCGTTGAGTTCCTTGGCTTCCGATTCCACCATCAGCACGGCGTCGGCGGTGCCGGCGACGACCAGATCGAGCTGGGTGTCGACCATCTCGTCGAGCGTCGGGTTGAGGATGAATTCGTCATTGGCGAAGCCGACGCGGGCGGCGCCGATCGGGCCCTTGAAGGGCGCGCCGGACAGCGTCAGCGCCGCGGACGCGCCACCAGCGCCACGATATCGGGATCGTTCTCCATGTCGTGCGACAACACGGTGACGATGACCTGGGTCTCGTTGCGCCAGCCGTCGACGAACAGCGGACGGATCGGACGGTCGATCAGGCGGGAGACCAGCGTCTCCTTTTCGGTCGGACGGCCTTCGCGCTTGAAGTAGCCGCCGGGAATGCGGCCCGCGGCGTAGGTCTTTTCCTGGTAGTCGACGGTCAGCGGCAGGAAGTCGACGCCTTCGCGCGGCGACTTGGCGGCAACGACGGTGGCGAGCACGACGGTCTCGCCATAGGTCGCCACCACGGCGCCGTCGGCCTGACGGGCAACCTTGCCGGTTTCCAGCTTGAGGGGACGTCCACCCCAGTCGATCTCGACGGTATGCTTATTGAACATTTCGGTCTTCTTTCATGTTTTCACGAAAGCACGGACGCCTGAAACGCAAAGACCATGCGCAAGATGGCGAGATGCTGATCGCAATCGAGATCAGCATCCGGCGATCCTGCCATGGTCTTTGAATTTCGGATGGCGTCCATCCTCTCGGGTCGTCAAGGGCATCTTGCCCCCGCCCAGCGGCCGGATTGCTGCTGGACGCTCTTGCGCATGATCGTCTTTCGGAAATCGAAAGTCCGCTTTTCAAGCGGAAGATCATGCGAAAACGCGCGCAAATCCTTGCGCGCGTGAACTCGTAATCAACGACGAATGTTGTGCTTTTCGAGCAGCGCCTTGTAGCGCGCCTCGTCCTTCCGCTTGATGTAATCGAGAAGCGAACGGCGTGTGGCGACCATTTTCAAAAGTCCGCGACGCGAATGATTGTCCTTCACGTGGGATTTGAAATGCCCGGTGAGGTTATTGATGCGTTCCGACAGGATCGCGACCTGGACCTCGGGCGAGCCGGTGTCGCCGGCCTTGTTGGCATTCGTCTTGATGACTTCCGCTTTGCGTTCGGCGGTAATCGACATCGTCAAACACTTTCATTGCTGCGACCGGAGCTGGCAACCAGCCCGGTCAGGTTGAACACGCGCTTGGGGATGAGTTCGCCATTGCCAATTTCAGCAAGCGCCAAAAGACGGCCTGCCACCGTGACATAGACTGTGCCGCTACTATTGGGCGCATCCCGTCCGCGCAACAAAACGGCCTGGCCCCTGTGGAGCCTTGCCGCATCAGCCCGTGTGACGGCCAGTGCCGGGATGTCGTCCAGCGCGGTCTCAACGGGCAAAAGCGCGTCGGCGAGGCTGCCCTCGCCAGACGCGGCTCTATTACACAAAGCCTCCAGTTCTTCCAGCGGAATCATGTCCGTTTCGGTAAACGGGCCGACCAGGGTCCGGCGCAGCGCGCAGATATGGCCGAAACAGCCCAAAATCCGGCCCATATCGCGGGCCAGCGCCCGGACATAGGTGCCCTTGCCGCACTCGGCCTCGAACACGGATTTACCGCCATCTAGTTGTTCTATAAGGGATAAATGGTGGATCTCGACCGGGCGCGGCTGCAGTTCGACGGTCTCGCCGTCGCGCGCCAGATCATAGGCGCGCTCGCCCTGAACCTTGATCGCCGAATATTGCGGCGGGATCTGCTCGATCAGGCCGGTAAAGCGGGGCAACAGCGCCGAAATCGCCTCGGCGGACGGCCGCAGCTCACTGGTTTTGACCGCGCGGCCCTCGGTGTCGTCGGTATCCCGTTCCTCGCCCCAGGCGACCGTAAAGCGATAGCGCTTGCGGCCGTCCATCACGAAGGGGACGGTCTTGGTGGCTTCCCCGAGCGCGATCGGCAGGCCGCCGGAGGCGAGCGGATCGAGCGTGCCGGCGTGTCCGGCGCGCTTGGCGTTGAACAGCCGCTTCACGACCGCAACCGCCTGCGTCGAGGTCATGCCGATCGGCTTGTCGAGAATCACCCAGCCATGGACGTCGCGGCGGTCGCGGCGCGGCTGATTGTTCTGGCGCTGTTGCTTGTTGGCGCGCGGGTCATTGTTGGTGCGGCGCTCTTCATCGCGCGTGTCCGAAAAAATATTTTTTTCCGCGTCGGGCGAGGGCGCATTCTGCGGCTCGCTGACGCCGTTGGCTGTCGTCGCAATCATCATTCATTATCCGAATCGGGTGCGAGGTCTCTCTGCACCGCAGGTGTTCGCAGTAATTTCTCGATACGTTCCGCTTCATCGAATCGTTCGTCGACGCGAAAGCGGAGTTCAGGTGCAAATTTCAGGTTAACGCGATGCGCGACCTCGCCGCGCAGAAACTTCTTGTTACGCTCGAGTGCCGCGATCACGATCTCGGTGTCGCGGCCGCCGAGCGGCATGACATAAATTGTGGCAAGCTTGAGGTCCGGTGACATTCGAACCTCCGGCACGGTGACAATGTGGCCTTCGAGGTCGGGGTCGTGGACGCTACCCTGCGACAGAATATCGGCAACCGCATGGCGCACCAATTCGCCGACGCGCAATTGCCGCTGCGAGCCGCCGGGGGCGGCGCCTTTTTTCTGGTGGTGACGGGGCATTATCTCTCGAAATCAATTCCGTCATCGGCCGCGGCTTGTCCCGGCCATCCACGTCTTTCTTGCGGTGAATTCCTTGCGACGTGGATGCCCGGCACAATGCCGGGCATGACGTCAAACTAGTTTCATTGTCCTTTTGACGAAGCCGAAGCCGTAAGGTTCAGACTTACAGGCTGCGCTGGATCGTCTCCACGCGGTAACACTCGATGACGTCGCCGACACGCATGTCGCCGTAGTTTTCGAACGCCATGCCGCATTCCTGGCCGGACTGCACTTCCTTCACTTCGTCCTTGAAGCGCTTCAGCGTCGACAGCTTGCCCTCGTGCACGACGACGTTGTCGCGGATAAGGCGGACGTTGGCGCCGCGCTCCACGGTGCCGTCGGTGACGCGGCAGCCCGCGACCTTGCCGACCTTGGAAATGTTGAACACTTCCAGGATCTGGGCGTTGCCGAGCATGGTTTCGCGCAGCGTCGGCGCGAGCAGGCCGGACATCGCCTTTTTGATGTCGTCGACGAGATCGTAGATGATGTTGTAGTAGCGGATCTCGATGCCGTTGCGCTTGGCGGCCGCGGCCGCCTCCTTGTTGGCGCGGACCGAGAAGCCGATGATCGCGGCGCTGAAACCTTCCGCCAGCGTGACGTCGGATTCCGAGATGCCGCCGACGCCGGCATGCAGGATGCGGGCGGCGACTTCGTCGGTGCCGAGCTTTTCCAGCGATCCCAGAATGGCTTCGAGCGAGCCCTGCACGTCGGCTTTGACGATCAGCGGGAATTCCTTGCGGCCCGCGGTCTTGAGCTGCGACATCATCTGTTCGAGCGAGCCGCGCATGCCGGAGATCGAGGCGGCGGCGTTTTCGCGCTTCTGGTGGGCGCGGTAGCTCGTGACCTGACGGGCGCGGGCTTCGTTTTCCACGACCGCAAGGCGGTCGCCGGCTTCCGGCGGGCCGTTGAAGCCGAGTACCTCGACCGGCACCGAGGGGCCGGCCGCTTCGATGGTTTCGCCCTGGTCGTTGATCAGCGCGCGGACGCGGCCCATTTCGGCGCCGGCCACGATGATGTCGCCGATCCGCAGCGTGCCGCGCTGAACCAGCACGGTCGCCACCGGACCACGGCCGCGATCGAGCTTGGCTTCGATCACAGTGCCTTCCGCCGGGCGCTCCGCATTGGTCTTGAGATCGAGCAGGTCGGCCTGCAGCGCGATCATTTCCAGCAGCTTGTCGAGATTGGTCTTGTTCTTGGCGGAAACCTCGACGTCGACGACGTCGCCGCCGAGCGATTCGACCTGAACCTCGTATTGCAGCAGTTCGGTGCGCACGCGCTCCGGCTTGGCATCCGGCTTGTCGATCTTGTTGATGGCGATGATCATCGGGACCTTCGCCGCCTTGGCGTGATTGATGGCTTCGATCGTCTGCGGCATGACGCCGTCATCGGCCGCGACCACCAGAATCACGATGTCGGTCACCTTGGCGCCGCGGGCGCGCATCGCGGTGAACGCGGCGTGGCCGGGCGTGTCGATGAAGGTGATCTTCTTGCCGCTTTCCGGCGAGGTCACCTGATAGGCGCCGATATGCTGGGTGATGCCGCCGGCTTCGCCCGACACCACATTGGCGTGACGCAGCGCGTCGAGCAGCGAGGTCTTGCCGTGGTCGACGTGGCCCATCACGGTCACGACCGGCGAGCGCGGCTCGGTATCGGAGGAATCGTCGACCGCATCGAACAGGCCTTCTTCGACGTCGGACGCGGCGACGCGCTTGACGGAGTGACCCATTTCCTCGGCGATCAGTTGCGCGGTGTCGGCATCGATCACGTCGGTGATCTTGTGCATCGCGCCCTGCTTCATCAGCAGGCGGATGACGTCGACCGCGCGCTCGGTCATGCGGTTGGCGAGCTCCTGGATGGTGATCGCTTCCGGAATGATGACTTCGCGGATGAGTTTTTCCTTTGGCTCGTTCGCGGCATGGCCCTTCAGCCGCTGGGTGCGGCGGCGGAACGAGGCGATCGAACGCTCGCGCACGTCGTCGGCGGTGAGCGCGGTGACGACGGTCAGGCGGCCGCGCTGTTTCTGCGGACCCGGCTTGTGCGTCGTCTTGGGCGGAGGGGCGGCGCGGACGGCGCCACCGGGACCGCGCCTGATCTGACGGGGACCTTCATCTTCATCGGTGGCGTCGGCGGCGACGCCGGGCGCCCGTGCCGCCGGAACCGCGGCGGCGGCGCGTGCCACGGTGGCCGCCTTGCTGGTGTCGGTTTCGCCAAAGCGCCGCTTGGCCTCGAGTTCGGCCTTGCGCTTGGCTTCTTCTTCCAGACGGTGACGATCTTCCTCGGCCTTGCGGCGGGCTTCGGCGGCCTCGCGTTCGGCCTGCTCGATGCCTTCGCGGCTGGCGCGGCGCTTGGCTTCCTCTTCGGCGACCTTTCGCTCCTCGACGTCACGAACCTTGGCGTCGGCCAGTGCGCTGGCGCGGGCGGAACGCTCGTCCTCGGTCAGCGTGCGCAGCACGACGCCCGAATTGTTGCGCGGAGCGGCCGGGGCCGGACGGCCGAGCGGAGCCTTGGCTGGCGCGGCCTTGGCCACGACCGGCTCGGGCGCGCGCGGTTCCGGCGCAGCAGGCGCGTCACCTGGGCCGCGGCGCTTGCCGCGCTTCTCGACCACGACCTGCTTGGTGCGGCCATGGCTAAAACTCTGGCGCACGGTGCCGGTCTCGACGCGTGGCTTCAGCGTCAAGGTCTTGCTCGGCACGCTCAAAGTCTTGTCGCCAGGCGTTTTGGTATCAACCATTCAGCAGTCCTAATCTCGTTACGTTGTGCGCGTTGCGCACAGTCATTGAAGCTGTCGTCAGTTCGAATTCTTCAGGCACCGGCCGTCTTGTCGTCATCCGCCGTCCGGTATCGGACCAGGATCTGGCTGCGCGACAGGAAGGTCTTGCTCGCCGGGCCCGCGAGCAGCGCAGCATGTATCACATTTGACCGCCCCAGTGCCAAATCCAATTGTGCCGAAGTTAAAGCGGCGATGACCGGAAAATCCGGCAATTCACCAATATTTCCGCCCCTTTGCCTCGCGATCGCGTCCAATTTCCGGATTCCGTCGGCCGCCCCGTCGGAGGCATGGAGCAGGGCCGTGACCTGCCCCCGGCCTGAGGCCTGAAGAGCGTCCTCGACCTTGCCGAAACCGGAGACCACCTGCCCGGCCTTGGCCGCCATGGCCAGGGCCTCGATCGCGGCACGGACCAGCAGGTTTTCGGTATCTTCGGGGAGGGTCTTGGCCCCGCGGATGTCGCGTTTGAAACCCCGGCTAAACTGGTTACGCCGGACGGCTTCCGCAACGGCCGCCCGCGAGGCGGAAACCCAAAGACCCCGGCCGGGAAGCTTGCGCTTGAGGTCCGGAACTACCGTGCCTTCCGGCGAGACGACGAACCGGATCAGTTCGTCGATCGGCCGCACCTCGCGGCTGACCGCGCACATCCGCATCGTCGCGGACCTGTCGGTCCGCGGGCCGTTGTCGAGATCGGGGTCGACCGATGCGAGCATGCGCGCGGCATCTCCTTAAACTGGTTGTTCTTCGGAGGCCTCGGCCTCCTCGGACGGTTTCGCGAGATCGGCTTCGGTGATCCAGCCGGCCTTGACGCGCGCCTGCATGATCAGGGCCTCGGCGTCTTCGCGGGAAACCTCGATGCCATCGAGGAAGCCTGCATGCTTGACCGGTTCGCTGCCTTCCTTGCGCTCGGTCCAGCCGACCAGATCGTCGGTGGCGCAGCCGGCGAGATCCTCGACCGTCTTGACGTCGTTCTCGCCGAGCTTGACCAGCATCTTCGAGGTCGCGCCCGGGACATCCTTCATGGCGTCCTCGACGCCGAGTTCCTTGCGCCGTTCCTCAAGCTCGGTCTCGAGCCGCTCGAGATATTCGCGGGCCCGGGTCTGCAGCTCGTTGGCGGTTTCCTCGTCAAAACCTTCGATCCCGGCGAGTTCCCGTGCATCGACCAGCGCCAGTTCCTCCACCGAGGTAAAGCCTTCCGACGCCAGCAACTGGCCGACGACCTCGTCGACATTGAGCGCTTCCATGAACACCCGGGTCGAGTTCTCGAAGTCGGCCTGACGGCGCTCGGATTCTTCCTGTTCGGTGAGGATGTCGATGTCCCAGCCGGTGAGCTGCGAAGCCAGCCGCACGTTCTGGCCGCGGCGGCCGATCGCCAGCGAAAGCTGGTTGTTGGTGTCGGGGACCACGACCTCGATCCGCTCGCGGTCTTCGTCGATCACGACTTTGGCGACTTCCGCCGGCGCCAGCGCGTTGACGACGAAGGTCGCGATATCGGGCGACCACGGAATGATGTCGATTTTTTCGCCCTGCAGTTCGTTGACCACGGCCTGCACGCGCGAGCCGCGCATGCCGACGCAGGCGCCGACCGGATCGACGGAAGAATCGCGCGAAATCACGCCGATCTTGGCGCGCGAGCCGGGATCGCGGGCCACCGCCTTGATCTCGACGATGCCGTCATAGATCTCCGGCACTTCCTGCGCGAACAGCTTGGCCATGAACTGCGGATGGGTGCGGGACAGGAAAATCTGCGGTCCGCGGGTTTCACGCCGCACGTCGAAAATATAGGCGCGGACGCGGTCGCCGTTGCGGAACACTTCGCGCGGCAGCATCTCGTCGCGGCGCACGATGGCTTCGCCGCGGCCGAGATCGACGATCACGCTGCCATATTCGACGCGCTTGACGACGCCGTTGACGATGTCGCCGATGCGGTCCTTGAATTCCTGGTATTGCCGGTCGCGCTCGGCCTCGCGCACCTTCTGCACGATCACCTGCTTGGCGGATTGCGCGGCGATACGGCCATATTCCAGCGGCGGCAGGGTGTCGGCGATGGTGTCGCCGACCTGGGCGCCGGGATTGGCGCGCTGCGCGTCGGCGAGCGAAATCTGGTTCGACGAGTTCTCGACCACGTCGACCACCAGCATGTGGCGCGACAGCCGCAGCTCGCCCTTCTTGGCGTCGATCTCGGCATGGACGTCGGTCTCGCTGCCGTAACGGGCGCGGGCGGCCTTGGCGATCGCGTCTTCCATCGCGGCGATCACGATGCCGCGGTCGATCGACTTTTCGCGCGCAACTGCATCTGCAATCTGCAGCAGTTCGAGTTTGTTGGCGCTGACGGCCATGGCTCAGTCTCCTTCGGTAGGATCGATGTCGCCGCCGGGCAATCCTTGCGCGGCGAGGCGGTGTTTCTTGGTATTCTTCGGCAGCGGTTTCTTCAGCGGTTTCGGCTTCGGCGCGTTGCTTTTCGCCGGGTCGCTCTTTTTGGCATGCGGCGGCGGTGGCGGAACCAGTCCGAGATTCTGTTTCAGTTCGCGCTCGGCGGCCTTGCCGCGGCGCATCGATTCCGCGATCAACTCGTCGGTCAGAACCAGCCGTGCGTCGGCGATGTCTTCCATCACCAGCAGCACCTCGGTGTCTTCACCCTTCGGCGTATCGTCGCGATGCAGCCGCACGGCGTCGCCTTCGACGCTCGCGAGCAAGCCGCGGAAGCGTTTGCGGCCCTGATGGGCGACCGCCATCTCGATCTTGACGAGATGGCCGGTGTAACGCTCGAAATCCGAGCGGCGCACCAGCGGGCGGTCGATGCCCGGGGACGAAATTTCCAGCCGGTAGGCGCGCTCGATCGGGTCGGCGACGTCGAGCACCGGCGACAGCGCCCGCGAGATCGCTTCGCAATCCTCGATCAGCATGGTTCCATCCGGCCGCTCCGCCATGATCTGGACGGTGCAGCCGGCTTCACCGGAGATCTTGATGCGGACCAGCCGATAGCCCATGCCCTGCAACACCGGACCGGCGACATCAGATACCCGTGCGGCGACGCCCGGCTCGACCACGAGGCGCGGCTCGGCAAGCAGATCGGTGTCCACGGAACCAGTAATCGGATCGGTCATATCCAGTGTCAAAGCGGCCTGACTTGGTCTGTCCAACGTTGTTTGTCTGACGTTTTTTCCGGGCCCTACGCAGGTCCGGCTGCGTATCCCCTGATACGGTCGGCGCCTCTGATGGCGCCGCCTCGTTCAGGTAATAAAAAAGAGCGGGTCCCGCGGGGCCCACTCTCAATACGCGATCGTATGAGAACCATAAGTTGCTGCCGATATAGCGGTTTTCCGCTGTGACGGCAAGGCCCGGAAGCCCGTTAAGCACGTTTTTGGGCCCCATTTCGGGCGGTTTGCGGCGAAACCCTTCGTTCACGAACCCTGCCTAGATTGCGCAAAGCCGCGCCAATCCGCCGGTTTGAGTACAGTTTGGATGACCGCTGCGACTTTGCTGATACCCGGGCTCGAAGAGATCGTCCGAGGCGACGATCCGAAACGCCGTGCCGATGCGGTGCGGCGCATTGCGGACCTGTTCCTGCAGGGGGCCGCGAATTTCCGCACCGAACATGTCGATCTTTTCGACGGCGTCCTGACCGGCCTCGTGCCGCACACCGAAATCGACGCGCGTGCCGATCTCGCCGAACGCTTGTCGATGCTGTCAAATGCGCCGCGCGGCCTGGTCGCACAGCTCGCAGGCGAGGACGAGATTGCGATCGCCGGTCCCGTGCTGCGCCGCTCGCCGGTGATCGACGAACAAGCCTTGATCGAGATCGCGCGCGACAAGAGCCAGGATCATCTGCTGGCGATGACGGAACGCACCGCACTGTCGCCCGCTCTTACCGACGTCATGATCGACCGTGGCGACCGCGACGTGGTGCGCAAAACCGCAAAAAACAAGGGCGCACAGTTCTCGCCGTCCGGCTATTCAAGCTTGATCAAGCGGGCCGGCCAGGATGGCGTGCTGACGATCGCGGTCGGCCAGCGCGACGATCTTTCCGAGGAGCATCTGAAGGAGCTTCTGGCGGGATCGATCGATGTCATCCGCCGCCGCCTGTTCGATGTGGTCAAGCCGGAGCGGCAGACCGCGATCAAGCAGGCGATGAGCGAGATCGAGAGCGTCATGAAACCGGTTGCGAACCGGCGTAATTTCGACGCGGCGCAACGCGCCATTCTCGCCTTGCACAAGGCCGGCGGCTTGAACGAGACGACCCTGCTCGGCTTTGCCAAGGCGTATCGATACGAAGAATCGATCGCGGCGCTCTCGGCGATGTCTGGGGTGAAGATTTTGACACTCGACCGCCTGATCGCGGGCGATCGCTACGATCCGATCATCATCGTGGGCAAAACCATCGGGCTGGAATGGGCGACCGTGCGTGCGCTGATCCTGTTGCGGCTCGGGCCGAACCGGGCGATATCGCCCGCCGACATCGAAGCCGCCCGCGTCAATTTCGCGCGCCTGATGCCCTCGACCGCGGAGCGCGTGGTCGATTTCTGGAAGACCCGCCCGACGCTCTAGTTGCGACGTCATTGCACGGAGCGGAGCAACGAAGCTATGATCTTGCCAAGGCGCGACACAGCGTCATCGGGGAGATCGAAATGCTTGAAGCCGACATTCAATCGCACGCGGACAAGATCCGCGACGACGGATTTACGGTGATCGAACATGCCGCGAGCCCGGAACTCGTCGAGGGATTGAAGGCGGCGCTGGAACGTACCGAGCGCGAGCACAATCTCGGCTACGCCAAGACCTCGTTCGAGGGTTTCAAGACCGTCCGCATCAACAATCTGTTGACCTATGACGACCTCTTCTGGGAAGTGCCGCTGCACGAGAACGTGCTGCCGGTGGTCGAGCGCGTGCTGGACAGGGAATGTCTGTTATCGTCGTTCTGCTCGCTGGTGCTCGGCCCCGGCCAGGAGGCGCAGCCGATCCACGAAGACACCCAATTGATTCCGCTGCCGCGGCCGCACATTCCGATCACGATCAATGCGATCTGGGCGCTGTCGGATTTTCGCGCCGACAATGGCGCAACAAGGATCGTGCCGGGCAGCCACAAATACGATTCCTCGCCGCAATACGGCAAGGCGTATGACACCGTCACCGCGACCATGCCTGAAGGCAGCGTGATGCTGTTCGACAGCGCGCTGTGGCACGGCGGCGGCGCCAACACTTCTGACGCGCGGCGCTTTGCGTTCTCCTGCGCCTATTGCTGGGGCTGGATGCGGCAGCAGGAAAATCTGCAGCTCGGGATTCCGCTAGGAGACCGCAAAGCGCTTTCCGCGCCGCTTGCAGGAACTCTGCGGCTACAGCGTCTACAAGGGCCAGTTCGGCCACATCGACAACCGCGATCCGATCGAGCTGTTGGGCCAGGAGCGCGGCAAACGCATGGTGTGGGAAGCCACCGACGCGAAGAAGGCGCGGGCGGGGAAGAGCTAGCTGACACGCCGAAATCGCAAATACGCCGCCACGCGTCCCTCGCGTTCGGCTTTCCGGCCGTAGCGCGTCATGGTGTAGCCGGGCCACGGCAGGCGCCAGTCGTCGGCGCGCTCGGCGAGCCACGCAAAATCGTGCGAGCGCACGAGATGCGAAAGCGTCCAGGCGACGTAATCGTCGATATCGCAGACGAAGCGGAATTCGCCGCCGCCTTTGAGCACCCGCGCCATCGCCGCGATGGTGGCGTCCTGCACAAAACGCCGCTTCCAGTGCCGCCGCTTTGGCCAGGGGTCGGGATGGATCAGGTCGATCCGCGACAAGGAATGCTCCGGCGCCCAGGCCAATAGTTCGGCGGCGTCGCCCGCGAACAGCCTGATATTGCCGATATTGTGCGCCTCGATCTGCGTCAGGATCTTTGCCATGCCGTTGACATAGGGCTCGCAGCCGATGAAGCCGGTATTGGGAAAGGCCAGCGCCTCCGCGATCAGATGTTCGCCGCCGCCAAAACCGATTTCGAGCCTGACGTCTTCAAGCGGCGCTTCGAAAATATCCGTGAGATTTTCCGGCGCGGGCGAGCCGATATCGAGCGCCAGGCGCGGCAGCAGATTGTCGATCAGATCGGTCTGATGCGAGCGCAGCTTGTGGCCCTTGCGCCGGCCAAAGAACGAGCCTTGTCCATGCGCGTGGTCGCGGTCGGGATTGGAGGGGCGCGTCATCGCAGCGTCTGGTAAAGCCGGTACAGCAGCCGCGTCCGCGGCTCGATCGATGAAATATACATCTGCTCGTAGTGGGTATGCGCGCCCTCGCCATCGACGCCGAGTCCGTCCAGCGTCGCCGTATGCGGCGCGGTAAAGTTGCCGTCGGAGCCGCCGCCGGTCGAGGTATCGACGAGGTCGAAGCCGATCTCGGCGGCGAGCGTTTTGGCGTGCTCGTAAAGCGCGGCGCCCGCATTGCCCTTTTCATACGGCGGGCGATTGAGTTCGCCGACAACTTGAACGCTGACGCCATCGGTGCGCGATTTCAGGCCGAGAATTTTGGGAACGAGTTCGTCGGCATCCGCGATCGTCGGCACGCGCATGTCGATTTCGGCATAGGCTTCTTCCGCGATCACGTTGGGTTTTGTGCCGCCGCGCACCACGCCGACATTCACCGAGATACCGCGCGAAGAATCGTTCATCGCGTCGAGGGCCTGGATGACGTAGCCGAGTTCGCGGATCGCGCTGCGGCCGTCCTGCGGCCTCGTGCCGGCATGGGCAGGCACGCCCTTGATGAAAACCTCGAACCGCGCGACGCCCTTGCGCCCGGTGACGATCTTGCCGCCCTCGCGCGCCGGCTCCGTCACCAGCACATATTTCGCTCTTCGCCCCTCCGCCTCGATCAGCGCGCGCGAGGTCGGGCTGCCGATCTCCTCGTCGGACACAAACAGGTGCGTGATGCCGAGCGGCGGCCGCGTCTCACCGGCGCAAATCTGGCGAAACGCGCGGTAGGCCAGATAGGCGCCGCCCTTCATGTCATAGATGCCCGGGCCGAACGCGCGGTCGCCTTCGATCCGGAACGGCAGCCGCTCGATGAACCCCATCGGATGCACGGTGTCGAGATGGCTCAGCACCAGAATGCCGGGCGCGTCCTGGCCCCATGACGAGCGCGCCACGAGGTGGTCGCCGCAGCCGTCGCGCCCGGCGACGCGCTCGATCGCGACGGGCAGATCGCGGTAGCCATCGGCGACGATGTCGGCGAGCTTGTTGACCTGCGCCGGCACTTCGGTCGGCGTCTCGATCTCGACCCATCGGCGGATGCCGTCGAGGATATCTGCCGCATCGAAGGGATTGGTTGAACGCATCGATGGATCATTGCTTTCCAGAGAACACGGCAATGTCATGCGCTCGCGACCTTGGTCGCGTCAATCGGCTCCTGCGAAAATGACAGCGGAATTCAGAGCATGATCCCGAAAAGTGGGGACCGGTTTTCGGAAAAGATCATGCTCCAAATAAAGCGCTAGACCTTGTCGGCGCCCTCGCGCGCCGCAATCTGCTCGACCAGATCCACGATGCTGCGCCGGAGTTTTGAATCCGGGATGCGCGTGAAGGCGCGGGTCAGGGCCAGGCCTTCGGAGGTCGCGAGGAAATCCGAGATATAGGCCGGCGAACTGCCTTCGCCGAAATTCTCGCTGTTGGCGAGGCCGCTCGGTCCGCCGTCGAACAGGAACGATACCGGCACCTGCAATATCTCGGCGATCTGCTGCAGGCGGCTGGCGCCGACCCGGTTGGTGCCCTTCTCGTATTTCTGCACTTGCTGGAAGGTGAGCCCCAACGCCTCGCCGAGCTTTTCCTGAACTCATGCCCAGCATGATGCGGCGCATCCGCACGCGACTGCCGACATATTTGTCAACAGGGTTCGGCGCTTTGGTGGACATTCCGTCTCTCCTTGAGGCATTTGCGCCCGGGATCGAGGCAAGACGATCAAGCGAGATGCCTCGGATGCGAGTGCCGTCGAGTCCGGCTCGCAGTAAATAAAGAGTCTTCGAATACAGCAAATTGAGCAACGAACCGACGGGGTCGAACGGCGCGTGCAGAATGCGAATGGCGGAGCCGATCTGTCAACAGGTGCAACTTCCGCCCACCCTACAATTATTCCAATTCAAAAGAGGAATTCCGCAGTTAGAAATTTTGCCGCGATACACGGCGGAATATGACGAAGATCAAGGCAATGATGGCGATAATGGCAGCGGGAATGTTCCCGATGCGGGCATAGATCGTCGGCGAAATCGCCGCCGGCAGGCTGGCATCCAATACACCTTCGATGCCGAGGCCAAGCTGTGCGGCAATCCGGCCCATCGGATCGATAACCGCAGAAATGCCCGTATTCGCAGCGCGAACCACCGGCAAACCCTCTTCAATCGCGCGCAATCGTGCCTGCTGCAGGTGCTGATACGGGCCGGTCGAAATCCCGAACCATCCGTCATTGGTCAGATTGACGATCCAGCCCGGGCGATCGTCGCGCGGCTGCAACATGGCCGGGAAAAACCACTTCATAACAGATCAGCGGCAGCGCGCGCGGCGCATTGGGGATCGCGAGCGGATGCCGCCGCGTGCCGGCAATGAAGCCGCCCTGAACCTTGGTGAGCTGGCTGAAGCCGAGCTTTTCCATCACGTTTTGGAATGGCAGGTATTCGCCAAACGGGACCAAATGCAGCTTGTCATAAACCGACAGCACGCTGCCGTCGTGATCGATGACGTAGATCGAATTATAGGCACGCGTCACCCTGACGCCGGGTTTGAGATCGTCGGGCGCGCGCACCGAGCCGGTGATCAGCACGGTGCCCTTCGGCAGCAGCTCGGCGATCTGCGCCATCGCGTCGGCTTCCCGGGTGAGGAAAAACGGAAACGCCGACTCCGGCCAGATCAGGATATTGGCGTCGCGCACGCCGGTGGAATTTGGCCCGGAGGCGCGATCCGACAGCGTCAGATATTTCTGCATCACCTCCGCCTTGGCGGAATAATTGAACTTCACGTCCTGCTGCAAATTGGGTTGCATGATGCGCAGCTTGACGCCTGCGACCATCGTGGTCGGCTGCAGCGAAAGCCGGATCGCGCCAAAAATTCCCATCGCGACCAGCAAGGCAATCGCTGCCGCCGGCACGACCCATGGCCTGCGGCCGGATGATTTTCCGTCGATCAGCACCGCAGGCGCCGCAAAGATCGCAACGGTCAGGAACGTCATGCCCCACAGGCCGATCAGCGACGCCGTCTGCGCCAGCGCTAAAGGCTCCGACAGCGCGTAGCCGAACGCGTTCCAGGGAAAACCCGACAGCAAATGCCCGCGCAGCCATTCGGTGACCGTCAGGCTGACGGCCAGCGCCAGCACGCGCGAGGCATCCCTGGTCCAGATCAGCCGCGCCAGCGCAAAACCGAGCGCGGTGTAGAGCGCGAGATAAGAGGGCAGGCCAAGCACGGCGAACGGCGTCAGCCAGGCGAAAGTCTGCGCATCGACAAAGAAGGCATAGCCGGTCCAGTACAGTCCCGGCACGAAATAGCCGAGCCCGAACCAGAAGCCGGACAGCGCGGCCGCCGGCACGCCGCGCCAGCGCCCGGCGGCGGCGCCGTCGATCAGCCAGACCAGCACCGGAAATGTCAGAAACAGCACCGGCCAGGCATTGAACGGCGCCATCGCCAACGCCGAAAGCGCGCCGGCGAGAACGGCAAGGGCAACGCGCTTCCATCCCCATGTCAGGAGGATCGACAGCGCGGCGGCGCGGAGTTGGTCGGTCAGCTTCACGGCGTGCCGGCTCCATCGCCGGGTGGCGGGGTGGTGCCGTCACCGGCCGGAGCCTGGCCTTGCTCGGGAGCTGTTTCGCGGCGGCGCTGGGTGCGCGGCACCGGACGCTCCTTGCGCGGCGCGATGCGCAGGCGCTTGACGCGCCGCGGATCGGCGTCGAGCACCTCGACCTCGAAATTGCCGGGCCCCGAAATCACTTCGCCGCGCACCGGCAGGCGGCCGACATGCGACACCAGATAGCCGCCCAGCGTTTCGACCTCCTCGCCGGCTTCGCCGGTGACAAAGTCCTCGCCGATCACGGTGCGGGCGTCGTCGAGGCTCGCCCGCGCGTCCGCGATAAAGGAATTGTCCGCCTGCCGCACGATGGAAGGCGGCTCGTCGTTGTCGTGCTCATCATCGATCTCGCCGACGATCTGCTCGACGATGTCCTCGATCGTCACCAGCCCGTCGGTGCCGCCATATTCGTCGACCACCAGCGCCAAATGGATGCGGGAGGCCTGCATCTGCGCCAGCAAGTCGATCGCCCGCATCGATGGCGGCACATAGAGCAGTTTGCGAATGATGTTGGCTTCCGAAAGCGGCAGCGCCAGATCGACCGTGCGCAGATCTAGGCCGGCGGGGAACGGTTTTCTGCGCCGTGTTTTGCCGGTTTCGCCGACGCGCGCTTTCGCCGTCATGAAGGCGTGCAGGTCGCGGATGTGAACCATGCCTTCGGGATCGTCGAGGGTTTCGTTGTAGACCACGAGGCGCGAATGCGCCGCACTCTCGAACAGGCTCATCAGTTCGCCGAGCGGAATGTCGCGCTTGACCGCCACGATGTCGGCGCGATGCACCATGACGTCGGCGATGCGGCGCTCATGCAGGGAAAGGATGTTGCGCAGCATGGTGCGCTCGATCGCGGAGAAGCCGACCTCGTCCGGCTGCGAGGCATCGAGCACGACCTGCAGATCGTCGCGTACCGATCCCGGCTTCCAGCCGAACAGCGTGCGGATCGCGCGGACCAGCCAGTTGTCGGCACTCGGGCGCAGCACCTCGCCTTGCTGAACCACCGCCGGCAGGTTGGCCGTGTTGCGCGGATTGTCGTTGGTAGGGTCGGAATCCGGCATGTCAGTTTACCCGCTCCCGATCCGAGTACGGATCGGGAATGCCGAGCTGGGCGAGAATCTCCCGCTCAAGGCTTTCCATCGCTTCGGCTTCGCCGTCGTTCTCGTGGTCGTAGCCGATCAGATGCAGAAACCCGTGCACCGCGAGATGGCTGAGGTGATGATCGAACGGCTTTTGCTCCTCATCGGCCTCGCGCCGCGTCGTTTGATAGGCGATCGCGATGTCGCCGAGCATGCGCGGCGCATCGTCGGGCCCGGCCGGCCCGGTCGGCTGCAGCGCGGGAAACGACAGCACGTTGGTCGCCTTGTCGATGCCGCGCCAGTTCTGGTTGAGGGTGCGGATGCCGTCATCGTCGGTCAGCATGACCGCAAGCTCGGCGTCGCCGGTGTCCGCGTCGGCTATTTCAGCAGCGGCCTCGATCGCACGATGGATGACGGCCTCGGCGCCGGCCTCGGCCTGCCAGCATTCGGCAACGACGAGAACCTCGGTCATGGGAAGGGCAGAGCGCGCCATTTTCTTTCTTGTCCCGGAATTTCCTTTGGAATTTCCGTGGCGGCCGCAACCCTTGCGAGGCAGGTTCACGGCGGCAGTTTGCTTGTTCAAGTTTTTCCGGTTGCCGGCTTTTGCGGCAATCCCTCATAGGCGGCGACGATCCGCGCTACCAGTTCATGGCGGATCACGTCTTCGGCCGTGAATTTCACTTGTGCGATGCCGTCGACGCCGTCGAGCAGCTTCACCGCTTCGGCAAGGCCCGAGGCCTGGCCGTGCGGCAGGTCGACCTGCGACGGATCTCCGGTGATGATCATGCGGCTGTTCTCGCCGAGCCGGGTCAGAAACATCTTCATCTGCATCGAGGTGGTGTTCTGCGCTTCGTCGAGGATGATGACCGCATTGGTCAGTGTACGGCCGCGCATGAAGGCGAGCGGCGCGATCTCGATCTCGCCGCCCTGCAACGCGCGCTCGACGATCCGCGAATCCATCAGATCGTACAGCGCGTCGTAGATCGGGCGCAGGTACGGATCGACTTTTTCGCGCAAGTCCCCGGGCAAAAAGCCGAGCCGCTCGCCCGCTTCGACCGCGGGCCGCGACAGGATGATGCGATCGACTTCCTTGCGTTCGAACAATTGCGCGGCATGCGCCACCGCCAGCCAGGTCTTGCCGGTGCCGGCCGGGCCGACGCCGAACACCAGTTCGTGGCGCTTGAGCGCGCGGATATAGGAGTCCTGTGCGGCGGTGCGCGCCCGCACCGGGCGTTTGCGCAGATTGATGGTCTCGAACTGGGATTTCGCCGTCTTGGCGTCATATTCGAACAGCGAACCCTGCGCGATCACGGCGCGGATCGCGCCCTCGACGTCGCCCTGCGCCAGTTCGTGCCCCTGGACGGCCTGCGCGTACAGCGTCTCCAGCACCCGCCGCGCGGCGTCACAGCCGTCGCGGCTGCCCGCGATGGTGATGTGGTTGCCCCGCGAATCGACCACGATGCCGAGCCGCCGCTCGATCAGCGCGAGATTCTGGCCGTAGGGGCCGACCAGCGCGGAAACGGCGCGGTTGTCGTCGAAGTCGATGACGACTTGCGTTTCAGGCGGGACTTGCATGTCGCGGTCAAGTTTGCGGCTGGGAGCGAGCGAAGGCGAATCCGATGCGCTTTTAGGCAAGGGTTCAGGCTCCAGTGCTGATCTGGGAATGCGCTACTCGCGCGGATGGCATGGGCGAGACGAGATGGCCGAGCAGGCTGTAGCGCTCGAGGCTTTCGATCCTGACGGGGTGGATCTGGCCGATGATATCAGGCGACGCCATCACATGCGCAGGCTGCAGGTAGGCGGTGCGGCCGACGATCTGGCCGGGATTGCGCGCGGGCCGTTCGAACAGCACATCGACCGTTGTGCCAATCGCAGCCAGATTGAAGGCCGACTGCTGGCTGTCGATCAAACCCTGGAGCCGCTCCAATCGCTCGTCCATTTCAGCCGCTGACACCGTCTCCCGCATGTCCGCCGCCGGCGTTCCCGGCCGCGGCGAATACTTGAACGAATAGGCGCCAGCGTATCCGATTTGTGTGACCAGTGCGAGGGTGGCGGCAAAATCTTCCTCGGTCTCGGTGGGGAAGCCCACGATAAAATCCGATGAAAATGCAATGTCTTGCCGAACGCGGCGAAAACGGTCGATGACATCGAGATATTCGGCCGCGGTATGCTTGCGGTTCATCGCCGCGAGAACCCGGTCGGAGCCGGATTGTACCGGCAGATGCACGAACGGCATCAAGGCCGGCAAATCCCGATGCGCCTCGATCAGGCTGTCGTCGACGTCGCGGGGATGGCTGGTGGAATAACGCAAGCGCGCGACGCCGGGAATTTCGGCAAGCCGGTGCAGCAGTTTTCCGAGCGGCCATGGGCGGCCATCAGGTCCCTCGCCGTGATAGGCGTTGACGTTCTGCCCGATCAGGGTGATCTCGCGCACGCCATTGTCGGCGAGCCGCTGTACGTCATCGATGATTTTGGCGACCGGCCGCGAGACTTCCGCGCCGCGGGTATATGGCACCACGCAGAACGTACAAAACTTGTCGCAGCCTTCCTGCACGGTGACGAACGACGAAATGCCGCGCGCGCGGATCGCGGCGGGCTTCGGTGGCGGCAGGAATCCGAACTTGTCCTCGACCGGAAACTCCGTCTCCAGCGCGCGGCCATGGCTCTTGGCCTTCGCCAGCAGTTGCGGCAGATGATGATAGCTTTGCGGGCCGACCACGACGTCGACAACAGGCGCGCGGCGGATGATCTCCTCGCCCTCGGCCTGCGCGACGCAGCCGGCCACCGCGATGTTGACCTGCCGGCCCTGGCGCGCGGCCTCCTCCTTCATCACCCGCAGCCGGCCGAGCTCGGAATAAACCTTTTCCGAGGCCTTTTCGCGGATGTGACAGGTGTTGAGAATGACGAGGTCGGCGTCCTCGGCGCTCGCGGTCTCGACAAAGCCCTCAGGCGCCAGCGTGTCCACCATGCGTTGCGCATCGTAGACATTCATCTGGCAGCCATAGGACTTGATATGCAGCTTGCGCGGCGGCGTCATGGAACCTGGTCGGGGAGTGAACGGCGCCATCCGCGCCGCAAGGCTCAATTATAACCTAACTGGCTGAAAATCCAGCGATGAAGCCGGCTTTTTGCGCCGCATTCCCTACCAAATCGGGCAATTCCCGCATGTCGTCGAACACCACGGCCGCCCCGGCATCGCGCAGCAGTTTGGCGTGGCCGGGCTGGCAGTGGCTGCCGCCGTGGAAACCGAGCACGGTCATCCCGGCGGCGACCGCACCGGTGACGCCGGGAACGCTGTCCTCGATCACGAGGCAGCGGGAAGGCGATGCCTTCATCTGTTCTGCCGCGAACAGGAACAGATCGGGCGCGGGCTTGCCGCGCTTGACCTGGGTTGCGGAAAAGATATGAGGCGCGAGCTGCTCATAGAGCCCCGCGCATTCGAGGCCGTGGCGGATTTTTTCCGGCGTGCCGCTGGAAGCCACGCATTTCGGCAGATCGATCGCGGCAATCGCAGCGGCAACGCCCGCGATGGCCTTGAGGTCACCGGCGTAGAATTTCAGCGTCGCTTCCTTTACCTGCGCTTCGAAGTCGCCGGGGAGTTCTCTCCCCATCTCACGCTCGATGATCAGTCGCGCTTCGCGATCGGACACGCCGAGGAAGCGCTGCAACACCTGCTCTTCCGTAATCGGATAACCGTGGCGCGTCAGGGTCTCGGCATGCGCCCGGCACGAAATGACTTCGCTGTCGACCAGCACGCCGTCGCAGTCGAAAATGACGAGGTCGAGGTTCACTTGAGAGGACGCGCGATTAAGATTTGTCGTCGTCAAGCGGGATGCAATAGAGCTCCAGCCGATGATCGACCAGCTTGTAACCGAGCTTGCGCGCGATCTCGGCCTGCAGCTTTTCGATTTCCTCCGAGGTGAACTCGATCACCTTGCCGTCGCGCAGATTGATCAGATGGTCGTGATGGCTGTCGGGCATCTGTTCGTAGCGGGCGCGGCCCTCGCGAAAATCGTGCCGTTCGATGATCCCGGCGTCCTCGAACAATTTGACGGTGCGGTACACCGTCGAGATCGAGATCTTGTCGTCGACCGCGACGCAGCGGTGATAAAGTTCCTCGACGTCGGGATGATCCGCGGCTTCCGCCAGCACGCGCGCGATGACGCGGCGCTGCTCGGTCATGCGCATGCCGGTCGCGGCGCAACGCGCCTCGATACCGGTGGCGGTGGGCGCTGTCTGGGATTTCAATGCGGTCATGATCGCGGGCCTCGGAAGAACCGGGGAATATTTGCCACCATCGGCATCCTACGACAAGTCTCGCCGCATCAGAAGTGCGTTCAATTGTTCCCCGCCATCCTGCTGGTAATATCGTTCGCGGCGGCCAACGACGCCGAATCCCGACCATTCATAGAGCCGCCGCGCCGGGGCATTGTTTTCTTCCACTTCGAGGAAAATATGGCGCACGCCGTGGCCCGCAAGATGACCGAGATGCGTCAGCAGCAGGTTTCGCGACAGGCCTTTGCCGCGATGGCCGGCATCCACCGCGATCGACAATATTTCGGCTTCGTCCCCCGCCATGCGCGAGACGGCAAAGCCGATGACCTGGCGCCCGAGCCTCAATCGATGCACCAGCGTATTGCGTTCGCTCAGCATGGTCTCGAATTCGCCTTCGCCCCAGCCGCGATGAAACGACGCGCCGTGCAATTGCGCAAGCCGTGCGGTATCGCGCTGCGTCGCGGGTTCAACCACCGGCGTGCCGCCGCCGCCCCACCATCCCAACCAGTACGAGGGCGAGAACCAGGCTATCATGACGCGGGCTGTGAAGCTT
Source organism: uncultured Alphaproteobacteria bacterium (assembly GCA_963731915.1). Lineage (GTDB taxonomy): Bacteria > Pseudomonadota > Alphaproteobacteria > Rhizobiales > Xanthobacteraceae > Bradyrhizobium. The sequence continues at coordinate 89,807 of CAVSXQ010000056.1, forward strand.
GCGGCAGCAGATCCTTCGGCGGCTTGGCGTCGGGCGCGCGCAGGTAGAACGGCCGGGCCAGCGCTGTGGCAGGATCGACGGCGGCGCCGAGCCATGCGATCCAGATAATGTCGGGCGCCGGCATCGGATCGATCTTGACCGGCTGCGGCACATCGGTCGGCCAGCACTCCGCGAGAATATTGGCGGCGTTGCCGACCAGATGCGGCGCGCCGAAACTGATGGCCTCGAGCGCTTCAGCAACTGATGCGACCCGTGGCGTCACCAGCGCGCTGCCATTGCCGCTCACCACCTGCAGATAGACATGGTCATGCCGCGCGTCGATCGCGGAGATGATCGGCGCTTCGCCGCTTTCGCTGACGACCGGCGCGGCATAGGCGGTCAGCGTGGTCACCCCGACCACGGGCTTGCCGGCGGCGAGCGCGATGCCGCGCGCGGCCGAAAGCCCGACACGCAATCCGGTAAAGCTGCCGGGGCCCGTGGTCACCGCGATACGATTCAGCGCGTCGAAGGCGACACCGGATTCTTTCATCACGCGCGCGATCAGCGGCATCAGCGCTTCGGCATGGCCACGCTTCATCGGCTGCGATTCCTGCGCGATCACCTTGGTGCTGGCGGTGTCGAGCAGGGCGGCGGCGCAGGCGTCAAGGGCCGTATCGATGGCGAGGATCAGCATGGTGCAAACATTATCCGTCATGCCCGGGCTTGTCCCGGGCATCCACGTATTTCCTTTGACTATGCCCAAAAACGTGGATGGCCGGGACAAGCCCGGCCATGACGCAGAATGATGCGTTTCCGCTTCGAGTCACATCGGCCGGACTTCAACCACGTCCGGCACAAAATGCTTGAGCAGGTTCTGGATGCCGTGCTGCAGCGTCGCGGTCGATGACGGGCAGCCCGCGCAAGAGCCCTTCATGTTGAGATAGACGACGCCGTCCCTGAAACCGCGGAAGGTGATGTCGCCGCCGTCATTGGCGACCGCCGGACGAACCCGCGTCTCGATCAGATCCTTGATCTGCGCCACCGTGTCGGCGTCGGCCTCGTTGAAGAACTCGTCTTCCTCGTCGGCGGCCTCGTCATTGTGGGCGCTGCCGTCGGCGAGCAGCGGCGCGCCGGACATGTAGTGCTCCATGATGGCGCCGAGGATCGCCGGCTTGAGATGCTGCCAGTCGCCGTCCGCCTTGGTCACGGTGACGAAGTCATTGCCGTAGAACACGCCGGTGACGCCGGGCACGTCGAACAGCCGTTCGGCGAGCGGCGAACGCGCAGCGGATTCGCGGGAAAACTCCATCGTGCCGGTGTCGAGCACGGTGCGGCCCGGAATGAATTTCAGGGTAGCGGGATTGGGGGTGGCTTCGGTCTGAATGAACATGGTTTTCTCCGGCGTCGCCGGTTCAAGGCCGGCGCGTGAGGCTTCCCTTAGCAGATGGCTACGCGCAGTGCACGGTCAAGGGGTGCAGGGCAGCCTTTCCCGCGCTGCATCAATGCCTTACGACAGCGCGTCGATTTCGTCGTCGCTCAAGCCCCCGGGCACGATAACGAGGGGAATCGGGAACGATCCCACCGTCTTGGCCATGGTGGTGATGATCGGGCCGGGCCCTTCGGCGCCGGGATTGGCCGCCAGCACCAGCATCGAAATATCGACGTCCTTGTCGATGACGTCGAGGATCTGCTCGCCCGGAACGCCTTCGCGGATCACCCGCTCCGGCGTGATCGCGGCGATGCCGTTGGCGCGGCCGGAGGCGCGGTCGAGCGCCTCGTTGGCGGCCTCATGCGCCTCGGCGCGCATGATGTCGGCAACCCCCAGCCATTGCTGGTTCTGGTCTTCGGTTTCGATGACGCGCAGCATCACCACGCCGCCGCCGACCCGGATCGCCCAGCGGCTGGCATAGTAAACCGCGCGGTCCCATTCCGCGGTGTCGTCAACGATAACAAGACATTTTGGCTTGTGACCCGATTCGTAGCTTCGTCGCTGGGTGGTCATGCATGTCCCGGTGCTGCCAACCGGCCCATGCTGCCACACTCCCTCTCCGTTTGGGAGAGGTTGGCGCGGCGGTTCCGCCTTATAATTTCGCGGTCAAGGCTGCCGGATGAAGCCGACGATGTCCTTTGTCTTCTTGATGGTTTCGGCCGCGATGATCTGGGCGCGGTTGGCGCCGTCGGCCAGGATGGAATCGACATGGCCGGGATCGGCGACCAGCCGCTTCATCTCGGAGGCGATCGGCGACAATTTCGTGACGCAAAGCTCCACCAGCGCGTTCTTGAAGACCGAGAATTGCCCGCTGCCGAAATCGCGCAGCACGTCGGCCTTGCTGACGCCCGCCAGCGCCGCATAGATGCCGACCAGATTGTCGGCCTCGGGACGGTTCTCGAGGCCTTTTTCCTCGGTCGGCAACGGCTCCGGATCGGTTTTCGCTTTGCGGATCTTTTGCGCGATCGTCTCGGCATCGTCGGTGAGGTTGATCCGCGAATTATCCGACGCATCCGACTTCGACATCTTCTTGGTGCCGTCGCGCAACGACATCACGCGCGTCGCGGGCCCGGTGATCAGCGGCTCCGGCAACGGAAAGTACAGCCCGTCATTGAAGCCGTGGCCGCGGATCGAATTGACAAAGTCGTTGTTGAACTTTTGCGCGATGTCGCGCGACAGCTCCAGGTGCTGCTTCTGGTCCTCGCCGACAGGCACGTGGGTGGCGCGATACACCAGAATGTCGGCCGCCATCAGCACCGGATAGTCGTAGAGACCCACCGACGCCGCTTCGCGATCCTTGCCGGCTTTTTCCTTGAACTGCGTCATGCGGTTGAGCCAGCCCATCCGCGCCACGCAATTGAAAATCCAGGCGAGCTCGGCATGGCCGGAGACCTGGCTCTGGTTGAACACGATGTGCTTCTTCGGATCGATGCCGCTTGCAATGAACGCCGCGGTGACTTCGCGGGTGTTGCGCGCGAGCTCGGCCGGGCCGCCCCACACGTCGACGCCTTGCGTGATCGCGTGCATGTCGACGACGCAATAGATGCAGTTATGCGTCTCCTGCATCTTCACGAAGTTGACGATCGCGCCGAGGTAATTGCCGAGATGCAGATTACCGGTCGGCTGGACGCCCGAAAAAACCCGTTCAACCATGGCCATGGTTTAGATTCCCGTCTGTTACGCGGCGTCGTTTGCCACGGGGCGTTTAGTCGTGCAAGCTTGGGGGCGGATTTTGCCTGACGGCGTTAACCGCCTCGCGCCAGCCGATCACGCCGAAAAGCCGTAGAATCAGGCCGTAAGACGCGATACCGGCGGCGATGAGGACAAGCAGGGCGGCCGCCTGCGCAAGGCCGTGCAGGTTGGCAATGGGCAAGAATCTTGTCGCCAGCCACAACAGCCCGCCCATCGCCAGCGCCGCGGCAATCATGCGTGGCAGGCGTTTTCGCGCGGCGGCATCGAGCGAAAATCCGAACCGCGTGGCGCCCTCGCGCAGCAGCGACAGCGCGCTGCTCCAGGCCCCCAATGTGATGGCGGCGGCGATGCCCTCGGGCCCGAACAGATGGCCGAACAGGAAGGCGCTCGCGGTCGCGAGCACGATCGCCCTTCAGCACCGCAACCAGCGGCGTCCTGGTGTTCTCTCGGGCGAAAAACGCCGGCGCCAGCGATTTGAACAGCACGTGGGCGGGCAGCCCAAGCGCCAGCCACATCAGCGCGCGCGCGGTGGAAAAGGTATCGCCCGCCGTGAAGGCGCCGTGCTCGAACAGCATCCGCACGATCGGCTCGCCGAGCACGAGGAGGCCAAGCGTCGCCGGCAGCGCGAGCCCGGTCGCGAGTTCAAGCGCGCGCGATTGCGCATGCACGATCGCGCCGGCGTCGTCGCCATGCACGGCGCGCGACAATTCCGGAATCAGCACCGTGCCCATGGCGACGCCGACCAGGCCAAGCGGCAATTCGATCAGCCGGCCCGCGAAATAAAGCCACGATATCGCCGACGGCGAAGACGAGGCGATGACGGCGCCGGCAACCATCAGCAGCTGCGGGCCGCTGCTCGCGATCATGCCGGGAATGGCTTTGGCGAAGAAGCTTCGCATCTCGCTGTCGAAGCTGACGCGTATCCATGCCGCGACGCCGTCGCTCCGGCGCAGCAGCAGGATCGACAATTGCAATAGTCCGGCAATGCCGACGATTGCGGCCAGCACCATGGCGGCAAAAGCTGCGTCCTGCCGCCATGATCAAAAGCGCGATCGTTGCGGCGATCAGCGCCACGTTGAACAGCAGCGGCGAGAACGCCGCCAGCGCAAAGCGGCCTTGCGCATTCAGCAGCGCCATCAGCACCGTCACCGGACCTGCAAAGGCGAGATAGGGCAGCATCAGCCTTGCATCGCTCACGGCAAGCTGCAGCGTCTCCGTGCCGATGAAGCCGGGCGCCAGCACTGATATGACAAACGGCATCAGCACGCCGATCAGCACTGTGGCTGCCATCAGCGCGACGCTGATGGTGCCGAGCAACCGCCCGGCAAAGGCGGCGGCTGCGGCCGCGCCTTCCTGCTCGCGAATCCGCAAATAAGCCGGCACCAGCGCGGCGTTCAGCGCGCCCTCGGTCAACAGCCGCCGCACCACATTGACGAGCTGGAACGCGACCAGAAAGGCGTCCGCCACCGCGCCCGCGCCGAGCAGCGCGGCGACCATGGAATCTCTGATGAAGCCAAGCAGCCGCGAGGCCAGCGTGCCCGAGGACACCGTAAGGAAGGAACGGATCATGAAACGCTTATAGCAGCGCCGCTTGCTGGCGCGGGGGCTAACGTGATAGGCCGCAGCACCTTTTCAACGCCGATTTTGGACAAGATAAATGGCTGAAGCGAAATACGACGTGCTGGCGATCGGCAATGCGATTTTCGATGTCTTTGCGCAGACCGACGAGAAATTCCTCGCCGACCACGGCATGGCCAAGGGCAGCATGGCGCTGATCGACGAGGCGCGCGCGACCGCGATCTATCGCGACATGGGGCCGGCCACCGAAGTGTCCGGGGGATCTGCCGCCAACACCATTGTCGGCATCGCCAATCTCGGCGCGCGCACTGCCTATGTCGGCAAGGTCCGGGATGACCAGATCGGAAAACTCTACGCCCACGACATCCGCGCGGCCGGCGTCGCGTTCGAAACATCAGCGGCAAAGGACGGCCCCGCCACCGGCTGCTCCTACATCCTGGTGACGCCGGACGGCGAGCGCACCATGAACACCTATCTCGGCGCCGCGCAGGATCTGACGCCTGATGACATCGACGCCGCGCAGGTCGCGGCTTCCCGCATCGTCTATCTCGAGGGCTATCTCTGGGACCCCAAGAACGCCAAGGACGCCTTTGTGAAGGCGGCCACCATCGCCCATGGCGCCGGCCGCCAGGTCGCGCTGACGCTGTCGGATTCATTCTGCGTCGACCGCTATCGCGACGAGTTTCTGGACCTGATGCGCAAGGGCACGGTCGACCTGATTTTCGCCAACGAGTCGGAACTGCACTCGCTGTACCAGACCTCGGATTTCGACGGCGCGCTGGCGCAGCTGCGCAAGGATACCAGGCTCGGCGTTGTCACCCGCAGCGAAAAGGGCTGCGTGGTGGTTTCAAAGGACGGCGTCGTCGCTGCGCCCGCATTCCCGATCGACAGGCTGGTGGACACCACAGGCGCCGGCGATCTCTTCGCCTCCGGGTTCCTGTTCGGCCTGGTGCGCAATGCCGGCCATGAAAATGCCGGCCGGCTCGGCGCACTCGCCGCCGCCGAGGTGATCCAGCACATCGGCGCGCGGCCGCTTGTGTCGCTGAAGGAACTGGCGAAGCAGAACGGGCTGCCGGTTTAGGCCGTCTTCGCCGATTTCAATCCGAGCCGCGCCTCGACGGCGTCGCGCATCAAAAACTTCTGGATTTTTCCGGTCACCGTCATCGGAAACTCTTCGACGAACTCGACGTAGCGCGGGATCTTGTTGTGCGCGATCTGGCCCTGGCAGAAGCCGCGCACCTCGTCGGCGGTCAGCGTCTCGCCGGGGCGCACCCTGATCCAGGCGCACAGCTCCTCGCCATAGCGGTCGTCGGCGACGCCAAAGATCTGGACGTCCTGGATTTTCGGATGGCGGTACAAAAATTCCTCGATCTCGCGCGGATAGAGATTTTCGCCGCCGCGGATCACCATGTCCTTGATGCGGCCGACGATGTTGCAAAAGCCCTCGGCGTCGATGATGGCGATGTCGCCGGTGTGCATCCAGCCACTGGCATCGAGCACGTCGGCGGTCTTTTCGCGCTCGTCCCAGTAGCCCAGCATGACGCTGTAGCCGCGGGTGCAGAGTTCGCCGCGCTGGCCGCGCGGCACGATGCGCCCCTCGAGATCGACGACTTTCACCTCGACATGCGGATGAATGCGCCCGACCGTGGACACCCGGCGCTCCAGCGGATCGTCGGTGGCGCTCTGGAAGCTGACCGGGCTGGTTTCGGTCATGCCATAGGCGATGGTGATGTCGCGCATGTTCATCAGCTCGTTGACGCGCCGCATCACCTCGATCGGGCAGGGGGCGCCGGCCATGATGCCGGTGCGCAGCGACGACAGATCGAACTTTTGAAAATCCGGATGATCGAGCTCGGCGATGAACATGGTCGGCACGCCGTACAGCGTCGTGCATTTTTCCTGCGCGATGGTCTGCAGCGTCACCAGCGGATCGAATCCTTCGCCGGGATAGACCATGGTGGCGCCCAGCGTCACCGACGCCAGATTGCCCATCACCATGCCAAAGCAGTGATAGAGCGGCACCGGGATGCAGATGCGGTCTTGCTCGGTCAGCCGCATCGCGCGTCCGACGAAATAGCCGTTATTGAGGATGTTGTGATGCGTCAGCGTCACGCCCTTGGGCGAACCTGTGGTGCCGCTGGTGAACTGGATGTTCACGGCATCGTCGAATTGCAGGAGTTTTGCCAGCTCAGCCAGTTCGGCGTGATGGCGCGGGCCGCCCATGCGCGTCACTTCCTCGAACGGGATGGTGCCCGGGCAAACCGGGCCGCCGATCTGGATCACCGCGCGCAATTGCGGCAGCCGGGCCGCATGCAGTTCGCCGGGCGCGGCTTTGGCGAGTTCCGGCAGCAGCGTGTTCAGCATCTCCATGTAGTTCGAGGTCTTGAACGCGGTGGCGGTGACGATCGCCGTGCAGCCGACTTTGGCGAGCGCGAATTCGAGTTCGCTCAGGCGATACGCGGGATTGATGGTGACGAGAATGAGCCCGGCCTTGGCGGCGGCAAATTGCGTCAGCGTCCATTCCGGCCGGTTGAGCGACCACACGCCGATGCGGGCGCCGCGCTCGAGGCCGAGCGCGAGAAAGCCCGCCGCCAGCGCATCGACGCGGGCGTTGAATTCCTTCCACGACCAGCGCACGCCATGGCTTGGCGAAACCAGCGCCTCGCGATCGGCCCATCGCTCGGCCGCCCGGTCGAGGCAGCGCCCGATGGTATCGCCCAAGAGCGGCGCATCGGCTGTGCCGCACACATAACTGTCCGCTGTTTCTGACAAGGTCGTTTCTCCCTGCGTCGAGGCGCGGGGGATTATACCCAATGTTTGATGGAAGAGTCCCGGTGCTGCCACATCTCAAGTCGTCATGCCCGGGCTTGACCCGGGCATCCACGTCTTGCTTTTTGCTGCACCAAAGAACGTGGATGGCCGGGACAAGCCCGGCCATGACGAGTTCTTGTGGAGCCGGCGACCTACGCCGCCTTCTGGCCGCTGCCGGCGCCGAGCCCGGCATAAACGCCGCGTTCGAATCCCGCAAACGTCTCCAGGCACTTGCCGTCCACGAACGGCAACAGCTGCATCAGGATCACGCCGGTGACGTCGCGCGCCGGATCGATCCAGAAATAGGTGTTGGCGAGGCCAGCCCAGGCGAGGCTGCCCGGGCTGCGGCCTTCCGCCGTCTTGGCGGTGTTGATCAGGAAGCTCAGCCCCCATTTCTTCACCTGCTCCGGGTAGAGGTCGACGTCGTTGCTGTACATCGGCGCCGCCGTCACCAATTTCGGCACGCTGAGCTCGCCGATGTGGTTCTGTCCCATGGTCGCAACGGTCTCGGCTTTAAGCAGCTGGTTGCCGTTGCCTTTGCCCTTGTTGAGGATCATCTGGCAGAACTTGATGTAGTCGGCCGCGGTGCTGTAGAGCCCGCCGCCGCCCATGTGGAATTCGGGATTCTGCTCCAGCTCGAACGGGATCGCCGCCAGCGATCCGTCCTCGCCACGCGCATGCATGCCGACCAGGCGCTTGCGTTGCGCCTCGCCGATCCGGAATGCGGTGTCGCTCATGCCGAGCGGGTGGAAGATGTGACCGTGCAGATAGGCATCGAGGCGCTTGCCGCTCGCCGCTTCCACCGCCTTGCCGACGAAGTCGATATTGATGCCGTATTCCCAGCGCGTGCCGGGATCGGTCATGATCGGGGTCTTCAGCGCGGCGTTCTGGCAGGTGGTGATCGACGGGAGGCCGGTCTTCTCCATGTAAACCGCCATGTCGCCGTTCCAGATGTCGTAGCAGAAGCCGGCGGTGTGGGTCATGAGGTGGCGCAGCGTGATCGGCTTTTTCGCCGCGCGCAATTTCGGCGCGCCCTGGGCGTCAAATCCTTCAAGCACCTGCGGCGAAGCGAGGTCGGGCAGCAGCTTGCCGATCGGCTCGTCGAGCGACAGCTTGCCCTGCTCGACCAGTTGCATCGCACCCGCTGTCGTCACCGCCTTGGTCATCGAGGCGATCCAGAACACGCTGTCGGCGGTCATGGCATCGTCCTTGGCCAGGTCGCGTTTGCCGAACGCGCCCTGATAGATCACTTCCTTTCCGCTCGCGGCTACAGCCACGACGCCCGGAATTTCCTTCGCTTCGCTCTTCTGACGCAGCAATTGATCGATCTGTGCCTTGCTCTGCATTGGGGGTCGCCTCCGATGTTTTTTTATGGAGTGAGGCAATCTTCCTCCCGGTTGGCGAATCCCGCAAGGACAAGCGGAGGATGGCCGCCGATGTCGCAATCTCGTGATGGGCCGGGCACGTGGCCGCCCAGGTTGCGGCGAGGGCGCGGCCAAACTGCAACACTCCGCCACAATGTGCGGTGGACAGGTTGCAACCGCGGTGACCGGCCCCGACTTAGGCGGTATCGTTCAGGCGTGCTGATTTCCGGCGGGTATCTGTGCGTTAAGGCATTCAGATTACAGCACAAACAGCGTTTCCGGCTGAATGATTTGTATGAAGTTTTTGGTTGCAGCTTTGGCAGTTACAGGAAAATGGCAATGATCTCGAAGTGGAGCGAATGGAAGCGGTATCCGCGGCCGGGCCGCGGCGAGAATATCGAAGCCCCCATCACCCCCGGCATTTACGAAGTGCGCATCGCCGGCTCCGGCGCGCTGCATTCCTTCGATGCGGTCGACAATGTCGCCCAGGCGCTGGCGATGCTGCAGGTCGGTTCCAAATCATGGTTCGGCCGCCGCGATCCCGCCTCGCTGCCGGATCTCGAATACCGCACCTGCGCCACCTCCTCGCGGGCGGACGCCAAGGCTGCCGCGGAGCGCATGATCGGCCGCCGCGAAACCTATATGAGCGGCGCCGCCTGACCGCCGCTTCGTTCCGGCAATAGCTCTCAAATATGCTTGAAACGGCCGCCTCCGGGCGGCCGGTGCATTGTCGTGGCTTTGGGCCTATACTCGGACCAATCTTCAAGAAAATCCGAGGAGTAACGCCATGAACCCGCCCGTTGCCGCACGCGCCCAAAGCTCCACCCCCACGCTGCATGACCGCCTGAAAGACGCTTCACTGCTGCGCGACCGCTGCTACATCGACGGCGCCTGGGTCGGCACGCCCTCACGGCCCGTCACCAATCCGGTCAATGGCGTCGAACTCGCCAAAATCCCGGTCATGAGCACCGCGGAAACCACGCAAGCGGTGGAAGCCGCCGAGCGCGCGTTCCCGGCCTGGGCAAAACTCACCGCCAAGCAGCGCTCCAACATCCTGCGCAAATGGTTCGACCTGATCATCGCCAACCGCGAAGATCTGGCGCTGATCCTCACCTCGGAGCAGGGCAAGCCGCTCGCCGAAGCGCTCGGCGAGGTCGATATCGGCGGCGCCTATGTCGAGTTTTTCGCCGAGGAAGCCCGCCGCGTCTATGGCGAGACCATCCCGACGCAGCGGCCGGATGCACGGCTGCTCGCGATCAAGCAGCCGATCGGCGTTTGCGGCGCCATCACGCCGTGGAATTTTCCGTGCTCGATGATCACCCGAAAGGTTTCGCCCGCGCTCGCCGCCGGCTGCACCGTGGTGCTGAAACCCGCCAATGAAACCCCGCTCACCGCGCTGGCGCTGGTCGCGCTCGCCGAAAAGGCCGGCGTGCCCAAGGGCGTGTTCAACATCCTCACCGGCAATTCGTCCGCGATCGGCAAGGTGTTGTGCGAGCATCCTGCCGTGCGCTTCGTCGGCTTCACCGGTTCGACCGAGGTCGGAAAGATCCTCTACCAGCAGGCCGCCGTCGGCGTGAAAAAGCTCGGCCTCGAACTCGGCGGCAACGCGCCGTTCGTGGTGTTCGACGACGCCGATATCGATGCCGCCGTTGAGGGCGCGATCGTCTCGAAGTACCGCAACATGGGCCAGACCTGCGTCTGCGCCAACCGCATCTACGCCCAGGACAAGATCTACGATCAGTTCGTGGAAAAGCTCTCGAAGAAAGTGTCGGCGATGAAGATCGGCGACGGCACCGAAGCCGGCGTGGTGCAGGGGCCGCTGATCAACATGGACGCGATCGACAAGGTCGAAAAGCACATTGCCGACGCGGTCAAGGGCGGCGCAAAAATCGTCACCGGCGGCAAGCGCCACGCGCTCGGCGGCAGTTTTTTCGAGCCGACGGTGCTTTCGAACGTCAGGCCCGACGCGCTGGTCGCGCATGAAGAGACCTTTGGCCCGCTGGCGCCGGTGTTCCGCTTCAAGGACGAGGCCGACGTGATCGCGATGTGCAACAACTCGCCGTTTGGTCTGGCGTCGTACTTCTACTCCCGCGATCTCGGCCGTGTCTGGCGCGTCGCGGAAGCGCTGGAATCAGGCATGGTCGGCGTCAACACCGGTCTCATCACCACCGAAGTCGCCCCCTTCGGCGGCGTCAAGGAAAGTCGGGCCTCGGCCGCGAAGGCTCGCATCACGGCATGGAAGAATATGTCGAGATCAAATACGTGATGATGGCGGGGGTGTAGCCCCCGTCATTGCGAGCGGAGCGAAGCGATCCATCTATCCTTCCGGGAAGAGATGGATTGCTTCGTCGCTTCGCTCCTCGCAATGGCGAAAGCCCACCGCTGCAGCGTCAGGCGCGTTCGCGAACGTCAGTCGCTCGCCGCCTCCGCGCCGAACGCGCCATGCCGCCCAACGCCCGAGGCAAAGCGCGTCGCGCCCGACAGCGTTTCGCCCGACTTGATCACCTCCAGCCCGCCGCGCATTTCATTGGCGATGGCTTCTTCCTCGGGCAGGTCCCATTGCCGCAGCGCCGACAGGCGGTCGGCGCGCATGCAGGTTTGCGGGAAGCGCGCGATATCTTTCGCCAGCGCAATCGCGTGCGCGCAGGCTTCGCCCTTGCCGACCACGCGATTGGCGAGCCCCATGCGATGCGCTTCCTGGGCGCCGACCGGGCGGCCGGTGAGGATCAAATCGATCGCCTGCGAATGTCCGATCAGTCGCGGCAGGCGGATGGTGCCGAGATCGATCAGCGGCACGCCAAAACGGCGGCAGAACACGCCGAAGGTGGCATCGTCGGCCACGACGCGCATGTCCGCCCACAGCGCCAGCTCCATGCCGCCGGCGACCGCAAAACCTTCGACCGCGGCGATCACCGGCTTTGACAGCCGCAGCCGGCTCGGTCCCATCGGCGCAATCGAATCGTGGCCGCCGATCTCGCGCTTCTTGTTCGGATCGCCCGCCGCCACCGCCTTCAAGTCCGCGCCGGCGCAAAAGTAGCCGCCGGTGCCGGTGAACACCGCGACCGACGCATCCTTGTCGGCGTCGAAGGCAAGGAAGGCGTCGTAGAGTTTACGCGCCGTGGCGCCGTCGACGGCGTTGCGGCAATGCGGGCGGTTGATGGAAATGATGGTCATGGGCCCCTCGCGATCGACCAGGACGGACTTTTCTTCGCTCATGTGAACGCCTCCTTGATTGTTGGGAGCAAACCTAGCGTCCGGAGCCCGCTATTGTCACCATCGGCTTTGTTCGCGTGAGATGAATTGGATTCAAGTCACTATCGTCGTCCCTGCGAAAGCAGGACCCATACGCCGCGGCGGTTGTAGTCGAAACAATGTGGTTGATGACTTCGTTTCAACAATTGCGGCCTGTGGTTACGGGTCCCTGCTTTCGCAGGGACGACAGCAATGGTGTGACAAAATCAACACGACGGGCAAATCACTTCTGATTTTCAGAAATCGTGTCAAGCCCCGGAAGCAAAAATATTCCGCTGGTCACGTCGGGCAAATCACTGGTTTAATCTTGCGCATCCCGGCCCACACGAGGGGCGCTTCGCGATCGTCACGAAACGTAGGGCCGGGGATGCGATGGACGCTTTGGCGTCAGGCGTGTTACGCGCTGGACGAAACGCCGAAGCGTACGGCCAAGTCGTGTGGTCCTGGCGCCGCGATGCTGGCGTCAAGCTTGTGGAGCGATCTGCAAGCGACGGTGGCAAAAAAGCCCGCTCACCGGGGAGAGCACGAAGTAAGCCGTAAAGCCATTGCGCAGGGGATGTCGGAGTGTTTCCGCTCACCTGTATGCTCGTGTGCGCCAAATGCGCAATTCTTGGCACACGAGACCGCGGGTGCAGCGCGCACCCGGCATTCCCTGCGCCCTCTGTTTCGAGAGGGGCAACGAATTTGAAAAGCTCGGGCAAAAACATGCCGCGAGATCGCGAACGCATACTCTCTCCCCACGTCGTCCCTGCCTAGTGCGCAATTGCGCACGGGAGCAGGACCCATACTCCGCGGCGGAGATTGTGAGAACAAGATGGTCGACGGCTATGCTTCAGCAACAACCGACTGTGGCTATGGGTCCCTGCTTTCGCAGGGACGACGCCAGATTTTTGTCCGCCTCAAATCTGAAGTTCACGTCCCCGTCACCCGCCGATACGCTTCGAGATAGCGCTTGCTGGTCGCATCCACCACGCTGTCAGGCAGCGGCGGCGGCGGGGCGTCGCCGTTCCAGCGGCCGGCGCGGCGCTCGGCGTCGAGATAGTCGCGCAGCGGCTGCTTGTCGAAACTCGGCTGCGGCCGGCCGGGCTTGTAGACGTCGGCGGCCCAGAACCGCGAACTGTCGGGCGTCATCACCTCGTCGATCAGGATGATGCGGCCATCCCTGTCGCGGCCGAATTCGAACTTGGTGTCGGCGATGATGATGCCCTGCTCGCGGGCGATCCGTTCGCCGAGCTTATAGACCGCGCGCGCCATGCTCTCGAGCTCATGCGCCACCTCGTTGCCGACCACTCTCGCGCACGCGCGCGACCGTGATGTTCTCGTCATGGCCGGTCTCGGCCTTGGTCGCCGGGCTGAAAATCGACGGCTCGAGCTTGTCGCTCTCGATGAGGCCGGTCGTTCGAGCTTCTCGCCGGCGAGCGTGCCGGATCGCGGCATATTCCTTCCAGGCCGAGCCCGGAGATGTAGCCGCGGATCACGCATTCGACCGGGAACACGGTGGTGCGCTTGCACAGCATCGCGCGCCCGAGAATGTCGGCGCGATGGTTTTTCAGCGCCGGCACCTTGCGGATGATCTCGTCGGCATCGGCGCTGATCATGTGATGCGGCACCACGCCTTCGAGCTGGCGGAACCACCACGCGCTGATTTGCGTCAGCACCGCGCCCTTCATCGGGATGGTCTCGGCCATCACGACATCGAACGCGCTGATGCGGTCGGTGGTGAGCAGCAGCACGCGGTCGTCGCCGACGGCATAGATATCGCGGACCTTGCCGCGGCCGATCCGTGGCAAGGGCAAATCGCTGGCGAGCATCGCGTTCATTCGGTCATGCTTTCAAAGGCTGCGCGCTCGCGGGCGCGAGCGGCCGGAAATGGGAAAGCGGAGCAATAGCTTACTCCGGCAGCGGAATGAACTCGTGTTCCTGGGGAACGGCGGCAAAACGGCCGGTTTTCCAGTCCTGTTTGGCCTGCTCGATCCGCTCCTTGCTGGAGGAGACGAAATTCCACCAGATATGCCGCGGGCCTTCCAGCGCGTCGCCGCCGAGAAACATCATCCGCGTCGGCCTGACCGCCTTCACGGTGATGCGGTCGCCGGGCCGGAAAATCAGCAGGCGCGGCCCCTCATAGCGCTCGCCCGCGATCTCGACCTCGCCGTCGACCAGATAGATCGCGCGCTCCTCATGGTCGGGGTCGAGCGGCACGCTGGTGCCCGGCCTGCGCCGTCACTTCGGTATAGAACCACGGCGACACCATGCTGACCGGCGAGTTCACGCCGAACGACTGCCTGCGATGATGCGCGCGGTAAAGCCGCTCTCCTTGACGGTCGGCAGATCGCTTCGGCGGCGTAGTGCTGGAACGACGGCGCGATCTCTTCCGAGCCGGCCGGCAGCGCGATCCAGCTTTGCAGGCCCAGCATCTTCTGGCCGTCGCGGCGCTGCACGTCGGGCGTGCGCTCGGAATGCGCGATGCCGCGGCCCGCGGTCATCAGGTTCATGGCGCCGGGCTGGATCTCCTGGATGTTGCCCTCGCTGTCGCGGTGCATGATGCTGCCGTCGAACAGATAGGTGACGGTGGCAAGCCCGATATGCGGATGCGGCCGCACGTCCATGCCCTTGCCGGCGATGAACTGCATCGGCCCGAAATGATCGAAGAAGATGAAGGGCCCGACCATCTGCCGCTTGCCATGCGGCAGCGCGCGGCGCACCACAAAGCCGTCGCCGAGATCGCGGGTGCGCGGCACGATGATGAGATCGAGCGCGTCGCAGGTTTTGGGATCGCCGAGCACGGGATCGTTGGAGGGTTGCCAGCTCATTTTCCTGCACTCCAAGTTTTGCCGCGAGCTTAGCATGCATTATAAGATGCGTCCTGCGACGCTCCCCGGAGGATGACAAAAGAGTGATGCCGCCGCTGAAGAAGGGTGCCACGCTGCCGCAGCCGGACTGGCCGGGGATCGAGACCGAGCGTCTCATCCTCCGGCAATGGCGCGCCTCGGACGTTACTGCGAACACAATGATGCTCGGCGATCCCCTCAGCGCGCGCTTCATTACCGCGGACCGCAAGCCTGTGACGGAGCCGATGGCCGGCTGGCGCAACGCCGCGATCATGGCGGGACATTGGGTGCTGCATGGCTTCGGCATGTTCGTGGTCGAAGAGAAGGCAAGCGGCACGTTCGTCGGACGCGTCGGCCCTTTCTATCCGCCGGTCTGGCCGGGGTTTGAGGTCGGCTGGGGTGTGGCAACGGAATTCCGTGGCAAGGGCTATGCCGTCGAAGCGGCGCGGGCCGCGATCGACTGGTCGTTTGCGACGTTCGAATTGGAGAGGATCATCCACTGCATCGATCGCGAGAACACGGCCTCTCAAGCCGTAGCGCGGCGGCTCGGCGCGCATCCGGAGGGCGAGACGATGTTACTCAGCCATGCCGTTGAATTATGGGTGACGCGCCGGGAGACGTGGAGCAGCCAAAATTGATGTCGCTTTTTGCCCTCGACCTTGCCTTGCGCGCCGGCACGGTGGCCCTGCTGCTGGTGCTGTCAGCATCGCTGTTGCGCGATTTTCGCAACGTCGTCGCCGGGCGGCTGGCGATCGCGCTTGCGCTGGGCTCGGCCGCGCATGCCGTGACCTCAGGAATCGGCGCGACCACGCCGGTTTCGGTCGCGCATGCGCCGCTGATCGCGCTGTCGACCGGCAATGTCGTGGTGCTCTGGCTGTTCACGCGCGCGCTGTTCGATGATTCCTTCAAATTGCGCTGGTGGCATGCATTGATCTGGGCGGCGGTGGTGGCGTTCAGCTTCGTCAATTGCATATGGATCGCGCCCAGCGGCAACGCGCGGATTTCCATCATCGCGATCAATGTGCTCGCGCTCGGCTTTATTTTGCTCGCGGTCGGGCAAACAATCGCCTCCTGGTCGGCCGACCTCGTCGAAGGCCGCCGCCGCGTCCGGGTCTTCATCGTCGGCGCCGCGGCGCTTTACGGCTGCATGAACGCGATTTCGCAGATCGCGATCTCCAGCAATGGCGCGTCGGACGTCGCGAATGCCATCAACAGCGCCGTGCTGGTCTTGATCGTTGCCGCGATCAGCTATGCGATGATGCGCGTCGATGGCGCCGAACTGTTTGCGGCGCCTGCGGCCAACGTCGCGAGCGAGGCGGTCGCGGCGCAGGAGCAGGGCGCGGCGGATCAAAAGCTGGTCGGCGCGCTGATGCGGTTGATGGCGGATGAGCGGATCTACCGTCACGACAACGTCACCATCGGCACGCTGGCGACCAAGCTCGCCATTCCCGAATACCGGTTGCGGCGGCTGATCAACCAGCGGCTCGGCTACCGCAATTTCAATGTCTTCCTCAACGAGCACCGGATCGCGGAAGCCAAGGCCGCGCTCGCCGATCCAAGCCAGGCCGAAGTGCCCGTCATCACGATCGCGATGGACGCCGGCTTCCAGTCGCTCGGGCCCTTCAACCGCGCCTTCAAGGCGACCACCGGCGTCACGCCGACCGAATATCGCCGGCTCAAGGCCAGCGCGGCGTGATCCTATAGTCATTGTAATATTGCTTGTATTTCGGAATCGGCGAGGCATTTTAAGAATTCAGCCAGGGCGATTTCCAAATCCGGCGAGCAGGCATGGCCGCAACTCGCCATCATGTCCGGCACGCGCTGATGCGCCGGAGGCCCCATGACCCGACGAAATCTCATCCTCATCCTCGCCACCACCACCGCTCTCAGCGCGCTCGCGCTGTCAGCCGCCCGCGCCCGCGACGTCCCAAAAGTCGCGACCGGCTTTGTCGCCAACGTGCTCTGCTCGGAGACCTTCGTGTCCGGCCTGCGAGCCGGACGCGGATGTTTGCCGAGACCACGGCCGCGATGCCCGGCGTCGGGCTGATTACCTGGGCGATGGACTACAGCGTCGATCGCGCGCGGAAGGACGTCACGGTGACGCTTGTTCGGCATCGGCAAGAGCCACGCCGTCTATCGCGGCGAAGGTCTCGGCTGCTATCTCGATCACGGCGATGCGGTCGCCGATATCTCGATGCCGAAGCCAGCTGTCAGCAGCGCTGCTGCCTGACATCGCCGGCGCATCCATCGTCGCGCCGCAAAGCCGCAACTGGCTGCCGCGCTCGACCGCGCCTTTGCCGAGCCGGACAAGCCGCCGCCGCGCCATACCCGGGCGATCGTGGTCATGAAGGATGGCCGCGTCGTCGCCGAGCGCTATGCCGACGGCATCGGCATCGATACGCCGCTGCTCGGATTCTCCGCCACCAAATCGGTGATCTCGGCGCTCGCCGGCATTCTGGTGCGCAAGGGCGCACTGAAGCTCGACGAGCCCGTGCCGATCGCAGCATGGCAAGGCGCCGGCGATCCAAGGCGTGCGATCACGCTCGATCATCTGCTGCGCCACACCGCAGGGCTGGCGCTCGGCAGTTCGCTGCAGGCGTCGCTGGCCTCGGCGCTGGAGCCGGTCAACCGGATGAAATTCATGGAGTCGGACATGGCGGCCTATGCGGAGAGCATTGCCGCTGGAGACAGCGCCGGGCAGCGCATGGAATTACCATGACGGCAACACCGTCATCCTCTCGCATGTGATCCGTAATGCGCCGGCGGCAGCGCGACCGAGCTGATGCGTTTCGCGCGGCAGGAATTGTTCGACCCGCTCGGCATGCGCAACGTCACGCATCGAGTTCGACGCGTCGGGCAATGCGGAGGGATCGAGCCAGATGCTGGCAAGCGCGCGCGACTGGGCGCGGTTCGGCCAGCTCTATCTCAATGACGGCGTGGCCGGCGGCAAACGCATCCTGCCCGAGGGCTGGGTGAAGTATTCGGCGTCGCCGACGCCAAACGCCTGGGTCGGCCAGGGCGCGGGCTTCTGGACCAATCTCGGCGACAGCTTTGGCGCGACCTACCGCACCGAGCGCGGCTGGCCGCGCGACGCCTTCTTCGCCAAGGGCACGATCGGGCAATATGTGATCATCGTGCCCTCGGAGCGGCTGGTCATCGTCCGGCTCGGCCGCTCGCCGAACTGGCCGCCGGAAGCCGACGGCGTGTTCGATCTGGTCAGGGACGTGGTCGCGGCGACCAGCAGCAAGGCGAAGGTGGCAGGCACCAATTGAGCGGAAGACTTCGCTACTGCCGCCCGAGCTGGGTCGCCTTCTCGACGCGATCGAAACGTTCGAGCGACAGGATCGCGTCGGCCAGCTGATCGGCGCGGCCGTTCAGCACCGGGCGGGCGAGCGTCAGGAATTTCTGCTGCATCGCCTGCGCGTCCGGAAACGAGTTCGGCTCGCCGGACGGGATCGGCATAAAGCCGCTCATGCACGCCGTCCTCGGTGGTGATCGAGACCCGCGCGCCGAACGGATGGGTGCGGCCGATCTCGAGCCGGTCGTCCTGCACCACGTCGAACTTGTCGGCGAGCGCATCGACCGCCTTGTCGCCGAGCCGCTCGTAATCGTCCCAGCCGAAACGCGCCCTGATCGAGCGCCACGGCGCCGGTGAAGAACATCGAGAACTGTCCGCCGACGATCGAGGTCGGATGGCGCTTGGTGGCGGCATCGCCGGTCAGCGTGATGCCGTTGCGGTGCAGGCCGATCTCGACCCGCTTGATCTGGTCCGGCGTCAGATTGTGTTCCCTGCGCATCGCGATCAGCGCATCGAGCGCGGCATGGGTGTAGCGGCAGCTCGGATACGGCTTTACGCCGATCTTCATGGTCTCGTAGATCTTGCCGAGCCCGGCGGTCGCCTTGTCGGGATGCGCGTCGTCGCTGTAGCCGACCAGGAGGCCGTGCTTGCCCTCGACCGATTCGCTCGCGCCGAGAAATTCGTTGCGCGCCAGCGTCGCCGCGATCACGCCGTTCATGGCGGCGGCGCCGACCTGGTAGCGCTTGTTCCAGGCGCCGTTGACCAGAAACTGCAGCGAGCCTGCGGCCTGGCTGCCGGAGACCCCGAACGCCGAGACGATCTGCTCCTTCGACAAGCCGAACAATTTTCCGGCTGCCGCCGCCGCGCCATAGGTGCCGGCCGTCGCGGTCGGATGAAAGCCCTTCTTGTAATGCGAGGTCGGATCGAGCGCGTTGCCGAGCCGGCAACACACTTCATAGCCCGCGACGATCGCGGTCAGCACCTCGCGGCCGGAGGCGCCGACCATTTCGCCCACCGCGAACGCGGCCGGTACCACGGGCGCGCTCGGATGCAGCGAGGAGTCGGCGTGGGTATCGTCGAAGTCGAGGGAGTGGCCAAGCGCGCCATTGAGCAGTGCGGCCACCGCCGGCGTCCAGGTCTTGGCGTCGCCGAACACGGTGGACTCGCCCTTGCCGTCGAGCGCCAGCGCTTCCAGCATCTCAAGCAGCGAGGGGGTCGATTCCGCATCGCGCCGCGCCCGGATCGCGCTGCCGAGGAAATCGAGCGTCAGCACCTTGGCGCGCTCCAGTACCTGCGGCGGAATGTCCTCGAATTTCAAATTGGCGACATAGGCGGCGAGCGTTGCGGTTTCGTTGGCCATCTTGCTGTGTCCTTGCGTGCCCGGGAAAGGGGCCTGCCCGGCAGGACATTAGGCAACCGGCAAGCGTTCTTCAACCCGCCGTCAATCCAGATAGACGCCGAGAAAGCCCAGCATTTCCGTGTTGCGCTGCTCGATCCCGCCGGTCAGTGCCTTCAGGGCGGCGTCAAAACTCGACGTCGGCTGTTCCAACTCCCAGGCGCCGTCATGGTCCCAGTGAAAACACCAGCCAAAACGCTCGCCCGGCTCAAGGTGAATCAGCACGCAGCGGCTCTCCTGCGCCGGCTCGGCCACCGGCACCAGATGGCGCAGCGAGACGCCATACTCCCGGCGAAAATAGTCCGCGACCTTCGCCTCGTCCTTTTCCGTCAGCATGATGAAGTTGACGAGATTGTCGCGCTGCGTCGTCAGCTCCGACGGCCGGTAAAAGCGCAGTTCGCCGGAATGGTCGGGCAATCTCACCCGCAATTCGCTCGCGCCTGTGGTGGCGAGGAATTTGCGATAGTCGGCGGGCAGAGTGCTGCCGAGTTGCGCTTCCGCGTCGCGCAGTTCCGCCTCGCTTGCCGGCGCCTTGCCGCTCCAGCTCCAGCCCTTGGCGGATTTCTTCCTGCGCTTGCGCGCCGCCAGATACTCCTTATAGGCCGGCAGCGCCGTGATGTCTTCGTAGCCGCCAAACTCGGCGTATTTGAACGCGGAGTCGAAGGCTTCCTGCTGCCGTTCGGGGAAGTACTCGCACAAAATGGTGGCGCGCTGCGCGCCGCGACCCTGGCCCGGATCGATCCGGTAGGCCTCTTCGATCGAGGCGAGTGCTGCCGCGGGATCGTCGGCGCGCAATTGCGCCCAGCTCAACACTTCGAAAATGCGCGCTTCGAGATCGCTCTCGGCGATCGACCAGGCGTAATGCGGCACCTTGCCGGCACGGCGGGAGGCCAGCGTATCGCGCGCCTTCTCCGCGAGATGGATCGTCTTCGCGTTGTCGGCTTCGTCGGCATAGCCGTGATGCGCCGCGAGCCAGAGGTAGAGCGGCTCGCGCGCGGCTTCGGTGCCAGCCAGCGCCTCCAGATGTTTTGCCTGCCTGGGCAGCGGTGCGCTGAGCGCGGCCAGCATCAGATCGTCGAGGCCCTTTTGCCAGCCGGGCTTGGGCTGAGGATCGGGCAGCAGGTTGCGCAAGGTGTAGCGGGTGTGCGTGGTTTCGATATAGCCGGCAGCGGCCAGTTCGGCGGCGTGACGGCGGAACACGGTGACGGCCGCGCGGATATCGGAAAATTCCTCGCGCAGGAACTCGTCTTCCTCGACTTCGCGATCCCCATGCATGTGAATGCCGATCACGATCGGCGTGCCGCCGGGAATGAAAAGGAGCTCCTTGTCCTGATCGCCGGGCGCACGGTGAAAGAATTTTGCAAGATACATCCGCATTCTCCGGCGGCAGGCACAGGCCATCGCGCGCCCGCGCCATTGGCACGAGCGTTGGTCAGTGCTTCAGTCGTTCCGTCGGAGAGACAGGTTCACGTCGGGCGAGGTGCGAACGGTCGGGATGCCGGCCCTCAGTTCCAAAGCGTCTTGGTGTTCAGCCAGTGCACCGGCGCGGAATTCCGGCGCGCCGCATCCATCAGATGCTTGGTGCCGCCGGGACCGTCGCCGCCTTCGCCGTTCCAAAGGCAGGTAAAAATCATCCTCGCGACGCCGAAACGCGCGGCGCGTTCCAGCATCCAGAGATTGACGCGCTCATACGGATCTTCGTTGGTCCGGAGCGGACCAAGCTCGTCTGGTGCGATGTGCAGCGCAGCCTTGCTTTTGGCGGCGAAAAACCGCTTGCGCCAATCGTCGCCGGCAAAATCGACTGAATTGGCGAGAAACGTGTTTTCGTCAAACGGAAGGTACAGTTCGAGCGCCGTGCCGCGGGCGAGGCAGGCCTCGGCGAACAGCAGATCTCCGCCGCAGGCGCCGCTGCAGACCGCAAGGTCGCCCGAATTGGCGGCGATATCGGGGAAGCAAGCAGCCGGGCGATCTCGTCCGCCACGACGGACTCCTTGCTGGCGGGAAATCGCGGCGCCTTGCGGTTGGGGGCATCGACCATGTGGCCGCTGAACAGCAACACTTTGCGGGGCGGGGCGTCAGCCTGATCCTTGGAATTCACATCAACCTCCAGCGGGCGTGCCCCATCCGCGTAGCACAGGCTAGATGAAATCTGCTCGCACGCCTAGGTTGGTCACAGCCGGAGCGGTTCACTTCTCATCGGCGGCCGAGGCCCGTGCTCTCCATGCGCCAGACCAGCAGATGATTCTTCAGGCCGCGACCTGCCAGTTTCATCGCGCGGAGGTACCAGCCGGTGAAACGGCAGGATGATCGCAAGATATGTCCGTCCGAGCCAGTTATGGGTCTTCACCAGCGTGGTCGCGGTGACATTCTGCCTTGTGCCTGAACTTGCGACATCGACGACAACGCGAAAATCGAGATGGCTGTCATTGAAGCCGGCCACCAGCCGTTCCGGCGTCTCGCTGATAACGGGGAAAATGCCGATCATGCCTCCCGGTGCAGGCTCCCTGGCGCCGGACCATTTCAACGGCACGACCCAGAATATTTCGCAGCACCAGCAGCGCGTGCGCCCATCGCGGCTGGCGTCCGACCATCCGCTCCGCGGCGCGCCGCGCATCGAAGCCGGTATTGTCGACGACGACGATACGGTAGGCATCGGCGAACTGC
>CAVSXQ010000057.1:0-64077 GCA_963731915.1 uncultured Alphaproteobacteria bacterium
TTTTTTGCGAAAGGTGTGAAGCGGCGTTACGCCGCGCTGGCCGGCGGCAGCGCCAGCACCGAATAGATCGCCTGCGCGTCGCGCGAGGCGCGCAGCTTCTTGGCGACATCCTGGTCGCGCAGCAGCCGGGCGATTCGCGCCAGCGCCTTGAGGTGGTCGGCACCGGCGCCTTCCGGGGCCAGCAGCAGAAACACCAGGTCGACCGGCTGGCCGTCCATGGCCTCGAAATCGATCGGACGCTCCAGCCGCGCGAACAGCCCGAACAGCTTTTCCAGTTTCGGCAATTTGCCGTGCGGGATGGCGACGCCGTAGCCGACGGCGGTGGTGCCGAGCTTTTCGCGCTGTAAAAGCACCTCGAACACCGAGCGCTCGTTCTGGCCGGTCAGGCTGGCTGCCCGCGCCGCCAATTCCTGCAGCGCCTGCTTTTTGCTGTTGACCTTTAACGCCGGGAGAATCGCCTCTGGTGCGACCAGATCGGTAATCATCATTGGGCGTTCCGAGGTGAATTTAAGCCGTCTGGTTGCGAAATAGTCTTCAGGGCGTTGGCATCAAGAAGATGAAGCGGGAGGCGGGGTTCAGCCCGGGTCCCGATTTCGAGGGCTTCTACCCCAACCCTTGTCCGGTGCCAAGCTGTTCCCGGACCGTATCTTTTCGGGGCGGCGGACCATAGGGAGGGGGTTCATGGGCGTCAATGCGGTGCGGCATATAGATCAGGGGGAAACCGCGGGAGGATCGACCCAGCCGACATTGCCGTCGGCGCGGCGGTAAATGATGTTCACCCGGCCGCTCGAGCCATGCTGGAATACCAGGCAGGCGGCGCCGGTGAGATCGAGTTCCATGACGGCTTCGCTGACCGAAAGCCGTTTTAGCGACGTGGTTGCCTCCGCGATGATGACGGGGCTGTAGTCGCCGCTTTCGTCATGATCATCCGCAGGCGCCTCGATCACATAGCTCGGCGCATCCAGCGTCGGCGCATTCAGTTCGGCGAGCGCGGCGGCTTCCGCATAGGACTTGCGGGCGGAGCGATCCTTCAGCCGGCTCTTGTAGCGGCGCAGCCGCTTTTCGATCATCAGCAGCGCCTGGTCGGCGCTGGCATAGGCATCGGTGGCGTTGGATTCGGCCTCCAGCGTAATTCCGGAATCCAGATGCAGCGCGCAGTCGGTGCGAAAACCAAAACCGTCCTTGGAGAGCGTGATGTGGCCGGAGTAATTGCCGTCGAAATATTTGCGCAAGACTTCGTCGGTGCGCTCGCTGACGCGGCCGCGCAGCGCCTCGCCGACGTTGATGCTTTTTCCCGAGATCCGAAGAGTCATGTTGATGCCTCGATTGGTTCTGTAGGGAAAACCGAGCCTATCGCGATTTGCGGCTGATGCAATCAGGCTGGTGCGGTATCGCGCGACCGGTCCGAAGATGTCGCAGGTGCAGAGAGGGCATTTCCGAGCATGCTTTGCTTGTCACGGCGGCGTTGCACCGACGAGGGGATACGCATGGCTTCGCGGTACTTCGCGACCGTGCGGCGGGCAATATCAATGCCGGTGGCGCGCAATCGTTCCACGATGGTGTCGTCAGACAGGATCGCCGACGGGCTTTCGGCATCGATCAGCTGCTTGATGTGGTGGCGCACCGCTTCGGCCGAATGCGCCTCGCCGCCATCGGCGGAGGCAATCGAGGCGGTGAAGAAATACTTCAATTCGAAGCTGCCGCGATTGGTCGCCATGTATTTGTTGGCGGTGACGCGCGACACCGTCGATTCGTGCATCTGGATCGCATCCGCCACGGCTTTCAGATTCAGCGGCCGCAAGTGAGCCACACCATGGGTGAAGAAACCGTCCTGCTGGCGCACGATTTCGGTCGCGACCTTTAAAATGGTGCGGGCGCGCTGATCGAGCGCGCGCACCAGCCATGTGGCATTCTGCAGGCAATCGGTGAAATAGGATTTGTCGCCATCCTTGCGGATCGTCTTCGACAACTCGCTGTAATAGGTCTGGTTGACCAGCACCTTTGGCAGCGTGTCGCTGTTGAGTTCGACATGCCATCCGCCGTCGGGGCCGGGCCGCACATAGACGTCGGGCACCATGGTCTGCGTGCGCGACGCGCCGAACTTCAAACCGGGTTTGGGATCGAGCCTGCGGATTTCCCCGATCATGTCGGTGATGTCTTCGTCGTCGACGCCGCACAGCTTGCGCAAGGCGGCGATGTCGCGCTTGGCCAGCAGGTCGAGATTTTCCACCAGGGCCCGCATCGCCGGATCGTAGCGGTTGAGTTCGCGAAGCTGGATCGCAAGGCACTCGCTCAAATTCCGGGCGCAGATGCCGGGCGGATCGAAGGTCTGCAGCGTCGCCAGCACCACTTCGACATCGCCCTCGGAGGCGCCGAGCCGCTCGGTAACCTGGCCGAGATCGGCCGGCAGATAGCCGGCATCGTCGACCAGATCGATCAGGTACTGGCCGATCATGCGCTGCGCCGGCGCGGTGAAGGCGACCGCCAGTTGCTCGGCAAGATGATCGCCGAGCGTGGTTTCGGCGGCGACGAAAGCTTCGAGATTATAGTCCTCGTCGCTGGAGGCGCCGCCGCCCCATTCGGTGTAGGCGGTTGGGGCTGCGTCCTGCGCGGCGCGGGCGGCGGCCTCCGCGGGCTCTTCGGAGAAGACGTTGTCCAGGGGGGTGTCGAGCGTCTGTTCGATCTCGGTGCGGCTGCCGAGGTCCCGGTTCATCCATTCTTCCTGGCCCGGCTCAAAGCCCTCGCCGGCGGAACCCGTGGCATCGCCACCGGAATCCTCGCCATAGCTGCCGGAATCGTCGGAGCCCGAAAACTCCCCGCGCTCGTGGCCCGTCTCCTGGGCCGGTTCGCCCGCCACCGGCGCCTCGGGGCCATCGCTGGCACGGTCCAGCAGCGGGTTCCGCTCCAGTTCTTCCTCCACAAAGGCCGAAAGATCGAGATTCGACAGCTGCAGCAGCTTGATCGCCTGCATCAGCTGCGGCGTCATCACCAGCGACTGGGACTGGCGGAATTCTAGTCTTTGCGTCAGCGCCATCAGAACAAGAACCGATCCGGACCAAAGTTGGTCCGATTCTTGCTTAAACTAGTCCTGAGGCGATGTACACGGCTTGACGGATTGGAAAAAAGGGCTAGGGGCGGAATTGGCTGGCAGGGTTAAAGCCAAACTCGTTAACGCCGGATTTCGCTAAAGCCGGAATTCCTCGCCGAGGTAAAGCCGCCGCACATCCGGGTTATTGACGATCTCGTCCGGATTGCCTTCCGTCAAGATCTCACCGGCATAGACGATGTAGGCACGGTCGGTCAGGCCGAGCGTTTCCCGCACATTGTGGTCGGTGATGAGCACGCCGATGCCGCGGTTGGTGAGATGGCGGACGAGATCCTGAATGTCGCCGACGGCGATCGGATCGATGCCGGCAAAGGGTTCGTCGAGCAGCATGTAGTTCGGGCGCGTCGCGAGCGCGCGGGCGATTTCAACGCGGCGCCGCTCGCCGCCTGACAGCGCGATCGACGGCGATTTACGCAGGCGCGTGATGTTGAACTCGTCGAGCAGCGAATCGAGTTCCCTCTCGCGCTTCCTGTAGCTCGGCTCCACGACCTCGAGCACCGCGCGAATATTCTGCTCCACGGTGAGGCCGCGGAAGATCGAGGCTTCCTGCGGCAGATAGCCGATGCCGAGGCGCGCGCGCTGATACATCGGCAGTTTCGTAACGTCGTGGCCGTCAAGTTCGATGGCGCCGCGATCGGCCTTGATCAGGCCGGTGATCATGTAAAACACCGTGGTCTTGCCGGCGCCGTTCGGGCCCAGCAGCCCCACCGCCTCGCCGCGGCGGACATAGATGCTGACGCCGCGCACCACATGGCGGGAGCCGAAACTCTTTTCCACGCTATGCACAGCCAGATAGCCCGGCCGCCGCAGCAATTGCGGGCCGCCAGCGCCGTTGGCCTTTTTCGGCTTTGCCGGTTTTTTTGATTTGGCTGATTTGGCGGGCGCGCGCGGCGGCTCGACGTCCGGCAGCGCGGGGCAAATCGAGGCCAGGCAGCGCCGCATCGCGGGCGATCGGCGGCGCATCGCGCACCGGGCTGGACAGCATGTCGCCCATGGTGTCGCCGAGCGCGGTGATGTCCTCGCGCGAGCGCGCAAACCCGGCCGCAGGCGTGCTGCGCTTGGCCGGGCGTCGCCGGAACATGCCGAGTAGATCCACCATCCCCGCTTCGCTCAGCCTTTCAGGCAAGAGCGCGATGACTTGTCATCGCGCTCGATCGCTGTTTGAGCATGATCTTCCCGGAAAACCGGTACCCACTTTTCCGGATCATGCTCCGATCCCGCGCAAATGCCCGCGGGGCAGTTCGATTCGCCCTCGCGAACATTGAATGAATGGATGTGCCTTGCCCAGCGGACACATCGCTATCCCCCCGCCGGGTCGCCAAGCCTAGATACAGGCTCGCACCGCCAGCTTCAACCTCGCGCGATCCGTCAAATATCCAAGCTATTGATTTTGTTTCTGTTTACCCGGGAAAAGGGTTGGCATTCCCGGAGCCATCGCCCCCGGCGCCCCGGGCGCGGGCGATGATCCGCCGCACCCGGCCCCCGCATTCTGGTTGAACAGGCCCTGCACCGTGCCCTTGTCGGATTCCACCCGCGATACGCCGGTCGTCATGTCCACGGTCAGGCGGTCGCCGCGCAGCACGTTCTTGCACTGGGTCAGCACGACGCCACCCTGCATGGTCATCATGTTTGCCTTGGTGTCGAAGATCGCGGCTTCACCGGTCACGACCTGGTCTTTCTGGGTAACGACCACATTGCCGCGCGCCTCCAGCCGCTTGATCGAGGAACTGCCGCCCGGTCCCGGCTGGGCCGATTGCATCGGCGCGCCCTTGGCCGCGGTCTTCTGCTTGCCGGGCGGCGGCGATGACGGCGACGCCGACTTGTCTTCGTAGAACACGACCAGCGTTTTCGACGTCATGGTGGTGTCGCCCTGCATCACCTTCACATTGCCGGCAAAAGTCGCTTCCTTGGACTTGTCGCGCACTTCGAGCGAAGCCGCCTCGATCTGAATCGGCTGGTCGCGGTTTTGCGAAAACCCCTGCATGGCGTTGGGCACGCCCGACATCGAGCCCTGCGCGCGGGCGTCGCCGGCAGCAGCCAGCAGCACGAGCGCCAACGCCGCCCCACAGGCGCTGCGGATGTTCCGCCGGGCACGCGCATGGCGGAGGGGAAGTGCGTTCATCGAAATCATTTCGTGTTGGCGGGCTTGCCGGAGATCGACCGCGTCTTCCGGTGGCGGCGGCTCCGGCGTCTCGGGCTGAGTGGCCGAGGCATCGGGCGGATCCATGACCAGGTTCATCACGACATTGCCTTCGAACCGCACGATCTCGCCGCTGTTGAGGATCCGGAGCTTGTCGGCCACCAGCGTGCCGTTCAACAGCTTGACGTCGACACGCTCCTCCGAGGTCACCACTCCCTTGTTGATATCGAGCAGCGCCTGCGTGAGTTTCGCTTCATAGCCGGTGGAAGATTGCAGGAAGATATCCTTGCGCAGGTCGAGCAGCTGCTGCTTGCTGTCGTAGTAGCCGGTGCGGGCGTCCATCGTGACGGTCGTGCGGTCTTCCATCAGTATCTTGGCGCGGATGACGCTCAGCTCGAGGTGATCCGGCTTGGTCAGGTCCTGGGTGGCGGACTTGGCCCATAATTCGTATGGCCGGCGATCGGTCGAAAAACCCGCCATATGCGGCGATTCCATCGTGATCTTGGTGCCCGACACAACCAGGTTGCCGATGTCGACCGGCAGCTTCGGCAACAGCATTCTGAACGGATTGAAGACCGATACCGCAACGACTGCGGCCATCGCCAGAACCACCGCGGCCGGAACGGCGATACGCAGCACCCGTACCATCCGGCTGTGGCGGGCAGCGCTGGCAAAGCGCGCCTCCAGGCCGGCGTCAACGGCAGGGTTTTGCATATAGTTCACTGCGGCTCCAACGGTGATGGGCCCCTATTCTACCCCCGATCGCCCGATAATGCAGCCGAGCATGATCCGAAAAAGTGGGCCCGGTTTTTTCGGCCGGATCATGCGCCAGCAAAAGAGGTCGTTCCCCTACCAGTGTGACCGAAACGGGGCGGAAAACGCCCCTCACGACACTGCTTACGAATGCGCAAAAATGTCCTCGGCCTCCCAGCCGCCGAGATCGAGCCTGGCCCGGGCGGGGAGGAATTCGAAACAGGCTTTGGCAAGCTCGGCGCGGCCTTCGCGCGCCAGCATGGCATCGAGGCGCTCGCGCAAGCCATGCAGATGCAGGACGTCGGAGGCGGCATAGGCAAGCTGCGCCTCGCTCAGGTTTTGCGAACCCCAGTCGCTCGACTGCTGCTGTTTCGACAGATCGATGTTGAGGACCTCGCGCACCAGATCCTTCAGGCCGTGGCGATCGGTGTAGGTCCGCGACAGCCGCGAGGCGATTTTTGTGCAATAGACCGGCTGCGGCATCACGCCAAAGGCGTGATAGAGCGCCGCGAGATCGAAGCGCGCGAAGTGAAAGATCTTTGTGATCTTCGGATTGGCCAGCAACGCCTTCAGGTTCGGCGCGTCGCGCTGGTCCTTGGCGATCTGGATGACGTCGGCGGTGCCGTCGCCGTTCGACATCTGCACCACGCAGAGCCGGTCGCGGTGCGGATTGAGTCCCATGGTCTCGGTATCGATCGCCACCGAATTCGTGTAGCGCGAAAGATCGGGCAGGTCGCCGCGATGCAGGCGGATGGTCATGGTGTCAGAAACCTCGTCGAATCGCTCGCGGACCAAGCTAGCGCCCAAACTTGCAAGAGGCGAGCTTCAGCCGGCCTTCTCAGTAGCGTCAGAGGGGCAAGGGCAAGTGGTGCCCAGGAAAGGACTCGAACCTTCACGGCCGTTAAGCCACTGGCACCTGAAGCCAGCGCGTCTACCAATTCCACCACCTGGGCCCAAACCGGGTTACTAAGGACGGCCAGCGCGATTGTCAAATTGGCGGATTGCGGGCCAAATACGCTGTACAGGACTGACATGATGGCGTATCGCGAATCCGCTAAATCCCACTGCGAACGGCTGAATTTGGCCGGCAGGAACTGAGCCCAGGAATACACCCATGGCATCGAATCTGGACACCCTGGTTACGGTATTCGGAGGATCGGGCTTTCTGGGACGGAACGTGGTCCGGGCACTGGCCAAGCGCGATTACCGCATCCGCATCGCCGTGCGGCGGCCGGAACTGGCCGGGCATCTGCAGCCGATCGGCAAGGTCGGCCAGATCCACGCGGTGCAGGCCAATCTGCGCTATCCGGCCTCCGTCGAGGCGGCGATGCGTGATTCCGCCATCGCCATCAACCTGGTCGGCATTCTGACCGAGAGCGGCGCGCAGACCTTTGATGCCGTGCAGGCCAGGGGCGCTGAAACCATCGCCAAGGCGGCAGCGGCGGTCAGCGCACGGATGGTGCATGTGTCGGCGATCGGCGCCGACGAAAAATCAGCCTCGTACTATGCCCGCGCCAAGGCCGCGGGCGAGAAGGCGGTGCTCTCGGCCGTGCCCTCGGCCACCATTCTGCGCCCGTCGCTGATGTTCGGGCCCGAGGATCAGCTCACCAACCGCTTTGCCGCGCTGGCGCGGATGCTGCCGGTGCTGCCGCTGGTCGGCGCCGACACGAAGATGCAGCCGGCCTATGTCGGCGATGTCGCGACCGCGGTGGCGGACGCCGTGGACGGCAAGACCAAAGAAGGCGCGACCTACGAGCTCGGCGGGCCGGAAGTGCTGACGATGCGCGAGATCATCGAGGTGATCTGCACGATCACCGGCCGCGACCGCGCGCTGCTGCCGCTGCCGTTGCGGCTCGCCAAATTGCAGGCGCTGTTCCTGCAATTCGCGCCGGGCATGCTGAAGCTCACGCCGGACCAGGTGGTGATGCTGCAATCCGACAATGTCGTCTCGGAAGCGGCGAAGGCCGCCGGGCTGACGCTCGAGGGCCTCGGCATCGCACCCGATTCGATGCAAGCGATCGCGCCACAATATCTCTGGCGCTTCCGTGCGTCGGGACAGTTTCAGCGCAAGAGCGCGTAAGGCGCTCGCCTCACCCACCGACCTCATCCTGAGCGGCGTTTGCCGCGTCTCGTTGATCAAGAGGCGTGACGACAGCTTCGCCTTATCCGCAGCACCAGCACATATGCGACGCCTGCCCATCGGTGCTACACTTGGCACCGGATGCTCTGGACCGGCGCTGTCGGGGGACGACTCGAAGCCCATCGCAAGTAGCGCGATCAATCGGAGGCCAAGCTGATGCCGCCCAATCCCGATCCGCTCGACCCGGTCGCGCTCGATGGCTCGCCGGCCCAGGCCTTCGCCAGCCACCGGGCCCGGGCAATCGGCATTGCCAGGCATTTCGTCAAGACCAGGCCGCTGAGCAACGTCAGGGGGGGTGCCGACGAAAACCACACCGTGGCGCTGATCGGTCATTTTCATGTGGTGAGCGACGACCCGGGCTTCCAGTCCGATGGTGTGCCGAGCGCCACCGAGGCACCGCTGGCCCTGAGGCGCCTCGAGATGGCGAACGGCGGCCTTGTCGGCACCGAGGGCGCCAGCACCAAGCGAGACTACGACATGGCGCTCAAGGGCCTGGTGGTCCTCGCCTATCGCTACGGGCACCTGCTCGATGCGGGCATTCCGGCCGATCAGCCGCGCGGCGTCGACTTCATCCTGAACAATCTGGTGCCCGCCAGCCTTTCGGGCGGACATCCGCCGGAGATCGAGATCGTCGAACAGAGCTTTCTCAACTTCGATACCCCGGAGACCGAGAACCACCTGCTGATGATCGAAAGCAGCCGCTATCTCTTCAATCAGCTCCGCTTCGATCGGCGGCCGCGGGACGCCACGTTCAACAACGACGCCAATCGGCCTGGGCGAATGGCTGCTCGGCTACATGCAGACGTATCGCCAAGCACGACTACCTCGAGTTGAATTCCAGCCCGTACCAGCGGCTGGCGCTGCACGCGCTGCTGAACCTGCACGAGTTCGCGCGGGAACGCCGATGAGGACCGGCGCGCAGATCCTGCTTGACTACACGATGATGAAGTTCGCGCTCTCGAGCAACGCGGTCGCGCGGGTCGCCCGTTCAGGCGGCAGCAGCACCGCATCGACCATAAGGCGAACCCGCGCAACTACCTCTATTCGGCCAGATGCCGATCAGGTGAACGGATTCTTTCTCGCCTATGCGGGCGGGTGGGCCCGACCGGCGGAGCCGGTGCAGTTGCCGGCTGGCCAGGACTTCGCCGAGTTGCTGGCCGGCCGCTGCCTACCGGCCGCCGCCGGCGGCCTACATGCTCGGGCATCGCCCGCGACAACAAGGCTTCATTGCATCGCTTCTACCACGGCGCCCGGCCGCTCTCCCCTCTGCCGGTGAGCGATGTCGATAGCGGGCTTGAGACTCTATTACCACTCGCCCTCGTTCCTGCTGTCGGCTGGCGGCCAGTTCCTCAACAGCGGCTACGGCTACGATGAGATCGACTATCGGCAAAGAGGCCTGGGAGCAGACATCGCGGGCACAGGCGACGACGCTGATCCCGACACGGGCTGACGCCCTGTTCCACGACCTGATCCGGTTCGAGCCCTACCCCGATCCGCTGGTCGATCCCTATGCCGACGATCCCGAGGATCCGGACTGCTACCACACGATCGGAGTCAATATCGGGGTCGGCCGCGGGCTGATCGCGCGGGCGCCAACCTGCGCCCGGCCGAAAAGAAAACGGTGCTCGAAAACGCGACATCCGCTGCACCGGCGCTGGCGCTGCATACCAAGAGGGACAATTTCAAGATGTTGCTGGTGTCGTGGAAGGGCTCGGGCAATTCCGCCCTCAATGTGGCCCGGGTCCAGGGGACCAATGTGATGGGCCTCGAGGGCGTCGAGGGCATCGAGTGGAAGAGAGTGCTCAACGAAACCACCGACACGGCCCCGGCCATCGCTTCCAACGCCGGGAACGTCTACGTGGCCTGGCGCGGCTCGGGCAACAACCAGCTCAACATCGCGATCTCGCGCGACGACGGACTGACCTTTCAGAAGGCGGTGCTGCCCGAAAGCAGCGAGCTTCCGCCGGCACTGACGTCGCATCACGGCAAGCTCTACCTCGCCTGGACCGGACGGGGGAACGACAAAGCTCAACGTGGCTAGGCTGATCCCGCTGGGCAATACCGCCGGCGGCTTTGAACATCGAGTTCGAGACCAAGGTGGTGCTGGGCGAAGTCGAGCGAGAGCGGCACCCGCGCTGGCGTCCAACGGCGACCGGCTCTACGTCGGCTGGAAGGGATCGGGCAACGATGCGCTCAACCTGATCTACTCCGAGGATGACGGGGTGAGCTTCCGCGGCAAGGCGACCTTTGGCGAAAACAGCAGCCATGGACCAGCGCTGGCCTCGCATGAGGGAACGTTGTTCATGGGCTGGAAGGGCTCGGGCAATGAGCAGCTGAACGTCGCCAGGGTGATCCTGCTCGGCAACACCGCCGGGGTGTTTCGCCTGGTGCTCGAGAACAAGGTGGTGCTGCCCGAGATCAGCGAAGAGCCGCCGGCGCTCGGCTCGTGGGGCGGCATGCTGTTTGTTGCCTGGAAGGGCGAGGGTGCCGACCTGCTCAACTTCCGTGTATCTCGGGACGGGAGCTTCCGCGCGTCGGACCGCTGGATCTTCAAGGACCTCTCCCACCTCGGCATGTATATCGCGGCCTACCGCGTGCCGGTGTCCCGGCCGGATGATCTCGACCCGATCCCGGACAATCTGGGCTTCGTCTATGCCGTCGAAAAAAGCGACATGGACGCGCGCCAGATCGACTTCCGGGCGTTCGAAAGCCTGACACGAGCGCGCAATACGCAGCTGCCGCCTACCCTCGACTATGGCGGCTTCTACCAGTTTCACGCGCCGGACGATCGCAACTTCTCGATCTGGTTCCAGCTCAGCGGCCAGAAATACCAGGCGCGGGTGGTGGATTTGGGCGCGCCGCTGGGCGACCTGACGACGCTGCCGCTGGTTTCGGGCGAGTACATGACCTCGCCCGGTGGCGGCCATGACGGGCTGATCGAGATCCGGCAGCCGGGTGGCGAGGCGGTGCCGCTGGTGCTGGACTATCGTGACGCGAAGCGGCCCAAGCGGACCGAGAACAAGGCTGCGTTCGCCAAGCCCTGGATCGATCGCACGCTGGCGCTGTTCGCGCTCGCCTCCCGGCTCGTCCAACTGGAACAGCCGCGCGACATGTATGCGGCGCTCGCCGATGGCGCGCTGCTTTATGACGAGATGCTGCGGCTCAATACCGACCAACATGGCCCGGTGCTGGCGCCGGCAGTGCTGTCGGGGCTGGCACTGATCGGGGTCGACTTCAGCGTGCCGCGCGAAGAACTGCTCGAGTGGCTGTCGAACCCCGAGTTCACACCCTATCCGGCAACGGCGCAGGCGCTGCTGCTGTTGCGACGCCGGCTGAAGGCGCCGGTGTTCCTTGATGTCATCAGCTTCAACTACGACACGGCGGGCCGGAATGTCGCCCCGCGTCGTGACCGAGGTCAAGCCGGATGTCTTGAAGAGGGCTATCCTCGAAGGCTTCAACGTTCGCTATGGAACGGCGGCCAGCACCTTTGAGGAGATTCTAAATCCCATATGAAAGGCAATGAACCGTCCCTGCAGATACCGAACGCTTGATTCCACCGGGAGCCACGGTCCTTGCCGGCTTGCCAGCTAGAACCGCACAGTCAGTTCGAATCCCACCAATTGGGGAACTAACATGAAATTTATTGCGTTGGCTTTTTCATGCCTTTTGATTTTTTCAATGCCTGCCAATGCAAATGAAGCGGACTCCTTTAATGCGATGGTGGCCTTGGCCAATAAAGGAGATGCAGAGGCGCAATACCACGTTGGCATGATGCATAATAATGGCATCGGCACCCAGCAGGATCCGAAGCAGGCATTTGAGTGGTTTCAAAAATCCGCTGCATCTAACGACCCGCTGGGAGCCTATAAGCTCGGTTGTTATTATGACGGGCAAGGCGCGGGCATTGTAACGTCTGACTCAAATGAAGCATTGAAATACAAACTTGTTGCTGCCAAGGCCGGCTATGCGCTTGCCCAGCACGATGTTGCTATTCTGTATGACAGACAAGGAAATCCGGAAGAGGCGCTAAAGTGGTGGAAGATGGCAGGCGATCAGGGATATCCCAGTGCCCTCTATGGTTTATCCATGGCGTATTCTGCAGGAAAAGGCGCGCCAAGGGATTTGTCGTTGTCGTATGCGTATTTCAAACTCTCGAAACTGGCGCCCAAGAAAAATGTGAATGAGATGGCTGCCCTGTTGTCCAAACCGGAACTTGAGAAAGCGGAAAAACTGGTTTCCGGATGGAGCCCACAGCCAACAGCTCTGACACGCAAGGCAATGAGCGGTGTCAGGGCGGCAGAAGAACTCTTGAAAGCCGCCAAGAAGCGCGCGGAATGATCGGAATGTCCGCCTTGGAGCGTAAAGCAGACATGCAACGGCGTATCGTGAGCAGTTGAGAGGAGACCAGCTACAATGAGCATTGCCGATCCCAACAAAACGATCCTGACGGGCGAGAATCCATTCATCCGCTTGAGCCCGAAGGACGGCGAGCCGAACTCAACGGAGGCGAGCTATTGGCGGATCATCTTTTCGCCGGCTGGTCCCGGCCACGTCCTCTACCTGAAAAGCGAGCTGACGGAACGGCGCTGGCGCATTTACTCCGACAACATCGCGATGGCGCGATGGCTGCAGTCAACCGTACAAGGCATGCTCAATGCCGAGCTGTCCGACACAACGATCCCATGTGCGGATGCGCAATTCTCCAAAGCCGGAGATCCACGCTACTTCTGGACTGAGTACATCAGGTCGCACGGCGAGGAAATCGCACTTACATGGTTCGATATCGGCGAGCCGCTACTCATTCACTCGCAGCCGAACCAGATTCCCGACCGGCGCTACGGCGTGTGCACCGTGCTGATCCCGGCGCTAGGCACGCGTCTCGTCCGCAACGGCGTCGAGGCGGAAGGGCGATCCTGGCCGCGGGAACGTGAGGGGCGGCCATTCTCGACGTCGGCGTTGGCATTCTCGGAAAGCTGGACGGAAGCGGTCTGAGGCGGAGTTGCCAATCGGTCTCCGCCTTCTCCGAGTCTTGCATCAGCCGGAACATGTCGAACTGACGAGAAAGGCGCCTTTGCACTAATGTTGCCGGGGAAGAGCCTTGGCGACTTCATGCGCGCAGTCGATGAACAGCCGCGCGACAGGGCTGAGCGTACGCGCCTTCAATGAGATGGCGCCGATTGGCCGGCGCGTCGTCGGCAAATCGATGGGTAAGACCTTAAAGGCGGGGTTGTTGAAGTTGAATCGCATCACCGAACCCTGAACGATGCTGACAAAACGACCGGTGGCAACCAGAGCGTTGCGCGCGGGTGTGACTGACGTGAAGACGGTTGCGGACGGAATATCCAGTCCGTTCGCCCGAAACGCCTCGGCGACGACCGAGCCGTACAGGCTGTCGAGCGGAGGCAACGTCCAGGCGGCACCGGCCAGCTCCGCAAGTTCAATCTTGCGTCGTTTAGCCCAAACGCTTTGTGCGCCGGCCACGACCACCAGCGGTTCATCATAGAGGATCTCGGCACGCAAATGTTGCATGGCCATCGAGGGAAACATCGGCGCAATCACCACATCGACCGTGCGCTCCTCCAGGGTGCGGTACGTCATCGCCGCCTCACCGGCAGACAAATGGAAGGCCACGCGCGGATATTTTCGTGACAGGCGATCGATGACGGCAGGGAGGAAGCCAGTGGCAATCGCGATGGTGCTTCCGATCCGCAATTCTCCTGTCGCGGGATTGGCCAGGAAATCGACGTGCTCGATACCTTGCTTCAATTCGTCGAAGGCGACGAGACTACGATCCAGCAGCGCGCGCGCATAGATCGTCGGCACGACGCCGCGCGGGTTTCGATCCAGCAACCTGACCCCGAGCGCTGTTTCCATGTCCGCGATGGCCTTCGATATGGCGGGCTGAGACACCGAGAGCTGGTCGGCCGCCTTGCCCATACTGCCGCATCTGGCCACCGTCATCAGGACATGAAGATCGCGAAGCTTCAGTTGGCGGCTAATTCGTTGCTCGCTCCAAGGCATGCGGCGCCCATGAATTTATTTAATGGCTATATCAAGCAATAATAGTAGTTGGTTATATCGGCCTTTGCTACGGTCCGCATTCGGAATGCGCCTCGTATTTTCACAAGGAGCGGTCCATGATCAACAGGCGACATTTTACGTTCGCGCTGGCGGCGGTGCCGCTCGCTGCAGCCAAAACCGGCGTCGCGCACGCCCAGTCATATCCCGCCAAACCAATCCGCTTCGTCGTGCCGTTCCCCGCGGGTGGCTCGACCGATGTGGGCGCTCGCCTCATCGCCGAGAACCTGTCGAGAGCATTCGGCCAGCAGGTTTACGTCGAGAACAAGTCAGGCGCCAACGGCACCATCGGAGTGGAGGATGCCGCCAAAAGCCCACCGGACGGCTACACCGTTCTTGTCACGATCGATGCCGTTACCAGCAACCCGCACGTATTTCATACCGGCATCGATCCCACGAAGGATCTCTTGCCGGTCATCCAGGTTTCACGTCAGCCCATCGTCTTGGCAGTTCACCCCTCGCTCGGCGTCAGCTCGCTCGCCGAATTGATTGCGTTGGCGAAGAAGCAGCCGGGCTTGCCATACGCGACTGGTAGTGGACTCGGATCGCCGCAACACATGGCGGTGCAATGGTTCGCTCAGATCGCAGGCATCCGGCTTGAGCAGGTGCCCTATCGCGGCGGGGGGCAGGCGATCAACGATTTGGTGGGCGGCCATGTGAAACTCGGGTCGCTCGGATCGACGCCGTTGATGCCGCATTACAAGGCCGGCACGCTGCGCCTGCTGGCGCAGACTGCAAAGACCCGCTCACCGAGCCTTCCCGACGTGCCGACCTATGAAGAGTCGGGAATGAAGGGACTGGTTCTCGACCAGTGGCTGGGCGTTTTCGCTCCGGCCGGGACCTCGGCGGAGGTTGCGAACCGTCTCAACAGCGCGATCAACAAGGCGATTGCCGATCCAGCGGTGCGCAAGAATCTCCTCGATTCAGCTCAAGAGCCGATCGGTGGAACAGCCGAACAGTTCGCCGCCCTCGTTCGCGATGATTACGCCAAGTTCGGGCGGCTGGTGAAGGAACTGAACATCAAGCCTGAGTAGCGAGCAAGGCCGTGCCATTTTCGACCTATCTTCCCGAACGAATGGGAGGGATCACGCTTTCTCCGGCGGGTCCTTTCATCGCGGGTGCGCATGCCGAGCTGACCCTGGTTTACACCGCGGGCACCTTTCGGCATCGACGACACTGGCATGGTCAAGATCTCGTGGCGGACTACCTCCGACATGAGCAAGCCGCAGTTCGACAAGCCGCAGGCGGCAAATTTCACGACGGTAGAAGCCAGTAACGGCGCCAAGCTCGAAGTATGGTTCGACCGGCTCAACGTCCGCCCCTTTGCGAACACCCTGCTGATACGGGTTGGACGCGGCTATCTCCGCGCCGGCGATACGCTCACGATACGTCTGGGCGATCGCAGGCAGGGCTCGCCGGGCTTCCGGTTGCAAACCAACGTCGAAGCGAATGTGGAATTGAAAACCTCGGTCGACGCGTTTGCGACCTACGAGTTCTGTGAACTACCGGTGCAGCCTGGCTTCGATCTCGTATCGGGACCGGCCGAGAGCTGGAAGGCAATCCTGCCATCGCTCGTACTCGTCGGAGAGCCGTTTCGCCTGGCCGTCGTCGCCGAGGACAAATGGGGAAATCCCACGGCCGACGCCAGCCAGGGTTTCGAGGTTGTATCGTCGCACCCGGTACGCGGGCTGCCGGCCCGGTTGGAGATCAAAAACGGCGACGGCCCACATGTCATCGAAAATCTCGTCGTCGGCACGGAAGGCGATATTGATGTTCACCTCATGGCAAACGGCGCCGAACTTGCGCGCGCCAATCCGCTACGTGTGAAGAAGCAGGCCGCGCTACGGCGCTACTGGGGCGATCTGCACGGTCAGAGCGGCGAAACCATCGGGATGGGAACCGCCGATGCCTATTTCCGCTACGCACGTGACTCCGCCTTTATCGACATGGTCGGTCACCAGGGCAATGACTTCCAGATCACCGATACGTTCTGGAAGGAACTTAACCTGCTGACCGCCAAGTTCGACGCTCCCGGCCGCTTTGTTTGCCTCCCGGGATACGAATGG
Source organism: uncultured Alphaproteobacteria bacterium (assembly GCA_963731915.1). Classification (GTDB taxonomy): domain Bacteria; phylum Pseudomonadota; class Alphaproteobacteria; order Rhizobiales; family Xanthobacteraceae; genus Bradyrhizobium. The sequence continues at coordinate 16,284 of CAVSXQ010000057.1, forward strand.
TCGGGCAACACCGGAATGGGCGGCGATCGGAATATCTTTTACCGCCACGAAGGACGACCGATCCGGCGCTCGTCACACATTCTGGTCGAAGGGCAGACCTCCACGGATGCCATCTACACTGCCGACGCGTTGTTCCGCGGGCTTGAAGGCGAAGACGCCATTGTCATCGCCCATGTCGGCGGGCGTTACGCGGACCTGAAGTATGCCCATGATGGCCGGCTGGAGCGGGCCGTTGAGGTTCACTCAACATGGGGCACCTTCGAATGGATTCTGCATGATGCATTCGAGAAGGGCTATCGTGTCGGTGTCGTGTGTCACAGCGACGATCACAAGGGACGGCCTGGCGCGACCCGCCCGGGCGCGTCCAGTTTTGGCGCGGTCGGTGGCCTTACCTGTTATTTCATGCCGGAGCTGACACGCGATGCGTTGTTCGACGCGCTGCGGCAACGGCGACACTACGGGACATCAGGTGCCCGGATCTTTGTTGATTTGAGCGCCTCATTCGACCAGCCCGTCGTCGGTTTCGCGGAGGACCCGCAGCTCGGGCCGACCACGGAATTTCCGGTTCAGCAGGCGGTGATGGGAAACATCATTCGCCCCGGGCGCACGCCGATGCGTGTGGCAGCCGAGGTGATTGGAACCGCGCCGATCGAGCGGGTCGATGTTCTGCACGGAACGGTAGTCGCTCAGACGTTTCGTCCGTACGGCGCCGTCCGATCTCGGGCGGCGCGTGCGCGTGTTGTGGCAGGGCGCCGAATATCGGGGCCGCGGCCGCGAGACGCTGTGGGAAGGCAAGCTGACAGTCGCGGGCAATCGCATTGCTCGATTTGCGCCGGTCAATTTTCTCAACCCGGAGCGAATGGTGCGAGAGACAGCAGCCGGGACGGCGCTTGCGTGGAACTCGGTTACGACTGGCAATCTGGCGGGCATTGACCTTTGGCTCGACGAAGCACATCGGGGCACGCTCAGCATCGAGACCAACATTGTATCGGGAACGGTGGAGCTTGCTGCACTTGCTGACAACACCGTCGCGTTCGACGGTGGCGGCCTCGGCCGGCAGCTGAGCGTTTATCGTCTGCCCGAAGCTGACTTCAGTCGCCATGTCAAACTTGATCACACGGTTAGTTTTGCCGGCGGTGCAGATCTGCCGGTCTACCTGCGCGTGACGCAGGCCGACGGCCATCAAGCCTGGTCAAGTCCGATCTATCTCATCGAGTAGATTTGCAGCGGCTGACTTCCACTAATTACCCAAAGCGGGCATGCTGCCGGAACTGGGCTGAGCTACAGACGTCCCCTTGTGGCACCAAGCAGACACCACTGCGCACAGAAGCAGCTATCTAAACCGCAGATTCTCGCGAGAGAGCTGATCGATCGAGGTGCACCCCATCAGCCTCATCGCCCGCTCGATTTCCGTTTTCATCAGGCCAAGCGCCCGCTCAACTCCAGCCTGACCAGCTGCAGCGAGCGGATAGAGATAGAAGCGCCCTACACCAACGGCTTTGGCTCCAAGCGAAAGCGCCTTCAGCACGTGTGTGCCACGCTGGATCCCTCCGTCCATGATTACGTCGATCTGGTCGCCAACCGCATCCACGATTTCAGCCAGCTGGTCGAACGCCGCGCGCGAGCCGTCCAGTTGTCGGCCGCCATGGTTGGAGAGCACGATGCCGGTGCAGCCGATCTGAACAGCACGCTTGGCATCCGCCACCGACATGATGCCCTTCAGGCAAAACTGACCGTTCCACAGCTGCACCATTTCGGCGACATCGTCCCAGTTCATGGAGGGGTCGAGCATTTCGGTAAAATAGCGGCCGATCGACATTACCCCGCCGCTCATGTCGACGTGCTGGTCCAGCTGAGGCATTTTGAAGCCCTCATGCGTGGCATAGTTGATGGCCCAAGCGGGCTTGATCGCGAATTGCAGCATTCCGGCGAGCGTCAATTTGAAGGGAATCGAAAATCCCGTGCGCAGGTCACGTTCGCGGTTACCGCCGGTAATGCTGTCCACCGTCAGCATCATGACGTCGACGCCGGCTTCCTTTGCGCGCTGCATCATGGCGCGGTTGAGGCCGCGATCCCGGTGAAAATAGAACTGATAGATCTGCGGCGTCGTGTGGGCTTTGCGCAGTTCTTCCAGACTGACCGTGCCGAGCGAGGACACGCCGAACATCGTGCCGTATTTTGACGCTGCGGCTGCAACGGCGCGCTCGCCGGTATGGTGGAACAGCCGTTGTAGCGCCGTGGGAGAACAGTAAATCGGCATCGCAAGCTTCTGACCCATAACGGTCACCGACATGTCGATGGTATCCACGCCGCGCAGCACGTTGGGAACGAGATCGCAACGCTCAAAACTTGCCGTATTCTGGCGAAGCGTCGCTTCGTCGTCAGCCGCGCCGTCGATGTAGTCGAAAATCGGGCCTGGCAAACGTCGTTGGGCTAGCCGCCGGAAATCATGAAAGTTGTGACAGTCATGCAAACGCATTTTGTCCCCGCATTCGAATAAGCCGATGGCACGACCGGCGCCTAGAAGTCGGCCATGTCCGGTCGCCAGCGGTTGCACTGCAGCGATTATCACCGGCAGCCCCACTCCGCCGCAAACATAGCAAAGCGGCTCTACATGGGCCATGTCTGAACCACTGCGGCATGCGAAGTGCCGTCATGTCCGACGAGCTTTCGCTAGCAATGCCGTGGGTTCAGCCCCAAGATGCCGCTTTCCGATCTCGAAGTGATACTGGAGTGATTGAAATGTGTCCCGGCGGAAGCTCAGGCTCGGTCGATAGTTCGGCCGGCGGCGACATCGCAGAGTACGAGCGCCAGTTCAGGGAAATTCTCGAACACTGTCCGGCCGGGCTGAACGTGGTGGACGAAGACGGCCGATTGCTCTTCCACAACGCGCGTATTCGCGAACTGTTTGGTTACACCAAAGAAGAGCTGCAGTTCTTCGATACCAGAAAATTCTGGCACGACCTTGATCAGCGAGCCGGCATCATTGAAGCGTTGCACGAGGATGCCGATCAAGTCCTCAACGCGGAGGCAATCTGGCTCACCAAGCTTGGCGCGCATGTCCACGTCTTTATTTCCTATCCGCAGACTGCCTATCGCAGCGGTCACATTAGCTTCGCTGGCGGCAAGCGCGTTGCCTGGATTTATGACATTACGGCATTGCGGGAGCGCGAAGCGCAAAGTGCCGAGCACGAGCGTCAATTTCGGGAAATTCTCGACCGTTGTCCCGCCGGGCTCAACGTGGTCGACGAGGATGGCCGGCTGCTCTTTCACAATGCGCAAGTCCGGGAGTTGTTCGGCTACTCCGAGCAGGAAATGGAGCGGTTTGACACGCGTGATTTCTGGCACGATCTCGATGAGCGCGGGCGCATTATCGAAAGCCTGCGGGAAGGCCGTGGTGGGGTAGCCAATCACGAAGTGATCTGGAAAACCAAACAGGGCGAGCCAGTGAACGTGCTGATCTCCTACCCGCAAGTAGCCTATCGCGGCGGTCACATCAGCTTTGTCGGCGGCAAGCGGGTGGCCTGGATCTATGACGTCACCGCGCTACGGAAGCGCGAGGCGCAAAGTGCCGAGCACGAGCGCCAGTTCCGGGAGATTCTCGACCATTGTCCCGCCGGGCTCAATGTCGTCGACGAGGACGGCCGCCTGCTGTTTCACAATGCGCGCGTCCGGGAGCTGTTCGGCTACTCAGAGCAAGAGATGGAGCAGTTTGACACGCATGATTTCTGGCACGATCTCGACGAACGCGAGCGGCTGATCGCAAGCTTGCGGGAAGGCGGCGCTGGAGTTGCCAACCGCGAGGTTGTCTGGAAAACCAAGCAGGGTGAGCCGGTGCACGTGCTGATCTCATACCCGCAAGTCGCCTATCGCGGTGGACACATTAGCTTTGTCGGCGGCAAGCGGGTGGCCTGGATTTACGACATTAGCGCGCTCAAGAAGGCGGAGGACGCGCGCCAGCGCAGCGAGCAGCGGCTGCTGGAAGCGATCGAGAGCATCTCGGAGGGCTTCGCTTATTACGATGGCGATGACCGAATGGTGCTTTGCAACTCGGTCTATCGCGAGATGATGCATTCCGGAGTGGATAGCGGCATCGCTCCGGGAACGAGTTTCGAAACCATCATTCGCAACGCTGCAGAACGGGGTGACGTCGAGGACGCAAAGGGCCAGCTTGAGGAATGGATCGCCAGCCGCATGCATCAGCACCGCAATCCCGGTCCGCCGCAAGTGCAGCGGCGAAGCGGGGGCCGTTGGGTCATGATCAGTGAACGGCGCACGATCGACGGGGGCACCGTTGCGGTTTATTCCGATATTTCGGAACTGAAGCGGCGGGAGGAAAGTCTCTCAGACAAGTCGGCGGCGCTCGAAGCCCTTTCCGGAAAACTCGCAAAATACCTGGCTCCGCAGGTCTACAATTCGATATTCGCCGGCCGTCAGGATGTCAGGATTACGAGCCAGCGAAAAAAACTGACCATCTGCTTTTCGGATATCGCCGGATTTACCGAAACAACCGACCGGATGGAATCGGAAGATCTCACGCACTTGCTCAATCACTACCTCACGGAGATGTCAAAGATCGCGTCTGAATATGGCGCCACGATCGACAAATATGTGGGGGACGCGATCGTGATGTTCTTTGGCGATCCGGAAAGCCGGGGCGTCAAGCAAGACGCGCTTGCCTGCGTCAAGATGGCGATCGCGATGCAACGCAGGATGACGGAACTGGCGGGAGTATGGCGCGACGCCGGGATTCAGACGCCGCTGCGGTGCCGGATCGGCATCCACACGGACTATTGCACCGTTGGCAATTTCGGCAGCGCCGACCGCATGGACTACACCATGATCGGGGGCGCTGTGAATCTCGCCTCCCGGCTGGAGCACGAGGCGCCTCCCGGCGAAGTCGTCATTTCCTATGAGACCTACGCCCACGTACAGGACGAAATTCACTGCGAGGAACACGGCGCGTTGCAAGTCAGAGGAATTGCCTATCCGGTGACGAGCTACCGGGTCGTCGATCTCAAGGCCAATCTGGCCGCCGGCGATGTCGCCATTCGCGCCCAACTCCCGCATCTCAAACTCGAGCTCGAGCCGCATCTGATGTCCGCAGAGGAGCGCATAGAGGCTGCGGCCACACTTCGACTGGCCCTCAGTCAGTTGTCTCAATGAAATACGATTTTCGCTATTGAGGAATGAGCGGACCGTCGGCGCGTCCGCCCGAACCAAATCAGCGGTCTTCCGGCTGTTTCCTAAATGTGGGAATGTGGCTTCGAAAAGTTGGATCGAGCGCTTCATAGTCCGTATTCCGTCTTGCGACGACGAAAATTGCGGCCATTAGCGCGGAACCGACCAGCAGCACGATCCACGCCGGCGGTTGGAAGAGGATTGCCGCCGCTACGCCGGCAATCAGCAGCACGACAAGACCAAGTACAAGTCTTGAATTCATGAACCTGCTCCCCTGACACGCATAGGCACCATGATGCCCATCGCTCCAATGTCAAGCGGCGGGGGTGGATGTCCGCTATTGGGGGAAGAGCGGACATTGAGCCAATAGCCCGGCATGCCTGCTTTTGACCCAAAGCGGAAGTGCGGCCGCCGGCAGGTGTTCGGGTTGGCAATGTTTCGAAACGGGCTCGAACTCTTATTGCATTTTCTCCCACACCAAGGTCGCAGTGACCATCTTGCCATCGAATGGGTTGGGAGCTGGGCGTGTGATCAGGATCAGCCTGTCGCCCTCACGCTTCACGTCCCGAACTTGCGTCGTCCCTGTCCACACTCCATTCGACGAAATGTCTATATGATGTTCGACCGCCGTTCCGTCGAATTTGTAGACCCCGCCATAAGCCGTCATCGACCGGAAAAGCTGAATCCGTTCCTGGTCAGTTATTTTAGCGACACTTGTTGGTGTAGGTCTTTCTCCAGTGAGGAGGATAGTCATCATACGACCATCGCGTCCGTACATGATGAACCCTGTATGGTTCAGCACCTCCGCTTGCCCAGTATCGAGCATCGTTTGCGTGGTGCTGATCAGCCTGTAGGTTCCAACCAACTCGTCTTGGGCAGCAGATGATGACATTCCCAGCATGGCCCGTTCTCCGCCGCTCAAATGAAGACTGCTTTCTCACATTGGCAGAGTATACAGTTCGATGAGATCGAAGTTGCACAAAGCGGACGTTGGTAAGCGGCCCTGTGAATGTCCGCTATCGGTGGTAAGGCGGACCTCGTTCAAAGCCGCGCGGAGGTCCGCTAATGACCCAAAGCGGACATCAGCTCACTGGAGCAGAAGCCAACGATCATCGCGATGCGCTTGCCACCTACGAATGAGGTAAACTCGATGGATGCTCGGCTTCTACGGTTCGTTAGCACTCGGCCTAGCGTCCGCGTTGAACAGTTTTATTGACGCATCAATAAAGCGTCGAGAAAGTGAATGTGTTCGCGCACAAACATCGGCCGCAGATGAGTCCCGTCGGTGAATTTCGGCTCGCGGTCTCCAAAGAACGGCGAACAGTACGGACCAGCACCGCAGACATCCGGGAAACTATCTAAAATCAGCGCTCCGGTCCGACCGGCGATCATCCGTAGCGCCTCATCGTGCGGGGCATAGACTGAGCGCAGATCCGTGACTTTGATTGGGGTTTCGAAATTCGCGTCGATACGAAAGCCGAGCGCAGTTCGCGTGATTAGCATCTGAGTGGGGTTTAACCGGGACGGTGATTGCGGCGCGCCGAGCAGCAAATACACCTGGGTGCGGCGCGTCAGTTTGCGAACATAGTCTTCGAGATTGGCATAGAAAGCTTGTCGTCCGATCTCGCCACCGTCCAGAGGTATGGACTGACCCTCCCGTTCAATGAAAGCGTTCTTCCTCGGCCAATAGTGAGGGCCCAAAACGACGGACTGCAATTTCTGTTGTTGCACCAGATCGTCAACTTTTTTCGTTACGTTTGCACAGGTCACAAATTCATCGCGGCTGATGACGCCGGGGACTGCAGAGCATCCCGGTCCTGTTACGAAGTAGGCTTCGACGGCTAGCAGGCCGTCGTCCGCAAGCTGTTGCAAGCGCGGCCCATAGTGAAACATCGAGCTGTTACCGACCAGCGCAACTCCGCGATCGCCAGAACCAATTTGAGAAACCATGGGGTATCCGTGGCGAAGTCCGAGGAGGCAACCGCTGCCGCCGGTGCAACCGTTGAACTCCAATACCTTCATGTCTTTCGTCGCCGCATAAGTTTCATCAAGCGTTGCGGCGTTGATCTTTTGCAAGTCAAGATCGGCTGGGAAGCGTTGAGGCACGCCACCTGACGCCCAAACGGCCAGCCCGCAGGTACCGATGGCCGCCACACAAAGCGCAGTTATCCATGTGCGCTTGCGGCGGTTCGACCCGAAGCGGATCGGCAGTTCGATGAAGCGGTATGTCATCCACGCCAGCAGCACGCTGGCAATCACCATCGCGGTCGCCAGCAGAATTGTAGGCGGCTTGCCACGAATGACGTAGGAGAAAGAAATCAGGGGCCAATGCCACAGGTACAGCGGATAGCTGATCAGCCCAATCCACACGGCAGTGCGGTGGGAAAGAATGGTTCGGTTAAAGATGGCGTCCGGGCCTGAAGCGATCAGTGCCGCAGTGCCCGCAACCGGCAACAATGCGAGCCAGCCAGGAAAGCGCATGTCTGCCGTGAAAAGCACGGCGGATGCGATAATCGCAGCGAAGCCAGCCAGCGAAGCCCAGTTTCGAATGTTTTGATTGAGGATGACGTCAGGACGTCTCGCCAACGCAGCGCCAGCCAGCAGCTCCCAAAATCTCGAAACTGGCAAATAGAACGCGCTCGATATGTCGTTGATCGAGAGCACAACGTTCGCCACGAAAGACGCAGTGAAAACGCCTGCGATCGTTCGGCCTGTCGCCTTTAGCCTGAAGGTCAGCCAGAGCAGGAGCGGCCAGACGATGTAAAACTGTTCCTCTACTCCGAGCGACCAGAGATGCAGGAGAGGTTTCGAACTCGCGGCGATGTCGAAGTAACCGCTTTCACTCCATAGAGCCAAATTGGCTAGAAAGCTCGCGCCGAAGAACACATGCTTGCCGAGCTGCGCGAGCTCGGAAGGCATCAGAACCACGAAGCCATAGGCGAGCGTCACTGCTAGGCAGATAGCAAGTGCAGGAAAGATGCGTCGAATTCGGCGGGCGTAGAACGCCGCAATGGAAAAGCGATGCGTCTCGATTTCGCTGAAGAGTATCTTTGAGATCAGGTAGCCGGAAATAACGAAGAACACGTCGACGCCGATGAAGCCGCCGGTCAACCATCCTTCGCCGGGGAAGGCGTGAAAAACGACGACTGACATGACCGCCACGGCCCGCAGGCCGTCGATGTCGGAACGATAGTTAGAGGAATTTGAGACCGAAGTTTCTGGCGCGTGCATTGCGCCGGATTAGCACCGCACCCCCACCGCGAACAAGGAGCGCTGTGCCTGGGCTTTCCCCGGCGATTTTGCGCGCATACGAAAGGGCGGCCGACACTAAAAGGCCGCCGGAATCGCGGCCGGCGGCCACCGGTGCGTTATTTCGCCGGGCGCGCCGGCGATGTCGGGCTATTCCTGCTATCGGCAGGGAAAATTGGGTCAGTTGGGGACTTCCGATATTGGCACAAAGCGGACGTTCTAAATGGTTGGCCAAATGTCTGCTATTGGAGAAGAAGCGGATCAATAATACGGTCCGCGCTTGAGCGGTTGCGGCGCCTACTTCCAATTTCGAACCAGGTTTACCCGACGGCCGCGTCCGGCGTAGCCCTTCGGCGAAGCCGGAGCAAATCCGGCTTCTGATTTTCAGAAATGGTCAAGCCCCGGAAGCAAAAATATTCCGCTGGTCACGTCGGGCAAATCACTGATTTAATCTTGCGCATCCCGGCCCACACGAGGGGCGTTTCGCGATCGTCACGAAACGTAGGGCCGGGGATGCGATGGACGCTTTGGCGTCAGGCGTATTTCTTGCGCCGGACGAAAACGCCGAAGCGTACGGCCAAGTCGTGTGGTCCTGACGCCGCGATGCTGGCGCCAAGCCTTGCGGGAAGTTTTCCGCAAGGTGACGGTGACAACAAGCCCGCTCCACCGGGGAGAGCACGAAGTAAGCCGTAAAGCCATTGCGCAGGGGATGTCGGAGTGTTTCCGCTCACCTGTATGCTCGTGTGCGCCTTTCTTTGCGCTATCGGCACACGAGACCGCGGGTGCAGCGCGCACCCGGCATTCCCTGCGCCCTCTGTTTCGAGGGTGAGGCAAAAGAATTTGCATCACTCGGGCGAAATCGCGCCGCGAGAACGCGAACGTACATTCCCACGTCGTCCCTGCCGAGTGCGCAATTGCGCACGGGAGCAGGGACCCATACTCCGCGGCGGAGATTGTGAGAACAAGATGGTCGACGGCTTTGCGCCAACAATAACCGGCTGTGGTTATGGGTCCCTGCGTTCGCAGGGACGACACCACATTCGAAGCTTACCTTCCCATCGCCAGCGCAATGAGCCCCAGCGTGCCGACGATGACACGCCACCAGGCGAACAGCACAAAGCCGTGACGCTGGACGTAGGTCAGAAACGTCTTCACCACGATCATCGCCGTGATGAACGACACCACGAAGCCGATGGCGACGATGCCGAAATTGTTCATCGTCATGTCGCCGTGGCTTTTGTAGAAGTCATAGGCGAAGGCACCGACCATGGTCGGGATCGCGAGGAAGAAGGAGAACTCCGCCGCCGCGCGCTTGTCGGCGCCGAGCAGCATGGCGGCGACGATCGAAGCGCCGGAGCGCGACACGCCGGGGATCATGGCGACGCATTGCGCGAGCCCGATCCAGAAATACATCAGCAGCGGAAAGCGCGTGGCCTCGTGTTCGCGCGGCTTGAGGTCGAGCTGGTCGACCCAGAGCAGGATCGCCCCGCCGACGATCAAGGTGAAACAGATGATCCACGGATTGAACAGGTAGCCCTTGATGTATTTTCCGGCGATGAGGCCGATGACGACGGCGGGCAGGAATGCGATCAGCACGCCGATGACAAAGCGCCGGTCGTCCGGATTGGTGAGACTGCCGATCGCGACGCGCCACAGCTTCGTGAAATAAAGCGCGACAATCGCCAGAATCGCGCCGAGCTGAATCAGGACCGCAAAGCTCTTCCAGAAATCGCCTTCGCCGAGATCGAAGAAGCGTTCCGCCAGCAGCAGATGGCCGGTCGAGGAAACCGGTATGAATTCCGTGACACCCTCGATGATGCCGAGAATCACCGCCCGAATTGCGTCAGACATCATGGTTTGGGTCCATTTCTGCTGAAAAGCCGGGCTCTTCTCGCCTATTCGTTCCCCCGCCGCAATCGTAAAATCCGGCAAAACACAGGTTGCCTCGTTTCCGGGCTTAGGTACTTTGCAGCGCTTCCCGTGCGGCCCAAGGGCCCGTTAAAGAGTTTGTTAAAGGCCTGCAACATACTCAGGGCAAAGCCGGTTTAAGGACTATATGTTCACACTGTTCCACCACCCGTTCTGTCCGCATTCGCGCTTCATTCGCCTGATCCTCGGCGAATACGGCTTTGACCTGCGGCTGGTCGAGGAGCGGGCCTGGGAGCGGCGCGAGGCGTTTCTGGCGCTCAATCCCGCGGGCACCACGCCGGTGCTGTTCGCCGAGGGCATGCCTCCATTCCCGGCGCCGGTGTAATCGCCGAGTATCTCGACGAGGCCTATGGCGCCGAGATGGAAGACAAGCGGCTGATGCCGGCAACGCGGGGCGAGCGCATCGAGGTGCGCCGGCTGATGGCCTGGTTCAACGACAAGTTCTTCGAGGAGGCTGTCGAACCCGCTGGTCACCGAGCGTATCTACAAGCGCTTCATGAGCGAGGATAATGGCGGCGGCGCGCCGGCCGCCGACGTGATCCGCGCGGCAAAAACCAATGTGCGCTATCATCTGGCCTATATCGGCTGGCTGGCGCAGACGCGGAATTATCTGGCGGGCGACCGGCCGACCTACGCGGATCTCGCCGCCGCGGCGCATCTTTCGGCGATCGACTATCTGGGCGACGTGCCATGGAGCGAGGACGACGCGGCAAAGGCGTGGTACGCGCGGGTGAAATCCCGCCCGTCGTTCCGTCCGCTGCTGAGCGAATGGCTGGCGGGCGTGCCGGCGTCGCGCACCTACGTGGACCTCGACTTCTGAGCACCAAAGAAAAAATCGAGACAAAACTCTCGCCGGCGGATTTGAAGCGCGCGCTCGCGCGCGAGGCGCAAGCGCTCGGCTTCGATTGCATCGGCGTCACCGGCCCGGACGTGACCGGCGAGGCGGCAAGGCATTTTCAAAAATTCCTCGAGGCCGGCGCGCATGGCGACATGGACTGGCTCGCCGCCAATCCCGAACGCCGCATGGACCCGCGGGTGCTGTGGCCCGGCGTGCGTTCCATCATCATGCTCGGCGTCAATTATGGGCCGGAGGAAAATCCGCTGGCGCTGCTCGCGCAACGCACGCGCGGTGCGATCTCGGCCTACGCGCAGGGCGACGATTATCACGATGTCATCAAGAAGCGCCTGAAGACGCTGGCGCGCTGGCTGGCAGCGACGACCGGCGACGAGGTAAAAGTGTTCGTCGATACCGCAGCCGTCATGGAGAAGCCGCTGGCGCAGGCCGCAGGTCTCGGCTGGCAGGGCAAGCACACCAACCTCGTCTCGCGCGAATTCGGCTCATGGCTGTTTCTCGGCGCGATCTTCACCGCTTCCGATCTGCCGCGCGACGCGGCCGACATCGATCATTGCGGCACCTGCGCCGCGTGCCAGGACATCTGCCCGACCGCGGCATTTCCCGCGCCTTACAAGCTCGATGCGCGGCGCTGCATTTCCTATCTCACCATCGAGAACAAGGGCCCGATCCCGCACGAGTTCCGCAAAGCCATCGGCAACCGCATCTATGGCTGCGACGATTGCCTCGCCGTGTGCCCGTGGAACAAGTTTGCGCAGCAAGGCCGTGAGACAAAACTCGCCGCGCGCGCGGAGTTGCGCGCGCCTTCGCTCGCGGAGCTGGTGCGGCTCGACGACGTCGCATTCCGCGCACTGTTTGCGAAATCGCCGGTCAAGCGCATCGGCCGCGACCGCTTCGTCCGCAACGTGCTGATCGCGATCGGCAACTCCGGCGATGCGGCGCTGGCGCGCGAAGCCGAGCGCTTGCTGGACGATCAAAGCCCGCTGGTGCGCGGTGCGGCGGTGTGGGCGGCATCGCAACTAATGCCGCGCGCTGCGTTCACGGCGTTGGCAAGCAAAGCCACAGTTCGCGAGGCCGATGAGGTCGTGCGCGCGGAATGGAGGGATTGCGCGACGTGCTCTTGATTTCGCCCTTCAGATTCCGTCATGGTCGCCGGCCATGAAAACCCAGCCCTTCTTCAGCAAACGCGGCGACGCGTTCATTCCCAACCAGGTCTCGAACGGGCCGTGGGACCCCAATTCGATGCACGGCCGCGTCGTCATCGGCCTGCTCGCCCATGTCATCGAGGAGCGCCACGGCTCGGCCGAATTCGTGCCGGCGCGGCTGACCGTCGACATGTTTCGCCTGCCGAACATCATGACGCCGGTCGAGGTCACCACAAACCTGATCCGCGACGGCAAGCGCATCAAGGTGGTGGAAGCCGAGTTCATTCTCCGGCGGCACCAGCATGGCGCGCGCCTCCTGCCAGTTGTTGCGCCGGACGGAAAATGCGCCGGGCAATGTGTGGTCGCCGGAAAACTGGGACGCGCCGCTGCCTGACACCATTCCTGCACCGACCGATCCAAAACTCGGCATGAACGGCAAATGGACCACGCGGCCGATCACAGGCAAAATGGGTTCGCTCGGCCCGCGGCGGCTGTGGATGAGCGAGGTGCGCGAACTGGTCGAAGGAAGCCGATGTCGCCGTTCGTGCATGTCGCCACCGGCGCGGATTTCGCCAGCCCCTTTGCCAATGCCGGCGATGCCGGGCCTCGGCTACATCAACAGCGACGTCACGCTCTATCTGCACCGGCTGCCGGTGACGCGATGGATCGGTTTTGACGTGGTCAACCACCACGCCAGCGACGGCATCGCGATCGGCGAGTGCTGGCTCTATGACGAGAAAGGCCCGATCGGGACGTCGACGGTGGCGGCGCTGGCGCAGCGCAAGCCGATGACGAATGTGCCGCCGCCGTGAGCATCACACTCTCCGCCGTCATTCCGGGCGCCGCAACGCGGCGAGCCCGGAATCCAGAACCACCATCGTGAAAGTATGGATTCCGGGCCTGCGCCTTACGGCGCATCTACGATGCGCAATTGCGCATCGGAGAATGACGGGAGGAGAGAATTACGCCAAATGCCGCCGCATCTCCGGCCGCGCCTTCAGCGCGGCGCCCTGCTTGGCAAAGATCTTCGCAATCCGCTCCGGCGCAAAGTTCATGTCGACAAACGCCGGCGCGGTATTCGCGACCTCGTGATATTCGAGAATCTTGCCGTCGCGCAGCTTCATCATCGCGACGCCCTCGAACATCACGCGCGCGCCCTTCGCCTCGGGCAGCGTCGAGCGATAGCTGAAGGTGTAATGCGCATACAGCGTCTTGCCGTCGCTGACCGGCGAAAGCATGTCCCAGCGGAAATCGGTCGCGGTGCGATAGAACACGTCGTCGATCATCTCGGCGATCTTGGCGTGGCCCTTGAAGGCGCCGTAAAACACGTCGTGATAGACGCCGTCCTCGGTGAACAGCTTTGCAAAAGCCTTGCCGTCGTGCCGTTCGACGGCGTCGCAGAAGGCGCGCAGCAATTTGTCGGTGTCCATGGCGTTCTCCCTGATCGCCGCAGTCTAGCCGATCTCCGCCACCGCCGCGATGATGCGCGCAATGTCCTGCGGCCGCGACAGGCGGTGGTCGCCGTCCTGGATCATGGTCAGCACCACGTCCTCGCTCGGCAGCCGGTGCGCCAGCGCAAAGGCGTGCTGCCACGGCACATCGGGGTCCTGCGCGCCCTGCAGGATGCGGACGGGGCAGCCGACGTCGATCTTGCTGCCGAGCAGCAGATGGTTGCGGCCCTCCTCGATCAGCGCGCGCGTGATCGGATAGGGGTCGCCATATTGCGAGGGCCGGTGCCACACGCCCCTGGTCATGATCTCGTCACGTATCTCGGGCGAAAAACCGTTCCACATCAGCGCTTCGGTAAAATCCGGCGCCGGCGCGATCAGCACGAGGCCAGCCAGCGAGGCGCGGCCCGCTTCGCGCCTTGGCGAGTTCGCGCGCCAGCAGCAGCGCCATCCAGCCGCCCATCGACGAGCCGATCACCACCTGCGGGCCCTCGCAAAACTGCGAGAATACCGCGACGCTCTCTTCCAGCCAGCGCCCGATGGTGCCGTCGGCGAATTTGCCGCCGGATTCGCCATGGCCGGAATAGTCGAACCGCACGCGACGCACGGCCGTGTTCGGCCGCCCAGGCATCGAGCGCGACGCGCCTTGGTGCCCTTCATGTCGGAATTGAAGCCGCCGAGCCAGAACAGCCCCGGCGCGCCGCCTTCGCGGGCGCGCACCGCGATCCGGCGCGCGCCTTCGCCAGTGCCGACCTCGATAAAGGCCGGTTCCTGTTCGGGTGCGACAGAATCGGTCATCGGCGGGCACTCTCGTTGGCGGCGGTGGCGGTGGGCATTTGCTTCTCAAGGGCCTAAAGCATTCGATCCGCTTGCGGAACAGCTTCGGCGCCGCTATATGTGCCCGGCGTGACCAAAATGCCTCGCATTTGTCGGTTTTCGCGCGCGTGAATGCGAGTTCGCTTGCCCGCTGCCGCGTCTTGCTTCAAAATAGCGCCTTCCCTTTCACAACTTTGGAGAATACCCCATTCGCCGTCCCAATAGAGCCCCGCCCGCTGCAGCCAAAGACGGGCCGCGCACCAATGACGAAATCCGCAACGCACAGATCCAGCTGATCGATGTCGACGGTACCAACAAGGGCACCGTGGAAACCGTGGTGGCCATCAAGATGGCCATGGAAGCGGGCATGGATCTCGTCGAGATTTCGCCGAACAACAATCCTCCCGTCTGCAAGATCATGGACTACGGGAAGTTCAAATATTCGGCGCAGAAGAAAGCCGCGGAAGCCCGCAAGAAACAGAAGGTCGTCGAGATCAAGGAGATCAAGCTGCGGCCGATGATCGACGATCACGATTACGACGTGAAGATGCGCGCGATGCAGCGGTTCTTCGAGGAAGGCGACAAGGTCAAGATCACCTTGCGCTACCGTGGCCGCGAAATGGCGCACCAGGAGATCGGCACAAAGCTGCTGGACAAGGTGAAGGCCGACGTCGCCGAGTTCGCCAAGGTCGAGCAGGACGCGCAGGTTCGAGGGCCGCCAGGTCGTGATGGTGCTGGCGCCGCGCTGAGCCGGCGATAGCCGGATCATGGCCAGGAATCGAAACGGCCCGTCAGACGATCTGGCGGGCCGTTTTCCTTTGAAGAGCTAGCTTCGCGTGGCCTGCCAGGTGCCGCTGCAGCGGTCGCCGGTGATGATGCCGCTCCAGCGGCCGGAACCGTAATTGCCGACCAGCCGCCCGCCGCCGTTGGCGTGCGAGGCGCCGACCTGACCGCCACGGCGACGCTGCCGCCACGGCCGACCGAGCCGGAGACCCGGCCGCCGCCGGCCGAAGAGACCCGGGTGCCGCTCACCAGGAAGGGTACGCTGTAGCCGGAGCTGCAATTGCCCCGGGTGGTGGCGAAGACCGTGGTCCAGGTACCGTCATAGGCGCCTCCGACCCTTCGGGCCGCGTCGGCCGTGCCGGGCATGGCGACGACCGCAATGGCTGCGGCCGCAAGAAGCGATCGGGAGGCGCGAATACGCGGGAGAGAGGCGAAAAATCGGGAAAACATGGGAAATCTGCTCATTTTCTTGCTGCCCTGGGAACTTGCCATCAAATGATGACAGCCCGTTCGTCACAGCAGCCACTTCCCCGGTTCAATCTTGCCAATTTCTCTTTGCTCTGCCATAAGCCCGACCTTCATCGCCCGGCTGATCAAGGGCTGCCGTGTCGATGTCCGTGCAGGTTATCTCATTTCGGAAATAACCACGCACTTTCAACGCTCTAACGAGCATTTTAGCCGCGCCAGACGCCTTCACGGGCGTTTTCGTGTTGCGGCCTTTAGGAGAGCCAAATGCCCAAGCTGAAGACCAAGTCAGGCGCTAAAAAGCGCTTCAAGGTGACTGCCACCGGCAAAGTGATGGCCGCCCAGCGCGGCAAGCGCCACGGCATGATCAAGCGGACGAAGAAGCAGATTCGTCAGCTCCGCGGCACGCGCGTGGTGTTCAAGACCGACGGCGACAACATCAAGAAGTATTTCTTGCCGAACGCGTAATCGCGTTCATCGCCCCATCGCAGCCGAGCCGCGTCCGCGCGGCTAATCGTCATCTCTGATCAAGGATTTTTGTCATGTCTCGCGTCAAACGCGGTGTGACCTCTCACGCCAAGCACAAGAAAGTCTACAAGCTCGCCAAGGGATTTCGCGGCCGCCGCAAGAATACTATCCGCGCCGCCAAGGCCGCGGTCGAAAAGGCCGGGCAATACGCCTTCCGCGACCGCAAGCGCAAGAAGCGGACGTTCCGCGCGCTCTGGATCCAGCGCATCAACGCCGCCGTGCGCCCGTTCGGCATGACCTACAGCGTCTTTATCAACGGCCTGTCCAAGTCGGGCATCGTGGTGGACCGCAAGGTGCTGTCGGATCTCGCCATCACCGAGCCGGCGGCGTTCCAGGCGATCGCCGAGAAGGCCAAGGCCGCGCTCGCGGCCTGAGGCTACCGCGCAGCTTTCAGCGCCTGCTTCGAATAGCGCTGGGCGACCTTCGCCCGGCAGAAGGCGGTGAACGAGATGTACATGGTACCGGACTGGTTCCGGTACTTGCGGTCGCAAACGCCAAGCTCGCGCTTGTAAGCTTGCTTCCTCGACGCATTGGCCTTGCCGAGGAAGTCTGCCTCGCACTTCTGCTCGACCACCTCGCCATATTGGACGTCGCCGCTGGCGCCAAGGGCGCAGGCCTCGAACACTTTCATCGCGCGGTCGCAACTCGGGGCCGCGTTGATCGCCGCGATGACGTCGTCCATCCCGTTGGACTTGGCCGGGCAATCTTCCGCCCAAGCCGAAACCGCGGTCAGGGTTGAGGCGAACGCCAGGACCGCCAGAAGTGACTTGGAGCGCATCACAAACTTTCCTTTCGAACTCACCTTGGTCCCGCGCGCGCCGAAAGGGTTCAAAAGCGGCCGGTCTTGAGCCCGAAATGACCGGCTTTTTGCTTGACGTTTCGGCCCGTGAGCGGCGACAACCAGCCGCCTTTTGAAAGCAGAGATTTCACCGTGTCCGACCTCGCAACGCTCGAAAAGACCATTCTGGACCAGATCGCCGCCGCCGGCGACGAAGCCGCCCTCGAAACCGTGCGCGTCGCCTCGCTCGGCAAGAAGGGCTCGATCTCGGCGCTGCTGGCCACGCTCGGCAAGATGTCGCCGGACGAGCGCAAGACGCAGGGTGCAGCGATCAATCTCGCCAAGGACAATGTCACGCAGGCGCTGACCGCGCGGCGCGATATCCTGAAATCGGCGGCACTCGATGCGCGCCTTGCCTCTGAAACCATCGACGTCACGCTGCCCCTGCGCGAGCCCGCCGCCGAGCAGGGCCGGATTCATCCGCTCAGCCAGGTCTGGGACGAACTGACGACGATCTTCGCCGATATGGGATTTTCCGTCGCCGAAGGTCCCGATATCGAAACCGACGACTACAACTTCACGAAGCTGAATTTCCCTGAAGGCCATCCGGCGCGGGAGATGCACGACACGTTCTTCTTCAACCCGAAGGAAGACGGCTCGCGCATGCTGCTGCGCACGCACACCTCGCCGGTGCAGGTGCGCACCATGCTGAACCAGAAGCCGCCGATCCGCGTGATCTGCCCAGGCCGTACCTATCGCATCGATTCCGATGCGACGCACACGCCGCAATTCCATCAGGTCGAAGGCCTCGTCATCGACAAGACTTCGCATCTCGGCCACCTCAAATGGATCCTGCACGAGTTCTGCAAGGCATTCTTCGAGGTCGACCACATCAACATGCGGTTCCGGCCGTCGTTCTTCCCGTTCACCGAGCCCTCGCTCGAAGTCGATATCCAGTGCCGCCGCGACAAGGGCGAGATTCGTTTCGGCGAGGGCGAGGATTGGCTGGAGATTCTCGGCTGCGGCATGGTGCATCCGAACGTGCTGCGCGCCTGCGGCATCGACCCCGATGTCTATCAGGGCTTTGCCTGGGGCATGGGCATCGACCGCATCGCGATGCTGAAATACGGGATGTCGGATTTGCGCCAGCTGTTCGACAGCGACGTGCGCTGGCTCAGCCATTACGGCTTCAAGCCGCTCGAAGTGCCGACGCTTGCCGGGGGCTTGAGCACGTGAACCCAGGCGCCGTCCCCGAACAATATCGTGGCTTGCGATCGTTCGCGTTCGGCGACGGGCCGGCGCTTGCCGACGAGTTGCTCGATCTCGTGATGAGGGGCATCAAGACCGCGACCTGCTCGACCGAGGACGAGCCGAACACGTCGACGCCGGGCGAGCGCTGGGTCGTGCTCGACGGACGCGGCCGCCCGGCTTGCGTGATCGAAACGACCGAGGTGTCCTATCGGCGCTTCGGCGAGGTCGATGCGGCCTTCGCCTACGAAGAGGGCGAAGGCGACCGCAGCTTGCAGTACTGGCGCGACGCACATCGCAATTATTTTGGCCGGCAAGGCAAGTTTCGCGAAGACATGATGCTGATGTGCGAGCGTTTTCGTCTGGTTGAGGTTTTTGAAGGCGTCACGGTGGCATCATGAAATTCACGCTCTCCTGGCTGAAGGAACATCTCGACACCGACGAGCCGCTGGACAAGCTCGCCGACAAGCTCACCATGATCGGGCTTGAGGTCGAGAGTATCGACGACAAGGCCAAGGCGCTCGCGCCATTCTCGATCGCGCGCGTCATTTCGGCCGAGCAGCATCCGAATGCCGATCGCTTGCGCGTCTGCATGGTCGATACCGGCGACGGCGGCGCGCCGGTGCAGGTGGTGTGCGGCGCGCCGAATGCGCGCACCGGCATGATCAGCGTGTTCTCGCCGCCCGGCACGTTCATCCCGGGCAAGAACATCACGCTCGGCGTCGGCACCATCAGAGGCGTCGAAAGCCGGGGCATGCTGTGCTCCGCGGCGGAGCTGCAGATCTCCGAGGACCATGACGGCATCATGGAGCTGCCGGCCGATGCGCCGGTCGGCAAGGGCTACGCCGAATGGGCCGGGCTCGGCGATCCCGTGATCGAGATCAACCTGACGCCGAACCGGCAGGACTGCACCGGCGTGCATGGCATCGCGCGCGACCTTTCCGCCGCCGACATGGGCAAGTTCAGGGATCCCGCGATCAAGCAGATCAAGGGCGAATTCCCCTGCCCCGTGAAGCTGACGGTCGAGGACGACAAGCTGTGCCCGGGCTTTGCGCTGCGGCTGGTGCGCGGCGTCAAGAACGGTCCATCGCCGGAATGGCTGCAGAAGCGCCTGACCTCGATTGGCTTGCGGCCCATCAACGCGCTGGTCGATATCACCAACTTCATGACCTATGACCGCGCCCGGCCCCTGCATGTGTTCGACGCGAAGAAGGTGAATGGCAATCTCACCGTGCGCCGCGCGCGCGACGGCGAGAGCCTGCTGGCGCTCGACGGCCGCACCTACAATCTCGATTCTTCGATCTGCGTCATCGCCGACGAGCACGGCGTCGAATCGCTGGCCGGCATCATGGGCGGCGAGACCTCGGGCTGCGACGAGAACACCACCGACGTGCTGATCGAATCGGCGCTGTGGAACGAGATCAACATCGCCCAGACCGGCCGCAAGCTCGGCATCAATTCGGACGCCCGCTATCGCTTCGAGCGCGGCGTCGATCCCGCCTTCATGGTGCCGGGGCTCGAGCTTGCCACCAAACTGGTGATGGAGATGTGCGGCGGCACGCCGTCGGAGAACGTCGTGGTCGGCAATCCCTTCGGCGCCGACCGCATCATCGATTTCCCGCTTTCCGAGGTGAAGCGTCTCGCCGGCATTGAAGTGCCGCTGGTTGAAGCCAGGCGCATCCTCAGCCATCTCGGCTTCATGATGGCCGGCAGCGGCCCCGTCGTGAAGGTGGCGGTGCCCTCCTGGCGCACCGATGTCTCGGGCAAGGCCGACATCGTCGAGGAGATCGTGCGCATCGTCGGCGTCGACAAGGTGCCGATGACGCCGTTCGAACGCGGTGACGATGCGCGCAAGCCCGTGCTGACGCCGATCCAGTCCCGCACCCGCCGCGCCAAGCGCGCGCTCGCGGCACGCGGCATGGTGGAAGCCGTGACGTGGTCGTTCATTTCGAAGCCGGCGGCCGAATTGTTGACGGCGGCGGGCCAGGCCATCCGAACTCGCGCTCGCAAATCCCATCGCCTCCGATCTCTCCGACATGCGGCCGAGCTTGCTGCCTGGGCTGATCGCTGCCGCGCAGGCCAACGCCAATCGCGGCTCGTCCGACGTCGCGCTGTTCGAAGTCGGCCAGGTGTTCCGAGGCGACAAGCCCGAGGACCAGCTGACCGCAGCATCCGGCGTGCGCCATGGTTATGCCTCGGTCAAAGGCATTGGACGGCACTGGTCCGGCTCGGTGATGGCGGATGCGCTCGACGCCAAGGCCGATGCGTTCGCCGTGCTCGCAGCCAGCGGCGCGCCGATGCAGGCGCTGCAGATCGTGCCCGGCGGCGCGAGCTGGCTGCATCCCGGCCGTTCCGGCACCATCCAGATCGGTCCGCAGAACGTGCTCGGCTATTTCGGCGAGTTGCATCCGCGTGCGCTGGAAGCGCTTGGTGCCGACGGTCCGCTTGTCGCGTTCGAGGTGATCCTCGATCGCATCCCCGAAGCCAAGAAGAAAGCCGACCCGCGCAAAGCCGGTGCTCGAACTCTCCGCGTTCCAGCCGGTGTCGCGCGATTTTGCCTTCATCGTCGATCGCAGCGTCAAGGCCGGCGATATCGTGCGCGCCGCGCAGGGCGTCGACAAGAAGCTGATCACCGATGTCAGCGTGTTCGACCTCTATGAGGGCAAGGGCATCGAGGACGGCAAGAAGTCGCTCGCGATCGCGGTGACGATCCAGCCGCGCGAGAAGACGATGACCGACCAGGAGATCGACGCGGTGGCGGCGAAGATCGTGGCCGAGGTGACGAAGAAGACCGGCGGCATGTTGCGGGGATGAGCCTGTTCAGGCCTCATTCCGGCCGACCTCTCCACCTTCGCGGCGATCGCGATCTGCGCGATTGCCTTCGTCTCGGGAACGTCGCGCGGATTTTCCGGCTTCGGCTCCGCGCTGATCTTCATGCCGCTGGCGAGCAGCATGGCCGCGCCGCAGCTTGTCGCGGCACTTCTGCTCATCATCGATTTCGTGGCCGCGGTGCCGCTGCTTCCCAATGCGTGGAAGAAGGCGGACCGCAAGGCGACCGCCGTGATGGCCGCCGGTGCGCTGATCGGCGTGCCCATCGGCACCTATTTCCTGACCCGGCTCGAACCCGTCACCACGCGCTGGATCATCTCCTGATTTCGTCGCCGCACTGCTCGTGCTTCTGCTGTCCGGCTGGCGCTATCGCGGCAAGGAATACGCAGCGGTCTCCGTCGGGGTAGGTGAGCGTCGCCGGGTTTTGCAGCGGGCTGGCGCAGACCGGCGGGCCCGCCGATCGTCGGCTATTGGCTGGGCCGGCCGATCCCTTCCGTGATCGCCCGCGCCAATATCATGCTGTTCTTCGGCGTCTCGGGTTTTTTCTCTGCGGTCTCCTATGCGGTGAGCGGCCTGATCAATGCGGATGCGATCAAGTTCGCGCTGGTGGTCGGGCCGGTCTATGCGATCGGCATCTGGTTCGGCGCTTCGCTGTTCGGCAAGCGCCAGCGAAGTCGCTGTTCCGCGCCATCTGCTACGCCCTGATCGCGGCGGCGGTGATCATCGGACTGCCTGCGCTGGATGGGGTGCTGCGCTCTCGTAAGCACGAGATCGCAATAGGCATAGCCATCGCGCTCGACGCGTTCGCCGGTGATGACATCGAGCCGCCGCGAAAACATCGGCCCCGCCACCACGCAGGTGTGGAACTCGCCGTTCTCGCCGCAGGGATCGACGCCGTCGGGCAAATCGGCCAGCAACTGCGCATCGAACTTGCGGCCGGCGAATTCAGCCGGAAGTTTTTTCAGATCGACGGTGGCGAGATGAGCCTCGCAGCCCGCTTGCGATCATCGCCTGCGCCAATGCAGGCGTCGGCCGCTCCCACAATGGAAACACCGGCGTGATGCCGGTGCCCGCGAGCTTCTGTTCGCGATAGGCGCGGATATCGGCGAGGAACAGATCGCCGAAGATCATGTGCGTGATGCCTTCGCGCACGGCGCTTGCGACCGCCTCGCCCATCCGCGCCTCATAGACTTCATTCGGACAGGGATACGGTATCGGCACGATCCGTTGCGGCAAGCCGGCCGCCTCGCACTGCGCGCGCAAAATTTCCTGGCGCACGCCGTGGATCGACACGCGCCCAAAGGTTTCGGTCACGGTCGTGAGCGCGCCGACCACGTCGAACTCGCCGGCGCGCCTGACCTCATGCAGCGCGAATGCGCTGTCCTTGCCGCTCGACCAGGAGATCAAGGCCTTCGGTTTCGGCATTACTGGATCGCGGCCCGCGGTGGCGTCGCGGATTGCCGGCGGCGCGCTGGTGCAGCTTTGGCCGGCTCGGGTTCGCGCAGCGCGCCGATCCGGCGCAGTGCGGCTTCGGCCGCACGCTCGCCGCTTTCCCAGGCGCCATCGACCGTGCCCCACAAGGTTTCATGGGTGGCTTCGCCCGCAAAATACATGTAGCCGATCGGCTCGGTCAGAATCTTGCGCGACGGCTGCGCGCCCGGGCCGGCCGAGGACATCGCGCCCAGCACGTGAGGCGCGGCGTTCCAGCGGGTCACGCTCGATTTCTTCACGGCCTTGGCGACATCGCTGCCGAACATCTTTGCCAGCCATTCGACCGCAAAGGCGACCATGGCCGCCTCGCCCTGCGCGGAGAGGTCGCGGCCGAACGAACCGCCGACATCGATCGAACACAGCGACGACGACCCGATGTTGGCGAACAACAGCGCCGTGCGGGTCGAATTGCTCTGCTCGATGACGATGTCGTCGCGCGCGAGGCCGAGCGGATTGCCCGGCAACTGCAGCGCGATGTGATCGTAGCTGCCGAGACTCAGCTTCGAAGCCGCGTCGAAATACCGTTTCGGGATATCGGGCGCGAACTTGATGTTGCCCGCGGTCAGAACATTGGTCGACACGGTGATAATGACGGCGCGCGCGGTGATCTTGCCCGCAGGTGTCTGCACGGTGGCGTCGCGGTTGCCCCATTCGATGCGGCTCACCGGGGTCGACAACGACAGCGGAAGCGGCTCGCCGAGCTTGGCGACCAGCGTTCCCAGTCCCTGCCGGCAGGCGATCGCGGAGTTGCGGTCCTGGGCGCGGACCTTGTCGATCGCGGAGACCTCCTTGAGGTCCTTGCCGGCAAAATTGGCGCCGAGCACGAATTCGGCGGTGCTCGCCCAGTCGCCGAGCTCCTTCGGCATCACGGAAGCGCAGGAGACGTCGACCTTGCCGCGCGAGGCTTCATCGATGGCGCGGTTGGCCTTGACCAGCGCCGCCAGAAAATCCTCGGTTTCGCTGGCGCGCGCGTTGCGGCGGCCGATGCGGATTTTCTGCCCTGCCGGCGCCGGCATGATGTCGAGCCCCGCGGCGCGTGCGAGCTTGATCATCGGATTGGTCTCGGGATTGTGGATCCAGCGCGCGCCGCGATCGAACGGCACGTCGAAGGTCGTGCTGTCGGTAATGCAGCGGCCGCCGGCCTGGCTCGCCGCCTCCACCACGATCACCTTGCGGTTCGCCGCCATGACCCGCCGTGCCGCGGCGATGCCCGCGGCACCGGCGCCGATCACGACAATGTCAGCCTCGCGCGGCAACGGCGTTACCGCTGCCCGTTGGGCCAAGGCCGGCGTGGCGGCAAGGGCCGCGGCCCCCGAGACGAAAGCGCGGCGCGTCATTGTCATGTCATGGTTTCCGGGGTCTTGAAGCCTGCGAGAACATGTTGCGAACCTTGCCGTATTCACACGGACACAGCAACCATCATGGTAAATCAATCATGATTGATCGACGCCGGCGATGAACTAAATTGCAACAGCTTTCGCCCATGCTAAGGGAACAAAAAGCGGGTCGCAAAGCCCCGGGGGAAGTTTGATGGGCGTAATGCTCGACACTATCGGCAAGCTGATCGCGAGCTACCTGCAAAAGGAAGTTCCCGGCTATGAGCCGTTCACGCCGAGCGATCCGGAACATCTGCGCGGCGTCATCCAGCCCGGAGATGTGCTGCTGGTCGAAGGCAACAACCGGATTTCCGGCATCATCAAATATCTGACGCAATCGACATGGTCGCATGGTGCGCTGTATGTCGGTCCGGTCGACGGCGCCGTCGAGCCCGACGGCGAGCCGCATGTGCTGATCGAAGCCAATATCGGCGAGGGCGTCACTTCCGCGCCGCTGTCGAAATATTTTCCCTACCACACGAGGCTGTGCCGCCCGGTCGGCCTGTCCTATGAAGACCGCCACACGGTGTGCCGCTACGCCATCAACCGGATCGGTTTTGGCTACGACACCAAGAACATCATCGACCTGATGCGCTTCCTGATCCCGCTGCCGATCCCGCAGCGCTGGCGTCGGCGCATGATCGCCTTCGGCTCCGGCGATCCGACCAAAATCATCTGCTCGGCGCTGATCGCGCAGGCATTCGAACTCCGTGCGCTATCCGATCCTGCCAAAGATCACGCAAGCCGGCAGCCGCCGCGCCCGCCGCGAAATCCTCCACATCCGCGATTCCTCGCTGTACATGCCGCGCGATTTCGACATCTCGCCGTACTTCGAGGTCGTCAAACCCACCATCGTGCACGGCTTCGACTACACGTCCCTGCACTGGGCCGACAAGCAGAAGCCGCTCCAGGAGGTAGCGGGCGAGCTCGGTGTGTTTCCAGAAGAGATCTGGTCGCCGCCGCTTGCTCCTGAAGAGGTTGACGAAACGACGCCGGTTGCACCTGCGCAAGTGACTGCTGTTGCCGTTGCGCCGACCGTGGTCGAGCGCGTCAGGATCACCGAGCATTTTCTGGCGTTCGAATATGTCCCGCTGCGTTCGCCGGAGCGCCGCGCCCGGCCGCGAGTGGCGGAAGCCGTCGCCTAGAATCGCCCCGCCAGCGTCAGCCGCACCGCCAGCGGTTCGGCGGGATGCACATGGCGATCCGCGACGCCGCCGAGCGGCTCGCCCGGCAATCGCGACAGATAATAATACTCGATCTGATTGGTGTTCGCGTTGAAGAGGTTCAGCACGTCGAGCTGCACGCGAATGCCGTTGTCGAAGCGGTAGCCGGCGCGGGCATTGAAGATCAGGGATGACAGCGAACGGACGCTGTCGTCCTCGATCAGCGGGCGCGGACCGAAATAGCGCGCCTTCAGCGCGCCGAACCATCCGGTCTCTTCGCCGAAGGTAATCGCGGCACTTCCCACCCAGGCCGGCGCGCCGGGGATGCGATCGCCCGCCGCATCGAAATCGGTGAAGCGGGCGCGCGTATAGGCGACGTCGAGATCGAACGTCAGCCACGGCACCGGCTTGTACTTGTTGGTCCACTCCACGCCGACGCGGCGGCTGGGCCGGCTCGCCTCGGTGGTGCCGGCATCGCCGACGAACAGCAGTTCGGAATCGAAGTCGAGCACGAACACCGCAACCGAGCTGGTAAGGCCTTCAATTGCTTTGGTGCGGATGCCGACTTCGCCGCCGCGCGAGCGGACCAAGAGCGGCACGCGATCCGCCGGCGTCACCTTGTCGTTGGGATCGACGGTGATGGTGGCGCCGCGGATGTCATTGCTGTGCAGGCCGTAGCCGGCATTGCCGTAGAACTCGGTCTTGTACCAGGGACCGAGCACGATGCCGGCCTTCGGGCTCGTCGATCGACGCCTGCGCGTTGCCGGAATTTTCGGGCAGATCGCTGAGCACGCGTCCGGCAAAGACGTCCTCACGGATGCCGACGGTGGTGCGCATCCAGTCGGTCCAGCGCGTGGTCGATGTCCATCCAGATGCCGACATTACCCTCCTGCACGCGGTCCTCGCGCACGGTCGAAAGCCAGCCGCGCTGCTCGGTCTTGAACAGGCCGACATGGATGTCGTCGTAGCGGCTCTGCAGGCCGATTCGGGTCTGCGTCTCAAGGCCGCCAAGGCGCCAGTCGAAGGCGTGGCGCGCGTCGAAGCCGCCAAGCGTGCGGCGGTCGAGCTGGTTGAACTGGTCGCCGTTGACGGGGTTGTCGAGGAAATAGGTGAAATTGTTGTAGAGCTGCAAGATCGGAGCGGATGACGTAGGCGCTGAGCTTGCTCTGGCCGTATTCGCTGGAATGCGCAAAATTGCCGGACAGGCTGAAGCGGCTGGAGACGCCGCCGTCGGTCGGATCGAGCGTACCGAAGCGGCCGATGATGCCCTGATCGATCGCGCGCTGCGCCACCTGGTCGGTCGAATTCCAGGCGTTGGAATAGGCCATCGCCGTCAGCGTCAGTCCGTCGGTGGCGGTGCCCTGGCTGTAGCGCATCACGCCGTTGATCTTGCGCACATCGTCCGGCACGTCCCACGGGCCGTTATATTTGACGCCTTCGATCGCGGCGAGCAGCGTGCCCGCGCCGACCGCGGTTGATCCGGCGGCCAGCGCGCGCTTATAGCCAAAGCTGCCCAACGGTCACCTCGGCGAGGTTTTTGGGCAGCTTGTTGAGGTAGTCGATCTCAACGGAGCCGGCGGAGCTGAAGTCGCCGACATCGGCGTAGTATGGACCCTTGCGGACATATACCGACTGGATCAGCTCAGGGATCAGAAAGTTGATATCTGCGTAGCCCTGCCCGTGGCCATGCGTCGGCATGTTGACGGGCATGCCGTCAACCTTGATGGAGAGATCAGTGCCGTGGTCAAGATTGAAGCCGCGCAGGAAATACTGGTTGGCCTTACCCTCTCCGGAATGCTGGGTGACAATCAGGCCGGGCACGACCTCCAGCGCTTCGCCGGCTCGCAAGAAGGGAACGGCATTCACCTCCGCGCCGCTGATGCGCATGGCGCTGGCGGCGGTGGGCTGCAGGACGGCGCCTCAAATGCAGCGCCTGGCGTGACGCCGCTGGCGCCGGCCGCCGGCTGGTTGGGCCGGAGCACAGTCGTGATCCGCGCTCCACGGTTTCGCGACGGCTTTGCACGGGCGGTCCGCTTGGACGGGGTGGCCTCGGGCGCCGTGACGCTGACCGGCGGAAGATGGGTGTGCGGCACGGCGCTTTCGTGCGCCGCCACCGGCAGCACCGTGGCGCACGACGCGGCGGCGGAAAATATCCGCAACAAGGCCCCACGCACCGCCATGCCCCCGCATGATTACTATTACAGTCCGCAACGACTGAACCAAACCAACCCGGCTCCTTCACGCTAGCAAGCACGGTATGGCGATACAACAGGACACCTGGGACTAGCGGTCGGACCGGCCGATCACGGCCATCAGCTCCGCTATCTTTTCCCGCTGGTCGGTTTTGTTGCCGCTGGTGATCGCGTGTTCGACGCAATGCGACACGTGATCCCGCAACACTTCCTCCTCGACACGGCGCAGCGCGGCGCGGACGGCTGAGATCTGCGTCACGATGTCGATGCAATAGCGGTCTTCGTCAACCATCTTCGACAGGCCGCGGACCTGTCCCTCGATCCGGCTCAGGCGTTTTTGGCAGGACGACTTGATGTCTTTTCGCATGCGCCCTATATACCCCCATAGGGTATAGGTTACAAGTGCGCCAGTGGAGAAGTGGATGACGACGGCCAGGAACGCCGGCTGCTGCGGCAGCAAGGATCACGCGGGCCACGGCGCGCATCATCACGATCACCGTCATTCGGAAAATCCAGTGACCGTGCGCGACCCCGTCTGCGGTATGTCGGTCGACCCCGCCACCAGCAAGCATCGGTTCGACCATCGCGGCGAAACCTTTCATTTCTGCTCGGCCGGCTGCAAAACCAAATTCGCGGCGGACCCCCAGGCCTATCTCGACAACAGCAAGCCGAAAGCCGCCGTGACTGACGGTACGATCTATACCTGCCCGATGCATCCGCAGATCCGGCAGGTCGGAGCCGGAAGCTGTCCGATCTGCGGCATGGCGCTGGAGCCTGAGGTGGCGAGCCTCGACACGGGGCCTAATCCCGAACTCGCCGACATGACGCGCCGGTTCTGGATCGGCCTGGTGTTGTCGCTGCCGGCGATCGCTCTCGAGATGGGCGGCCACCTCGCAGGCGGACACGGCCTCATCGAGCAAAACCTGTCGAACTGGATTCAGCTCGCCTCCGCCACGCCCGTCGTCGTCTGGGCGGGCTGGCCGTTCTTTGTCCGCGGCTGGCAATCGCTGGTCACGCGCAACCTCAACATGTTCACCCTGATCGTGATGGGCACGGGCGTGGCCTATGTCTACAGCCTGATCGGCACCGTCGCGCCAAACATTTTTCCCGCGGCGTTTCGCGGCCATGGCGGCGCGGTCGCGGTCTATTTCGAGGCGGCCGCCGTTATCACGGTTCTCGTCCTGCTTGGCCAGGTGCTGGAGTTGCGGGCGCGCGAGGCCACGTCCGGCGCCATCAAGGCGCTGCTGCAACTGGCACCGAAGACCGCCCGCATTGTCGGCGAGGACGGCGCCGATCATGAGGTCGAGATCGACAGCCTGAAGGCCGGCGACATCCTGCGCGTCCGGCCCGGTGAAAAAGTGCCGGTCGACGGCGTCATCCTCGAAGGGCGGTCGTCACTCGATGAATCGCTGGTGACCGGTGAATCCATGCCGGTCACCAAAGAGACCGGCGGCAAGGTGATCGCGGGCACGCTCAATCAGTCGGGCGGTTTCGTGATGCGCGCCGACAAGGTCGGCCGCGATACGCTGCTTTCGCAGATCGTCCAGATGGTGGCGGAGGCGCAGCGCTCGCGGGCGCCGATCCAGCGGCTGGCCGATCAGGTGGCCGGCTGGTTCGTGCCTGTTGTTATCGCCGCGGCAATCGCCGCCTTTGGCGTCTGGGCGGCGTTCGGTCCGGAACCGCGCATGGCCTTCGGCCTGGTCGCCGCCGTCAGCGTTCTCATCATCGCCTGCCCCTGCGCGCTTGGGCTGGCGACCCCGATGTCGATCATGGTCGGCGTCGGCCGCGGCGCGCAGGCCGGCGTGCTGATCAAGAATGCCGAAGCGCTCGAGCGCATGGAGAAGGTCGATACTTTGGTGGTCGACAAAACGGGCACGCTGACGGAAGGCAAGCCGAAGGTCGTGGCGATCGTGCCGGCCCCCGGCTTTCAGGAGGCCGACATCCTGCGGCTGGCCGCCAGCGTGGAGCGCGCGAGCGAACATCCGCTGGCCGAAGCGATCGTGCGGGCGGCAAGCGATCGCCAGCTTGATTTGAGCAAGGTGGAAGCGTTCGATTCGCCGACCGGCAAGGGCGCAACCGGCAAGGTCGACGGCAAGACGATTCTGCTCGGTAACTCGAACTTTTTGGCGTCGCTCGGTGTTGAGACCCGTAGCCTCAACGAACAAAGCGAGCGGCTGCGCGGCGATGGCGCCACCGTCATCAACATGGCCGTCGATGGAAAGCTGGCAGGATTATTCGCCATCGCCGACCCCGTAAAATCCTCGACGCCGCAGGCGCTGAAAGCGCTGGCGGCCGAGGGCATCAGGGTGATCATGTTGACCGGCGACAACCGCACCACGGCAAACGCCGTCGCGCGGACGCTTGGAATCACAGACGTCGAGGCGGAAGTCCTCCCTGAGCAAAAGAGCGCCGTGGTGAGCAAGCTGCAGCGCGCGGGGCGGATCGTCGCGATGGCCGGTGACGGCGTCAACGACGCGCCGGCGCTCGCCGCAGCGGAAGTCGGCATCGCCATGGGCACCGGCACCGATGTCGCGATGGAGAGCGCCGGCATCACCCTGCTCGGGGGCGATCTCGGCGGCATCGTGCGTGCGCGCCGGCTGTCGCAGGCCACCATGCGCAACATCCGGCAAAACCTGTTCTTTGCGTTCGTCTACAACGCGGCCGGTATCCCGATTGCGGCGGGTATCCTCTATCCGAGTTTCGGCTTGCTGCTCTCTCCGATCATTGCCGCCGCCGCCATGGCGCTTTCGTCGGTCAGCGTCGTCGGCAACGCCTTGCGGCTGCGCATGACGCGCCTGTAGTTCCGCGAGCCCCGGGCTTGCCGAAGCGCCCGGGCATATCTACGTCTCGCGGGAGTTTTTCGTCGTTTCCCCAAGAAGAGGCTGGACTGCCATGTTGGACGCCGCCGTCAAGGCGCTTACGCAAATCCTGTCGCCGCCGATGCGCATCGATCCTGTGGCGATCGATGGGACTGGCGCTGGTGCTGATCACCGCACTGGCGTTCGGCCTGCAGCGGCTGCTGAGCTGGTTTGCGGTCTACGGCTCGGACTGGGCCGAGACGCTGCTCGGCCCCGGCTACCACTCCACGCTCAACGTGCTGGCGTGGATCGTCTCGATCGCGGCCGGGCTCGGCGTCGTGCTCGGCGGCATCTTCCTGATGCCCGTGATCACCTCGCTGGTGGCGAGCGTGTTCGTCGACGACGTCGCCGACCATGTCGAACACGAACATTACCCGGCGGAGCGGCCGGGCACCGCGCTGCCGCTCGGCGTCTCGATTCCCGAAGGCATCAAGACGGCGCTGCTGACGCTGCTGGTCTATCTGATCGCGCTGCCCTTCGTGCTGTTCGCGGGCGCAGGGTTTTTGATCTTCTTCATCGCCACCGCCTGGCTGCTCGGCCGCGAATATTTTGAGCTCGCCGCGATGCGGTTCCGCTCGCCGGCGGAAGCCAAGGCGATGCGCAAGCACCATGCGGCAACCGTGTTCACCGCCGGGCTGTTCATTGCCGCCTTCGTGTCGATCCCGATCGTCAATCTGGCGACGCCGCTGTTCGGCATGGCCTTTATGGTCCATATGCACAAGCGGCTGAGTGGCCCGCGGCCGGAGCTGATCGAGCCGGCGCGGAAGACGAGCGTGCCGGTGGCCTAGCTCCTCATGGTGAGGAGCGCGTCTTCGCGCGCTCGAACCATGAGCCCGATGTCACCCGCGGCCCATCCTTCGAGACGGCGCTGACGCGCCTCCTCAGGATGAGGGCGAAGCAAGCGGCTACACCGTCTTCTCCGGCCAGCGGCAGAGATCGTTGATCAAGCACACCTCGCAGCGCGGACCTCGCGCCAGACAGGTGTAGCGGCCGTGCAGGATCAGCCAGTGATGCGCGTGCAGCATGAATTCGGACGGGATGATTTTTTCCAGTCCCAGTTCGACTTCAAGCGGCGTGTTGCCCGGCGCCATGCCGGTGCGGTTGCCGACGCGGAACACATGGGTATCGACCGCCATGGTGTGCTCGCCAAAGGCCATGTTGAGCACGACGTTCGCGGTCTTGCGCCCCGCGCCCGGCAATGACTCGATCTCGGCGCGGGTGCGCGGCACCTCGCTGCCGAATTCGGCGATCAGCTTTTCCGACAGCGCGATGACATTCTTGGCCTTGTTGCGGTAGAGGCCGATGGTCTTGATGTACTCGCGCACTTTTTCCTCGCCGAGCGCCAGCATCTTTTGCGGCGTGTCGGCGACCGCAAACAGCGCGCGCGTCGCCTTGTTGACGCCGGCGTCGGTGGCCTGCGCCGAGAGCACCACCGCGACCAGCAGCGTGTAGGGATTGAGGTGCTCGAGCTCGCCCTTCGGCTCGGGGTTGGCCTTGCGGAACCGGCTAAATGCCTCGTGCACTTCGGCCGCCGTCCAGGGTTTTGGCTTTGGCGATTTTTTAGCCGGCTTCGATTTGCCGACGGCCTTTTTCGCCGGCTTGTCCGGCGCGTTGCAAGCTTGGTTTTGGGCCGCGCCTTGCGGATGATTTTGGCCATGATCCGGGTATACTGACACGTCATGACCGCAGGCAACGCATTTGAGCCGGACGCTCCACAGCCGGAATTGTTCTCCGCGCTGCTGACGCCGCACCGCTCGCTCAACCGCACCGGCTTTCTGGTGCTGATGGGATTCATCTGCGCGGTCAGCTTTGCGGCCGGCATGGTGTTTCTGATGATGGGCGCCTGGCCGGTGGTCGGCTTCTTCGGCCTCGACGTGCTCGCGATCTGGTGGGCGTTTCGGATCAATTTCCGCAGCGCCAAAGCGCATGAGGAGATCACGGTGACGCCGTCGGAACTGCGGGTGCGCCGGGTCAGCCATCGCGGCCATGTCGCCGAATGGGTGCTCAATCCGCTCTGGGTGCGGCTTGATCAGACCGGCGATCCCGAATTCGGCATCGAGCGGCTCTATCCTGGTCTCCCGCGGTCGTCGGGTATCCGTTGGCCACTTTCTGGGACCAGACGAAAAAGCCAGCTTTGCCAAAGCCTTACTGGCGGCGCTGCAGGCCGCCAAGCGCGGCCCGACCTATAATCCAGTCGATATGACCCTTATCGGGAATCGGGTGGTTGGAACGTCGCATGCCCACTAAATCTGAGAGCATGATGACACTCGCCATACATGACCAGCGCCTGGCCAAGCCGGGCCCGCAAAACGCAGCCCTCCGGGATTATGACTCGGTGCGGCGCGCGATCGCCTTCATCTCGGAGCACTGGCGCGACCAGCCGACCATCGAAGCGATGGCGGATGCCGCCTCGGTGACCCCGGATGAACTCCACCATCTGTTCCGCCGCTGGGCCGGGCTGACGCCAAAGGCTTTTATGCAGGCGCTGACGCTCGACCATGCCAAGGGCCTGCTGCGCGATTCCGCCAGCGTGCTCGATGCCGCGCTCGACTCCGGGCTTTCGGGCCCGGGCCGGCTGCACGATCTGTTCGTGACGCACGAAGCGATGTCGCCCGGCGAATGGAAGAACGGCGGCACCGGCATGACGCTGCGCTACGGTTTTCACCCCTCGCCGTTCGGCACCGCGATCGTGATCGCGAGCGGCCGCGGGCTGGCCGGGCTCGCCTTCGCCGATCCCGGCGAGGAGCACACGGCGTTCGCCGACATGAAGCGGCGCTGGCCGAACGCGACCTATGTCGAGGACAGCGACGGCACCGTCGGCCTCGCGCAACGCGTGTTCGATACAAAGATGTGGCGGGCGGACCAGCCGCTGCGCGTGGTGCTGATCGGCACGGATTTCGAGGTGCGGGTCTGGGAAACGCTGCTGAAGATTCCGATGGGCCGCGCGGTCAGCTATTCCGACATCGCCTGCAAGATCAGGAATCCGAAGGCGTCACGCGCCGTCGGTGCCGCCATTGGACGCAACCCGGTATCATTCGTGGTGCCCTGCCATCGCGCGCTCGGCAAGGAGCGGCAAGTTGACCGGCTATCACTGGGGCATCACCCGCAAGCAGGCGATGCTCGGCTGGGAAGCCGGACAGGTGGGCGTGCATTAACATCCGTCGTTGCGAGGAGCGTCAGCGACGAAGCAATCCATAGCGCGGCAAGCGGATAGATGGATTGCTTCGCTTCGCTCGCAATGACGGCGGACTAAGCCGCCAGATCGAGCTTCGATGCCACCGTCGCATCGGCATTGAGCCGGTAGATCACCGGCGCACCGGTGGCGAGTTCGCGCTTCAGGATTTGTTCCGGCGTCAGTTTTTCCAGCACCATGATCAGCGCGCGCAGCGAATTGCCATGGGCGGCAACCAGCGTGCGCTCGCCGCGCAGCACGCAGGGCAAGATCTCCTTGACGTAATAAGGCAGCGTGCGCGCCAGCGTATCCTTCAGGCTTTCGCCGCCGGGCGGCGGCACGTCGTAGGAGCGGCGCCAGATCAGCACCTGATCCTCGCCCCATTTCTTGCGGGCGTCGTCCTTGTTGAGGCCGGAGAGATCGCCATAGTCGCGTTCGTTGAGCGCGAGATCCTTTTTGGTCGGCAGTCCGGTCTGGCCGATCTCGGCGAGCATCAGATCGAGCGTGTGCTGGGCGCGCGTCAGCACCGAGGTGAAGGCGATGTCGAACGACAGCCCCTGTTCCTTCAGCTTGCGGCCGGCCGACTTGGCCTCGGTCACGCCGAGTTCGGTCAGGTCGGGGTCCTTCCAGCCGGTGAAGAGGTTTTTCAGATTCCAGTCGCTCTGGCCATGACGCACGAGCACGAGAAGACGGTCGCTCATTCCAAAAAATTCCGTTTGGTTCGAGTGTTAGAAATCAGTGAGGCCCGAGCACGTCGGCCATGGTGTAGAAGCCGGGCTTCTTGCCATGCGCCCACAGGGCGGCTTTCAGCGCGCCATGGGCGAAGATGATGCGGTCCTCGGCGTGATGCGACAGCGTGATGCGCTCGGCGGGCCCGGCAAAAATCACGCTGTGATCGCCGGCGGCGGTGCCGCCGCGCAACGACGCAAAGCCGATATCGCCGGCGCGGCGCGCGCCGGTATGGCCGTCACGGCCGCGCGCCGAATGATTGTCGAGCGCAACGTTGCGTCCGGCTGCCGCGGCTTCGCCGAGCATCAACGCGGTGCCGGAGGGCGCGTCGATCTTGGCCTTGTGGTGCATTTCCAGGATTTCGATATCGAAACCCTGGTCGAGCGATTGCGCGACGCGCTTGACCAGCGCCGCCAGCAGATTGACGCCGAGGCTCATATTGCCCGACTTCACCACGATGGCGCGCTGGGTGACGCTCTTGATGACCGCATCATCCGACCCCGACAGCCCGGTGGTGCCGATGACATGCACGAGGCCGCGCTCGGCGGCGATCGCGACATTAGCGATGGTGGCGGCCGGCACGGTGAAATCCAGAATGCCGTCGGCATTGGCCGACAGCGCCCACAGATCGGCGGAGAGTTTGACGCCATTCTCCGGCAGGCCCGCGAGCACGCCGGCATCCTTGCCCAGCAGTTCGGAACCCGGAGCTTCCAGCGCGCCGGTCAGCACGGCGCCCGGCGTCTCCGAGATGACGCGCGCCAGCGCACGGCCCATCCGGCCGCCGGCTCCCGCAACGATCAAACGCATGTCGGCCATGGCTTTACCTCTCTCGCCATAGCGGGCGGGCTGTTCCGGAGCCGGGCGCAACGGCTGGTTACCGGCATCACGTTGGCCGCGGATTAGGCGAGCGGAAGCGAGCCGTCCTGGCTATGCCGGCCATGACGGAGCTCCTCAGGGCTGCGGGCCGTCGTAACCCTCGATGATGACGAGGTCGGCCTGCGAATGCGGCTGCCGCACCTTGATGTTGGCCTGGTATTCCGGCGAGTTGTAGCAGGCCATCGCCGCGTCATAGTCGGGAAACTCGATTACGACATTGCGCGAGCGGCTCTGTCCCTCGATGGCGTTGAATTTGCCGGCGCGGACGATGAAGCGCCCGCCGAATTTCTTGAAGATCGCGGGATTGTTCGCCGCATAGGCCTTGTAGCCTTCGTCATTGTGAACGTCGACGCGTGCGATCCAGTATGCTTTTGCCATTTGTCTTTCCTTCTCCTTGTTCAGGCCAGTGCCTGTGCGATTTCGGTCTGAATAGCATCCGCCGCCGCCTTGGGGTCGGCGGCTTCGTCACCGGACGGCCGACCACCAGATAATCCGCGCCGGCCGCAATCGCACGCGCCCGGCGTCATGACGCGCTTCTGGTCGCCGGTGGCCGAGCCCGCGGGGCGAACGCCCGGGGTGACCAGGCTCATCTGGTGGCCGACGATCTTGTGCAGGTGCGCCGCCTCCTCCGGCGAGCAGACGAGGCCGTCGACGCCGAGCACCTGCGCCTGCTGCGCGCGCGCCTCGACCAGGTCGGAGACGTTGAGGCGATAGCCGGCGGCGTGGAGGTCGCCGTCGTCGTAGGAGGTCAGCACGGTGACGGCGAGGATTTTCAGATCCGATCCGGCGCGGGCCTCGACCGCCGCCTTCATGGTCTGCGGATAGGCGTGCACGGTGAGGAATGTCGCGCCGAGTTTCGCGACGCTCTCGACGCCGCGCGCCACCGTGTTGCCGATGTCGTGCAGCTTGAGATCGATGAAGACCTTCTTGCCCCTGCCGGCGAGCTCGCGCACCAGCGGCAATCCGCCGGCATAAGCGAGCTGGTAGCCGATCTTGTAGAAGGTGACGGCATCGCCGAGCTTGCCGACCATCGCTTCCGCCGCGGCGACGCTGGGCAGGTCGAGCGCCACGATCAAGCGGTCGCGAGGGGCGATATTGGCTGGCTTCATGTCACCTCACATCGTGCGTTGGGAGAATTCGATCAACTGCCGCACCATTGCTTTCAGCGCGTCGCTGTCGGCGGAATGTTTCAGCCGATCCTTGTCGTCATAGGCCTCGTCCGCAAACGACAACGCAAGCTGGTTCGGAATGACTGACGCGTGACAGGCCGTCAGGATCAGCCGCAGCGCCGCGAGCGCCCGCGTTCCGCCGAGGCGGCCACCGGAGGCGGCGGCGATCGCAAAAATGCGGTCGCGAAACACCTGGCCGCGGGTCTCGTGCGGGTCCTGCACCCGGCTGACCCAGTCGATGGTGTTCTTCACCAGCGCCGGCACCGAGGAGTTATATTCCGGCGTCACGATCAGCACGCCATGATGGGCGCCGATCATGCGCTTGAGATTGATGGCATGCTTCGGAACGCCCGACTTGGCCTGCAGATCGCCGTCATAGATCGGCAGCGGAAAATCAGACGAGCGAGATGCGGGTGACTTCGGCGCCGGACTGCGCGATTTCATGCGCGGCGACGGCCGCCAGCCTCGCATTGAGCGAGCCTGAGCGAAGCGATCCCGGAATGACGAGGATTTTCAGCGCGGCCATATTTTGAAATCGCGTTCAGGACGAAGCCCGCGCGACGGCGCCGCGCAAGGCTCAACGCTTGCGATACACCCAGACCCGGGCGGGCGGAAGGTTCATCCAGATCCGCTCGGAAGCTTCTGTGGACACGCCCGGCAGCGATTTCGGGATCGGCGGGGCAACCGAATAGGTGAATTGCACGAAGGGCGCGCCCGGCGACAGCGCCGTGAAGGCTTCGCGGATCAGTTTCAGGCGGGTCAGCATCGGTTTGGTGACCAGCGGCAGGCCGGAGACCACGGCGGAAGCTGGAACCTTCAGGACGTCCCAGAGCGAGTCGCGCGAGCGCGTAGGCGTCGCCCTGCACCACGGTTGCTTGCGGATAGCGGTCGCGCAGCAGCGCGCAGAAGGAGGGATTATATTCGACCAGCACGAGACGCTTTTGATCGATGCCGTGCTCGATCAGCGCGTTGGTGATCGCGCCGGTCCCGGGCCCAAGTTCGATGACCGGTCCTTCGGAATCGACGTCGACATATTGCGCCATGGTGCGGGCAAGCAGCTTGCTCGAGGGCATTACCGCGCCCACATGCAGCGGCTTCTCGATCCATGAACGAAGAAAGCGCACCTCGTCGTCAAGACGGGGCTTCTTCAACGCACGCACGGACGACTGCAAAGGCATTTCGCTACCAGGCGGGACCGCAATTAAGCGGTGAATGTCAGAAAACAGTCATAAAGACGTATAGGTCGAAGCCGTTACGGTCAAGCGGGCCGGGGCTGCGTTCAGTTCGCGCGGTTGCCAAAGAAGTCCTTGACCTTGGTGAAGAAACCCACCGCTTCGGGCTGGGTTGCGCCGGACGATAATTTCTCGAATTCGGCCAGCAATTCCTGCTGCTTCTTGGTGAGATTCTGCGGCGTTTCGACCGAGACCTGGACATACATGTCGCCGGTCTGGCGCGAGCGCAGGATCGGCATGCCTTTTGATGCAATGCGAAAACGCTTGCCGGATTGGGTCCCGGCCGGAATTTTTACTTTCGTCTTGCCCTTGTCGATGGTCGGCACCTCGAATTCGCCGCCAAGCGCTGCCGCCACCATCGAGATCGGAACCCGGCAATGCAGGTCGGCGCCATCGCGCTGGAAGAACTGGTGCTGGGTCAGCGACAGGAAAATGTAGAGGTCGCCGGGCGGGCCGCCGCGGACGCCGGCCTCGCCTTCGCCGGCGAGGCGAATGCGGGTGCCGTCCTCGACGCCCTGCGGGATGTTGACCGACAGCGTCCGCTCCCGCGTCACCCGGCCGGAGCCGGAACATGAGGGGCAGGCATCCTCGATCATCTGGCCACGGCCCTGACAGCCCGGGCAGGTCCGCTCCAGCGTGAAGAAGCCCTGCGCCTGGCGGACGCGCCCGGCGCCGCCGCAATGCGAGCAGGTCTTCGGCTTGGTGCCGGCCTTGGCGCCGGTGCCCGAACAGGATTCGCAGGTGACGGAGACCGGGATCTCGATCTGTGCGGTCTTGCCGAGATACGCCTCTTCGAGGGTGATCTCCATGTTGTAGCGCAGATCGGCGCCGCGCTCGCGGCCGCCGCGGCCGCGCTGGCTCGCCATGCCGAACAGGTCTTCGAAGATGTCGGAGAAGGAGGACGCAAAGCCGGCGCCGAAGCCGGGACCGCCGCCGCCCGCGCCCTGCTCGAACGCGGCATGGCCAAAGCGGTCATAGGCGGCGCGCTTCTCGCCGTCCTTCAGGACCTCATAGGCCTCGTTGATTTCCTTGAAACGGACTTCGCTGGTGGCATCGCCCGGATTCTTGTCCGGGTGCCATTTCATCGCGAGCTTGCGGAAGGCCGCCTTCAGCCTCGACATCGTCGGCGGTGCGTTCGACTTCCAGGGTTTCGTAATAGCAGCGCTTGGTGGACATCCGTCAAATCCGTCCGAAATTCATGCCGAGGTGCGTCTTAAAAGATGCAGCCTTCGGCTTAACGAAAAATGACCCCCACCCATCGAGACGCGGCTCGCGTGCTCTCTGGAATGAGGGTCATGATCCAAGCCCGCCTTAAGCAGACTTCTTGTTGTTCTTGTCGTCGTCGACTTCGGTGAATTCCGCGTCGACGACGTCATCCTTGGCAGCGTCCTTGGCCGCATCGGCTTCGGCCTGCTGCTTGTACATGGCCTCGCCGAGCTTCATCGAAGCCTGCGCCAGCGTGTTGGTCTTGGCCTTGATCGCCTCGGCGTCGTCGCCCTTCAGCGCTTCCTTGAGGTCGCTGACGGCGTCCTCGATGGCGCGGCGCTCGGTTTCCGCGACCTTCGAGCCGTGCTCGGCCAGCGCCTTCTCGGTGGAATGCACCAGCGCATCGGCATGGTTCTTGGCGTCGACCGCCTCGCGGCGCTTCTTGTCCTCGGCCGCATTGGCCTCGGCGTCCTTGACCATCTTCTCGATGTCGGTGTCGGACAGGCCGCCGGATGCCTGGATCCGGATCTGCTGTTCCTTGCCGGTCGCCTTGTCCTTGGCCGAGACGTTGACGATGCCGTTGGCGTCGATGTCGAAGGTGACCTCGATCTGCGGCATGCCGCGCGGTGAAGGCGGAATGCCCATCAGGTCGAACTGGCCGAGCACCTTGTTGTCGGCCGCCATTTCACGCTCGCCCTGGAAGACGCGGATGGTGACCGCGTTCTGGTTATCCTCGGCCGTCGAGAACACCTGGCTCTTCTTGGTCGGGATCGTGGTGTTGCGGTCGATGATGCGGGTGAACACGCCACCCAGCGTCTCGATGCCCAGCGACAGCGGCGTGACGTCGAGCAGCAGCACGTCCTTGACGTCGCCCTGCAGCACGCCGGCCTGGATCGCCGCACCAATCGCCACGACTTCATCCGGGTTGACGCCCTTGTGCGGCTCCTTGCCGAACAATTGCTTCACCACTTCCTGAACCTTCGGCATGCGGGTCATGCCGCCGACCAGCACCACTTCGCCGATCTCGCCGGCGGTGAGGCCGGCATCCTTCAGCGCCTTGCGGCAGGGCTCGATGGTCTTCTGGACGAGATCGTCGACCAGCGCCTCGAACTTGGCGCGGGTCAGCTTCATCGTCAGATGCTTCGGGCCGGTCTGGTCCGCCGTGATGAACGGCAGGTTGATTTCGGTCTGCGTCGTCGACGACAATTCGATCTTGGCCTTTTCGGCGGCTTCCTTCAGGCGCTGCAAAGCGAGCTTGTCGTTGCGCAGGTTGATGCCCTGCTCCTTCTGGAACTCATCGGCCAGATAGGAGACGAGGCGCATGTCAAAATCTTCGCCGCCGAGGAAGGTGTCGCCATTGGTCGACTTCACCTCGAACACGCCGTCGCCGATCTCGAGAATGGAGACGTCGAAGGTGCCGCCGCCGAGGTCGTAGACCGCAATGGTGCCGGCCTTGGTCTTGTCGAGACCGTAAGCGAGCGCGGCCGCGGTCGGCTCGTTGATGATGCGCAGCACTTCGAGGCCGGCGATCTTGCCGGCGTCCTTGGTGGCCTGACGTTGCGCGTCGTTGAAATAGGCGGGAACGGTGATGACCGCCTGCTCGACCTTCTGGCCGAGATGGGCTTCCGCGGTCTCTTTCATCTTCTGCAGGATGAAAGCGGAGACCTGCGAGGGCGAATAGGTCTTGCCGTCGGCCTCGACCCAGGCGTCGCCGTTCGATGCCTTGACGATCTTGTAGGGGACGAGCTTCTTGTCCTTCTCGACCATCGGGTCGTCATAGCGGCGGCCGATGAGGCGCTTGACCGCGAAGAAGGTGCGCTCGGGATTGGTGACCGCCTGGCGCTTGGCCGGCTGGCCGACGAGGCGCTCGCCATCATCGCTGAATGCGACGATCGACGGCGTCGTCCGCATGCCCTCCGCGTTCTCGATGACTTTCGCGTTCTTGCCGTCCATGACAGCGACGCACGAATTGGTCGTGCCGAGATCGATCCCAATGACCTTTCCCATGGTCCTCACATCCTTCTTTTTGCGGCAGGCTGGTCGAGCCCTGACGGCGCTCCAGACCGAACCCCCAAGTGTTCAAATACTCGCGATATTGCGACGGTGAGCCTCATATAGGAGGGAGGGTCATGCGTGCAAGGACTGGAGCGCAACCTTAGCCCATGAAAAACCTGACGTTTGAAAGATTGTGTCAGCCGGAGGCAGGCCCTGGTTCAGCCGTCTGCCGATCGCATTAACGAACGGGCAACGAATGCCCGCCCCGCTAGAGAACATTGCCTGAACCCGGGCCGGCAATGGCGCAAGACGCGCCGATTGGGCGCGCGGAACGAAAGAGCCGCCTGCCCTGTTGCCCGGACAGCAAAACCGCTAAAAGCGTCCGACTTTGAAACGGGGCCCACAGGGCCGCACCGGCCGACCACCGAACGGCCTCAATGCAAACCCAGTAGATCCCCTCATGAGCCCTCTTCGACGATTGTTCGCGCGTCGCCCTGTTCGCCATTGCTGCACATCCGGCCTTCGCGGCCGACCCGGTTTTTCCGCCCGGCGCCAAGGTGGGCATGGTGCCTCTGGTCGGGCTGGTCCGCGCCAAATCCTTCATCGGATTCGAAACCGAGGATAAGGGGGTCAAGGTCGTCGTGGCCGACCTGCCGGCGGACGCCTATGGCGAGGTGGCCAACGCATTCAAGACCAATCCGGGCGGCACCGGCAACATCAAGCCCCAGAGCATCGAGACCGCCGCGGGCCTCGGCTATTACACCGTCGAAGACGCCAGGGACGCCCAGCAAGCGGCAATGTGCGGCGCTATTCGATGATCGTGCCCGGCATCGCCTTCTCCGGCTATGTCGCGGTTCAGGTGCCGGAAAACGCGTCGAAGATCTATACCGACGATGCCGTGCGGCAGATGTTTGCCTCCGCCGTCGTGCGCAAGGAAGTGCCGGTCGACGAACAGCTCGGCATGCTGCCGTTCAAGGTCAGCCAGCTCAGCGAGTTCAAGAATGTGCGCACGCTGGCGCCGGGCGCGGCCGTCGTCGTCGCCGACGGCGACGAGACGACCGGCTTCGAGATCCGCGCCCTTCATGATCATCGGCATCATCGGCTCGATGCCGACGACGCCCGACGATCGCGGCCGCTTTGCCCAGCAGATCGCGGAGACCATTCCGGGCGTGCGCGACGGCAGGATCACCATGTCCGAGCCGGTCCGCATCGACGGCCAACCCGGCTTTGAAACGCGGATCGATGCCACCAGCGGCAAGGACAATACGCCGGTGACCATCGTGCAATGGCTGCGGTTCGGCGGCCAGAGTTCGCTGCGCATCGTCGGCAGTTCGCCGCGCGACCAGTGGACCAAGGCGTTTCCGCGTTTCCGCGCGGTGCGCGACGGAATTCAGCCGCGGGGCTGATGCCTATCATTTTGTTTGAGCAGGATCTTTTCGGAAAACCGGTATCCACTTTTCCGGATCATGCTCTATTCAGGCGCACGGCCGCATTCAAAAGCGGCTTTACGCCTCAACTGCGACCTGATTTGCTGATGCAAATCCTCTGAAAAGCAGGAGATGCACCATGCTCAGCCGAAGGCAGATTCTATCTGGTTTGGGAACGACGGCGCTCGCGGCGATGATGCCCGGCGCGCTGTGGGCGGCTTCGATCAAGCCCGACGAAGCGTCCGCGCTTCTGGTGATCGACGTGCAAAACTGTTTTCTGCCCGGCGGCAGCCTCGCGGTGAAGGACGGCGAGCAGGTCGTGCCCGTCATCAACCGCCTTTCCAAGGCGTTTTCCAATGTGGTGCTGACGCAGGACTGGCACACCGGCGGCCACATCTCGTTTGCCTCAAGCCATTCCGGCAAAAAACCGTTCGAGACCGTCGACCTCACCTACGGCAAGCAGGTGCTGTGGCCCGACCACTGCGTGCAGGGCACCGATGGCGCGGCACTCTCGAAGGATCTGGCGATCCCGCATGCGGGCCTCGTCATCCGAAAGGGTTTTCGCAAGGACGTCGACAGCTATTCGGCCTTCACGGAAGCCGACGGCAAGACCACGACCGGGCTCGCCGCCTATCTTGAAGGCGCGCGACATCAAGAACGTATTCCTCGCAGGCCTTGCGACGGATTTTTGCGTCGCCTGGAGCGCGATCGACGCCCGCAAGGCGGGTTTCGAAACCTATGTGATCGAGGACGCCTGCCGCGGCATCGATGCGCAGGGATCGCTGGCAAAGGCCTGGGCCGATATGACCGCGGCCGGCGTCAAGCGAATCCAGTCGGCCGATATTGCGGCTTAGATCTCGCTGAGGACTGCTGAATGTCGGACCTAGGTGCTCCCATCGCGTTCGAGCTGATCCGTCGTTCGCCGTCGCAGCGCGCGGCCGGCCTGATCTGCGGAATGACCGGGTACCGCGAGACGGCGCGTGGCCGGTTTTTCATGCGCGAGGCGTCGCCATTGCGGGTGCCGCTGATCATCAGCCTCGGCTCGCCGTTCCTGATCGCGCTCGGGCGCGATCCGGATCTTGCGGACCGGCAGCCGAGTTTTGCCTCGGGGCTCAGTATCGGGCCGGTGCATATCGAGTCCGATGGCGGCGCTGAATGCGTGCAGGTCGATTTCACGCCGCTCGGCGCCTATCGCTTCTTCGGCGGCGCCGTCGTCGATCTCGCCGCACGCATGGTCGACATCGGCGATGTGCTCGGCAGCGAAGGCCGCCTGTTGCACCAGCGCCTGGGAGAAATGCGCTGCTGGCAGCGCCGCTTCGACCTGCTGGAGGAATTTGTCGTCAGCCGCGCCAGTCATCTGCCGTCGCCGGAAATCGCCTTCGCCTATCGCCGGCTGGCGCTCAGCAGCGGCGGCGCAAAGATCACCCGCTTGCCAGCGAGATCGGCTGGAGCCGCAAGCATCTGGTCGGCCGCTTTCGGTCCGAACTCGGCCTCGCCCCGAAATCCGTCGCGCGCATGATACGCTTCCATCAGGCCTGCCGGCTGGCACAAACCGGAACCTCGCAAGGCTGGGCCGGCATCGCCGCGGAGAGCGGCTATGCCGATCAGGCCCATCTCGCCCGCGAATTTGCCGATTCTGGCCGGCGAGTCTCCGACCGCCTGGGCTCGGCGTCAGGCGCTGACCAACGGCCGGCTCACGCGACCGGACGACGCGCTGGCGGGTTGGTAACAAATCTTCAAGCGAACGACGCCCGGCCCGTGCAAGTTGGGTCCGACAAGATCATTTCGAGGAAGGAGTTTGCCCATGACCAGACAACCGCAATCGAAGCCCCGCGCATCTATCCGACCCTGCGCTGCAAGGACGCCGAAGCCATGATCCGCTGGCTGATCGACGTGATCGGCTTCACCGAGTACGTCGTCTATCGCGGCGATGGCGTGGTGCAGCATGCCGAACTCGCTTACGGCTCTTCACTGCTGATGCTTGGCCAGGCCCGCGACGACGAATACGGCAAGATGGTCGGCGACCTCTCCGGCCGCCGCACCGATGCGATCTATGTTGCGGTGGACAATCCCGACGCGCTGCACGCCAAGGTGAAGGCCGCGGGCGCGAAAATCGAGATGGAACTGCACAACACCGATTACGGCAGCCGCGATTTCGCCTGCCGCGATCCCGAAGGCAATCTCTGGAGCTTTGGCACCTTTTGGCCGAAGGCCCACGAGAAGCCGATGGCGGCCGAGTAGTTACAGCTGGCCGCCTTCGGCTCAGTTCGCAGACTCGGCGGTCGGCGCGGCCTTCGCGCCGCCCTTGGCGACGCCAACCAGCGCCGGCCGCAGCACGCGCTCGCCGATCATGTAGCCGGCCTGCACCACCTGCACCACGGTGCCCGCCGGCACCGACGGATCGGGCACCTCGTACATCGCCTGCTGGAAATTCGGGTCGAACTTTTCGCCCGACGGATCGAATTTCTTCACGCCGTT
Organism: uncultured Alphaproteobacteria bacterium; assembly: GCA_963731915.1. Taxonomy (GTDB): domain Bacteria; phylum Pseudomonadota; class Alphaproteobacteria; order Rhizobiales; family Xanthobacteraceae; genus Bradyrhizobium. The sequence goes on from CAVSXQ010000057.1 coordinate 60,900, forward strand.
CTTCTCCAGCGCGTTGAGCAGCGAGCGCTCGGTCAGTTCGACGCCTTCGATCAGCGCCTTCAGGCCGGGATCGGCATTGGCCTTGGCTTCCGCGGGAACCGCATCCAGCGCGCGCTGCAGATTGTCGGCAATGTCGAGAACGTCGCGCGCAAAGCCGGTGATGCCGTAGGTCTTGGCATCGGTGACTTCGCTCCTGGTGCGCTTGCGCAGATTTTCCATCTCCGCCAGCGTGCGCAGCATCTTGTCGCGGGCTTCCGCGACTTCCTTCTGCAGCGCCTCGACCGATCCTTCCTCGGGATCGTCGGGCATGATGTAGGGCTTTGAAACCACGGGTTCGCCGGCTCCGCCGGTTTCTCGGCGTTGTCATTCGTCCGGTTCGGATCGGTCATGGCTTGCCTTCTCGAAAAATCGCGTCTGGTCAAATTTGAGGGATTTGCTGACCGCCATATCGTGCTTTGGGCGGCGAAAATCAAGCGCAACGCAGCCCGATTCCGGGCAGGTTTAGCCGCCCAGCAGCTTGCTGACGATGCGCGCGGCGTAGTCGACGGTCGGGATGACCCGGGCATAATTCAGCCGCGTCGGCCCGATCACCCCCAGCACACCGACGATGCGGCCCGCGGCGTCGCTATAGGGGGCGATGATGGTCGAGGAACCGGACAGCGAGAACAGCTTGTTCTCCGATCCGATGAAGATCCGCACGCCCTCGGCGCGTTCGGCGCGGCCGAACAGATCGATCACGCCGCGCTTGGTCTCGAGATCGTCGAACAGCGAGCGGACCCGTTCGAGGTCTTCCAGCGCATGCAGATCCTCCAGCAGATTGGCGTGCCCGCGCACGATCAATTGCCGGTCCTCATTGTCGCCGCCGGACCAGCTCGCGATCCCCGCGGCGATGACCTTTTGCGTCAACTGGTCGAGTTCGGTGCGGTCCTGCGTCAGCGCGGTTTCGAGTTCGAGCCGCGCTTCCGCCAGCGTCCGGCCGCGAATCCGTGCATTGAGGAAATTGCTCGCTTCCGTCAGCGCCGACGAGGGAACGCCGGGCGGCAGCGTCAGCACGCGGTTTTCGACCTGGCCGTCCTCGCCGACCAGCACCACCAGCGCCCGTTCCGGCTCCAGCCGCACGAATTCGATATGCTTCAGCCGCGAATTGGATTTTGCGGTCAGACACCACCGCCGCGGCCCGGGTCAGGCCGGACAGCCGCGTCAGCGCCTCGCCAAGCGCGGCCTCGACCGATTGCGCGCGGCCGACGGAGGCAAGCTGGCTCTGGATCGACTGCCGCTCGGCTTCGGTGAGATCGCCGACCTGCATCAGGGCATCGACAAAGAACCGCAGGCCGAGTTCGGTCGGCAGGCGGCCCGCCGAGGTATGCGGCGCATAGATCAGGCCGAGCTGCTCGAGGTCCGACATCACGTTGCGGACCGAGGCCGGCGACAGCGGCATCGCGATCAGGCGCGAGATGTTGCGCGAGCCGACCGGTTCGCCGGTCGCCAGATAACTCTCGACGATTTGACGAAAAATGTCGCGCGAACGCTCGTTGAGCTGGGCGAGGCCCGCATGCGGCGCGATCAGGCCAATCGGATCGTGGTGGGCCAACGAACTGCTCCTCCTGGGCCCCTAATCTGTCCATCCGGAGGGCACCTGACAAGCATGCATATTACCGGTCCGGAATTGGCCTTGCCGCGCCGCGCTCCCCCACCTACAAGCACCGCCAGATTTACCCGATTTTTGGAGGAATTCCCATGCGGCCGAGCCGCCGTGCACCGGATGAACTGCGCCCCGTCTCGCTGGAACGCGGCGTGGTCAAATATGCCGAGGGTTCCTGCATGGTGAAGTTCGGCGACACCCATGTGCTGGTGACCGCCACGCTGGAAGAGCGGCTGCCGCCATGGCTGAAGGGCCAGGGCCGCGGCTGGGTCACCGCCGAATACGGCATGCTGCCGCGCGCCACGCTGGAGCGCACGCGCCGCGAGGCCTCCGCCGGCAAGCAGGGCGGCCGCACGGTGGAAATCCAGCGCCTGATCGGCCGCTCGCTGCGCGCGACCGTCGATCTCGAGGCGCTCGGCGAGCGGCAGATCACGGTCGACTGCGACGTCATCCAGGCCGACGGCGGCACGCGCACCGCCTCGATCACCGGCGCCTGGGTCGCGCTTGCCGACTGCATCGCACTGGATGAAGACGCGCAACATGATCAAGGCGAACCGCTGCGCGACCACGTCGCGGCGGTCTCCTGCGGCATCTTCAACGGCACGCCGGTGCTCGATCTCGACTATGCCGAGGATTCGGAGGCCGACACCGATGCCAATTTCGTGATGACCGGCGACGGGCGGATGATCGAGGTGCAGGGCACCGCCGAGAAGACCGTTCTCGCAAGCCGAGTTCCTGGCGCTGATGGCGCTGGCGCGAAAGGGCTCGCGCGGCTGGTCGAACTGCAGAAGATGGCGGTCGCGTGAGTCTGATCCCGCATGCACGCCGAATACCGGCAAACTCGTGATCGCAACCCACAATCCCGGCAAGCTTGCCGAGATGCGCGAATTGCTCGCGCCCTACGGTGTCGAGGTGGTCTCCGCCGGTGAGCTGGGTTTTGCCGAACCCGACGAGACGGGACGACCTTTCGGGACAACGCGGCGATCAAGGCGATCGCGGCGGCGCAAGCCGCAAAGCTTCCGGCCTTTGCGGACGATTCCGGGCTCGGCGTCGATGCGCTCGACGGCGCACCCGGAATCTTTTCAGCGCGCTGGGCCGGTCCGAAAAGGATTTCGCGGCAGCGATGACGCGGATCGAGCGTGCTGCAGAAGCGCGGCGCACTACGCCCGGCCAGCGTAAGGCGCATTTCGTCTCGGCGTTGTTCGTCGCTTGGCCGGATGGGCACTCGAGGAGGTCGAGGCGCGCGTCGACGGAACTGGTGTGGCCGCCGCGCGGTACGCCGGCTTTGGCTACGATCCGGTCATTTCTGCCTGATGGACATGCGCGCACCTTCGGGGAAATGACCGCACGAAAAACACGGCCTGCCGCCGCTGGGCCTGGGCTTGTCGCATCGGGCCCGCGCTTTCGTGAAACTGGCGGAGATCTGCCTTGATCGGCCCTGAGACAAGCCCGCCTTCGGCGTTTACGTGCATTGGCCGTTTTGCCTGTCGAAATGTCCCTATTGCGATTTCAACAGCCACGTCCGTCATGCGCCGG
>CAVSXQ010000058.1:0-70777 GCA_963731915.1 uncultured Alphaproteobacteria bacterium
TAAATAGTCGTACATCACTGGTTCGAAGGCATGCTCGATGCGCAGAGGCCCGAGGATTTCTGGTGCTCCTCGGTTTTGCTTGCGAAAGTCGTAGATGGCCGGATTGATCTCTCTCAAAGACAATCCCGATCCCGGTAGTCCACACCGCATGTTCTGGCCGAGCGCTGGGATCGGCTAAAGCAGCGCATTAAGAAATGGCGCGACCAGCGCAAGAAGAAGCTATTTGGAGACGATACTCCGCCAAAGTCTTCCTATCATGATCCACTTGTCTTGACATAAGTCTCCCCCGCAAACGCAACACACGGCGGATCAGACTGAAACGGATAATCGCGGATTCGGCGAGCTAAACCAACCGCAGCGGGGTACGCAAAGCGGGCAAACTTCCAAAAGCTCTCGAAATGCGCTCAATGCGCGTGAGAAGAAATGGCGAACACGTTGCCGAAACTTTGCTGAAACTTTTCACCGGCAATGGTCGGGTTTTTTGACCCGCTTTCGTTCTTCGCGAGCCGAGCCAACAAAAATACAAAAGCCCTTGTTCATAAGGGGTTTTCTTGGCTGGGGAACTAGGATTCGAACCTAGACAAACAGATTCAGAGTCTGTTGTGCTACCGTTACACCATTCCCCAATGGATTATCCAGCGTAATCAACGCTTTACACGGACATTCGGGTAAATCGCTTGCGGGTCGACAAATCGGCGCCCACATGCCGAGCCCTTCTACTCGCTACCTCCCGCCCTTGGCAAGCGTGCGGCAATAGGCTTGTTGCGAGGGGGCTGCGGCTGTTCCGCGGGCCCTTTGCGCAGCGGCTTGTCGCCGCGGTCGGGGCGGTGACGGATGAACCTCAATTTCGAAGAGCTGGATTATCGCCCGACGCCGATGGGCGTGCTCAGCCTGCGGCGGCGACGGCGGCCGTCGTCCGATGTCGATATCTACGAGATCAAACTCGGCGACGAGTTCTTGATGTCGAGCCAGTACACGGTGGCCGAGATCGAACTCGCGCGGCTGGGGTTGGCGGCGCTGTCGCGCGAAAAACTCGACGTGGTCGTGGGCGGCCTCGGACTCGGCTACACCGCGCAGGCGGTGCTGGAGAATGCCGGCGTGCGATCGTTGATCGTGGTCGATGCGCTGGCCGAGGTGATCGAATGGCACGAGCGGGGCCTGCTTCCGCTCGGCAGGCAGCTCACCGGTGATGCGCGTTGTCGCCTCGTAAATGGCGATTTCTTCGCGATGTCGGCCTCAGCCGATGGCTTCGACGCGGGTGTGCCGTGCCGCCGCTTCGATGCAGTGCTGGTCGACATCGATCACTCGCCGCGAAATCTGCTGCACCCGCGCCACGCCGCGCTTTACGAACCGGAGGGGCTTGCGCGTCTGGCGGAGCATCTGCATCCCGGCGGCGTATTCGCGCTGTGGTCGAATGATCCCCCGGACGAAACGTTCCAGCGCGTGCTGGCCGGCGTCTTTGCAATTTCGGATGCACATGTCGTGACCTTCGACAACTGGCGCGGCGAACGCGACGCAAGCAATACCGTCTATGTCGGGGTCAAGGCCAACCTGCCCATCCCTGAGGCAACCGCCTAAGGTGCAAGCCGGATTGCAGCGACGGTCTGTGTGCGCCGCAACCTTGCGTAACTTGCCCCTGTCAGGGAGGCATGCAATGCTTGGGATGCCAAGCAATAATGAAAGCGGCTGGTGGCGATGTTTCGCGCGCAACCAGCCTCAAAAAGCCTGGCAACGGGTGGCACCTTTCGGAGACGATCACATGAGATTTAAAGCTTTGCTCGGGCTGCTTTCTGCCGCCGCGATCTCGGTTGTTGTGGCGAGCGGGGCGCAAGCCCAGCAGACCGTCAAGATCGGCGCGATCTTTCCCTTGAGCGGCAACGCGGCGAGCGCCGGCGTGCACGCCAAGGCGGCGATCGAGGTCGCCATCGACATCATCAACAACGATCATCCCGGGCTCGGCAATTTCCCGCTGGCCAAGGGTGCCGGGCTTCCCGGTCTCGGCGGCGCCAAGGTCGAAGTGGTGTTCGCCGACAACCAGGGCAGCCCCGCCACCGGCCAGAACCAGGCGCTGCGCCTGATCACCGAAGAGAAGGTGGTCGCGCTGACCGGCGCCTATCAGTCCGGCATCACGCTGACGGTGAGCGCGATTGCCGAGAAATACGGCATCCCCTTCGTCAACGGCGAGTCGGTCGCTGCCGGCCTCACCGAACGCGGCTTCAAATGGTTCTTCCGCACCACGCCGATCGCGACCGACTTCGCCAACGTCTATCACGACTTTCTCACCGACATGAAGGCGGCGGGCGCCAAGACCGACAGCGTCGCCCTGGTGCATGACAACACCGAATATGGCTCTTCGGTCGCCAACACTATCACCACGACCTTCAAGGAGAAGGGCCGGGCGGCGCCCATCGACGTCGCCTATCCCGCCAACTCCACCGACGTGCAGAGCCAGGTGCTGACGCTCAAGGAGAAGAAGCCCGACGTCGTGCTCATGATCACCTATACGTCGGATGCGATCTTGTTTGCGAAAACCATGCAGGCGCAGGACTACAAGCCGCCGATGCTGCTCGCCGACGACGCCGGCTATTCCGATCCGTCGTTCCTGAAGGCGGTCGGCAAGATCTCGCAAGGCGCGTTCAACCGTTCGTCCTGGAGCGTCGGACCTCCGGGCTCGGCGACCGCGATCATCGCCAAGATGTACAAGGACAAGAGCGGCGACGAGATGGACGATACCGCCGCGCGGCAGATGACCGGTTTTCTCACGTTGATGGAAGCGATCAACCGCGCCGGCTCGACCGATCCGGCCAAGATCCAGGCGGCGCTGAAGGCGACCGACCTGAAGCCCGACCAGCTGATGATCGGATACAAGGGCGTCAAGTTCGACGACAAGGGCCAGAACATCCTGGCATCCGGCGTCATCATCCAGTTGCAGGATGGCGAGAACTACGTCTCGGTATGGCCGAAGGCCGGCGCCGAGAAGCCGCCTGTCATGCCCTATAAAGGCTGGTGAGATTTTTGGGGCGGGACATCAGTCCCGCCCTTTCTGCTGCTGCTGGGCCGCAGCGCTGCGGCCATCGCTTGAGTTGAAAAACGCTCTATGTCCTTCATCCTCGTTCAGGTGATTGTCGGCGGCCTTCTGCTCGGCGCGGTGTATGCGCTGTTCTCCTCCGGACTGACGCTGGTCTGGGGCATGATGAACGTGGTCAATTTTGCCCACGGCGATTTCGTCATGCTCGGCATGTATGTCGCCTTCGTCGTTTACACGGCGATGGGGGGCGGGCCGCTGATCGGCGCGCCGCTCGCCATGCTGCTGCTAGCCACCGTCGGCATCATCGTCTATTTCGCGCTGATCCGCGACATCATGAAGGGGCCGATGCTGGCCCAGATCCTCGGCACCTTCGGGCTCGCGCTGCTGCTGCGCTATTCCGTGTTCTGGTGGTTCGGCGCGAATTTCAACACCCTGCCGGCGAACCTGGTCGGCGGCACCATCGACCTCTTCGGCATCCGCATCGAATCTTCGCGGCTGCTGGCGGGCGTGGTTGCGCTGCTGGTGACGCTCGGCATGCATCTGTTGCTGACACGGACTCCGCTCGGTTCAAAGATGCTGGCGGTCTCCGAGGATTCCACCGCCGCGCAGTTGATGGGCATCCGGCCCGACACCATGCAGGCCATCGCCTGGGCGATCGCGGCGGGCGCCACCGGGCTTGCCGGCGCGCTGATTGCGAATTTCTTCTATATCGTGCCGACTGTCGGCGAGACGCTCGGCATCGTCGCCTTTGTCACGGTGTCGCTCGGCGGCTTCGGCAGCGTGCCCGGGGCGCTGGTCGCAGGACTCCTGATCGGGGTCATCGAGTCGCTGTCGGCCTATCTGATCGGCGCTGTCTACAAGGACATCGTGGTCTACACGCTGTTCCTCGGCTTCCTCTGGTTCAGGCCGCAGGGCCTGATGGGCAAGATGTGATGCGGCGCCTGATCTGGTTATCGGTAGCGCTTGCGGTCATCATCGCCTATCCGCTGCTGTTCTCGACGCCGTTCCAGCAGCGGCTGGGGGCACTGGTGCTGCTGTACGCGATTGCGGCGTCGGCCTGGAACATCGTCGGCGGCTATGCCGGGCAGGTGTCGGTCGGCCACGTCGTGTTCTTCGGTTGCGGCGCCTACGCCGCGATGGGCGCCTATCATCATTTCGCGCTGTCACCACTGGTCGGCATTCCCGCCGGCATCGTGTTTGCCGTGGCGATCGCGGCCGTCATCGGCGTGCCGACGCTGCGGCTATCGGGGCATTATTTCAGCATGGCGACGATCGCGGTCGCCGAACTCGCCCGGCTGATCGTCACCAACACTGAATATCTCGGCGCCGCCGTCGGCTTGAGCGGCCCGCCGGTGCCGCGCAACGTCTTCGATTTTTCCTTCATCTCGGCGCTGCCGTATTACTACCTTTTCCTCGTGACGCTCATCATCACGCTCGGCATCACCTGGTGGATGACCCGCAGCCGGATGGGATTTTATCTGCGCGCGATCAGGGATTCCGAACGCGCCGCGCGCTCGCTCGGCGCGCCGGCGAGCCGCACCAAGCTCTATGCCTTCATGCTCAGCGCCGGGCTGACCAGCGTCGCCGGCGCGCTCTATGCGATGATGTTCGGCTTCGTCGATCCGGAATCCGGCCTCGGCATCCTGATCTCGGTGAAAATCCTGGTGATGTCCGCGCTTGGTGGCGCCGGGCTGTTGTTCGGACCGCTGGTAGGCGCAGCGATCCTGGTGCCGCTGGAGGAAATCTCCAACAACTTGCTCGGCGGCAAAGGTGCGGGTCTCACCTTCGTGGTCTATGGCGCGATCATCGTGCTGATCGCACGGTTCCAGCCCGGCGGCATCCTGGCGCTGATCAACAGGCAGTTTGCCAAGCGGCGCAAGGCGCCGGAAGAAACCGCTGCGCAAGGAGCCACCCATGCTCCTTGAAGCGCACGACGTCACCAAAGCCTTTGGCAGTTTTAAAGCGGTCGACGCGGCCAGCGTTACGCTGGAGCAGGGCGACATCCTCGGCCTGATCGGGCCGAACGGCGCCGGCAAGTCCACCTTCTTCAACTGCCTGACCGGCGATCTCGAGGCGACCTCGGGCAAGGTTCTGTTCGAAGGCCACGACATCACGACGCTTTCGCCGGAGGCGCGCGCGGAGCTCGGGCTTGCCCGCACCTTTCAGGTGCCGCAGACCTTTGAGGGCATGTCGGTGCTGGAGAATGTGATGATCGGCGCATTCCTGCGCACGCCGCGCCGCGCCGAGGCCGAGACGAGAGCCCGCGCCGTGCTGGAGCGGGTCGGTATGACCAGGCTCGCCGACGCGCCGGCGCGTTCGCTCGGCACGCCCGGCCGCAAGCGGCTGGAAATCGCCCGCGCGCTCGCCACCGAACCAAAGGTGCTGTTGCTCGACGAGGCGATGGCGGGGCTGACCCAGCGCGAGATCCAGCTTGCGATCGATTTGGTGCGCGACATCCACCGCTCCGGAATTACGCTCGTCATCGTCGAGCACATTATGGAAGTCATCATGTCGCTGGCAAGCCGCGTCGTGGTGTTCCACCAGGGCAAGGAAATCGCCCGCGGCTCGCCGCGCGAGGTTACGGCCAACCCGGCTGTGATCGCGGCCTATCTCGGCACCCGCGCGGCGAAGGCCGCAGCCGGCCATACGCCGATCGAATTGATGGGCGGGCCCGCGTCATGACCGGGCCGCTGCTGAAGATCGAACATCTGGAAGTCCGCTACGGCGATCTGATCGGCGTCTCCGACGTGTCGCTGGAGGTGGCGGAAGGCAGCGTGGTGGCGCTGCTCGGCTCCAATGGTGGCGGCAAGACCACGACGTTGAACGCCATCGCGGGCCTCATCCCCGTGCATTCCGGCTCAATCCGCTTTCGTGGCGAGGAGATCGGCAACCAGCGCGCGTTTGCGATCGTGCGCAAAGGGCTGGCGCTGTCGCCGGAAGGCTGGCGGCTGTTCGTGCAGCAAAGCGTCGAGAACAACCTGCTGCTCGGCGCGACGCCGCTGCAGGATAGATCGCGCACCACTGACCTGCTGGAGCGCGTCTACGAGATTTTTCCAAAGCTGAAGGAGCGCCGCAGCCAGCGCGCCGGCACCATGTCCGGCGGCGAACGGCAGATGCTGGCGGTCGGCCGCGCCTTGATGAGCGATCCGAAGCTTTTGATGCTCGACGAACCCTCGCTCGGCCTCGCGCCCGCCGTGGTCGAGTCCATGTACGAGACCTTTGGCCGGCTGCACCGCGAAGGTCTGACGCTGTTGCTGGCCGAGCAGTCGATCGAGCTGGCGCTGGAGGTCTCCGATTTCGCCACCGTGCTGCAGGTCGGCAAGAGCGTGCTGTCCGGCACCGCCGCGGCGCTGGCGCAGGATCCGCAGGTGCAGAAGGCGTATCTCGGGACGCATTAACCCCGGCGATCAGTCCGTAGGATGGGTAGAGCTCTTGCGAAACCCATCATCCTTACGTCCGGGATTGATGGGTTTCGCTATCGCTCTACCCATCCTACGCACTGATCCCGGCGATCAGAGTTTCGCAATCAGCCGGCAAATGCCCTGTCGAGATCGGCGATGACGATCTTCCGCATCTTCATCATGGCCTGCATGGCACGATCGGCCTTTTTGCGATCGGGATCGCCGAGGTAACGGCCGAGTGCCGTGGGCACCACCTGCCAGGACAGGCCGAACTTGTCCTTGAGCCAGCCGCATTGCGATTCCTCGCCGCCGTCGGCAGTCAGTCTGTTCCAGAAATAGTCCACCTCTTGCTGGGTCTCGACGCTGATGAAGAAGGAGACGGCTTCGTTGAACCGGTATTTCGGGCCGCCATTGAGGGCGTTGAACCTCTGCCCCTCCAATTCGAAGCTCGCCATGAAGTCATTGACGGTTTCGACCTTGGCGTTCGGAAACACCGATTTGTAGAAGGCGACAGCCTCGGGGACGTTGTTGTCGAACCAGAGGAACGGCGTGATGGAGGGCATGAGGGGATGTCCTGGTTGGCGTGGGCGCACCCGGAGGACGAACGGGGGAACGGCTATCCGACAGCGAACGGCATCTTTTTTCCGGTTTCGCCCACCCCATCCTGCAGGATCACCGCATCTCGGCCTCCAGCAACAGCAGCAGGCAATTGCCGAGCCGCACTTCCATCTCCTTGTCATGCAGCGACAGCGGGCCGGGATCGTTGAGGATGGCGTTGACCAGCGTGCCCAGCACGACCTGAAAACCGAAGGCGATGGTGCGGGTCTTGGCGGCCTTGCGGCCCTTGCCCATGGCGGGGAGCAGGAGAGGGGTGGCGCGCTCGGTGGTGGCGCGGGCGAGCTGCTTGAAGGTGGTCCATTTGTCGGGGCGGGTGTCGTCGTGCTGGAGCGCGGCGCGCAGCACGCCTTCATGCGCCCTGATCCAGGCGATGACGCCGCCGACGAGGAAGCGGCAGCGTGTGGCGAGGTCCGCATCGTTCAACGCGGCGTCGGCCGGGCAACTCTGACAGCCGGCGCTCGCCGTCGCGCGCGGCCAGCGCCATCAGCGCGTTGAAATAGGCCTCCTTGCTCTCGAACCGGCTGTAGAAGGCGCCGACGGTGGCGCCGACTTTTGCGCACAGCGTCTCGATCGACAATTCGCCGAGGCTGCGGGTGCGCAACAGCTCGGCGCCGGCCTGCAGCAGCGCCTGCGTGGTCTCGCGGCTGCGCTGCTGCCGGGACGGCGTCACGCCGGGCAGGTCGAAATCTTCTGATAGCGGCGGCATTGGCTCTTGCGTCTCCGGATATTCATAATCATAATTCGGATTATCATTTAGGGCAAGCCCGGGCCGGGATGGGCCGGGCGAGGCAGGCGGGCCCGCGGATCAACCGCGGCGCGGCGATCAGGGAGGATGTCATGAGTGCAGGCAAGAGCACGCCGTTCGGCGGCACGATCGGCAAGACCGTCGCCGGCTCAAAACCGTGGTGGCCGCAGCCGGTAAAACCGCCGCCGGGCGCGCCGAACATTCTGGTCGTGCTGTTCGACGATGTCGGCTTTTCCGATTTCGGCTGCTACGGCTCGCCGATCAAGACGCCGACCATCGACACGCTCGCCGCCGCGGGCCTGCGCTATTCCGGCTTCCACACCACGGCGATGTGCTCGACCACGCGCGCGGCGCTGCTGACCGGGCGCAACCACCATTCGGTCGGCGTCGGCTGCCTCGCCAATTTCGATTGCGGCTATCCCGGCTATCGCGGCAAGATCGCGAAGCGAGGCGGGGACGCTGGCGGAGATGCTGCGGCCGCACGGCTATCGCAACTACATGGTCGGCAAATGGCACGTCACGCCGCTGACCGAGAGTGGCGCCACCGGGCCGTTCGACGGCTGGCCGCTCGGCCGCGGCTTCGACCGCTTCTACGGCTTCCTCGATGCCGAGACCGATCAATACGCGCCGGAGCTGATGTCGCGACAATTCGCACATCGATCCGCCCGGCACATATCGAGAGCGGCTATCACCTGACCGCCGATCTGGTCGATCAGTCGATCCGCTTCATCGCCGATCACATCGCCGACCGGCCCGATCTGCCGTGGCTGACCTGGGTCGCGCTCGGCGCCTGCCACGCGCCGCATCAGGCGCCGCGCGACATCATCATGAGCTATGACGACGATATTCGCGCATGGCTGGGACGTCGAGCGCGAGCAGCGGATGGCGCGGCAGAAGGCGATGGGGCTGGTGCCGCCGGAAACGAAGCTGCCGCCGCGCAACGACGGCGTGAAGGCGTGGGACGAGCACTCGCCGACGAGCAGCGCGTGTTCACGCGGCTGCAGGCGGCCTTCGCCGGCATGCTCGATCATGCCGACCGGCATCTGGCGCGGCTGATCGCGTTTCTCGACAAGGCCGGCATCCGCGACAACACGCTGGTCATCGTGATGTCCGACAATGGCGCGAGCCAGGAGGGCGGGCCGCTCGGCTTCATCAACGCGATGGGGCCGTATAATTTCCGGCCCGAGCCGATGGCGGAAAAGCTGCGGCGGATCGACGACATCGGCGGGCCGGACACGCATACCAATTTCCCGCACGGCTGGGCGATGGCGTCGAACACGCCGCTGCGGCGCTACAAGCAAAACACCCATGGCGGCGGCATCCGCGATCCCTTCGTGATGTCCTGGCCGAAGGCGATCAAGGCGAAGGGCGAAATGCGCCACCAGTTCGTCCACGCCTGCGATCTGACGCCGACCCTGCTCGAATCTGTCGGCATCAAGTCGCCGGAAAATGATCGCCGGCGTTGCCGCAGATGCCGATCGAAGGCGAAAGCTTTGCGCGCTCGATCACGGAGCCGCAGCGCCGCGTCGAAAAAGTCGCCGCAATATTTCGAGATGTTCGGGCATCGCGGCATCTGGCACGACGGCTGGAAGGCGGTCGCGTTTCATCCCTCCGGCACGCCGTTCGAGAACGACAAGTGGGAGCTGTTCCATCTCGACCGCGATTTCTCGGAAGCCGACGATCTCGCCGAGAAAGAGCCCGAGCGGCTGGAGGCGATGATCAAGCTGTGGTGGAGCGAGGCGGAGGCGCACAAGGTGCTGCCGCTCGACGACCGTTTTGGGCCGCGCTTTGCGGAGAACGCGGCGCGTTTCCACGGCGCCCGCACCAGTTCACCTTTCACGCCGGCATGGGCCATGTGCCGACCGACGTCGCGCCCGACGTGCGCAGCCGCAGCTACACGATCGAGGCCGCATGTGGCGAGATCGACGGCGGCGCCGAGGGCGTGCTGATCTCGCATGGCGATGCCACGACCGGCTACAGCCTCTACATCAAGGACGGCTATCTGGTGCACGATCTCAACATCGGCGGCGGCCATGAGATCGTGAAGTCGGATCGCAAGGTGCCGCCAGGCGCGCACCGGTTCGGCGTGCGGGTCGAACGGCTGGTGCGGAAGGAGCCGCCGGCCAAGGGATCGCGCACCGGCGTCAGCGAATACACGCTGCTGATCGACGGCGAGCCTGCAGGTTCGATGCAGACGCAGCAGGCGTTTCACAATTTCATCTCGTGGTCCGGCCTCGACATCGGCCGCGACCGCAGCAGCCCGGTGTCGCATTACGAGGCGCCGTTCGAATTCACCGGAAAACTGTTGCGGGTGACGGTCGTCATGCATGACGACCAGAAGCTGGATGGCGAGGGCGTGGCGAGAGCGGAGATGGCGCGGCAGTAGGAAGATTCCGCCGTCATTGCGAGCGAAGCGCATTCGCGTTGACGCACGCGGCATGGATTGCTTCGTCGCTGCGCGCGCCTGCTTGACCGCGCTCACTCGGCCGCTTGCTTGACCGCCCTGCGCTCGGATGCGCGTCAGGTCGTCGCCGATCGGCCCCAGCCGGCGAACGCGTTGGAGAGCCGGTCGAGATAGAGATAGACCACCGGCGTGGTGAACAGCGTCAGCGCCTGGCTGACGATCAGGCCGCCGACCATGGCATAGCCGAGCGGCTGGCGGATTTCCGATCCGGTGCCGGTGCCCAGCATCAGCGGCACGCCGCCGAGCAGCGCCGCCATCGTCGTCATCATGATCGGGCCGGAAGCGCAACAGCGCCGCCTGACGGATCGCCTGCACCGGGCTCCAGATGCTGGTCGCGCTCGGCCGCGATCGCGAAATCGACCATCATGATGCCGTTCTTCTTGACGATGCCGATCAGGAGAATGATGCCGATCAGCGCGATCAGGCTGAAGTCGAAGCCGAACATCATCAGGATCGCGAGCGCGCCGACGCCGGCCGACGGCAGCGTCGACAGGATGGTGATCGGGTGGATGTAGCTTTCGTAGAGGATGCCGAGGATCAGATAGACCACGACGAGCGCGGCCAGGATCAACAGCGGCACGGTGCCGAGCGATTGCTGGAAGGCCTGCGCGGTGCCCTGGAAACTGGAGGCGAGCGTGGCCGGCGTGCCGAGCTCGACCATCGCCTTCTGCACGGCGTCGGTCGCCTGACCGAGCGCCACGCCTTGCGCGAGGTTGAAGCTGATGGTGATCGCGGGGAACTGGCCCTGATGGCTGATCGAGAGCGGCCGCACCGGCACGCTGGTCCATTTCGCAAAGGCCGACAGCGGCACCTCATCGCCGGTGGTGGGCGACTTCACGTAGATCTTGCTCAGCGTGTCGAGGCTGGCCTGCAGCTCCGGCAGCACTTCGAGGATCACGTGATAGCTGTTGAGCTGGGTGAAATATTGCGTCACCTGGCGCTGGCCGAACGCGTCATACAGCGTGTCGTCGATCAGTTGCGGCTGGATGCCGTAGCGCGAGGCGGTGTCGCGGTTGATCTTCAGCTCCAGCGTGGTGCCGTTGGTCTGCTGGTCGGTGGCGACGTCGCGCAGCTCCGGCAGGGTCTGCATCTTCGCCAGGATTTTTGGCGCCCATTCGTTCAACTCGGTGAGGTTGGCGTCCTGCAGCGTGAATTCGAACTGGGTGCGGGTCGGCCGGCCGCCAAGACGAACGTCCTGCGCCGCCTGCATGAACAGCCGCGCGCCCTCGACCTTGTCGAGTTTCGGACGCAGGCGGGCGATGATCTGCTGCGCGCTGGCCGATGCGCTCGTCGCGCGGCTTCAGCGTGATGAACATGGTGCCGTTGTTGCCGGCCCGGCCGCTGCCGCCGATCACCATCGCGACGGTGGCGACATCGGGATCGGCCTGCACGATCTTGCCGAGCTCTTCCTGATGCCGCTTCATGTCGGCAAAGGAAATGTCCTGATCGGCCTCCGAGGTCGCGGTGATCAGGCCGACATCCTGCTGCGGGAAAAAGCCCTTGGGGATGACGACGAAGAGATGGACCGACAGCGCCAAGCGTGGCGAAGAAGATCATCAGCGTGGTGAATTTCCAGCGCAGCGCGAGGTCGAGCCCGCGCTCATAGGCATGCAGCATGGCGTCGAAGGCGCGCTCGCTCCATTGGTAGAATTTGCCGTGCTTCGTCTCGCTGATGCGCGCGCAGGAAGCGCGAGGCCATCATCGGCGTCAGCGTCAGCGACACCACCATGGAGACGAAGATGGTCATCGCCAGCACGACGGCGAATTCGCGGAACAGCCGCCCGATGATGCCGCCCATCAGGAGCAGCGGGATCAGCACGGCGACCAGCGAGATGCTGATCGAGACGATGGTAAAACCGATTTCGCTGGCGCCCTTCAGCGCGGCGGCAAACGGCTTTTCGCCTTCCTCGATGTAGCGCGTGATGTTTTCCAGCATCACGATGGCGTCGTCGACCACGAAACCGACCGCAATGGTCAGCGCCATCAGCGAGAGATTGTCGAGCGTATAGCCGAACACCCACATCAGCGCGCAGGCGCCGAGCAGCGCCAGCGGCACGGTGACGGTCGGGATCGCGGTGGCCCAGAAACTGCGCAGGAAGATGAAGATCACCATCACGACCAGCGCGATGGTCAGCAGCAGGGTGAACTGCACGTCCTCGACCGCGGCGCGGATGGTCTGGGTGCGGTCGCTGATGACCTCGATCTTGATCGCCGGCGGGATGGCCGCGAGCAGCCGCGGCAAGGTCGCCTTGATCTTGTCGACGGTATCGATGACGTTGGCGCCGGGCTGCTTGAACACGACCAGGAACACGCCGCGCTTGCCGTTGGCCCAGGCGGCCTGCTTGGCGTCTTCCGGACCGGTGACGGCGCGGCCGATGTCGCGAATGCGCAAGGGGCCGCCGTTGCGGAAGGCGATGATGACGTCGTTCCAGTCCTTCGAGGCCGTCAACTGGTCGTTGGCGTAGATGGTGTAGGCCCGCGTCGCGCCGTCGATATTGCCTTTCGGGCTGTCGACGGTGGTGATGGCGATCTGGCTGCGCACGTCTTCCAGCGACAATCCCTTGGCCACCAGCTTGGCGGGATCGATCTGGATCCGGATCGCCGGCTTCTGCTGGCCGCCGATCGTGACCTGCGCGACGCCGGAAATCTGGCTGATCTGTTGCGCGAGCTGCGCATCGACGGCGTCGGAAACCTCGGTCAGCGGCAGCGTGTCCGACGTCGCCGACAGCAGCAGGATCGGGGAGTCGGCCGGATTGACCTTGCGATAGGTCGGCGGCGAGGGGAGGTTTTTCGGCAGTTGGCCGCCGGCGGCATTGATCGCGGCCTGCACGTCATTGGCGGCGCCGTCGATGCTGCGGTTGAGGTCGAACTGGATGGTGACCGCGGTGGTGCCGAGATAGCTGGTCGAGGTCATCTGGGCGACGCCCGGGATCTGGGCGAGCTGGCGCTCCAGCGGCTGCGCCACCGAGGACGCCATGGTCTCGGGGCTGGCGCCGGGCAGGCTGGCTGCGACCTGGATGGTCGGGAAATCGACCTGCGGCAGTGGGGCGACCGGCAGCATAGCGGATAGGCGACGAGGCCGACAAACAGGATGCCGGCCATCATCAGCGAGGTGCCGATGGGGTAGCGAATGAAGGGCGCTGAGATGCCGTCGCTCATTGCTGCCTGGCCTTCGACGAGCCCGCATCGGAACTTGCGACCTCGGTGGCGACCAGCGCGCCGGGCTGCACTTTATATTGGCCCGACGGTGATCACCTGCTGCCCCGGCGACAGGCCTTCATCGACCACCGAGCGGCCATCGATCGAATTGGTCACCTTGATCCAGCGCAGCTCGGCCTTGTTGTCGGCATTGACCGCATAGGCATAGAGCCCGTTGGCGCCGTGCTGGACCGCATCGTCAGGAACGACGGTGGCGTCCTTCAGCGTCTTGATCAGGAGGCGCGTGGAAACCGACTGGCCCGGCCACAGCGCATGATCCTTGTTGTCGAACACCGCCTTGAGCCGGACCGTGCCGCTGGACATGTCGACCTGATTGTTGATCAGCGCGAGCGTGCCGGTGGAAAGTACGCGTTTGCCGTCGGTCGACATCGCGATCACCTTTGGCGGGGAGGCGGCGAGCGCCGCCTTGATCTCGGGCAATTGATCTTCCGGCGCGGTGAAGATCACCGTGATCGGCTCGATCTGGGCGACGGTGACGATGCCGGTTTGCGTGGCGGCATTGACGATGTTGCCGACATCGACCTGGCGCAGCCCCGCAACGCCCGGGATCGGCGACTTGACGGTGGTGTAATCGAACTGGGTTTGCGCGTTTGATATCGCGGCGTCATCGGCCTCGATCTGCGCGGTCAGTTGCGCGACGGGGAACGCTGGGTGTCGGTCTGCTGCCGGGTGGCGAATTCGCCGAGCCGCGTGAAGCGCTGCAGGTCGAGATTGGCGTTGGCGAGGTTGGCCTCGTCCTGCGCCTTCTTGGCCTTGGCCTGATCGAGCGCCGCCTTGAACGGCCGCGGATCGATCTCGACCAGCGTATCGCCTTGCTTGACGAACTGGCCTTCCTTGAAGGCGATTTTGTCGATCTGGCCGTCGACCCGGGTGCGAACCAGCACGGTGTTGAAACCCTGCACGGTGCCGAGGCCGGTCAGATAGACCGGGAAATCGGCCTTTTCGACCGGCGCGATCTTGACCGGAATGGCGTTAGGGGCCCGGGCGCTTTTGCGCGGTCTGCATTTGCGAGGCGTGCCCGCCGCCGTAGCGTTGCCAGCCGAAATAGCCGGCGATGGCAACGGCTGCGATCGGCAGAACCCAACGGATGGTGCGCGAGGTGGACATGCGGGCTCTTGGATTTGATCGAACAAGGGACTCAAAACGGTCCCCTTGGATCAAGAGATAGTGAGCCGACCGCGCCGGTGTAAACACAACAGAACTTGAGAAATCCTAAACAAAATTTCACAATCCTGAACAATCGGAAAGGCTTGGAGCCTCCGCCGCCCAAGTCACGTGATCTCTGACCATCGCGGCGTCAAGAGCTGCCGGCTGATTGTGCAGTTCGCGAAACTTTGGCGGCTCTTGTCATTCATGCTGCGCTTTTCATTCATGCCGCGCCTTGGAGCGCTGCGATGCCCGCTTCAGCTCGGGTTGAACAGGTTGGCTGTCCCGTTGTAAGGGGCGACAGCCTGATCCATATCGGCGCGGGATCGCCACAGAGTTTCGGAGTGCAACATGGAAGAATTGAACGGCCGCATGCTCGCGTGCCAGATCCTGATCACCGGTCTGATCGCGCGTGTCGCCAACGAGCAGCGCGATCCCTTGCGCTTTCTCACCGACTTTCGCGACGAGATCAAAGCGGTCGTCAAGGGCGTCAATATCGCGGGAGCGGATAACTCCGATCGCGTCAGGCAATACGCGCTGGCATCGGTCGACGAGTTGTTCTCGCTGATGAAGGCGCCGAGCACCGATGGATCGAGTTGAACGCGAAATTCAGATAGCGCCTGATCTTATTGGTTTTCATGCATCGATTTAGAACGCTTACAAACTATGTTTAGAACGATTCAAGCAATAGTTTAGAACGGTTTCAAAACACGTTTTAGAATCTCTTTGAACTTGCACGATTAAAGCTTGCTGTTGCGCGGATCGCATTGACCCTAATTTTTGCGATCGATAACCACACCTCTGGGACAGTTCGTCGCGCGTCAAAACTGCGCAACGGGCTCAATTTGAAATCAGGGGCGCGTAATGAGCACAAAAAAAGCACCGAAGTCGCTGCGTTTTGACGTGGCGATCAACTCGGTCGAAAAGTCCGACAACCAATCCAGCAAGAAAGTATCGGCGGTCGCCGGCCTGATTGCGGTCGCATCGTTCTCCGGCGCTGCCGAGGCGCAACAGTCCAACCTCCCGCCGGTGAACGTCGATGCCCCCGTCGCTCGCCCGCGCCCGGCTGACGTCAAAGCCGTCGGCGGATCAGCTTCGTGCCCGCACCGCGCTGCGCCGTGCCGCGCGCCGCTCGCAGCCGGCGCAGGTCGCAGCCGTGCCGTTTCCCAACGCCGGCGGCCTTGCTCCCGACCGAGATCCCTATGCGAACCCGGCGGCGCCCTACATGGCCACCCGGGTGCAGGCATCCGGTAAATTTCCCGAGCCAATCGCTGAACACGCCCGAAATCGATCACGGTACTCACAAAGGATGTCCTGGCGGACCAGAACGCCACCACCTTGAAGCAGGCCATCCTCAACACGGCCGGCGTGACGCTCGGCACCGGCGAGGGCGGCAATGCGTTCGGCGACCGCTTCTTCATCCGCGGCTTCGATGCCCGCAACGACGTATTCCTGGACGGCGTGCGCGACGCCGGCGTCAGCGTGCGCGAAAACTTCTTCACGGAGCAGGTCGAGATTTTGCGCGGTCCGGGCTCGTCCTTTGCCGGCCGCGGCACCACCGGCGGCGCGATCAACATCGTGACCAAGCAGGCGACGACCGAAAAAAGCTTCTACAACATGGATACGACGTTCGCGACCGACCACACCAAGCGGGTGGTGCTCGACGTCAACCAGGTGATCAGCCCGACGCTGGCGGTGCGCGCCGGCGGGCTGTTCCAGGACGCCAATGTCGCCGGCCGCTCCTATATCAAGGACGATCGCGACGGCGGCTTCATCACCGCGAAGTGGACGCCGCTCGATACCGTGAAGCTGACCGGATCCTACATCCACACCAATTTGCATGGTCTGCCGGATTTCGGCGTGCCGTATTACAGGCCGGGCTCGGGGCCCGGGGTCACCCAGTTTAGCAACACCGCGGGCGGACCGTTCCCGGACTTCGGCGTCAACCGCAACAATTTCTACGGCTTCGTCAAGCGCGACTATTACAGCATCAAGCAGGACATCGGGACGGTGACCGGTGAGGTCAACATCACGCCGGACCTGACGCTGAGCAACAAGACCCGCTTCCAGCGCTCGGTGCTCGACTACATCGGAACGCTTCCCGAAGCGCCCAACGTCCAAAACGCGAATCCCAATTTATGGACGGTCAGCGCCAATCCGCAAAGCCGCTATCAGGTCACCGAGAACATCGCCAACCAGACGGAGGCGATCTACAAGTTCAACACCTTCGGCTGGAAGCACACCGCACTGGGCGGCGTCGAAATCTCGCGCGAGATCGCCAGCATCGACAGGTATGTGCGGCCTGAGTTCGGAGCAGCTTCCAGGCGGCAACCCCGGCGGCAACGTGACCGGCGTCAATATCTTCAACCCGCAATTCACTTTCGCTAATATCGGCGGCAACCCGACCTGGACCGGCCGGCCGACCAAGATCGCGGTCGATACGCAGAGCCTCTATCTGATCGACTCCGCCAACTACAATGACCTCGTGATCCTCAACGGCGGCGTTCGCTATGACAATTACAACATCAAGGCCAGCGGGTTCGGCACGGTGAATGGCGTGGCGAACGTGTTCAACGCGCAGGAACAGCAGCACGGAATTCCGAACTTCAATCTCGGCGTGACGCTCAAGCCGATGCCGATCGGCAGCGTCTATGCCGCCTACGCGACCTCGTCGAATCCGGTCGGCTCCGAATTCGACGGCACCAGCGCGCAGTATGGCGGGCTTGCGCCGTCCCTGAACGGCAACCCCAACCAGATCTTTGGACCGGAGAAGAACAAGGCGATCGAAGTCGGCACCAAATGGGAGTTGTTCGACCGGCGACCTGCTCGTGACCGCGGCGCTGTTCCAGACCGAGAAGGAAAATGCGCGCGAGTCGCGGAATATTGCCAACGCTGCGGCGGCGACGCCGAATTGTCCCTACACCGCAACCACGGGTACGGTTTCCTGCATCAGTGCGGGAGCGGCCTATCGCATCCAGGGCATCGATCTCGGCGTCGGCGGCAAGATCACCGACAAATGGAGCGTGTTCGGCGGCCTCGTGCTGATGCAGTCGGAAGTGACGAAGTCGCTGGTTCCGTCGCCGCAACCGCTGCTCTACCCGAGCAATGTCGGGCTGAAGCTCGCCAACGTCGCGCACCAGTCGTTCAGCATGCTGACCAAGTATCAGCTCACCGACGTCTGGGAAGTCGGCGGGCAGGCGGTGTACCGCTCGAAGATGTATGGCGGCACCTTCCTGGCCGCGAACCAGGGCACGTCCATCCCGGACTTCTGGCGCTTCGACCTCTTCGCGGAGGCCAAGGTCAACGAGAACTGGAAGGCAAAGCTGTTCGTCGCCAACCTCACCAACAAACTCTACTACGACGCCCTCTATCAAAGCGCGACGCCGTTCGTGTTCGTGGCGCCGGGCCGCAGCGTCTCGATGGTGCTGTCGGCGCGGTACTGAGCGGAGCGTAGATTGCCTATGCGATGCTGATCTGCGTCCCGGACGTCCTGAGCAAGGCCGATGTGGCGGATTTCCGCCGCATCATGGACGGCTGCGACTGGGAAGATGGCCGCTCCACGGCGGGCGCGCAATCGGCGCTGGTCAAGAACAACGAGCAATTGCCGCCGGACAGCGAGACGGCGCGCACGCTGGGCAACCGCGTGATCTCCGCATTGACGGCTAATCCACGCTTCATCGCAGCCGCGATTCCGAAGCAGATTTTTCCGCCGCTGTTCAACCGCTACACGGCCTCCGACGGACACCATTTCGGCATCCATGTCGACAACGCGGTGAGGGGAGACCGGCTGACGGGCCTGCGCATCCGCACCGACCTCTCGGTCACGTTGTTTTTATCGGAACCGGAGGAGTATGAGGGCGGCGAGCTGGTGGTCGAGGACCTCTACGGATCCCACGAAATCAAGCTGCCCGCGGGCCATCTGGTGCTTTATCCCGCCTCCAGCCTGCACATGGTCACGCCGGTCACGCGAGGTATGCGAGTGGCGTCTTTCTTCTGGTTGCAGAGCATGATACGGGATTCCCACGCCCGTAGCCTGATCTTCGATCTCGATACCGCCATTCAGGCGCTGGTGGAGCGTTTGGGGCGAGACGATCCTGAAACGGTCAAATTGACCGGTATCTATCACAACCTGATCCGCTACTGGGCCGACGTATGAATTTGTTCCCTGTTCGAGCCACGCTTGCCGCCATCCTGGCGCTGTCCCTGCTGTCGCCGGCATCGGCGCAGCAGAAGGCTTCGCCGCAGCCGGCCCCCCCGGTTCAGCAGGCGCCCCGGTTCAGGCTTCTCCGGTTCAGGCTCCGGTCGCGCCGGCCCCGACGCAAGCCGCCCCGGCAGCACAGGCACCCGCGCCGGCCGTAACGGCGCCGGCGCCGCCTGCCGCAGCGGCCACTCCGGCCGAGAGCGCTCCGGCAAAATCAACCAGTATCGCGATGCGCGAATTGTCGCCGTGGTCGATGTTCATGTCGGCCGACGTCGTCGTGAAGGCGGTGATGATCGGTCTTGCCTTTGCTTCGCTCATCACCTGGACGGTCTTCATCGCCAAGATGATCGAGTTGTCGGTGATTCAGCGCAAGGTGCGCTCGGCGCTGAACCGGATCAGCGACGTCCGGTCGTTGTCGGAAGCGCAATTTGCGCTGGGCTCCAAGCAGGGCGTGCTGCCGTCGCTGCTCGCGGCGTCGATGCGGGAGGCGCGGCTGTCGGCCGGCATTTCGAGCGATGCCGGCATCAAGGAACGCGCGGCGTCAAGCTGTGCCGAGATCGTGCGGGCGGAGTCGCGGCGGGTCCGGATCGGCATGGGCCTGCTCGCTACCATCGGCGCCACGTCGCCCTTTGTCGGCCTGTTCGGCACGGTGTGGGGCATCATGAACAGCTTTATCGGCATCTCGAAGGCGCAGACCACCAATCTCGCCGTGGTCGCGCCCGGTATCGCCGAAGCGCTGCTGGCGACCGCGATCGGTCTCGTCGCCGCGATCCCGGCCGTCATCATCTACAATCATTTTGCGCGGGTGACGAAGGGCTACATCGAGCTGGTCAACCGGGCGTCGGGCGCGGCCGCGCGGCTGTTGTCGCGCGACCTCGACCGCACCCATGTCAGTTCGCACGGCGGTTCGCATTCCCGGGCGGCGGAGTAGGCGAATGAGCGCTTCGATCGCAGGCAGTGAGGTCGACGACGACGGCGATTTCGCGGAATCGCACGAGATCAACGTCACGCCGTTCATCGACGTCATGCTGGTGCTGCTGATCATCTTCATGGTGGCGGCGCCGCTGTCGACCGTCGATCTTCCGATCGATCTGCCGACCTCGAGCGCGACGCCGCAGAAGAAGCCGGACAAGCCGACCTATGTCAGCATCAAGCCGGATCTTACGCTGGCGATCGGGGAAGACGTCGTCAAGCGCGCCGACCTGGTGGCCAGGCTCGACGCCGCGCCCGATGCCAACAAGGACCGCTTCATCTTCCTGCGCGCCGACCGCGCGGTTGCCTATGGCGACCTCATGGACGTGATGGAGCTGTTGCGCATTGGCGGTTACACCAAGATGAAGCTGGTTGCGCTCGAAGGCGTTGCCAATGCGGCGGCGCCTGGCCAGACAACTGAACCTGCAAAGCCCTGAGGGGCCGGCTGAAAATGTCTGATCTCGACCACGATCTTGACCTCGATCGCAAGTCTTCGCGCTGGCTGTGGGTTTGCGCCGCGCTGGGCGCGCTTGCGCTCCACCTTGGCGGCGTGGCGCTGGCGATCGCGCATCTGCGGACGGATGGATACGACGACGGCCTTGGCGCAAGCGGTGTCGAGATCGCCTTTGAGATGGCCTCCCCCAAGGTCACCGACGAGAACCTGCCGCCGGGACCCGAGACCGATGCCTCGCTCGCCTCGCCGCAGCTCGCCGAGCAAAAGGCCGAGGTGAAGGAAACCGACCTGCCCAGGGACACGCCGACCGAGACCGAGGATCCCGATCGTGTCGTGACCCAGAACGAGTCGAAAAAGCCCAAGGAGGACGATCCCGAAGATCGCCGCGGTGCAGACCGCGGCCTCGACGGAGTCGGTCGCCCAGGAAGCGACCTCGCGCCAGACGCTGGACGAAAATGCGCCGGAGGCGGAGACCGCGAGGGCGCCGAATGTCGGCATCGGCAAGGACAAGCAGCGGCTGACCGGCCGAATGGGCGCAAGCAGATCAGTGCCTATTTCGAGCTGCACAAACGCTATCCGCAGGTCAAGAAGCACAAGACGGCGACCGTCAAGGTGAGCCTCGTGCTCAACCGACTCGGCAATGTCGTATCCGTCGGCGTGCTGGAGTCATCCGGCGATGCCGCCTTCGACGAGGCGGCGATCTCGATGATCCGCCGCTCCGATCCGGTGCCGCGGCCGCCGGCCGAGCTGACGCAGGATCAGTTCAGCTACAGCCTGAATGTGAATTTCAACGAGCGGAAGTAACGGCCGCCCTTGCTCGTGCCCATGCCCCGGGCGCGATCACGGCGCTGGAACTGGAAGCTCCATTCTCCATATACTCAGACCGTCACCGCCGATCCGGAGCTGCCCCGGGGTTCCGGCAGAGAAAGTGCGTCTGGCAATGATGCTCGAAACTCCCCCGGCCATCGCAACGGAAGCGTTCACCAGCGCAAGTGCCGCGGTCGATCGCCTGACGGAGATCTACGAGCGTAACACAAAATTCCTCCGGGACCGGTTTGAAGCCTACGCCCATGGCGGAGCGCTCACGGCGCGGGTGCGCGCCTTCTATCCGCTGGTGCGGATCACGACCTCGTCCTATGCGCGGCTCAATTCCCGCCTCGCTTACGGGTTCGTCGCGCGGCCGGGCGTGCACGAGACCAGCGTGACTCGTCCGGACCTGTTCCGGAACTATCTCACCGAGCAGATCCGGCTCCTGATCGAAAACCATGGCGTGCCGGTTCAAATCGGCGAGTCGAGCGAGCCGATCCCGATTCATTTCGCCTATCGACGGGACATCAACCTTGAAGCGCCACTCAGCACCAACGACAACTCGGTCGTCACGCGATTGCTGCGCGACGTGTTCGATACGCCTGACCTTGCAGCGATGGATGACGCGATCTCCGACGGCACGTTTGAGCTGCCGCCCGGGGCTCCCGAGCCGCTCGCCTTGTTCCGGGCGGCGCGCGTGGATTATTCGCTTCGGCGGCTCTATCACTACACGGGCACCGATCCGGAGCATTTCCAGAATTTCGTGATCTTCACGAACTATCAGTTCTATGTCGATGCTTTCGCTCAGCTTTGCCGGCAACGTCTGGCGTCAGGGGAGAGCGGCCCGGAGGCCTTCGTCGGGCCGGGGAATGTGATGCTGCGCAATGCGCGCCTCGGCAGCGGCACTGTCGGGACCGCCCCCGAGCGCATGCCGCAAATGCCGGCCTTCCATCTCGTCGAGCCTCGCGAGCGCGGCATCACCCTGATCAACATCGGGACCGGTCCGTCCAACGCGCGCAACATCACCGACCACGTCGCCGTGCTGCGTCCGCACGCCTGGTTAATGCTCGGCCATTGCGCGGGTCTCAGGAACACGCAGCGGCTCGGCGATTACGTTCTCGCGCATGGTTATGTCCGCGAGGACCATGTGCTCGATCGTGAACTGCCGCTGTTTGTGCCGGTACCTGCGCTTGCCGAGATGCAGGTCGCGCTCGAACAGGCGGTCGGCGAAGTCACCGGGCTTTCGGGCTTTGAGCTCAAGCGATTGATGCGCACCGGAACGGTCGCGAGCGTCGACAACCGCAATTGGGAAATCAGCGGTCCTGGAGATCATCGGCGGCTGTCGCAATCGCGCGCGATCGCGCTCGACATGGAGTCGGCGGCCATCGCTGCCAATGGCTATCGTTTTCGCGTTCCCTATGGCACCTTGCTGTGCGTCTCCGACAAGCCGCTTCACGGTGAAATCAAGCTCGCGGGGATGGCCAGCGCGTTCTACCGGCAGCGCGTCGGCCAGCATCTGGAGATCGGGTTGAAGGCGCTGGAGCGGCTCAAACTCCAGGAATTGGAGCGCCTGCATTCGCGCAAGCTCCGCAGCTTTGCCGAAGTCGCGTTTCAATAGCCCGTCGGCCCGGGCCAAAAACGTCGGATGGCCGGGAAGGAGCCCGGCCATCACAAAGTCGTCGTCATTACACGCTAGCGCCGATTTTCTCAGCTCTTCTTCACCAGCGGGCAGACGCTCTTGTCGAGCGGAATAAAGGCTTCCTCCGCCGGGATGGTTGCGACCAGCTTGTAGAAGTCGAACGGATATTTCGACTCCGACGGCTTCTTCACCTCGAACAGATAGGCCGGGTGGATCTTGCGGCCGTCGGCGCGGATCGAGCCCTTGCCGAACAGCGCATCGTCGGTCGGCATCTCCTTCATCTTGGCGACCACGGCGCGGCCGTCATGCGGATTGCCGCCGAGCGCTTCCAGCGCCTTGAAGTAATGGATCAGCGAGGAATAGACGCCGGCCTGCACCATGGTCGGCGGGCTCTTCTTGTATTTCTCGTTGAAGCGTTTGGTGAAGGCGCGGGTCTGCGTCGTTCATGTCCCAGTAGAAGGTTTCGGTGAAGTTGAGGCCCTCGGAGACTTTCAGCCCGAGCGCCTGCACGTCGGTCAAGAACATCAGCATGCCCGCGAGCTTCTGGCCGCCGGCGACGATGCCGAATTCCGCGGCCTGCTTGATCGCGTTGGTGGTGTCTCCGCCGGCATTGGCCAGACCAATGATCTTCGCCTTCGAACTGACTGCGCCTGCAGCAGGAAGGAGGAGAAGTCGGCATTGTTGAGCGGATGCTTGACGTCGCCAAGCACCTTGCCGCCATTGGCGGTGACGACCGCCGCGGTGTCGCGCTCCAGCGCATGGCCGAAGGCATAGTCGGCGGTCAGGAAGAACCAGCTGTCGCCGCCGGATTTCGCCAGCGCCTTGCCGGTGCCGTTGGCGAGCATCCAGGTGTCGTAGACCCAGTGCACGGTGTTTGGCGAGCACTGCGCCCCGGTGAGGTCGGAGGAGGCCGAGCCGGAGTTGAGATTGACGACGTTCTTTTCCTTGGCGAGGTTGGAAATCGCCAGGCCCACGCCGGAGCTGGCGAGATCGACGAACACGTCGACCTTCTCGACGTCGATCCACTGCTTGCCGATGTTGACGCCGACGTCGGGCTTGTTCTGGTGATCGGCCGAGATCAGCTCGATCTTCCAGCCCTTGGCCTTCAGGCCGGAATCGTCGATCGCCATCTGCGCGGCGACGGCGGAGCCGGGACCGCCGATATCCGCATAGAGACCGGACTGGTCGCCAAGGCTTCCGACCTTCACGTTCTTGTCGAGCGTCTGCGCCAACGCGCTGCCGGCAAATACCAGGCTCGTGGTCATGACCAGTGCGGCAATGGATCGTTTCATTTTTCCTCCAGTTATTATTTTGGGTTTTTAGGTTGGAACGCGGTCATTATGCCCGGCATGCCGCGGCGCGCCTAGCCGTGGCGCCAGACCATTGGCGCACGAAATTTCATCGCGCGGACAATTCTTCGGACAGAGCGGAACCGTGTTGATGTTTTGACGCGTTTTCTTCACGCGAACCGGTACCCACTTCGCTTGAAAACGCTCTAGCGCCAGTAGTAGCGGATGCCGACATAGACCACGACGAGGCAGGTGAAAATCAGCGCGACCGGCAGCCGCGGTTTTGTGGTTTGCGCCGATGCACTGGGCTGGCTTGGGTTTGGGCCGGGCAGGAGGAGGGCGGCGGAAAGCGGTGACGTTGTCGGCCACCGGCTCGCTCTGGCGCGACGGCACGTCCGGCGCCGTGCCGGCGCCGCCCATCTCGGAATAGTAACTCTTGTACATCAGCGCGATGGTGGCTTCGCTCGCCTCCGTCATCGGTCATCTGCTTCAGGAGCTTGCTGTAATCAGCGAGGAAATTCTGCGCCTCGGCGGGCAGGGAGGAAGTTCCATTCAGCTTGGCCAGCATCTTCCAGGTCGCAAAATCCGCTCTCGCGCGGGTGTCGGCGCGTCGTGCGATCAACATATCGGCGGCTTTGATCAAATGGGCCTCGATTTCCTTTCCCTTGCACAATGAGCTTTACGTGTTGCCGGTCACGAAGAGAAGAGCGCGCAGCACATAGCCGGTCGTTGTCCGCAGTATCGCCGAAATAACATCAAGATTTAGACCGAGTTGCGTTGCCGAGCAGCGGCAGCAGGATCAGCGCGCCGATCAGGATCAGCATGCCATAAGGCTCCAGCCGCGCCAGCGGAAAAGCCAAAAATCGCGGCAACAGCCCGACCGCCACCCGCCCGCCGTCGAGCGGGGGGATCGGCAGCATGTTGAAGATCGCCAGCACGACGTTGATGATAAGGGTGTTTTTGAGGTTGTCGGCGGTCCATTTGGCGTAATCCGCCGGTATCCAGGGCATGGCGTGGAACGCGGTCGCGGCCGCCAGCGCCAGCAGGATGTTGGTGACGGGGCCGGCCAGCGCCACCCAGACCATGTCGAGCCGGGGGTTGTTCAGGTTGCGAAAGTTCACCGGCACCGGTTTGGCGTAGCCGAACAGGAACGGCGAATGCGACAGCAGCAGCACGCCCGGCAGGATCACCGTGCCGAAGGGATCGATGTGTTTCAGCGGATTGAAGCTGACCCGGCCGAGCTCCTTGGCGGTGTTGTCGCCGAGCCGGTACGCCACGAAGGCGTGGGCTGCCTCGTGAAAGGTGATGGCGATGAGGAGCGGCAGCACCCAGACGGAGACGTCATAAAGCGAGATGTTCAAGGGGTGCCCCGGATGGCGTGGAGTCGATTCAGGCTAGCACGGTATTTCCACATTGATCGACCCGGCAAACGTCCGGGCGCAGCACGACTTCGCGATCTCGCCGCGCGATCCGCCCGAGTTATTCCTAGTTGCTGCCGTCCTCTGAGACCAGAGGGCGCAGGGAATGCCGGGTGCGCGCTGCACCCGCGGTCTCGTGTGCCAAGAATTGCGCATTTGGCGCACACGAGCATACAGGTGAGCGGTAAACACTCCGACATCCCCTGCGCAATGGCTTTACGGCTTACTTCGTGCTCTCCCCGGTGAGCGGGCTTGTTGTCACCGTCACTTGCGAGAATCACTCCACAAGCTTAACGCCAGCATCGCGGCGCCAGGACCACACGACTTCGCCGTACGCTTACAGCGTTTCGTCCGGCGCAAGAAAACGCCTGACGCCACAGCGTCCACCGCATCCCCATCCCAACGCATAGTGACGATCGGCCGAACGCCCCTCCTCGGGGATGGGATGGGCTAGATTATAATTCGTGATTTGCCAGAAATGGAAAGCGAAATATTTTTGATTTCGGGGCTTGACACGATTTCTGAAAATCAGAAGTGATTTGCCCGTCGTGTTGAATTTGTCACAACCCGCCGCTACGGGCTGCTCGCGCAACGCTGTCAGCGTGGCTCCGGCAATACGGAATCCGCTTCGCCTGTGTGTCTTCGAGCGTGATTGCGTCGTCGCGATCCAGATGCCGGTAAACACCGTCACGATGCCGGCCACCAAATTCCAGCTCAAGGGTTCGCCCAGCAACGTGGCGCCGACGAGCGAGGCGGCGATCGGATTGACGGTGACGGAGATCGCGACGCGCGTCGGCGTGGTGTGCTTCGAGCGCGAAGGCCCAGAGATAAAAGGTGAGCGCGCTGCCGAAGGCGCCGAGATAGATAACGCCCAGCCATTGCGGCGCGCCGAAGGCGGCCACGGGCGCGAAACTGCCGCGCAGCAGGGAGGTGATGATCGAGGAAGGCTGCGCCGGCCGCCATCGCCAGCGTCGTGAAGGGAATGGGGCCGGAACGGCGATGAAGGGTTTTGACCAGATGCTGTAGAGCGCCATGCAGAAGGCGGCGCGCGACCATCAGGAGATCGCCGCGCCAGGCGCCTGCCGGCGCCGCGGCCAAACCCGCGAGCAGACGCCAGGGAAACGCCGGATATCGCGACCAGCACGCCGGTGTTCTTGCGTGCGCTCAGCGGCTCGCTTCCGAGCGCGGCGCCGACGATCATCGTCAGCAGGGGCAAGGTGGAAAGCGCCAGCGCGCCGCGCGCGGCGGTCGTGAAGATCAGCGAAGCGTTGAACAGGATGGGAAACGCGGCAAAGAACAACAAGCCAAGACCTGCGACCGCGGGCCAGTCGCGGCGCGGCGGCCACGATGCCCGGCCTGCAACAGCGCCAGCGGCAGCAGCAGGACGAAGCCGATGCCGAACCGGAAAGATCCGATGGCCAGCGGGTCCATGGCGTCGACCAGAAACCGTGTCGCGCCGATCGATGTGCCGCCCAGCGCGCTCGACAGCACGGCAGCCAATACGCCCCAAAGCTCGTTCATTTCTCGTCAATCCGGTGTTGGCGCTTGGCACCGTAGGGAAACCGCGCTAATCACGGAATGGAATAATAATTGATCATATGTAATCGCTATTTCGTGATGACCGCCGACCCTGGATCCCGAACTCCTGCAGGCCTTCATCGCGGTGGCGGAGCAGCGCTCCTTCACCCGCGCCGCAGTGGCGCTGAATCGCACGCAATCGGCCGTGAGCATGCAGGTGAAGCGGCTGGAGGAACGGCTGCATGCCGAGCTGTTTCACCGCACCAAATCGAATGTCGAATCTGAGTGCGGCCGGCGAGGGGCTGCTCGGCTATGCGCGGCGCATCCTCAGCCTGAACGAGGAAGCGGTCGGGCGGGTGCGCGAGCAGAATATCGAGGGGCGCGTTCGCTCGGCGTGATGGACGATTACGGCACGCTGCTGGTGCCGCCGCTGCTCGCGGGCTTTATCGCCAATTATCCGCTGATCGACGTCGAGATGGAGACGGGACTGACGTCAACCATGACCGCCAGGCTCGGCAAGAGCGTTTGACATCGTCATCGCCATGCACCCGGAGGGACATCCGAAGGCGAACTGCTTGCGACGGGAGCAGGCGGTATGGGCCGCGAGCACCGAGCATCGCGTGGAGCAATCGCGACCCGCTGCCGGTGGCGCTCTATCCGCAAGGTTGCCTGTTCCGCAGCTGGGCCATGCAGGCGCTGGACAAGGCGAACCGCCCGTGGCGGCTTGCCTTCGTCAGCCACAGCCTGACCGCGGTCGAGGCCATCGCGGCGCAGGGCCTCGCGGTGACGGTGGTCAAGTCAGGGACATTTCCGTCCAGCCTCAGACGCCTGACGGCGCGCGACGGCCTTGCCGCCGCTGCCACGCGCGGAAATCCGGCTGCACAGGGCGCCAAAACTGTCGCGCGCGGCGACACTGCTTGCCGATCATCTGGTGGCGGCACTGGCCGGACCGGTGCGCGCCAGAAACGCGCGACGCTGAATTATTGCGGCACACCCTCCAGCCCTGGCTCCGTCATTGCGAGGAGCCAACGGGTCGCGCGAATCCGCGCCCGATGACAGGCTCCGCGACGAAGCAATCCAGCTTTTCTTGTCGCCGATGGAAGCTGGATTGCTTCGCTTCGCTCGCAATGACGGTAATTAGGTTCCCGCTTGGAACGACAAGCTAGTACGTCGCGCGGCCGCCCGAGATGTCGAACACCGCGCCGGTGGAGAAGGCGCAGTCTTCCGAGGCCAGCCAGGCGACCATCGAGGCGAGTTCCTCGACCAGCACGAAGCGGTTTTTCGGAATCTTCGACAGCATGAAATCGATGTGCTGCTGCGTCATCTGGTCGAAGATCGCGGTCTTTGCCGCGGCTGGCGTCACGGCGTTGACGAGGATGTCGTGCGCGGCGAGTTCCTTGCCGAGCGATTTGGTCAGCGCGATCACGCCGGCTTTCGAGGACGAATAATGCGCGGCGTTGGGATTGCCTTCCTTGCCGGCGATGGAGGCGATGTTGACGATGCGGCCGTATTTCTGTTTCAGCATCGCGGGCACGACCGCCTTGCAGCAGATGAAGGGCCCGTCGAGATTGATGCTCAACACCTTGCGCCATTCGTCGAGGTCGGTTTCCCACACCGTCTTGTTGATTCCGGCGATGCCGGCATTGTTGACGAGGATGTCGATCTTGCCGAACGCGGCCAGCGTCGCGTCGCGCGCTTTCTCCACCGCTGCAAGATCCGTCACGTCGACCTTGATCGCGGTGACGGCATCGCCAATCGCCTTCGCGGTCTTTTCCGCCAGCGGCTGGTCGTGGTCCCAGATCGCGACCTTGGCGCCGGAGGCGACGAAACGCTCGGTGATGGCCTTGCCAAACCCTTGCGCGCCGCCGGTGACGACGGCGCAGCGGCCGTTCAGATCGATCTTGTTCATGTTGGGAAACCTCTGGTCAGGTGAATGTCAGAGCATGTAGCCGCCGTCGACCACGAGGTCGACACCGGTGGTGAATGCGCTTTCGTCGCTGGCGAGATATACGGCCATGGATCCGATTTCTTCCGCGGTGCCCAGCCGGCCCATCTTCTGGCGCGCGACGAACTTTTCGCGGCCGTCCGGGCCCGCCGCGGCGGCACGCTGCAGCATCGAGGGCGTTTCGACCGTGCCGGGGCAGATGCTGTTGCAGCGGATGCCCTGGGTGATGAAGTCGGATGCGATCGCACGCGTGAGCAGCGAGACCGCGGCCTTGGATGCACTGTAGACATAGCGGTTGGCCGGCGGCCGCAGCGCCGCGCACGACGAGATATTGACGATGCTGCCGCCTCCGCCCGCGATCATCGCCGGCAGGAACGCCTTGATGGTCCGGTGCATCGACTTGACGTTGAGGTCGAACGAAAAATCCCAGTCTTCGTCCGAGCAGTCCAGGATCGTGCCGTGGTGCACGAAGCCCGCTGCATTGAGCAGGATGTCGACTTTACCAACACGCTTGGCGAAGGCGTCGACGTCAGCGCGTGTTGCGAACGTCGAGCCGTGACGTCTCGGCGATGCCTTCCCTGGCTAGCGTGGCGAGGCCCTTTTCATCGATGTCGGTCGCGATCACGGTGGCGCCCTCGCGCGCAAATGCGATGGCGCAGGCGCGTCCGATGCCGGCGGCGGCTGCGGTGACGAAGGCGCGCTTGCCTTTCAGGCGGTCTGACATTTTTTTGTTTCCTTCCATTTCTTTCCGTCATTCCGGGATGCGCGAAGCGCAGGCCCGGAATCCATAGCCACGATCGGGAGTATGGATTCCGGGCTCGCGCCAAGAGGCGCGCCCCGGAATGACGGAGGTTGGTGTCAGTGATTATCCCGCGCCACGCCGACCTTGCCGGCGATGTCCTGGTAGCGGGTGGCGAACTCCATGCAGGCGCCGGTGGCCTGCTGGCCGACGGTGGAGCGATAGAGCTCCTGCCACGGCGTCTGGTTGGCCGGATAGGGAAAGCCGCCCTTGGCCTTCAGCTCGGCGCGGCGCTTCTTCATCTCGTCGTCCGAAATCAAAATGTTGGCGCTGCCCTTGTTGAGGTCGATGCGCACCTTGTCGCCGGTCTTGAGGATCGCGAGCCCGCCATCGGCGGCGGCTTCCGGCGAGGCGTTGAGGATCGACGGCGAGCCCGAAGTGCCGGACTGGCGGCCGTCGCCGATGCAGGGTAGCGCCAGGATGCCGCGTTTGATCAGGGCCGCCGGCGGCTGCATGTTCACGACCTCGGCGCCGCCGGGATAGCCGATCGGCCCGGCGCCGCGAATGAACAGCATGCAGTGTTCGTCGATCCCGAGCGAGGCGTCGTCGATACGGTCGTGATAATCCTCCGGCCCCTCGAACACGATGGCGCGGCCTTCGAAGGCGTTGAGGTCTTTCGGGTTGATCAGATAGCGGTCGCGAAATTCCTTTGGAGATCACGCTGGTCTTCATGATCGCGGAATCGAAGAGATTGCCGCGCAGCACGATGAAGCCGGCATCCTTCACCATCGGCTTGTCGTAACTCCAGATCACGTCATTGTCGGGCAGGGGCGCCTCGCGGCAATTGTCGCCCATGGTGCTGCCGTTGACGGTTTTGGCGTCTTCATGGATGCGCTTGTGCTTCATCAGTTCGCGCACCACCGCCGGCACGCCGCCGGCGCGGTGATATTCCTCGCCGAGATAGAAGCCGGCCGGCTGCATGTTCACCAGCAGCGGAATGTCGTGGCCGTGCTTCTGCCAGTCGTCGATCGACAGCTCGACGCCGATATGGCGCGCCAGCGCGTTGATGTGGATCGGCGCGTTGGTCGAGCCGCCGATCGCCGAATTGACGGCGATGCAGTTCTCGAACGCCTTTCGCGTCAGGATGTCGGAGGGTTTTAGATCCTCCCACACCATCTCGACGATGCGTTTGCCGGTCTCGTAGGCGATCTGTCCGCGCTCGCGGTAGGGGGCGGGGATCGCGGCGCAGCCGGGCAGGGACATGCCGAGCGCTTCGGCCAGCGAGTTCATGGTCGAGGCCGTGCCCATGGTGTTGCAATGGCCGACCGAGGGCGCCGAGGACGCCACGATGTTCATGAATTCCTCGTAGTCGATCTCGCCGCCGGCCAGCTGCTCGCGCGCCTTCCACACCACGGTGCCGGAACCGGTGCGCTCGCCCTTGTGCCAGCCGTTGAGCATCGGCCCGCCGGACAGCACGATGGCGGGCATGTTGACGGTCGCTGCCGCCATCATGCAGGCCGGCGTGGTCTTGTCGCAGCCGGTGGTCAGCACCACGCCGTCGAGGGGATAGCCGAACAGGATTTCGACGAGGCCAAGATAGGCGAGGTTGCGGTCGAGCGCCGCGGTCGGGCGTTTTCCGGTTTCCTGGATCGGATGGGTCGGGAATTCCATGGCGATGCCGCCGGCGGCGCGGATGCCTTCACGGACGCGTTTGGCGAGATCCAGATGGTGGCGGTTGCAGGGGGAGAGGTCGTTGCCGGTCTGCGCAATGCCGATAATGGGCTTGCCGGCCTGCAATTCCTCGCGGGTGAGGCCGTAATTGAGGTAGCGCTCCAGATAGAGCGCGGTCATCCCCGGATTATGCGGGTTGTTGAACCACTCGAGGGACCGGAGTTTGCGACCCTTGCCGTTGGCGGCCTTGTCGTGCCCGTTGGCGCTGTTTTTCATTTATTCCTCCCGCATTGTACACAGGCCCGTTCAGGGTCCGGTTTTCTCTACCATGCGCAAAATCGCCCGCATTACAAACCGGCGGGCGGCTCACGCTCGGCCAATCGAATTGAACCTTAGTTCTAGCAATGTGATTGCGCTATCATTTTGTCTTATTTCGCACCGCATGCGGTCATGACGGCAATGCAGCCATCACGGCCGCCGCGCCGAACTCTGGCGTTCCATGACCGTGAACCCGAGATCGACGACGGACTTCTCGGGCCTTCGGCCTTCGATGGTCTCGATGACCATCATGGCAGCCTCCCTGCCCATTTCGTAACGATTGGTGCGCACGCTGGTCAGCGTCGGGACCGAGGATGCCATGAATTCGAGGTCGTTGAAGCCCATGATCGCCATCTGCGAGGGTACCGAGATCTGCCGCCGCCGGCACTCGAACAACGCGCCCAGCGCGAGGTCATCATTGGCGCAGAACACCGCGTCGGTGTCCGGCGCCTTGGTGAGAAGATCGGCAAGCAGCCCGCCACCCAGCGTGACCGAGGTCGGCAACGGCGTCGTCACGACCAGCCGCGGGTCATGCAGCGATGCTTCCTTCATGGTGGCGATATAGCCGTCAAAGCGCCGCTGCACCCGCGGGTCCATGCGCGCGCCGAGGAAGCCGATCCTGCGGCATCCCTGCGCAAGAAGGTGGGAAATCGCTGCCCGGCAGGCATCTGCGTGCGAAAAGCCGATCATCATGTCGACCGGATCCGGCCCGATCTCCATGATCTGGACGATCGGGCAATCCACCGACTCCATGATCGAGCGGGATTCCGGCGTCTGATCGATGCCGGTCACGATCAGTCCGGCCGGCTTTTGCGCCAGGAACAGGCGCAGCATCTTTTCTTCCTGGAAGATGCTGTAACGCGTGTTGGCAAGCTGGACGCTGTAGCGGCTGCCATCCACCGCGTCATAGATGCCGCGCAGCACGTCGGAGAACACATTGTTGGTCAGCGACGGGATCAGGACACCGATCACTTCGGTGCGTTGCGAGGCCAGCGCGCGCGCGGCGAGGTTCGGCACGTAGCCGAGTTCTTTCGCCGCGCTTTCGACCCGCACACGTTTGCCGATCGAAAGCGCTTCCGGATTCCTGAAGAAACGCGACGCGGTGATCGGGCTCACGCCGGCGAGTTCGGCGACCTCGGTGAGCCTGATCTTGCCGGGTTTGGTGCGTTTTCGTCCCATTGGCCGCTCATATCACAGGCATGGTCGCAATCAAACATCTATTGACAGCGCTACCAACGGATTGCTAATCGAACGATTGCCAAAACCGTATAAACTGCGGACAATATCCGTCCGACCGGACTTCGTGCGCTTGCGAAGCCGGACAAGAAAAAAACGGAAACGGTGGCGGCGCTCGTCGCAAGTCGGCGGGAAATGCAGGGAGGGAAGTGGATGTCGTCGGTCCAAATTCGCGACGTGCGAAAATCGTTCGGCAATTTCGAGGTTTTGCACGGCGTGTCGATCCCGATCGAGGATGGCGAGTTCGTCGTGCTGGTCGGCCCCTCCGGTTGCGGCAAGTCGACCTTGCTGCGCATGCTGGCCGGCCTCGAGAACATCACCTCGGGCACGATTTCGATCGGCGATCGCGTCGTCAACAATGTCCAGCCCAAAGAGCGCGACATTGCGATGGTGTTCCAGAACTACGCGCTCTATCCGCACATGACGGTCGCCGACAATATGGGGTTTTCGATGAAACTCCGCGGCGCCAGCGCGGAGGATATCTCCGCCGGCGTCAAGCGCGCCGCCGAAATCCTGGCGCTGACGCCGCTCCTGGAACGCTATCCCCGGCAATTGTCGGGCGGCCAGCGCCAGCGCGTCGCGATGGGACGCGCCATCGTGCGCGATCCCCAGGTGTTTTTGTTCGACGAGCCGCTCTCCAACCTCGACGCCAAACTGCGGGTTGCGATGCGCACCGAGATCAAGGAACTGCATCAGCGGCTGCGCACCACCACCGTCTACGTCACCCACGACCAGATCGAGGCCATGACCATGGCCGACAAGATCGTGGTGATGCATGACGGCATCGTCGAGCAGATGGGTTCGCCGCTGGAGCTTTACGACAAGCCGGAAAACCAGTTCGTCGCGGGCTTCATCGGCTCGCCGGCGATGAATTTCCTCAAGGGCAAGGTGAAGGTGAATGGCGCGGCGTCCTTTGAAGGCCCGAACGGCGTCAAGCTGCCGCTGACATCGGCGCCGGCCAATTCCGACGGCAAGCCGGTCGTGTACGGCGTGCGTCCCGAGCATTTCACCCTCGCCGATGACGGCGCCGAGGCCGAGATCGTCGTGGTCGAACCGACCGGTTCGGAAACCCAGGTGTTCGCAAAACTCGGCGGCGAGCAGGTCGTCGCCGTGTTCCGCGAGCGCCATCAATTCAGTCCGGGCGACAAGGTCCGGCTCAAGCCTGACCCGTCGCTCGTGCATCTGTTCGAGGAGTCGACTGGCAAACGACTGAACGCCTAAACATGATAATCAGATTCGAAAATGGCCAGACCAGCCCCTCGACCATCGTCTTGTTCGGTCAACGGGCCCCAAGAGCCACGCTGCAGATTTGGAAACGCTTACCTACTAAAAATTCCCAGGGAGGGAGTTTATGACCAAGATCAATCGACGCAATTTCCTGAAGACCACGGGCGGCGCGGCCGCCGTCCTGGCGTCCGCCAAGATGCCGGCCATCGCGCAGGGCACGCCGGAAGTGCATATTCTGCGCTGGAATGACTTCGTTCCCGCTTGCGATACCTATCTGAAGACCAAGCTGTTCCCCGAAGCGGAAAAGGCGCTCGGCATCAAGGTCAAGTTCGAAACCGTCAACGCCAACGATCTGCAGGCGCGCATTACGTCGGGCATTCAGGCCGGCGTGGGCCCCGATGTGATCATGCTGAACAACAACCATCCTCACCTCTACAAGGCGAGCCTCGTCGATGTGTCCGACGTCGCGGCGGATGTCGCGAAGGCCCAGGGCGACTGGTACAAAGCCGCATTGGCCAACGCCTCGTCGGGCGGCCAGTTCTTCGGCGTGCCGATGAACTACGTCGGCGGCTTGAACGCCTGGCGCGTGTCGATGTTCAAGGACATCGGGCTGACCGAATTCCCCAAGACCTGGGACGCCTATCGTGACGCAGGCAAGAAATTGAAGGCCAAGGGCTTCCCGATCGGGCAGTCGCTCGGCCAGTCGTTCGGCGATCCCGTCGGGTTCGCGTATCCGTTCCTGTGGTCGATGGGCGGGGCCGAGGTCGACGACAAGGGCAAGGTTGCCATCAACTCGAAGGAAACCATCGAGGCCGTCAAGTATATGACCGCCCTTTGGAAGGATTCGATGGACGAGGGCGGCCTCGCTTGGGACAACTCGTCCAACAACCGCGCCTTCCTGGCCAGCACCATCTGCGCCACGCTGAATGGCGCATCCATCTACATTGAGGCCCTGCGCAAGCCCGACCAGTACAAAGCGGCCGACGGCAAGCCGCTCAAGGACGACATCCAGCACGCATTCTTGCCGGCAGGTCCG
Organism: uncultured Alphaproteobacteria bacterium; assembly: GCA_963731915.1. Classification (GTDB taxonomy): domain Bacteria; phylum Pseudomonadota; class Alphaproteobacteria; order Rhizobiales; family Xanthobacteraceae; genus Bradyrhizobium. The sequence continues at coordinate 35,092 of CAVSXQ010000058.1, forward strand.
AAAGGCGTGTTCGGTCTCCACCTCGTCCAGTCGCACGTCATCCCGACCTATTCGAAGAACCAGAAGGCAGCCAAGGATCTGCTGCGGTTCATGCAGACCAAGGCCAACTACGAGCCGTGGTTCGAGACCGGCCAGGGCTTCTACACGCCGCCCACGTCCGGGTGGGAGAACCACAAGGTCTGGACCGCGAATCCGGTGATGGCGCCGTTCGCGTTGATCGGAAAGTCAGGTTTGGCACCCGGATATCCCGGTGAGCCGAATGCCAAGGCGGCCGAAGTGTTGTCGAAATACCTGATCGGCAACATGTTCGCGGGGGCCATCAAGGGCCAGTCGGCCGAGGACGCCGTCAAGGCGTGCGAGAGCCAGCTGAAATCGATCTACGGCGCGTGACGCGAACGTGCCCCTGTCGCCGCTCGTGGTGACAGGGGCATTTCCGCGTTGCCGTTTTTCTCTGTGCGCCGTCCATTGGCGACAAAGGACTTGGGCGACAAAGGACTTGGGCGACAAAGGGCTTGGGCGACATAGGACCTGGCTTCATGCGTTCGCACCCGGATTGATGTAATGGCGACGACTGAAATATCTGTTCCCGGCGGCGGTATCATCGTCGGCAAGCCGAAATGGCGGCCATTGGAGAGCGAGGGCAACCTCGCGATGCTGCTCCTGTTGCCGACGATCGCGCTGCTGCTGATGTTCATCGCCTACCCGTTCGTGCGCGGGATTTTGCTCGCCGTTACCAATTCGAAGGTCGGCGTGATCGGCAATTTCGTCGGTTTCGAGAACTTCGCGCGCCTGGCGAAGGACCCGATTTTCCACGCCGTCGTTTACAACACGTTCCTCTACACGTTTGTCACGACGGTGTTCAAACTCATCCTGGGTCTCTGGCTCGCCCTGCTGCTCAATCGCGATTTCAAGTTCAAGGCATTCACGCGCGCCTTCATCCTGCTGCCGTTCATTGTGCCGACCGTGCTCGCCTGTTTCGCCTGGAAGTGGATGTTCGATCCGACTTTCGCGGTGCTGAACTGGATGCTGTTCAAGCTGGGCATCGTCGCCGCTGGCGCGGGCGTCAACTGGCTCGGGGATGGCGATATGGCGATGCTGTCGATCATGATCGTCAACATCTGGCGCGGCGTGCCGTTCTTCGCCATTTCGCTGATGGCGGGCCTGCAGACCATCAGCCCTGACCTTGGTGAGGCCGCCGCCATCGACGGTGCCAAGCCGTGGCAGCGGTTCTGGTACATCACCTGGCCGCTGTTGATGCCCGTGACCATGGTCGTCGTGCTGTTCTCGGTCATCCAGACCTTCTCCGACTTCCAGATCGTCTATGTCATGACTGGCGGCGGCCCGGCCAATGCGACCCACCTGTTCGCGACCTATGCCTACCAGCTCGGCGTCGGCACCGGCCTGCTCAGTCAAGGCGCCGCCGTCTCGCTCGCCATGTTCCCGCTGCTGTTTGGCATTGTGATCTTCCAGCTGATGTACATCCGCAGGGTGGAGACACGGTGATGAGCAATTGCCGCAACCGCGATGCGTCTGACGCGATATTGATCAGCCTGGAGTCCCACCCATGATCGAAGGTGCAATCTGGCGCCGCTGGGTGTTCTTTCGCCTGCCGATGGCGATCTTCCTGATCTTCCTGCTGTTCCCGTTCTACTGGATGATCATCACGACGTTCCGGCCCGATGGTGAGCTCTACATCCCCTGGTATCGGGCTAATTACAGACCGTTCTGGACATGGAATCCGACTACGGCGCACCTCAAATATCTGTTCGGCGAGACCACTTTTGCGATCTGGATGTGGAACACCACTTTCATCGCCGTCGTCTCGACCGCCATCTCGCTGTTCTGCGGCGTACTTGCCGGCTATGCCCTGTCGCGGCTGAGCTTCAAGGGCGCGGCCCTGCTCGGCACGACCATTTTCGTCACCTACCTGGTGCCGCAGACGCTGCTGTTCATTCCGCTGTCCGAGATCATCCGCACCTATAGCCTCGGCGACACGCCCTGGTCGCTGATCCTGAGCTACCCGACCTTCCTCATCCCGTTCTGCACCTGGTTGATGATGGGCTACTTCAAATCCGTTCCGAAGGAGCTGGAGGAGTGCGCGCGTATCGACGGCGCCGCACGCTGGCAGGCGATGCTGTACATCATCATCCCCGTGGCTGTGCCAGGCATCCTGTCCGCCATGATCTTCGCGTTTACCCTCAGTTGGAACGAGTTCATCTACGCCCTCGTGTTCCTGTCGAGCCCGGAGCAGAAGACCGTTCCCGTCGGCGTCATCTCGGAACTCGTGCGCGGCGACGTATTCTTCTGGGGACCGCTGATGGCCGGCGCGCTGTTCGGCTCGATTCCGGTCGCCATTGCCTACTCGTTCTTCGTCGAACAATACGTTTCTGGCGTGACAGGGAGCGTCAAAGGTTAGCGGACGAAGTGCCTTGCCAGGGGAGCAAGCCACCAGGGCACAACAAAACCGGACGACTGGGGACAGAGAGCGGCAATGTCAAATGTAACGATCCGTCAAGTGCACAAACACTACGCCGATTTTCACGCGGTGAAGGGCGTCTCGCTCGAGATCAAGGACAAGGAGTTCGTCGTGCTCGTCGGCCCGTCGGGCTGTGGCAAGACCACTACCTTGCGCATGGTCGCGGGGCTCGAGACGATCTCCGAGGGCGACATCATGATCGGCAACAAGGTCGTCAACGAGCTGCCGCCGATGGACCGTGACATCGCCATGGTGTTCCAGAACTACGCGCTCTATCCGCATATGACGGTCTACGACAACATGGCCTTCGGCCTGAAGATGAGGAAATTTGACAAGGCCGAGATCGCCAAGCGGGTCAACAACGCCGCCGATATCCTCGACATCAAGGATCATCTCAGCCGCAAGCCCCGCATGCTGTCGGGTGGGCAACGCCAGCGCGTCGCGCTCGGTCGTGCGATCGTGCGCAATCCGAAAGTCTTCCTGTTCGACGAGCCGCTGTCGAACCTCGACGCGAAGCTGCGGGTCCAGATGCGCGTCGAGCTCAAGAAGTTGCACCAACGCCTTGCCACCACCTCGATCTATGTGACCCATGACCAGGTCGAGGCGATGACGCTGGGGGACCGGGTCGTCGTGATGAAGGACGGCCTGATCCAGCAGGTGGGCGAACCGCTCGAACTCTACAACAACCCGGCCAACAAGTACGTGGCCGGATTCATCGGTTCACCGGCGATGAATTTCGCCGACACGATGATCGAGGAAGTGGGGAACGCGGTCTACGCCACCAATCCGACGATGAGGATCCGCGTGCCGGAGCAGATCGCGGCGCGCATGGGCCCGCACAAGGGCAAGCCCGCGACGCTCGGCATCCGACCGGAAGACCTGCACATGGCCACCGGCGCCGACCCGGAAGACCTTGCGTTCGATGCGGTGGTGGAGGTCGGCGAGCAGCTCGGCTCCGAGATCATCCTGGACTTGAAAGCCGGCGGTAGCGCGATGGTCGCCAGCGTCGAGCCAACCGTCAAGGTGAAGCCCCAGCAGACGATCCGCCTCGGCATCAACCCAGCGGGTCTTCGGTTCTTCGACGCGACAACCGAGGCGGCAATTTGACCACCGCGCTCGATGCCTGAACGAGAACGACATGCATTCCCTGCCTGCGTTTAAGTTTTAAGAACAAGAAGGAGTAGGGCTTTGCACATTCTGATCCTCGGTGCGGCCGGCATGGTCGGCCGCAAGCTGACCGAACGGCTGCTGCGCGACGGGCGCCTCGGCAAGTCGCGACATCACCGCCATGACGCTGCAGGATGTCGTGGCGCCGACCAAGCCCGCCAATGCAAAAATTCCGATCAGGGTGGTCGCGTCCGATTTTGCCGATGCCGGCGCCGCCGCACCGCTGATCGCCGAGCGGCCCGACGTGATCTTCCATCTCGCCGCGATCGTCTCGGGGGAGGCGGAAGCCGAATTCGACAAGGGCTACCGCATCAACCTCGACGGCACGCGCTATTTGATCGACGCCATCCGGGCGGTCGGCGGCGGCTACAAGCCGCGGCTGGTGTTCACCTCCTCGATCGCCGTGTTCGGCGCGCCATTCCCGGAAAAGATCGGCGACGAATTCATTCCACACGCCGCTGACGAGCTACGGCACGCAGAAGTCGATCTGCGAACTTCTGATCAACGATTACACGCGAAAAGGTCTGCTCGACGGCATCAGCATCCGGCTCCCCACCATCTGCGTGCGGCCGGGCAAGCCGAACAAGGCCGCTTCCGGCTTCTTCTCCAACATCATGCGGGAGCCGCTGGCGGGCGAAGAGGCGGTGCTGCCGGTCTCCGAGGATGTCCGGCACTGGCACGCCTCGCCGAAATCGGCCGTCGGCTTTCTGCTCCATGCCGGTACCATGGATCTCCAGGCGATGGGCCCACGGCGCAATCTCAGCATGCCGGGATTGTCGGCCACCGTCGGCGAGCAGATCGCAGCGCTCGACCGTGTCGCCGGCAAGAAGGTCACCGCGCGGATCAAGCGGGTGCCCGATCCCACCATCATCGGCATCGTCAGCGGCTGGCCGCGCGATTTCGTCGCCGACCGCGCGCAAAAACTCGGCTTCACCACGGCCGAGAAGACGTTTGACGACATCATCCGGATTCACATCGAGGACGAACTCGGCGGCAAGTTCGCCGCCTGAGGTGACCGCATGCGCCGGGTGGCCTGCATCGGCGAGTGCATGATCGAGCTCAGGCCTGCGCCGGGCGGACTTTATTCGCGCGGCTTCGGCGGCGACACCTTGAACACCGCTGTCTATCTGGCGCGTCTCGGCGTCGAGACCGATTACATCACCGCGCTCGGCGACGACACCCTGAGCGATGAGATGATCGCCGGCTGGAAGGCCGAAGGCATCGGCACTTCGCGGGTGGCGCAGCTCAAAGGCAAGCTGCCCGGCATTTATCTGATCGAGACGGATGCGAAGGGAGAACGAAAGTTCTTCCATTGGCGCGAGAGTGCTGCCGCGAGGCGATTGATGGATTTGGCGGAGACGGCCGATATGCTGGCATCGCTGACTTCCTATGACGTCATTTATCTCTCGGCGATCACGCTCTCGATTCTTGATGAGATCGGGCGAACCAGATTGATCGCAGCGCTCCGGCAGGCGAGGGCAAACGGCGCGCGCGTTGCTTTCGATACCAATTTTCGCGCGCGAGGCTGGCCCGATCTGGATGTCGCGCGAAAGGTGTTTCGCGAAGCCTTTGAATCCGCCGATATCGTGCTGGCCTCTACTGAGGATTTGCTGCCGCTCTATCCCGGCGAGAAGGATGATAGCCTGATGGCGCGCATTCCGGGCCAGGAGGTCGTGATGAAACTCGGCGAGCCCGCCAGCATCGTCCGCTTCGAGGGCGGGTCGCAGCCGGTGAAGGCCGACGCGGTGACAAAACCCGTCGTCGATACCACCGCCGCCGGCGATAGTTTTGCCGCGGCCTACATCGCGGCGCGGCTCGGCGGCGCCGATCCGGTGCAAGCCGCCCGTGCCGGACACCGCCTTGCCGGCGTCGTGGTGTGCTATGCCGGTGCAATCATTCCACGCTCGGCGATGCCGCCAGGGGCTTTGAGATGACTGCGGTACCAAAACAGGAAAAGCTGGCGGCGCTGTTCAGGCAGGCGGTCGTCATTCCCGTTCTGACCATTGAGCGGGTCGAGCACGCCGTCCCGCTTGCCAGGGCATTGGTCGCGGGGGGCGTGCGCATCCTGGAAGTCACGCTGCGCACCGCGGTGGCGGTGGAGGCGGCCAAGGCGATCATCGCCGAAGTGCCCGACGCCGTGGTCGGCATCGGCACCATCCTCAACGGCGAGGATCTGGCACGTGCGAAGGCGCTAGGCGCCGTCTTTGGCATTAGCCCGGGCGCGACCCCGGAGCTGCTGAAAGCCGCTGCCGCAAGCGACCTGCCGTTCGCACCGGGAATTGCGACCGCCTCGGAACTGATGGCGGCGCTGGCGGCGGGCTTTGACCTCGTGAAATTCTTCCCGGCCGAGCAGTCCGGCGGTATCAAGGCACTGCGGGCGCTGGCGGGACCGTTTCCGAATGCAAAGTTTTGCCCGACCGGCGGCATCGGGGAGGCCAATGCGGCGGCTTGGCTGGCCGAACCCAACGTGCTCTGCGTCGGCGGCTCCTGGCTCTGCCCGGCCGCCGATATCAGGTCCGGCAACTGGGCCGGCATAACCGCCATGTGCGATCGGGCCATGAAATCGCTGAAACCGGCAGATAGATAGGCTACAACGCGATCCGACAAATCCTGGGAGAACGACCATGACGGCCAGCATCGTAGGGTGGGCACATACGCCATTCGGAAAATTCGACACCGAGACCGTCGAGAGCCTCGTGGTGAAGGTGGCGACCGAAGCGCTCGCGGATGCCGGGATTTCCGCTGCCGATGTCGACGAGATCGTGCTCGGGCATTTCAACGCCGGCTTCTCGCCGCAGGATTTTACCGCCTCGCTGGTGCTGCAGGCCGATCCTGCCTTGCGCTTCAAGCCGACGACCCGCGTTGAAAATGCCTGCGCTACCGGTTCCGCCGCCGTGCATCAGGGCATCCGCGCCATCGATGCGGGCGCAGCCAAAATCGTGCTGGTGGTCGGCGTCGAGCAGATGACCCGGACGCCTTCGGCCGAGATCGGCAAGAACCTCCTCAAGGCATCGTATCTGCCGGAAGACGGCGACACCGTCGGCGGCTTTGCCGGCGTGTTCGGCAAGATCGCGCAGAGCTATTTCCAGAAATATGGCGACCAGTCCGATGCGCTGGCGATGATTGCCGCCAAGAACCACAAGAACGGTGTCGCCAATCCCTATGCGCAGATGCGCAAGGATTTTGGTTATGAATTCTGCCGCGCCGAGAGCGAAAAAAATCCGTTCGTCGCGGGGCCGTTGAAGCGTACCGATTGCTCGCTGGTGTCGGATGGCGCCGCAGCGCTGGTGCTGACCGACTCTGAAACCGCAAAGACGATGGGCAAGGCGGTCAACGTCCGCGCCACCGCCCATGCGCAGGATTTTCTGCCGATGTCCAAGCGCGACATTCTGCAGTTCGAGGGCTGCACCGTGGCCTGGCAGCGCGCGCTGCAAAAGGGCGGCGTCACCCTAAACGATCTCTCCTTTGTCGAGACCCATGACTGCTTCACCGTCGCCGAATTGATCGAATATGAAGCGATGGGCCTGACGCCGCGGGGGCAGGGCGCCCGTGCTATCAAGGAAGGCTGGACCCAGAAGGACGGCAAGCTGCCGATCAATCCGTCCGGCGGCCTCAAGGCCAAGGGACATCCGATCGGCGCCACCGGCGTTTCCATGCATGTGATGAGCGCGATGCAGCTCGTTGGCCAGGCGCCCGAGGGCATGCAGCTCAAAAATCCGCAGCTTGCGGGCATCTTCAACATGGGCGGTGCGGCGGTGGCGAATTATGTGTCGCTGCTGGAGCCGGTGAAGTAGTTACTGTCGTCCCCGCCAGGCGAATGCGCGCGGGACCCAGAACCACCGATCTCGGTTGTTACCAAGGCATTTGGCTCCGGCGCATCACGGATAAGCCGCGGCGTATGGGTCCCGGCGTTCGCCGGGACGACGGTGTTGGCCCGCCGCGCATACGCCCATACGTCTGGCGCCCTTGATCTGGCAAAGAACCTCCCGTTACTAGGTCCCAACAATTTTTGGGAGCGAACGGCAGCCGAGACTGTGACATGGGACCGCTCAGGGGCGTCAAGGTCATCGACATGACCACCGTGCTGATGGGGCCCTATGCCACCCAGATGCTCGGTGATTACGGCGCCGACGTCATCAAGGTGGAATTGCTCGACGGCGACGTGACGCGGCAGATCGGGCCGACCCGGCATCCCGGCATGGGGCCGGTGTTCCTCAACACCAACCGCAGCAAGCGCTCGATCTGTCTTGACCTGAAAAAGCCGGCCGGCCGCGATGCGGTGCTGCGGCTGATCAAGACCGCCGACGTGCTGGTCTACAATGTGCGGCCGCAGGCGATGGCGCGGCTGAACCTCGGCTACGATGTGGTCTCGAAGATCAACCCGCGGCTGGTCTATGCCGGCGTGTTCGGTTTTGGCCAGGACGGGCCGTATGCGGCAAAGCCCGCCTATGACGATCTGATCCAGGGCGCGACGGCGCTGCCGGCGCTGATGGCGCAAACGTCCGCCGATGGCGTGCCGCGCTATGTGCCGAACGCGCTGGTCGATCGCATCGTCGGTCTCACGGCCGTGGGTGCGATCTGCGCCAGCCTCGTGGATCGCGACAAGACCGGGCAGGGCCAGCGCGTCGACATCCCGATGTTCGAGACCATGGCGAGCTTTGTGATGGGCGACCACATGGGCGGGCTTACCTATGAGCCCCCGCTCGACAAGGGCGGCTACGCGCGGCATCTGTCGCCGGACCGGCGGCCCTACAAGACCTCCGACGGCTACATCTGCGTGATCGTCTATAACGACAAGCAGTGGGATAATTTCTTCACCGCCACCGGCCGTGACGACCTGCGCAGCGATCCGAAATTTGCAACCTTCGCCGGCCGCGCCACCAATATCGATCACGTCTATGCCGAGCTCGCGCGCATCCTCGAAGCCAAGACCACCGACGAGTGGATGGATATCCTGAACAAAGCGGACGTGCCGGTCATGCCGATGCATGATCTCGAAAGCCTGCTCGGCGATCCGCACATGGTGGCGACCGACCGCTTCCCCGTGATCGATCATCCGACCGAGGGAAAAATCCGCAGCATGAAGGTGTCCGCGAACTGGTCGCAGACGCCGGTCGAGACGGAACGGCTGGCGCCGCGGCTCGGCGAGCATAGCGCGGACATTTTGCGGGAAGCGGGCTTCTCCGCGGACGAGATTGCTGCGATGGTGCGCGACGGCGTCACCAAGGCGGCCAGTTAGACAGGATTTTGGCCCATGGATTTCGCACTCTCAGCCAACCAGGAATCGATCCGCGACGCGGTCGGCAAAATCTGTTCGCGCTTTGACGATGCCTATTGGCTGAAAAAGGACAAGGAAGGCGGCTACCCGTCCGACTTCCACAAGGCGCTGGCGGAGGCCGGCTGGCTCGGCATCTGCATCCCCGAGGAATATGGCGGCTCGGCGCTCGGCATCACCGACGCTGCGATCATGATGCGGACGATTGCGGAATCCGGCGCCGGCATGTCGGGTGCTTCCGCGGTGCACATGAACGTGTTCGGATTAAATCCCGTGGTGGTGTTCGGCACCAAGGAGCAGTGCCAGCGCATGTTGCCGGGAATCGTCGATGGCCGGGATAAATCCTGCTTTGCCGTGACCGAGCCGAACACCGGGCTCAACACCACGCAGTTGAAGACGCGCGCGGTGCGCAAGGGCGACAAGTATATCGTCAACGGCCAAAAAGTGTGGATCTCCACCGCGCAGGTCGCCAACAAGATTTTGCTGCTGGCGCGCACCACGCCGCTGGAAGAAGTGAAAACGCCGACGCAAGGCTTGAGCCTGTTCTACACCGACTTCGACAAGAAGCGCGTCGCGGTGCACGAGATCGAAAAAATGGGCCGCAAGCCCGTCGACTCCAACGAATTGTTCTTCGAGAATTTTGAAATCCCGGTGGAGGATCGCCTCGGCGAGGAAGGCCGTGGCTTCGAATACATTCTGCACGGCATGAATCCGGAGCGCATCCTGATCGCCGCCGAAGCGGTCGGCCTCGGTCAGGTCGCGCTGTCGCGCGCGGCGGCCTACGGCAAGAGCCGCATCGTGTTCAACCGGCCGATCGGCATGAACCAGGCGATCCAGCATCCGCTGGCGAAGAACTGGATGGAGCTGGAAGCCGCGTGGCTGATGGTGCTGCGGGCGGGCTGGCAATACGACCAGGGTCTTCCTTGCGGCCCGGCCGCCAACGCCGCAAAGTATCTCGCGGCCGAAGCAGGCTTCCACGCCTGCGAGCAGGCGGTCATGACCCATGGCGGGTTCGGCTATGCCAAGGAATATCACGTCGAGCGTTATCTGCGGGAATCGCTGATCCCGCGCATTGCGCCGATCAGCCCGCAGCTCATTCTCAGCTTTATTGCCGAGAAGGTGCTGGGCTTGCCGAAATCGTACTAGGCGTTTCGGTATGGGAGCACATTCTCGCAACTCGTCATTCCGGGACGCGCAGCGGCGCGGGCCCGGAATCCATAACCCCCATCGTGAGTATGGATTCCGGGCTCGCGCCAGGGGCGCGCCCCGGAATGACGAGGGTGAGGGAGCGCGTACAGCCATGAGCTACATCACCGGCGTTGGCCTGACGGCCTATGGCAAGCACGAAGGCTCGTCCTCGCTCGATCTCATGAGCAAGGCGGCCACGATGGCCGTTGCCGACGCCGGGCTGAAGCGATCCGAGATCGACGGCGTGCTGTGCGGCTACAGCACCGTTTCGCCGCACATCATGCTCGCGACCGTATTCGCCGAGCATTTTGGCATTCGCCCGTCCTATGCCCATGCCGTGCAGGTCGGCGGCGCCTCGGGCCTCGCCATGACCATGCTGGCGCATCATCTGGTGGATGCCGGCGTCGCAAACCATGTGCTGGTCGTGTCAGGCGAGAACCGTCTCACCGGACAGAGCCGTGACGCCTCGATCCAGGCTTTGGCGCAGGTGGGGCATCCCGACTACGAGGTGTCGCTGGGGCCGACGATCCCGGCCTATTACGGCCTCGTTGCCTCGCGCTACATGCACGAATATGGCGTGACGCAGGAGGACCTCGCAGAGTTTGCCGTGTTGATGCGCGCTCATGCCTGCAGCCATCCCGGCGCCCAGTTCCACGAGCCGATCACGGTCGCGGATGTGATGGCGTCAAAGCCGGTGGCGATGCCGCTCAAGCTGCTGGATTGCTGCCCGGTGTCGGACGGCGGCGTGGCTTTCATCGTCAGCCGCGAGCGGACCGGCGAGACCGGCATTCGCGTGCGCGGCTGCGCGCAGGCGCATACCCATCAGCATGTCACGGCTATGCCAGGCTTGAAGCGAACTAGGCGCCGAGATTTCGATTGCAAAAGCCAAGGCCGCGTCGGGCGTAGCGATCTCGGATGTGCGCTATGCCGCGGTCTACGACAGTTTTACGATTACACTTGCGATGCTGCTCGAAGATCTGGGTTTGGCGAAGCGTGGCGAGGCGGCGGCGCGCGTGCGGGCCGGTTACTTCAGCCGCGACGGCGAGATGCCGCTCAACACCCATGGCGGGCTGTTGAGCTACGGCCATTGCGGCGTCGGCGGCGCGATGGCGCATCTCGTCGAAACCCATCTGCAGATGACGGGACGCGCCGGCAACCGCCAGGTCCGCGACGCCTCGATCGCGCTGCTGCATGGCGATGGCGGCGTGCTGTCGTCGCATGTCAGCATGTTCCTGGAGCGCGTGCGATGAGCGGCAAACTCGCGGACTGGACCACCGGCGCTGAGGCCATCGTCTACCAGCACTGTGCCGCCTGCGGCGCGAGGCAATATTTCCGCCGCAGTTTTTGCGCCGCCTGCGGCGCGCCGGACCCGGAGCAGAAACGCGCCAGCGGCGAGGGGACGGTCTATGCCACCTCGCTGGTCTGCCGCGCCGCAACGCCGGAGACGCGCGCGCATGTGCCGTACAACATCCTGCTGGTCGACACGTCAGAGGGATTTCGGATGATGGCCCATGGCGACAACGATCTTGCCATCGGCGACAAGGTCTCCGCGCGGTTCACGCAGTTCGCAGGAAGGCTGGTTCCGTATTTCGCAAAGGCGAAGTGAATTTCGTCGTCATTGCGAGCGAAGCCAAGCAATCCATCGTCAGATGACCCGGATCGAAGAAACTGGATTGCTTCGTCGCTTCGCTCCTCGCAATGACGGTCGTTACCGCCAGTAAAACACCACGCTCGCGATGACGAGCATCGCTGTTACCGCCAGCGTTTGCGCAAGCGCTTCCGATGCCGCCCGCTTGGTGGCTGTTTTCATGTCTCTCTCCCTAGACTTGGGCCTGCTTTGAGGCATGACTCATCGTGGCGCGAGATGCGCTTCTGACGGTCAGATTTGATACTCGGAACACCCCGCGACGAGTATTCGCTTGCTCGAGTCCCCACTCAGCGAATATCGACCGTCTCAGAGTCGAACAGTATTGCGGCGGCATTTTGACTCGGTTGTGTTGCTCCTTGGTCGACCGCCGGATACTGTTTTGGCCGAAAGCAGCAGAAAAACTGAAAAAACCAAGGTGAGAAATGGCCCGTATCGAATACAGCGATCCCGACAAATACAACGATCGTACCCGCGAACTGCTCGGCAAGAACCGCAACGCCAACATTTTCAGGATGATGGCGCATTCCCCGAGCTATCTCTCGCAGTACTGCCGGCTGGGCGGAGCGATCCGCAACAGGGGCGAACTCGATCCGGTGGTGCGGGAACTGGCGATCACGCGGGCCGGCATATTATGCCAGGCGCCTTATGAAATTGTCGCGCACAAGCGGATCGGCAAAGGGGTAGGGGTTACCGACGAGCAGAACGAAGCGCTGGAGAACTGGCAGTCAGCAGCCTGTTTCAACGAGGTGCAGCGCGCCGCGCTCGCCTTTACCGACGAGATCGTCAAGCTGCACAAGCCGACGGATGCGACCTTCAACGCCATCGCCTCAAAACTGACGCCGGGCGCGCTGGTCGAATTGCAGCTTTCGGTCGGCTTCTACATCATGACGTCAAAATTTCTGGAGACGTTTGCCGTCGACATGCAGCCGGTGACGGAAGTGGTGGGCTGATCGGCGGTTGTTCTCAGTTCGCGGGCCCATATCGTCGTAACGCCTCCAGCGTCAGTCCCTTGCCGACGGCGCCGAAGATGTCACCCTCGACGATGCGAGCTGTCGGCACGGCTTTGGTGATCGCCTTGTGAACGTGGGCGAGTTTTACCGAGCCGCCGGTCAGGAACACGGAGTCGATATTGCCTGCCGTTAACCTCGCCTGAACGAGACAGTTCTTGATGCGGACTGCGATGCGCCCGGCCAACTGTTTTGTATGGCTGACAAGATCGGGGCGGCCGATGTCCGCGCTGAGGCCCGGGGCAACCCACTCCAGCGGGATTGCCGACCGGCGCTTCTCGGACAGTGCGATCTTGGCGTCTTCGACTTCCATGGCCAGCGTATGGCCACGCTGTTCGTGGACCACGCGTATCAGCCGGTCGAGGAGTTCGGGCTCGCCGGCTTCCTGTCGGATCTGGCGGATATTGGCCAGCACGCGCGGCTCATACATGCGGTTGATGCTCGACCACGTTGCAAGGTCGTGAAAATAACTCGATGGTACCTCGAGCCCGGGCCGCTTCATGGGGCTGCCAAAGCCGAACAGCGGCATGACCACGCCAAGGCTGAGCTGACGGTCGAAATCGGTGCCGCCGATGCGCACGCCATCATTGGCGAGAATATCGACCGCACGATCTGCCTTGCCGTGGCGCTCGGGCCCCAGACGTACGATCGAAAAGTCGGACGTGCCACCGCCGATGTCGGCGATGAGCGCCACCTCCTCGGATGCGATCTGCCGCTCATACTCCAGAGCCGCGGCGATCGGTTCGAACTGAAACGTAACCTCGTCGAATCCACTCCCGCGCGCGATCGTCCGCAGGGTTTGCTCCGCCTTCCGATCGGCCTCGGGCGCGTTGTCGACGAAGTGCACCGGCCGGCCATGGACGACGTTGCGCAGTTCGCGTCCCGTAGCCTGTTCCGCGCGGCGTTTGACCGCGCCGAGGTAGTAGGCGATCACGTCGCGAAAGCTCACGCGTTCGCGTCCGAGCCGGGTGGTTTCGTCGATTAGCGAGGTTCCGAGCACCGACTTAAGGCTCCGCATCAGGCGGCCGGGCGCGCCTTCGACATAGGCTTCCACCGCCCTGCGGCCGATCAGAATGCCACCGTCCACCTCATAGAAGATCGCACTGGGAATGGTGGTCTGCGCCGCCTCCAGCGCCACCAGAACGGGCGCCGGGCCCTCGATGGTGCCAAGCGTCGTGTTCGACGTTCCGAAATCGAGACCGCAGATCGACATGGGGGTTTCCAGGCGGGAGCGTTCGTTTACACATTACAGTGCCATCGATCCACCTTTATCTCGTGTGATCCCAACTGGTTGTTCGCACGTATTGAATTGCTCAGTTAAGACCATCCACAGATCAATTTGTTTCTGGCGACGCCTTGATGAATTAATCTGCGATGGTCCATAAGCGGCCTCCGGCGGCCGGCGATTCAGCCGCCCCTGATGGTTCTGAGAAAGATTCGGCGTGGCAAATATCAATCGACAGATCGCGGAAGAGCTCGGCGTGCGCGAGCAGCAGGTCGACGCGACGGTGACGTTGCTCGACGACGGTGCCACCGTTCCCTTTGTCGCGCGATACCGCAAGGAAGTCACGGGCGGCCTCGACGATGCACAATTGCGAAACCTGGAAGAGCGCCTGACCTATCTGCGCGAGCTCGAAGCGCGCCGTACCGCCATCCTCGATTCGATCCGCGAACAGGGCAAGCTCGATGCCGCGCTGGAAGCGGCCATCCTGGCCGCCGACAGCAAGGGACGGCTGGAGGATATCTATCTGCCGTTCAAGCCGAAGCGCCGCACCAAGGCGGAGATCGCGAAGGAGGCCGGTCTCGAACCGCTGGCCGAGCTTCTGCTGACGCAGCCGCAGGGCGATCCGGCCGTCGTGGCCGCGGGCTTTATCAATGCCGAAAAGGACGTGGCCGATGCCGCAGCCGCGCTCGACGGCGCGCGCGCCATTCTGGTGGAAAAATTCGCCGAAGACGCCGATCTGATCGGCGAGTTGCGCGAGCAGATGTGGTCGAACGGGCGGATGGCGTCCACGGTTCGAAGAGGCAAGAAAACCGAAGGCGAAAAATTCAAGGACTATTTCGATTTCAGCCAGCCGCTGCACCGGCTGCCGTCGCACCGTATTCTCGCGATGTTCCGCGGCGAAAAGGAAGAGGTGCTCGACCTGCAGATCGAGCCTGAGGCGGCGCCAACGGTTGCCGATACGCCCGGCAGCTACGAACTCAAGATCATGCAGCGCTTCGGCATATCCGACCACGGCCGCGCCGGCGACCGCTGGCTGGTGGAAACGGCGCGCTGGGCCTGGCGGACCAGGATCCAGGTACATCTCAACGTCGACTTGCGCATGCGGCTGTGGACCGCGGCGGAAACCGAAGCGGTGCGCGTGTTCGCCTCGAACCTGCGCGACCTGCTGCTGGCCGCACCCGCAGGCGCGCGCGTGACCATGGGCCTCGATCCCGGCTATCGCTCCGGGCGTCAAGGTCGCGGTGGTCGATGCCACCGGCAAGGTGGTGGCCACCACGGCGGTTTATCCGCACGAACCGCAGCGGCGCTGGGACGAGGCGCTGGCGGCGCTTGGAAAGCTCGCAGTCACGCACCGCGTCGATCTGATCGCGATCGGCAACGGCACCGCGTCGCGCGAGACGGACAAACTGGCGACCGATCTGGTGAAACTTCTGCCGGATCGAAAAATGTCCAAAATCATCGTCTCGGAAGCCGGTGCTTCCGTGTATTCGGCCTCCGCATTCGCCTCGGAGGAATTGCCCGAACTCGACGTCACGCTGCGCGGCGCGGTATCGATTGCCCGGCGGCTGCAGGATCCGCTGGCCGAACTGGTGAAGATCGATCCGAAGGCGATCGGCGTCGGCCAGTATCAGCACGACCTCGGCGAATCCAAGCTCGCGCGCTCGCTCGATGCGGTGGTCGAAGACTGTGTCAATGCCGTCGGTGTCGACGCCAACACGGCGTCCGCGCCGCTGCTGGCGCGGGTGTCGGGCATCGGTGCGGGCCTGGCGCAGAGCATCGTGCAGCATCGCGATGCCAACGGTCCGTTCAAATCGCGCAAAGCGCTGAAGGAGGTGCCGCGGTTGGGTCCGAAGGCGTTCGAGCAATGCGCCGGTTTCCTGCGCATCAATGGCGGCGCCGACCCGCTCGATGCCTCCGGTGTCCATCCAGAATCCTATCCGGTGGTCAGGCGAATCCTGGAGGCGACGAAAAGCGACATCAAGGCGCTGATCGGCAATGCCGAGATTGTGCGCCAGTTGAAGCCGCAGACGTTCGTGGACGAGACGTTCGGCCTGCCCACGGTAACCGATATCCTGCGTGAGCTGGAAAAACCCGGCCGCGATCCGCGCCCGGCGTTCCGGGCGGCCGTACTGAAGGAGGGTGTCGAGACCATCAAGGATCTCAGGCGCGGCATGATCCTGGAGGGTACGGTAACCAACGTCGCGGCATTCGGCGCCTTCGTCGACATCGGCGTTCACCAGGACGGGCTGGTGCACGTCTCGGCGATGTCCAAGAACTTCATCAAGGATCCGCGCGAAGTCGTGAAGTCGGGCGACATCGTCAAGGTGAAGGTGATTGATCTCGAGGTTGCCCGCAACCGCATCGCATTGACGCTGCGTCTCGACGACGAGACCGCGGCCGAGAAGAAGAAAGCGGCCGCCGCGGCGAAGCCGTCGCAAGCAAAGGGCAAGCCGCAGCCATCCAAGCCGGCGCAGCCAGACCGGCGGCGGGGCGCTGGCCGAAGCCCTACGCCGCGCGAGCGAGAAGGGCGGGCGAGGCAAGACCGGCGGCTAGCGGCAGCGGACGTCAGGTCGACGTCAGCAAATCCACCTTGGTGTTGGCGACGATCAGGCGATCGGCCAGCAGTTGCGCGAGGTTGCGCATGATGGCTTCGCCGGCCCGCGGATGCTGCTTGCGAAACCGCTCGAAATCCCGCAGCGGAATTTCGTAGGCGGTTGCGGCCATGTCAGCCGTCACGTCGGCGGAACGGTGCGATTCGAGCAACGCCATTTCGCCAAAGGCCATGCCGGCGGTGAGCGTCGCCAGGCGGACGCCGTCGGGCAGGGTGACATGAACCGCGCCGCTGCGCAGGAAAAACAGCGAGGTGGCGGCGTCTCCGGCCGAGATGATTTTTTCGCCGGTCTTGTAATGCCTGACCGTGCCGACCGAGGCGAGATCGGAAAGTTCCTCGGCCGTCAGGCCCGACAGCAGCGGCTGCTCGGACAATTCGGTGGTCTCGAGGAAATCGATCGCGCCGCCATAGCGGTAGACGATCTGGTCTTCGGCCCATTCGATCGCGGTGTCGAGCAGGTAGAAATCGCGCACGTTCGAAAGACTGCCGGTCCACTCGCTAATGATCTTCCACTCCCGTGAGTTGCGTTTGACGCCGGAGACGACTACCGTGACATGGTGTGCCGCCAGTCCCTGGAATCCTTCCGCCACGAGGCGGGCGCCGGCGCGGGTCAGCGACGTCACCCGGCGCAAATCGAAAATCACGAATTGCGGGCGTGATCTGGATGCCAGCTGGCGCGAGACGTAGTCGACGTTGGAAAACGACAGCGTGCCTACGAGCTCGACGACGCGCACTTCCTCCTGATGCGCGGCAAGGATTTTGCGCTCATGCGGGCGCCGGCTGCGGCGCGACGGGTTCTTGCCGATATTGTAGTCCGCGATGATGCTGTTGCGCGCATCGTCGCTGCGGTTGAGCATGTGCAGGTCGTAATGCGACGACAGCGCTTCGCAGACCTTGATGCCGCGCACGCTGTTGCCGTGCTTGTCGAGCTTTGGCGAATAGCTGCCGAGCCCGAGCCGCGCCGGCAGCGCCGCCAGAATGCCGCCGCCGACGCCGCTCTTGGCGGGAATACCGACCCGGTAGATCCACTCGCCGGCATAGTCGTACATGCCGGACGACGTCATCACCGAGAGCGTGCGCGAGATCGCATATGGCGTCAGCACCTGCTCGCCGGTCACGGGATTGACGCCGCGGTTGGCGAGCGTTGCCGCCATCACGGCGATATCGCGCGCCGTCACCAGCACGGCGCATTGCCGGAAATAGACAGACAATACCGAGTCGACGCGATCATTCAGCACGGCATTGGTGCGCAGGAGATAGGCGATGGCGCGGTTGCGGTCACCGGTGGTGCTCTCGGAAGCATAGACGGCCTCGTCGACGCCGAGTTCGCGTCCGGCAAAGCGGCTGAGCGCATGGCGGATATATTCGAACGCGCTGTCGCCTTTGGCCTCATGGATCAGCCCGGAGCAGGCGATGGCGCCGGCATTGACCATGGGGTTAAAGGGATGGTTCTCGGCGTTGAGCCGGATCGAGTTGAACGGGTCGCCGGAGGGTTCGACGCCGATCGCGCTCTCCACCCTGGCGGCGCCCAGCGTGTCCAGCGCGAGCGCGAACACAAAGGGCTTTGACATCGACTGGATGGTGAAGGGGATTTTGGTGTCGCCGACCTCGTAGACATGGCCGTCGAGGGTGGCGAGGCTGATGCCGAAATGGGCAGGGTCGGCTTTGCCGAGTTCCGGGATGTAATCGGCGACCGCGCCGTCGTTTTCGGCGGCGTATTCGGCATGGCAGCGGTCGAGAAACCGCAGCAAAGGCGGTTTCGAGCTGGCCCAGGTGCTCGTCGAGGTGCTCGTCAAGCTGCCGGCCTGGGTCGTGGCGTCGACGGAAGAGGCTTTCATCGCCTCCCGTTTTGCACCGCAATCACGGAGTTCGCAACTGGCCTGGCACCAGCGGCTGACGGCGCATCAGGATCAATGCGGTCAAAACCGTGGGGACAAGGATGGCAATACCCAACAGCGTGATCTGCACCTGCGACAGCGGGTTGATGCCGCCGCCGGGCGTCGCGATGACGAAGCCGCCAATGATGAGCAACACCCGCAGTGGCCATTCCAGCGCGCCGGTACGGCGGAGATCGCCGACAAAGGCCTGGTAGCCCTGAATACCGCCGCAGATGAACAGCGTGCCGAAGGCGGCGAGCGCCATCAGGCAGAGGCCTTCGAAATAAGGGTTGGGGCCCTGCAGCACCAGCGCGGGATTCAGCACGAAGAAGAACGGGATGAAATAGATGATGCTGCCGACCCACATGGATTCCCAGCCGGTCTTCATCGCCGGCGATCCGGCGATGCCGGCCGCCGCGAATGAAGCGATGGCGACAGGAGGGGTGATCGACGACAGCATGCCCCAATAGAAGATGAACATGTGCACGGCCATCTTGTTGAGGCCGAGCTTCTCCAGCGCCGGCGCCACCAGGATGGCGAGGAAGATGTAGCAGGCCGTCGTCGTCAGCCCGAGGCCGAGCACGAGGCTGGTGAAGGCGCACATCACGAGCAGCAGGAACGCGTTGTCACCGGCAATACGAAGCAGGTCGTTGGCAAGGCTCGAGACCACGCCGGTCATGGAGAAGGCGCCGATCAGCAAGCCGCAGCCGGCGAGGATGCCGACCAGTTCGACAAAGGTGCGGCCGTTGACTTCCAGGAACTTGTTGATGGATTGCAACGTCCAGCGGGTGTCTTTTGAGAAGACCTGGTTCAGCACCAGCAGCAGTGCGGTGGCAAAGAACGGCGCGTGGCTCTCGCGCTTGAAGTAGAGCAGCATCACGATCAGCAGCGCGATGACGAAGACGTAGTACCAGCCGTCCTTGATGGTATCCCAGACCTTCGGCAGTTCGGAGCGCGGAATGCCTTTCAGATTGTGCCGTGCGGCGTAGGAATCGACCTGCATGAACAGGCCGATGTAGTAGAGCGCCGCCGGAATGATCGCGGCGACGGCGACCTCGGCGTAGCTGATGTTGAGGAACTGCGCGATCACGAAGGCGGTGGCGCCCATCACCGGCGGCGCCAGCACCGCGCCGGTCGAGGCGCAGGCCTCGATCGCGGCGGCATAGGAGGCGCGGAACCCGCTCTTCTTCATGACCGGAATGGTCATGGTGCCGGCGGTCAAGACGTTGGAGATGATCGAGCCCGACATCATGCCGAGCAGGCCGCTGGCGAAGATGCAGACTTTCGCGGCGCCGCCACGGAACGTGCCGCACATCGCGAATGAAAGATTGATGAAGAATTTTCCGGCGCCGGTCATCATCAGCGCGGTGCCGAACACCAGGAAGCCGATCACGGTGTCGGCAAAGGCCTGGATCGGAATGCCGAGCAGGCTTTCGCCCGACAGCACATGATACGAGGTGGCCTGTTCGAGCGTCGATTGGGTGCCGCGGAACGGGCCGAGCCATCTGGCGTCCGCAAACAGCGGATAGACGGTGAACGGAAATACGCTGAGCAAGAGGCTCCAGCCGCCGGTGCGGCGCAGCGCCTCCATCAGCACGAACCACATGATGAGGCCCGCGACGATGACCCAGGTCGGCGCGCCGCCGAATTCCCAGCCGGCTTCCGCCGCCTTGCGCACCGTGCGCATCAGGGCGATGGCGGAGCCGAACGTCATGACAAAGAACAGCAGGTCGTACCAGGGAATGCGATCGAGCGGCGCCTTCTCCGTTCCCGGAAAGATCAGGAACGTGAACGGCAGCATCAGCGCGATCAGCAGATAGAAATATTCGGTATTGAGCTGGGTGTAGCCGATGAAGAATCGCAGCGCGAACTGCTGGTTGATGCAGAGCAGGATGGTGGCCGCGGTGGCGGCGATCAGCGCCCATCGCCACGCGCCGCGCAGCGTGCGCACGCGCGTGACTTCCGCCTCCTGCATGTTGGCGATGCCGGCATGAGGATCCTCGAATTCGATCCTCTTGGGCGCCGCGATCGCGGCGCTATCGGACACGGACATCGTCGATCCCCAAAATGGTGCTCGTTTTCAAAAAGACACAGCTGCTATTCGAAGCCGTTCGGCATACTGGCTTTGGCGAGGCTCGCGGCGCGCGCCTTCATCCAGCCCTCGAGGAAGGCCTTGTCGTCCGACGGCGGATTGCCCTTGGTGTACTCTGCCCATGCCGCAACCAGCACGTCCTGACGCTTGAGCAGCTTGTTGTTGTGGGCTTCCTGCGGATCGGACCACTGGCCCGCCTCCTTCAGCGCCTTCACGGCGCCCGGATGCACCGGGACCGCCCAGTTCTTGGTCTGCCGGTCGGCGCCAAGGCCGGACGCGCCGGGTGCGGCATCCTTGTAGGCGTCATAGCCCGTGATCATCGCCTTGGTGACGGCATAGACCTGGTCGGCGGGGAGCTGTCCGTACACCACGAAGATCGGATAGGGATAGTTTCCGAGCTCGATCGGCTTGTCCTTGGAAATGCCGGCGCCGCAGGTCGCCATGTGCGGGAAGAAAAAGGATCCAACCTTCTGCACCCGCTCCCAGCCGGCCTTGTCGTTATGGGGGAGCGGCGGCCAGACGATGCCGCGCGGCGAGGTTTCGGCTTCCTTTGCCGGTCCGGTGATGGTGGTGGCGAAGGCCGCATCGACGTCGTTGTTGATCAGGCCCTTCCACATCGCGCCGTAACTGGAGAATTCCACGGCCTTGACGTCGCTCTGCTTGAGATCGCCGAACGCGAGGATGGCGAGCGAGTTCTGGTTCAGTGCGGGAGAGCCGACGACGAAGCCGACGCGCTTGCCTTTCAGTTGCTTGACCTCCGTCACGCCGGTGTCGCGTGCCACGCCGAGCGAAGCCGCATTGCAGTCGACCGACGACAGCACCAGTTGCAACGGCTGCGGTCCCCATTCCTTGGCACCGAACTCGAACACGCCTTCCTGGGCAAAATAGGTGCCCGATCCCATCGCCGAGACCGACGCCCGGCCGGCGCGCAGCGGCGCGAGCCGCGCAACGTCGTTGCCGGCAGGCAGCACGCGCACGTCGGTGCTGTACTTGTCCTTCATCATCTTGCCGACGGCGACCGCGATGTTGAATCCGGCCGTGCCGGTGTCGTAGGCCGTGAACGTCATCGTCGGCGGCAGCTTGACGTCCTGGGCGCGCGCCGCAGGCAAAGTCAGCAATGAGACGCTTGCAAGAGCGACAGGCGCGAGCGCCATCATCCGACGAATCATGTTTCCCTCCAGTATTTCGCTGTGCGAAAGATTGTTCTTAATTGGCCGGATCATGTCATCGCGTCAATGCGATGGCAACGTCCGCACTATCGGACAAAGGTCGATAGCGTTTCACCACAACGGACAGATTGTCGCGGAACTTGTCGACCAAAGGTTTACTCGTCGCGCGTTTACGTTTCGACGATCGCGATTGCCTGTCCTTCGGCAACGACGTCGTCGAGCTTCACAAGAATCGATTTGATTTTTCCCGCTGTAGTCGAGGCGACGGGAATTTCCATCTTCATGGCTTCGACGAACGCGACGTCGTCGCCGTCGCCGACATTGACGCCCACTTCAACCGGAAGCGCACAAATGCGCCCCGCCACTTCCGTCACGAGCTTGATCTCTGGCATGCCACTCCCTGCAACCGTCTGCGGAGTTGATCTCGCGCACGGCTTTTTGTTGTGGCCGCAGATTGCCTGAGGTAGCTTGTTCTGCAAGTGGAATTTTATTCCGCCTGACGGAATTGGAGCCATGCCATGGGAAGACGCTCGGAGCGGCTTAGCAAGCAGGGAATGCTCGCCAGCGATTTGGCAGGCGAGGGCGACGTCATTCAGGTGGTGTCGCGCGCGTTCGACGTGCTGCGCTGCTTCGAGGGACACGAGGCGCGGCTCGGCAATCTCGAAATATCCAACCGCTGCGGGCTGCCGCGATCGACGGTGTCACGGCTGACGCACACGCTGACGCGAATGGGCCAGCTGGTTTATCTGCCGCGCGACCAGAAATATCGCATCGGCCCCAGCGCGGTGGCGATGAGCACCTCGATGATGAAGGGGCTGCAGCTTCGCAATCTGATCCGGCTGCGGCTGCAGGATGTCGCCGAACATCTGCCCGGCACCGTCGGCTTCGTCATTCCGGATCGCTTCCATCTGGTCTATCTCGAATTCGCCCGCGCGGCGAACGCGCTCGGCCTGCACGAGAGCACCGGCAGCCGCATCAGCATGGCCAGCACGGCCGCGGGCAGTGCCTATCTCGCCGCGCTCGACCCCGAGGTCGGCGATGCCTTGATCTCGGAAATGGAGCGCGAGACGCCGGAAGCAGCCAGACTGGCGCGATCTCGCATCGAAGCCAACCGCCGCAGTTTGCGCGAACACAACTACGTCACCGCGTTCGGCACCTGGAGCCCGCATATCAATGGCTGCGCCGTGCCGCTATGGTCGCCGCAATACCAGACCTATGTCGTGGTCACGATCGGCCTCTTGTCGGCGATGTATGACGAGAAGCGGATCCACAAGGAGGCCGCGCCCCGCATGCTCGACCTTGCAGGCGCCGTCACGGCGCTGCTCGAAGGCGAAGGCGACATCTTCACCAACCGGCTGGAGAGGAAGTCACTTGCGGTGCCGGCACATAACAATAATAAAATGATCAAGACGGAGGATACGAATGAACTGGAAGCCGGAGCTCGACGACCTCGCCCGGCGCGAAGCGTTCGCGCGCGAGATGGGAGGCGTTGACAAGGTCAAGCGACAGCGCGACCAGGGCCGGCTCACCGTTCGTGAGCGCATCGACAAGATTGCCGATCAAAAGACCTTTCATGAGATCGGCGCGATCTCCGGTATCGGCGAATACGACGAACAGGGCGAACTCAGGCATTTGACGCCGGCGAACTGCGTGTTCGGCCGCGCCAGGATCGACGGCCGCACGGTGGTCGTGGTCGGCGACGATTTTACCGTGCGCGGCGGTTCGGCCGATGCATCGATCTCGGCAAAACCGCTGATGGCCGAGGAGATGGCGCATGATTTCCGGCTGCCGATCATCCGCGTCATCGAAGGCTCCGGCGGCGGCGGCTCGGTGAAGACGATCGAGACCAAGGGCGCGGCGAACCTGCCCGGCGGGGTCGGCGGCACGCGCTGGTACTGGTACACGATGGCGAACCTGGCGCGCGTGCCGGTGGTCGGCCTCGGGTTGGGTTCGGTCGCGGGCCTCGGCGCGGCGCGGCTCGCGGCGACGCATTATTCCATCATGACGAAAAGCTCGGCGATGTTCGTCGCAGGACCGCCGGTGGTCAAACGGCTCGGTCAGGACCTGACAAAACAGGAACTTGGCGGCGCCGACATCCAGACCCGCGCCGGCGGCATCGATCATGCGGTGGAGACGGAAGAGGAGGCCTTCGAATGCGCGAGGCGCTTCCTGTCCTACCTGCCGTCGTCGGTTTACGATCTGCCGCCGACCACTGCGTGCAGCGACGATCCGGAGCGCGCGGAAGAATCGCTGATGAAGGCGGTGCCGCGCAGCCGCCGGCAGGTCTACAAGATGCGCCCGATCATCGACGCCGTCGTCGACAAGGGCTCGTTCTTCGAGGTGAATTCCAATTTCGGCCGGCCGATGATCGTGGGGCTGGCACGGCTCGAAGGCCGCGCCGTGCTGCTGCTCGCCAGCGACCCCATGCATTATGGGGGATCGTGGACCGCGGAAGCCTGCCAGAAGGTGGTGCGCTGGGTCGATTTCGCGGAAACGTTTCATCTGCCCATCGTCTACCTCATGGACTGCCCGGGCTTCATGATCGGGCTGGATGCGGAAAAGTCCGCCACCATCCGTCACGGCGTGCGGGCGATGGCTGCGGTCAACCAGACCACGGTGCCCTGGTGCACCATCATCGTGCGCAACGCCTTTGGCGTTGCCGGCGTCGTGCACCAGCCCGCCAACCGCTTTTCGATGCGCTATGCCTGGCCGTCAGCCTATTGGGGCTCGCTGCCGCTGGAAGGCGGCATCGAGGCAGCCTATCGCGCCGACATCGACGCTGCGCCTGATCCGGCGGCGAAACAGAAAGAGATCGAGGACCGCCTCAACAAGCTGCGCTCGCCGTTCCGCTCGGCCGAAAAATTCTGGGTCGAGGAGGTCATCGACCCCCGCAAGACGCGTTCGCTGCTCTGCGAGTTCGCGCGCCTCGCCGAACCGCTGCGCACGCCCGGTCCGCCGTCGAACATGACGACGCGGCCGTAATCACGCCGCCACTGCTACTGGCTTCGGGGCCGGCCGCGAGATTGCCAGCACGATCAGCGCGGCGACGATGCAGAGCGCGCCGGCGATGAAGAAGGCGGGCAGGTAGCTCGCATACACCGTGCGCGTCAGGCCGGCGCCGAACGCCGCAACGCCGGCGCCGAGCTGATGCCCGGCAAAGATCCAGCCGAACACCAGATTGGCGCGCTCGGGCCCAAAGCGCTGCGCGGTGAGGCGTACCGTCGGCGGAACGGTGGCGATCCAGTCGAGGCCGTAGAACAGCGCAAACAGCGACAGGCCGTAGAACGAGAAATCGGTGAACGGCAGAAACAGCAGCGAAAGTCCGCGCAGGCCGTAATACCAGAACAAGAGATAGCGATTGTCGTAACGGTCGGACAGCCAGCCCGAGACGATGGTGCCGACGAAGTCGAAGATGCCCATGGCGGCGAGCAGGCTTGCGGCCTGCACCTGCGGAATGCCGAAATCGAGGCACATCGGGATCAGGTGCACCTGCACGAGGCCATTGGTAGACGCGCCGCAGATGAAGAAGGTACCGAACAGGATCCAAAACACCCGGGATTTCGAGGCATCGCGCAAGGTGCCGAGCGCGGCCGCCATGATCGGTGCGTTGTTCGGCGGCGGCGCGGGCAGCGGCTCCGTGCCTTCGTCGCCGAACGGGCGCTGGCCGACGTCACTCGGCCGGTCGCGCATGACGAGCAGGACCAGAAAGGCGGAGACGCCGAGCATGATGCAGACGAGCGAGAGCGCCATGCGCCAGCCAAAACTCTCGGTGAGGCTGGCGAGCAGCGGCAAGAACACCAATTGTCCGGTGGCGACACTCGCGGTGAGGATGCCGACCACGAGGCCCCGGCGCGTCACAAACCAGCGCGCGGCAATCGTCGCGCCCAACACCAGCGCGGTCATGCCGGTGCCGAGCCCGATCACGACGCCCCACAGCAGCATCAGTTGCCATACCTGCGTCATCATGAGCGATGCCAACAGGCCGGAGGCGACGACAAGCTGCGCGGCGAGTGCGACGTTGCGCAGCCCGTAGCGGTTCATCAGCGCCGCCGCGAACGGCGCCATCAGACCGAACAGGATGAAGCGGATCGACAGCGCCGAGGAGATTTCAGCCGTGCTCCAGCCAAATTCCTTTTGCAGCGGCACGATGAACACGCCGGGCGCGCCGACGGTGCCGGCCGAGATCAGCGCGGTGAGGAAGGTCACGCCGACCATCACCCAGCCGTAATGAATATTGCGGCGGGCGAGCGCCGCCGCGAGCCAGTTCGAGATCATCGAGCCTCAGGGTCTTGTCTGGGACGTTAACGTGCTGACACCCTGACATGGTCCAAGCTTGGCTGAAATGCCAAACTTCCCTCATTTCAGGACATCGACAGGATGTCGGGCCGAGAACGCTAGTGCGCGATGCGCTCCACCGCGATCGCAGTGGCTTCGCCGCCGCCGATGCAGAGCGCGGCGACACCGCGCTTGAGATTTTGCGCTTCCATGGCGTGCAGCAGCGTCACGATCAGCCGTGCGCCGGTGGCGCCGATGGGATGGCCGAGTGCGCAGGCGCCGCCATTGATGTTAAGCTTTTCGCGCGGGATGCCGAGATCGCGCTGCGCCGCCATCGCGACGACGGCAAAGGCCTCGTTGATCTCGAACAGATCGACATCACCCACGCTCCAGCCGACTTTATCCAGCAGCTTTCGGATCGCCGGGATCGGGGCGGTCGTGAACCATTGCGGTTCCTGGCTGTGGGTGGCGTGGCCCTTGATTTCGGCCAGCATCGGCAGGCCATCGCGATCGGCGAGCGAGCGCCTTGCCAGAATGAGCGCGGCGGCGCCGTCGGCATTGGCGGAGGAGGCCGCCGGCGTAATGGTGCCGTTGGCGCGGAACGCCGCCTTCAATCCGGGAATTTTGGCGGGATCAACCTTGAGCGGATGCTCGTCATTGGCGACGATGCGGGGACCGGCTTTCTCCGTGACGGTGATCGGCGCGATCTCGGCCTTGAAGGCGCCGCCTTCCACCGCCTTGCGGGCGCGGGTCAGCGTCTCCATCGCATATTTGTCCTGGTCGGCGCGGGTGAACTGATAGGCCTCCGCGGTGGCTTCGCCGAAGTCACCCATCGAACGGCCGGTCTCGTAGGCATCCTCCAGCCCGTCCATCATCATGTGATCGATGATGCGGTCGTGGCCGGCGCGATAGCCCGAGCGCGCCTTGGACAAAAGATACGGCGCGTTGCTCATGCTCTCCATGCCGCCGGACAGCACGATCTCGGCGGAGCCGGCCTTGATGATGTCATGCGCCAGCATGGTCGCCTTCATGCCGGAGCCGCAGACCTTGTTGACAGTGGTGGCGCCGGTGGCGTCAGGCAGCTTTGCGCCGCGCGCGGCCTGCCGGGCCGGGGCCTGGCCTTGTCCAGCCGGCAACACGTTACCCATGAAAACTTCATCTATCTTCTCAGGGGCGAGCTTCGCGCGCTCCAGCGCGGCGCCGATTACGTGAGAGCCGAGCTTGTGGGCGGCGAACGGCGAGAGTTCGCCCATGAAGCGGCCGAGCGGGGTGCGGGCGGCGGAAAGGATGACGACGGGATCGGTGGCCATGGCGGTGCTCCCAGAGAATGGCGGGGAATCTATTGGATTACGTTCATCATATGATGCGGTGCAAAAAATGCAACGGTGGCCGGCTGACAAATTGTCATGAGTGCCATAACCGGTCCGCTTACCGGCGCGCGGCTATTCCAGGCCCTCGAGCGCGGTCTGGATGGCTTTTCGAAAGGTCGCGACGTCGCCAAGCTCATGGCCGAGCACGAGCGCAAGTTTCGTCAGGAACAGGGCTTCGCGTTTGGCGCCGGCCGCATCGATTGCGGTCGCGAGTGCTTCATAGGCGGTTTCGAGGTCGTCAAACGGCATCTTGCTCATGGCGTCGGCATCCCCAGTGCAAATGCGTGCGGTGCGGACGATTTCGTCCGGCGCGACGGCCTTCCAGCGTCCGGCGATGTGGAGGTCGGGCCGCAGAAGATACAGTGTGCCCGGGACGGCGCCGAACAGGCGCGCGATTTCGCCATTGGCGTCGCCGGTGCACTGGATCGGCAGCGCGACAAAGCGCTGGTCGAGTTTGCGAAGTTGTTCGAGCATTGCCGCCTGTTCAACGCCAGGTCTGCCGTCGCAAAACAGGATTGCCGTGATGCCGTCACCGGCGTGATCGAGAAGGAAGGTGCCATCGGCCAGCTTTGCGTTCGGTGGAAAGCTTCCGCAGGCGGGGCCGGCCGCAAACTCGGCGTCGCGGCCGGCATAGGGCGTGAGCGGGCTTTCCGAATAGGTGTAGGGCTGCATCTGGCGCGGATTGGCGAGGCCGCGCGGAAATTCGTGCTTCAGGCTGAGCGACAGCGCCGCCTCGCGCGCCAGCCGCCAGCCGCGCGTCGGCGGCGTCATGAAGCGGGTGCTCTTGGTGGCGTTGGCGAACACGTCCAGCGTGGCACCGCGCCGTTCCGGCGAATAGCTGTCGAGCAGGCTTTCTTCGGCCTCGCCATGGAGAACGCGCGCGAGCTTCCAGCCGATATTATCGGCATCCGCGAGGCCGTTATTGAGCCCGCGCACGCCAAAGATCGGCACGATATGCGCGGCATCGCCGATGAAGAACACCCGGCCGTGGCGGTAGTCGTCGAGGCAGAGGGTATTCGCCGAGTAGACGCTCCACCACTCCAGCTCCCACGGCTTGGTATGGCCGATATCGGCGAGGATGGCGCCGACGCGGGCGCGGATGTTTTCTTCCCGCAGCGCGTCCTGTTCGCTCTCGCCCTCGCGCAACTGGTAGTCCACGCGCCAGATATTTTCCGGCTGCTTGTGGATCAGCACGGTGCCGCCGCGATTGCCACTGGGATCGAAGAAGGCGCGGCGCTCGGTCGGAAAATCGTGATCCATGCGGATATCGGCGATGACATAGCGGCCTTCGTAATTATCGCCTTTCAGCCGCAGGCCGAGCGCCGAGCGGATCGGCGAGCGCGCGCCGTCGGCGGCCAGCACATAATCCGCATCGAGGCGATAGTCGCCGGCGGGCGATGAGATATTGAGCGAAACGCCGTCGTTGCGGCATTCGATGCTGGAAAATTCGCTCTGCCAGCGCATGTCGATGAGGCCGCAGGCGGCGACCGCGTCATGCAGATATTTTTCGATGTACTGCTGCTGCAGATTGTACATCGGCAGGTATTTTTCGCTTTCGGGGTGCGGCATCTCCAGCCGAAAAATCTGCTCGCCGCGATAATAGCTGCGGCCAAAGCGCCAGCCCAGCGCCTTGGCGAGGAAGGGCGCGACCGTGCCGATCCGCTCCAGGATATGCATGCTCGGGCGGGCGATGCAGATGGCGCGGCTGCCGTCGTTAAAGGTGTTCTTGCGATCGATCAGCACGGAGCGAACGCCGTACCGTGCCAGCGCCAGCGCCGCGGTCATGCCGATCGGTCCCGCGCCGACGATCACAACGGGGTGCCGTACCGCCGCGCCGTCAAGCTCAGGGGCGCGTTCCGCCGGGAATAGCGGGTAGTCGAAGTAGAGTGAATCGAGCGGACCTTTGCCGGCAGGCCTCATACGGCCTCCCCAAACTATCTCTTGCGGCTCAGAAAGCCCTGCATCATCCGCTGCGGCTCGCCGGACAGAAATGATTTTCCGAACACGCCGACGCTCAGATTGACGGATTCCGTCAGCGGCAGCTCTTCCCATTGCCGCAACAGCGACTTTTGCGTGCGCAGCGCTTCGGGCCCGCATTCCAGCAGCGCCTTGACCGTGTGTTCGACCGCGGCATCGAGGCCGCCGGGTGGAGCTACGACATCGACCAGCCCCCAGGCGAGCGCGGTCGGCGCGTCGATATTTTCTGCGGTCATCACCAGCCAGCGCGCGCGGCCCCAGCCGATCAGCCGCGGCAGCAGCGCGGCATGGATCACGCTGGGGATGCCGACCTTGACCTCGGGCATGCCGAACATGGCGTCATGGGCGGCAATCCGGAAATCGCAGGCGGCGGCGACTTCAAGCCCGCCGCCAAGGCACCAGCCGGGCAGCCGCGCGATCACGGGGGCAGGGAAGGCGCGCACCGCTTCGCAGAGATCGCGCAGCCGGGTGATGAAGGCTTCCGCGGATTTTTGGTCGAGCTTTGCCATCTCCTTGATGTCGGCGCCGCCGATCATGCTCTTTTCGCTCTGACCGGCCAGGATCACCGCGCGGATGTCGCGGTCGCCGGCAAGCTCGTCAGCCCCTCGCGCACGCCGTCGGTAACCGCAGAGCCCAGGATATTGAGCGAGCCGGCGTTGCAGATCGTCAGGCGCACCACGCCACGCGGGTCGCGATCGACGCCGCAATGGGGATTGAGCATTTCCATGGTTTTTTCTCGTTGTCGGGTCAAAGCTGATCGCGCCACTTCCCGGGCAAAGCACGCCCGTGTCAAGGGCTGCGGCGGGGAGCGGTTGCGGCGCAGCGCGACTGCGGCCTTTTCGGCGGCCGAATGCGAAATAGATGCAGCTTTTTTCCTTCACAACTGCTATTATATGACCATAAACATTCAATAGGACGGCCATGCGCTATTCGAAGGAACACAAGCAGGAAACCCACGCGCGGATTGTGAAGAAGGCCTCGATCAGGCTTCGCGAGAAGGGCGCGCATGGCATCGGCGTCGCCGACCTGATGAAGGAGGCGGGGCTGACCCATGGCGGCTTCTACGCCCATTTCAATTCGCGCGAGGCGCTGGTCATCGAGGCCTTTGGCTATGCGATGGACCGCGCCACCGAGCGCTGGCGCAAGATGGCTGAGCAGACCCCTCCTGAGAAGCGTCTCGCGACGATCGTGGAGTCCTATCTGACGCCGGTGCATCGCGACGATCCCGGCCATGGCTGTGCGGTGCCGACGCTGGGCGCCGAGATCGCGCGCGAGAGCCTGAAGACCCGAAAGGCGTTTTCGGCAAAACTCGAGCAGATGATCGACATGATGGCCGATCAGGTGCTTGACGTGCCGCGCAAGGCCGCGCGCAAGCAGGCGATGGCGACCCTTGCCACCATGATCGGTACGCTGGTGTTGTCGCGCATCGCCGGCTCAGGTGAATTCTCCGACGAAGTTTTGGGCGCGGGGCGCGAGGCGGTGCTGGGACGCGGAGCGGGAAAGCCGGCGGCGAAGAAGCCGGCCGCGAGGCCGAACTAGCAGCGCGGACATTCGCCTGAGGATTTCCACACCGTCTCTTCCGTCCAGCCGAGTTCGCGGAATTCGGCTGCCCGCAGCGGCGCTTCATCGATCGCGAAGAATTCGTCCAGCTGCGGCGGCTTGATGGCTGTCTCGGCAAGCATGGCGTGGGCCTGGCCCCGATGATGGATCTGGTGCTGAAACAGATGCATCAGTAGCCGGTCGCGCCGTTCGGTCTGCACCCGCGTGTCACGGTTGACGCGAACCTCTTCGCCGAGACTGTCCGGCGGTCAGATCCTCGCAAACCCCGATCAGGCGCCGATCGACGGCTGATTGCTCGCGCCGAAGATCGGCAATCGTCGCGCACGGCACCTCGTTCTCCCAGGCTTTCGGCCCGAGCCATCCGCCTTCGAGCGCGTCAACGTAGAAATGATCGATGATCAGGATGTGATTGAGGGTTTTCTGCAGGCTCGGGAAGAAGCCGGCGCGAGCCGCCTCGAATTCGGCTTGCGACAGGTTTTGGCAAGCGGCCAACAGACGGTGGTTCGCCCAGGCATTGTTGTAGGCGAATGCGCGGTAGGTCTGAACGATGTTGGCTTGCATCGGCGATCTCCTGCATGGCGCAGCGTCAACTTGAACCCTTGGGCCGGGTTCCGCTGAACAGCGCCCGCTCACGTTCCACCGTCTCATAGATGTAATCGGCCACCGCACGGATCCGTGCCAGATCCTTGCTGTCGGCGTGCATCAACAGCCAGAACGTGCGGGATATCGAGACTTCGTCCGATAGCACCGGCCTGAGCTCCGGATGCGCCGTCGCCATGAAGTGCGGCAGCACCGCGATGCCGAACCCCGAGATGGTGGCGTTGAGCTGCGCGATCAAATTGGCGCTGCGGAATTTTGCCGAGATCTTTGGCGAGACCTGCGGCAGATAGTCGAGTTCCGGCGTGAACAGCAATTCCTCGATGTAGCCGACGAAACGATGTGCGGCGAGGTCGGCCCGGCCGGCGATTTTCGGCGCACGATCGAGATAGGCCGGCGCGGCATAGAGCCCGAGGCTGTAGTCCAGCAATTTTCGGCCGACGATGCGGCCTTCCTTGGGCATGGTGAGGCTGATCGCGATATCGGCCTCGCGCTTGGACAGGCTGAACAGCCGGGCGGTCGCGACAAGCTGCAGATCGAGATCGGGATACCGCTCGCCGAATGCGACCAGCCGCGAGGCCAGAAAATGGCTGCCAAAGCCGTCGGGCGCGCCGATCCGCACGGTGCCGGTCAGATGGGCGCGGGAGCCGCCGACCGCTTCCTGGTTGGCGACGATGGTCAATTCCATCGCCTCGGCGCTGTCGGCGACGCGCTGGCCGGCTTCAGTGAGGAGGTAGCCGGTCTTGCGGCGGTCGAACAATTTCGCCGAAAGGTGACGTTCCAGCCGGTCGACACGGCGGATCACTGTGGCATGATCGACGCCGAGCTGCTTTGCGGCAGCCGAAACCGATCCGCCGCGGACAATTGCCAGCACGAAACGGAAGTCGTCCCAGTCGATTGTCCCGCCGCCTTGATCCAGCATTTCCGCACATCTATGGTGCAATATCTCGGACTTGTATCCTAGGAAATGCAGGTCAAAAAGGGCGCTAAAGCCAATTATCCGGGATTCCAGGGAGGTTATTCATGCGTTCCATCGGACATTTCATCGGCGGCAAGGAAGTAAAGGGCACGTCCGGGCGGACGGCCGATGTATTCGAGCCGATGACCGGCGATGTCCAGGCCAAGGTGGCGCTGGCTTCGAAGGCGGAAGTCCGTGCCGCGGTCGAGAATGCGAAGGCCGCGCAGGTCGAATGGGCCGCGACCAACCCGCAGCGCCGCGCCCGCGTCATGATGAAATTTCTGGAGCTGGCGCAGCGCGATTACGACAAGCTCGCCGATCTGCTGGCGCGCGAGCACGGCAAGACCGTTCCCGACGCCAAGGGCGATATCCAGCGCGGGCTCGAAGTGGTCGAGTTCGCCTGCGGCATTCCGCATCTGATGAAGGGCGAATACACCGAAGGCGCCGGCCCCGGCATCGACATCTATTCGATGCGGCAGCCGCTCGGTGTCGTCGCCGGCATCACGCCGTTCAATTTCCCGGCCATGATCCCGATGTGGAAGTTCGCACCTGCGATCGCCTGCGGCAATGCGTTCGTCCTGAAACCGTCGGAGCGCGATCCCGGCGTGCCGATGATGCTGGCGGCGCTGATGATCGAGGCGGGGTTGCCGCCGGGCATCCTCAATGTCGTCAACGGCGACAAGGAAGCGGTCGACGCCATTCTGGATGATCCCGATATCAGGGCGGTCGGCTTCGTCGGTTCCTCGCCGATCGCGCAATATATCTACGAGCGCGCGGCCGCCACCGGCAAACGCGCGCAGTGCTTTGGCGGCGCCAAGAACCACGCCATCGTCATGCCGGACGCCGACATGGACCAGACCGTCGATGCCTTGATCGGCGCGGGCTACGGCTCGGCCGGCGAGCGCTGCATGGCGATCTCGGTCGCGGTGCCCGTCGGCAAGACCACCGCCGACCGGCTGATGGAAAAACTGATCCCGCGCGTGGAATCCCTGAAGATCGGCACCTCGATCGATCCGTCGGCGGATTACGGCCCGCTGGTGACCAAGGATGCGCTCAATCGCGTCAGGAATTACGTCGATATCGGCATCAAGGAAGGCGCGACGCTCGCCGTCGACGGCCGCAGCTTCAAGATGCAGGGCTATGAGAACGGCTTCTACATGGGCGGATGTCTGTTCGACAACGTGACCAAGGATATGCGCATCTACAAGGAAGAGATTTTTGGCCCGGTACTCTCGGTGGTGCGCGCCAAGGATTACTCCGAAGCGCTCGCGCTGCCGTCGGACCATGACTACGGCAATGGCGTTGCGATCTTCACCCGCGACGGCGATGCCGCGCGCGACTTCGCCGCCCGCGTCAATGTCGGCATGGTCGGCATCAACGTGCCGATCCCGGTGCCGATTGCCTACTACACCTTTGGCGGCTGGAAAAAATCCGGCTTTGGCGACCTCAACCAGCATGGTCCGGATTCGATCCGCTTCTACACCAAGACCAAGACGATCACCTCGCGCTGGCCGTCCGGCGTCAAGGAGGGCGCGGAGTTCTCGATCCCGACGATGAACTAGCCTCGAAGATGCAATTCGCTCTCAACGAGGACCAGATTGCGGTTCGCGATATGGCGCGGGAGTTTGCCGCGGAAAAAATCGCGCCGCATGCGGTCCGCTGGGACGAAGAGAAGCATTTTCCGGTCGACGTGATGCGCGAGGCGGCAACGCTTGGCATCGGCGGCGTCTATATCCGTGACGACGTCGGCGGCTCGGCATTGACGCGGTTCGACGCCGCGCTGATTTTTGAGGCGCTGGCGACGGGCTGTCCGACGGTGTCGGCCTTCATCTCGATCCACAACATGGCGTCGTGGATGATCGACGCGTTCGGCAACGACACCCAGCGCCACAAATGGCTGCCAAAACTCTGCACGATGGAGTTGCTCGCCAGCTATTGCCTGACCGAACCGGGCTCCGGCTCGGACGCCGCAGCGCTGCGCACCCGCGCCGTGCGTGACGGCGACCACTACGTGCTCAACGGCCAGAAGCAGTTCATTTCCGGAGCAGGCGCGGGTGATGTCTATGTGGTGATGGTTCGGACCGGGGCCGACGGGCCGGGCGGCATCTCGACGCTTGTCGTCGAGGGCGACACGCCGGGGCTGTCGCTCGGCGCCAACGAGCGCAAGATGGGCTGGAACGCGCAGCCGACCCGCGCCGTGATCTTTGAGAATGCCCGCGTGCCGGTGGAAAATCGCCTCGGCGATGAAGGCATCGGCTTCAAGATCGCGATGGCCGGGCTTGACGGCGGCCGCATCAACATCGCGGCCTGCTCGCTCGGCGGCGCGCAAACCGCACTGGATAAATCGCTCGCCTACATGAAGGAGCGCAAAGCTTTCGGCAAGCGGCTCGACGAATTCCAGGCGCTGCAATTTCGTCTCGCCGACATGGCAACAGAGCTGGAAGCCGCGCGAACTTTCGTCTGGCGCGCGGCGGCAGCGCTCGACCGCAAGGATCCTGATGCCACCATGCTGTGTGCGATGGCCAAGCGTTTTGGCACCGATGTCGGCTTCGAGGTAGCCAACCAGGCGCTGCAACTGCATGGCGGATACGGCTACCTCAGCGAATACGGCATCGAAAAAATCGTGCGTGATTTGCGCGTGCACCAGATCCTGGAAGGCACCAACGAGATCATGCGGCTGATCGTCTCGCGGAAACTGATCGAGGGAGCACGATGAGCACGGCGGCTGCGGCGGCAACCGATGCCGAAGGCGATCTGATTGTACGACGCGAGGGTGCGGCGGGCATCATCCGGCTCAATCGGCCGAAGGCGATCAATGCCATGACGCTGGAAATGTCGCTCGGGATCGATGCAGCCCTCGACCGGTTCGAGGCAGACCCGGCTGTGGCTTTGGTGCTGCTGGAAGGCGCAGGCGAGCGCGGACTGTGCGCCGGCGGAGACATCCGCGGCCTCTGGGAAAGCTCCAAAGCGGGCGGCGATCTCGGAAAGGTGTTCTGGCGCCAGGAATACATCATGAACGCCCGCATCGCGAAATTCCCAAAGCCCTATGTCGCGTTCATGGACGGGCTGGTGATGGGCGGCGGTGTGGGCCTGTCTGCGCATGGCCGTCACCGCGTCGTGACCGAAAAGACAAAGCTGGCGATGCCAGAAGTCGGGCTCGGCTTCTTCCCCGATGTCGGCGGCACCTGGTTGTTGTCGCGTACGCCGGGTGAGC
>CAVSXQ010000059.1:0-260473 GCA_963731915.1 uncultured Alphaproteobacteria bacterium
TAAGGCACTAAAGCACACGGCGGATTATCGAACCGTCATTGCGAGGAGCGCTTGCGACGAAGCAATCTATCTGGCGGATCGGCGGCGCTTCCGCTTGCGAAGGCGGAAGCGCATCGGCCGCAACCGGCCGTCAGCTCAATGATGCAATCTCACGTGCGAGATTCTTGCGGGCTTGCCGGTCAAAGGCCGCAGCAAATCCAGGATCGGGAAACAGCACCGGTCGGGCGGCGAACTGGCTGAGCACCTTGGCTCGACCGGCGCGATAATCGGCATCGGCAACGTGGATGAACTCCTGCCGGATCGCCGCGGCATAGGCGTCGTATCGCGCGGGCTCCGCACCGATGATGCTAAGGTCGATCGAGATCAGGATGGCGCCGAGGCGGTCATCAGGCTCGACGTTATGCGTCTTGGTCAGCCGGATCAGCCGGCCGACTTCCTGACTGATATCGGCACGAACGTGCTGTTCGGCGAGCCGGGCGCTCAACTCCTCATTGTCCGTTCGGGTCGCGTCGTAGACGACATCGTGCCACCAGATGGCCTCGGACAGGATTTCGCGCTCGGTGCCTGAGAGATTGTCCACGCGCGCAAGCGCAGCGAGGCAATCCTCGATGTGCGCCAAATTGTGATAGTGGCGGCCAGGGGCGGTGTAAGCGGCAACCAGTTCCTCGCGGTTCATCGCCCACCTTACCACTGCCCTACCTCATCGTGATCGCGAGCCCGCTCAGATCCGCATTCGCCATCAGCCCCACCTGATGCCCGGTCAATTCCAGCACGGCGCCCTTCTGGTTGGTCAGCACGATGGCGCGGGCGCCGCGGCCGACCGCAAGGCCCGCACCGGCGGCGCCGTAGACGCCGGCGACATCGCTGGCGCGCCAGATGTTGCTGACGCGGCCGCGCAGCACGGTCTTGGAGCCGCCGAACACCAGGCCGTAGTCGATCCCGCCGGTCGAGAGGCCGTAAGTGCGGCCGCGGAAATTGAGCACGCCCGAGCCGCCGGAGCCGCCGATGATCCAGCCGGCCTTGTAGATCGTCAGCGTGACAAAGCCTTCGTCGGCGCGCGCGGACGAGATGCCGGCGAAAGCGAGCAGCGCAACGAGGGCGGCGCGGGCGGCGGATGAGATCTTCATGAAATGGTCTCCCGGAATGGTGCGAGCGGAATGGTCGGCGGCTTGCCAAATCACGCGGGGCGAATTTAGCCGATGCGAGGGCACCGAGAAATGCCGGGGGCACGCGGCGGTTTGAAGGCAGGCGGCCGGACCGCAGGGCGAATAGACCAGCCCCGACCGGTCCGCGCAACGCGCGGCCCGGCGGGCATCCGGCCATGCGCGCTCAGGCTGCCTTCATCGGCGCGTTTTCGAGGATGCTCTGGTACCTGCCCAGGCACAGCGAAATGAAGCGCTGGTTGATTTCCTGTGTCGTCAGGATGAAGGCCTTGTGCTTCTGCAAAAATGCTTCGCGCGTGGCATCGCCAGGTGCTTCGAGAAGCGCGGCAGCCGCCTCCTTGAGGGCGATCAGGGGCGGCCAGAATTCTTCGAACAGCGCGCGCACCTCGAACTCTTCCGCCGGGCCAAACAGCTTTATCAATGCCGTCTCGTCTCCGAGCCCCTCCTTTGTGCCCTCGGCGTGGACACGATCCATATCCTTCAGCATCTGCCGCACGGCGATCGTGCTGTTGCCGCGGATCAACTGGGAGATCCTCGCGGCTCCGTATCTGGAGTCCTGCTCGAGAAAGAGGAACCGGTATTTCGACGCGAGCATGATCGCCGCCGTGATGATGGACGTGTTCTTGTCGCCGTCGCCGGATATCGGCCTCAGTGTTTCGACCAGGTTAATGACGAATTCCCGATTGCCGTTGCCGTAAAGCCGGTGCATGACCAGCAATATCCGGTAACTCTTTTGGTCGGGCGCCGAGAAGAAGTGATCGTTGAGCGCCTCGGCGTTGTTGGGAAGCGCCGACATGACGACTTCTTCAACCATGTTCGTGAAATTGAGCCCGCCTGTCTTTTGGCGAACGACTTTCTGGAATTCCAGCCATGTCATGCTGACATTGCGCAGCTCTTTCGGCACGCCATAGTCGAGCACCCCGCACGTCTTGTCCTCCAGGATCACCGTGGCCTGCTCGGGAATTCTCGGCAGTTCCTTTTCCCAGAAGTCCTCGTTCCCCGTTCTCACCTCAATCCGCTTTTGCGGGAACCATGTCGATTTCACCCATTCCTGCAGGGTGCTGAAATAGCTGTCGGTTACGTCCTTCGCGCTCTGCTCCGACCACGCCAGCGCATCCTGAAAATACCTCGCTGGTTTTTCCGGCGGGAAGCGCCTCCCGATTTCCTCACTCAGTCCCCGAAAGAAGGCATACAGGTCGCATTGCTCGACGTCGTATATTTCGGGCCGAGCTCGGAGCGATGCTTCTGCTCGAGCGACACCACCTGAACATTCTTGAACTCGTTGAACTGGTTGGGAATCGCGTTGTTGTAGATGGCCAGAACATTCTTGGCTTTTCCCTTCTTCGTCGCGAGAAAATAGCCGAGCTCAAATCCGCACCACGAGAAGTTGGTGCGGTTTGCTTCCGGGCCTATGCCGACAAAGTAGTCCGCCCGCTCCAGCGCCCGGACGATCGTCTCTCGCAACTCGCTGCCGTCGTCCATTTTCGACCGGTCGAGGAAAACATCGAACTTGGACCGGTCGAACTCGATCAGCGCGTCCTCGATCGCCTGCGCGATTTTTTGATTTTCGGATGGATAGCTGATGAAGATCGACAGCTTTTCACCGAGAGACTGGTCCGCATTTGCGCTTCGAAAATCCGCTGTCGTAACGACTGATCCGTTTGCCATCGTACGCCTCCCAACAAAGGTTGCAGAAATCTCGTCACCTTGCGATAGTTTGAAAACAACGTCGGCGGCGGCAGTTGCCGCCCTGCGATCGGCTGGAGGCTAATTCAGGCTGGAGAATAAATTTGTGAACCAGTTCACTCAACCAGTCGTTGAAATAGGTAAGGCCTTCGCTCCTTTCTCCCGGCTGTACGCGTTCGCTAAAATTGCCGTTATTTGTCTCGCAGGGGTATAAGCATGGCCATCAAACACTTTCCTCCCCCGCCCGGCATCAAGGCCCCGCCGCTCTCTTTTGCCGCGCGCACCGGCGACCTGCTGTTCATCTCGGGCATTCCCGGCTTCGACGCGCAGGGCGCACTGCCTGACGGGTTCGAGGCGCAGTTCGCCAATGTCGTGGTCAACTTCAAGCGCGTGCTGGATGAAGCGGGCGCGACGATGCGCGATCTCGTCAAGGTCAACGTGCTGCTGACGCGCGCGGGCGATGTCGCGCCGATGAATGCGCTCTATGCCTCCGCGTTCGGGCCGGCGCCCTATCCCGCGCGCACCACCTGCGTGGTGCAGGCGCTGCCCAATCCAGCCATGCTGATCGAGATCGAGGGCGTGGCGTCGCTGGCAGGGCGCTAGCCGGGCCCGGCAAATGCATTGTCCCGCCCGGCCAATCGCTAGCGCACGATGTTCGTGATGGATTGCGCGATGTTCTGCGCTTCGAGTTCGGAAGAACCTCCGCCGGAGATGCGGATCGCCTTGATTTGCTGCAGGGCGGGCGGCACGTCGGCATCGGCGCGCAATACCGGGATGATTTGGGTCCGAGCTTCTCCGCAAGGCCGAGTTCAAAGCCTGTAAAGCTATAGCTGCGCGAAGCCGAATCGCCTTCCGGGAGAAGGAAGACAGCGGCATCGCTTTCGGTGATCTTCTCGGAAATCCAGTCTCGGAGATTCTCGCCGGCAGGAATGTCAACATCGACAAAAACATCGATATTGTGGTTTCGCTTCAACTCCTCGGTCAACGCCCTGGCCAGCCGCGCGTCGCCACTCGTATAGGACAGAAATACCTTCGGCTGACGTCCTTGAATCGTCGTCACGCCTTCCAGCGCAATGCCGGAACCGACCGCGCCACCTGTGACTGTGGCCTTTGACCGATTCTTTCTCGGCGCGGTCTGGCTAAATCGAAGCCCGTGGCGCAGTGAAATCCGCTCTCCATTGGCGAGATGAACGTCGGCATGAATCTCGAATTCGCCCCATCCGCTGCTTTCCAGGCGAAAGGCGTTATTTCGGGTCCTCACCTTGACTTCAGGCGGCGAGAAACTTGGATGGAGCTTCCAGACGACCTGCTTGACAGCGTCGAGCTCATCGCCGGTCCCTTCCAGCCAGACCGACCAGTTCCAGTGTAACGAGTCCGTGGCTGCGGCGTCTTGCCCGATACTGAGAGTCATTGCACACTCTCCAGCTCAATATGGAGCCACTGCGGCGACTCCGCCGAACTCCATTTCGGATTGTTACCATCCGAAAGCTTCACTTCGATTGATTGATCGATCTTGACGCCCTGGACAACGAGAAAGACGCCTCCGGGCTTGCGCGCTGCCCGACCTACCTGCCAGTCAGTCGGATCCCCGCTCCCGGCCTTGGAAACCAGCCTGTATTCGCATTTAGCATTGCCGGTGGTGGCGAATTGGGCCGCCATCTGCGGCAGCAACCGAAATCTCAAGCGAACGCCCAGCCTGTGCGCGCCAGAAGCCGATCGTCTCCGACAAGCGAATGAAAGTCTCCGCCTGGGAGGCCCGATCGAGCTTGATATGCTCATGCTGAACGAAGGCGCCACCCAACTGGACATTGTTCTCGATGATGGCGATGGCGAGCCGAATTCTTTGCGCGCGCCGA
The DNA here is from genome assembly GCA_963731915.1 of uncultured Alphaproteobacteria bacterium. GTDB lineage: Bacteria > Pseudomonadota > Alphaproteobacteria > Rhizobiales > Xanthobacteraceae > Bradyrhizobium. The sequence goes on from CAVSXQ010000059.1 coordinate 4,706, forward strand.
CGCGTACTCGTCCGAAACCCATTGGGTCGGCAGCCACACATTCTGCCCCTGGAGCTGCTGTTCGGCAGTCAAGAGCGCGATCAGGGCGTCGCACTCCTGGATTCGCATCTGGATTTCCTGGGTCAAACCCTGGCCGCCCAGTATCTCGCCAGTGACCGGCACCAGCCCGTGACTGCGCACCACGCGCTCGACATCTCGAACCAGTTGCTCATTCGCTGGCCGGAATGAGTATGCAACGAAAATCTTGTTCACGTTGAACCTCTCGCGACAAGACTGGGAAAAAAAATCGGTGACGATGAATGCTCTACCTTAAAGCGAACGAATGATGTTCTGCTTTGTTCGGACCGTCAAGGGGCATAGACTGAGGCGTTCTCGTTTGAACCTTCTCCCTCTGCCCGATACCAAGAAATAACCGGGCATTGATGCCCCCTGCCTCCCCGGATTGCCCTGCGGAGCGCACCCCCTTCTTACCGTTCAGGAGACCCGATCCATGCGCCGCCTTTCCCTTCTTGTCGCCGCCGCCGGCCTTGCCGTTATCGCGTTCGCCGCCAGCAGCCCGGCGGAGGCCGCCTTCCATCTGATCCGCTGGGAGGGCTCCGGCTTCTGCCAGATCTGGGACGAGAACATTCCGACCGCGCCGTGGCCATCGAACTACGTGGTGGTCAGCGAGCAGTTGCCGACTTTCGGCGATGCGCTGGTCTACAAGGACGGGCTGCTGCGCAACGGGACGTGCGCGTTCTGATTTTGAACACCTCGGGAAATGAGGCTGGCGGGCGGTCCCGCCGGCCTCTTTCATCGGGCGGCAAAGCAGCTCAGCAATCCCGATGGAGAACTTCAGCACGCGCAGGTTGACCGCCGAGAGGCTGCAGGAAACTCACCTCGCCGATTTGGTCGCGCTGCATCTCGATCCGGATGTCTCCCGCTATCTTGGCGGCGTGCGCTCGCCCGAGCAAACCAGGGCTTACCTGGCCGTCAATATCGCCCATTGGGAGCGGCATGGTTTTGGGCTCTGGGTGTTGCGGACGCGCACCGGAGAGTTCGCCGGGCGAGCCGGCATCCGGCATCTCGCGCTCGACGGCGTGGACGAGGTCGAGATTGCCTACACGTTCAAGCGCGCATTTTGGGGAGAGGGCCTCGCCAGCGAGATCACCAAAGCGCTGGTCGAGCTCGCTTTGGTGCAGGTCAAGTTGCCGTCGCTGGTCGGCGTCGTCGCTGTCGGCAATGCGGCATCGCGCCGGGTGCTGGAGAAGGCGGGCTTCAGCCTTGAAAGGAGCGGGAAATATCGCGGCGACGGCGACGAGGTGGTGATCTATCGCTTGCCGGGCGACCGCCGACGGCGCGAGCCGGATCAGTGAAACTTCATCAGCGCATCGCGCGCCGCCGACAGCTCCAGAAATGCGTGCTGGCTGCCGCCGCCGTCCGGGTGCGCGGTCTTGGCCGCGCGCTTGAAGGCGCGATGAATTTCGGTGGCCGCCAGATAGCGGCCGAACGGCAGCCCGAGCAATTGCCGGTAACGCTCATCCGGCGTCAGCGGCTTCACTTCGCCGCCGCGCCTGCCGAACCGCGGTGCGGTCAGCGAGTTCAGGACCTCCAGCACGACGCCAAGGCGCCGCCGCGCGACGACCCTGGCTCCGCCGTCCGCCCACCGGACCGACGCGTTACGCAGGCTGGGCAGCGCCTGCGTCGCCGCCTGCCGCAATGTCTGGTTCTCGCTTGCGATGGCAATGGCGGCCACCAGCCGCGCGATCACGTGCCAGTCGGGCGCATCCGCCGTGAATAGCCGTTCGACCTCGAGCTTCCAGTCCCTGAGCTGCTGATCCATGGCCATGACCCAAACGGATATCAGCACCGCGCTGGCAAGGATGACATTCCAGACCGGCAAATTTTCAATTAGCCTGACGCCACCAATTAAAATCAAAACACGAGGAAATGCCCATGCCGCTACTTGAAAACCACATCGCCGTCGTGACCGGCGCCGGCTCCGGGATCGGCCGCGCCATCGCCGCCGGCTATGCCCGGGAGGGCGCGCGCGTGGTGGCGCTCGACATCAATCAGGCGGCAGCCAGTGAGACGGCGCAGGAAATCCTCAATGCCGGCGGCAAGGCGGAGAGCTTTGCGCTCGATGTCACCAACCGCGACGCCTGCATCGCGATGGCGAAACAGGTGGCCGACAAGGTCGGGCCGGTCTCGATCCTCGTCAACAATGCCGGCATCGCGCGGCGCAACGGCATGCTCGGCGAGGACGCGGCCGTGTTCAAGGATTGGGAAGACATCATCGCCATCAATCTCACCGGCGTGTTCAACGTGACGCATGCGTTTCTCGCACCACTGCGCGCCAGCAAGGGGCGCATCGTCAATATCGGCTCGATCCAGTCGTTCCTGCATTTGAAGACGCCGAGCTCGCCGGCCTATACCGCCTCGAAGCACGGCGTGCTCGGTTTCACCAAGGCGCTCGCCGCCGAACTCGGCAAGGAAGGCGTGCGCGTCAATGCGATCGGCCCGGGCTTCATCGAGACGCCGCTGAACGAAAAGGTGCGCGCCGCCAATCCGGAGCTGGCAAAAATCTTTGTCGCCCACACCCCGCTCGGCCGCGCCGGCAAGGCGGAGGATATCGTGGGGCCGGCGATCTTCCTGGCGTCCGATCTATCCGGCTATGTGACGGGCACGATCACGATGGTGGACGGGGGATATCTGACGGTATGAGCGTCTCGGGAAACGAGGCTTGGCTCTGCGTCCGCTTTGCCTGAACTCCTACTCCACGATTTTCCAATACGAATCCTTGCGGGTCACCTTGCCGTTGCGAAACGTGTAGAAGTCGCAACCATGGACCTCCATTCTCGTCCCCTCGCGGGTGGTCCCTGTGAGGGTCCATTTTGTGATGCCGGTGCTGGCAGTCGAATCCACAAAATGCTCGTCGTTGCCGTAATGAACATCGGGCAAGCCTTCAAAGCGCGTTGCCAGTGCTTTTCGTACGTTCGGCTTGCCTTCGAAACGAGAGCCCCAAGGCTTGCTTCCCCTCGGCATCTCCAACACACAATCGTCGGAAAAGAACGCCATGATGCGATCGAGGTCATGTGCGTTGAAGGCCTCACATAGCGCTGTCAGCGTCGATCGTATGTCCATTGCCCGGTCTCCGTTCATGCGGATAGCGCGTGAGATACAGCAGCATCGCCAAACGCCGATTTACACCGCAGGAAGAAAGACACCTCAATTCCGCGGGCATTCCCGGTAGCCGAACTTGTCGATGATTGTCGAGCCCGGGATGGCGTGGAATTCCAGCGTGTTCATGTAGCCCCTCTCCGTCACATAGGCGCGCAACGCCGGATTGTAGGCGTTGAGCATGCGCTGGGTCGAGCCGGCGTTGATATTGCGCTGGCGGTCGTGGCCGGCATGAAACAGAAGCGTCGCGCTGCGCTCGACGCAGACATTGCGCAGGCCAAGGAACAGCGTGCAGTTCGACTGGCAATGGCCCCTGATGCGGAACAGCTCGCCCGAGGTATTGGCGCGCTCGATCTCGGGCTGAAAATCCCTGTACCAGCCGCCCTTGCCGAATTTTTCGGACGTCGCGGCAAACGCGGTGGAAGAAACGATCAACAGGATGACGCTGACGAAAAGCCTCATGCGAAGACCTCCCCGGCAGAAAACGTTATTACGATATCAGTTCATGATATCACTTGGCAGCCGAACCGGGCGAGTCCTGGCGCGGCAACATGCCCATGCGGCGAAACTGCCAGCGCATCAAGCGGAACCAGAAATAGCCGGCGGCGGAGCCGCAGATCGTCAGAATGATGAAGTTGACGGCATGGTATTCTCCGCTCCACCAGATCATCCAGCCGGTCCACAGCACCGCGAAGGCAATCGAGCCCCATTTCAACGAAGTGACTGGATTGGTAATCGAATTCATGGCGTGTCTCCTAATGGCCAGGAAAGTTACGGCCATTATGGGCGCTGCCGCGTCTCCCGACCGTGAGATGCCTCACGCGGGAGCCGAAAAACTATCCAAATCGCGCCCTTGATCGCTCCTTTGCCTTCTCTGCCTCGATTTCGCGATCACGCGGCGGTGAATTGGTTTGCAGCGATACCAGCAACCGCCGGGCGCTGTCGGAGACTTCCGAGACGGCGCGGTTGAACGCCTCGGCATTGGCTTGCGACGGCGAATTGAACCCGGAAAGTTTTCGCACGAACTGCAGCGCGGAAGCATGGATCTCGGCGCGGGTCGCGGGCGGCTCGAAATTGAACAGCGTCTTGATATTGCGGCACATGGTCTTCTCCTCTTCCGCAAGGCGGCACGGCCGCTTCTTCCCAAGGACGAACAGCAGCGGCGAAATCCGACATCGCCGGGCATTTTGGCATAGAATGGGCGAAGCGTTGAGCCCGTTGCTGTTCCGTCACATTCAAGTATGGGAACGACGTTCCTTCGCCAACGGCCATGAAAGGCACAAGATGACCGGACTGATCTGCCGCTGCGGCCTCGTGCTCGCGATCCTCTTCCTTGCCGGCGCGAGGCCCGCGCTTGCCTGCGCCTGCTGCACCAATGAGGGTCAGCGCAACGTCACTACGAGAGCGCTGGATTCCGGCAACCGGCAGGAAATCGAAAGCCTGCGCTTCGGCGGCAAGGCCACCGTGTTCACCGGCGAAGGCGACGCCGAGAGCATCAAGGGCATCACCACGCCTTCGATCAACTACGCCGTGACGGCCAAATGGCTCGACAACCGGCTGGTATTCTCGTTCCGCGACAAGGCCGGCCGCACCGGCACGCTCGAACTCGCCCGTCCCGATACTGTCTCGGTGTTCGAGGTCGATCCGCGCAACGTCCCCGACCGCGGCCAGGGGCCGACGCTCTACAAGGAATGGAAACTGTCGGCGCCGGCCGCCGGAAGCGGCGTATTCGCGCCCGGCACGGGTCCGCGCCAGATCCTGACGCTGATTTTCCAGGGCCACGGCAACAGCTGCACCAGCTCCATCGATTTCTCGCACTGGACGCTGGTGATGCAGGGACCCAAGGCCAACTATACGCTGTTCGGCGAACTCGTGAGGACGAATTAGGCGGCGCGTGATAAACTCCCTTGCAAGCGGCCCGGCACAAGCGGCTGCATTCGGGGAGACTGTCATGAAATTTTCGACCGCGGCATTGTCGGCTGCCCTTGCGCTGGTTTGCTTCACAGCCGGTGCCGCGGATTATCCCGCACCCAAACAGGGCCAGTGGATCGCAAAGGACTTCAAATTCCACAGCGGCGAGACGTTGGCGGAGTTGCGGCTGCATTACACGACCGTGGGCGAGCCGACCGGTCAGCCGGTGCTAGTGCTGCATGGTTCCGGCGGCTCGGCGGCGAACATGCTGACGCCGACATTCGCCGGCGAACTGTTCGGCCCGGGCCAGCCGCTGGATGCCGCGAAATACTACATCATCATTCCCGACGGCATCGGCCACGGCAAATCCTCAAAGCCGTCGGACGGCATGAAGACGGCGTTTCCGAAATACAATTACGAGGACATGGTCGACGCGCAGTATCGGTTGGTGAAAGAAGGGCTCGGCATCAAGCATCTGCGGCTGGTGATAGGCAATTCGATGGGCGGCATGCATAGCTGGATCTGGGGCGTGAAATACCCGCAGGCGATGGACGCGCTGGCGCCGATGGCGGCGCAGCCGACCGCGATGGCGTCGCGCAACTGGATGCTGCGGCGGATGATGCTGGAAACCATCCGCAACGATCCGGACTACAGTCGCGGCAACTACATCACCCAGCCGCGGATGATGAAATACGCCATCAATGCCTTTGCGCTCGCGACCACCGGCGGTACGCTCGCCATGCAGCAGCAGGCGCCGACGGCGGCGAAAGCGGACAAAATCGTGGACGACCGGCTGGCGTTGTCGGTCACCGCCGACGCCAATGATTTCATCTGGCAGTGGGAAGCCTCGCACGATTACGATCCCTCGGCGGGGCTGGAGAAGATCGAGGCCGCGACGCTTCTGATCAATGCCGCCGATGACGAACGCAATCCGCCGGAAACCGGCATCACCGAAGCCGCGATGAAACGCGTCAAGAACGGCGGGCTCTATCTGATCCCCGCGAGCGCGCAGACGCGCGGCCATTCCACCACGGGAACGGCTTCCTTCTACGCGCAGCCGTTGCGGGAATTGCTGCAGACCGCGCCGCAGCGGACGATGTGAGTCCAAACGCAATGTCAGCGGATCGCTTTCGCCGCACAGCCCTCGGCCTGCTCGATGCGGTGGAAGGCGCCCATGGCGGCCACCCGGATTTCCGCGTGGGAAAACGCGTCTTCGCCTCGCTGTTCTATCCGGACAAGGATTGGGGCATGGTGAAGCTGACGCCGGAGCAGCAATCCGTGCTGGTCGAGGCCGAACCGGAAATCTTCCGTCCCGTGCCGGGCGGATGGGGCAAGCAGGGAAATACCAATGTCCGGCTCGCCAAGGCCGATGCCACGACGCTGAAGAGCGCACTGACCATGGCATGGCAGAACCTCGCGCCAAAGCCGCGCGCGAAGAAAAAGAAATCCTGAACTGATGATTCAGCTCCGCGACATCAAACACGACGAGCTTTCGAACCTGAGCGAATTATGCCTCCGCTCAAAAGCCGTCTGGGGCTACGACGACGCGTTCATGACTGCTTGCCGAAACGAATTGACGCTGCGTCCCGATGACCTGCAGACCTCCCATTTTCAGGTCGCTGAGCGCGCCGCAATCGCCGTCGGGCTAGTGCAGATCAAGGTCGTCGGCCGTGATGCCGAATTGATGAAGCTCTTCGTCGAGCCCGCCTTGTTCAGATGCGGGCATCGGCCGCCGGCTGTTCGAATGGGCGACGGCCATGGCCCGAAATCTCGGCGCGGTTCGGATGATCATTGAGGCCGATCCCGGCGCGGTGCCGTTTTACGAGCGGATGGGTGCGCGCCACGCGGGGTTGGCGCCTTCTCAATCGATTCCCGGCCGGATGCTGCCCCGCCTGCAGCTGGAACTGGAAAAGCAAACGGGCTTACCGCGATAGCGGTTTCGTGCAATGATGCCGACGCGAAAATATTTCGGCCGGAGAGAAAAGCCCTTGTCCGACATTGCCGCCAGCGACCTCGTCTCGATCTATCCAAACCCCTCGCCGCGCGTGGTCGCAAAGGCGCGTCCGGAGATCGATGCCCATTCGAAGAAATTCATCGAGATGTCGCCGTTCTGCGTGCTGGCGACCTCGGGCTCCGACGGCAGCGTCGATGCCTCGCCGCGCGGCGGCAATCCCGGCTTCATCCATGTCGCCGGTCCGAACCAGCTCCTGATGCCGGACCGCTCCGGCAACAACCGGATCGACAGCTTTCGCAACATCGTCGAAGGCTCCGGCTTCGTACAGCTGATCTTCTTCGTGCCCGGCATCGACGAGACGCTGCGCGTCGGCGGCAAGGGCACGCTCTCCACGGACGCCGGGCTGATGGCATCGATGATCGAGTTCGGCAAACCGCCCCGCGCGGTGCTGCGCATCGAGGTAAAGGAAGCCTATTTCCACTGCGGCAAGGCGCTGATGCGCTCAAAGCTGTGGTCGGCGGACCGGGTCGAACGCAAGGTCATGCCCAGCATCGGCGAGGTCATTCACGACCAGACCGGCCTTGGCGAACGGGAAAGCCAGGAAGTCATTTACGAGCGCTACAAGACGCAGTTGTAGAACGTGCCGGCCAGTCATACCCCGCGCATGCCCGGGCATATGCGCGAAGTGCGTCTTCGCGCCTGATCGTTCGGTCATCGACGTCTGGCAGCAGAGAAGGAAGACGTGGATGGCCGGATCAAAGCCCGGCCATGACAACGTGAGAGGATTGTTACGGCGAAAGCTTCAGCCTGCTCAGCTCCCGCTCTCCAGCCCGCCTACATGCTTCTGCGTGTAGAGCTCTAGCCCGATGCGCTTGATCAGGTCGAGCTGGGTCTCGAGGAAGTCGATGTGGTGTTCCTCGTCCTTCATCACGCTCTCGAACAGATCGCGGGTGACGTAGTCCTTGACGCCATGGCAATAGGTGGCGGCTTCCTGGTAAAGCGCGCGCGCGGCGACCTCGGATGCCAGATCGCAGTCGATGATTTCCTTGACGTTCTGGCCGATCCGCAGGGGATCGAGCACCTGCATGTTGGGAAAGCCGTCGAGGAACAGGATGCGGTCGGTGAACTTGTCGGCGTGCTCCATCTCCTCGATGGATTCCTTGCGCCAGACCTTGGCCATTTCCAGAGGCCCCAATTATTGAGCAGCCGGTAATGCAGCCAGTACTGGTTGATGGCGGTAAGCTCGCTGCGCAGGCCCTTGTTGAGATAGTCGATGACTTTGGGATCGCCCTGCATGGTTGCACTCCGGAGTTTGCGGCTTGGGACCGGCCAGAATCTTAATTTAGAACGCTTCTAAATCAGATTTCAGGCGAGAGCAACCCTGCTGCCGGAAGCCCGGCGGAACAGGCAGGAAAACAAGTGGATCTCAGGGATTCTCAGGAAGCCGCAAGAGCGAATTCGGCGGGGCCGAAATGCTCATGGTTGTCACGGCCATGGACGGACTCGTGCGGGCAGCCGGAACAGCAGGCCTTGGCGCAGGGCCCGAGCGCCTCATCGATGATGGACTTGATGGTACGCGCGCAGCGGCCGCATTCGGCATTGCAGCCGAGGCAGCCATAGAGCTGTTTGGCGTTTCGCGGCAGATCCCCGGCCGCTTGAACGGCGCTGCGGACATCATGGTCGCTCAGAACATTGCAGGAACAAACGATCATGAGGCCGGCAGGTCCAACAGTGATGCTGACCCATGAGTATTGAAGGCGCACGCGCGATGCAAAAGGAAAAACCGCGTTTTGAAGCAATTCCAAACTGAAGCCTAAATCCAGACTAGAACGAGTCTAAAAAGCCTTGTGGGACAGGCTCAAATTGGCGTCGCGATGGCGGTTAATCGCCGCCCGCCCGCCGCCGCTATAGCTGCCGCCGGAGTCACTCGAACAGCTCGAACTGCCGGACGAAGACGTGTCGCCATTGAACCAGCTAACAAGGTTCCAGCCGCTTCCACTGCTGCTGCTCCCGCCAAAATTACTGTCGGAGCCGGAGTTATCATAGGACCTCCGCGCGGCAGTGTTTTGCGTGCGCATCATCAGCCCGAAACAAACCAGCGAAACGGCGCCGACCGCCATCAGAAACCCAGCCATCCCGCTCATCGCAAAATCCCTTTGTCCGCGCGGGGCTTGTTCCCCGTTTGTGTGCGGAACAGCCGAACCCGTCTGATGGGCATTCGTCGCCAAAACGGGCAGGCCCGTTCATTGATCGTTCAAGCGAAATATGGAACTTTGGCCCGGACAGAGCGCTTGTACGCTGTCGCTTTTGCTCCACGGGAAAGGTGAAGCCATGAAGAAGACCCTGATGGCAGCTGCTGCCGTCGTCACTTTAGCTGTTTCGGCTGTGGCGGTGCCCGCCCCGGCCCACGCGCAGCGCGGCGTTGCCGCCGGTGTTGCGGCAGGACTGCTTGGTGGCGCCATCGTCGGCGGCGCGATCGCCTCACAGAACGGCTATTACGGCCCCGGCTACTATGGTCCGGGATACGGTTATTACGGTGGCCCGGCCTATGTCGCCGAACCCGGCTATGACTGCATCTGGCAGAGGCAGCGCTTCTGGGATGGCTATGGCTGGCGGTATCGCAACGTCCGCGTCTGCGACTGATCCGTTCACCTTCATTAAATCCAACAACGCGTCCCGGAAAACCGCCCGTTTTCCGGGACGCTTTGCGTAAAGGGCCAGAAAAAACCGCTTTTTTCAGGCCACTAGGCCGCAGCGTTTACTTTCGGTTGACCGTTGTGCGCTTCTCTTTTGCGAGACGGCCAATTCGAAACACGTGCGAGTTGCCTTTTAAACCCGGCGCCCAAGGCGCCACCCCAGGAGAGCCCAGGACATGAAGAAGACATTTGCTGCCTTGGTCGCGGTCGCAACGGTTGCCGGTTCGCTCACCGCGACGCCCGCAAGCGCGCAGCGCGGCGTTGCCGCAGGCGTGGCAGCCGGCCTGATCGGCGGCGCGATCATCGGTGGCGCAATCGCCTCGAGCCGTCCGGCTTATGCCGCGCCGGCGCCGGTCTATGTGGACGAAGCCCCGCCCTGCCGCATGGTGCGCGAGCGCTTCTGGGACGGCTACGGCTGGCGCTTCCGCCGCTACGAGGTTTGCGACTGATCCTTGCCGCAGCGGCGCTGATTCTTGAACCCGGCCGAGAATATCGGCCGGGTTTTTCTTTGGCCTGAAGCTGCCGATGGCATCGTCGCGCAGCCCGGAGCGCTACGGCAATTCTGCGATTCGCCAGGCCGCAAGGCTCTTGTCCGCCCAGCCGCCATCGCCTTCGGTGCACCCTTCCACGAGCAACTCGGCCGGAGCGCCCCAATTGAAGGGCGGAAGCGCGAAGTTGAGCGCGCGCCAATCCCCGTCCTCACAATCGATGTTCGCCTTCAACTCCGGAAACGTCGTCGTGACCAGCCATTCACCGCCTGAACGCCTGAAATTGGCGATCGCGGCCGCGATGTTGTGGAAGGACAGATGCACCAGACAATCGCGACACAGAATCGCGTCCGCGCGCGGCAGCGGATCGCGCGTGATGTCGGCAACAAGGTAAGCGCGCGGGATTGCGGCGCGTTGCGCCCGGCTGCGCAGATCGTCGATCAACTCCGGCACGATATCGGCGCCGGTGTAGGACAGGCCGATGTCCAGGTCAGACAGCCAGCCGCCATCGCCGCAAGGCGCATCCAAGAGCGACGCCGCGCCAAGTCCGCGCAGGAAACCAGGGAGTTGCTGCCGGAGGTTTGCCGTCGCATCGCTCTCCGATCCCAATCCCGACACAGAGCCGGCCGCACCCCAGAGGTTGGTGCGGTGGATGTGACGAAACCGCCCGGCAAGATCGAGCCCGGACAATTTCGATCGCTCTGCAACGAACCGCAGGTGAGCAAGAACCGGAGGGCGATTGTCGTCTCGATCTGTGCTCAGGGGTCGCGAACCTTCGTTGTGAACCTTCGGGACAAATTCGCCGCGAATGTTTGACAGGCTAACGCGCCGCGCTGATCGAACTCAATACCGCTTCGCTCGGCCAGCAATCGACCTTCAATCCCGCCTGCTTCTGATAGGCCCCGAGCGCCGCGCGGGTCAGCATCCCGGCCTTGCCGTCGAGCTTGTCCTTGTAGAGGCCGATACGAGTGAGATGACGCTGCATGGCTTCGACCGACGTGGTGCGCAGTTGCGTCGATGCCGACCACGGCGTCGCAAACGGCTGCTGGTTCGTCATGCGGTCGCTGAGATGGCCGACGAACAGCACATACAGATCCGAGAAATTATACTCCTTGATGACGAAGTAGTTTTTGGTGGTCAGGAACGACGGGCCGTAGATGCCTTCGACCTGCAGCAGCGAGGCCGGCTGCGCCTGCTCCGGCGCGCCGAGTTTTTGTCCGCGCACCGGCACGAATCCGGCGCGCAGCCACTCCGCGATCGGCTTCGTCACCTCCGGCACGCCCATGGTGCAATCGACATTGGCGGGCGCCTTGACCTCATAGGCCCAGCGCAGGCCGGGCTGCCAACCCTTGTTGACGAGTTGTTGCGCGGCCGATGCGAGAGCGTCCGGCACCGAATGCCAGATGTCGATCTTGCCGTCGCCGTCGAGATCGACACCGTGCTTGTAGTATTCCGACGGCAAGAACTGCGTCAGCCCGGTGGCGCCGGCCCAGGAGGAGCGGAACGTCTTGCGCGTCACCGCGCCCTCGCCGAGAATCTTCAGCCCAAGAATAAACTCGCCGCGGTACTGGTCCTTGCGGCGACCGACATAGGCCTGCGTCGCCACCACGCGCAGTGTGTCGTAAGGCAGCGAATAGCGGCCGTAGTCGGTCTCGCGGCCCCAGATCGCCAGCACGATGCTGGCCGGCACGCCAAAGCGTTTTTCGATTTCAGTGAGCGCAGCGCGATGCTTCTGCATCAGCTTTTGCCCTTCGGCCGCCAGCCGCGCGATGCTGGCTTCCTTGACGTAGTCCGCCGGCACCTGAACGAACTCCGCTTGCGACGGCGCGCCGGTGGCCGGCCGCCCCGGCAGGATCAGATCAGGCAGTTTGTAGTCAGGCTCGAGCCCACGTGTCTCGCGATCGAAAGTCTCGCGCGACACGCCAGCGGCTTGCGCTTCCGGCCACAGCGAAGCAATGAACTGAGCGAAGCCGGCGTCGGCGGCGTGAACCGGGCGCACCGCGCCCAGCGTCATAGCTGCCAATATCAGAATCGCCGCTATCGCGCGCTGTCGCACAACCGATCCCTTCGATCGGCACGCCGCCTGTCAATGCGAGACGGCGTGCTTGGTCTGCTCAGTGGAATCATTCGACAGTTTGTCGACATAGGCAATACCGATCGCCGACAGGATGAAAACGGTGTGGATGATGGTCTGCCACATCACACCGGTTTCGGTGTAGCCGCTCTTGCCCGAGGCCAATCCACCGGCCTCGATGAAGGTGCGCAACAGATGGATCGACGAGATGCCGATGATGGCCATCGCGAGCTTGATCTTGAGCACGCTGGCGTTGACGTGGCTGAGCCATTCCGGCTGGTCGGGATGTCCCTGCAGATTCAGCCGGGAGACGAACGTCTCATAGCCGCCGACGATGACCATCACCAGCAGGTTGGAAATCATCACCACATCGATCAGGCCCAGCACCGCCAGCATGATTTGCTGCTCGCTGAAATCGAAGGCGTGGGCGAACAGGTGCCACAACTCCTTCAGGAACAGCACCACGTAGACGCCCTGCGCGACAATCAGGCCGAGATAAAGCGGCAGTTGCAGCCAGCGAGAGCTGAAAATCAGCAGCGGGATCGGACGCAATGCTTTCCTCTGGGATTCCGGCGGCAAGGGTGTTTCCGGCGTCATCGACATGGGCGGTGCAGTCTTTCCGTTCTGGATCTGTGAGCGACTAATCTAGCAACACATTGCCGGGTGGACAGGCCCGAGCGGCCATTTGGCGCAGGAGCCGTCTTCCTTCGTTTTTCCGTCAAGATTCACCGCGTCAGCTTCTTGTACTTCACCCGGTGCGGAATGATGCTAGTCCTGGCCGAGCCGGCGCATCTTGTCCTTTTCGTAATCCTGGAAATTGCCTTCGAACCATTCGACGTGGCTGTCGTCTTCGAAGGCCAGGATGTGCGTGGCGATGCGATCGAGGAACCAGCGATCGTGGCTGATGATAACGGCGCAACCCGCAAAATCCTCCAGCGCTTCTTCCAGCGCGCGCAGCGTGTCGACGTCGAGGTCGTTGGTCGGCTCGTCGAGCAGCAGCACGTTGGCACCGGATTTCAGCATTTTTGCCAGATGCACGCGGTTGCGCTCGCCGCCTGACAGCGCGCCGACCTTCTTCTGCTGATCGCCACCCTTGAAGTTGAACGACGAACAATAGCCGCGGGAGTTGACCTCGCGCTTACCCAACAGAATCTGCTCATTGCCGCCCGAGATTTCCTCCCACACCGTCTTCTTGCCGTCGAGCGCGTCGCGCGACTGGTCGACATAGCCGAGATGCACGCTGTCGCCGACAGTGATGGTGCCCTTGTCGGGGGTTTCCTGCTTGGTGATCATCCGGAACAGGGTGGTCTTGCCGGCGCCGTTCGGACCGATGACGCCGACGATGCCGCCCGGCGGCAGCTTGAAGGTGAGGTCGTCGATCAGCACGCGGTCGCCGAAGCCCTTGCTGAGGCCTTCGAAGTCGACGACGTTCTGGCCGAGTCGCTCGGCCACCGGAATCGTGATCTGCGCGGTCTGGGTCTGCTTCTCGCTGGCCTGCTTCAACAGGTCCTCGTAGCGCTGGTAGCGCGCCTTGGACTTGGCCTGGCGTGCCTTGGGTGAGGACGCGATCCATTCCTGCTCGCGCGCCAGCGTCTTCTGATGCGCGGCGTCCTCGCGGCCTTCCTGCTCCAGCCGCTTCTGCTTCTGCACCAGCCAGGACGAATAGTTGCCCTCGTAGGGAATGCCGCGGCCGCGGTCGAGCTCGAGGATCCAGCCCGTGACGTTGTCGAGGAAGTAGCGGTCGTGGGTCACGATCAGGATCGCGCCGGGATAATTGCGCAGGTGCCCTTCCAGCCACGACACCGACTCGGCGTCGAGATGGTTGGTCGGCTCGTCGAGCAGCAGCAGTTCCGGCTGGTCGAGCAGCAACTTGCACAGCGCGACACGGCGGCGCTCACCGCCGGAGAGCTTTGTGACGTCGGAATCGTCGGGCGGGCAACGCAGCGCGTCCATCGCCTGGTCGACCTTGCTGTCGAGATCCCAGAGCCCGGCGGCCTCGATCTCGTCCTGCAATTTGGTCATCTCGTCGGCGGTCTCGTCCGAATAGTTCATCGCCAGTTCGTTGTAGCGGTCAAGGATCGCCTTCTGCTTGGCGACGCCCTCCATGACGTTCTCGCGCACCGTCTTGGAGGCATCGAGCTGCGGCTCCTGCTCGAGATAGCCGACCCGGGCGCCCTCGGCGACCCAGGCCTCGCCCGTGTACTCCTTGTCGAGGCCGGCCATGATCCGCAGCAGGGTCGATTTGCCGGAGCCGTTGACGCCGAGCACGCCGATCTTGGCGTCGGGGTAGAAGGAGAGATGGACGTTATCCAGCACCTTCCGGGTCGGGTAGCTCTTGGTCAAACCCTGCATGAAATAGACGAACTGACGGGCCATCGCGATCCCTTGGAAACGAGAGGATTTATGGAAATTTGCTGGCGCTGATGTAGCGGCGTGACCCGTAAAGAGCAACCGGGGGAACCCGTTTTCCATCCGTTCACCACGGATGAATACGGTGTGGTCACCATGTGTGCGCAAGATCACGACAATTGAAACCTTCTTTTAATAAATCAGGCCAAAACTCGTTTTCAGCGCGACAAAACGCGTGATTAAGGCGGCAAAAGCCGCAAGCGAGAACAACGGGCCCTGCGTCATGGCTATGATCGATTCCGCAACCCTCTCCGCCCCGGCCGCGAACCGCGCCGAAAAGCCCCTTGCCGAATTCCGCGCCTTCTGGCGCGCCTTCTTCGCAAGGGCATTCGACCCCTACCGCCCGGAACTGCATTACATGCGCGGCCCCGGCCCCGCCTGGCGCGCCAAGCACATGGCGTCTTCGTCCCACTGAGGCCGGCCGTTTAACCCGGCATAGCTGATGCCGCCTCGCGGCCGCTTGCACGGCTCCCGATTGCGCGCGACCATGGCAGCCCTCCCCGACGGGGCGTTTCCGCGCCGTCATTCTTGCTATGATCGGACCACCCATGACGCGGCTGCGCTGTGCAATCCTCGACGACTATTTCAAGCTTTCGCTGACCTCTGCGGATTGGTCCAAGGTCACGGATCGGGTTGATCTCACCGTCTTCGAAAAGCCCTTCAAGTCCGAAGCCGAGGCGGCCTCGGCGTTGAAGGACTTCGAAATCATCCTCGCGATGCGCGAGCGCACGGCGTTTCCAAAATCGCTGTTTGCAGCCCTGCCGAAACTCAAACTCATGATCACCTCGGGCATGCGCAACGCCGCGATCGATTCCGAGGCGGCAGCGGCCCATAATGTCGTGCTGTGCGGCACCGCGTTCTCCCGTGATCCCACCGCGCCGCTGGCCATGGGTCTGATCCTGGAACTCACCCGCAGCATCGGCCGGGAGAGCGCGCGCATGCACGCGGGCGAGCCCTGGCAGGCCCATCTCGGTATCGAGATCGAGGGACGGACGCTCGGCGTCATTGGCCTCGGCAAACTCGGGACCAAGGTCTCGAAGCTCGCGCAGGCGTTCGGCATGAACGTGATCGCCTGGAGCCCGAATCTAACGCCGGAAAAATGCAAGGAAGCGGGCGTGACCTACGCCTCCAAGGAAGAGCTGTTCAGGACCGCCGACGTCGTCACCATCCATGTCGTGCTGGGCCCGCGCTCGCGCGGGCTGGTCGGGCGCGATGATCTGCTGCGGATGAAGCCAACCGCTTATATCGTCAATACCGCGCGCGGGCCGATCATCGATGAGACGGCGTTGCTGGAAGTGCTGCAGCAGAAGAAGATCGCGGGCGCCGGCATCGACGTGTTCTCTGTCGAGCCGCTGCCGGTCGACCATCCCTTCCGCAAGCTCGACAACATGGTGATCACCCCGCATCTCGGTTACGCCACCCAGGAGGTTTTCCGCGGCCACTACGCCCAGATGGTCGAGGGCATCGACGGCTGGTTGAAGGGTGATCCGCCGCGCAAGCTGGCGTGAGCTAGCGCGCGCTGGCGCGGAACGCCTTGATCTGATTGACGGCGTTCGCGATCTTCAAGTCGAGATAGATTTTCCCAAGCTCGGCGGACGCCTTCGCCGGCGTGCCCTGCACGCCGGTCTGCTCGCTGGCGGCGGCGATCTGGTCCTTGCGGATCCACTTGTCGGCATCGAGGAACATCACCGCCGAAGTGTCGGAAATGCCGGCATGCAATTCCTTGCTCGTGATGCCGCGCTTGGCCAATACCTCGTCGAACTGCGTGTCAGCCTTGCTGTAGAGATCGCCGACATACAGCACGCGCGCGCCGCTTGCCTTCGAGAGCGCACTGAGCGCCTGCGCGACGCGCGCCATTTCTTCCTGGCCCCCGCCATGATCGCCCATCAAGGCGACGAGCTTGAACCCGGCGGCCAGCGCGCTCTGCGCGACGCCGCGGACCACGCCGGAGAACGCGTCGGAGGACAGCGTCACCGAGCCCGGAAAGCGCATGTGAGCGGTTTTTGCCGCGGCATCGCCGGTGATGGCGAAGGGAAGCACGGGATAGACCAGCGCGTCGCCCAGTTCTTCCGCGATCCGCTGCGCGCAATAACGGGCGATGAAATTGTGCTTGCCGATCGCCATGTGCGGGCCATTCTGCTCGCTGCTGCCGACGAAGACGATCGCGGTGCTTTTTCCAGCGGCGATGGCGTCGCGCACCTCCGGCCAGGTCAGGTCGTCGATCCAGACCGAGCGCGTCTGCGCGGTGGCAGGTGCCGTTACGACCACGGCCAACAGCACGGCAAGCGTCGCGACAAGCAATTGCGGTGGTCTCACGAGCGCCTCCGGCGGATGGAATCAGATGGTGAGCATAAGCCAGCCATCCGCTTTGGGGTTAACAGCGCGAAACGAAAAAGCCCGCTCTCGACGAGAGCGGGCTGAATTCTGAGCGCACGTTCGATCAGCGGATCGTCGTGGCGGGCGGCAGCGGCGGCACCACGGTCGGCGCGGCACCGGGAACGCCGGCCTGGGCTTGCGCCGGCGGCGGCGCGGCGGCGGCAGGGCCGCCGGGCGGGGGCGCAGCGGAAGCGGTCGCGGTGCCGGGCGGCGGACCACCGGGCATCACCACCACGCGGGTGCCGACCTTGGTGCGCTCGAACAGGTCGGAGACGTCCTCGTTCAGCATGCCAATACAGCCGGACGAGACGAACTTGCCGATCGTCGAGGGCTGGTTGGTGCCGTGGATGCGGTAGACGGTCGAGCCGAGATACATCGCGCGCGCGCCGAGCGGATTGCCGGGGCCGCCTGCCATGAAGCGCGGCAGATAGGGCTGGCGCTCGATCATCTCGGTCGGCGGATGCCAGTCCGGCCACTCGGCCTTCTTGGTGATCTTCTGCACGCCAGTCCAGGTGAAACCATCGCGGCCGACGCGCACGCCGTAGCGGATCGCACGTCCGCCGCCGAGCACGTAATAGAGGTAGGTGTTGGGCGTATCGACGACCAGGGTGCCGGCGGGCTCCTTGGTGGCGAAGGCGACTTCCTGCCGGCGCAGATGCGGCGGCAGTTGCACCTGGCCTACTTCCGGCTGTTCTTCCGGCGGCAGCGCGGAGAGCACCAGCGGTTTGCCATCGGCGCCGACTTGCGGCTGCTGCGGCTGCACCGTGCCCGTGATGTTGGTCGGCGCACCGATCGCCCCGGGCGGACGCAGGAAGTCTTCGTTCGAATTGACGATGCCGGCGCCGGGAATGCGGTTGTCGCCGCGGTCCGGATAGGCCTGCGGCGGAGCGCCAGCGGGCGGACGGTCGGCATAGATCACCGGCGGCGGGCCGGCGGGGCGGCCGTAGCGGGGATCATCGGGCGACAGGATCGGGCCGGTCGGCGCGTTGGAGTAGACCGGGCGGTTATCCGGGCGGCCATAGCGCGGATCGGTCGGCGACAGAATCGGACCGGGCGGCGGCAGCGCGGTCGCGCTCTGCCCGTTCGGCATCTCGTCGTCGTCCAGGTCGTCGAAATCGGGCGGAGGACGGCGGCGGTCATCGACGATGTAGCCGCCGGGCGGATAGGGCGGAGCTGCGGAATAGACCGAGCCGGGCGGCGGCGGATAGGCCTGCTGCGCCTGGGCAAGCGAAGTTCCCACTGCTGCGGCAGCCACGACGGCGGAAGCCGTCAGAATGCTTTTGATCATCATCGCTCTTGTATAGTCCCCAAGCCACACCGGACCGTTAACGGCTGATGGCGGAAGATAGCGGCGCATTCAAGACAAATCCTCGAAATCAGGCCCAATTCGGGCATTTGTGATGACCCGTGAAGGCCCGGAGTGACCCTTGCAGGCGGCCGCAGGCGCGGCTTTTCGGCACGTATCGCCGGCGTCCACGCCGCAACTTTGCACGAAACAGATCGGGCAGGTTTACTGTATTCTGGATTCAGCTGATTCGCGGCGGCGAAGGCGGCTAACCCAGTGATCACCGCGTTCCCTTAAGCCCAAGTGGCCCCCTGCGGGCCCCCGCCAAGGCGGAACTCGAGCTCATGCTCCCCGGCTTCCGTTTCCTGTTTGCCGCCATCGTGCTGTCGACGTCGATCCTGATCTTCGGACTGGGCGCGGCGGCGCTGTTGCGTGCGTCGCACGATCAATTCGTCAGCATCCCGGCGCGGCGCCCGCTGCCGGAGCCGGTCTTCGCCCAGCAAATCGAACCGTCGGCCCCGACGCTGGCGTTGCTGCGGGTCGAACCGTCAGTCGCGGAGAAGGCACCTGCCGCGGCCGCGATCGCCGCTCTGGTGGAGCAGCCCCTCGAGGCCGTGCCGGTGCCGCCGGTCGAGACCGAACGGCTGGCCGCGCTCAGGGTCGACGAACCCGCGCCGGCGGAGACGGTCAGGCCGGAGACTGCCGCCCGGGCAGAACCAACGCCATCAACGGAAGCTACAGCCGTCGAGGCCGCACCTGATACAGCCGGGGAGATCAAGGTCGCGGCGGTCGAGCAGGCCGCCTCGCCCGGCGCTACCGATACCGCACCTCCGGTACTTCCATCCGTGATCGAGCCGCCGGCACCGGAGAGCATGGGCGCGCCAACCAGGATCGCGGCGCTGGGTAGTCCGGCGGCGACCGTCGAAGGGCCGGCCTCGGCGAAGCCGAAGAGCGCGCAGTCCGACAAGAGCGAGGCCAGGAAGCAGCGGCTGCGGGCGCAACGCGCTAAGGAGCGCCGGCGGCTGGCCGCCCAACGCGCGCGGCTGGCCCGGCAGGCCGCCGCCATCCTGCAGCAGCAGCAACAGCAACAACCGCCGCAGTCCGATCCGTTCACGCCGCAGCCGACGATTACGGCGGCCCCGGCATCCCGCCGGCGCTGAAGGTTCTTACGCCGGGCCGGTCGCGATCGGCGGCCCGTTCGCAGCACCCCATTCCGTCCATGAGCCGTCATAGAGCGCCGCATTCTCGACGCCGAGCCGGTACAGCGCCAGCGTCAGTACGGCAGCGCTGACCCCGGAGCCGCAGCTTGTTGCGATCGGCGCGTCGAGCGTGACGCCCGCGCCGAGAAACGCATCGCGCAACTGGTCGAGCGGCTTCATCGTGCCGGTCGCGGCGTCGAACAGATTGTTGTAGGGCAGGTTCAGGCTGCCCGGGATATGGCCGGAGCGAATGCCCGCCCGCGGCTCCGGTACCTTGCCCTGATAACGCTCGTTGGCGCGCGCATCGATCACCTGCTCGGCGCGGCTCGCAACATTGGCGATCATCTGCTGCATGCTGCGGGTGCGTCGCGCATCGAAACTGGCCTTGAACGTGCCGGGCTTCGCCGTCACCTGCCCGCTCTCGACCTTGCGGCCTTCCGCGACCCACTTCTTCAGCCCGCCATTGAGGATGCGAACGTTCTGATGGCCGAACGACAGGAACATCCACCATACGCGCGCCGAGGCGACCCAGCCGCCGGAATCGTAGAGCACGACGGTGTCGTCATTGCTGACACCGAGCGCACCGACGTCGCGGCCGAACTGCGCGGCATCGGGAAACATATGCGGCAGCGGGTTGGAATGATCCGACACCGCATCGACGTCGAAGAACACCGCGCCCGGGATGTGCGAGGCGAGATAATCGTCCTTTGGCAGCGGCATCACGCCCGGCATCTTGAACGAGGCGTCGATCACCCTGACCTTGGGATCGCCGAGATTGGCGGCGAGCCATTCGGTGGAGACGAGCGGGTCAGTGGTGGGAGATGTCATGTAATCACTTTCCTCTTGTCATTCCGGGACGCGCCCCTTGGCGCGGGCCCGGAATGCATACTCCCGATCGTGGTTATGGATTCCGGGCTCGCGCTCCGCGCGCCCCGGAATGACGACGGGGGTGGAATACCTCAGCCCTTCTTCTTCGGTTCGTATTTTTCCACCGGTCCGCCGGCGTCGCGCCAGGCGGCAAAGCCGCCGCCCATATGCGCGACCGGCTTCAGTCCCATGTCCTGCGCGGTCTTGGCCGCGAGCGCCGAGCGCAATCCGCCGGCGCAGTGGAAGATGAATTTCTTGTCCTGCTGAAAAATCGGTTTTGCATAGGGGCTCGCCGGATCGATCCAGAATTCCAGCATGCCGCGGGTGCAGGGAAATGCGCCGGGGATCCTGCCGTCGCGCTCGATCTCCCGGGGGTCGCGGATATCGACGATGATGATTTCGGCATCGCCCGCGAGCTTGATCGCATCAGCCGCGCTGACGGTTTCGATTTCGGCGTTGGCCTCGTCGATCAACGCCTTGATGCCGGTGTGGATGTTCTGGGGCATTGATGGTCCCTCTCTATCTCGTCATTCCGGGATGGTCCGAAGGACCAGACCCGGAATCTCGAAATTCCGGGCTCGCGCTCTGCGCGCCCCGGAATGACAACAACTACCGCACCAGTTCCTTCATCGCGCTTTCCAGACCTTCGATCGTGATCGGGTACATGCGGTTGGAAAACAGCCGGCGGATGATGGTGGTGGATTCCGAATAGTCCCAATGCTTCTGCGCCACCGGATTGAGCCAGACCGCGTGCGGATAGGTCCGCGTGACGCGATCGAGCCAGACCGAGCCCGCCTCTTCATTGACGTGCTCGACCGAGCCGCCGGGCACCATGATCTCGTAAGGCGACATCGAGGCGTCGCCGACGAACACGATCTTGTAGTCGTGCGGATATTTATGCAGCACGTCCCAGGTCGGCGTGCGGTCGGTGAAGCGCCGCTTGTTCTGCTTCCAGACGCCTTCATAGAGGCAATTGTGGAAGTAGAAATATTCCATGTGCTTGAATTCGGTCTTCGCCGCCGAGAACAATTCCTCGACCTGCTCGATATGCGAAATCCATCGAGCCGCCGATGTCGAAGAACACCAGCACCTTGACCGCGTTGCGCCGCTCCGGGCGCATGACGACGTCGAGATAGCCGTGGTTGGCGGTCTCCTTGATCGTGGTGTCGAGATCGAGTTCGTCGGGCGCGCCGGTACGGGCGAATTTGCGCAGGCGCCGCAGCGCGATCTTGATGTTGCGGATGCCGAGCTCGACATTGCCGTCGAGATCCTTGAACTCGCGCTTGTCCCACACCTTCACGGCGCGGTTGTTGCGGTTCTTCTCCTGGCCGATGCGGACGCCTTCGGGATTATAGCCGTGCGCGCCGAACGGCGAAGTGCCGGCCGTGCCAATCCACTTGCTGCCGCCCTGATGACGGCCCTTCTGTTCTTCAAGCCGCTTGCGAAGCGTCTCCATGAGCTTGTCCCAGCCCATCGCCTCGATCTGCTTCTTCTCTTCCTCGGTGAGGTATTTTTCCGCGAGTTTTTTCAGCCACTCGGCGGGAATGTCCGCCTTCTCCATCGCGTCGAGCAGGCTTTCCAGTCCCTTGAACACCGAGCCGAACACGCGGTCGAACTTGTCGAGGTTGCGCTCGTCCTTCACCAGAGCGGCGCGCGACAGGTAGTAGAAATTCTCCACCGTCTGATCGGCGAGGTCGGCGTCGAGCGCCTCCATCAGCGTCAGATATTCCCGTAATGTCACGGGGACCTGGGCGTCGCGCAGCGATGTGAAGAATTGCAGGAACATGGACTACAGATTGCCCGCCGGAGGGGTGCCGTCAAGGCCCTGAGGCCGATCTGAACAGAGGGCAGCCATTCCGCAGGGCGGAAACGGCGTGCCTGAATTCCGCGCACGCGTCGCGGCGCCCGGCCCTGCTGTTGGCGCGCAATCCGCGCTAGACCGAGGCGGTTTTTCAACTAGAATTGCGGTCCACTGGGGTATTTCAGCGGGGGTTTTTCCATGGGTATCATTGCTGCACTGGTGATCGGCGCGATTGCGGGCTGGCTTGCCGGGTTGATCGTGCGTGGCGCCGGTTTTGGCCTGATCGGCAACATCGTGATCGGCATCATCGGCGCGCTCTTGGCGAGCTGGCTGTTGCCGCAGCTCGGCGTCAGCCTCGGCGCCGGCTGGGTCCGCGACATCATCAACGCCACCATCGGCGCGGTGATCGTCCTCGTCATCCTCTCGTTGGTCAGACGCGCCTGACGCATCCCTTCCATTCCCGCAGCGAATGCTGTTCTGGCAGGATTTTCCTGTTAAGGCAGGAACACGTTGCTGCGCCCAAAAAACGGACCTAAGGCAAACTCGATGAAATTTTCCGGTACCAAGGACTACGTCGCCACCGAGGACCTCAAGGTCGCGGTCAACGCCTCGATCGTGCTCGAGCGCCCGCTGCTGATCAAGGGCGAGCCCGGTACCGGCAAGACTGTGCTGGCGGAGGAAGTCGCGAAGGCGCTCGGCGCGCCGCTTTTGACCTGGCACATCAAGTCCACCACCAAGGCGCAGCAGGGCCTCTACGAATATGACGCGGTGTCCCGCCTGCGCGACAGCCAGCTCGGCGACAGCAAGGTGTCGGACATTTCGAACTACATCAAGCGCGGCAAATTGTGGGAAGCCTTCACCCATGACAAGCGCCCGGTGCTGCTGATCGACGAGATCGACAAGGCCGACATCGAATTCCCCAACGACCTCTTGCTTGAACTCGATCGCATGGAGTTCTTCGTCTACGAAACCGGCGAGAACATCAAGGCGAGCCTGCGCCCGATCGTGATGATCACCTCGAACAACGAGAAGGAATTGCCGGACGCGTTCTTGCGCCGCTGCTTCTTCCACTACATCAAGTTTCCCGACGCCGACACCATGACCCGGATCGTCGACGTGCATTTTCCCAACATCAAGAAGCGGCTGGTGGAAGAGGCGCTGCGCATCTTCTTCGAGATCCGCGAAGTGCCGGGCCTGAAGAAGAAGCCCTCGACTTCCGAGTTGCTGGACTGGTTGAAGCTTTTGCTGAACGAGGACATGACGCCGGAAATGCTCAGGGAGCGCGACCCGCGCAAACTGATCCCGCCGCTGCACGGCGCGCTGCTCAAGAACGAGCAGGACGTGCATCTGTTCGAGCGGCTGGCGTTTTTGAGCCGACGGGAAGTTTAGGCGCCACCCCACAGTCGTCATTCCGGGACGCGCAGAGCGCGGGCCCGGAATCCATACGCCGTGACCGTCGTGGTGTTGCGAGATGGTCAACGGCTTTCTTTGAAGCACAACGGCCTGTGGTTATGGATTCCGGGCTCGCCGCTATGCGGCGCCCCGGAATGACGAGCAGAAGTATTCTCGCGGCTTGATTTTCGCCCGAGCTTTTCAAATTCATTTGCCCCTCTGCGAACAGAGGGCGCAGGGAATGCCGGGTGCGCGCTGCACCCGCGGTCTCGTGTGCCAAGAAATACGCATATAGGCGCACACGAGCATACAGGTGAGCGGAAACACTCCGACATCCCCTGCGCAATGGCTTTACGGCTTACTTCGTGCTCTCCCCGGTGAGCGGGTTGTGTTGCCACCGTCACCTGCGAATACCTTTGCAAGCTTGACGCCAGCATCGGGTGCCAGGACCACACGACTTCGCCGTACGCTTCGGCGTTTTCGTCCGGCGTGATAACCACGCCTGACGCCAAAGCGTCCACCGCATCCCTTGCCCAACGTATCGTGACGATCGCGAAACGCCCCCTCGTGTGGGCAAGGACAACGGATAGATGCACTGATTTGCCCTACCGGGAAAGCGGAATATTTTTGATTTCGGGGCTTGACACGATTTCTGAAAATCAGAAGTGATTTGCCCGTCGTGTTGATTTGTCGCACGCTGGATGCGTGATGTGATTTGTCATAAGGAGCAAATCACCACCGTCATTCCGGGGCGCGCTTCTTGGCGCGAGCCCGGAATCCATACTCCCCATCGTGGTTATGGATTCCGGGCTCGCCGCTTCGCGTCGCCCCGGAATGACGATGAGAGGTTGCCCCGTTGCCTATCCTTTGAGACGCGTGCAATAGCGCGCACTTTCGCTGCGACTTGCCGCGGCTTAGGTATACCCCGCGATCTTCACAGCTTCCGGCGCGGCCTTGCCGCGGATCAAATCGGACGCCTTGTCGGCGATCATCAGCGTCGAGGCGTTGAGGTTGGCCGAGATCATGCGCGGCATGACCGAGGCGTCGATGACGCGCAGGCCCTGCAGGCCGTGCACGCGCAACTGGTCGTCGACGACAGCCCATGAGCTATCTGCCGGTCCCATCCGGCAGGTGCAGCCAGGATGGAAAGTGGTGGTGCCGCGCTCGGTGGCGGCGGCGAGAAATTCGTCGTTGCTCTGAACGTTCGGCCCGGGGAAATCCTCATAGGCGTAATATGGTGCGAGCGGCGCGGAGGCGAGCAGCCGGCGCGCCAGCTTCATGCCGGCGACGACGACGCGGCGGTCGATTTCCTCGACGAGATAATTGGTCTGGATGATCGGCGCCTCGAATGGGTCGGACGAGCGGGCGCGGACATAGCCGCGGCTTTCCGGCCGCTGCTGCCAGGAAGCGACCGTCATGCCGGGCTCGTCCTCGAGCTGGCCCTGCACGCCTTCCTTGTAGCTCGCGGGCGTGAAGGTGAGCTGCAGGTCGGAGCTCTCATGAGTCTCGCCGGAATGCCAGAAGCAATAGACCATGGTCGGCGACAGCGACAGCAGCCCGCGCCGCGTTGTGGCCCATTTCAGCGCCTCTACCCACAGGCTCAAGCCGCGCCGCATTTCGTTGATGGTTTTGATGTTCTTGACCCGCGCCACCGAGCGCGGCGCGTAATGGTCCTGCAATCCCTCTCCGACACCCGGCAATGCGTGACGCACTTCGATGCCGAGCGAGTTCAGAAGTTCAGGCGAGCCGACGCCGGAAAGCTGCAACACTTGCGGCGAGTTATAGGCGCCACCGGAGAGGATGACTTCCTTGCTGGCGCGCACTTCGACCGGCGTGCCGCCGCGGCCGCCCTTCAGGTAACGCACGCCGACCGCACGCTTGCCCTCAAAAATGATATTGGTGACATGGGCATGGGTGCGCACGTCGACATTGCCGCGCTTGCGCGCCGGATGCAGGAACGCCTTAGCCGCGCTCATGCGCAGGCCGCCCTCGATGGTGCGCTGGCAATAGGACACGCCTTCCTGGATACCGCCGTTGTAGTCGGGGTTCTTGGGAATGCCGAGGCTGACGGCGCCTGCCATGAAAGCTTCGCAGAGCGGGTCCTGCCAGTCCATCGTGGTGACCGTCAGTTCGCCGTCACGGCCGCGATAGGTGTCCTCGCCCTCGCCGATCCGGCGCTCCATCCGCTTGAAGTATGGCAGCACATCCGGATAGCCCCAGCCGCGGTTGCCCATCTGCGCCCAGGTATCAAAATCCTGGCGCTGGCCGCGGTTGTAGATGTGGCCATTGATCGAGGACGAGCCGCCGAGCGTCTTGCCGCGCGGCGCGTAGATGCTGCGGCCGCCGGTCCACGGGCCTACCTCCTGCTGGTAGGCCCAGTTGATGCTCTTCATGTGAAAGGTTTTTATGAAGCCGGCCGGCAGATGGATGTAGGGATGCCAGTCGCTCGGCCCCGCTTCGAGCACGCAGATTTTTGTGCCGAGATCCTCACCAAGCCGGTTGGCGAGCACGCTGCCCGCAGAACCAGCGCCGATAATCACATAATCGAACGTTTCCATTTTACCTTCTAGAGCGCGACGACTTTTCTTCGAAAAGTCATCCCGCTCTATCCTTTTTTTGTTTGAGCATGATCCCTCGAGTTCGAACCCGAGGGCATGCTTTTCGAAAAATCGGTATCCACTTTTTCGGATCATGCTCCGGGCGCTAACGCGCCTTCTCGTTGAGTTGATACTCCAGATGCGCCTTCGCCGTCGGCCATTCGCTGGCGATGATGCTGTAGACCACAGTGTCGCGCAACGTGCCGTTCGGGGCAATCTGGTGATTGCGCAAAATGCCGTCCAGCTTGGCGCCGAGGCGCTCGATGCCGCGCCGGCTCTGGTGGTTGAAGAAATGCGTGCGGAACTCTACTGCAATGCAATCGAGCTTTTCAAACGCGTGCGTCAGCAGCAGCAATTTGCACTGGGTATTGAGCGCGCTGCGCTGCACACGCTTGGCGTACCAGGTCGAGCCGATCTCGACGCGCCGGTTCGGCGTGTCGACGTTCATGTAGGTCGACATGCCCGCGATCTTGCCATCGGCGTCGAACACCGTGAACGGCAGCATCGAGCCTGACTTCTGCAAGCCCAGCCGGCGGTCGATCTCTTTCGCCATGTCCTCGGCCTTCGGGATGAAGGTGTACCAGAGCTTCCAGAGCTCGCCGTCGTTGACGGCGTCGACGAGGCCGTCGCGATGATCGTGCGACAACGGCTCCAGGTGGGCGTGTTCGCCGCGCAGCGTTACCGGTTCAAGCCAGGGCATTAAGTAGTCTCCGAAGTCGTCGTTGCGAGCGAAGCGAGCCAACCCATCCTCCGTCTTCCGGCGATGGTCCGAAGGCCAGATCCGGCTTCGGCTCTTCGAGCTACGGCGCACAAGTCGATGCTCCGCAATGCCGCGGATGAGATTGCGCTTTGGCGCAATCGTCACTTGTTCAGAAAATTCAGCGGCAGGCCGGGACGTGACCAATCCATCGCGATCAGTTCGCCCTTGCCCGACAGCGTGATGTAGGCGGTCTTCAGTTCGGGTCCGCCGAAGGCGATGTTGGTGGTGACGCGGTCGCCGGTCGGCACCTGCTCCACCAGCGTGCCGTCGGGGGCGATCACCGAGATGCAGCCCGAAATCAGCGTTGCGACGCAGACATTGCCCGATGCTTCCACCGCCAGCGAGTTGAACATCTGGTAACCGCCGAGACCCGCGATCGGCTTGCCGCGCTCGCCGCGATAGATCGGATCGCGCGGTTTGAGCGTGCCGGGCTCGGAAATCTCGTAGGCCCACAGCCGCGCGGTCGGCGTCTCCGCGATGTAGACGGTGTTCTCGTCCGGCGACAGACCAATGCCGTTGGCCGGCAGCACGCCATGCACGACCTCGACGACCTCCTTCATGCCGGGCTTGAGGTAATACATCCCGCCGACATCCATTTCACGGTGGCGGCGCTTGCCGAGTTCGGAGAACCACAGGCCGCCATGCTTGTCGAACACGAGATCGTTCGGCCCGCGCAAGGCGTGCTCGCCGCATTTGGAAACGACGGTCTCGACCTTGCCGTTTTGGAGATCGACGCGCTGGATCGAGCCACCCTGATAATCGTCGGGCTGCGGGCCGGGCATGATCATGTTGCGGGTCGGGATCCAGGTAAAACCGCCGTTGTTGCAGATGTACATCTTGCCGTCGGGCCCGAGCGCGGCGCCATTGGGCCCGCCGGGAATTTGCGCCACGACTTCCTTGCGGCCATCCGGCCAGACCCGCGTCAGCCGTTTGCCGCGTATTTCGACCAGCACCACCGATCCGTCCGGCATCACCACCGGACCTTCCGGAAATTCCAGATCAGTGGCGAGAACACGAATATTGGCCATGAAAATCCTCCCGGCTTTTTGGCTGCAGGCGGATTTCTGGCTTTAGCCCCGCACGCGCAACATTTTGTTGCGGGCTGTTATGGCAAAGTCGCTGTGGCTTGCCAAGCAAGCGCGGGCCGCCCTGCAACGCAGGGCAGCCCTGCGAAGGTGATTTAGTCTTTATTTTTGAGCGTTTCTTCACGCGAACCGGTACCCACTTCGCTCGAAAACGCTATCCTTCACCGGCACCCAGATCTCGAGCCCGCCATTGCCGGTGGCCGGATCGAACTTTTCGTCGTAGCGCTCGAAATTCGGTGCATCGGCGACGCACAGTTTTGACGCCGGCAGCCATTCATTCCAGATGGTGCCGACGGTGCGGCGGATGGTGGAGATGTGCTCAGCAGTGGGTAAACACGGCATAGCGCTGCGCGGGAATCCGCACCCGGCTGAACTCGCGCGGCAGGTCGGAAAAATCCGACACCTCGACGCCGGCGATGTAGTCGAAATTGCCGGAATCATCGCCGTTGCAGCAGACGCCATAGGCGACCTTGCCGACGCGATCGGGGATCTCATCCACCCTGTGGTGGTAGCGTTGCCACTGGCCGGGAATGCCGGCGGTGCCGCCGTTGCCGTGATTGTAGCGTTCGCCGACGCCGGCAATCAGCATGGCCTTGCCGGTTTCGAAACGCGACGGCTGCAGATTTTCAATTCGGGTTGAATCCATCATGATCGGCTCCTGTAGCCTGAGTTTGTCGACGCATGCCGCCTGGCGCACCGCTTCGGGCGTGACGCCAAAGTGATCGCGGAACGCGCGGGTGAATGCTTCGTGCGAGCCGTAATCCGCCTCCAGCGCGAGGTTGAGGATATCGGGCGCGCCGCCGGCCAGCGCACGTGCGGCCTCGCTGAGGCGGCGGGCCCGCACGTAACGCATCACCGACAGCCCCGTGACCTCGGCAAACGCTCGCACCATGTGAAAGCGCGAGACGCCGCCGACGGCTGCGATCTCATCGAGCGTCAGCGCATTGGCAAGATGGCTTTCGATATACCAAAGCGCCTTCTGGGCTGGATTCATCAACTACGGCCTTCGTTCAAAGCGCCCCCATCATGCCCACCATGCCAACGGCGCGTTTGACAGTCCTTGCTCTCGCACGGCGGAACCATGCATCCTGACCAGATAACATTTTGGGGAGACGCCAGGCCATGCTGATCACGGACGTTCGCGCGCATCATATCCGCATCCCCTATGATGCGGGGGTCGCAAGCTTCAAGCAGGGTGCCTCTGCGATTTCGGCGCTCGACATCGTCATGATCGAAGTCATCACGGATACCGGCCTGACCGGCTGGGGCGACGGTTTTTCCTATGTCTGCCCGCGGACGACTTTCGCGGCGATCGAGGAGATGATCGCGCCGCAGGCGCGCGGCCAGCAGGTGCCGGAGGCCGACGGCATCCCGGCCTTCATGGAACAGATCCAGCGCAATCTGCAT
Organism: uncultured Alphaproteobacteria bacterium; assembly: GCA_963731915.1. Taxonomy (GTDB): domain Bacteria; phylum Pseudomonadota; class Alphaproteobacteria; order Rhizobiales; family Xanthobacteraceae; genus Bradyrhizobium. The sequence continues at coordinate 34,166 of CAVSXQ010000059.1, forward strand.
CTGTTCGGCCGCTACGGCATCACCATGTTTGCGATCTCGGCGCTGGATATCGCGCTGTGGGACCTGGCCGCCCGCGCCAAAGGCGTGCCGGTGCACAAATTGCTGGGCGCGCAGAAGCGGGCGAAGATTCCGGCCTATGCGAGCCTGCTGCGGATCGGCAATCCCGACTTCGTCGCAAAAGAATGCGAGACGGCGCTAAAGCTGGGTTACCGCGCCATCAAACTGCACGAGACGACCTCGCCGCCGGTGTTTGCCGCGCGAAAAGCGATCGGCGAAAATATCCCGCTGATGGTCGACATGAACTGTCCGATGACTGGCGCGGCGGCGACCGCCTTCGCGCATGAGTGCCGCGAGGCAAAGCCGCTGTTCCTGGAAGAGCCGGTCTGGCCGCCGGAGGATTTTGCTGTTTTGGCGGAGGTGCGCAAGAATGGCGGGCTCGGCGTCGCCGCCGGCGAAAACGCCTGCACCGCGCACCAATTCCGCCAGATGATGGACGCGGGCGCGGTGAGCCACGCGCAGCCCTCGGTGACCAAGGTCGGCGGCATTACGGAATATCTGAAGGTGGTGTCCCTCGCTGACGAGCGCGGCGTGCGGCTTGCGCCGCATTCGCCGTATTTCGGTCCGGGATTTTTGGCGACGCTGCATTTGATGTCGTTGCGCGACGACAATACATTCGTCGAAGTGTTTTACATGAAGCGCCCCGCGTGCCTCTGGCGCGGCCGCATCGACGTCGATGCAAGCGGCAATGTCGCGGTGCCCGACGGTCCGGGTCTGGGCTACGAGCCGGATCGCGATGTGATGGAGCGATACCGGGTGAAGTAAGCCTCGGCTATTTCGCGCCTTCTTTCGCTGCCGGTGCAGCATCCTTTTTCGCGGCCGGCGCCGCGTCCTTGGCCGGCGGGCGCGGCTTTCTTGACGTCCTCGATCGCCTTCTTCTGCTCCTCGACGAGTTTTTCCAGCGATGCGACCGCGGCCTTCAGGCCGTCGATCTGGCGATTGGCCGCATCGATCCTGCGCTGCTGGTCGCCGGAAAGTTTTGAGATCGTCTTCATCAGGAAATCGACATTGCTCTGCAGGCAGCTGGTGCGCCGCTCCATGGTCTTTTCGACGGTGCAGATTTCGATGCCGGGAACGTCCTGGGCAAAAGCGGCGCCGGAGCTGAATGCGAAACCCGCTGCGGCGAAAGCGGCAAAAACGGTCCGTCCGGCCATGAAAATCCCCATTTTTGCTTGAGCATGATCTTTCGGAAAACCGGTGCCCACTTTTCCGGATCATGCTCAAATGCGCTTTATCACGCCAAATTGCGCGATCGTTGCACGCCGCGCCAAGGATACCACACTGATACCGCATTCATCCCCTGTGCTTGCTGGTGGCGCAGGGACGATGAGAGGGTGCGGGAACTCAGGCGGAAGCCTGCGCGACCCGACAGCGGTGGAGAATAGTTATATGGCAACGCGCGAAAAGCGACTGGCGCAGTTCGACGGCAGCGGCGCGCCGCCGCCCGAGCAGCCCGTCGAGGTGCTTTGCGAGGATCACAGCGGCACGTATCAATTGCCGTTCGCCTGCCGCATGGTCGAAGGTCAATGGCGCAACCATGAATCCGGCGGCGCGGTCGAGGCAACCGTGATCGGCTGGCGTCTGCCGCGCGTCAAACAATCGGCCATCAAGCAATCAGCCATGGCTGACGCGTCACCGGTTGTGCCAAAATATAACGGGCGTGCCGGCGCATCTTAGGATTTGGAACGTGATCGGAACGAATCGCGCCCGAATCACTGATGGGGAGGCGTACTCCCTTGTTCACGGCTAGATATCGGCTGGAACGTCAGGCGGCGCACCACATGCAGCACGACTACGATCGGCCGCAGCCAGCGGCCGATGACAAAGGTTAATTCCTCGGGGGATGACATGGCGGTCACTTCCACGGCGTCGGCGGCGGTACATTGTCGACGGCCGGCGGCACGTCGACGGTCTTGAAGTCGGCCGGGCTGACGATTTCGAGGTACTCCATGTCCTCCGAGTAATCGTAGAGATAGTGCGTAATGCCCGGCCGCTGATGCACGACATCGCCCGCCTGCACCAACGTCGACTTGTCCTCGTACATGAAGCGCGCCCAGCCCTTGGTCATGATCACGATCTGGAATTCGCACAAATGCTTGTGCCAGCCGGTGCCCTCTTCGGGCGGCAAATCGGGATTGGCCTTGACCAGATGACAGATCACCTGCCCGCCGGTGGCATCGGCAATGCCGAGGTCGCGATAGAGGAAAAAGTCGCGCAGTCCCCCTTCCTTGAATTGGGTGTCGCCGGGTTTGACGTGGGAGAATTTGCTGACGACGGCAGTCTGATTCATTGATGCCTCCACGGGTTTCGTTCGCGAGTTCGCGACCTGCGCAAGGCGTCCAAATTTTCGGCACGTCGCATCGTCGCGTCACGGCTGCATGTTGCTATGCGAAAATCACGCCAGCCGCGCTGCACTGCGGCGATTTCGGCGCCGGGACATCGCCCGGACGGCAATGCAGGGGGATAGACGCCGAATCCGTGCTCCAGCGTTGAATAGCGCGGGCACATCGTGCCCGGCCGCCGCAGCGGGTTCACGTGCTTGATGGCACGGGCTTTAAGCAAACCTGCCCGCGGTTTGAGCCCTTCAAACGGGCAAGACAGCGATGCCGCTGCCTAATATTCGACCTCGAGCTCCTCGATATCGGCCGGCTCCGCCATGGCGGCCTCGATCCATTCCCGCATCTCGGGCATGGCCATGATGGTTTTGGCGTAGCTCATCAATCCCGGATCGAGCTTGACGTCGTAGGTCATGAAGCGCGTCACCACAGGCGCATACATCGCATCCGCCATGGAGCGCTCGCCGAACAGGAACGGCCCGCCGGATTGCGCCAGGCACTCGCGCCAGATGGTGCAGACCCGGTCGATATCGGCCTGCGCCCGCGACCAGATCTTGAAGCCGGGGAAATGACCCTTGAGGTTGACCGGCAGCGAGGCGCGCAGCGTCGTGAAGCCGGAATGGATTTCGCCGCAGATCGAGCGGCAATGCGCCCGCTGCACGCGGTCCGCCGGCAGCAGGCCGGCATCCGGGCAAACCTCGTTGAGATACTCGGCGATCGCCAGCGTATCCCAGACGGTGGCGCCCTCGTGCCGCAGGCAGGGCACCAGGATCGAGGATGACAGCAAGAGAATTTCCGCCCGCGCCGACGCGTCATCCGGCGCGGTGACCACTTCCTCGAATTCCAGCCCGGAGAACTTTGTCAGCAGCCAGCCGCGCAGCGACCACGACGAATAATTCTTGCTGCTGATGGTGAGTGTCGTCTTCGCCATATGGCTCTTCCCTCAACGCCGAACGCTTCACGCAGGGCCGGGCCGGCAGCGCCAAGCCGCCTGCCGTTAGCCCATCTATCGGGCATTTGTGCAGCAAGCGACGTGCCAGTTTCGAAGGCCGGCCGGGCCCGCTTTGGCTCCGATATTGCATGGCAGTACCGGCAAGGGCGAAACGGAATGATGTCAATGATGTACCAAGCCTACCAGAACCACATGGACCTGACGGCGCCGTGGCGGACGGGGGCTTCAGCCGCGCTGAAATACCTCAATCTCGTCCCGCAGGGCGTCTCGGACAAGCTGTTCGGGCGGCTCGCGGCGGCGCTCGAACTGATCTCGCGCTCCTCGCTCACCTATGCGCGCCCGGCCTATGGCATCGGCAGCGTGATGGTCGGCAACCGGGAATTGGCTGTGACTGAAGAGGTCGTCTACGCGACGCCGTTCGGCTCGCTGCTGCGCTTCAAGAAGGAGGAATCTCCGGAGCAGCCGCGCCTGTTGCTGGTGGCGCCGATGTCCGGCCATTTCGCCACGCTGCTGCGCGGCACCGTGAAGACGCTGCTGCAGGACCACGACGTCTACATCACCGACTGGCACAATCCGCGCGACATCCCGCTTCACGCCGGCCGGTTCGGGCTGGAGGATTACACCGATCATCTGATCGACTTCCTCGACAAGCTCGGCCCGCGCGCGCACATGGTGGCGATCTGCCAGCCTTCGGTGTCGGCGCTGGCCGCGGCCGCGATCATGTCGGAGGACAATCACCCCGCACGCCCGGCGACGCTGACCCTGATGGCGGGGCCGATCGACACCCGCATCCAGCCGACCAAGGTCAACGATTTTGCCAAAAGCAAACCGATCACCTGGTTCGAGAACAACCTGATCAACTACGTGCCGGTGCAGTGCAAGGGCGCGTTCCGCCAGGTCTATCCCGGTTTCGTGCAGCTCACCGCCTTCGTGTCGATGAATCTCGAACGCCATATCAAGCAGCACATGGATCTCGCCCATCACCTCGCCAAGGGCGAGAACGAAAAGGCCGAAATCATCAAGACCTTCTACGACGAATACTTTGCGGTGATGGATCTGCCGGCGGAATTCTACATCGAGACGGTGCGCGACGTGTTCCAGGAACATCTGTTGCCGCAGGGCCTGTTGATGCACCGCGGCCGTCCGGTCAATCCGGCTGCGATCAAGCGCATGGGCCTGATGACGGTGGAAGGCGAGAAGGACGATATCTGCTCGATCGGCCAGACACTCGCCGCGCAGGACCTCTGCACCGGCGTGCGCGCCTATCGCAAGGTGCATCACATGCAGGCCGGCGTCGGCCATTACGGCGTGTTCTCCGGCAGGCGCTGGAACAACGAGATCTATCCGCTGCTGCGGGATTTCGTGCACGTGAATTCGTGAGGCGCCGCTCGGCGCCTCCGCGTCATTCCATCTAGCCGACCCACCATTCGCGGCGTAGCATTCCCTGCGAGGACGACCACCCAAAAGTCGTTCCGGGAGGAATACTCATGCGGCTTTCAGCCTATCTTCGCGCGTCGGCGTTCGGCTTCATCAGCCTGCTCTGGCTCGCCACAACGGCAACCGCCGACGAAGTCCACGTCATGATCTCAGGCGGATTGGCGGCAGCCTATAAGGCGCTGGTGCCGGAATTCGAACGCACCACCGGCCACAAGGTCATCACCGCCTATGGCCCGTCGATGGGCACCACCGTCAACGCAATTCCGGTGCGGCTGGAGCGCGGCGAGCCCGCCGATGTTCTGATCATGGTCGGCTACGCGATCGACGATCTCGCCAAAAAGGGCAAGGTGATCGCGGACAGCCGCGTCGATCTCGTCAGATCGCCGATCGGGGTGGCCGTGAAATCGGGCGCGCCAAAGCCCGACATCTCGACGCCGGATGCGCTGAAGCGCGCGCTGCAGGCGGCGAAGACGGTCGCCTACTCCGACAGCGCCAGCGGCGTCTATGTCTCGACCGAAATGTTCGTCAAACTGGGAATTGCCGAAGAGATGAAGGACAAGGCCCGGAAAATTCCGGCAACCCCGGTCGGCGAGATTGTTGCGCACGGCACCGCCGAAATCGGCTTTCAGCAGATGAGCGAACTCAAGCCGGTCGCCGGCATCGATATTGTCGGACCGTTGCCGGACGAATTGCAGAAGATCACGGTGTTTTCCGCCGGGATTGGCACCGCTTCCAAACAACCGGAGGCCGGCAAGGCGCTGATCAGGTTTCTGGCTTCGCCGGCGGCGCGCGGCGAGATCGTCAAGAGCGGGATGGATCCGATCGCGGCGGGCGGCACGAACTAGTGCGGCGTACTCTCTCTCGACCCGTCATCCTTGTAAGTCACAACTCGCTGGATCGGCTAGAATGTCCGGTGCGGTAACGGCCGGGAGACCGCTTCATCCCCGGGCCTCTAAGCCCGTACCTCAGCGCGGCGCCCCGACCGTTGTTCCATTGAACCCGAACAGTCGCGAGGGCCGCCTGGCGAGCCCGGTTGCGCAAGGAGGGGTGCAGATGGACGCGATCTACGTTGGCATTGATGTGTCGAAGGACCGGCTGGACGTGCACATGCGTCCGAGCGGGGAAGCCTTTGCCGTTACGCGCGACGGCAAAGGCTTGGAAGACCTTGTTGCTCGCCTGCAGGCTTGTTCGCCGACGCTGGTTGCGGTGGAGGCGACAGGTGGTTTCGAGACTATCGTCGCCGCGGCACTGGCCGGCGCCCAGCTGCCGCTGGTGGTGGTCAATCCGGCCCAAATCCGGCACTTCGCGCAGGCGGTTGGCCAGCGCGCCAAGACGGATCCAATCGATGCGGCGGTCATCGCGCGGTTCGTCGAGGCGGTGAAGCCAACGCCCCGCGCCATGCCGGATCAGGAGGCGCGGCTGCTGGCAGAACTGGTCAATCGCCGGCGGCAAATCATCGAAATGATCGTTGCCGAACGCCAGCGCGAGAAGCGGGCAGAGAATGTCCGCGTCCGCAAGAGCCTTGCCCGGCACCTCAAGGCCCTCGAGAAAGAGTTGCCGCAGATCGACAACGACATCGACACGCTGGTGCGCGGCTCGCCGGTCTGGCGCGCCAAGGAAGAGTTGATGATCACCTTTCCGGGCGTGAGCAACACGCTCGCTCGCACCTTCCTGGCCGAGGTGCCCGAACTCGGCACGCTCAATCGGCGCCAGATTGCGAGCCTCGCTGGACTTGCTCCGTTCACCCGTCAATCCGGTCGCTGGAAGGGCAAGAGCATGATCGGCGGTGGAAGAGCTGCGCTGCGCGCCGGGCTCTACATGGCCGCCCTTTCCGCCAGTCGATATCATCCGCAGCTCAAAGTCTTCTATCGACGCCTGCTGGCTGCAGGGAAGCCGAAGATGGTTGCCCTCATCGCCGTCGCTCGCAAAGTTCTCACCACGCTCAACGCCATGATCAGGGACCAAAAACCATGGCAACCCGCTTGACAAAGAACACAGTCGCTGAGGTGCGAGCACTTGCGAGCCTCGAAGGACGACAGCCACCGGCCGGGCCGCGCATCCTTCGAGGCTCGCTCCGCTCGCACCTCAGGATGACGGAGCGTTAGCGATGCCCGCCGTGCAGGAGTGCAAGCAGCACAACCACCGCCAGCGCCAGCACGACGGTCGTGCTCTTCCAGAACAACAGCGGATTGCGCTCGATCAGCGGCGCGGCCGAGGTCTTGACGTAATTCGCATTCGGCGTGCGCAGGTCGAACAGGAATTCCGACAGGCTGTCGTACCGCTTCAAGGGATTGGGATGCACCGCGCGCTCCAGCGTGCCGTCGACCCAGAGGGGAATTTCTCTGCTGCCATGCGCGGCCGGCCGGTATTGCAGCCTGCCGAACTGCGCGCGCGTCCGCGCCTGCGCCGCCTGCGCGCCATAGGGCAATTTTCCCGTCAGCATCTGGTAGGTGATGACGCCGAGCGAAAACAAATCCGAGCGCGAGGTGGCCGCCTCGCCCAGAAAATATTCCGGCGCGGTGTATTGCAGCGTGCCGAGGATATCGTCGCGCACGCCGGAAGGCTCGGCCTCCGCCACGCCCTTGATCCGGGTCGAGCCGAAATCGATGATCTTCACGGTGCCGGTCGCGTCGATCATGATGTTGTCGGGCCGCAGGTCCTGGTGCAGCATCTCCTTGCGGTGGAACGCGCGCAGGCCTTTTGCAATCTGCTCGACGATGTCGCGCACCGTCTCCAGCGATGGAGCAGGATTGTCGATCATCCACTGCGTCAGCGTCTGCCCGTCGATATATTCGGTGACGACATAAAGGAAATTGCGCTTGCGCGACGGCAGGCAGGGTTTGAGCACATGCGGGCTGTCGATGCGCCGCGCCACCCATTCCTCCATCAGGAAGCGCTTCAGATAGGCGGGATCGTCGCGCAGATCGATCGACGGGATTTTCAGCGTGACGACGCTGTCGGTCTCGATGTCGACCGCGAGATAGATGTGGCTGCGGCTTGAGCCATGCAGCTCCCGCACGATACGGTAGCCGTCAAACACCATTCGCGCTTCCAGCAGCGGCGGCAGCGGCAATTGGCTCGGCTGCCCGAACACCTCGCTCGCCGAGCTTTCAGGCAGCTGATCGGCGCGGATGATCTGGACGGTGAGATTGTCCTCGCTGCCGGCCTCGAAGGCCTGGTCGACGATCGCCTTCGCGGCGGAATCGAGGTCGGCGCCGCCTTCATTGATCGCCTTGGCGATCCGGCGCGCGCTGAGATGCTCGTAGACGCCGTCGGTCGCAAGCACGAAGATGTCGCCCTGCTCCACCCCAAGCATCTGGTAGTCGATCTCGACCTGCGGATTCACCCCGAGCGCGCGGCCGAGATAGCTCTGCTGCGAAGAGATGACGACCCGGTGGTCGTTGGTGAGCTGCTCCAGCGTGTTGCCGGAGAGACGGTAGATGCGGGAGTCGCCGATGTGAAAGAGATGCGCCGTGGTCGATTTGATGACCATGGCGCTCAACGTGCAGACATAGCCGCGGTCCTTGTCGTAGGCATACTGGCTGCGCGTCTGCGAATGCAGCCAGGAATTGGTGGCCTCGAGCACGCGCTGTGCCGAGGTGCGCACCGACCAGGATTCCGAGGTGCAGTAATAGTCGGTCAGAAATCCCTTGACCGCCGATTCCGCGGCGACCCGGCTGACCTTGCTGGTAGAGATGCCGTCGGCCAGCACGACGGAAATGCCCTTGAGGCTGAGCAGCGGCTCGTCCGGAATCAGAACGCCGTGAAAATCCTGATTGGTTTCCTTGCGGCCCTTATCAGAAAATTGCCCGACCGATATTTTCAGCTCGCGCGGCATTCCGGCTTTCGCGGCAACGGGCCTCTCCCCTTGCGAAGAGAGACCCGTTCGCATCGCAAGATCAAGCGGCAATGCGCGAGGACGCCGTACGCGACGAGGCCGCAGCCGACGCGTTGCGCGACGGTCCGGTCTTGATGTGCGTGGCGTACAGCGTCAGGCCGGTGAAGGCGAGGCCGCCGACGAGGTTGCCGACCACGGTCGGAATCTCGTTCCAGAAAATATAATCCCACCAGGTGAACTTGCCGCCGAGCAGCAGGCCGGACGGGAACAGGAACATGTTCACGATCGAATGCTCGAAGGTCATGAAGAAGAACAGCATGATCGGCATCCACATCGCGATCACCTTGCCGCTGACGTGGGTGGAGATCATCGCGCCGACGACGCCGGCCGAGACCATCCAGTTGCAGAGCACGCCGCGGATGAACAGCGTCAGCATGCCGTCCGCGCCGTGATCGGCATAGCCGACGGTGCGGCTCTCGCCGATGGTGCCGATCACCTGGCCGACCTTGTCCGGCGGTGACGAGAAGCCGAAGGTGAAGACGATCGCCATCATCACCGCCACCGTGAAGGCGCCGGCGAAATTGCCGATGAAGACAAGGCCCCAGTTGCGCAGCACGCCGCCGAGCGTCACGCCCGGACGCTTGTCGATCAGCGCCAGCGGGCACAGCACGAACACGCCGGTGAGCAGGTCGAAGCCGAGCAGATACAGCATGCAGAAGCCGACCGGGAACAGCGCCGCGCCGACGATCGGCACGCCGGTCTGCACGTTGATGGTCATCGCAAAGGCGGCGGCGAGCGCGAGGATCGCACCGGCCATATAGGCGCGGATCACCGTATCGCGCGTGGACATGAAGATTTTTGATTCTCCGGCGTCGACCATCTTGGTCACGAATTCCGAAGGCGCGAGATAGGCCATTCCAGTTCCCCTTTGCGAGACAGCGTTGAGCGCCGGATGCTGCGCAGCCGTGCACCGATGTTGTGAAAATGCTTGCCGTCTCTCGCGCGCGACCATGCTGTGCCGCCTTCAGCGACACAGTCGACGCGGTCGTGCCCGATCAGGGAAAGGGATTGTGCGAGCTATCGTGGAAGTGTCCCGATGACTGCTCCAAGCGCCTCACGCGAGGCTCTTGCTCCCAGCGCCGCGGCCAACATTGGCCTTGGCAGCCCCAAAGGACGGCAGTCGTCATTGACTGATGCAGATTAAGCAATCGATGTGCCAACGCTTGCACGACGGCAGGCCGGAAGTCCGGAAATTCGCGGTTGAAATCCGGTCGAGAGTACCCGGACCAGGCCATTGCCCTGAATTTGTGCAGATGCACAGATGGCGCGCAGTCCACGCGGCAATCCGGGCCGCCTCTGGCTCGAGTCCGATGCAGACCCACGGAGGGCGTTGCTCAACAGCCGTCGATCATTTCAGAAATGCCGCGTGGTTATGGATTCCGATGCGAATTGCAACATATTCGCCTCAGCCCGAAATGACGCTGGAGTTCGGACGGACCTACTTCGTCTGGGTCCGGATCGGGTTGTCCTTCAGGCCGTTATTGTCATAGGCCTTGCGCAGCAAGCCGTTGGTCGTGGCGTCGGTCAGGAATTTGCTGGCAAAGGCCAGCGCCAGCGGATGATTGAGCGGCACCGCCACCGCCGTCACCGTCTGCTTGAAGGTCTCATCCAGCACCCGCGTGCCCGGAATTTTCTTCGCCATCGCGTTGAGCTGATTGCGCGACAGCGCAAACGCGTCGATCTCGCCGTTCTTCAGCAGATTGAAGATCTCGTCATAGGTCTGGTAGCCGGTGACCTTGGCATTCTTCAGATGCGCGATGGCGCCGCGCATGGTCGTGGTGTTGTTGACGGCGGCGATCTTGACGCCGGGCTGATCCAGCGTTGCGAAATTCGTCGCCGGCGAGCCTGATTTGACGATGTAGGTGGCGTCGGCGACCTCGTAGATCGGACCGAACAGCATTCTTCCCTCGCGCTCGGGATCCTTCGGCAGGAAGGTGACGTCCCAGGTGCCTTTCGAAGCGGCGTCGACGATCTGCCCGGAATTGTTGTGCGCGATGTATTCGACCGGCACGCCGAGCTGCGCCGCCATTTCCTTGCCGAGATCGACGGGCACGCCGGCATAGCCGCCGGATTCCGTTTTGGTCGACCAGAACGCACCGCCCGCCGGGCTGATCGCGATCGCCACCCGCAATTTTCCGGTCGGCGCGATTTGGTCCTTCAGCGCGTCGGCGCGTGCAAGGCTGGTGGTCATGGCAACAAGTCCCAGGATGAGGCCGGCAAGGCGCGGCGGGATTTGCATGGACATCGGGTTTCTCCCATTGGCTCGTTATTGTCGAGCCTTCCGGTCATTGTCGTCGATCATGCGCGGGAGCGAAACGGGAATCTCGCGTCCAAATGGACGCGAGCCTGTCCGATGGTCATTCGCCGCGCGACGGTCACCCAAGCCAGCTCAGATGCCGCGGCCCCAGTAGCCGCACCAGCGATGGGTGTTCCACTCGATGTTCTGCTCGTAGCCCTGGAGGCTGCCATATTGCGGGAGGCGAACTTCCTTGGTGGCAGGATCGAAGCATTTGCCGGCGTCCGCGGCCTTTTTGATCTCGGCGGAGAGGTCGGTCATGAAGGCGAGCTGCTGTTCCATGTCCGCCCTTGTGCCGAGCCGGCCGCCGGGCCCGGGATGGCCGGGGATCTGGCGGTCCCATGGCAGCGCCAGCGTCTTCTTCAGCGATGCTTCCCACTCGACCGGATAGGAATCGTTGATCGCCAGCCGCGACGGCACCGCGCCGAGCGAGTTGAAATCGACCGCGAACATGATTTTTTCCTTGGGCAGGAGCATCACGAGCGACGAATCCGAATGGTTGCGTCCGGTGTAGACGAGCTCCAGCGTGGTGCCGCCGAGCTTGATGGTGCGCTTGTCGTCGACGGTCTCGTCGGGAATGACGACGTCGGCATTTTTCAACGCCGCCAGCCGCTCCTTGGCGCGCTTGTGGGCGACCACTTTGGCGCCCGCCTCCTTGAACAGCTTGCCGCCGGCGATGTGGTCGTAGTGGTGATGGCTGTAGATCAAATATTTGATCGGCGCCTGGGTGATCTTGCGGATTTCGTCGAGATAGGCCTTTGCCGCCTGCGGCCGTCCGTAGCTGATCGGATCGGTGGCGATCACGCCAGCCGGCGTGACCACGAACATGGCCTGATGGTTCTGATAGCGGAAGACGTAGACATTGTCGGTGCCCTCGACCTTGGTCGTGGCGAACAACGGTGCGGCCGCTTGTGCCGGTGCGGGTGTCTGGGCCTGTGAAATGCCGGCAAGACCGGCTAGACATGGCGGCGATGCAAAGGGTCGCGAGCGTCTTGTTGCGCATATTGGGTTCCTCCCTGCCACACAAACCCCGCGAAGGACCCGGCATTCCCTGCCTCAATTCGACTTAGCAACGCACGGACAACTCCAGCCCGCCATCAAATGGCAGCGTCATGGTTCGAAACCCGTTAGCTCCAAGAAACGCGAAATAGTCCGCATACTCGCTTCGATATCGCCCGGTATTGTCGCAGACCACGATCGCCCCTCGCCTCAGATGGGGCGTAACCAGCTCCAGCGCCGGCCGCGCCATGGGGATCCAGATGTCCACCAGCATGAAATCCACCGGGCCATCGATCCGCGTGAGCGTCTCGCGCAGATCGCCTTCGCGCAGATCGATGAAGCGGCTCAAGCCCGCCTGCTCGAAATGCGCCCTCGCCGCCCGGGCTTTGTCCGGCTCATATTCGGTGCCGATCACCACCCCGGCGCCGCCGGTGGCCTGGACGTTGTCACGCACCGCTGCAGCAAGATAAATCGTCGAAACCCCGTACGACGTCCCAGCCTCGACAATGCGGCGTGCGTTGTTCGCGCGGCAAAGCTGATAGCAGAATTCCGCCTTGTCGCGGTCGAGCGCGACAAGCTTGTCGCCGAGAAAAGCCCTCAACTCTCCCTTGGCGGGCGGATCCGTCCTTTGGGCCTGCTCCGCTTCATAGTTTTGCAACGCCGCAACCTGCGCGTCGCTCCTGGCATGCAAATCCGTCAGCAGGCAATCGAGGTCCGGATCGCTGATGACACTCAAGGATTGCTCGCGCTCGCGGCCGGCACCTTGATCTCGGTCGGCAGGATGATCGCGGCCAGGATCACCAGCAGGCAGAGCGCGCCGAACGTTTGCAGCATGGTGACGAAACCGCCCTGCTCGTACAGCCATGCCACGAGGCCGACCGAGGCGCCGGCCGCGGTAAAGCCGATGAAGTAGCGGATCGAATAGGCGCGCGAGCGCCACTCCTCGGCGGTGTATTTGCCGACCATGGCGTCGTTGACGGTGACCTGGCCGAACGCGCCCATCACGATGCCGATCGAGGCCAGGATCAGCGGCAGATTGTCCAGCGTCGCGGCCAGATACAGGAACGGCGCCAGCATGAACGACAGCGGCAGCGAGACGGCTTTCAGCGAATAGCGGTCGATCAGCTTGCCGATGGTGTATTGCGTCATGGCGCCGAACACGTAGACGCCGGCGGCGATTACGCCCAGCAGCGCCGGGCTTTTGGTCAAGTCCGCCAGCCGTTCGGCGAACAGCTTTGGCAGCGCCACCGTCACCGCGTTGAAGGTGGTGGAGATCGCGATCACCACGATGAACAGCGCGAGGATCACCCGCCACATGTCCTTTTTCGCCACCCGCGCCTGCGCCGCCGCCTGTTTGGAGCCGGTGCGGTCTTCGTGGACCACCATCATGGCAAAGGCGATGCCGATGCCGATGGTGACGATGCCGGGAATGATGAAGGCGGATCGCCAGCCGAAATATTGCCCGATCACGCCGGTGGCCAGCGCCGACGACGCCACGCCGAGATTGCCCCAGACGCCGTTGATCCCCATCTCGCGGCCGAGCCGCTCGGCATAGGACACGATCATCGCGGTGCCGACGGGGTGATAGATCGAGGCGAAGATGCCGATGGCGAGCAGCGCCGCGCCGAACTGCAGCGGCGTCTGCACGAAGCCGACCGCGATCATCGACAGCCCGATGCCGACAAAGAAGATCAGCATCATGTGGCGGCGGCTCCAGCGGTCGCCGAGCCAGCCGGTGATCAGCGAGCCCGCGCCGAAGGCGACGAAACCGGGGGTCGCGTAGGGCAGCAGCTCCGAATAGCTCATGCCGAGCGCCGGCCCCATCACGATGACGGCGGCGGCAAAGATCAGCATCGAATAATGGTCGATGAAGTGGCCTGCATTGACGAAGGCAATGACCCGGCTGGGGCTGTTCATTTCCGGTTCCTTGGCGATTCCCGCAATTTCCTGAAATAGGTTATATGGTCTTGTCCTGACGGGATGTGGCCAATGACTATCGCCGAAGCGCCAATTACGGGTATCAAGGGCGGGCACCACCGGGCGACCGGTGACGGCGTCCATCTGGTCGCGCGCAATTACCTCAAGGGGACCCGGCTCGATACCCACATGCACCGCGAGGCGCAGCTGGTCTATGCCGCCCGCGGCACCATGCAGGTGACGACGCCAAAGGGCCGCTGGCTGGTGCCGCCGGACCGGGCGGTCTGGGTCCCTGCCCGGCTCGAACATTCCATCGACGTGCTGGCCGATATCCAGATGCGGACGTTGTATTTCGATCTGGCGTGGCTTGCGCGCGAAGAACGCAGCGCCAGCCTTGAAGCGGAATTCGTGGTTCGGGTATCGCCGCTGCTGCATCAGGCGATCCTGGCGCTGTTCCATGACAGCGACGAACCTGAACGCACCGCGCTTCTGATCAAGCTCGCGATGCTGGAATTACATCAGGCCGAGGATTCCGCGACCTTCATTCCGCTGCCGCACGAGCCGCGCTGCCGACGCGCCGCCGACATCGTGCTCGGCGATCCCACCGGCGCGCACGAGATCGAAACGCTGGCGCGCGCGGTCGGCACCTCGGCGCGGACGCTGTCGCGGCTGTTTTCCGCGGAAACGCAATTGAGCTTCAAGAGCTGGTGCCAGCGCGCCCGCATTGCTGCCGCCATCGAGCGGCTGTCGGTCGATGCCAATGTTTCGGTCAAGCAACTGGCCTCCGACCTCGGCTATGCCAGCATGCCCGCGTTTTCGCACGCGTTCCGGCAGGTTACCGGCAAGACGCCGACGGAATTTGCGGAGAAGAAATAGGCGGCTACACGAAACTGTCATTACCCGCGAATGCGGGTAATCCAGTATTCCAGAGGCGCTCGTTGCTGAATCGATAAGCCGCGGCGTACTGGATGCCCCGCCTTCGCGGGGCATGACGGCTAATGGTTGTGCTTGATTGTGGCGGCCGCCGCCATAAATCTGTGTAACATCGAGCCGACCTTCCGGATTCGAAAGCTGACATGGCCAACGCCTTTTTCTCCGACCTCCTGTCCACGATTTCCGAGCGCGGGCGCACGCTGCTGCGCCGGGGCGGCGACCCCGACGGCAAGCAGGATGCCTCCGAACTGATCGAGCTGTGCGAGGCGCTGTTGTCGGGCCGCGGCGAGGCGTCCGGCATCGCGATGGCGCGCGAAGTGCTCGACGGCTATCACGAACTCGACCCCGGCGCGCGGCTCGCCTTCTTTCAGGCGTTGGCGCGGCACTACGGTCCCGACCGCGCAAGGCTGGCACAGGCGATCGAGGCCTGGCGCGCAGAACCGTCGGACGATGACGCCAGCGACCTGCATTTCGCTTCCGAGCCGCGGCGGCAGGAGCTGTTTCGCCGGCTCAACCGCACGCCGGGGGCGACCGGCGAGCTGGTGCGGATGCGCGCCGACCTGCTCGGCGCGATGAAAGGCAACGGCGATCTCGACGCGCTCGACCGCGACATCGTTCATCTGCTCTCTTCTTGGTTCAACAGGGGATTTCTCGTGCTGCGCAGGATCGACTGGTCGACACCGGCCAACATTCTGGAACAGATCATCCGCTATGAGGCGGTGCATGAAATCCGCGACTGGAACGATCTGCGCCGCCGCATCGATCCCGCCGACCGCCGCTGCTACGCCTTCTTCCATCCGGCGATGCCCGATGCGCCGCTGATCTTCGTCGAGGTGGCGCTGACCGAAACGATCCCGGGCGCGATTGCGCCGCTGCTCGCCGAACAGCGCGAGCTGACGCCGGTCGAACGCGCCCGCACCGCCGTGTTCTATTCGATCTCCAATACCCAGCGCGGGCTTGGCGGCATTTCCTTCGGCAGTTTCCTGATCAAGCAGGTGGCCGAGGAATTGCGCCGCGAATTGCCGAAGCTCGATACCTTCGTGACGCTTGTCGCCGGTGCCGGGCTTCATGCCATGGCTGAAGCAGGCCGAGGACGTCCCGCTCAGCGACGACGAGCGCGCGCTGCTGGAGAATCTCGAAAAACCCGACTGGTTCGACGATGCCGAGCTGACCTCGCAACTCCGCGCGGTGCTGGAGCCGCTCGCGGCGCATTATTTCCTGAAAGCGCGCACGCCAAAGGGACGGATGATCGACTCGGTCGCCCGCTTCCACCTCGGCAACGGCGCGCGGCTGGAGCGGATCGACTGGCTCGGCGATCTCTCGCCCAAGGGTCTTCGCGAATCCGCCGGGATCATGGTCAACTATCTCTACCGCCTCGACGACATCGAGAAGAATCACGAGGCCTATGCCAATGACGGCGAGGTGGTGGCGTCGAGCGCCGTGAAGAAGCTGCTGAAGGGCGAAGGCCGCAGGCTGCTGGATATGAGGCTGGGGTCGTAGCCACCACCGTCATTGCGAGCGAAGCGAAGCAATCCACCGCGCGGCAAAGAAAGTCTGGATTGCTTCGTCGCTTTGCTCCTCGCAATGACGATGGGGTAAGTTATGCCGCCAGCGCCTTCATCTCCTTGTAGAGATCGCTCTTGCCCTCAAACCCGATGCCGGGCAGATCCGGCATGGTGATGTGGCCGTTCTCGACGCGCACGCCGTCGGGGAAACCGCCATAGGGCTGGAACAGATCCGGATAGCTCTCATTGCCGCCGAGACCGAGGCCGGCCGCGATGTTGAGCGACATCTGGTGGCCGCCGTGCGGGATGCACCGGCTCGGCGACCAGCCATGGGTGTGCAGCACGGCGAGCGTGCGCTGGTATTCGCAGAGCCCGTAGGACAGCGCGCAATCGAATTGCAGCCAATCGCGATCGGAGCGCATGCCGCCGTAGCGGATCAGGTTTTGCGCGTCCTGGTGGCTGAAGAGATTCTCGCCGGTCGCCATCGGCCCGGGATAGAATTCGGCCAGCGCGGCCTGCAGCGCATAATCGAGGGGATCGCCGGCCTCCTCGTACCAGAACAGCGGATAGTCGCGCAGCATCTTTGCGTAGGCGATCGCGGTCTCCAGATCGAAGCGGCCGTTGGCATCCACCGCAAGCTGCGCATCCTTGCCGATCTCTTTCAGCACCGCCTCGATGCGCTCGCGGTCTTCCGCAATCGGCGCGCCGCCGATCTTCATCTTGACGACGTTGTAGCCGCGGTCGAGATAGCCGCGCATCTCGCCGCGCAGCGCGGAGAGATCCTTGCCGGGATAGTAATAGCCGCCGGCCGCATAGACGAACACGCGCGGATTGGCGGTGCGGCCGTGACGCTCGGCGAGCAGACGAAACAGCGGCTTTCCCGCGATTTTTGCCACCGCGTCCCACACCGCCATGTCGATGGTGCCGACCGCGACCGAACGCTCGCCATGGCCGCCCGGCTTTTCGTTCGACATCATCGCCGCCCAGACCTTGTCCGGGTCGAGATTGTCACCACCAGCGTTCAGCAGCGATTTTGGATCGGCTTCAAGCAGCCGCGGCGCAAAGCGCTCGCGGATCAAGCCGCCCTGCCCGTAACGCCCGTTGGAGTTAAATCCGTAGCCGACGACACGTCTGCCGTCGCGCACCACATCGGTGACGACGGCGACGAGGCTCGTCGTCATTTTTGTGAAGTCGATATAGGCGTTGCGGATCGGGGAAGAGATCGGCTTTGTGATCTCGCGGACGTCGGTAATGCGAACGGACATCTCAGGCCTTGTCGCGGATGTACGGCTCCACCGGGCCATGCACCTTGATGGTCAGCGGATTGCCGTGGCGATCCTTGGCATTGCCCGCGGTCACGCGCACCCAGCCCTCGCTGATGCAATATTCCTCGACGTTGTTCTTCTCCACGCCCTTGAAGCGGATGCCGACATCGCGCGCGAGCAACTCCTCATTGTAGTAGGGGCTTCTCGGATCGGTCGACAGACGGTCCGGAAACTCGACGCTGGTGGTTTCGTTCTTGTCGTTCATAGCAACGCCTCGATTTCTCTCTTCAGGGCTTCAGGCCGGTCGGTCGGCGCATAGCGCCCGACGACCTTGCCCGAACGATCGATCAGGAATTTGGTGAAATTCCATTTGATCGACGGCCCGAGCAGGCCGAATTTCTGGTTCTTCAGGTATTTGTACAACGGATGCTCCTTGCTGCCGTTGACATCGATCTTGTCGAACATCGGAAACGTGATGGCGTAGTTGCGCTCGCAGAAAGTTGCGATCTGCGCGGCATCGCCCGGTTCCTGCGCGCCGAACTGGTTGCAGGGAAAGCCGAGCACGGCAAAGCCGCGCGGCGAGAACTGCTGCTGCAGCGCCTCGAGCCCGCGGTATTGCGGCGTGAACCCGCAGGCGCTCGCGGTGTTGACGATCAGCAGCACCTGACCCTCGAAGCGCTTCAACGACATTTCCTCGCCGGACAGCGAATTGGCCGTGAAATCATAAATGCTCGGCATCGCTTTTCCTTCAGTTTGCGGGATCGATCGCCGCCGACGGCGTGCCGCCGGCCTCGATCGCCTCGCCCGCGGCAAGACAGAGATCTTCGCGGTAGCGGCCGGACACCACCTGCACGCCGACAGGGATGCGGCCCACCAGTCCCGTCGAGACCGTCAGCCCCGGCAACCCCATGAAGGGAATCGCGATCTGCGGCATTTGCGCGTGCCAGACCCGGGCAAAGGACGCATCGTCCTTGCGGTCGAGATGGTCGGGGAACGGCAATTCGCCGGACACCGGCATCACAACCACGGCGTATTTTTCGAAGAACAGCAGCCATTCGCGCGCCAGCGTCAGGCGGCGCGTCAGGGCTTTGGAAAATGCCGCCGCATCGAACGGCAACACCTTTGAGCGGTTGCCGCGCAGACAAGCCAGCGCGCCGGGATCGCCTTCACGTTCGGCTGCCTCGAGCTGCGCTTCATAATTATCGCCGATCCACAATTTGGTCTGCCATTCCATGGCCTCGCGCAGCGGCGGCGTGGTCGCGATCTCCTCGACGGTCCAGCCGGCACGCTCCAGCCGCTTGCCGGCATCGGCAACCGCGGCCTTCACTTCCGGCACCGGATCCAACCCGTCCGGGTTAAGACACAGCGCGGCGCGCTTCGGCCTTGGCGAACCTTCCAGCGGCGCCGGCACCCACCAGGGATCGCGCGCGTCGAAGCCCGACATCGCAGCCAGTGAAATACGGAGATCGCCAATGGTGCGCGCCAGCGGCCCGGAGACCGCCGAGATCTGCGGACCGATCGGGCGCTCCGGCAGCGCGGCATTGAACGCGGCGACGCGGCCGACCGTCGGCCGCAGCCCGTGAACGCCGCAGGCATAGGCGGGATAGCGGATCGAGCCCGCGATATCGGTGCCGTGCGCGATATGGCCGATGCCGGCCGCGACCGCCGCGCCCGCGCCGCCCGACGAGCCGCCCGGCGTGATGCCGGGGTCGCGCGGGTTCTTGGTGTCGCCGTGCACGAGGTTGGTGGTGAACCAGCGATAGGAAAAGGCCGGGCAATTGGTGCGGCCCAAAATGACGGCGCCTGACTTGCGCAGATTGTCGATCACGGGGCTGTTGCTCTTTGCGATCGCGTCCTTCTGGATCTTCAGCCCGTTGGTGGTGGCAAAGCCTTGCTGGTCGATATTGACCTTTACGGTGACCGGCACGCCCGCAAGGACGCCTGCATCTTCACCGCGGGCGATTTTCGCATCGACCACCGCCGCTTCCGCCAGCACCTCGGCCGGCTTGTGGTCGACCACGGCGTTGATCCTGGGGTTGACCGCGTCGAGCCGGGCCAGCGCCGCGGTGGCCGCTTCCTTCGCCGATACCTTCTTCGATTTGATCAGCGCGGCCAATTCCGTGGCCGACAGACGCCAGAGGTCCTGCATTGCCTACTCCGTATCTCTGGCCGTCTTGTAGCGCCGGGCGGAGGGTAAAGCCAGCGGGCACGATTTAGCGGAACGGCAAAACAATTGGAACGAGCAAGCGCTCCCGATATCGGGCGGCTTTATTGGTAACGCGGACGATCCGATCGGACTGCAGGTAGATGTGTCGGTCCGTGCCGTACCGATATTCTGAGCGCACGCCGGGAAGTGATTTGATTTCAAATCAAATGGGGTCCGGTCGGAGCGCCGATGATCCGCCGCTCCGGGCAATTAACCTCATTATCGTGGTCGCGGCCGCGATCTGTGATGTTCGTTCCCATGTAATCTTGCGCCGTGTCTCGCAGCGTATAGTATTCTGTAAAGCAACATGGGTGGGCATGTGGAGTGTCTGGCGAACTAATAAGGAGGCGATGATGTCGAATTACGATCAAAATACAGCCGCCCCCGGCACCTCGGCCGACCGTGCGGTTGCGATTGATGCCGGCCTGCGTGCCTACATGCTGCGCGTGTATAACTACATGGCCATCGGCGTTGGTCTGACTGGTCTCGTCGCGATGCTGACCTATCAACTCGCCAGTCCTGCGCTGCTTCAAAGTCCGCTGATGTGGGTGTTCATGCTGGCGCCGCTTGCGCTGGTGTTCTTTATTGGCGCACGCATCAACACGCTGTCGGCGGAAGCGGCGCGCCTGCTATTTTTCGCCTATGCGGCCCTGGTCGGATTGTCGCTCTCTACCATCTTCCTCGTCTACACTGAAGCTTCGATTACACGTGTGTTCTTCATCTCGGCCGCGACCTTTGGAGCGCTCAGCCTTTGGGGTTACACAACTCGGCGCGACCTGTCGGGATTCGGCACCTTCCTGTTTATGGGTGTGATAGGCATTGTGATCTCAAGCCTGGTCAATTTATTTTTGAGATCGAGCGGCCTCGACTGGATAATCTCAGTCGTCGGCGTCGGCGTCTTCGCAGGCCTTACTGCCTACGATACCCAGCGGATCAAGGGGATGTACGACCGTAGCGATGACGCTGTTTCCGCGGGCCGCAAGGCCGTGCTGGGCGCACTGTCGCTTTACCTCGATTTTATCAACCTGTTCATGATGTTGCTGCGTCTGGCTGGC
This sequence comes from uncultured Alphaproteobacteria bacterium, assembly GCA_963731915.1. Lineage (GTDB taxonomy): Bacteria > Pseudomonadota > Alphaproteobacteria > Rhizobiales > Xanthobacteraceae > Bradyrhizobium. The sequence continues at coordinate 55,022 of CAVSXQ010000059.1, forward strand.
AGCCGACGTTAGAGCAATCCCGTTTGGGATGCGCTCAGAATCCTGATCGGGGCTCCGCGAATCCAGTCGCGGCTCGGTGATTTGTTGTTCGGTCAGTCCATCACGTTGCCGCGTCACTAAACACCTTCGTTCGGTGACAACTCCGCCGGCGGCCCAGGGCAATCATCCAAGGTGTGTCAGGAAATGACAATCCGTAGCCTAATGCGAGATCGGCCCGTAACGGTTCTGTACGGCTTGATAATTGTTTCACTCGCGGGATTGCTGCCGCTTCCGCCGTTGTTGCAGGATCAGAACTACCACCAGTTCGCTGATCAACGGGAATTATTCGGAATACCGAATTTCTGGAACGTTGTCTCCAATCTGCCCTTCATCGCGATAGGCGCGGCCGGCCTGTTGCGATTTCGTGGCGATGCAACGACCTTTGTGCTCTTTGCGGGGATATTTCTGACCGGCTTTGGCTCATCCTACTACCACTTGAATCCGAATGACGTGACGTTGTTTTGGGACCGGCTGCCGATGACACTTTGCTTCGCCGCAATCCTTGCCGCGGTTGTCGAGGAGCGCGTGGATGCGAGGGCGGGAGCTATGTTGTTGCGGCCGCTGCTGGCAATAGGCGTTTTCAGTCTCCTGCTGTGGCGCTGGACCGACGATTTGCGGCTCTACGCCTGGGCACAGTTTTTTCCTTTTCTCGCGCTGGTCCTGATTCTCAAACTCTATCCGCCGAAATATACGGGGGCAGCTTACTGGATTGTCGCTGCAGCGCTTTATGCGCTCGCCAAGTTGCTGGAATTCTATGACCATGCGATTTATTCGGTTGGCTCGATTCTGAGCGGGCATACGCTCAAGCACCTCGCCGCGGCTGCTGGCGCCTTCGCAATCCTGAGGCTTTTTCAAATCCGCCGACCAATCGATGGCGCGGCTAAGAGCGAAATGGCTTCATCGTTGCGCGACGCTTGAGCCAGGAAACGCCATACCCGGAGGCGGTGAGCGCTAGACGCCTGCCAAGTCGTCTGCCAACTGCCGACACGCTGCGGATGTTAGAACGCCGCTAACAGTCCGACGATGTAAGCGCTCATGACACACCCACGCGCGAAAGTGCGAAAAGAATCGACAGCAAGATCACAATCACTCCGGTAGCAAAGACCAGCCTGTCGGCGAACAAGCGGCGCATGTCGGACCTCCCTATACAAAGCTATAGCGCTCGGAATGGTATTTGGACATCGGCACCTTCATCTCGCCCAGAGCCGCTTCAATCGCATCCATCATCACATTCGGACCGCAGATGAAGTACTCATGATCGGCATATGGCGGCGGCAGGTGTCGCTTGAAGACCTCGGCGGTGATGAAACCCCGTTCGCCGGTCCAGCCAGGCGGCGGATCCGCGAGCACATGAACCACGGTCAGGTTGAGCCGCGCTTTCAGCGTCTCCAGTTCCTCGCGGAAGGTAATCGATTCCCAGTCCCTGCTGCCGTAGAGCAGGATCACCGGCCTCCTGTCGCCGCGGTCGGCAAGCGTGCGGATCATGCTGGTCATGGGCGTGATGCCGACTCCGCCCGCGATCAACACGTGCATGTCAGCCGGATTGCCGATGGTGAACGCACCGTACGGCCCATCGACATAGACGCGCTGTCCCACCGGCACCTTGTCGATCGCACTTGTGAAGTCGCCCAGGTTCCTGATCGTCATCTCAACGCGCCCGTCGACAACCTCGGCGCTGGACGAAAACGAAAACGGGTGCCCGGTAATCTTGAAGGGGCTCCCCCACAGTGTCAGCCAGCCGAATTGGCCAGGCCTGAAGCGGAATCCGGCGTGACCGTCCGGTTGCATCACCAACGTTGTCGTGTCGCCGCGTTCCTTGCGCACTTCCGAGACACGGTACGGCCGACGGAGCATGAACAGCGGCTTGACGATGCGGACGTAAAGCAGCAGCCCGATCCAAAAGACCGTCAGGCCGATCCAAAGCGCGCGTTTCCAGGGATCGTCCAGGTAGAAGCCCCACCCCATCATGTGCAGTAGCCCAGCCGCGACGGCGACGAGCGCGAGCACGATATGGGTGAGGTGCCACACTTCGTAATTGATATTCAGCTTCGCACGCCACAACGCCATTACCACCAGTGCGATCAACGAGTAGATCGATATGGCAGCGAAGCGAGCGCGCCAGGGGGCCTGGATAGAATTGAGCAGCGCGAGCAGTTCCGGCCGAACAGCGAACAGGATGAGCGGGTGAGCCACGACCAGGCCAACCGCTATCAACGATATCCGACGGTGAAAATGGTAGATGACATCCTCGCCCCACGGATCGGTGACGTACCGGAAGCGTGCCGTAAGGCCGAACTGCAGGCCCATCATCGCCAAGCCGGCATAACCTATCGCGACCGAGAACTCCGTCAGGAAGTCGCGCGTCGGCGGAATCGACCCCGCCAGGAGCGTGAATAACGGCGCCAGGATGAACAGCAGATAAAGGAGAACCCAAATGGCGCCGCGAACCGCATAGCGAAGCTGCATGGACTAATTCCAGGAGTTGAGGACCATCTCCGCGCAGCGCGGCTTCGCAACTTGATACATCAGGCGAACTCTCAAGCGTGCATACTCCCTTTTATATCAGCACGAAAAAGCAGTCTTCGGAATTTCTCCATACAAGAAAAGCTGGCATCTCGTCAGGTCAGCACCGCTGACGCGTTGGAGCTCTTCGGAGCTGAATTCACCGCAGATCCGGCACGTCATCTAGCGCACGCGGGCGAGATAATAGGCGAGATCGCCGATCTGCTCCGGCGTCACCGGCGCCATCACATCGGCCATCGAGGCCTCGTAGCCTGCGCGGGTATTGCTCTTGTATTCCGCAAGCGTCTTGGCGAGGTAATCCTCGCGCTGGTTGGCGATGCGCGGCACGCTCTCTTTGCCGGAATAATCCGGGTTGTGGCAGGTATTGCAGCGGTGCTGCTGCGCCGCCGCCTGCCCGCGCTGCATCCGCGCGCCATCGCCGGCGTCGGACGGCGGCACAGGCTTTGGCAATTTGGCGACGAAGTCCGAAAACGTGCGCAGGTCGTCGTCGCTGAGCGGCTTTGCCATATCGTTCATGATCTCGAAGACACGCAGTTTTTCGCGGAACATGTAGAGCTGGATCAGCGAATACGGCGCCTGCTGGCCGCCGAGCGAGGGCGTGTCCTCGGTCTCGGATTGTCCTTTTTCGCCGTGACAGGCCAGGCACGGCGCGACGCGCTCCTCGAAGGTTTCCGCATGGGCGGAGGAAGCGATGAGCGCAAACGCCAGCGCGGTTATTGCTGTTGCTCGCATTCGGGGATCTCACTCCTCGTCATGGCCGGGCATAGCCGTCTGAAGGACGGCGTCGCTTCCGCTCGCCTACGCCCGGCCATCCACGTCCTTTTGCGATACGACGTTCTAAGAACGTGGATGCCCGGGACATCTAGCGCGAAGACGCGCTTCGCGCTTTTGCCCGGGCATGACGAGCGTCGTGAGTGGGTGTACCGGCTACTGCTTGCCGGCCACCTTCTGCTTGCCGTAGGTGACGCGATAGACGGCGCCGTTATAGTCGTCTGAGACCAAGAGCGAGCCGTCCTTCATCTGCATCACGTCGGCCGGCCGGGCGATATATTTGTTGTCCTCAAGGAAGCCGGTGATGAACGGCTCGCTCGACTTCACCGTGCCGTCCTTGTTCAACTTCACCAGCAGCACGTCGCCACCGATCTTCTTCGTTCTGTTCCACGATCCGCGGCGCGCCACGATGATCTGGTTCTTGTAGGCCGCGGGGAACATCTTGCCGGTGTAGAAGCGCATGCCGAGGGCTGCCGAATGTGGACCCAGCAAGGCAACCGGCGCGGTATAGTCGGCGCACGATTTGCCCCAGCCGAATTCGGGATCGGCGATATTGCCCTGGTGGCAATAGGGCTCGCCAAAATGCTCGCCGACCTTGGTGATGCGGTTGAGTTCATCTTCGGGCACGTCTTCCGACATCCAGTCGCGGCCGTTGTCGGTAAAGTAGAGCTGCTTGCTTTCCGGATGCCAGTCGAAGCCGACCGTATTGCGGACGCCGCGCGCGATCACCTCGTCGCCGCTGCCGTCGAGATTGATGCGGCGGATCAGGCCATGCGCGTCGCTGTGCAGTACGTTGTTGCCGGGTTGCCCGACCGGGATATAGAGCTTGTTGTCGGGCCCGATGCCGATGAACTTCCAGCCATGGGCTTCGTCCTTTGGCAGCTTGTCGAAGATCGTCGTGAGCTTGGCGGGACTGTCGAGATTATCCTCGGCCTTGTCGACCTTGGAGATCTTCGACAGTTCGGCGATGTAGAGCGTGCCGTTCTTGAAGGCGACGCCGTTTGGCCGGTGCAGACCCGACGCGATCGTCTTCACCGTGCGTTTGCCGTCTTTGTTGGTGATGGCATAGACGTTGCCGACCAGGCGGCTGCCCACGAACACCGTGCCCTTGTCGCCCTCGGCGAGCGAACGCGCGTTGGCGATGCCGGAGGCATAGACTTCGATATTGAAGCCGGCCGGCACCTTGAGCTTGGCCGTCGGCAGCTTGTCGGCCGCGGCCGGAATCGGCGGCGGCGCGATCGGCGCGAGCTTTGCCGCAGCCTCATTGTCCGCGGGCCGCCCGATCAGAGGCGATCCCGGAGGAAGCGGCGCCGCCGCTGCCGGTGGCGGGCTCGCCGCGGGGGGCCGGTTGCTGCGCAGCAGCACCAAATGTGAATGCACCGAAGAAAGCGCCCGCCAGCAACAGGCTGCGCGGCACGGACGAATAGCTCATCATGGACGTCCTCCCCTGCGGAAGCCTTATTTCCTCGCGCGGGCACGAATAATGCCGGCGCCGGTGGCTTTCCGAAGTTGCAGTCTCCGATATTTTCCCGCCGATGCGCAATCGGAAAACTAGGTCGTGCTGCGGGGCGCCCTCGTTCGATCAGTGCCTCGTGCGCCGCTGATCGTCCCCGCTATCGAGCAACGCCTCGGCGAACGGAAACTCCAGCACGATCTCGCCTTCGTCGTCGGTGACTTCGACGGTCGCATTCAACAGCCGTTCGTCGGCGCGCTCGGTCTTCAGCAATTCGCGGATCATGGCGCGCGCCATCTCCCAGGCGCGATCGGGATTGCGCAGCTCTTCGCCTTCCGGGTCAGAGATCAGCTCGTCGCCGATCCGGGTGTTGAAAAAATATCGAGGCATGGGCAGGAACTGACTTTCATTGGGTCGCGACGGGAGCCGGTGAATCTCACAGCTTCTTTATCCGGAGCCGGCCATGCCCCGCGCTACTCAAATTCACCTTCGCGCCGCCGCAATCAACACTGAAGCCGTTGATCTCACGCTGTTTTGAGGCAGACGGCCAGCAACCGGCACAATCTCCTTTTGCGACGCAACATAGGCACGCTGAGGTCCCCGGAAAAGATTTCACTGGCGAACTTTTCTTTCCGCATTAGTTTACTGGGGAGGGCGGAGTTCGTCCGGTTCCAAAAGGAGAGCCATAATGGCCTGGAAAGCACCAAAGATCGTCGAAGTGCCGGTCGGCATGGAAATCAACATGTATGCGTGTGCCGCTCGCAAGTAAGCCGAAGCGGTATCTCTAGGGTTATCGAAGGTGGACCTCCGGGCGTGACACGTTCCCGATAGCGGGAGTGTGTCCGGCGCCGGCGTCCACCTCGAAACGTTTGTGATCGAATTCAGAACGTTCGAATTCCGGATTCGAGCCCAAGGCCGATTTTTCCAGGAGTGACGGATCATGCTTCGCGTCGTCGTCCTGGGCGCCGCGGCAGGTGGTGGTGTTCCGCAGTGGAATTGCGGATGTCCGGTTTGCCTGACAGCGCGAAGCGAAAATTCCGGGCTTCAGAGCACGCAAGCTTCGATCGCGTTCAGTGCCGACAATGAGCACTGGTATCTCGTCAATGCCTCGCCCGACCTGCGCCAGCAGTTGATCGCGACGCCGCAGCTGCATCCCCAAAAAGGCCAGCTCCGCCACAGCCCGATCGCGGGCGTGATCCTGACCAATGGCGAGATCGACGCGGTCGCCGGGCTGTTGTCGATGCGCGAGGGTTCCCCCTTTTCGATTTATGCGCACCAGCGGGTGCTTGCGATTTTGCAGTCCAACAGCATTTTCAATGTGCTGGGCGAGAAGAACGTCAAGCGGGTGCGAATCGAGGTGGAAAGGCCCTTCCAGCCTGCCCTGCCCGACGGCTCGCCATCGGGCCTCGAGGTGCTGCCGTTCGAGGTTCCCGGCAAGGGCGCCTGGTATCTCGAGGGCAAGGCGCATCCTGCCGGCGGCACGGCGCGGGCGACACGCTCGGCCTGCGGATTGAAGACAAGGCCAGCGGTAAATACTTTTATTTCATCGCCGCCTGCGCGCGCGTAACCGACGATCTGAAGTCCCGGCTGGCCGGCGCTCCCCTGGTCTTCTTCGACGGCACGGTGTGGCGCGACGATGAGCTGGTCGCAGCCGGGCTCGGCAGCAAGACGGGACAGAGCATGGGACATATTTCGATGTCAGGCGATGTCGGCGCGATCGAAAGCCTTGCCGGCCTCGACATCGTCCAAAAGATGTTCTTGCATATCAACAACTCCAATCCGGCGCTGCTGAAAGGCTCGGACGAGCGCAAGAGACTTGAACAGGCCGGCTGGCAGATTCCTGCCGATGGAACGGAGATCGTGCTGTGAACGCGGTGCCGACAAGCGGAATGACGACCCTGTCGATCGGCAAGGGCATTTCGCTCAACTCTGCGGGCGAGATGGAAGCGACGCTGCGCCAGATCGGGGCTACGCGCTATCACAGCCTGCATCCGTTTCATCGCCTGCTGCACGGCGGCAAGCTCAACAGGGGCCAGGTGCAGGCCTGGGCGCTGAACCGGTACTTTTACCAGAGCACGATCCCGCTAAAGGATGCGATGGTGATCTCGCGCTTCCGCGACCGCAATATCCGCATGGAATGGCGGCACCGCATCGAGGATCATGACGGCGACGTCGGCAGCGAGGGCGGCATCGAGCGCTGGCTCAAGCTGACCGAGGGACTTGGGCTCGACAGCGCCTATGTGGAGTCCACCGAAGGCATCTTGCCGGCGACGCGCTTTGCGGTGGAGGCCTATGTGCATTTCTGCCGCGACCGGACGCCGCTGGAAGCCATCGCCTCCTCGCTGACCGAATTGTTCGCGCCGAACCTGCATGAAGAGCGCATCGCCGGGATGCTGAAGCACTATGATTTCGTCAACCCCGACATCATGAGCTATTTCAGCCGCCGCCTCACCCAGGCGCCGCGCGACGCCGGCTTTGCGCTCGAATACGTCAAGCAACACGCGAAGACCCCGGCGGAGCGCGAAGCGGTCTGCAACGCGCTGATCTTCAAGACCAATGTGCTTTGGGTCCAGCTCGACGCGCTGTATCATGCCTATGTCGACGGCCACATCCCGCCGGGCGCATTCGTGCCGAAGGAAAGCTGAACGATGGCCGGCCGCAACATCAGCGTAAGCGAGACCAGCCGGCCGGTATTGCCGCGGCACGCCAAGCTGAAATTCGACGAGACGCGGCAGGTCTGGGTGATCCTCGCGCCGGAGCGCGTGCTGGCGCCGGACGAGATCGCGGTCGAAGTGCTGAAACTGTGCGACGGCGCGCGCAGCGTCGCCGAGATGGTCGACCAGCTCGCGGCCAAATACGCAGCACCTCGCGACGCGATTGCGACCGACGTCGTCGCCATGCTGCAGGATCTCGCCGACAAGGGTTTTCTCACCGAAGCGCGCGAGAAGACGTCATGAGCCCGACCCTGACCGATGCCGCCGCAGCCAACCGCGATCCCGCCGACGGGCTCGCGGTGCTGGAGAGCCGCGGCTCGACGGCGGAAACTTTTGGCATTCCGCTCGCGGTGCTCGCCGAGCTGACCCATCGCTGCCCGCTGCAATGCCCCTACTGCTCCAACCCGGTCGAGCTCGACCGCGCCGGCAGCGAGCTCACCACCGAGGAATGGAAAAAGGTCCTTTCCGAACTCGCCGAAATCGGCGTGCTGCAAATCCATTTTTCCGGCGGCGAACCGACCGCGCGCAAGGATCTGGTCGAACTGGTGCAGCATGCCAGCGACGTCGGGCTCTACACCAATCTGATCACCTCGGCGGTGCTGCTGACCACGCGAAAAACTTTCCGCGCTGGCGGAAGCCGGGCTCTGCCATGTGCAGATCAGTTTTCAGGGCAACGAACCTGGGGTCGCCGATCGTGTCGCGGGCCTGAAGAATTCGCACGACAAGAAGATCGAAGCGGCCAGATGGACGCGCGAACTGGATTTGCCGCTGACAGTCAACGCCGTCATGCACCGGCAAAACCTGCATCAGCTTGCCGACATCATCCAGATGGCGGTCGATCTCGATGCCGACCGGCTGGAAGTCGCCAACGTGCAGTATTACGGCTGGGCGCTGAAGAACCGCGCCGCGCTGATGCCGACGCTGGCGCAGATCGAGGAGACCAGCCGCATTGTCGAGGAAGCCGAGGTGCGGCTGAAGGGCACCCTCGCGATCGACTACGTCGTGCCGGACTATTACGCGCTGCGGCCGAAGAAATGCATGGGCGGCTGGGGCCGGCAATTCTTCAATATTTCTCCGTCCGGCAAGATCTTGCCGTGCCATGCCGCGGAGACGATCACCGGGCTGGAATTCCTGTCGGTGCGCTCCAATCATTCGATCGCCTGGATCTGGCAGAATTCCGAGGCCTTCAATCGCTATCGCGGCACCGGCTGGATGCCGAACCGTGCAAGAGCTGCGAATTCAGGGAAGTCGATTTCGGCGGCTGCCGCTGTCAGGCGTTTGCGCTGACCGGCGATGCCGGCAATACCGATCCGGCCTGCACGCTGTCGCCGATGCATGAAGCCATCTTCAAGCAGGCCGAGCGCGAGGCAGCCGCTCACCAGGACCGCTTCCTCTATCGCAACTTTGCCGGCGGCACGCTGGAGACGGAAAGCGGTCATGGCGCCTGACGCCGACGCGGGCAAATCCACCCATCGCGCCGATCCGTTTGCGCCGCTGACGTCGGAGATGCTGGCTGTCGGCGACGGCCATGAGGTCCATGTCGAAAGCATCGGCCGCGCCGATGGCATCCCCGCCGTCTATCTGCATGGCGGGCCCGGCAGCGGCTGCCAGGCGGATCACCGCCGGCTGTTCGATCCCGAACGCTTTCACGCCATCCTGTTCGACCAGCGCGGCGCGGGGCGAAGCCGGCCGAAAGGCCGCCGCGAGGACAACACGACGGCCCGCCTGATCGCGGACATGGAGATGATCCGCCAAAAGTTCGGCTTCGAGCGCTGGATGGTGGTCGGCGGCTCCTGGGGCGCGACGCTGGCGCTGGCCTATGCGCAGGCCCATCCGCATCGCGTCACCGGCATCGTGCTGCGCGCAACCTTTCTCGGCACAATCGAGGAAATCGAAAACGGTTTTCTCTCTTCGCTGCCGCGCTTCTATCCAGGCCTCTATGAGGATTTTATTCAGCGTGCTTCCACTGGGCGAGCGCTCACAGCCGATCGAAGCCTACTTCCGCCGCATCCTCGATCCCGATTCTGCCATGCACGGTCCCGCGGCGCGGGCCTGGGGCGAGACCGAGCGAATTCTTTCCGAGCATGCGCCCAATCGCACGCGCCTCGATCGCCAATCGCTGCACACCTCGCGCACCCTGCCCGCCACGCCGTTCATGGAAGCGCACTATTTTCAGAACAACTGCTTCATGCAACCGAACCAGTTGATCGAAGAAGCCGGCAAAGCTCGCCGGCATTCCCGGCATCATCGTGCAAGGCCGCTATGACCTGCTATGCCCGCCCGCGACATCGCACGCGCTCGCCGCGGCATGGCTCGAGGCCGAAATCCGTATCGTCGAGGGCGCCGGCCACACGCTGTATGATCCCGGCGTGCGCAACACGGTCATGAAGGCGGTCGCGGACATGGCTTCGCGGATCACCAGATAGGAGTTTTTGCAAATGCCGATCGCCGGTAAGGGCATGCTGCTGACAGCGATGGATATCGGGGCCTCCGATGAAGCCGAGTTCAACCGCTGGTATGATCGCGAACATCTGGAAGAGCGTGTCGCCGTCGACGGCTTCATCGAAGCGAGGCGCTATGTCGCGCATGACGGCAAGCCGAAATATCTGAACCTCTATTCCACGGCGACGGTCGAGGTGCTGGGTAGCCCGACCTATCGTACCGTGCTGGCGAACCAGACGGCCTGGTCGAAGGCCAATATCGCCCGTTTCAAGAATATGATCCGCGTGGTCGCCCGCACCACCATCAGCCGCGGGGTCGGACGTGGCGCGGCGCTCGGCATTGTCCGCCTTCGCCCGGCCGGCGGCGGCGAGGAGAAATTGCGAGCGGCGCTGCACGAACAGCTCGATCCGGCAAAGCACGACGGCGTGATCTCGATGCACCTGCTGGAGAGCGACCCGGCGCTGTCGCGGACGGACGCCGACGATCCCGCGGTCCCCAATCCCGGCGGCGGCGACTGGTTCGTGCTGATCGATGCGACAGATGTCCGCACCGTCACCGCGGCCTTGGCGCTGTTCACCGAGAATATCGCCCTGAAACCGCTCGTGATCACGAGCGGCAGCTACAATCTGATGTGGGACCTCGCCAAGGGCGAACTGCCAGGTGCCTGAAATAGCCGCGCGCTGCACTGCACATGCTGCAACGCCGCATGAAATTGTCAGACATTAACGCTGTGACATTCTCCCGCTCACGAAAGCTGGAGATGAGACAAAATTGCCTTTGTGCACGCTCTTGAATGGCTCTAATAAGATAAGCCTATGATCCAATTCAAAAACCACAAGAACGCTCGCTAAGCGTTCGTCGGCAAAAATGAGGCCGCGCTTCACTGCATTGCCCGCGCGGACAAGGTAGGAATGAAACCGACTGATATCTCGGCGCCCGACTACTTTCACAAAGTGGTCGACTGCCAATGGGCCTGTCCCGCGCACACTCCAGTTCCCGAATATATCCGGTTGATTGCTGATGGGCGTTACAGCGACGCCTACATGATCAATTGGAAATCGAATGTGTTCCCCGGAATTCTGGGACGCACCTGCGATCGTCCATGCGAACCCGCCTGCCGCCGCGGCCGCGTCGAGGAAACTCCGGTCGCGATCTGCCGCCTGAAGCGCGTCGCCGCCGACTTCAAGGACGACGTCAAGCATCGCATGCCGAAGCCCGGCCCCAGGAACGGCAAGCGCATCGCGCTGGTCGGCGGCGGCCCCGCCTCGCTCGCGGTCGCCCGCGATCTCGCGCCGCTCGGCTATCACTGCACCGTGTTCGACGGCGATCCCAAGGCCGGCGGCATGATGCGGACGCAGATTCCGAAATTCCGGCTGCCGGATTCGGTGGTCGACGAGGAGACCGACTACATCCTCGACCTCGGCGTCGAGTTCAAGGGCGGTCACCGCATCGACAGCATGAAGAAGCTGCTCGCCGAGAATTTCGACGCGATCTTCGTCGGCTCCGGCGCGCCGCGCGGCCGCGAGCTCGACATTCCCGGCCGCAAGGAAGCAGCCGCCAACGTCCATATCGGCATCGAGTGGCTGGCCAACGTTTCGTTCGGCCATACCGACAAGATCGGCCGCCGCGTCATCGTGCTCGGCGGCGGCAACACCGCGATGGATTGCTGCCGTACCGCCCGCCGCCTCGGCGGCGAAGACGTCAAGGTGATCGTGCGCTCCGGCTTCGAGGAAATGAAGGCCTCGCCCTGGGAGAAGGAAGACGCGCTGCACGAGGACATTCCGATCCTCAATTTCATGGTGCCGGTCGCGTTCACCCACGACAACGGCAAGCTGACCGGCGTCACCTTCCAGAAGGTGAAGGCGGAATACGACGCCAAGGGCCGCCGCAATCTGGTGCCCTCGGGCGAGCCGGACCAGACCATCGCCTGCGACGACGTGCTGGTCGCGGTCGGCCAGGAGAATGCGTTCCCCTGGATCGAGCGCGATTGCGGCATCGAATTCGACAAGTGGAACATGCCGAAGGTCGACACCAAAACCTTTGGCTCGACCAATCCAAAGGTGTTTTTCGGCGGCGACGCCGCGTTCGGCCCGAAGAACATCATCTGGGCGGTGGCGCACGGCCATGACGCCGCGCTGTCGATCCACAAGATGCTCTCCGGCGAAGACATCAACGAGCGTCCGCTGCCCGAAGTGCTCATCTCCTCGCAGAAGATGGGCATTCACGAGTGGAGCTATGACAACGACATCTCGGCCGGACAACCGCTTCAAGGTGCCGCATCGCGACAAGGTGATCGCGCTGAAGGACATCCGCGCCGAGGTCGAGCTCGGCTACGACGTCAAGCTCGCGCTCGGCGAGGCGCAGCGCTGCCTGAACTGCGACGTGCAGACGGTGTTCGCAGCGCCCCTGTGCATCGAATGCGACGCCTGCGTCGACATCTGCCCGATGGACTGCATCACCTTCACGGAGAATGGCGAGGAAGGCGACCTGCGACAGCGGCTGAGCGCGCCCTCGCCGCATCCGGACCAGGACCTCTATGTCGCCGACGGGCTGAAGACCGGCCGCGTCATGGTGAAGGACGAAGACGTCTGCCTGCATTGCGGCCTGTGTGCCGAGCGCTGCCCGACCGGCGCCTGGGACATGCAAAAATACCTCATCGATATGACTTACGCGGGATCAACATGTCAGTCCAAAGCCCGATCAGCAGCGTAAACGACTTCGTCGTCCGCTTCGCCAACGTCAACGGCTCGGGTTCGGCCAGCGCCAACGAGATGTTCGCGCGCTCGATCCTGCGCCATGGCGTGCCGGTGTCGCCGCGCAACGTCTTTCCGTCGAACATCCAGGGCCTGCCGACCTGGTACGAGGTGCGGGTCACCGAGGCCAGCCATCTCGGCGCCCGTGGCGGCGTCGACATGATGGTGGCGATGAATCCGCAAACCTGGGACAAGGACGTCGCCTCGATCGAGCCCGGCGGCTATTTGTTCTACAATTCGACCAAGCCGATGCCGGCGTCGAAATTCCGTGCCGACATCACCGTGATCGGCGTGCCGCTGACCGCCATCACCAACTCGACCTACACCGATCCGCGCCAGCGCCAGCTGTTCAAGAACATCATCTATCTCGGCGCGATGTGCGCCCTGCTCGACATGGACCCCAAGCTGGTCGAGCAATTGATCGGCGAGCAGTACAAGGGCAAGGAAAAGCTGCTGTCGTCCAATATTCACGCGCTGCATCTCGGCCGCGACTGGGCGCTGCAGAACCTGAAATGCCCGATCGGCCTGCGGGTGAAGAAGACCGACAAGGTCGGCGACCGCATCTTCATGGAAGGCAACAGCGCCGCCGCCTTGGGTGCGGTCTATGGCGGCGCCACGGTCTGCGCCTGGTATCCGATCACGCCCTCGTCGTCGGTGGCGGAGGCTTTTACGAGCCACTGCAAGAAGCTGCGCCACGACCCCGAGACCGGCAAGGCAAAATACGCCATCGTGCAGGGCGAGGACGAACTGGCCTCGATCGGCATCGTGATCGGCGCCTCCTGGAACGGCGCCCGCGCCTTCACCGCGACCTCCGGCCCCGGCATCTCGCTGATGACGGAGTTCATCGGCCTTTCGTATTTCGCCGAAATTCCCGCCGTGATCATGAACATCCAGCGCGCCGGGCCCTCCACCGGCATGCCGACGCGGACCCAGCAATGCGACATCATCGCCTGCGCCTATGCCTCGCACGGCGACACCAAGCACGTCCTGCTGTTCCCGGAAGATCCGGCCGAGGCCTTCGAGTTCGCCGCGCAGTCGTTCGACCTCGCCGAGCGGCTGCAGACCATGATCTTCCTGATGCTCGACCTCGACATCGGCATGAACCACCGGCTGTGCCGTCCGCTGAAGTGGGACGACGCGCGGCAATATGACCGCGGCAAGGTGATGACAGCGGAGATGCTGGACGATGGCCGCGACTTCGGCCGCTATCTCGACGTCGACGGCGACGGCATCCCGTACCGCACCTATCCGGGCACCCATCCGACCAAGGGGGCCTATTTTACCCGCGGCACTTCCCGCGACCGCTATGCGCGCTATTCGGAAGAAGGCGCCGTCTATGCCGACAACATGCAGCGGCTGGTGCGCAAGTTCGAGACCGCGCAGGACATGGTGCCGCGGCCGTTGCAGGCCAACGCAGCGAAGCCGACCAAATACGGCGTGATCTATTTCGGCTCGACCTCGCCGGCGATGGACGAGGCGATCGGTTTGCTGGAAGCGCGCGGCCATCAGCTTGATCGGCTGCGCATCCGCGCCTTCCCGTTCCACTCCAGCGTCGCGAGCTTCATCGCCGATCACGATTTCGTCTATGTGGTCGAGCAGAACCGCGACGGCGCAATTGCGCCAGTTGATTGTCAACGAGAACGGCATCGATCCGGTACGCCTGGTGCCGATCGTGCACTATGACGGCTCTCCGATCACCGCGCGCTTCATCGCCAACGCCATCGGTGACCATCAAGATCAGCTTAAAGTGACCCGGCTCCGCAAGGTGAAGTCATGACCTATATCGCCAAGCCCAAATTCCAGCATCCCGGATTGCCGAAAAACGATCTCGGCTTCACCCACCGGGATTACGAGGGCAAGGTCTCGACGCTGTGCGCCGGCTGTGGCCATGATTCGATCACCGCCTCGATCATCGAAGCCTGCTACGAGCTGTCGATCGAGCCGCACCGCGTTGCCAAGATCTCCGGCATCGGCTGCTCGTCGAAAACGCCGGACTATTTCCTCGGCAATTCGCACGGCTTCAATTCGGTGCACGGCCGCATGCCGTCGGTCCTGACCGGCGCCAACCTCGCCAACCGCGACCTGATCTATCTTGGCGTCTCCGGCGACGGCAACTCCGCCTCGATCGGTTTTGGCCAGTTCGCGCATTCGATCCGGCGCGGCGTCAACATGACCTACATCGTCGAGAACAACGGCGTGTATGGCCTGACCAAGGGCCAGTTCTCGGCCACCGCCGACCGCGGCTCGAAGTCGAAGAAGGGCGTGATGAACACCGACAACGCCATCGACCTCGTGGCGATCGCGCTGCAGTTGGGGGCCACCTTCGTGGCGCGCAGTTTTTCCGGCGACAAGACGCAACTGGTGCCGCTGATTGCGGCTGCGATCCGCCACAAGGGCGCCTCCTTCATCGACGTCGTCAGCCCCTGCGTCGCCTTCAACAATCATTCCGGCTCGACCAAGAGTTTTGACTATGTCCGCGAGCACAACGATGCCGTCAATCGCCTCGACGTCATCACCGGCCGCGAGCCGATCACGGTCGATTACGCGCCGGGCACGGTGCAGATGGTGGAGCAGCACGACGGCTCCAGGCTGGCGCTGCGCAAGCTCGACGCCGACTACGATCCGCATGACCGGCTCGGCGCCATGACCTTTCTGCAAAAACACGCCGCCAAGGGCCAGATCGTCACCGGGCTGCTGTACGTCGATCCGGAAGCGGAAGACATGCATTCCCATCTCGACACCGTCGAGACGCCGCTCAACACGCTGGATGAGGAGGCGCTCTGCCCGGGCTCCGCGGCGCTGGACAAGATCAACGCCAGTTTGCGCTGCAGGAATTCAGGTCGCCTGCTTTCGCAACAGCCCCTTCCACTCCCGGTCGAGCCGCTCCAGAGCGTCGGAAAGCGGCACCGCCGAAAGGCCGCCGCCGGTCTCGACGATGAAATCATACCCTCTCAACCGCGACAGGGCGTGGTCGACATCGAAATCGGCGGAGATGCCGATCATGCGCATCAGAAGCTCCTCGATTCGCGCATCAAGCACCTCGCGTGTGACAGGCCCCGCTTCGGTCAGCAGGCCGTAATAGGCCAGCAGCACTTCTTTCCAGTCCTGGTCCTCCGCCTCACCGATCAGGTAGGTGAAGATGCCGGAATTATTGTTGACGTTGCGGTAGTAGATGTTGTCGGTGAGTTCTTTCTGATGGATCAGCGACTGGCGGTGGAAATTTCCCCATTGCCGCAACAGGAAGGCGCCCAGCGCCAGCAATCCGGTGAGCGCGGCCAGCGCCTGCTCCAGGTCCCTGTCGTGGATCGTGCCGGAAAGACCGAGGTAGAAGCCGGCGACCAGAAACAGCACCGTCATGGTCGATGCCAGCTTGATCAGGATCGGCACGCCGCCGAGAATGGCCGGCACGCCCAGCGCAAGATGGTCGAACAGGCTCCTCACCACACGTACATTGGGAAACAGCGCCTTGAGATCGGCGCGCGCAATGTGGCGGAAATACTTGAACAGCACCGCGCCGCTGCGGACTTGTTGTCCGCCGCGCCGTGCGCTCGACAATGCCCGGCGTTTGTCGGCCGAGTTCATGTCGCCCGGCTTGGTCGCGACCATCAGGACAACGTCATCGTAGACCATGATCTCGAGCGGCCGCCGGCGCAGACCGAACCAGGCCGGAACCTTGATCGTCTCCATGTGGTGCCCGCGGCGGAACATGCGGACATCGCGATAATCCTCGACCGGCGCCTTGATCTTCACCCGTACCCGGGCGCGCTCGCCAAAGGCTTTCGTGATCTCCTCATGCGAGACCTCGATGAAGTTGGCGTCGGTCAACACGCGGACGAATTCGTCGCTCAACTCGCGGTAGGCCGCGCCCAGATCCTTGGCCGAGCCGAACTCGTGCGGATCGATCTCGGGATCGAAGTAGAAATAGGTCTCGCGCAGCCGATCGAGCTCTTCGAGATATTCGTAGTGCAGGACGGCGCCGAGCATGCGGGCGAGCTGCCTGAATCTCGTCTGGTCGGCTTCGTCAAGACGGCCCTCTGCAATGAGCCCGTCGATGATATCCGACTTCCGCAGCGGAATGACACGGTCACGCGGTTGCCGCGCGGCGAGCTCGCGCCCGGTTTCGGCAAGCGCGTCCATCACGAACTGCCCGCCAGCGTCATGGGAGCGCTTTTCCTGCAAACCAAATCCGGAACTTGATTGCGACCCGCACCTTCACCAGCCCGCGTATCAATGCAATTGCGGGGATCGATAGGTCATGGATGGCATTCCGCGTCAAGCCCGGCCGTGATGGCGGATAATCCGCATCACGCCGCGGCAGGTTCGGCGTGCTTGTGATTTCTCAGCCGCAGTGCCAGCGCCACAAAGCTGATGCCGAACACGATCGAATAGGCCGCGATCGCCCAGACCAGCCCCAGCGCGCCGGCGCCCGGCGCGATCAGCACGATCAGGCCGAACAGCACCGACACCACGCCGGAGAAGATCAGCATCCACTCATTGTCGATCTCCTTGCGCAGCCTGATCGCGCCGATGATCTCCAGGATGCCGTGCGCCAGTGCCCAGCCGCCCATGAACAGAATCAGGACGATCGCGGTGATGCCGGGCATCGCGAAGGTGGCGATGCCGGCGGCAATGCCGAGCAGGCCGACGATGACCAGCCACCAGGTCGGCAGCGGCTTGGCGCCCCCGGTGAAGGCGGCCACCAGCGCGATCACCCCGTCGACCAGCGCGAAGGCGCCATAGAACAGGATCAGGGTCACCAGCGTCAGTCCGGGCCAGACAAAGGCGAGCACGCCGAACACGATGGCGGCGATGCCGCGGAGCAGCAGCAGCCACCAGTTTTTGGCGAGCGCGTGCAGCATCGGACGATCGGGGAGAGTAGCGGTTGCAGCCGGCATGGCAGTTACCTCCGGAAGGCAAGCGTTGCAGCGGGATCGGGAAACAGGATACCGGGCCGGCCGCGGCGCGTCGACGGCCGATTTGTCCCGAATCCAGACACCCCGAGGCCCGGCGATTGAACGCAGCCGGCGATTTCGGCGACTAACGGTCAACCGCGTCGGGATCCGTTCCCGGCGCGCCGGCGATGGGCCACCAATTTCTCCGGGAATTTCAATGCGCACTCCCCTGCTGCTCGCACTCACGCTGCTCGCCTCGCTGGCCGGGACCAGTGCCGGCCGCGCCCAGGAGGAAGTCGACAAGGCCAAGGCCGGGAGCTTCGACAAGCGGATGTTCGCCGGCCCCCTTGGCCAGAAGACGTCCTACGCCTGCTTCGTGCGGGCCTACGATGCCGAGCATCTGGCACGGCACCCGAAGCAAAAAGTGGCCGCGATGAAGGTTCTCGTCCAGGCGGAGTATGCGCCGGAAGACAAAATTACCAACTACTCGTTCCGCCTCGGCGTCAAATACCGCAACCGGCCCGGCGATTTCAACTCCAGCGGCTCTTGCAACCATGTGACCGCCGAGGATGCCGGCAACGAAATCCGCTACGGCTGCGGCGTCGATTGCGAGGGCGGTGGCATCAATGTCGCGCTGTCGAAGGACGACAAATCAGCCGTCATCCGCCTCGAAAGAATTCGCATCTGGCGGAACAACAAGCCGGACGACGATGCCGAGAACGAGCTGGTCGCCGGCACCGACGACAAGGTTTTCCGGCTCGACCGCGCTGAAGCGCGCGAATGCGCCTCGCTGGTAACCGACCGCAAGGAACTTGCGGCGCTCAGGCGCAAGTGATCGGCATGTAACCGGCGCATGGAGGGGACGATGCATCGACGCAATATGTTGTGGGGCGCGTTGGCCGCAATCGGCGGCGCCTTCTCCGTTGCCAAAGCCAGTGCGGCAACCGAGACGCCGGGAAAGAAGCTCAAGGTGGTCTATCACCTCAACGACCTCGACAAGGTGAGTTTCGTCCTCGGCAATATCCAGAACCATTTTGACGGCGTCGGCGGCCCCGACAACGTCACCATCGCGCTGGTGATCCACGGCCAGGCGCTGAAGGCGTTCCATGCGGCCTCCGCCAACCCCGACATCACCAAACGGGTCGGGCAATTTTCCAAGGCGGGGGTCGAACTCGCCGTCTGCGGCAACACCATGAAGTCACAGCATGTGACCGTGCAGGATTTGCTGCCCGGTTTTGTCGCCGTCGAACAAGGCGGCGTGGTGCGCATTGCTGAGTTGCAGTCGCAGGGATACCTCTATCTGCGGCCCTGAGCGCAGCATCGCCTGTCACAAAATTGCGCTGTAATCGCCTCGATCCGGCAGGATCGATGTGATTTGAATGGCGTTATCCCCTTGGGAAGCGCAGATTCGCCCCGTCGGCACCCTGCCCTTGTTGACAATCCGCGCTCCCGCCCGAAAGCTGGAACCCGAAATCCCCGCCGGGTCGCACCAAACCAAGCAGAACAGGCACCATAAATCCCGTCAAAGCACTTGAAAACCACGGCCAGGCGGTCTGGCTCGATTTCCTCGCCCGCGGCTTCGTCGCCAAGGGCGAGTTGAAGAAGCTGATCGAGACCGATGGCGTCAAAGGCGTCACCTCCAATCCCGCGATCTTCGAGAAAGCGATCGGCAGTTCGGATGAATATGACGGCGATATCGCCAAAGCCCTGAAGAAGGGTGACCGCTCCGTGGCCGATCTGTTCGAGGCCGTCGCTGTCGAGGACATCCAGAATGCCGCCGACGTGCTGCGGGGCGTCTATGACGCGACCCGCGGCGGCGACGGTTTTGTCAGCCTCGAAGTGTCGCCCTATCTCGCCAACGACACCAAGGGGACCATTGCGGAAGCGCAGCGGCTCTGGAAAGACGTCAAGCGCAAGAATTTGATGGTGAAGGTGCCGGCCACCGCAGAGGGCCTGCCGGCGATCGAGGCGCTGATCGGCGAAGGCATTTCCATCAACATCACGCTGTTGTTCTCGCAAGAGGTCTATCGCCAGGTGGCGGAGGCTTATCTTGCGGGTCTGGAAAAATACGTCGCCAAGGGCGGCGATCCCTCCCATGTCGCGAGCGTCGCCAGCTTCTTCGTCAGCCGCATCGACAGCGCGGTCGACAAGCAGTTGGAAGAGAAGATGGCGAAAGCCAACGATCCGACCGAGAAAGAGCGGCTCGCCAACCTGATGGGCCAGGTCGCCATTGCCAACGCCAAGATGGCGTATCAGGATTACAAAAAACTGTTTTCCGGCGCGCGCTGGGAAAGGCTTGCCGCGAAGGGCGCAAAGCCGCAGCGGCTGCTGTGGGCGTCGACCGGAACCAAGAACAAGGAATATTCCGACGTTCTCTATGTCGAGGAATTGATCGGCCCCAACACGGTCAATACCGTGCCGCCCGCGACGCTCGATGCGTTCCGCGATCACGGCAAGGTGCGCAACTCCCTGGAAGAGGATGTCGAAGACGCCGCCCGCGTGCTGGAGGAACTGGAAAGAACCGGCATCTCGCTCGACGCGATCACGGCCGAACTCGTCATCGACGGCGTAAAACTGTTCGCGGACGCGGCCGACAAGCTCTACGGCGCGGTCGCCTACAAGCGCGCGACATCACTCGGTGGCGGCATCGACGGACAAAAGCTTTCGCTTGGCGACGAACTCGGCAAGACCGTCGCGAAGAACAGCGAGGCGTGGCGTGCCTCGGCCAAAATCCGAAAACTGTGGCAGAAGGACAAGTCGGTCTGGACCGGCGATGACGAGAACAAATGGCTGGGCTGGCTCGACAGTCCCGCGGCCGCCGACATCGCCGACTACGAGGACTATGCGCAGCGCGTGAAGGGACAGAATTTTACCGACGCCGTCGTGCTCGGCATGGGCGGATCGAGCCTTGGTCCGGAAGTGCTGGCGGAAACCTTTCCGAAAAAATCCGGCTTCCCAAAACTGCACGTGCTTGATTCCACCGATCCGGCGCAGGTGCGGTCGATGGAAGCATCCGTGAACATCGCCAAGACGCTGTTCATCGTCTCCAGCAAATCCGGCGGCACCACCGAGCCGAACGCGATGAAGGATTATTTCTTCGACCGCGTCTCCAAGGCGATCGGCAAGGACAAGGCGGGACATCGCTTCATCGCGGTGACCGATCCCGGCTCCTCGCTGGAGAAGGTTGCGACCAAACAAAACTTTGCGCGCATTTTTCATGGCGAGCCCACCATCGGCGGGCGTTACTCCGTGCTGTCGCCGTTCGGCCTCGTCCCCGCCGCGACTGCGGGCATCGATGTTCGCGCGCTGATCACGCATGCGCTGTCGATGGTGCGCTCTTGCGGCCCCGACGTGCCGCCGCATGAAAATCCCGGCGTGCAGCTTGGGCTGGCGATGGGCCTCGCCGGCCTCGAAGGCCGCGACAAGGTGACGATCTTTTCGTCGGAAAAAATCGCCGATTTCGGCGCCTGGGCGGAGCAATTGATCGCGGAATCGACCGGCAAGGAAGGCAAGGGCCTGATTCCGATCGACGGCGAGCCGCTTGGCGAAGCTGCGATTTACGGCAACGATCGCTTCTTCATCGATCTGCGCGCCGAGGGCGAGGACGATGCGGCGCATGACGAAAAACTCGCTGCGCTGGAAAAGGCCGGGCACCCCGTGGTGCGCATTGTCATGAAGTCGATCGACCATCTCGGTCAGGAATTTTTCCGGTTCGAGATGGCGACCGCGGTGGCGGGTGCGATCCTCGGCATCAACCCGTTCAACCAGCCGGACGTCGAGTCCGCAAAGATCAAGACAAAGGAATTAACCGGCGCCTTCGAGAAAACCGGAGCGCTGCCGGCAGAGAAGCCGGTCGCCTCTACCGCCGAGGTTGACTTCTACACCGATGAGCAAAACGCCGCGGAGCTACGCAAGGCCGGCGCCGACGGCACGCTCGGCTCCTGGATCAAGGCACATCTGTCCCGCACCGGCAGCGGCGATTATGTTGCGCTACTCGCCTATATCGAGCGCGACGGCGATCATATCGACGCGCTACAGAAAATGCGGCTGGCGGTGCGCGACCAAAAGCATGTCGCGACCTGCGCCGAATTCGGGCCGCGCTTCCTGCATTCGACCGGCCAGGCCTACAAGGGCGGGCCGGACAACGGCGTGTTCCTGCAGATCACGGCGGACGAGAAAAAGGACCTCAAGGTGCCCGGCCAGAAGGCGAGCTTTGGCGTCATCAAGGCGGCGCAGGCGCGCGGCGATTTCGACGTGCTCACCGAGCGCGGAAGGCGGGCGCTGCGCGTGCATCTCAAGGGCGATCTCGCATCGGGGCTGAAGGCGCTCGATGCCGCGATTGCCGAAGCGCTGAATTAGCGCATGATCCCGAAAAGTGTGCAGCGATTTTCGGATCAGATCATGCGCAGGAATCAATAAGGGTAATCGCAGATGCAGCTTGGCATGATCGGCCTCGGCCGGATGGGCGGCAACATCGTCCGCCGGCTGATGAAGCGCGGGCATTCAGCCGTCGTCTACGACAAAGACCAGAAGGCGGTCGCCGCGCTGGCGGCTGAGGGCGCTGTCGGCGCCGCCACGCTTGAGGAATTTGTCAGCAAGCTGGAAAAACCGCGTACCGCCTGGGTGATGCTGCCGGCCGGCAAGATCACGGAATCGACCGTCGAGACGCTGTCAAAGCTGATGCAGGCCGATGACGTCATCATCGACGGCGGCAACAGCTTTTGGCAGGACGACGTCCGCCGCGGCAAGGCGCTCAGCGAACGCGGCCAGCATTATGTCGATGTCGGCACCTCTGGCGGCGTGTGGGGCATCGAGCGCGGCTACTGCATGATGATCGGCGGCGAAAAGAAAGTGGTCGACCGGCTCGATCCGATTTTTGCGGCGCTGGCGCCCGGCATCGGCGACATCCCGCGCACCGGCGGACGCGAGGGCCGCGACCCGCGCATCGAACAAGGATATATTCATGCCGGTCCGGTCGGCGTCAGGGCATTTCGTCAAGATAATTCATAACGGCATCGAATATGGCCTGATGCAGGCCTATGCCGAGGGCTTTGACATCCTGAAGAACGCCAATATCGAGGCGCTGCCGCCGGAGCATCGGTTCGATCTGGATATCGCCGATATCGCCGAGGTGTGGCGGCGCGGCAGCGTGATCCCGTCCTGGCTGCTCGATCTCACGGCGTCGGCGCTCGCGGAAAACCACACGCTGGATAATTATTCCGGCTTTGTGGAGGATTCCGGCGAAGGCCGCTGGACGGTCAATGCCGCGATCGACGAAGCGGTGCCGGCAGAGGTGCTGACAGCCGCGCTGTTCGCGCAATTCCGCTCGCGCAAGGATCACACCTTTGCGGAAAAAATCCTCTCCGCGATGCGCGCCGGTTTTGGCGGCCACAGGGAACCGAAAAAGCCGAAGGCCTGAGGCGAATGGCAGTTCGTTCATTAGCGCAAAGAAAGCCCGACCCCTGCTCGTTCGTCATTTTTGGCGTGACCGGCGACCTGACCCACCGGCTGGTGATCCCCGCCCTCTATAATCTCGCCGCGAGCGACCTGCTGCCCGAGAAATTCTGCCTGGTCGGCGTCGCCCGCAAGGGTACGACCAGCGAGGGCTTGCGCGACGATCTGATGAAGGGCCTGCGCAAATTCGCCACCCGCCCGGTGGACGACGGGATCGCCAAACGCCTGCTGGATTGCGTGACCGCGATCGAAGCCGACCCGCGCGAGCCGGCGTCGTTCGACGCCATGCGCGAAAAGCTCGACCAGCTCGAGGCCGGGCGCGGCACCGGCGGCAACCGGCTGTTCTATCTGGCGACGCCACCTGGCGCGTTCCTGCCGATCAGCCGTGAACTCGGCCGCACCGGCATGCTGAAGGAGAACGGCATGTGGCGGCGGCTGGTGGTGGAAAAGCCGTTCGGCACGGATCTGGCTTCCGCCCGGGCGCTGAACAGCGCGCTGCTGCAACTGGTCGACGAGCACCAGATCTACCGGATCGATCATTATCTCGGCAAGGAAACGGTGCAGAACATTTTGGTGCTGCGCTTTGCCAACGGCATGTTCGAACCGATCTGGAACCGCAACCATATCGACCACATCCAGATCACCGTCGACGAGAAACTCGGCGTCGGCCACCGCGGCAGCTTCTACAATTCGACCGGCGCGCTGCGCGACATGGTGCCGAACCATTTGTTCCAGTTGCTGGCGCTGGTCGCGATGGAGCCGCCGGTGAAATTCGATGCGCATTCGGTCCGTTCCGAAAAAGCCGAAGTGCTGTCGGCGATCCAGACCCAGAGCGAAGCGGAGGCTCTGCAAAACTCGGTGCGCGGACAATACCGGGCCGGCAAGGTCGGCGACACCGAGATCGAAGACTATCGCAGGACCGCAGATGTCAAGCCGGGCAGCACCACGGAGACCTACGCTGCGCTGAAACTGACCATCGACAACTGGCGCTGGGCCGGCGTTCCCTTCTATTTGCGCACCGGGAAGGCATTGGGCGTGAAGCGAACGGAGATCGCGATCAAGTTCAAGCAGGCGCCGTTCGCCATGTTCCGCGACACGCCGGTAGACAGACTATCGCAGAACTTCATGATCATCTCGACCGAGCCGACCGAGGGCATCGAGCTGCAGTTCAACACCAAGGTGCCCGGCCCGACCATCAATATCGACGGCGTCGAGATGAAGTTCCGCTACAAGGATTATTTTCAGGCCGAGCCGAGCACGGGTTACGAGACACTGATCTATGACTGCATGATCGGCGACAACATCCTGTTCCAGCGCGCCGACAGCGTCGAGGCCGGCTGGCAGGCGGTGCAGCCGTTTCTGGACGCCTGGAAGAAGGCCGGGGGCAAGGGCCTGAAGGTCTATGAACCCGGCAGCGAAGGCCCCGAGGAGGCCAACGATCTGCTGGAGCGCGACGGCCGAAGCTGGCGAAAGCTCGGCTGACGATGGCATCGGGCGGCAAGCGCAGGATTATCCCGGTGGCCGATCCGGCCGCGCTTGCGACGATGGCTGCGGATCGTCTTTTGGCGCGGATGTCGGCGAACAGCGGACGCATCGCGGTGTGCCTGACCGGCGGATCGAGCCCGCGGCAGCTCTACGCGCTGCTCGCCGGCGATCGATACCGAGGCAAAATCCCGTGGGACCGCGTGCACTGGTTTATCGGCGACGAACGTTTCGTGCCGGCAAGCGATCCGCTGAACAATATGGGCGCGGCGCGGCGGATTTTTCTCGATCAATGCGCACCGGCGGCCAACATCCATCCGATCCCGACCGACGTAGCCAATCCCGATGCAAGCGCGGTGCGCTACGCCGAACAGCTGAAATCGTTCTATGGTGCGGAGCAGCTGGACCCTGCCCGGCCGCTGTTCGATCTCGTATTGATGGGTGTCGGCCCCGACGGCCACACGGCCTCGCTGTTTCCCGGATATCCCGCGCTTGAGGAGACCGGACGCTGGGTTGTCGGCGTGCCCAAAGCCAATGTCGAGCCATTGGTGCCGCGGGTCACGCTGACATTGCCCGCGCTCAACTTCTGCCGGGAAATGCTGTTCGAGGTTGCGGGCGCCGACAAGCGCGCGATCTTGACCCGCGTGCTTGAGGGCGAGAACCTGCCGGCGAACCGCGCGCAATCGTCAGGCGAAACCGTCTGGCTGGTGGACCGGGCCGCATTACCGGAGAATTTCCGTGGCTGACGACGCAATCCCCTGCGCGCTGGTCGTGATGGGCGTGTCCGGCTCGGGCAAGAGCACCATTGCGGAGGCGCTGGCCAAGCGGCTCGACTGGCGCTTTGAGGACGGCGACAGGTTTCATCCGGCCAGCAATGTCGCCAAGATGAGCGCGGGCCATCCGCTCACCGACGAGGACCGCTGGCCCTGGCTGCAGGCGATCGCCGACGAGATCGACCGCATCTGTGGGAAGGAGCAACGCGTAGTGATCGCCTGCTCCGCGCTGAAGCGCGCCTACCGCAACGTCCTCGTGCATGGCCGCGAAGACGTCCGCATCGTCTTTCTCGACGGCACCGAGACGCTCATTGCAGACCGCCTCGCCGCGCGCCGCGGGCACTTCATGCCGCCGGGGCTGTTGGCGAGCCAGTTCAAGCACTGGAGCCGCCGACAGCAGACGAGCGGCCGGTGAGAGCATCCATCGATGCCACGGTCGAGGCTATCGTCGATGACATCATCCGCCAATTGAATCTGGATCCCGCATGACCCGTATCAAGCTCGTTGTCTCCGATGTCGACGGCACGTTGGTGACCGGAAACAAGACACTGACCGATGCCGCAAGGGTCGCAGTGCGGCGGTTGCGTGAGGCCGGTATCGGCTTTACCATCGTCTCCAGCCGCCCGACGCTCGGTATGGATTTCTTGATCGCGCCGCTCGGGCTCACTTTGCCCTTTGGCTCCTTTAACGGTAGCTCGATTGTCGATCCCCGGCTGAAACCGATCGAGCAGCATCTGATTCCGGCCGCGACGGCCCAAACCAGCATCGACGTGCTCACGCAATTCGGCGCAGACATCTGGCTGTTCACCAACGAGCAGTGGCTGACGCGCAATCCGGACGGCGAATATGTCGGCCACGAGCAGCGTGCGATCAAGCACGACCCCACCATCGTCGCCGACTTCGCACCATACCTGACCAGCGCCTGCAAGATCGTCGGCGCCAGCTCCGACGCGGCGCTGCTGGCTCGCTGCGAAGCGGCGATGAAGGCGGCAATCGGCACGGAGGCCACCGCCGTGCGCTCGCAGACCTATTATCTCGACGTCACGCCGCCGGGCCACGACAAGGGCAGCTTTGTCGAGGCGATGGCAAAGCGGATCGGCGTCCCCACTTCTGAAGTGGCTGTTATCGGCGACATGCAGAACGACCTGCCGATGTTCGCCAAGAGCGGCCTGTCATTTGCGATGGGGAACGCGGCGGATGATGTGAAAAGCCGCGCGACGCATGTCACGGCCTCGAACGAGGAAGACGGGTTTGCGAAGGCGATGGACGTGGTGTTGAAAGCGACCGGAGCCTAGCAACTCAGCTTAGCTGTTTCATCCTTCTTGCCTTCCACGAATTCGACCGGCGTGCCCTTCTTGACGTTGCTTCCGAGCAGGACCGCATCCCAGTTGGTCAGCCGGACGCAACCGTTCGATTCCGTCTTGCTGACCCGGGACGGGACCGGTGTGCCGTGGATGCCATAGCCTTCGGCCGAGAGTCCGATCCAATGGGATCCCGCCGGATTATTCGGCCCGGGCTTGATCGTGAAGGGCCGCTTCGATCTTACCCCCTTGAACCGGTAGTCCGGGTTGTAGCGGTAGGTTGGATTGGGGTCGCTGGATACGACCTTGAGCGTCCCGGCCGGCGTGGGTTTTTCATCGCTGCCGACGGTTGCCGGAAAGAAGGCCACCAGCGCGCCCTGCTGGTCGAGCGCCCTGACCGTCTGCCTTGTCTTGTCGACCTCAATTCGACTTACCGCGAGCTTCGGCGGCTGCCTTGATATATCGGCGACGAAAATCATCTCGTCGGCCCGGTCGAATTTCTTTCCGGGATTGAGGGCTGACAGCAGCGCTTCGCTCATGTGGAATTTCTCGGCAAGCGCCTCGCGCGGGCTGGCATAACCGAGGGCATCGAGACTTTTCATGTCCTCCAGTTTCGCCGGCACCTTTTTGAGAAATGGTCCTTTCAAGTCACTCCGGGAAATCGTGTACTGGCTTATGACCGCGGCCTGGCTGGTCTCGGCGAGTTTGTCCCAGAGCTCCCGCGTGAGCGTCTTTTCGAAGGCGAGGCCTTTGGCTTCCGCAAAGGCCCGCAACGCCTTCCTGGTATTCTCGGCAAACTTGCCGTCGATCTCTCCCGGAGAAAACAGCGCGCGATCCAGCAAGATCTGGACCCTGACGACCGCCGGATCGATCTTGTCCTCGGCGGGCTTGGCGCGATATTCGGCATTATTGATCGCCGCCGCGTCAAGCCCGGCTGCGAGGGCGGGCCCCCCAAACCAGACCAGGAGCAAGGCCGCGGCGAACAGGCGGAGCATCCGGCAACCTCCAGCGCATTTTTCCCGGATGACAATGAAGTTTGAACCCACAAGTTCCGTGGCCGCTGGCAGCTTCGCTACTACCGTGGGGGACGTGGCCGCTACTTCGACCGCTGCACCGCCGGCTTTTCCGCCGTGCTCTGCGCAGCCACTGAGGTTATGCGCGGTGTTGATCAGCGCGATATGCGTCAGCGCCTGCGGGAAATTCCCGGTCTGCCGGCCGGCTTGCGTGTCGTACTCTTCCGCCAGCAGGCCAAGACCGTTTGCCACTTTCGCCACCCGATCAAACAGCGCCTGCGCCTTGTCGATCTCGCCGGTCAGCACATAGGCATCGGCGAGCCAGAGGCTGCACGCCAGGAACGCGCCCTCGATCGGCTGTTTTTCCTCCGTCACCTCGCGCGGGTCGTGCCGCAGCACAAAGCCGTCCCGCATCAGGTGCTTTTCGATCGCGGCCAACGTGCCGTGCACCCGCGGGTCGGACGGCGGCAGAAAGCCCACCGACGGCAGCAGCAAGATGCTGGCATCGAGCATTTTCGAGCCGTAGGATTCGACGAACGCGTTCAGCTCCCGGTCAAAGCCCTTTTCGCAGACGTCGCGATGGATGGTCTCGCGCAGCGTCCGCCACTTCGCAAGCGGCGCCTTGAAGCCGAATTTTTCAGCGCTCTTGATGCCACGGTCGAATGCCACCCACGTCATCACCTTTGAGGAGACGTAGTGCCGGCCTTCGCCGCGGCGCTCCCAGATGCCGTGATCGGGCCGGTTCCACTCTTCGGCAAGATGTTCCAGCACGGTGCATTCGATCGCCCAGCTTCCTTCATACAGTTCGAGCTTGGCCATGCGGGACTGGTGAAACGCGTCGATCAACTCGCCATAGACGTCGAGCTGCAACTGCGCATGCGCGGCATTGCCGACCCGCACCGGCTGCGCGCCTTCATAGCCGGAAAGCCAGCCCGCCTCCCATTCCAGCAGCCGGCGCTGGCCCATGATGCCATACATGATCTGCATCAGGGCCGGTGATCCCGCCACGGCCCGCAACAGCCAATTGTGCCAGGCCAGCGCTTCGGCGGTATAGCCGGAGTTCATCAGCGCCAGCAGCGTGAAGGTGGCATCGCGCAGCCAGCAGAAGCGGTAGTCCCAGTTGCGGGCACCGCCCAGCTTTTCCGGAAGCGACGTCGTCGGCGCGGCAACGATGCCGCCGGTCGGGGCATAGGTCAGCGCCTTCAGGGTGATCAGCGAGCGCATCACGAGATCGCGGTGCGGGCCTTCGTAGGTGCAGTGGCTGCTCCATTCGGTCCAGAAATCTTCGGTGTCCTGCAGCGCCTGCGCCGGATCGATCGGCTTGGGGACCGGCAGGTGCGAGGGCCCATAGGTGAGCACAAAGGGCACGGTCTCGCCCTCGCCGACCTCGAAATCAGCCACCGTCGTCAGATCCTCGCCGCGGGTCTCGACCGGCGTCCGCAGCACCGTCATGTCCGGCCCGCAGATCGCGAGCAGCCCGGTGCCGTCCTCGTTCTTCCTGACCCAGGGAACGTCGCCGCCGAAGCCGAAGCGGATGATCAGCTCCATCCGCATTCTGACCCGCCCGCTGACGCCGCGCACCAGTCGCACGATGTCGGACGCATGGCCGCGCGGCGGCATGAAGTCGATGACGGCGACAACGCCGTCTGAGGTTTCGAACCGCGTCTCCAGGATCAGCGTATCGTCCCAATAGCGGCGCGAGGTCTTTGTCGTTTCCCCGGCCGGCGCGATCAGCCAACGGCCGTTCTTGCGGGTTCCAAGCAGGGCGGCAAAGCAGGCGTCGGAATCGAAGGCAGGCCAGCACAGCCAGTCGATCGAGCCGTCGCGGCCGACCAGCGCTGCGGTCTCGCAATCGCCGATCAGCCCATAATCTTCAATTCTGCAGGGCAATTGTTCATCACCACCAGGATGCCCCTATTGCTATCCACCCGCGCGCCCCCGTTCGCGGGTCGCTTTTCTGAGCCGCGCCACATCGACCGATGCGGTGATCTCGTCGACGCACAGCGGCATGCGCCGCCGCCAGTTCGGATGCTCGTCCACCGTGCCGGGAATGTTGGGCTGGTCGACCACGCCCAAGAGATCCTCCAGCCCGATCGCCATCAGGCGTGACTTCGTCCGCGCCAGAAATTCCGCGATGGCATAGAGCGTGTTGTTGTCGATGCCATGATGCCGCAGCACCTCATCCAGCTTCGCCAGCGCGTGCCAGCGCGCATCGTCGCTTTCGCCGGGATCGATCCCCAGCGAGCGCTTCAACTTGAGATCGCCGAACGAGCGCCAGCCGGCATAGGTCGAGAGGTCGTGGGTGTTGAAGGTGACGAGTGCATTGGGCGAATAGTGACCGATGCCGCGAAACGCGCCCTGATCGTCGCGCTCGAACATCATCACCAGATACGACCAGATGCCCCAGTCGCGGGTCCGGTCGCGAAAACCTTCCGGCACAGTGCCGAGATCTTCGCCGATCACCACGCAGCGATTGGCGACGCTTTCCAGCGCGGTCACCGCCAGCATTGCCTCGAACGGCATCGGCACATAGACGCCGTCGGCAGGGCCAAAGCCGCGCGGCACCAGATAGAGCCGCTTCAGGCCCATCACATGGTCGAGCCTGATAGCGCCGGCATGGCGCATGGAGGCCTGCAGCATCTGCCTGAACGGTTCGAAGGACCGATGCTCGAGGCCCGCGGCATTGAAGCCGGCGAGGCCCCAGTCCTGTCCGGCGGTATTGAGCGGGTCGGGCGGCGCGCCGACGCCGAGGTGGCGCGAAATCGCCTCCTGCTCGTTCCAGGCGTCAAATCCGTTGGATTGAACGCCAACCGCGATGTCAAGATAGAGTCCGACCTTCATGCCGAGGCTGTCGGCCAGCGCGCTGCAGGCGCCCAGTTGCCGGTCGGCATTCCACTGCACAAATTCGACGAATTCGATCTCGGCAGCATCGGCGCCCTCGCGCAGCTTGGCGCATCTGGCATCGTCGGGTTGCCGCCATTCCTTGGGCCATTCCCACCACGGCGCATCGAATTTGTGCCGGAGCACTTCAAAACAGGCAAAGCGCGACAACAGCTCGCCACGCTCAGTGCGGAATTTTGCAAAATCCTCTTTCCGCTCGGCGCTCGCCTTCGTCTTGAAAGCGGCAAATGCCGACCGCAACGCCCGCCATTTCAATCCCGCAACCGCGACATAGTCGACGGTCTCGCTCTGCCGCAAACGGGGCGTGATCTCGCCGCTTTCGGTGAAAGGCTTTTGCGTAAACTCGGGAATTTTCTCGACGTCGATATAGAGCGCGTTGAGAAACAGCCGGCTGTTCGGCGAATACGGGCTGCAATCGCCGGGCCGATTGTCAAACAGCGCATGTAGCGGATTGAGGCCGACGCCCTCGGCGCCCAGATCGTCCGCAAGCTCGATCAGGTTTTCCAGATCGGTGAAATCACCCATGCCCCAGTTGCGGATCGAGCGGACGCCATAGAGTTGAATGGCGAGCAGCCAGCCGCGGTCGAAATCGCCGGCAAAAGCCCGCTGCGGCGCCGCGATCAGGGGCACCTCTTCCGCCAGCGAGGCCGCGTCGGTGAGGTGCGCGCGGTAGATCCCCGGGGGCAAATCGCCGGGCCAGACGATGCCGCGGCCGGTGGCCTCGCCCGTGGCGACGGTCCGGTCGCCAGCAACAATCTTCCAATGCACCGGCAGGCCGGCAGCCCCGGAAAGCTCACTCCGGGCGGGCAGACCGGACCGGAGCACCACCGGATCCGTGAGCAGCCGGCGCGTGGCCTGGGGCGGCAGGGCATCGAGGATGATTTTCAGGGCAGCCTCGTCCGTCACGCGGGCCTGGCCCTGACCGTCCAAGAATTCCGTCTGGATTCCCAGGGTTTTAGCTTTGGTAAAAAGGTTCATTCGGCACGGGCTTTGCACGCGACATGGAGGTTACGTCGCGAAATTGTCCAAATACAGGAAGGAGATAGGGGTGTTAACGCTTCGTCCGGCCATGCGTTCCCCTGGAACCAACACCCGGCGAGCGGCTTTCTATATAAGTCCGGAGCGCCTCCTTCCTGCAAGCGGGGCTTCGTTTCCATGTCAGTGGCGGCATCACCGTGAACAAAACAACTCAAACTGTCGAGAGTGCCGGTCGCACTTTCCATATCGCACATGTTTTTCCGCTGACAGGGGGCGGGCGCGATCCGTCAGGACATATCGATTCGGTACTGCGTTCCTCCGCCCTGCTGCGCCGCCTGGCGTGAGGGAAAACGCCATGAATGTGATGTCGTCCGTCGATGAAAAACGACTTGTCGCCACCGAAACCGGCGATGAGCTCTGGTACAAGGATGCCATTATCTATCAGCTGCACGTCAAGGCGTTTGCCGACAGCAACAATGACGGCATCGGCGATTTCGCCGGGCTGACCGAAAAACTCGGCTACCTGCAGGATCTCGGCGTCACCACTTTGTGGCTGCTGCCATTCTATCCCTCGCCCGGACGCGACGACGGCTACGACATCGCCGACTATGGCGACATCAATCCCGATTTCGGGACGATGAAGGATTTCAGGCGCTTCATCCAGGAGGCCAAGAAACGCGGCTTGCGGGTGATCACCGAGCTCGTGGTCAACCACACCTCCGACCAGCACGACTGGTTCAAGCGCGCCCGCCGCAGCGACAAGCGATTCCAGCGCGCGCAACTGGTATGTCTGGAGCGACACCGACCAGAAATATCCGGGTACCCGGATCATCTTCACCGACACCGAGAAATCGAACTGGACCTGGGATCCCGAGGCCGGGCAATTCTATTGGCACCGCTTCTTCTCGCACCAGCCGGACCTCAACTTCGACAATCCGCGCGTGGTCAGCGCGCTGGTGCAGGTGATGAAGCGCTGGCTCGACACCGGCGTCGACGGCTTTCGTCTCGACGCCATTCCCTATCTGTGCGAGCGCGACGGCACCAATAACGAAAACCTGCCGGAGACCCACGCCATCATCAAAAAACTGCGCCAGGAGCTCGACGCCTATGCCAAGGGCAAGGTGCTTCTGGCCGAAGCCAATCAATGGCCGGAGGACGTGCAGGAATATTTCGGCCGCAGCGACGAATGCCACATGGCCTACCACTTCCCGCTGATGCCGCGCATCTATATGGCGATCGCGCAGGAAGACCGCTTTCCCATCACCGACATCCTGCGGCAGACCCCCGATGTTCCCGCCAACTGCCAGTGGGCGCTGTTCCTGCGCAATCATGACGAACTGACGCTCGAAATGGTCACCGACGTCGAGCGCGACTATCTGTGGTCGACCTACGCCAACGACCCGCGCGCCCGCATCAATGTCGGCATCCGCCGCCGGCTGGCGCCGCTGATGGACAACGACCGCCGCAAGATCGAATTGATGAATTCGATGCTGCTGTCGTTTCCAGGCACGCCGATCATCTATTACGGCGACGAGATCGGCATGGGCGACAACATCTATCTCGGCGACCGCAATGGCGTACGCACGCCGATGCAGTGGACACCGGACCGCAACGGCGGTTTCTCCCGCGCCGATCCGGCGCGGCTCTACGCGCCCACCATCATGGATCCGGTCTATGGCTATGAGTCGGTCAATGTCGAGGCGCAATCGCGCAGCCTGTCGTCGCTGCTCAGTGCGACCAAACGGCTGATCGCGGTGCGCAAATCGACGCTGGCCTTCGGCCGCGGCACCATGACCTTCATCCGGCCCGAGAATCGCTCCGTGCTGGCCTATGTGCGTCAGCATGGCGACGAGGTCATTCTCTGTGTTGCCAACCTGTCGCGGTCGGCGCAGGCGACCGAGCTCGATCTGTCCGCGTTCAAGGAGCGCATTCCGCTGGAGATGCTGGGCCGCACGCGGTTTCCGGCGATCGGCGAACTGCCCTACATGATCACGCTGGCGCCTTACGGCTTCTACTGGTTCGAGTTGCAGGAGCGCAACAAGTCGGAACCGGTGACGCCGCGCGCCGTCCCTGAATTCGAAACGCTGGTGGTGCCGCTCAATTCCACATGGGTGTCGCTGGCGCGCGAACGCGGCGTGTTCGAACGCGACGTCCTGCCGGGCCATCTGGCGCGCACCCGCTGGTATCCCGAGCGCTCGGCGAAGGCGATCCATCCGGCGCTGACTTCGGCCACGCCGTTCTGCGAGATCGGCGACAACCGGCCGTGGCTGGCTTTCTTCCAGGCCACACAGCGCGGCGAGACGGCGCGCTATGTCCTGCCGATGCAGATCGAATGGGTGCGCTACGACCGCGAGCGCTACAATCCAAAGGCTCTCGCGGCGGTGCGTCAGGGTGCCCGCGAGGGAACGCTGCTTGATGTCGCGACCGACCAGATTTTCATCGGCTTGATGTTGCGAAATCTTCGCGAGAACCTGGTCGTGGAAGAAAGCGAACAGGGTCTCAAGCTGGAATTCCGGCCGACCGGCAAATTCGCCGAAAAGACCGTCCGCGAGCCCAAGCATATCCGCGTGATCGAGAACGACAAGCTGAGCAGCAGCGCGCTCGTCGACGAGGACTATTTCGTCAAGATCTATCGCAAGCTCGAACCCGGGCCCAATCCCGAAATCGAAGTGGGACGTTTCCTGACTGAAGTTGCCGGCTTTGCCAACACGCCGGCGTTACTCGGCAGCGTCGAGTTGATCGAAGGAGAGCAACGAAGCGCGATTGCCATGGTCAACGCCTTTGTCATGAACCAGGGCGATGCCTGGACGGTGTCGGCAGCCTATCTCGACCGCTTTGTCGAGGAGCAGCGCCTGCTTTCGCCCGGCGTGGACGTCAAGGAAGACGAGGAACAAGTTTCCTATTTGCGCTACATGTCGCAGGCCGGGCGGCGTCTGGCGGAGATGCACGTCGCACTGGCGAGCGGCAAGGATGTGCCGGACTTTGAGCCCGTTGCCGTCACGCCGGAAGATTTCGGGTTGTGGATCGACGATGTCATGGCATGCGCCGGGCGCGTCTTCGATGGCCTCAGGCAGCCCCGCAAGGCTTTCGGCGAGGCGGAGCGTCCGCTGGTCAGCCAATTGCTGTCGGAGCAGGCGCGATTGCCCGATCGCCTGAGGGCATTGCTGCCGCGCGATATCGATTGCCTTAACATCCGCCATCACGGCAATCTGCATCTCGGACAGTTGCTGATCGTCAAGGACGACATCTTCATCGTCGATTTCGAGGGTGCCCCCTCGCGCAGCATCGCCGAACGGCGGCGCAAGGCGCCGGCGGCCCGCGACGTCGCAGGCCTCATTCGCTCCATCGACTGCTCGACAACAGCCACACTGGAGCGCGGGCTCAAGGCCACACCGGGCGAACACGACAAGCTCGCCGCGGCCCTGGAAGGATGGCGCGACCGCGCCACCGAGGCGCTACTGAGCGCTTACAGCGAAACCATCGACGGACACGGGCTTTGGCCATCCCGGGCAGATACGGCCGAAAAACTCCTCAACTTCTTCCTGGTTGAGAAAGCGTTCCATGAAATAGAGCATGGGCTGACCCGACGGCCTGACTGGCTCCGCGTGCCACTGACCGGTATGCTCCGCCTCCTGTCGCAGCAACCCTTCGAGGCCTGATGACCAAACTATCTGCCGAAGCCTATGCGATCATCGAAGGCCGTCATTCCGATCCCTTCCACTATCTCGGACTGCACAGCGAGGGCGGCAAGAGCGTGGTGCGCGCATTTCTGCCGGAGGCCTCCAAGGTCGACGCCGTCGGCGAACACGGCGAGACCGCGCCGCTGAAGCGAATCCACGATTCCGGCCTGTTTGCCGGCGCGATGCCGAACGGCTCGAAGCGCTATCAGTTGCGGGCGCGGTTCGGCAACAATGTCGTCGAACTCGACGATCCCTATCGCTTTCCGCCTGTGCTGGGCGACGTCGACCTTTATCTGCTCGGCGAAGGCACCCATCAGCGCATCTACGACAAGCTCGGCGCGCATCCGATGACGCTGGAGGGCGTGGACGGCGTCGCTTTCGTGGTGCTGGCGCCGAATGCCCGGCGCGTCAGCGTGGTCGGCGATTTCAACTACTGGAATGCGCGCCGGCACCCGATGCGCGTGCGCGGAGCCGGCTATTGGGAGCTGTTCATTCCGCACGCCCGCGCCGGCGATCACTACAAGTTCGATATCATCGGCCCCAACGGCCAGCATCTGCCGCTGAAATCCGATCCGGTCGCCTTTGCCGCGGAGGTACGGCCGAAGACCGCCTCGATCGTGCTCGACGAGACCAAACTTCCGCATCCGCGCCCTGCCCCATCAGGTGTCAATGCGCTGAGCGCGCCGATGTCGATCTATGAGGTTCATCTCGGCTCATGGCGGCGCAAGGGCAACAATGAGTGGCTGAACTATCGCGAACTCGCCGAACAGCTTCCGGCCTATGCCCGCGACCTCGGCTTTACCCATATCGAGTTCATGCCGATCAACGAGCATCCGTTCGACGGCTCATGGGGCTATCAGCCGACCGGAATGTACGCGCCGACCAGCCGGTTCGGCTCGCCGGCCGATTTCGCAAATCTGGTCGATGCCTGCCACCGCGAAGGGCCTCGGCGTGCTGCTCGACTGGGTGCCCGGGCATTTTCCCGACGATCCGCACGGCCTCGGCCATTTCGACGGCACCGCGCTCTACGAGCATGCTAATCCGCTGCAGGGCCGGCATCTCGACTGGGGCACGCTGATCTACAATTACGGCCGCACCGAAGTCACCAATTTCCTGGTGTCGAACGCGCTGTTCTGGCTCGAACGCTACGGCATCGACGGGCTGCGCGTCGATGCGGTCGCCTCCATGCTCTATCTCGATTACAGCCGGCCCGCAGGCGGGTGGATTCCGAACCAGCATGGCGGGCGGGAAAACCTGGAGGCCATCGCCTTCCTGCGCCGCTTCAACACCGAACTGTTCGCACGATTTCCGCAGGCAACGACGGCGGCGGAAGAATCCACCGCATGGCCGCAGGTGTCACGTCCGGTCGAATTTGGCGGACTCGGCTTCGGCTACAAATGGAACATGGGCTGGATGCACGACACGCTGAAATATATCGGCAAGGATCCAATCCACCGCAAACATCATCACGGCGATATCCTGTTCGGCCTGCACTACGCATTCTCGGAAAATTTCATCCTGCCGCTGTCGCACGACGAAGTAGTTCACGGCAAACGCTCGATCCTCGGCCGCATGCCCGGCGACGACTGGCAGCGT
Source organism: uncultured Alphaproteobacteria bacterium (assembly GCA_963731915.1). Lineage (GTDB taxonomy): Bacteria > Pseudomonadota > Alphaproteobacteria > Rhizobiales > Xanthobacteraceae > Bradyrhizobium. Next base: position 91,787 of record CAVSXQ010000059.1, read on the forward strand.
TTTGCAAACCTGCGCGCCTATTACAGTTTCATGTTCGGTCATCCCGGCAAGAAGCTGATGTTCATGGGCTGCGAGTTCGCCCAGGAGCGCGAATGGAATCACGATCATTCGCTGGACTGGCATCTGCTCGGACAAACCAGGCATGCCGGCATCCACAGCCTGATCCGCGATCTCAACAAGCTGTATCGTTCGCTGCCGGCGCTGCACCAGCTCGATTGCGAAGAGGCCGGGTTCGAATGGGTGATCATGGATGATGCGAACCGCAACGTTTTCGGCTGGATTCGAAAGGGCAATGATGCGCGTTCGCGCTGCCTCGTTGTCGTAAACTTCTCACCCAACGTCTATTACAATTACCGGGTGCGCGTGCCCTTTGGCGGGAAGTGGCGCGAGGTTTTCAATTCGGATTCTGCGCATTATGGCGGGACCAATGTCGGAAACGTCGGCGAAGTGCAGGCATCGCAGGGGCCGGCGCCCGAACTCAACCTCACCATCCCGCCGCTGGCCGCGATCTTTCTCGTGCCGGAAGGCTGAATGATGCGACTGGCTGGGGGCACGCCCTCGCGTCTGGGTGCAAGCTGGGACGGAAGGGGCACCAATTTTGCGCTGTTCTCCGCCAATGCGGAGAAGGTGGAGTTGTGCCTGTTCGACGGCCAGGGCCGCCGCGAGCTCGAACGTATCGAACTGCCGGAACGGACCGAGGACGTCTGGCACGGCTATCTCAACGACGTCTCGCCGGGGCAGCTCTATGGCTATCGGGTCTACGGGCCCTATGCGCCGGAGCGCGGCCACCGGTTCAACGCCAACAAGCTGCTGCTCGATCCCTATGCGAGGCGGCTTGCGGGGCGGCTGGTATGGAGCGACGCGCATTTCGCCTACCGCACCGGCAGCGCCCGCGAAGACCTTTCCTTCGACCGCCGTGACAACGCCCGCGGCATGCCGAAGGCGGTCGTGGTCGACGAGACCTTCAATTGGGGCCGGCGCGAAATCCGTCCCAACGTTCCCTGGGAAGACACCATCATCTACGAGGCCCACATCAAGGGCCTGACGCAAAAGCGCGAGGACGTGCCGCCCAATTTGCGCGGCACCTATGGCGGGCTCTCCTCGCCCGCGATGATCGATCATCTCAGGAAGCTCGGCGTCACCACCGTCGAACTATTGCCGATCCATGGCCTGATCGACGACCGGCGGCTGGTCGAGCAAAAACTGTCGAACTACTGGGGCTACAACACAATCGCGTTCTTCGCGCCGGAAGCGCGCTACGCGCAGGACAACGCGCTGGATTCGTTCCGCACCACCGTGGCGCGGCTGCATGACGCCGGCATCGAAGTGATGCTCGACGTCGTCTACAACCACACCGCCGAAGGCAATCACATGGGCCCGACGCTGTCGTTCCGCGGCATCGACAATGCGTCCTATTACTGGCTCAACAAGGAAAACCCGCGCTTCTACGACGATTTCACCGGCTGCGGCTCTTCGGTCAATCTCACTCATCCGCGCGTGCTGCAGATGGTGATGGACTCGCTGCGCTACTGGGTCGAGGTCTGCCACGTCGACGGCTTTCGTTTCGACCTCGCCACCACGCTGGCGCGGGGCCCGAACGGTTTCGATCGCAATCACGGCTTCCTCACCGCGATCCGTCAGGATCCGGTGCTCGCGACAGTGAAACTTGTCGCCGAACCCTGGGACCTCGGCATGGGCGGCTATCAGGTCGGCGCGTTTCCCTCGCAATGGTCGGAATGGAACGACCGCTATCGCAGCGCTATGCGGCGCTACTGGAGCGGCGAAGGCAGCCTGATCGGCGAAATATCCAGCCGCATGACGGCGTCATCCGACCTGTTCCATCACGACAATCGCGCGACGCGCGCCGGCATCAACCACATCACCGTGCACGACGGTTTCACGCTCGCCGATCTCTTCAGCTACAACGAAAAGCATAATCAGGCCAACGGCGAGGACAATCGCGACGGCTCCAGCGACAACCACAGCAACAATTGCGGCCATGAAGGTCCGAGCGACGATCCCGATATCGTCGCGCTGCGGCGGCGCTTGCGAAAAAACCAGCTCGCCTGCCTGCTGTTGGCACAGGGCACGCCGCTGCTGCTCGCCGGCGACGAAGTCGGCAACTCGCAATCGGGCAATAACAACGCCTATTGCCAGGACAACGAGATCGGCTGGGTCGGCTGGGAGAATCTCGGCAAGGAAGGTGAAGACTTTACCGATTTCATCGCCCATCTGAGCGAACTACGCCGCCGCTTCGGCCAAATCCGCTGCCAGCGCTGGCTCGACGGACGGCGCACCGACGGCTCCTACGGGGTGCTCTGGCTCACCCCTTCGGCCGACGAGATGAAGGAACAGGACTGGCAATTCCCCGACGGGCGTTTTCTTTCCTACGTGCTCGGACCGATGGAACAGGGGCAGGCGCCGATCTTTATCGTGCTCAATGCCGGGCCGGAAGAGATTGGATTCAAGTTGCCAAAGATCACGGAATACAAGAGCTGGCATCAGGTGCTCAACACCGCCGACGACCAGCAGGCGGCCGCCGACTTTGTGTCCGGCGCCGACACCAGGGCGCCTCCGCGCTCCGTGCTCGCCTTTGCGGGTTCGGCATGAATGAGCGGCAGTTTGGCCCAAGGCTGACGAAGGATGGCGCGACGTTCCGGCTGTGGGCGCCGGCGGCGAAGCGCGTCGATCTGCTGCTGGAGGGATCGCATGCGTTGGCGCGCGGCAATGACGGCTGGTTCTCTGCAGAGATAGCCGGCGCCAAGGCCGGCACCCACTACAAGTTTCGCATCGATGACGAGATCGATGTCCCCGATCCGGCCTCCGCATTCCAGCCTGACGATGTTTTTGGTCCGAGCGAGGTTATCGATCACGAAACGTATCCCTGGCGTGCTGACGGGCTGGCGCGGGCGGCCGTGGCAGGAAGCGGTGATCCTGGAGACCCATGTCGGCACCTTCACAAAGGACGGCACTTACCGCGCCATGATCGAAAAACTCGATCATCTCGTCGAGACCGGCATCACGGCGCTGGAATTGATGCCGCTGGCGGATTTCGCCGGCGCTCGAAACTGGGGCTATGACGGCGTGTTGTGGTACGCGCCCGACAGCGCCTATGGCCGTCCCGAAGACCTCAAGGCGCTGATCGATGAAGCCCATCTGCGCGGGCTGATGGTGATGTTAGATGTCGTCTATAATCACTTTGGCCCCGAGGGAAATTACCTCGGCCGCTACGCGCCGAAATTCTTCACGGAAGCGCAGACCCCGTGGGGCAGCGCGATCGATTACCGTGTGCCGGAAGTGCGCGCCTTCGCGATCGGGAACGCGCTGCATTGGCTGCGCGATTATCGTTTCGACGGATTGCGGCTCGACGCCGTCAATACCATTGTCGAGGCCGGCGAAATCCCGATCCTGAGCGATCTCAGCATTGCCGTCGGCCGGCTTGCGACCGAAACCGGCCGCCATATCCATCTCGTGCTCGAAAACAGCGACAACCGCGCGAGCCTGCTCGACGCGGCGCAGGATCCGCCGCGCGGCAAATATCGCGGGCAGTGGAACGACGATTATCACCATGTCTGGCACGTGATGCTGACCGGCGAAGCGCAGGGCTATTACGGCGATTATCAGGGCTCGCCGCGCCATGATCTGGCAAAAGCGCTGGCCTCCGGCTTTGTCTATCAGGGCGAAGTCTCCGCTTTCTGGGGCGGCAAGCGGCGCGGCGAACCCAGCGGCGCGCTGCCGCCGGCCACCTTCATCAACTTCCTGCAAAACCACGACCAGATCGGCAATCGCGCGCTCGGCGACCGGCTTGAAAGCTTTGCCGATCCCGGAGCGATCGAGGCCGCGCTGGCGATCACGCTGATCGCCCCGATGACGCCGATGCTGTTCATGGGCGAGGAATGGGGGTCGAAGAACGCCCTTCCCGTTCTTCTGCGACTTCAAGGGCGATCTTGCGAACGCCGTCCGCAAGGGACGGCGCCACGAATATGCCTGGGCTTACGCAAAATATGGCGATGAAGTACCCGATCCCCTCGACGCGGCAACCTTTGACTCGGCCGTGATTGACTGGGACGCGCGCAACACCGGACCGGGACGAACACGGCTAAGGCTGGTGCGGGACCTGCTCGCGGTCCGCCGGCGTGAAATCGCGCCGCGGCTCGCCGGTGCAGGTTTCGGCGAGGCCAACGCGAGCGAAGACGGACTGCTGACGGCACATTGGCGCATGGGCGACGGCACAATATTGCGTCTGTTGGCCAATCTGTCCGATCACGACCTCGCCTGTGCGCCGCCGCAAAACACGGGAACCCTGATCTGGGGCAGCGAGTTGAAGGAGAACCCATCGCCTCCAATCATTGCTCCCTGGACGGTGTCCTGGCGCATCGGATGAGAAAATGCCTCCGGCGATACCGATCGCGACCTACCGCCTGCAGCTCACGGCGGATTTCAACTTTGACGCAGCGGCGGCGGTCGTCCCCTATCTGAAGGCGCTCGGCATCACGCATCTCTATGCGTCGCCCTTCACGAAGGCCCGCAAGGGCTCCAGCCACGGCTACGACGTCGTCGATCACGCCAAAATCAATCCCGAGCTTGGCGGTGACGCCGGCTTTGAGCGGCTGAGCAATGCACTCAAGCAGCATGATCTCGGCCTGATCCTCGACTTCGTGCCCAACCATGTCGGCGTGCATTTCGACGACAATCCATGGTGGCTCGACGTGCTGGAATGGGGACCGGCCTCGCCGCACGCCGCCTCCTTCGACATCGACTGGGAGCTGTTGCCCTATCGCGCGCGCGGCGGCGTGCTGCTGCCGATCATCGGCTCGTCCTACGGCCAGGCGCTGGAGCGCGGCGAGATCGAACTGCGCTATGACGCCGGGGAAGGCAGTTTTTCGGCCTGGTACTTTGAGCACCGCCTGCCGATCGCGCCCGAGCGCTACAGCGAGTTGCTGCGCGCCATCGTCAAGGAAGCGGCCGCCGAGGAAAGTGCCGCCGGCAAGAGCATCCTCAGCCTCGCCTCGCATTACCGTGGCTTGCGCCATCCGAACCGGGCGGAAGCGCCCGGCTTCAAGGCGGAGCTGAAAGCCATCGCCGGCAGCGGCGAAATCATCGAACGCGGGCTTGCCGCCTATCGCGCGGGCCCCGATCGCGCCGCGCCGACGCTGGCGCTGCATCATCTGCTCGAACGTCAGCATTACAAGCTCGGCCACTGGCGGCTGGCTTCGAGCGACATCAACTACCGCCGTTTTTTCGACGTCAATTCGCTGGCGGGCCTGCGGGTCGAGGACGCCGCCACCTTTGATGCCTCGCACAGCCTGGTCAGAAAACTGATTGCCGAAGGCAAGTTGCAGGGCCTGCGGCTCGACCACATCGACGGGCTGCGCGATCCCGCCCAGTATTTTCAGCGCCTGCGCCGCCTGATCCGCCAAGCTCACGGCAACAGGCAAAAGCCGTTCTACATCGTGGTCGAGAAGATTATCTGCGAGCATGAAAAGCTGCGCGCTTTCAGCGGCGTTCACGGCACCACCGGCTATGAGTGGATGAACGCGATCACGCAGGTGCTGATCGACGGCAACGGGCTCGAGCCCCTTGACGAGATCTGGCGCCAGATCAGCAACCAGCCGCCGAAGCTGGAGCCGGTGCTGCTGGAGGCCAAGCGCCGGGTGCTGGAAACGCTGCTGACCAGCGAATTCACCGTGCTGTCGCGCCTGCTCGCCCGGATCGCCAGCGGGCACTACTCCACCCGCGATTATTCCGCCGACAGTCTGCGGCAGGCGCTTGAACTCTATGTGCTGCATTTTCCGGTCTATCGCACCTATCTGACGGCGGCCGGGCCGACCACGCATGACCGAGCGCTCATCGCGCAGACGATCGAGAAGGCGCGCGCGGACTGGTTTGCCGCCGACGAAGGCCTGTTCGATTTTTTGCGCGATGTCCTCACGATGGACCTGATCAAGCCGGGCGCCCACCGCACAGCGCGCCGCGCGTGCGCCGCTTCGCGCTAAAAGTGCAGCAATTCACCGGCCCCGTCATGGCCAAGTCGCTCGAGGACACTGCATTCTATCGCTATCACCGCCAGCTCGCGCTGAACGAGGTCGGCGGCGATCCCGCGGCAAAAGCGCTTTCCATCGATGCCTTTCACGACATGATGCGCGATCGCGTCAAGAACTGGCCGCATGGCATGACGGCTACCGCGACCCACGACACCAAGCGCGGCGAGGACGCGCGTGCCCGGATCATGGCGCTTTCGGAGATACCGGGCGAATGGACCGCCGCGGTCGCTCGCTGGAAGGTGCTCAATGCGCCGCATCTCGTACTCGACGGCGCGATGCGCGCGCCATCGGCGACTTTCGAATACATGCTCTATCAGGCCTTGCTTGGCGGATGGCAGCCGGAGGATGGCGCGTTGCTCGAACGCTTGCAGGCTTTTGCGCTCAAGGCCGCTCGCGAAGGCAAGGAGGAGACGAGCTGGCTCAATCCACATGCGGCGTACGAGGCGGGGATCAGGACATTCATCGAACGGATACTCGATCGCTCGCTCTCCGGCGAGTTCCTCGATTCACTGGAAACGTTTACCAGACGCGTCTCGCTGCTGGGCGCGCTGAACTCCCTGAGCCAGATCACGCTGAAGGCAACGATGCCGGGCGTGCCGGATTTCTATCAGGGCACGGAGTTTTGGGATTTTTCGTTTGTCGATCCCGACAATCGGCGGCCAGTCGATTTTGCGAGCCGTGCATCGCTGCTTTCGTCCATCGAGACTCCCGATTGGCTTCGACTGGTACAGGATTGGCCGAGCGGCCATCTGAAACTCGCCTGGACCCGCCGTCTGCTCGAATTGCGGGCCGAAATGGCTGACGTCTTCACGCTGGGCGACTATCAGCCGTTGCAGGTGACGGGACCACATCGCGGGCACGTCATCGCCTTTGCCCGGCGGCACGGCCGCGATGCGGCGATCATCGCCGTCGCAAGGGCGTTCGTGCCGTTCACCGACGGAGGCCGTTCGTGGCCGCGCGCGGAAGCTTTTGAGGGCGATATCGATATCGGCGGCTATTCGGTGAAGAAGATCAGAGGCACGTTGCCTCTTTCAGAACTCTTCCAGCATCTGCCTGTCGCGGTGCTGAGAGCGAAAGTGCAGCGCGCGACAAGATCGGCGCGAACGCAGAAGGAGCGGGTCTAGAAACGCGGCGGCCGTCCGGGATCGAACGGCCGGACGGCCTGGCGGTGATCGTGCCGATTCGAGATCGGTTCCCTAGCCCGCACATCAGAAATACTCCGGCAGATTCGTTGCCAACAAGCTAACAATTTGGCGACCCGGATTTTTGCGGGCTTGTTGCTGTGGTGCAGCATCCGTACGGTCAACGCTTCGTCAGCAACAGATTGCCGCGCTTGCGAATGGCCGCTTGCGCCGCTTCGGCAAAACGCTGCAGCAGCCACGGCAACACGACTTCGACTTTTACATGATCGTCGGCAACATCGACATGACCGGCCGCGGCCTGGCCCAGCGCGCGAACGCGAAAGACCATACGGTTGTCTTCCCAGCGTTCTTCGTCGACCTGCAGCACCGGCACGCTGGAAGCCGCGCGCGACAGTCCGGTCTTCAGCCGGCGCATCGCCTCGTCGCGGCCAAGGCTATGCGGAATCGAAACGACGAGCGGCGCGGGCATCGCAATATTCTCTCCTGATCCATCTGCATGTAGTTGCACGCGGTCCGAAAGAAAGAGGCCCGGTCATTATCGTGTCGCAAAAATGGAACTTTCACAATTCCGGTTCGTTGCCCCGACGAAGGCAGAACAGGCGCCCATCGCGGGCTGAGGAGAGCTTCAATGTCAATCGGCACAATCATCCTGATCATTCTGATCATCGCGCTGCTCGGCGGCTTTTCCGGCGATCGGCGGCGGACCGTTCTACGGCACCGGCTATTACGGCGGCGGCGGGCTTGGCCTGATCATCGTCATCCTGCTGATATTGCTGTTGCTCGGGAAGTTGTAATCAAACATGCCGTCATTCCGGGATGCGCCCGCTTGGGCGCAGGCCACAGATGCGCAATCGCGCATCTGGGAATCCATACTCACGATTATGGCTATGGATTCCGGGCTCTCGCTTTGCTCGCCCCGGAATGACGAACATTAGCGACTAAAGCTTGTCCACCAGCTTCTTCATCGCCGGCTTGATCGGCGACGCCGCATCCTCATAGCCGTCCCACGCCTTGCTCTTGCCGAGCAGCGCCGGCACCGTCCGCACCGTGTAACGCTTCGGATCGAGATCGCCGCGCACCTGCGCCCAGGTGACCGGCATCGAGACGGTGGCGCCGGCGCGCGCGCGCGGCGACAGCACGGCGACCGCGGTCGAGAGCCGATCGTTGCGGAGATAGTCGAGGAAGATTTTTCCCTTGCGCAGCTTTTTCGACATGTTGAGCAAATAGCGCTCGGGGTCGTCATTCGCCATCCAATGGCAAACGCCCTGCGCAAAGGCTTTGGCCTCCTTCCACGTCACTTTTTCCTTTGCGCCGTGCAGCAATGGCGTCACCACATGCAGGCCCTTGCCGCCGGTGGTCTTGCAAAAGCTTTCGAGCCCGACCGCGCTCAAGCGCTGTCGCATGTCTTTGGCCGCTTCAATCACCTCCGCAAATTCGACCTCCGGCGCGGGATCGAGGTCGAACACCAGCCGCCCCGGCACATCGGGCGCGCCGGGCGCGCAATTCCAGGGGTGCAATTCCAGCCCGCCGGATTGCGCCACCGCCGCCAGCCCTTCGACGCGGTCGATCTGCAGATAAGGTTTTCGGTCGCCCGACACCTTGACCAGTTCCAGCAGCTTTGAAGTCCCCGTCATGGCGTGGCGCTGAAAAAACGTCTCGCCATTGATGCCGTCAGGCGCGCGCACCACCGAGCACGGCCGGCCCTTCAAATAGCCGATCATCCATTCGCCGACCGCCTCGAAATATCTTGCGAGATCGAGTTTGGTCACTCCCTTGCCGTCACCGCCATCGGGCCACAGTTTCTTGTCTGGCTTTGAGATGGCGACACCCATCACCTCGGCGGTCTTGTTCGCCGACGATTTCGGCGATGCGACTTTGACTATTCTGGTCATGGTCGGCTTCTCCGCTTCGACCTCGCGCGCCCGCTTGTCCTGACGCAGGCCCTTGAAAGCCGCCTGACGGATATTGCCGCCATCGGTCCAGCCGGCAAATTCGATCTCGGCGACAAGTTCGGGTTTTAGCCAATGCACATCGCGCGTCTTCTTCGGCGCATCCTTGCCGCCGAACGGACTCTTGTCCGATTGCAGCGCCTTCAACGCCGGCATCAGGCGCCGGACCTTGTCCGCCCCAAAGCCGGTGCCGACGATGCCAACGAAGGCCAAATGGTTGTCGCGATAGACGCCGGCCATCAGCGAACGGAATTTACCCTGGGTGGTCTTCCAGCCGCCGATCACGACTTCATGCCCGGCACGCACCTTGGCCTTGGTCCAGCTCTCTGTGCGACCTGAGCGATAAGGCGCATCCCGCTTCTTGGAGATGATGCCTTCGAGCGACATCTGCTGTGCTGAATGCAGTACCGTCTCGCCGTCCTCGTCGAAATGCTCGACATAGCGGATCAGTTTTGCCTTGCCCTTCCGGCTCTCCAGCATTTGCTTGAGCCGTTCCTTGCGCTCGATCAAGGGCAGCGCGCGAAGATCCTCGCCCTCAGCGAACAGCAGATCGAACGCGAAGAAGATGAGGCTGTTGGTCTTGCCGTCGGCAATCGCGGCCTGCAGCGCGGAAAAATCCGGCAGGCCATCATGATTGAGGGCGACGATCTCGCCGTCGATCAGCGCGTCGGGCAGCGTGCCGCCTTCTTTCGCAATCGCTGGAAATTTGTCGGTCCAGTCCAGCCCCTTGCGGGTCTTCAGCACGGCATCGCCGCCCTCGATGCGCAACTGCACGCGATAGCCGTCAAACTTGATCTCATGGCACCAGCCCTCGCCGGTCGGCGGACTTTCCACCGTGGCGCAAAGCTGCGGCGCAACGAAATCCGGCATCGCCGAGACCTTTTTCGCCCTCACCGGCGCGGCGCGCGAAGCACCAATCCTGGTGTTTTCGGTTTTGGCCGTCTTGGCCCGCGCTTCCGCCGCCTCGCCGCGGTTGGAGTGCCAGACCGCGTCGGCCTTTGCCTTGCCGTTCTTCGCCAGCATGAACGGCTTTGGCGCCCTGCCCTTGCCGTCGGCGATCTGCTCGCATCGATCGGCCGGAGGCGACCGAGCGGTCCTCGTCGAGGATGCCGCTACCCTCGCCCGGCTTTGCGAACTCGTCGCGATGCTTGATCAAAAGCCAGTTGGTGCGCTTGCCGCCATAGCGGTCGCCCTTCATCCGCACCAGCACCCAGCTGCCATGCAGCTTGTCGCCATGCAGGTTGAATTTCAGATCGCCCTTTTTGAAGCCGCGGTCGGGATCGTCGGATTCCCAATAGCCGCGGTCCCAGAGCTGCACGGTGCCGCCGCCATATTCGCTGTCGGGAATGGTGCCTTCGAAATCGCCGTAATCGAGCGGATGATCCTCGACCTCCACCGCCAGCCGCTTGTCTTGCGGATCGAGCGAAGGGCCGCGCGTCACCGCCCAGGACTTGAAGACACCGTCGAATTCGAGCCGCAAATCGTAATGCAGCCTTGTGGCGTCATGCTTCTGGATCACGAAGCGCCGCTGTTTGGAAGGCGCCACCCTGACGTCGCCGGACGGCTCGTCGGTCTTCTCGAAATCGCGTTTCTTTCGATAGGTGGCGAGGTTCTTGAGCGGCACGAACGATCCCTGAATAGCGGCGCCGCCCATTCATACCGCGAACGCGCGATATCAGGCTATAACGAAAGCACCGGATCACGCCGCTACTTCTTCGTTTTGCGCTTCTTGGAGGCCTTCTTCGGCACCTTCCTGCCCTTGGCCCTTGCCTCTGACAGGCCGATCGCGATCGCCTGCTTGCGGCTGGTGACCTTCTTCTTCGACCGACCGCTGCGCAGCGTTCCGGCCTTGCGCTTCTTCATCGCGCGCTCGACATCTGCCGCGGCCTTTTTTGAATATTTTCGTGCTTTGCGTGCCATGACGGGTCTCCGGGTTGCAGGAAACAATCTTGCTCGCCACGTATGGTTCCCGGCGCGGCTTGCATTGGCCGGAGACGGAAGGCATCTTGCCGCGACAGGGACGTGATCGCAAAAACGCTGACGATAACAGCCGCCGTCCCCTTGTGTACGCCCGGGAGGACAGACATGGCATTGACGACATCCCACGTCGCGGGACCGACCACGCCTGCGGTACGGGAGATGACCTTTGGCGACCTCTTGCGCAGGGCGGCTGACGCAGCGCCCGGTCGCCTCGCCTTGATCGCCGGCGTCGCCGATCCGGCGCAGCGGCGGCAATGGACCTACGCGCAGTTCTACAAGGAGGCGCAACGCACCGCCCGCGCACTGCTGACCCGCTTCAAGCCAGGCGAGCGCATCGCGGTCTGGGCGCAAAATCTGCCGGAGTGGATGATGCTGGAGTTCGGCGCCGGCATGGCGGGTATGGTGCTGGTCACCGTGAACCCGGCCTTCCGCGCCAACGAGGTGCAGTATGTGCTGAAGCAGTCGCGCTCGGCCGGAATCTTCGTGGTCAACAATTTTCGCGGCAATCCGATGCTGGAGACGGTGCAGGCGGTGAAGCCGAACTGCCCGGAGTTGCGCGAGGTCATCTGTTTCGACGACTGGAACTCGTTCATCGCCGCCGGTGACGACGAGAGCATCAAACTACCTGCCGTCACCCCCGACGACCCCGTGATGATCCAGTACACCTCGGGCACCACGGGTTTTCCCAAAGGCGCGCTGCTGCGCCATCGCGGGCTACTGAACAACGGCGCCGACACCGCCGACCGCATGGGATACGATTCCGGCGACGTCTTCGTCACCACCATGCCGCTGTTTCACACCGGCGGCTGCGTCTGCTGCGTGATCGGCTCGGTCTACAAGGCGGCAACGCAGGTGCTGATCGAGGCGTTCGATCCCGCGCTGGTGCTGGAAATGTTCGCCACCTATCGCGGCAACGCCATGGTCGGCGTCCCCACCATGCTGATCGCGATGCTGGAGCATCCGAATTTCCCGACCACGGACCTTTCCTCAGTGAAGGCGATCTGCTCCGGCGGTTCCACCGTGCCGGCACCGCTGGTGAGGCGGTTGGAGGAGAAACTCGGCGCGCCATTCACGATCGTATTCGGCCAGACCGAGTGCTCGCCGGTCGCGGCACAAACCTGCGCCAACGACAGCGTGGAGGACAAGGCCGACACGATCGGTCTGCCATTGCCCAACATGGAAACCAAGATCATCGATCCCAACACCGGCGAGACGGTGCCGATCGGTACCATCGGCGAATTCTGCACCCGCGGCTATCACGTGATGCTCGGCTATTTCGAAATGCCGGACGCCACCGCGGCCGCCATCGATGCCGACGGCTGGCTGCACACCGGCGATCTCTGCGCCATGGACGCGCGCGGATTCTGCACCGTCGAGGGGCGGCTGAAGGACATGATCATCCGCGGCGGCGAGAACATCTACCCGCGCGAACTGGAAGAGCTGCTGTTCAAGCACCCCAAGGTCGGCGAGGTCGCCGTGATCGGCGTTCCCCACGAACGATGGGGCGAGGAGGTCGCAGCCTTCATCCGTCCCGCGCCGGGCGCCTCGATCGACAAGGAAGAGCTGATCGAGTACATGCGCGCCTCGCTCGCGCCGCACAAGACGCCAAAGCACTGGTTCGTCGTGGAAGCTTTTCCACTGACCGGATCGGGAAAAATTCAGAAATTCAAGTTGCGGGAAGCCTGGACCAAGGGCGAGATGACGGGGATCTAATCCGCCGCCTTCAACCGATACCCTATCCCGGTCTCGGTCAGCACGAACTGCGGACGCTCCGGATCGGCCTCGATCTTCTGACGAAGCTGGCGCACATAGACGCGCAGATACTGCGCGTCGGTCAGTTCGTCCCACAACTCCCTGAGCAGGAAACGATGGGTCAACACCTTGCCGGCGTGCTGTACCAGCACACGCAGCAAATCATATTCCTTCGGCGACAGTTTTATCTCCTTCTCGCCGACCTTGACGATACGGCGCACCAGATCGACCGAGAGGTCGCCGGCGCGAAACACCGGCCGTTCGCCCTGCACCTGCAATTGATGGCGCAGCGCCGCGCGCATCCGCGCCAGCAACTCGTCCATCCCGAACGGCTTTGTCAAATAGTCGTCGGCGCCGAGATCGAGCGCCTGCACTTTTCCGGCCTCATCGCCCCGGCTCGACAGCACGACAATCGGAACGCTTTCGTTGCGGCCGCGGATCATGCGCAGCAGATCATGTCCCTGAATGTCGGGCAGGCCGAGATCGAGGATGATCAACGCGGGACCCTCGGCGAGTTTCTCCAGCGCAATCTTGCCGTTGGACGCTTCGAGAATGTCATAGCCCTGCGTGGTCAGTCCCATCCGCAGCAGCTTTCGAATCGGCGGTTCGTCGTCGATGACCAGGACCTTGATGGCGGGAGCGTTCATGCGGCGGTATCCAGCGATTTCTGATCCGAGGGAATCGGCAGCCGGATCGTCATGACCGCGCCGCTGCGGTCGGTGCGGTTGCCGGCCGAAATCGTGCCATGCATCGCCTCGACAAAGCCGCGGGAGATGGCAAGGCCAAGGCCGGTACCCGGCCGCACATGATCGCCCTTTTGCGCGCGATAGAATTTGTCGAATACGCTGTCGAGTTCATCAGGTGGAATGCCGTGGCCTTCATCGATGATCTGCAGCGAGATCGAATCCCGGTCGCGCGCACCACGGATCGATATCGTGGTGTCGCCAGGCGCATACTTTGCCGCGTTATCCAGCAGGTTGAACAGCACCTGTTCGAACAGGACGGCGTCGAGCTCCAGCATCGGCAGGTCAGCGGCCAGTTCCAGCGATACCTTGTGATGCCCGAGGATTTTTGCGGCGCGCCGCAGCGCACTGCCGACGATTTCGCCGACGTCATGCCGCGCGGTGTTGGGCACGACGGCGCCGGATTCCAGCTTTGTCATATCGAGCAGGTTGGCGATAAAACGATTCAGCCGCTCGGACTCGTCGATCACGGTGGCAAGCAGATCGCGCTTCTCGGCATCGCTCAAGCCGTTGCCGAGGTCGCGCAAGGTGCTGGCAGAGCCGAGCACGGAAGCCAGCGGTGTCTTGAGGTCGTGCGAGATCGAGGTCAACAGCGCGCCACGCAGCCGGTCGGATTCCACCGTGCGCTTGACGCGATCCATGTCCTCGACCAGCAGCACCCGTTCGATCGCGAGCCCTCCCTGATCGACCAGCGCATCCAGCAGGCGGCGCTGGTCCGGCGTCAGCAGCGGCCCTGTCCTGTCATCGTCGATACCGATGACGCCGATCAGGCCGCGCCCGGTTCGCATCGGCTGGAACAGGCGCTTCGCCCCCGGCAGCGTATCCGATCCCCGCCCGGCGGGGCGATCGTTGCTCCAGGCCCAGTGCGCGGCGGCGAGGTCGGCCTTGTCCAGTTCGTCCTCCGGCGGATAGCCCGCCATGACCGTCAACACGCCGTTGTCCGGCAACAGCAGCACCACCCTCACCTTCAGCATCAGCGCGATCTGGTAGGCGGTCGCCCACAGCACGTCATCGAGCGTCGCGGTGCCCGCAAGTTTCCGGCTGAAGGCGTAGAGCGATTCCGTCGTGCGTACCCGCCCGATCGCGGTGTCGGCCTGTATGCGCACCCGCGACGCGACGTTGGAAGCCAGAAGCGCGATCAACATGAAGAAGAAGAACGCCGCGACATTGGTCGGATCGGCGATGGTGAAGGTATGGACCGGCTGCAGGAAGAAGAAATTGTAGCACAGCGAGGCCGCGACGCTGGCAAGCAATGACGGCCATAGGCCCCAACGGACTGCGACGCCCACGACCGCCGTCAAAAACACCAGGTCGATGTTCTCTATGCCGAACAAGGGATGGATCAACTGGGCGACGCCGAGACCGACCGCAACGACGGCCAGCGCCATCAGATAGGGCCGCGGGTTGAACGGCTCCGACGGTACCGCTGTCTGCACCGCGGCCTTTGCGGCGGGCCCTGGAGGCGGCTCATCGCCGGCGATAACGTTGACGCTGATATGGCCGGCGCGCCGCACCAGATCGTGCACCACCGAACCGCGCATGAGTTCGAACCACCACGAACGCGTCGATTTGCCGATGATGATCTGCGTCACGTTGTTGGCGTGGGCAAAATTGATGACGTCGTCGGCGATACGGCGCCCGACCCCGGGGATGGTCAGCGCCTCGCCGCCGAGCGCCTCCGCGAGCCGCATCGTATCGGCCAGCCGGTCGCGCTGCTCGTCGGATCAATTGCAGGCTGCGCCGTGTCTCGATGCTGACGGCGGTCCAGGGCGCATGAACCCGGTCCGCCAGCCGCTTGGTGTAGCGCACCAGCCCGGCCGCACGCGGATCCTCGCTGACGCAGACCAGGATGCGCTCGCCCGCCGCCCAGGGACCCGCGATGGCATTGGCCTGCATGTGGGTGAGCAGTTGCTCGTCGACCCGCTCCGCGGTGCGCCGCAGCGCCAGCTCGCGCAGCGCGGTCAAATTGCCCGGCGAGAAATAATGCTCCAGCGCGCGTTCGGCCTGTTTGGGAACGTAGACCTTGCCCTCCTTCAGCCGCTGGATCAGGTCATCGGGCGTGAGGTCGATCAGCTCGATCGCATGCGCGCGGTCGAATACGGAATCCGGCACGGTCTCGCGCACCCGCACATGCGTGATTTGCGCGACCACGTCGTTGAGGCTTTCGATGTGCTGGATATTGACCGCGGTGTAGACGTCGATGCCGCGGGAAAGCAGCTCCTCGACGTCGAGGTAGCGTTTTGGATGACGGCTGCCGGGCGCGTTGGTATGCGCAAGCTCGTCGACCAGTGCAATCTGCGGGCGGCGCGCGATCAGCGCGTCGAGGTCCATTTCCTCAAGCACCTGATCGCGGTACTCGAGCCGCTTGCGCGGCAGCACCTCAAGGCCCTTGAGCAGCGCTTCGGTCTCGGCCCGCCCATGCGTTTCGACAACCCCCACAACGACATCCACGCCGGCCTTGAGCTTCGCATGCGCGCTCTGCAGCATCTCGTAGGTCTTGCCGACGCCGGGGGCGGCGCCGACAAAAATCTTCAGCCGTCCGGCCTGATCGCTCTCGCGGCGCGCCGCCTCCAGCAGCGCGTCCGGCGAGGGCCGAATATCAGTGTTTTGGCGCAGATTTGCCATAAGGCAATATAGTCATCACATGGGATCGGGCCTAGCTCCCGTCATTTGGATGACGCCCGGTCCAAGGCCAAATTCAGCGCCAGTACATTGACCCGGGGCTCACCCAGCAGGCCCACAAGGCGGCCCTCGGTATTGGCGGCGACCATCTGCCGGACGCTCTCTTCCGGCATATTCCGCGCCTTGGCGATACGCGGCACCTGGAACAGCGCGGCTTCCGGCGAAATGTCAGGGTCAAGCCCGCTGGCCGAGGTGGTGACGAGATCGACCGGCACGGCGGCGTTCGGGTTTTCTGCGCTCAGCTTCTGGAAGTCCTCCTTGACCCGGTCGGCCAAAGCCTTGCTGGTCGGGCCGAGGTTGGAGCCGCCGGAATTCGCCGCATTGTAGGGCGCCGGCACGGTCTTGGTGGAATCGGCCGGGTCCGGCGCCAGCGTCGCCGAGGGCCGGCCATGGAAATATTTGTCCTCCCTGAATTCCTGCCCAATCAGGGCCGAGCCGATCACCTTGCCGTCCTTCTCGATCAGGCTGCCTTGCGCCTGCTTCGGGAAGATAACGCCGGCGATCGCGGTCATGGCGAGCGGATAAGCCAGGCCCGTGATCAGCGTCAGCAGGACGAGGATGAGGATGGCGGCGGATTTTTCTCAGCATCTGTAAGTCTGAATTTCCGTCATTGCGAGCGAAGCGAAGCAATCCATGAAGCGGTACAGAATGGATGCTCGTCGCTTCACTCCTCGCAATGAGGTTACAGGTGCAAGGCAGCAACGACGAGGTCGATCGCCTTGATGCCGATAAAGGGAATGATGATGCCGCCGAGCCCGTAGATCAGCAGGTTGCGGCGGAGCAGCGCGCCGGCCCCGATGGCGCGATAGGCCACGCCCTTCAGCGCCAGCGGAATCAGCGCGATGATGATCAGCGCGTTGAAGATGATCGCCGACAGGATCGCGCTTTGCGGGCTCGACAGATGCATGATGTTGAGCACCTCGAGCTGCGGATAGAACGCCAGAAACATCGCCGGGATGATGGCGAAATACTTTGCCACGTCGTTGGCGATCGAGAACGTGGTCAACGCGCCGCGGGTCATCAAGAGCTGCTTGCCGATCTCGACCACCTCGATCAGTTTGGTGGGGTTGGAATCGAGATCGACCATATTGCCGGCTTCGCGCGCCGCCTGCGTGCCGGTGTTCATGGCAACCCCGACATCGGCCTGCGCCAGCGCCGGCGCGTCATTGGTGCCGTCGCCGCACATCGCGACCAGTTTGCCCTTGGCCTGCTCGTCGCGGATCAGTTTCAGCTTGTCCTCGGGCGTCGCCTGCGCCAGAAAATCGTCGACGCCGGCTTCGGCCGCGATTGCGGCTGCCGTCATCGGGTTGTCGCCGGTGATCATCACGGTGCGGATGCCCATGCGGCGCAGCTCGGCAAAGCGCTCGCGGATGCCGCCCTTGACGATGTCCTTGAGGTGGATGACGCCGAGCAGACGGCCGTCCTTCGCGACCGCCAGCGGCGTGCCGCCCGCCTTGGCGATCTCGTCGGCAATGGCCTGAAGCTCGCGAGCCGCGTCTGTCGCCACAATCGGCTGCAGCGCACGCACCGCATTGCCGCTCGCCATGGTCTGCGCGGTGCCGCCGCCGATATAGTTGAGGATCGCATCCACCGCGCCCTTGCGGACAGAGGACGTCCCGGCATCGATGCCGCTCATGCGGGTCTGCGCGGTGAAGGGCACGAAGGTCGCCGCGAGCTCCTTCATGTCGCGGCCGCGGATGCCGTATTTTTCCTTGGCCAGCACGACGATCGAGCGGCCTTCCGGGGTCTCGTCGGCAAGCGAGGCGAGCTGCGCCGCGTCCGCCAGTTCCTGTTCGCTGACGCCGCGAACCGGGCGGAACGCGGTGGCCTGGCGGTTGCCGAGCGTGATGGTGCCGGTCTTGTCGAGCAACAGCGTGTCGACGTCGCCGGCGGCCTCGACCGCGCGGCCGGACATCGCCAGCACGTTGAAGCGCACCAGCCGGTCCATGCCGGCAATGCCGATAGCTGACAGCAGCGCGCCGATGGTGGTCGGGATCAGCGTCACGAACAGCGCCACCAGCACGATCACGGAGATCGAACCGCCGGCATAGGCCGCGTAGCTCGGGATCGTCACGGTCGCGAACACGAAGATGATGGTGAGGCCGGCCAGCAGGATGTTGAGTGCGATCTCGTTCGGCGTCTTCTGCCGCTCGGCGCCTTCCACCAGGCGGATCATGCGGTCGATGAAGGTCGATCCCTGCGCCGCGGTGATGCGGACGCGGATCCAATCCGACAGCACCTGGGTGCCGCCGGTCACCGCCGAACGGTCGCCGCCGGATTCACGGATCACGGGCGCGGATTCGCCGGTGATCGCGGCTTCGTTGACCGAAGCAACACCCTCGATCACCTCGCCGTCGCTGGGGATATTGTCGCCGGCCTCGACCAGCACGATATCGCCGACTTTCAGCGCGGTGCCGGGCACCAGCCGAAAGGTCTTGTCCGAACCCGTGAGCAGTTTGGCCTGGCTCTCGGTGCGGGTCTTCTTCAGCGATTCCGCCTGCGCCTTGCCGCGGCCTTCGGCGACGGCTTCCGCGAAATTGGCGAACAGTACCGTGAACCAGAGCCACACGATGATCTGGAACGTGAAGCCGAGGTTTTCGCCACCGGTGACGAGGTCGCGGACGAAGATGACGGTGGTCAGCGCGGCCACGACCTCGACCACGAACATCACCGGGCTCTTGATCATCTGCCGCGGGTCGAGCTTGACGAAGGCCGATTTGATCGCCGGCACCAGGATTTTGGGATCGAGCATGGTCGAAGCCGTCGTCTTTTTTTGCAGTTTCATGGATTCCATGGAGGTCACTCCGACAGGATCGATCAGAACAGGGTGTTGGCGTTCGTTAGCGAGGTGCTCGACGATCGGTCCGAGCGCGAGCGCCGGGAAGAAGGTGAGACCGCCGATAATCAGGATGACGCCAACGACGAGGCCGACGAACAGGCCGCCGGTGGTCGGCAGCGTACCGGCCGACGGCGGGATCGATTTCTTGGCCGCCAGCGAGCCCGCCATCGCCATCGCCGGCACGATCATGAAGAAGCGGCCGACGAACATCGAACTGGCCAGCGTCAGGTTGTAGAAGAAGGTGTTGCCGGTGAGGCCCGCGAAGGCCGAGCCGTTGTTGCCGGTCGCCGAAGTGTAGGCGTAGAGCACTTCTGTGAAACCATGCGGGTCCGGCATTGGCCATTGACGCCACCGCCGGAGGCAACACCACGGCGACCGCGGTCCAGCCGAGGTACATCAGCGGCAGCACCAGGATCGCGAGCATCGCCATCTTGACCTCGCGCGCCTCGATCTTCTTGCCGACATATTCCGGCGTGCGGCCGACCATCAGGCCGGCGACGAAGATCGCCAGCACCACGAACAGCAACATGCCGTAAAGCCCGGCGCCGACGCCGCCGACAATGATCTCGCCGAGCTGCATGTTGATCAGCGGGATCATGCCGCCGAGTGCGGTAAAGCTGTCATGCATGGCGTTGACCGCGCCGCAGGACGCCGCCGTGGTGATCACGGCAAACAGCGAGGAGGCGACGATGCCGAAGCGGACTTCCTTGCCTTCCATATTGCCGCCGGTGAGCCCGAGCGCGCTCAGCGCCGAGGTGCCGTTGGCTTCCGCCCAATAGGTGATGGCGACGCCCGAGATGAACAGCACGCCCATCACGGCCAGGATCGCCCAGCCCTGCCTGGGGTTGCCGACCATGCGGCCGAACACGTTGGTGAGCGCTGCGCCCAGCGCAAAGATCGAGATCATCTGGACGAAATTCGACAGCGCGGTCGGGTTCTCGAAGGGGTGCGCGGCATTGGCATTGAAGAAGCCGCCGCCATTGGTGCCGAGCATCTTGATCGCGACTTGCGAGGCAACCGGACCGACCGCGATGGTCTGCTTGGCGCCTTCCAGCGTGGTCGCATCGACATAGGCGCCGAGCGTCTGCGGGATGCCCTGCCAGACGAGAAAGAGCGTGTAGACGACGCAGATCGGCAGCAGCACGTATAGCGTGCAGCGCGTCACGTCGACCCAGAAATTGCCGATGGTGCGCATCGAGGAACGGGCAAAGCCGCGGATCAGCGCCACCGCCAGCGCGATGCCGGTCGCGGCCGAGAGGAAATTCTGGTGGGTCAGGCCGAGCATCTGCACCAGATAGGACAGCGTGCTCTCGCCGCCGTAGTTCTGCCAGTTGGTGTTGGTGATGAAGCAGATGGCCGTATTGAAGGACAGATCCGGGGCGACGGCGGATTGGTCCGCCGGATTGAACGGCAGCAGCGCCTGCAGCCGCATCAGGCCGTAGATGATGAGGAAGCCGCCGACATGGAACAGCAGCATCGCGACCGTGTAGGTCAGCCAATGCTGCTCGCGCTTCTCGTCGACACCGCCGATCCAGTACAGCGCCGCGTTCGACCGGCCGCAGCACCGGCGACATAAAGGTGCGTTCGCCATTGAATACGCGGGTCATGTACCAGCCGAGCGGCTTTGCCAGCGCGACGACGATGGCGCAATACAGAAGAATTTGGATCCAGCCGATGGCGGTCATGGCTTCAGGCCTTTCGAATTTTGTTCCGGCGCAACAGCGCCGTGAGCAGCATCAGCAGAGCGCCGCTCAAAAACGCATGCGCGAGGAGGATTTGCCCAACGATCTGCATGGCGACGCCTAGAAACGCTCGGGCCGCAACAGCGCGTAGGTCAGGTAGAACAGCAGGCCGAGCGAGACGAGGCCGGCGAGCGAATAGTCGAAGATCATGGCGGCCTCCTCACAATCGCTCGCAGGCATAGGCGTAACCTATGCCGGCGGCGAAGAAGCCGAGGGCGAGCGCCAGCATGACGAGATCAAGCATGATTGGCTCCTGTGCGCGGCGGGCGAAGGATGGCCCGCCTTGTCGATGCTGAGGTGCCACCCTGCGCATAGGTTTTCGAGGCGGAGGCAACAGCAACGTTATAGGAATCTCATAAGTGTCCGGGACCGGGGTTGAGAGAGCCCGCTCCACCCCTATGAAATCCCTATATTTCCGCCCCCCGCCTCATCTCGCTTTCAAATGGCGCTTTGACCACCTTGACGACGCGGCCCATTTTTTCACGCCGCTCGCTTCAAGTGAGATACCGCCATGTCAGTCCGATCAGAATACACCCCCGCCACCCTCAGCGACCGGCTGCACGACAGCTATGCCGTGACCGCCGAGTTCATCTCCGACATCATCAAAGAGACCTGCCGCCGCTTTCCCGCGCAGAACCAGACCGGCAAGACCGCGCGCGTCGAGCGGTTGATCCAGTCGGGCGCCTGGACCGACGCCGCGCTGGCATTGATCGATCTCGAGCTGCCGCAGTGGAAAATCCGTCGCCTCGTCTATGACGAGGGCGAATGGCACTGCGCGCTGTCACGCCAACGCGAATTGCCGGACTGGCTCGACGAGCCGATTGAAACCCACCATGCGGATCTGGCGATGGCGATCCTCAGCGCGGTCGTCGAAGCAAAACGGCTCACTGCGACGTCGAGCCGGTGGAGCGTGCCGGCCGCACCGCGGCGTGCGGATGCTCGCTACGAACCGCTGCTAAGCGACAATTTCGCCTGACAGCCTGAGATCCTATGCCTCTTCTATGAGATCGTCGCGCCACCACGCTCGATTTCATATCCGGCCGCGGCGATATTTGGCGAACCAGTAGAGCTATTCAGGGAAGACCAACGTGAAGCTCGTCGAACCTCCATCGTGCAGTTCTTCATCGACGATCGTTTTCATCGGCATGGACAGTCGCGGCCACTGGGTCGCCCAGGAACAGAACGGCCTTTATGGCGGCCTGTTCGTCAGTCGCGCCGCTGCATTCAAATATGCGCTGTTCGAGAACGGGCATCACCCCGAGACCATCGTCGAATTGTCGCGCGGGATCGAACTCGACATGAGCCGCAGGTTCCGCCTTCCCGATCGCTTGCCCGGCGGCCGCACTGCTTCTTCCGCCCGCTAGCGCGAACGATGCTTTGCCCGCCACGCCGGTCCCGGACCGCGCATGTAATGCGCCTCCGGCCGATAGGCCCTGATCGGCTCATTTCCAAGCCGGGCGAGAAACCGCAGCAAACGTTCTGCCGCGGCTCGTAGGACGCCGGCGATAGCGGACGGGATCGATAAAGGCCGCGGCATCTCAGTAATCCCACTTCTCGTCCAGAATCACAGGATGCTGCGGAAATTTCGCGCCATTTCTTTCCGCAATGCCTTCATGGCCGTGCTGTCGCGCCCAATCGCCGGAAGCACGGGAATGGAGCATCAATTCGTTACGCAACCGGCAAATCCTGGCGGCGGCGATCGCCCGATGAATTCGCTTCAACACGGCGCCAGCGCGTTTGAGCAGCCGCCTGAAGGTGAGAGGTTTTGTCCCGGTCGTGCGATGCAGCCGGCCTTGGTGCGAGTTAGCCAGGGTCATGGTAAAGCTTTCGAAAACACCGGCGAAAGATTACGCCGAGGTAATGGAAAGATGCGGGTACGGGCATAGGAATTCGAGATGGGCGGCTGTGCCCCGTCATAGCCATGGTATAATGATCACGCCCGCCAAGGTACTCCGAGAGATCCGATGAATTCCAGCAATGCAGACCTGTCGACGGCGCTAAATCGCATCCTCGATGCGGCGGCCGACAACCTCCGGATTGCAAAGATCCTGATTCAAATGGGTCTTGACCCCGACAACATCACCTGGGATGCACTGTTCAACCGGTTGCTCGAGATTTTTGTAGCCAACATCAACCTTGCCAACACGTTCGCGCTGATCGGCGCCATCTTCTTTGTCGCCACTCTGCTGACGCACACGATGGTGCCGCTGCGCGTCGCGAACATGATCGGTTGCGCATTCTTCGCCTGCTTCGGCGCGCTCACTGGATCCATCACAACCTTCCTTCTGTATCTCCTGATGGTTCCCATCAACGCGTATCGCCTGCGTCAAATGCTCGTTCTCGTGAAGAAGGCCCGCAGCGCCACGCAGGGCGACACGTCGATGGAATGGCTCAAGCCATTCATGACCGAGCGCAAATATCGCAAAGGCGATATTCTCTTCAAGAAGGACGATGCCGCCGATGAAATGCTGCTGACCGTCACCGGAAAATTCCTGGTAAAGGAAATCAGCGTCGAACTTCCGCCGGGACGTTTGATGGGCGAACTAGGCTTCCTCACGCCCGATAACCGCCGCACGGCGACGATCGAATGCGTCGAAAACGGGCACGTGCTGACCATCACCTACGAGAAGCTGCTCGAGATATATTTTCAGAACCCGCAATTCGGCTATTACTTCCTGGTCCTGACCAGCCAGCGCCTGCTGGAAAACATCGCGCGACTCGAAACCACTGTCGCGCAAGGCAAAATCGCTCAGCAGGCCGCAGTTGCGGCCGGCAAAACTGAGCCATTTCGCTGACGTTCCGGCTACTCCGCCGCCACCTGCTGCTCGACCTTCTCCGCCTTGACCGCGCAGAACTTGAATTCCGGAATCTTGCCGAAGGGATCGAGCGCCGGATTGGTCAGAAGGTTCGCCGCCGCTTCCGCGTAGCAGAACGGCATGAACACCATGTTCTCCGGCACGTCACGGTCGGAGCGCACCTTGACCTCGACCGCGCCGCGGCGGGTCTGCAGCCGGATGAAATCGCCCGGCCACACCTTCAGCCGCCGCATGTCCTTGGGCGACATGAACGCGACCGCTTCGGGCTCGATGCTGTCGAGCACCTGCGAGCGGCGCGTCATCGAGCCGGTGTGCCAGTGTTCGAGCACGCGGCCGGTCGACAGCACCATCGGGTATTCGTCATCCGGCAGTTCGTCGGGCGGGATCACCTGCGCCGGCACGATCTTGCCGCGGCCGCTCTCGGTCGGGAAACCCGTGGTGAAGATGATCTCGTTGCCGGGCTTATGGGGATCGTCGACCGGATAGGTCACCGCGCCCTCGCGCACCAGCCGCTCCCAGGTGATGTTCTTCAGCGACGGCATCACCTCCGTCATCTCGGCAAACACGTCTGCCGGGCCGGCATAGTTCCACGGCAGTCCCATGCGCTTGCCGATCTCCTGGATGATCCAGAGATCCTGCCGCGCATCGCCGGGCGGCCTGATCACCTCGCGCGCGAGCTGCACGCGGCGGTCGGTGTTGGTGAAGGTGCCGGACTTTTCCGCGAACGCCGAGGCCGGCAGGATCACGTCGGCGTGGAATGCGGTTTCGGTGACGAACAGATCCTGCACCACCAGATGATCGAGTTTGGCCAGCGCCTGGCGCGCGTGCTGCAGATCGGGATCCGACATCGCGGGATTTTCGCCCTCGATATACATGCCGGTGATGTCGCCGGCATGGATCGCGTTCATGATCTCGACCACCGTGAGACCGCGAACCGGATCGAGCTCCTGCTGCCACAGTTTTTCGAACGGCTCGCGCAGATCGGTGCGGCCGACCGGCTGGTAGTCCGGCAAGAACATCGGGATCAGGCCGGCGTCGGAGGCGCCCTGCACGTTGTTCTGGCCGCGCAGCGGATGCAGGCCGGTGCCGGGACGCCCGACCTGCCCGGTCGATCAGCGCCAGCGCGATCAGGCAGCGCGCATTGTCGGTGCCGTGGATGTGCTGGCTGATGCCCATGCCCCAGAAGATGATCGACGCACGCGAGCGCGCATACATCCGGGCGACTTCGCGCAGGGTCTCGGCGGGAATGCCGCAGATCGGCTCCATCTTCTCCGGCGGGAAGTCCTTGATGCGCTCCTCCAGCTCCTCAAAGCCTTCGGTATAGCCGGCGATATATTGCTGGTCGGTCAGCCCTTCGGTGATGATCGTGTGCAGCATCGCGTTCAGCATCGCGACGTCGCTGCCCGGCTTGAACGCCAGATGCTTGGTGGCATGGCGCGACAACGACTGCCGGCGCGGATCCATCACGATCAGCTTGGCGCCGCGCTTGGCCGCGTTCTTGATGAAGGTCGCCGCGACCGGATGGTTCACGGTCGGGTTGGCGCCGATCACGATGATGACTTCGGCGTCCATGGCGGCGGCAAACGGCGCCGACACCGCGCCGGAGTTGAGGCCTTCCATCAGCGCCGCCACCGAGGATGCATGGCACAGCCGCGTGCAGTGATCGACATTGTTGGAGCCGAAACCGGTGCGCACCAGCTTCTGGAACAGATAGGCTTCTTCGTTGGATCCTTTCGCGGAGCCGAAGCCGGCGAGCGCCTTCACGCCCTTCTCGTCGCGGATTTTCACCAGCCCCTTGGCGGCGATATCCAGCGCCTCGTCCCACGACGCTTCGCGGAAATGCGTGAAGGGATTGGCGGGATCGACCTGGTCGTTGGCATCCTTTTTCGCGTTCGGCAGCCGCACCAGCGGCTTCGTGATGCGATGCGGGTGATGGATGTAGTCGAAGCCGAAACGGCCCTTGACGCAGAGCCGGTTGTGATTGGCCGGGCCGTCGCGGCCCTCGGCGTAGATGACCTTCTCGTCCTTGACCTGATAGGTGACCTGGCAGCCGACGCCGCAGAACGGGCACAGCGAGTCCACCTTCCTGTCGGCATAGGTGACGCGGGTCTGGTTCTCGTCGAGCATCACCGCCGGCATCAGCGCGCCGGTCGGGCAGGCCTGCACGCATTCGCCGCAGGCGACGCAGGTCGATTCCCCCATCGGATCGTCGAAGTCGAACACGATCTTGGAGCCGTGGCTGCGATAGGCCATGCCGATGACGTCGTTGACCTGCACCTCGCGGCAGGCGCGCACGCACAGCCCGCACTGGATGCAGGCGTCGAGATTGACGCGCATCGCCGGATGGCTGGCATCGCCGTCCCAGCGCTCGGCGGCGGGGAAGCGGCTTTCGGTGACCTCGACCTTCTCGGCCCAGTTCCAGAATTTCGAAATCCGGATCGTGCGAGGTCTCGCGCGCCGGCTGATCGGCGACCAGCAGTTCCATCACCATCTTTTGCGCGGCGACCGCGCGCGCGCTTTCCGACTTCACCTTCATGCCGACGGTCGGCGTGCGCTTGCAGGACGCCGCCAGCACGCGCTCGCCCTCGATCTCCACCATGCAGGCGCGGCAATTGCCGTCCGGCCGATAGTCGGGCTCCGGCGAATAGCAGAGATGCGGGATGTCCCGGCCCTGGCGCTTTGCCACCTGCCAGATGGTCTCGCCCGCGTTGGCCTCGACCTGCTTGCCGTCGAGTTCGAATTGAACCTTTGTCATTCCGCGGCTTCCTTCGGCGAAAACTCTTCCGGAAAGTACTTAATCACTGATGTCAGCGGATTGGAGGCCGCCTGTCCGAGACCGCAGATCGACGCGTCGCGCATGGCCTGGCTCAATTCATCGAGCAACTCGCGGTTCCACACCGGCCGCTGCATCAGGATCGCCGCCTTCTGGGTGCCGACCCGGCACGGCGTGCACTGGCCGCAGCTCTCGTCCTCGAAGAAGCGCATCAGGTTGAGCGCCGCGCCTTCACGCTGTCCTGCTCGGACAGGATGACGACCGCGGCCGAGCCGATGAAGCAGCCGTATTTTTCCAGCGTGCCGAAATCGAGCGGGATGTTGTCCATCGACGCCGGCAGGATGCCGCCGGACGCGCCGCCCGGCAGATAGGCGTGGAAGGTGTGGCCATCGGCCATGCCGCCGCAGAACTCGTCGATCAGTTCGCGCACGGTGACGCCGGCCGGCGCCAGCTTCATGCCGGGATTTTTGACGCGCCCCGAAACCGAATAGCTGCGCAGGCCGTGGCGGTCGTTGCGGCCATGGCTCTTCCACCAGTCGGCGCCCTTCTCGACGATGTCGCGCACCCACCACAGCGTCTCGATATTGTTGATCAGCGTCGGCAGGCCGAACAGCCCGACCTGGAACGGATATGGCGGCTTGTGCCGCGGCAGCCCGCGCTTGCCCTCGATGCTTTCCAGCAGCGAGGATTCCTCGCCGCAGATATAGGCCCCCGCTCCGCGCCGCATATGCAGCACCGGGCCGCCCTTCGGCAGCTTTGCGATCTCGCGCTCGAGAATCTCGCGCGAGGCCGGGTATTCGTCGCGGATGTAGATGTAGACGTCGGACGCTTCCACCACATGCGCGCCGATCAGCATGCCCTCGAGAAAGCGATGCGGATCGGTCTCGAGATAATAGCGGTCCTTGAACGTGCCGGGCTCGCCCTCGTCGCCGTTGATCGCCATCAGCCGCGGACCGGGCTCGCCGAGCACCGCGCGCCATTTCCGCCCCGTCGGAAAGCCCGCGCCGCCGAGCCCGCGCAAGGAGGCGTCGTCGAGCGATTTCAGCAGATCCTCTTTCGCCAGCTCGCCGGAGCGCAGGCGGTTGAGCAGCTTGTAGCCGCCACCGGCGACATAGGCGTCGTAGTCGACATAGTCAGGCAGATGCGCGTGAGTGTCGCCCGCCTTGGCGGCGGCGAGCACGTTCGAGACGGTGGCATGATCGACAAAGTGATGGCCGACTTCGGCCGCCGGCGCCGTATCGCAGCGGCCGACGCAGGGCGCGCGCACCACGCGGATGCCCGGGCCGGCGCTGTCCTGCAATTCGTGCAGCAGTTTTTCCGCGCCCAGCATCGCGCAGGTCAGGGAATCGCAGACGCGGATGGTCAGCGGCGCGATATCCTTCTCGCCCTCCTTCACCACGTCGAAATGCGCGTAGAAGGTCGCGGTCTCGAACACTTCCGCAAACGACAGCTTCATCTCGTCGGCGAGCGCGGCGAGATGCGCGGCGGAGATCTGGCGGTACTTGTCCTGGAT
Source organism: uncultured Alphaproteobacteria bacterium (assembly GCA_963731915.1). Classification (GTDB taxonomy): domain Bacteria; phylum Pseudomonadota; class Alphaproteobacteria; order Rhizobiales; family Xanthobacteraceae; genus Bradyrhizobium. Next base: position 119,762 of record CAVSXQ010000059.1, read on the forward strand.
CAGGTGCAGATGCTCGATCAGCAGGTCGCGCCGCCGCGGCCGGTCGCCGAGCAGCAGCTCGATCTCGTGCGCGGCCGTCGGATCGACCTGGCGGCCTTTTGGCGTCGACTTGGCGCGCCGGCGGCCCTCGCCGGGATGGTCGAATTCGCGAACCTGGTGGACGTTGTGAGCCATTAAAACCGTCTCGTTTGCCTGCCCTGATTTTAGAGCGACTCTAACTCTTGGTATGCCAGATGCCAAGAGAATTATCGCGTGATAAATAAGCATTTAAGCGGCGAAGGTGTGGCGGTAGATACCACCGCCCGGCCCGGGTAGCGCCTCACGCCAAGGCTTAATTTGCTGATAAGCGAAGGAGATAGGGAATCGATCCCCAGATCAATAAACCAATCCCATGATGCGATAGGGAATCCCTATCGATCACGTTTTCCGACAAAGCCGGAAGCGAGCGGCTCAGTTCGGCGCGCGCTCGGCTTTTTCGATCAGGAAAACGATACGGCTGTCGTTGCGCTCGGTGATTTCCACCCTGTCGCCGGTCTCGCGAATGAGATTCGGAATATCGATCACCGACAGCGGATCGGTGCAGAGCACCTCCAGCCGGTCGCCAGGTGGAAGCGTCTTCAGCGCCTTGCGCGTCTTCAGCGCAGGCAACGGGCATTTCAGGCCGGCAAGATCGAGCTTTGTGGTGGTGGTCATGCGCGCAACATGGCCAAGAGGGTTCACTACCGTCAATTGATCAGATTGGCGTAGGACAGGAACCCGACCATCTGGCCGGGCGCGACCTGCGTGACCTCTTCGCCGAGTTCGACCAGCCCGTCGGTCTCGGCCAGCGACGACAACAGGCCCGCGCCCTCGCGCGGGAATTTTACCGCTTCGAGCACGCCGTCGTCCCCTTTGCGCAGGCTGACGCGGACATATTCGCGGCGCGCGATTTTCTTCTTGTAGCTGAAGGCGGCGCGCACAGGCATCGGCATCAGCGGCTCCTGCGCTGCGCCTGACAGCGCTAAAATGGTCGGCCGCACCACATGGACGAAGGTGACGAAGCTCGCAACGGGATTGCCGGGCAATCCGATGAACGGCGTTCCACCGATAATTCCCATCGCCACCGGACGGCCGGGCTTGATCGCCATCCGCCACAGCACCAGCGAGCCCGCGCTCTCGACCGCGGCCTTGACGTGATCCTCCTCGCCGGTGGAAACCCCGCCGGTGGTGAGCAGCAGATCGTGATCGGCGGCCATCTGCTTCAAGCCATTTGCCAGCGAAGCGCGCTCATCCGCAAAAATTCCGGCATCGCTGACCTCGCAGCCGAGCCGGCGCAGCATCGCGATCAGCATGAAGCGGTTGGAATCGAACAATTGCGCCGCGCCGCGCGCCTCTCCCGGCGAGGCCAGTTCGTCGCCGGTGGAAAACACGGCGACGCGGATCCGCCTGATGACATCGATCCCGGTCAGGCCAAAGGCCGCGGCCAGCGCAATATCCTGCGGCCGCAGCCGCTGCCCGGCCTTCAGCGCCGGATGGCCAAGGGCAATGTCTTCGCCGGCGGGGCGCACATTGGCGCCGGGCTTCAGGCCGGCAGGAACAACGACCTTGCCGCCTTCGACGCGGACATCTTCCTGCATGAAGACGGTGTCGGCACCCTCCGGCATCGGCGCGCCGGTGAAGATCCGCACGGCATGGCCGGGCTCGATCGGTTTGCCGGCCGAGCTGCCGGCCGCCACGCGGTCCGTCACCGCAAACGCCTGTTCCGCCGTTTTCGGAAGATCGCGGCTTGCAACCGCATAACCATCGACGGCGGAATTGGTGAAGGGCGGCAGCGGCAGCGGCGCTGCGATATCGCGCGCGAGAATGCGCCGGTCGGCCTCGCCGAGCGCAACGGTCTCGACCTCCCCGATGCCTGCGACCCGCGAGCCAATGATGCCGACGGCCTCGTCCACCGACATCATCGGGCCGCCAAAGGCAAAGCAATCGTCGGACAATTGCGCCATGTTGCGATCTCAGCTCCTCGGCTGCGGCTTTCGCAAGCACATCGTCGATCGCGATCGCCGATCGCTTGCATCATCGCGGCGATGGCCTCGACATCATCGAGATGAAGGCGACAGGAAGCGTCGTCTCGACGGCGGTGTCGGTGGCAATGCCGACAATGCCGGGATCGTCGGGGAACAGCCACGGCTTGCCATTGGCGGCGCGATGCACCTCGATCTTGCGGTGCGGCTCGCGCTTGAAACCCTCGACCAGGACGAGATCGACCGGCGCCAATCTTGGCCAGCAGCTCCGGCAGCCGCGGCTCGGAGGCGCCGCGCAGCTCATGCATCAGGGCCCAGCGCCGCGTCGAGGACACCAGCACTTCGGAGGCGCCGGACTGGCGGTGCACCCAGGAATCCTTGCCGGGCACGTCGACGTCGAACTCGTGATGGGCGTGCTTGATCACGGAGACGCGAAGGCCTTTGCCAAGCAAATGCGGGATCACGCGCGCCAGCAAGGTGGTCTTGCCGGCGCCGCTCCATCCCGCGAGGCCAATCACTTTCATCGCATTCTCCGCCGGCCCGAACCCTGACCGGGCTAGGCATTCTCCATTGGTGCTTTATATCGGTCTGCAGGGAAAGTCATGCTAGCCTGCCGATATGATGAAGATCGATAAAGCCCCCGTCCCCCTGATTGTCCCTAATCCGGACGATCCGCGCCTGACCGAGCGCGTCGCCGGGACCGACCAGACCGGCGCTCCGGTCGAGATCAGGGTGCCGGTGGAGCGGGCGCTGACGCTGTATCTGAACGCGCAGGAGATCGTCACCATGATGACGATCGGCGACTATCCGGAGTATCTCGCGCTCGGCTATCTCCTCAACCAGAACATGCTGAAATACGACGACGTCGTCACCGAGGTCGAATATCACGACGACCTTCAGGTCGTCGTCGTGCGCACCGAGCACCACACCAATTTCGAGCAGAAGCTGAAGAAGCGCACCCAGACCTCCGGCTGCGCGCAGGGCACCGCGTTCGGCGATCTGATGGAAGCGGTGGAAAGCGTCGCACTGCCGAAGGCGGAGCTGCGCACCTCCTGGCTCTACCAGATGACGCATGCGATCAACACCATGCCCTCGCTCTATCTGGAGGCCGGCGCGATCCATGGCTGCGTGCTGTGCAAGGAAGGCACGCCGGTCTGCTACACCGAGGACGTCGGCCGCCACAACGCCGTCGACAAGATCGCCGGCTGGATGTTCCGCCACGGCGTCGATCCCGCCGACAAGATCATGTACACCACCGGCCGGCTGACCTCGGAGATGGTGATCAAGACGGTGCGGATGGGAATTCCGATCCTGGTGTCGCGCTCCGGATTCACCGCCTGGGGCGTCGATCTGGCGCGGCAGGTCGGGCTGACGCTGATCGGCCGCACGCGCGGCAAACGATTCATCGCGCTAGTCGGGCCAGGAGCGCATCGTGCACGACCAGAACCTCGATTATGTCGAGGAAGAATCCGCGCGCCACAAGCGCAAGGGCGAAGCGCGTGACGACTGAGCGACGTCAAGAGACGCGCCGGGAATTCCGGCGTGCTGCTCGCCGGCGGCCTCGCGCGCCGCATGGGCGGCGGCGACAAGCCGATGCGCCAGATCGGCGGCCGCACCATTCTGCAGCGCGTGATCGCGCGCCTCGCGCCGCAATGCGACGGGCTCATCCTCAACGCCAACGGCGACCCCGCGCGCTTTGCCGCGTTCGGATTGCCCGTGATCGCCGACGGCGTCGCCGATTTTCCCGGCCCGCTGGCCGGCATCCTCGCGGCGCTCGATTGGGCCGCAGCCAACCGGCCGGATGTGAAACTCATCCTGAGCGCGGCGGCGGACTGCCCGTTCCTGCCGCGCGATCTGGTTTCGCGATTGTATCAGGCGCTCACTGAGCAGAACGCGCAACTCGCCGTCGCTGCCTCCGGCGATCAATCCCATCCGGTGATCGGGCTATGGAGCGTCGCCTTGCGCGAGGAATTGCGCCACGCGCTTGTCGTCGAGGACGTCAGAAAGATCGACCGCTGGACCGCGCGCTACCGGCTCGCCACCGTGACATGGCCAACCGAACCGCTCGACCCCTTCTTCAACGCCAACACCATGGACGATATCGCGGAAGCGGAACGGCTGGCGGCGCTGGACGGGGGCTAGCCGCATCGGGGTTGAACCTGATCGCCGCAACCGCGACCAAGGGTGCCCTGCGAGGTTACCCGTCCATTGCCGAGAATTCCGATGATCGAGCTTTTTGGGTGTTTGCTCCATCGTCCGGGCGATCGATTTCGTGCTGGATATCGTCGTACTGTCGCGGATGCGGCAGTTTCCCGATGGATCACCGGCAGCAACGCGATCGTCGAGGTACCGCGACCTCGATCCTGCCGCCGCGGCGCAACGCGCGCTCGCCGAAGCGAGCAGCGGCGCCGTACGTCAACGCATCGTAAATAGACAGCGCTCCGTCACGCCGCCAGCGGCACAGTCCAGGCATCATAGCCATAGACCCAGTCGGCATCGGTCTTTCCCTCAGCCAGGTATTGGCGCGCGACGTCGCCTGCACCCGTGACGTCCGCTCCTTGCGCGTCGCCTCGAAGCGGCGGAACGCATTCGCAACGCCATCGCGCTCGACACCGTCAAGGCAGCGCGACAGCACCGCGGCATCCTCGATCGCCATCGCCGCGCCCTGCGCCATGTAGGGCGTCATCGGGTGGCAGGCATCGCCAAGCAACGTCACCTTGCCGTCCGCCCAGCGGTCGAGCGAATTCCCGGTCGACGATCGCCCATTTGTGCACGTCGGGGCACGCGGCCAGCACCTGCTCGACCTGGCGATCGAAACCCGCAAACGCCTTGCGCAATTCCCTCACGTCACCCTTGGCCGACCATGACTCGATCTGAAATTCCGGCTCGGGCTGGCTGGTGACGAGATAGATCTCGCTGCGGTCCGGCTTCACGTAATAAATGACGATGTGGCGGTCCTCGCCCCACCATTTGGTGCAGTCGTCGATCTTCTCGCCGTTGAGCAGCGCGGCCGGATAGGTCGTGCGATAGGCGATGCGCCCCGTGTATTTCACCGGCGCCGTGTCGAACAGGATGTCGCGCACCACGGAGTGAACGCCGTCGGCGCCGACCACGGCGTCGGCAATCGCGGTCGTACCATCGGCAAAGGTCAGGCGTACGCCGTCAGCCGCTCATCCAGTCCGACCAGCTTGTGGCCCAGCCTGACGCATTCATCGGGCACCGCGCTCGCGAGCGCGGCATGCAGATCGCCGCGATGCGCCAGCAGATACGGCGCGCCGAACTTTTGCTTCGGCGCTACTCGCCAAAGATCATGTCGAACTTGACTTCGCCGGTGCGCCAGTCGCGGTTGTTCCAGGAGCGCGGGTAGAAGGATTGTCCGCGCAATCCGTTGCTTCGAGCCCCAGCCCGCGCAGCACCTTCATGGCGTTGCAGCCGATCTGGATGCCGGCGCCCAGCCGCGCAAATTGCGATGCCTGTTCGTAAACCGTGACGTCGATGCCGACCCGCCGCAGCGCCGCGGCAGATGCGAGACCGCCCATGCCCGCGCCGATGATCGCGACAGAGAGAGGTCGCGCCATGACATTTCCATCCCGACAGTATTTTTACGGCCGGGCGAAACCCCGCCTGCGCCAGCGCATCGCGGCTTTCCTGCGACGCCAGCGCATCGAAGAACGCCTGCACCGCCGGGCGCTGTTTCTCGCCCCGTCACCAGCGCGAAATCATAATGCTCTTCCGCCAGCGGAATGAAACCGAGTCCGGACGCATGCGCGACCGGCGCAATCGTCATACCCCAGTCGGCGCGATGCTGCGCCACCGCGGCCGCCACCGCATTGTGCGAGCGCGGCTGATTCCAGTAGCCGTCGGGGCTGCGCCTCGCCGAGCAGGCGGTCGATCAGGATGCGCGTGCCCGCGCCCTGGTTGCGGTTGACCATGATACAGGCGGGATCCGATAGCGCGGAGCGCACCGCGCCCTCGGCGGAAAAACCTTCAAAGCGCTTGTCGCCCTTGCGGAACACGATGCCCTGCATGCGCCGCCAGCCCGGCACCAGTTCGAGGCCTTCGCTGAGGTACGGCGTGTTGTAGGTCTCGGTCTTTTCATCGAACAGATGGATCGGCGCGAAATCGCACTCGCCGCGTTTGGCCGCCGCGAGACCGCCAAGACTGCCGACCGCGATCGAGCGCACGGAAAGCCCGGCACGCGCCAGCGGCGCGGTGACGAGATCAAGCCCGGTGCAATGGCTGCCGACGATGACGAGATCGGGCACCCGCACATGCGGCGTGAACAGCGTCACCTCGGCCTGCGAGCCCGACGGCATCTGGTCGGCCAGCGCCTCGATCTTCAAAAAGCCGTCGGCCTGCGCAAAGGAGGTGATCGCACCGCTGCCCTTGCCGGTCGGATAGGCGATCAGGCCGTCGGTGCCTTCCACCAGCGACACCATGACGAATTCGGTGCGGCCGATTTCGCTGGCGATCCGCACCGGCACTCTTGCGGTCACCTTCGCGTCCGAGCGCGGCGGCAGGCCCGCCATCCGGCGCAGCACCGGCACGATCATGTCGTGAAACGTGAACATCGCCGAGGTCGGAAAGCCCGGCAGGATGATGACCGGCTTGCCGTCGCAGACCGCAAGGCACAGCGGCTTGCCCGGCTTGAGCGCGACGCCATGGGCGATGATGCCGGGTTTGCCGAGGCGAGCGATGATGCGGTGGGAGACGTCGCCCGCGCCCTTTCGAGGTGCCGCCGGACAGCACCAGCATGTCAGAGGTTTCGAGCGCGCTCGCGCATCGCCGCCTCCAGTGCTGCCTCGTCGTCGGGAATGGCGCCGAGGAACACCGCCTCGCCGCCATTCTCCGATATCGCCGCGGTGACGATGGCGCCGTTGGTATCGTAGATCGCGGCGGGGCGCAGCCGCTCGCCGGGCTGCACCAGTTCGTCGCCGGTGGAGATGACGGCGACGCGCGGCCGGCGCGCCACGGAAATTTTCGCGATGCCGCAGGCCGCCAGCATGCCGATCTCGCGCGAGCCGATGACGGTGCCGGCCCGCAGCAGCGCCTCGCCGCGCGCGATGTCGGAGCCGGCATAGGACACGAACTGCCCGGGCGAAGCGGCGCGGCGGATCTCGATCGCGCGGGAGCCCGACGGCTGGGTGTGTTCGACCATGATGACGGCATCCGCACCGCGCGGCACCGGCCCCCCGGTCGCAATCGACGTCGCCGTGCCCGACAATACCGGGCGCGTCGGCGCCGTGCCGCAGGCGATCACTTCGTCGTTGAGCATCAGGCGAACGGCTGCGGTTTCGCTGGCCGCAGCGAGATCGGCCGAGCGCACCGCAAAGCCGTCGACATTGGAGCGGTCGAACGGCGGCACGTCGATCGGCGCCACCACGTCTTCCGACAGCGCGCAGCCGAGCGCCTCTGAAAGCGGCCGTTGCTCGCCCGGCACGGGACGCGGAAACAGGGCGGCCTCGAAACGCGCCAACGCGTCCTCGCGCGACAAAATGGTCAGGAACTGGTCCTGATCGATGTCGCGGTTGTCAGAGACAGGCGCCTTCGCGTTGGTCATAGCAAGACTCTTATCATTCCCGCAGCATATAGGCATCGACCGGCGCGCCCGCCGCAAACCCTTCGGAGCCGCCGGGCACCGCGAGAAAGGCTTCGGCGCGCGCGATGGATTCGAGCGACAATTCGCCGGCGGCCAGCGTCACCCAGGTTCCCTCGCTTCGCTCCAGCAGCACAATCTCGGCGATGCCGACGTGGGACGCAATCTTGCGCGCCAGCGGCAAATTGAGCGTCTTGCGCGGCCGGCGGCCCGACAGGCGATCCAGCGCCGGCAGCGCCAGCGTCCACCATGCCGCAAAAGCCTGATCCGGCGCGCCCGGCAGTGCAACGACCGGCGTGTTGCCGATCCTGCCGACCGCGGCGGTGCGGCCCGGCTGCAGCGCAACGCCATGCGCGAGCACTTCGCCGCGCTGCGCCAGCGCCATGACGGCCGCATCGGTGCGGCCGACGCCGCTGCCGCCGACGGTCAGCAACAGATCGCAGCCGCCGGGTATCGAGCGCCCTGGCAATCGAGGCCGAGGTCGCGTCCCGCCGCCTCGACGCGAAAAACTTCGGCGCCTGCGGCGCGCGCGCTTTCCGCGATCAAATCGGCCGTGAGCGTGCCACCGGGAATATTGACGATCCGCAGGCGCGGCCGCCGCACCTTCAAAGTCCGCAGTCCCGCCGCACGCGCGATCAGGAGATCGCGCGGCAGGATGCGGCGCCCAGTGGTAACGGCAAAACTTCCCTCCGCGATATCGCTGCCGGCGCGGCGCACGCCCTGCCCCGGGATCGCTTCCGCCAGCACCTGCACGATCGGGCCCGATCGATCGACCGCATCGGCATCGAGCACGCAGTCACATCCGTCAGGCATGGCATCTACCGGCCTCGACCCAGACCGGCGCATTGCGGATCAATGGCAGCGGCGAATAGGACGACGCGCCGACGAGGTCGCGCGCACGAAACGCAAAGCCGTCGGCGGAGGCGATGTCATGCGGCGGCAGCGCGTTCAGCGGCGGCATTTCCGCGGCGATGCCGCGCAGCGCGTCGGCCAGCGGCAGTTCTACCGCAGACACCGGTTCCAATCCGTTCAGCAATGCACCGAGTGCTGCCTCAAGGGTTGTGAGCGATGCCGGCAGGCGCTGTGGCGAGGTCATGGTTCGCCTATGCCCTGAATCCGGCATCGAAATACAGAACCAAATACCGCTCACCCCACGCGGCTTGCGCATCGCGGCGCAGTTCGACCGAAACCGATCCACCTGTCCCAAGTTATGGGGACAGACAGGGAGCGAAGCGTGACGCTACCCTTTCGGCCACACGACGCGATCAAATTAGTTGCAACTGAGACCAATTCGCGCTAACGAGCCCGCCGACACAAGCAAATGACGGCCGAAGCGCCGCTCCAAGGGAAAGATAGCGGGAGGAAACATGAGACTAGCCAAAAGTTTATCCGTACATTTGTCCGTGATGGGCGCGCTCGCGGCTGCGCTGCTGGCCTCGACGGCGGCGCTCGCCCAGGTCTCGGACGACGTGGTCAAGATCGGCGTGCTGACCGACATGAACGGCCCGGCGGCGACGCCGACCGGCCAGGGTTCCGTCACCGCGGCGCAGATGGCGATCGACGATTTCGGCGGCAAGGTGCTGGGCAAGCCGATCAGCCTCATCGTCGGCGATCACCAGCTCAAGCCCGACATCGGCGGCGGCATCGCGCGGCGTTGGTACGACGTCGATCAGGTCGATCTGATCGTGGACGTGCCGGTGTCGGCGGTCGGTCTGGCGGTCCAGAACATCGCCAATGAAAAGAAGAGGCTGTTCATTACGCATTCCACGTTAGCCGCCGATTTCCACGGAAAATTCTGTTCGCCCTACGCGATGCAATGGGTGATCGACACCCGTTCGCTCGCGGCCGGCACCGCCGATGCCGTTGTCAAGCGCGGCGGCGACAGCTGGTTCTTCATCACCGATGACTATGCCTTCGGGCACGCGCTGGAGCGCGACGCCGCCGCCGTGGTCACCAAGAACGGCGGCAAGGTGCTGGGCTCGGTGCGTCCGCCGCTGGCAACGCCTGACCTGTCGTCCTTCGTGCTGCAGGCGCAGGCCTCCAAGGCCAAGATCATCGGCATCGCTGCCGGTCCGCCGAACAACATGAACGAGATCAAGACCGGCTCGGAGTTCGGCATCTTCAAGGGCGGCCAGCAGATGGCAGCGCTACTGGCGCTGATCACCGACATCCATTCGCTGGGGTTGCCCGCCGCGCAGGGCCTGCTGCTGACGACATCGTTCTACTGGGACATGGACGACAAGACCCGCGAATGGTCGAAGCGCTATTTCGCCAAGATGAACCGGATGCCGACGATGTGGCAGGCCGGCGTCTATTCCTCCGTGATGTACTATCTCAACGCCATCAAGGATACCGGCACCGACGAGCCGCTGAAGGTGGCGGCAAAAATGCGGGAAAAGCCGATCGAGGATTTCTTCTCCCGCAACGGCAAGCTGCGCGAGGACAATCTGATGGTGCACGACCTCTGGCTGGTCGAGGTCAAGAAGCCGGAGGAGTCGAAATATCCGTGGGACTATTACAAGATCCTCGCCAAGATTCCCGGCGACGAAGCCTTTGGCCCGCCCGATCCGGCATGTTCGCTGGTGAAGAAATAATCTCGTGTCCCGGACGCGGTGCAGCGTGTAACGCTGCGCCGCAGAGCCGGGACCCATCGGTAGCAACGGACCCCGGATTAGCAGCGCATCACTTCGTGCTGCGCAGCATCCGGGGAACACCACCAATAGCGAAGGTTATTTCGTCACCCCTATTTCCCGAAAATATTTCAGCACGCCGGGGTGGATCAACTCCGCTTTCGGCGCCGCGGCCACTGTGTTCGCCGCGGTGGTCTCACAGGCCTGTGCCAGCTTCTTGCAGAACGCCGCTTCCACCCCGTGGAGCGTACGCGCCAATCGGTAGGCGACATCATCAGGCAGATTTTCGCGCGTCAGGATAAAACTCCAGGAGCCGACCGAAGGGATCGCCGCCGTCTGGGTCGGATAGCTGCCGGCGGGAATCGTCAACGGCTTCAGAAACGCATGCTTTGCCCGGATGCGCGCGATCTCGCCGGCGTCGGGCGCGATGAAGCGGGCGCCGCCGGGGCTTTCGGCCATGGTCTTGAAGCCGGGCCAGCCGATGCCGGCGCCCCACAAGGCGGCGGCGCGGCCATCCTGCACCATCGCGGGCCCATCGCCGGCGCGGTCGAGATAGATCGACTGAAAATCCTCGTCCTGCTTCAGCCCAATGCCGTCGAGCATGTAGCGCGACAGGATCGGCAGGCCGGAGCCCTTGGCGCCGAACGCCACCGGCTTGCCGCGGAGATCTTGTATCGTCTTGTACGGGCTGTCGGCCCGCACCACGAACATGCCCGGGCTTGAATACATCGCGGTCAGGATTTTCAGGCGGATCGCCGGCCGGCTGATGCCCATAAAGGCCTCGTAGGCAGGCTCGCCCGCGACCAGCGCGATATCGAGATTTCCGGCTTCAAGCAGCGGAATGTTTTCATTGCTGCCCTTGGTGTTGCGCGGCTCGATCGCGAGCTGCGGATCGGCCTCATTCATGACCGCGGCAAGCGCGTCGCCATAGAGCGGGAAGCCGCCGCCCGGTGTCGCGGTCCCCAGGCTGATCGTGGTTTTGGAAATGGCCTTGCCTCCATCTTGCGCTGCAGCAGCGCCTGCCAGCAGCGTCACGCCGGCAAACACAATAAGGACGAGTTTCATGTTTGGCCTCAAACGTTGTTGGAGTGACCATCGTGCAACCCTGCTCGCAGGCAAAGCGGGTTTTTTGGGAAGACATCCTCCCGCAGCACCTTCCTTCATGAGCACGGCCTGAGGCAAGTCCCTCGCTTGCTTGCGATGCGCCTCGACATCAGCCGGGCCAACGGGTCAGCAGATCGTTCGACGCTTCAAACAGCGCGGCTGCCCGCAGAAGCTCTGCGTCCGCCCGGAAGCGGCCGACCAGTTGAACGCCGATCGGCAGGCCGTCTGAGCCGAACCCGCAGGGCAGGCTGACGGCGGGGTGCCCGGTCATGTTGAACGGCATGGTCCATGGAAACCAGTGCGGCCGCAGATTATCAAAACTGCGTCCGTCGATCTCGATGGAGCCGAACAGATCCTGGTCGATCGGCAGCGCCGTCCGGGTCAGGGTCGGCATCGCCAGCCAGTCGGCCCGCGCGAGCAGCGATTGCACGCGGCGAAACAACGACGTGCGATCGAACATGGCCTGCTGGAAATCGACGCCGCTGACTTTCGCGGCGAGCGCGAGCTGCTTGAGGAACGTCTCGCTGAGATCGTTGCCGTGATCGGCCGCCAGCTTCTCGAATCGCGTCCGCCAGGCCGTGTGATTGATGGCACGCCAGATCGGCTCGACATCGAAACCCTCGCCGGAAAACACTTCGAGCTCCGCGCCGAGGCCGGCAAACCGCTCGAGACTTGCCTGAAAGGCGGCGGCAACATCGGATGCGACCGGACGCCCCGGCGGCGACAGGCAATACAGGATCCTTCGCCCGCGCAAATCACCATGCGGGGCAGATGCTGCAAGAAAATCCGGCACGGGAATACCGATCGACCAGGGATCGGAGGCATCTTCCCCGGCCATCGCCTGCATCATCAGTGCCGTGTCGGCGACCGTTCGCGTGGTCGGCGTCACATAGGTTTGGTTGCCGAAAGCGTCCTGCACCTGGCTGTGCGGAATCGCGCCGTTGCTCTGCTTCAATCCGACGACGCCGTTGCAGGCGGCGGGAATCCGGGTCGAGCCGCCACCATCGGTCGCAACCGCCAGCGGAGCGATGCCACTGGCCACCGCCACGGCCGCGCCGCCGCTGGAGCCGCCGCTCGAGCGGGAGGCGTCCCACGCATTGCGCGTACGGCCAAACAGCGGCGAGTCGGTCAAGCACTTGCTCCCGAACTCCGGTGTAGTGGTCTTGCCGATCAGGATCGCACCTTGCGCGCGCAACCGGGCAATCGCCACGGCATCGTGGTCGGGCACATTGTCCCGGTAGGGAATCGCACCGAAAGTGGTTCGGACGCCCTTGGTGTTGACAATATCCTTGACGGTGAAGGGTATGCCGTGGAGGAGACCGAGCGGTTCCCCTGACATTATCTGACGCTCGGCAGCCTGCGCCTGCGACATGGCCTCGTCACCACAAAGCGTGACGAAGCAGTTCAACTTGGGTTGCAGATGCTCGGCGCGGGAGAGCACCGCACGCGCGATCTCGACGGGGGACACCTGCTTGCTGACGATACGCGCGCGAAGCTCGGTGGCCGACAGAAAACATGGATCTTCGCTCATCGGGAACGCGCTCGCGTCAACTTGATAGGTATGGTGCCTCGCCGAGTTGCAGCATGGAGGCTGCAGAACCGGCCTTGATGCTTCGCATCCTGCGGCCGCCCGCACGGTATGTCCATGCCCGTCGACGCATGGCCAGGTGCTGCCCGGCTCGCCCGACCGCGCCGGATCGGCCTCGTCGATGACCGCACGCCGGGAGTGACCAATGATGGTGCAGGACTGCTTGTAGGCAAAATTGGATTTTTGTGAAAGCATCCCGTCGCACTACAATGACAAGAAAAGCGGGAGACATCATGGGCGGATTTTTGCGCGGATCGATATTTGCTCTGTTTTGCCTTTTGAACCTTACCTCACCCTCCTCGGCTGCCGACTACCCGAACCGCCCGGTGCGCTGGCTGATCGGGTTCACCGCCGGCGGTCCGGTCGATACCGTCGCGCGGATCATGGCCCAGTGGCTGTCCGATCGTTTCGGCCAGCAATTTATCGTGGAGAACCGCACCGGATCCGGCGGCAATATCGCCGCCGCTGCGGGCGTCAGTTCGCCGCCGGACGGCTATACGCTGATCTTCGTCGCGCCCAACAACGCAATCAGCGCCTCGCTCTACAAGAAGCTTTCGTACGACTTCATTCGCGACACCGCGCCGGTCGCAAGCATCATGCAGCTCACCAATATGCTGGTGGTCGCCAACGACATGCCCGTAAAATCCGTTCAGGAGCTGATCGACTACTGCAAGGCAAACCCCGGCAAGATTTCCTATGCCTCATCCGGCAACGGCACCTCGGTGCACATGTCGGCGGAATTGTTCAAGGCGATGACGAAGTGCGATATGCTGCACGTGCCTTATCGGGGGTCGGCGGCCGCCATCCCCGACATCATCTCCAACAAGGTGCAACTGATCTTCGACAATCTGCCGACGGCTCTGGAGCAGGCGCGCGGCGGCACGCTGCGCGCGCTCGGCGTCACCTCGCCAAAACGCTGGCCGAGCGTGCCCGATGTTCCCGCGATCGCCGAGACGCTGCCGGGCTTCGAATCCGTCGGCTTCTACGGCATCTCGGTGCCGAAGGGCACGCCGCCGGAAATCATCGATGTCCTGAACAAGGCGGTCGGCGAGGCGCTGAAGGATCCCAAACTGGTGGCGCGGCTCGCCGACGTTGGCGGCGTTCCAAAACCGATGACACCGGCCGAATTCGGCAAGCTCGTCGCCGACGAGACCGAAAAATGGCGCAAGGTGGTGGAGTTTGCCGGAGTTTCGGTGGACTAGAACATCTGTTCTGATGCGATCAGAATGGATGTTCCAGATTCTTGTTTTGACGCGTTTTCCTTGCGCGAGCCGGTACCCACTTCGCCTGAAAACGCTTCCTCCCGGCATTGCCGGATCGCCGGTCACCCTGTAAACGGTGCCGGCACCGTTGCGTGCCGCTTCAGCTAGCGGCCGTTCGCGGCGGGGCCTGTAGCTCAATGGTTAGAGCCGGCCGCTCATAACGGTCTGGTTGCAGGTTCGAGTCCTGCCGGGCCCACCATTGCGACTATTTGCGCTTTGTTTTTTCACGGCTATTTTCCCCGCTTTGTCTCATTGGGCGTTGTTCGAACCGGAAACTGAGACACTTTCCCGATTTCGATACTCATCGAGGCGCGCAAATGCGTTCCAAACCATCTTTCGTTTTTGCGCTTCGCGAATGTAGATCTCCGCGGTTTCCAATTTCGACCAGCCGAATAGCGCGCAAAGTTCGGGAGCGGTCGCGCCATTTTCGGCGAGAACGACGGCAGCAGCCTTGCGTAAGCCGTGCGATGAGCATTGAGGCAGGCCGGCGGAGTCGCACCATTCGCGCATTTTGTTACCGAGTCCGTTGATAGTGAACGATCGGCGCTGGTCGGTGACCAGATAAGTCAGATCGCCAAGCTTATCTGTCGCGTCCAACGCCAAGCGAAGATCTGGTCGTATTGGGCATTCGATGACCTTGCGCGTCTTCTTATTTCGATTTTCCAAGCAGTAAACTTGAGCCCCCGCTCACGCCGGCCAGCAAATATTTCGATCCAAGCCTATATCTGAAGACGATCGCTTAGCGGCGGTCTGCTTTACGGACGGCGATGATCCATCGCCGTCCGAAAGGGCGATGACCATCCGAATCTTCCTTATGAATGGATCCATCGAGGAAAGCTAGCACGCTAAGGAGCGCGTATGAGATGTTATGGAACAGCGATGTCCCGTCTTGGCTTCAACCCAGACATTCCCGTCCGGAGACGATGCCTCAACGTCCCCTAACTTGCGGTCAAGTGTGGGCTTTTCTCGCATCGGGCCACAACCAATAGGCTTCGGTGGTGGTTAGGGCACGGATTGTGCTGGCCTGCTACAGTGAAGCGCCGACCCGGGTGGTGTCGGTCTGCTTCGGCCGCAGCGCCCTCGAACTTCTCCAGCGATCCAGATACAGATAGATCACGGGCGTGGAGTAGAGCGTCAGAGCCTGCGCCATCAGCAATCCCCCGGCGAGTGCCACTCCCAAAGGTTGCCTCAGGTTAGAGCCGAGCCCCGTCGACAAAATCAATGGCAGTGACGTCAGAACGCCAATAGCATTGGTCATGACAATCGGGCGAACTCGCAGCAGGCAGGCCTGCACGATCGCCTCGGCCGCCGGCTTGCCCGAGTTCTGGGCCTTGATTGCAAAATCGACGACCAGGATGGCATTCTTCTTCACAATCCCGACAAGCATGATGATCCCGATGAATGCTATAAGGGAAAGGTCCAACCGGCTCAGCCAAAGCGCAGAAAGAGCGCCAAAGCCGGCAGGCGGCAGACTCGAAATGATCGTTAGCGGGTGCGCAAAACTCTCGTATAAGATCCCCAAGACGATGTAGACCGCGGCCAACGCTCCCAGAATGAGATAAGGCTCCATTCCGGAGAAGGACTTGAACGCTCCAGCCTGCCCCTCAAAACTTGCGCGCAGCCCGGGCTCAAGTTCGATCTTTGCCACCTCATTCTCGATGTTGCGAACCGCTTCACTCAGCGCGATGCCGTCGAGGTTGAAAGTGACGGTGATCGCCGGAAACTCGCCGTGGTGATTTATGACGAGGGAAACGGGTGCCTCCGAAATGCTTGATACGACCCGAAGCGGAATTCTGCGATCCATCGGCCGCCTTCAGATACACCCGATCGAGGTTGTTCAGCTGCGGATCGGCAGGAGCATTCATCTCCAGAATAACCTGCTGTTGTTCGAGGCTGGTGTACAGCAAAGCTATCTGTCGCTGTCCGAACGCGCTGAACAAGGCTTCATCCAGGGCCTTAGGCGTGACACCGAGTTTGGCCGCCTTCTCTCTGTCGATTGACAGATCGAGCTGCAGACCACCTGCCTCGAAATCCGAACCGACATCCTTGAGGCCAGGCAATTGCCGCAGACGATCCTGCACCACCCGCGAGGAGCGTTGCAGCGACTGCCAGTCGTCGCCGCGCAGCGTGTACTGATACTGCCCTTTTCCCTCCCGTGCCCCGATATTGATGTCTTCAATCGGGACCATGAAGGTGGAAGAAGAAGGCATGGTGGCCAGCGCATTCTTGAGGCGAGCAATGACCACCCTCACATTGTCGCGGAGCTCCGGCTGCTTGAGGGTCACGAAAAACCGAGCGGTCCGGATTCCCGAGGTATTGCCGCCGCCGACCAGCATACTGACGTCTCGCACGTCCTTATCCTGCAGTATCTTCCGTGAAATCTCCCGCTGTTGCTCTGCCATGGCTGCAAATGACACGTCCGGCGCGCCTTCCGTGATCCCGTAGATCGCCCCGGAGTCCTGCGCCGGCAAAAATCCCTTCGGTACCACCCCGAAAAGAACAACCGTCCCCACTGTGACGGCAACGGTCAGGGCGAGGACGCTGCGCGGATAACTCAAGGCAACGCGCAAGCTCCGCTCGTATGACGACTTGAGGCGGTCGCCCAGCGATACCCCATCACCGGACTTCCCGCTGTCATTTGCCAGGAAACGCACGCACAAGGCTGGCGTCAACGTCAGTGAAACCAGCCCGGAGATCAGGATAGCGGAACAGAGTGTTACCGCAAACTCACGCAGCAGGATTTCGATCACCCCGGCGAAGAAGAAGAATGGAGCGAACGCTGCCACCAGTGACACCGTGATGGCAACAATCGTAAAGCCAATCTGCCGAATCGCCAGCGTGACTGCCTCCTCTGAGGACCTTCCCTGACGAAAAGTGGAGATGTTTTCGATGACCACGACCGCATCGTCGACAACAAAACCGGTCGCGAGCATCAATGCGAGGAGAGAGATGACGTCCAGGCCATACCCCATCACCTGGAGCACGCAAAATGTCCCGCACAGAGATACAGGTATTGAAATGCACGCAATCAACGTGGCGCTGATATCACGCAGAAAGAGGAACACGAGGACGACGACCAGCACCATGGTGATGACCAGGAGCTCCTTGAAATCATCCAACGTACCCTTGATCTCATCTGCCCGATCTATCACCAGGTTCAGGTCAATCGAGGCCGGCAGCCACCGCTTTACCGCGGGAAGAGCGTTTTTGACGTGTTCGACAGTCTGAACGATGTTGGACCCGGCCTTCCTGATCACAAACACAAACACGGCCGGTCGACCGTTGTACTGACCCTCGACACGATTGTCGGAGACGCTCTCCTTTATTTCGGCCACGTCAGACAGTCGAAGCGGTGCGCCCTTTGACGTGCCAAGGATCAATGACTTGAACGCCTGGGCTGTCACCATCTGGTCATCGACAGCGAGGCCAATGGTCTGCCGCTGCCCATCCACGCTGCCCACCGGTCGTAGCAGGCTGGACTGCTGGACGGTGGCTCGAATATCGTCAAAGCCAAGACCAACCGACGAAAGCGTCGCCGGGTCGACCGAAATCCGGATGCTTGCGCGGGACGCGCCCTGAATTACGATGGTTCCGACGCCGTCAATTTCGGACAACCTCTGTCGCACGACGGTGTCGGCGTAACCATACAAGTCGCGCAACGGCAGCGTCTCAGACGTCATGGCAATCAGAACAACGGGAGCAACGGACGGATTGACCTTCTTGTAGACCGGCCTTTGCGGCAATTCCTTTGGCAGCTCGGAAAGTGCGGCGCTGATCGCGGATTGCACGTCATTGGCAGCGCCATCGATGTCGCGCCCGTAGCTGAACTGAACTGTTATCTGAGTGGACCCGATACTGCTCGAGGACGATATCTCGGTTACACTTGCCAGCCGACCAAGCCTTCGTTCCAGGGGAGTGGCGACGGTCGATGCCATTGTTTCCGGACTTGCACCGGGTAGGCTTGCGGTTACCACGATGGTGGGCAGATCGATCGCCGGCCATGTGGCTACAACTAAATGCCGATACGAGTAGAATCCAGAAAATCACAACACCAAATGCCAGAAGGACACAGGCAACGATCCTTCGAATCGCCAGGTCGATAAAGCTCATTTCGTTGCCCTATCCAGGCGGGGAGGAATTTGGGTACCCCGCGCCTTTTTCGATCGCTCGTCTGGCTATTTTTTCGAGAACGAGAGAACGGAGACGGCTGAGTTGAATGTATACGATCGGCGTGCTGTAGAGGGTCAGAAACTGCGACAGAACCAGCCCGCCGAT
Organism: uncultured Alphaproteobacteria bacterium; assembly: GCA_963731915.1. GTDB lineage: Bacteria > Pseudomonadota > Alphaproteobacteria > Rhizobiales > Xanthobacteraceae > Bradyrhizobium. Next base: position 138,217 of record CAVSXQ010000059.1, read on the forward strand.
GATGGCTATGCCAAGCGGACGCCTTAACTCCGCACCTGCGCCGCCGCCCAGCGCCAGCGGTAGCGCCCCAAGAATTGCGGCCATCGTCGTCATCATGATCGGCCTGAATCGCAGCAAGCAGGCATCGTAGATCGCCTGGCTCGGCCTCATGCCGTTTGATCGCTCCGCTTCAACCGCGAAGTTGATCATCATAATGGCATTCTTCTTGACGATGCCTATCAGCAGCACAATCCCGATCAACGTCATGAGGTTGATCTCATAGCCGAACAACCACATAGCCAAAAACGCGCCAAGCCCGGCGGACGGCAAGGTCGACAAGATGGTGATGGGGTGGAGGAAGCTTTCATACAGCACGCCGAGAACAATGTAGACGACCAGGATGCTCGCCAGGATCAGAATTGGCGCGTCAGAGAACGATTCCTGGAATTCGGCCGCATTTCCGCTAAATCGTCCCTCGATGGTCAGTGGGAGCTCTATTTCCTGCCTCGCCTTTCCGATCGCATCCACCGCCGATCCCAACGAAATGCCGGGGGCGAGGTTGAAGGATAAAGTAACAAAGGGAAACCGATCCAATCTGCTGATTGAAAGTGGGCGTGTTTCGGACGCGACTGCCACGAGCGACTTGAGCGGGATCTGCGTTCCGGTCCGGGTCGGCACGTAGAGCAAGTCCAGGCTTGAGATATCTTCTCGCGACTTGGGATCCAGTTCGAGGATGACGTGGTATTGATCGAGTTGGGTGAATATTGTGGACACCCAGCGTTGTCCAAACGCATTGTAAAGGATGTCATCGATGGCCTGGATGGATACGTCCATCATGGAGGCTCGGTCGCGATCTATTGTCAATCTCGTCTGAATACCTCCTTCCTGCAGGTCAGTCGCCAAATCCTCAAACTCCTTTCGTTTCTCAAGCTGCGCCAGCAAGATCGGCGTCCAACGATGAAGCTCTGTCAGATCAGTGGTCTGCAGCGTGTACCGGTATTGCGTCCGGCTGACGTTTTGGTCGAGTTGTATGTCCTGCACGGTTTGCGCGTAAAGTCTCAAATCCGGATAATGAGCGGTCGCGGCTGTCAAGCGCGCGATAACCTGATCTGCGCTGGACAGTCTGTCGCGCCTCGGCTTTAGCGCGATCGACAGCTGCCCTATGTTTGTTGCGGCTCCCGACGTGCCCGACCCGACAAAACTTGCGACCGTGGCGACATCCGGATCCTTGCGGACCTCATCGACGATGGCTCGTTGCCTTTCGACAAGCCCCCGAAAGGACATATCCGGTGAAGTATCGACAACTCCGACAATAAGCCCCGTGTCCTGTTGCGGCAAAAAACCCTTTGGTATGACGATGTAGAGAGCGACGCTCGCCACAAGCGCAAGGAAGGTCATAATCAGAACAGCATTGCCGTGGCGAAAGGCGAATTTCAGTGATCGATCATAAGCGCGCAGCTGCTTGTCAAAGATACCGTCCAGCCAGGGAAAAATGCGGGGCTTCTTGTTGTCCGCAAACGTCAGCAATTGCCCGCACATCATCGGCGTCAACGTGAGCGAGATGATCGCAGAAATCAGCACAGCCGCGCTCAAGGTGACCGCAAATTCGCGAAACAGACGCCCGATAACGCCGGCCATAAGCAGCAGTGGCAAGAAAACCGCGACCAGGGAAAGCGTCAGTGAAACAACGGTGAAGGCGATTTCCTTGGCGCCGCAAATCGCAGCCATCCTGCTAGGTAATCCCTGTTCGCGGTATCGGGCAATATTTTCTATCATGACTATCGCGTCGTCGACCACGAAACCCGCGGCCACCGTCAACGCCATCAGCGACAAATTATTCAGACTGAATCCGCATAGATACATCACGCCGAAAGATGAAATGAGCGATAGTGGAATGACGATGCTTGGAATTATTGTCGCAAGGGGCTCGCGCAAGTACAAAAAGATCACCGCGATCACGAGCATGATCGTGAGATAAAACGTAAACTCAACCTCGGCCAGCGAAGACCGGATAGTCTCCGTTCGATCGCTCAGAATGAAAACATTGATGGCTTGTGGAACTACGGCTCGCAAATCAGCAAGCAGGGTCTGAACACGAACGACAGTGGCGATGATATTGGAGCCGGGCTGGCGACGAACTTCGAGGAGGATTGCCGGTTTGTCCCCATACCACGCCGCAAGCCTGACATTTTCCACGTCCTCGATGGCCGCACCGACATCCCGTATGCGTATTGGCGCACCGTTGCGGTAGGCCAGGATCGCATCTTCGTAGGTATCGGCCGTCAGGAGCTGGTCGTTAGCTCCAATCGTGTGCGATTGACGATCGCCCTCAATGCTGCCTTTCGGCGTATTAACGTTCGCTTGCAGGATCGCCGCTCTTACATCTTCGAGACTCAATCCCAGGGAGGCCAGGGCTGCCGGGCGCACTTGAACTCGAACCGCCCGCTTTTGCCCTCCCTGAACTGAAACCAGACCCACACCATCCACCTGCGACAATTTTGGCGACAGGATTGTTGACGCAAACTCCTGTACCTTTGAAAGCGGCATTGACTCAGAGGTGAGTGCCACAAGCATGATGGGAGCGTCTGCGGGATTAACCTTGCTGTATGTTGGCGGAATTTGCAGTGAAGGCGGCAACAGACCGGCGGCCGAACTGATCGCGGACTGCACATCCTGCGCCGCTGCATCGATGTTTCGATTGAGCGCGAATTTGAGGGTAATCGCGCTTCGTCCGAATGAACTAGTTGAGCTCATCGACACCAGCGACGGCAACTGGCCTAACTGCGCCTCAAGCGGCGACGTAATTGAGGAAGCAACCACATCTACGCTACCGCCCGGCAAGTCCGTGAGCACCTCGATGGTCGGGAAATCGACAGTCGGCAGCGCAGATACAGGCAGCAATCGATACCCCATCGCACCGAGCAGCAGCACGCCTACCGTCAGAAGGGTGGTAGCCACCGGACGGCGAATAAACGGGGTGGAGATGCTCATGAGATGCTAGCCGCGCGGCTGCTCTGGCGAATTGGCGGTAGCCGGTGAAGGCCTTGCCCCTTCTCGCAATTCCACGGCGCTCCCGGGCCTGAGCTTGAACTGACCCTCAACAACAATACTTTCGCCGACGTTGAGGCCGCTTCTTACCGCGGCGTATCCATCCTGCATCAGATCAACGGAAACAGGACGCATGACCGCTTTGTAGAGCGCATCGATTACGTAGACGTAGGGCCCGTCTGGCCCGCGCTGGATCGCCGAAGCAGGTACGACCAGTGCCGTCCGCGAATTTTCGACGAGCAATTTCACCGAAACGAATTCACCCGGCCAGAGGTTTTTCTTCTCGTTTGCAAAGGTCGCCTTCAACTTAAAGGTCCCGGTTCTGCTGTCGACCTGATTGTCGATCGTCGTCAGCGATCCTGACCCCAAATCCAGCTTGCTGTCCCTCGCTACCGCCATGACCGTCATCGTTCGTCCAGCGTTCAGCTGCCTGTTCACGATCGCAAGGTCTTCCTGGGGTAAAGAAAAAACGATCGAAATCGGCTGGACCTGTGTAACCACAGCGATAACGGGATCTCCGGGGCGGACCAGGTTGCCTTGGTCAACCTGCTTCAATCCAACACGCCCAGCGATCGGAGAGCGGACGGCCGTGTACTCATAATGGAGCTCCGCAGTTTGAACCTCGGCTTCCGCTCCGTCGATCTGGGCTTCCAATTCAGAGTACAAAGCTTGCTGATTATCCAGCGCCTGCCGCGTGCCAACCTCGCGCTGCATAAGCTCATTCATCCGATCCAAATTGGCCTTGGCGGCCAAGGCTTTTGCCTTGATTGCACGAAGAATGGCCTCCTTGCTCCGCAAGGCGGCTTCGAAAGGACGTGGATCGATCAACGCCAGAACGTCGAGGTGCTTCACCTCCTGACCTTCCTTGAAGAACACACTAATCAGTTGTCCTTCAACACGCGCCGTTATCGAAACCTTGTTATAGGCTTCGACGAACCCGAGCCCACTTCGATAGATGGGGATATTGCGCTCAATCACTTGGGTCGCGACAACCGGCACCGGCTTCTCTGCCAGGGCGGCCGGCTTCCCCGCTGAATTGGTCGATCCACGAGTCAGGACGAGGCCGACTCCAAGCAGGAGTGTCCCCAAAGCCACAGCCGGAACAATCGGAAATCGAGCAAAAAATCGCATGTTTATGACCACGTCACCCTAAATATCACTCTCGCCGAATATTTCACAGCAACTAGCTGAGCAATTCGCAGTCTGGCGCACCGCCATTAGGCACCCAGGACGTCGTCGACCAAGCCAATGATCCAATAAACAGAATGCCGGACCCCCCTTCATTCATGCGTAACCCCTAGGCAGCCGGTGGCGATAAATACCTCAATTGGCTCCGGGCTTGGCAACACCAACGCGCTTCTCCACAGGCCTTCGAAACTGCTATCATTGAACGAGAAAGAGCGCTCAGTTATTGTACACGAATATGCATGATTTTATTGAATCTCCTTGGGTTGATTTAACTTCGCGCCAACGTCAGCTTTGGCTGGGCATCAATGCAACCGGCGATGGACGGCTGTTTCAGATTGGTGCCCGGATCAAGGTTTTTCAGGCAGTTGACCTAGAACTGCTTCAATCTTCGTTCAGCGACGTCGTCCATCGCCATGACGCTCTTCGGCTGATGATCGATCCGCTGCTCCCGCGTCAACGTCTGGCCCGAGCATCGAAGACGACTATTCAGCACGTTGATTTCTCAGCGGAACCAGACCCCGATGCCGCAGCCTATGGCTACATCGACAATCTCTTCGCAAGCCCATTCGACCTGGATGAGCGCAATCTGATCCAATTGATTGTCGTATCCGTGGCCAGCCAATCGAGCTGGCTCGTGTTTAGAGCTCATCACATCGTGACGGACGCCAACTCGTTCTCAATCATCATTCGGGATGTCATTGAAAGCTACACCGCGCTCTGCGACGGCAGTTCGACCGAGCGGCCCCGGTCAACTTATCGGCAGTTTCAGCAAAGCGATGCGGCCTATATGGCTTCACCCCGTTTCGAGCGCGATCTGCAGTATTGGCAGAATTGGCTGAGTAGCCTGCCAAAGGGGTTGTTTGCCCGTCGCGCAACAAACGAGCGGGACGCCGGTCGTCCGGTATTGCGCCAGGAAATTGAGCATGCTCGCTTTCGACAGTTCTTGTCGCGGTGCACCGAGCAAAAAATCCATCCGGGAAACGCGTTACTTGCGCTAGGTAGCTGGTTGCTGACTTCGCTGCACGGGCGGGATGAATTGGTTCTTGGGGTCGCTTATCCCGGACGATCGAAGGAAGATCGAGACAGCGTCGGTTTGTTTAGCGGGGTGATGCCGCTGCGCATGACGATCCCCGCCAGCACATCTCTCCCGGAGCTGGCCAGCAGCATCACGCAATCGATCAAACGCGATTATCTGCACCACCGTTTTCCAATTGACGACCTCCGCCGAAATCTTGGTTCAGGACAGCGTCAACGCGACACCCTGTTTGACGCAATCGTTTCCTATATGCCGCTCGACGTCGTTGACTTCGATATCAAGTTTGGCCGCGAGCCCATAAGACTGATCCCTATGCGCGGCTCGGAGGCAAACCCGCTCGTCATATACATCTCCGAGCTAAACCAGGGGCAACCTGTAACCCTGGAGTTTGCGTTCAACCGGAAGTACCTGGGCGACAATCAGGTCGCTGATATCGCCAAAGATTTCAATCGACTTTTCGATGCGTTTGTCCACGATCCGCAACTGCCGCTGCGACGGGTCAGCCGCGTTAATGAGCCCAAACCGTCAACTGCGGAACACGACGCTCAGATCCGGATCGTTTCCAGCTTCACGTCAAGCCCGATCGAGGCGCCGCTGCAATTCTGGCTACGCCGAACAGGTATCCCATCGACGATCACGTCGGCCGACTACAACCAAGTTTTTCAGGAACTGCTCGACCCGAATAGCGCCGCGCGGCGCAACCGGAGTGGCGCCAACGTCATTCTGTTGCGAATCGAAGATTGGCTGCGCGAGCGCGAAAGAAGCGAAGCTCTCGAAGAATCCCAAAAATTTCTCGAGAGAGTTGCCGACGATTTCGTGAAAGCTCTTGCTCAGGCGGCGCGCTCCTCCGACGTCCCATATCTCCTCTTGATATGCCCTCCGTCGCCGAATTGGGATTCCCAGGGACCCCTGGCCAGCCTTCACGAATTTATCCTGGACCAGATCGTGGACGGGTTATCCGGCATTTCAAATCTCGACATAACGACTCACCGGTCGCTGCGCGCGCTATATCCTGTTGACATGGAATACGACCCTGTCGGCGATCAGCTCGGTCATCTCCCCTATACGACGACCGCGTTTGCCGCCATGGCCACGCTTGTTGCCCGTCGCGGCCATCTGATGCTCCGGTGTCCCATAAAGGTCATTGTCGTGGATTGCGACAATACATTGTGGGACGGCGTCGTAGGGGAAGACGGCGTTCAAGGCATCAAACTGTCCGCAGGTCACCTGCATCTTCAAAGAAAGCTGGTAGAAGCGGCTAGCTGCGGTGTACTGATCTGCCTCAGCAGCAAGAACGTCGAAGACGACGTGACCGCGGTGTTCCGCGAACGACCGGACATGGTCCTTCGATGGGAACACATTGTTGGTCACAAGATCAACTGGGCACCAAAGTCGGAGAACATCAGGCAGCTGGCGAGCGAGCTTAACCTTGGTCTCGATAGCTTCCTGTTCCTCGACGATAATCCGGTTGAAGTTGCGGAAGTTTGCTCGACCCATGCCGGCATCACCGGGATACAGGTGAGCATGTCCGGGTCAAGCACAACCCAATTCGATCATCTCTGGCCCTTGGACTGCCGGATAGTTTCTGCGGAAGATGCCAAACGCGCCGAGAGCTACCGGCAAAATCTTTCCCGAGCTCGCGAACTTCAGAAATCGTCGGATTTCTCGAGTTTCATTGACGGGCTCAACCTGCAAATTCGGTTGGAGGGCCCCCGTGATACGACGCTCGCTCGCCTGGAGCAGCTGACCGAACGCACCAATCAATTCAATATCAACAACGTCAAGCGAAGCGGAGCCTCGCTCACCGAGCAGAATGCAGCAGACAACAGCGCCGTTCGTGCGGTCAGCGTCACCGACAAGTTTGGTGACTACGGCGTTGTGGGACTGCTAGCGGTCGAAATGGAACGACAAGACCTTGTTGTAAATACGTTCCTAATGAGTTGCCGTGTACTTGGACGCGGCGTCGAACACCGAATGATTTCAGAGATCGGCCGCCTCGCCCTCGAATATGGTGCAGCAAACATCAGGATACCGGTACGTGTCACCGCGCGAAATCTTCCAGTGCGACAGTTTCTCGAACGCATCGAAGGCCAGCATTCGACCGAGGCAGCAGATCAATTGCACTTACTTTCTTCCGACGTCGCGGCAAACTTTCGTTTCTCCCCGGCCGGCGGCTACGATGATGTTGCCGAGGAAGGTGTGCCGACGGCTTCAGATGCGTCGAATCAACTGGGCCGCGCTGATGCCAGCGTCTGGATCGAAACAGCGACAATTTTTTCTTCTGTAGCCGAGGTCGAAAAGGCGGTCCAATCCACGACAACCATAGGCCGGCAATCGCACACATTTTCACGTCCGCCCCAAACACCCACGGAAAAAGTATTGGCGGAGTTGTTCTGTCAAGCACTGGGGCTCGACTCCATTGGGGCCGACGATGATTTCTTTGATCTGGGCGTTTATTCGCTTCTGGCGGTACAACTCGTTTCGCGTATACGGGACCGGCTCAATTCGCAACTTTCGATTCGAACGCTCTTTGAATGTTCAACGATTGCAAAGCTTGCGGAAGCCATAGACCAACATACCGGGTCCGGATACCAACCATTGGTGCCGCTGCAGCTTGGTGATGATGTCGCGCCGCTCTTTTGCTGCCACCCTGCAAATGGCGATGCCGTTTGTTACATGCGGCTCACGAAGGCGATTGGTACTGATCAGACTGTATATGGCTTTGAAGCATCTGGCCTCTCGCCGGGCGAACCAATGGTACGATCATTGGAAGACATGGCGAGCAGCTATGTGAAGGAAATGGTCTCGGTTCAGCCAAAAGGCCCTTACAACATTCTGGGGTGGTCTTTTGGTGGCGCCTTGGCCTTTGAGATCGCGCGCCAAGTAAATGAATCCGGCGGCGAGATCGGGCTCTTAGCCTTCATGGATGCCGCAGCTCCAAGCAACGATGCTCTGAGCGAGCAGGCGTCGATCAACGAGATCGACGAGAAGAAGTTGCTGCAGGGGATAGCGCACGAACTGAATACGATACGTCGATATTCCGATCTGCCACCTTTAGACGAAAACGCGATGACGTGGCAGTTGGCAATTGACGGATATCAGGAGATGGGCATTGTACCGAAGGATTACTCCGTAGAGGATATGCGCAGGAAGATGCTGGTCTACGGCAATTGCGGGATATTGTTTAATCAGTATCGTCCACCTGCCATCCCGGTCCCAATTGTTCATTTTCAAGCCTCACAGAACTCGGAGGATTGGGACTTCGATTGGAGGCCTTATACAACGAAGAATGTTCGATCAATCTGGATCCGTTGCAATCATTATCGAATGGGATTTGAGCCGAACACGACCCTCGTTGCGGCCCATTTGCGCGCCCTTATCAGGGGAGACAAGCGCGCCCTTGGATGGTGGCGCCGCACTCCGCTTGCCAACTCGATGGAGAGGATAATTGGCCGGCTCGCTTCCTGAGGGAATGAGCCGTCCCCCTCTGGACCTCGAGATCTCGTCCGGGCAAGTCCACGTCTGGACCTTCAATATCGAGGGTGAGAAGCGAGCGTGGGACCGTCTGTTGTCTTCGGAGGAAATTGCGACAGCGAACCGCCTGTCGGGCCCGCGTCAACTGCGCTTCAGGAATAGCCGAGGAGCCCTGCGGTTGCTGTTAGCCCGATATCTTCGGCTTGACCCGGCTTCCATCGAGTTTTCTGTCGGGCCGACCGGAAAGCTTTTTTTGGCTGATGGACAGCTTGGCTTCAACCTTGCACATAGCGGGGACATGGCGGTGATCGCCATTGGCCGCGATTGCGAGGTAGGCGTCGACGTCGAAAAGCTTGAAGCACCTGAAAATAACGCCGAGCTTGCAGCGCGATTTTTTTCAGCGGATGAAGTAGAGGTTCTCTCTGGCATGACACAAGCGATGTATGACCGCACTTTCCTCACGATGTGGGTTCGAAAGGAGGCAGCGCTGAAGGCAGACGGAACAGGAATTGGCCGCGGTCTTCGGCTGTCTGTACCTCATCTCAGCCCCACGCACGGAGCCGAGGTAACGCTTAAGACAGGAGACAATAAGCACCGCTCGTTCTACCTTTACGATATCAATGCAGGCTCTTGTTTTGTCGCTGCACTCGCCGTCTCATGCAGGCCGGGCCAGATTGTCGAGCGGGTGATCGAAGATTGAGCCCGGCCGAAAGCGGTAGTCGAGCCCTGCACTTGGGAACTCGGCCCCGCCGTAACGCCATTTGCGGGCGATAGTGGAAGCACCTGAAAACTGACGAGAAGCGGAATGTTGTTTTGGTTTTTCACAGCGGCAGTTGTCATATACCTCTCCGCCCTTATCTTTGGCTTTATCTTTCAACGACGCTACATCTATCAGAGGCGCGCCGGCGACCACCCAACGCATCTTTCGCTGCATTCCCTCGTCGGAGATTTCGTTACGATACGAACCGAGGACGGGGAGAACATCGTGGCTTGGTATAAACCGCCGCTTGATGGCCGTCCGATCGTAATCTTCCTTCACGGGAGCGCGGATAGCCCGGCTCAGAGAGCGAGTAGATTCCTGGCGGTTTCTTCCGAGGGCTTCGGCGTGCTTGCGCCGTATTTCCGTGGTTACGGTCAATCGACCGGCTCCCCGACCGAAAGGGGTCTGCTCCTCGATGCAGCCGCCGTCTATTCCTACTGTGCCAGCCTATACCCGCCCGAACGGATCGCCCTTTGGGGGTTCTCAATGGGCAGCGCTGTCGCGGTTTTGCTCGCCACCAGGGCCAAAATCGCCGGTCTGATTTTGGAGGCACCTTTCACGTCGTCAGCCGCTGTGGCAAGGCACTTGCTTCCGTTCTTGCCCATGAGCTTTGTCCTGCGCGATAAATTTCGCGCAGATGCCGCGATCGGCGCTGTAGATGCTCCCATATTGTTAATGCACGGTGAAGAGGACCGAGAGATACCCATCGCTCTTGGCGAGTTGCTGTTTGAAGCTGCACGGGAGCCAAAGGAATTTGTCCGTTTCGCCTCAGGAAGCCATAGCGATCTCGATAGGTATGGCGCTCTAGCCGCCGTCCGACGCTTCCTGGCGTCTCTGCCCAATCGTGACGCCGTTTACTCTCCACACAGCAGCCGCAGCCAAAACAGTGAGAGATTGGCGTGACGATCTAAAGTCTGCTTGCGAAACATCCGGCCGGAATCTTCGTTAGTAGGCCCGCTGCGTTTGGTAGCTGCCGGCAAACACCACGAAATTATTGATTCTTGATCTGCGCGATAATTTCCTTTTTGTTGTTGATGATCGCAAGATGGTTGGCGCCTTCAAGTGTCACAAGCTTGGCGCCGGGAAGCGTTCTCGAGAGTTCAACGGCCAAATGGTAGGGCGCAAACGTATCTTTCGTACCATGCACAATGGTGGTCGGAATGCGTATTTGTGACCACAACGCATAGTTCTTGAAAGCATTCATGTGGTGTAGATAAAATAGAAATATGCGCAAAGACAAACCCTTGATCTCGAAAAAAAGCCTTTTTAGTTCCAGATCGGCGGCATACTCAAGCCGTGAATAGTCCATCCGTTTTCCATCGCGAGGAGAAAATGGCACCAGACCAAGTAGGTTCATGAGAGAGGAATGAGCGCTTTCTGCTTCCGCAGACGTCGGCGATTGCTGTTTGTAGATTGGCGCCAGGAGCAGGTTCGTTCGTACGATTTCTGGGTAATTATGAACGTACAGCAGAGCGACAAGTGTACCGATCGAACTGGAAACAAGTGAGCAGGAATGTATGCCGAGATGGTCCAGAAGCATTCGCAGATCATCGGCAAGATTTTTCAGGTCATAGTCAGCATAGTTCTTGTATTTTCGAGAGAAGCCGTGACCGCGGAGATCGTAGGTTAGTATATTGAAGTCATTTTCGAGGGCCGTTTCATAAGACTCCCACACCGAGCACGTGGCTCCGAGCCCATGGATAAAAACCAACGTCTTTCGAGAATCGTCAAAAATATTGCATCGATAGGCAATTCCTCGTGCCTCCCACAATTCGTCTTTCATGACTTCGTTTCCTGTTAGGTGGGCTACGGTAGCGCGCCGGAGGGTTGCAGAGGACCAAAATCCTTGCCGAGCCTAGAGAGGGTTCGTCGGCTTCCATCAACTCTGACGCATCGATGGGAGGCTAGCGAAGCTTAGACCTGAACCCCATGATGTTAAAACAGCGAATTGAAGCTCTACGACGGCGGCGTCGCGACGCGAATATACAGGCGGTCAGCGTTCGCGGGAGAGGGCTACCCACTGTAAGACTGTCATTTTTCCTGTAGGAGGCTGGCATTATTCAGGCAGCAAAGATTTCCGACCCGGCATTTGTCGCGGAGTTCTGCAGCAGGTACCGCAGCCCTCACCGAGCGTGTTGGATTGCCCTTCAACAAGCCGGGTAGTAGGCTCCCGTTTTCTAGAAGGAAAAGAGCAAAATGCTCAACTTTTTTTTGTGGGGAATGTTGGGCTATGTAATTCTCTGCTCGATTATTCAAGCATGCGTTACGCTACAACTCGTTACGGTCTTTCGAACACCTGTCGTCCCGTCGGATAATTTTGGCCTGCCAAAAGCGGCAATCATCCTGGCCATTCGCGGGCTTGATCCATCGCTGGAAAGGAATGCCCGGGCGCTCCTTACTCAACTCTATCCAGATTACAAGCTGTTCGTGGTTGTTGATCACGTCGAAGACCCTGCATGGCAAGTTTTCGAAAAGATTCGCAACGAAAATCCAGATCGAATTCAGCTTAGCGCTCTCAGGGAGCGGTTTAGTACGTGCAGCCTCAAGTGCAGCGCCATGGCGCAAGCAACCAGCGAACTGGATGCAAGTTACGAAGTTGTTGCATTCGCCGATGGCGACGTGCTCGCTCACAAAACCTGGCTCCGTGAGCTAGTGGAGCCTTTAGCTGACCCGAGTGTTGGGGCTTCCACAGGTAACCGATGGTATTTGCCGAGCGACAGCGGCCTAGGCTCAATAACACGCTATTTTTGGAATGCCGCGGGGGTAATTCAGATATGGCTGCATGAATTCGTTTGGCCTGGCAGCATGGCGTTTAGGGCCGACGCACTGAACAAGATGGGAATGGCTGCTGCCTTGCGCAATTCACTGTTTGACGGGCCGGTGGTGGTGCGGGAGTTACGGCGCGCCGGCTACAAAGTTCGCTTTGTGCCGTCTGTAATGATCGCTAATCGGGAGCAGATTTCCTTGGGGGCCTTCACTTCGTGGGTCGAACGTCAAACGCTCGTTGCGAGTTCCTTGGGGACCAATTGGTTAGTTCTGGGCTTCAACGCGGCACATCTCGCGATTTGCGTTTTTGCACCTCCCTTGACCGCACTGATAGCTTTTGGGTTCTCGGAATCGACCATGCTGCGCTGGGCGCTGCTCGCGACCGCATCTTATTGGCTTGCAATGTCGCTTAGCGTGTTTGCTCTTGAATGCGCTGTTCGTAGAATTTTGACCTTGGATCAGAAGGATATCCGATGGTTTAGCGGGTCGAAGGCATTGAGCGCGGTGCCGGGGATTCTACTGGCGCATTTAGTCTCCTTGTTAGCGGCATTCCGCGCGACCAGGCGAAGAACGGTAAATTGGCGCGGCATCGAATATGAAATTCAAGGGCCCGATGAAGTGCGCATGCTGAATTACAAGCCGTATCGCGGTACTAGCAATCCCGGCCAGTCTGTTCTCTAGCGGGCCTACAATCGCAGAACTGACTTTAGCGTTGCGACAGCGTCGAAGTCCCTGCGATGTTCCTGATTTCGCTAATCGACTGCTTCCTTCGCTCGTCCATCCGCAATATTTCTGGCGACGATCGGGCCGGTCGTTAAGAGGAAGATGAGTAATCCGACAACGTCGCACAGGAAGACAAACCCGATCACCCACACGGAAACTTCCGTAGAAAAGCTTGGTGCGAAATAGATATCCTCCAATACCTTGAGGCGGATGAATATTGTGCCCAGAGCGAGAATTACGAGGGTGATCGCGCTGAGTGCGGCGAAGATATGAACAAACAGACGAAAGCCCCGTCCAAGCTCGAGATGTCCTTGAGTTGTTGGCAGCGGAAAGAGCGCGATTCCGTATGAGATTTTCAGCATCTCTTGAACGTCTTTGTCGTCCTTACTCTGACGTTCGACATGTGCGGCCAGTATCTCCGCCAAAACATCGTGGTGGTAGCCTATGAAACTGGTAACGAGCGCCAGGACCGCTGAAACAACAATCAGGATTTCCCGGAGATTCTTGTTTGACGCTGGAGATGTCCAAAGAACGGAAGAGCTTGCATCAACCGGAATGAGTGAGAGGACGAGAAGAGCAAAAATTGGAATTTGAACGATGGACGCTATCAGTCGCAGGCTGGCGGCTGACGAACGTCGCTTGTCGACCTCCTCGAAATATTTGTCTCCCAGAACGCCGTCGTTCTTTCGGATAGTTTCCAAATACCTAGCCTGGCGCAGCGTACTCGCTCTGACCCATAACTTAGTGTACAGGCGGGGCACCCGCATGACGTACTCCCGTTCAAGAGCTGACGGCAATGGACGTTGCCGCACACGCGATGATTGGCAAGGCGGCACATTCCAAATGGGCCGCTTATCCACAGTTGCGACCGGACGGGCACTATTGGAGTTGGGACGTGCGCCGCGAAGAACACTCGTCGCGCTGGCCAACCAGCGATGCCACCGCTAGTGGATCCATCGCCGCAGCTTGGCACGACGCGCGGCAGCGCGGGTCGGGCCGTTGTTGGCAGATGGTGGGCGTCAGTAGCTTGGAAAATGTCCGCTGAAGCGAAAAAGTCGCATATCAGATGTTATGTCATAAGCAGGCCACTGGCCAACGCCTTCATGACGGATGTCCGCGCCATCCCAGAAAGCAGACCCGCCACATCCACATGTCCGCTAATTGTCAATAGGTGACATTCAAAATGAAAGAGGTCGCCAACTGAGGCGACCTTAATCCTATCTGGAAAGACTACGCTTCTACGGCAAACAATGTTGTCGCGCTATACCTCGTTGGTGAGCCAGATTGCGCGACTGGATGGGATTAGAAATCACGCCTTATCGTTCGAGTACTTCTCCAAAACCAGCCGATTATACTCATCTCTCACAGCTCTCCGTGAAATATGCCCTTTTCGGTCTTTGGCAATCTTCAGAAGGTCAGGATCAGTCGGTGCCCGTGATTTCCTTCTAAATCTGGCAAAGAGTTGGCCGGTAGCCCCCGGGGTTCTTCCAAACAGCCGTTCAAACCATCCCATTGTGTCCTCGCGTCGTCTGGTCAGCGACTAAGCTGAATACTTGCGCTGTGTTCTCGGCGTTTCGCCGTTGGCGTCCAGCTTTAAGCGCGCGACGCGTTGCAGCTAACCTAAAGCCCGAGCGTGACCTCAGCCCAGCGCATTACCGTGCTGCCGTTGAGAAAATCCATCACGCTGGGTTCGGTCATCTCCGGCCGGTCATGGCCAAGCACAGCAGTCGCTGCGATCATGTCGCAGCGTTCGTTGTAAACAACCGAAATCACCGTCTTGCCGTGTGGATTGCGAGCATTGAGCATATACGCGCGGCTGCGACCCTTCATCCACGCAATGCCAATCGGACGACCGGTGCCGAGGGGTGAGGCTACGCCAACGAGATCAAGATCTCCCATGCGATCCAAATCCTCGTCATTGGCAACTCCGGTCGTACAATTGCAGAAGCCTATCTTGGCACGCAGGTAGATATTCACCTCGGTACCGCAGTCTGACGCCTTGCAACGGAACGCCTTACCCTTGCCCCATGGATCAATCGGGAAGGGCCAGGCCACCTCGGTCCATACTGGCACGGCGGCCGTTGCAGTGGCATGCTGGGGCAGGCTAAACCATAACAGTGCTGCCGTCAGCACGCTTCCGATCGAAGCTGCTGCCACGGCGATAACAGCTGCTCTCCTCATCGCTTCACCACTGTTGTTCGAGGCGAGACTAGTTGCTGGCGAGGTACTTTTTCGCCGTCGTAATCTGCGGGCGCACCGTGTCTGCGTCCGCCGTCAACGCCACGAGTTGCTGATAATTTTGCCTTACCGTCTCCTTGTCACCGAGCGCGTCTGCTGCCCTTGCGGCGCCTACATAGCCCTGGAAACGGTTTGGCTCCTTGGCCTTGGTGGCCTCAAACGCCGCGAGCGCCTCCTTGGTATTGCCGCGATCGAGCAGCATGAAGCCGTAGAGCTCGCGGGCCGGCACCAGCGGACCCGGCGTGATCACATGCTTCTCTGACTTGTCCTCGGCGTCCGCCGCAGCGCTCATGGCTTTGAGTGCCTCATCGTACTTGCCCTCTGCGTGAAGCACCCAGGCAACCGCGATCTGACGTTGGATGTCGACGATCCCCGACCAATAGATGTCCTTGCTGTCGCGAAGCTTGTCGCGCAGTTCGGCAAGCTTCTGGATGTCAGCCTTGGCGTCCTCCGGCTTGCCGGAGCGCGCTGCGCCGAGCGAGCGTGCGAAGTGCGTTATTGCCATCGCGTAGTTCAAGCCACTTGGCCTGACGGGTAGCTGCGAAGCGCCTTCCCAGTCTCCTCTGTCGATAGCATAACGGGCCGGCGAAGCTGCCAGCGCGTAGTCGGCCGCCGCGACGGTCGCCTTGAAGTCGGTCTCCTTTAACATGTCGTCGATGACGGCGCGAGCCTGCTGGTCCTGACCGAGCTGAAGGTGGGCATAGACCATGTAATCCTGCGCGTGTAGATAATTGCCAACCGATTTTTCGGCCCGTGCTGCTTTTACGGAAGCCGTGTTGGAAGCGATCAATTCCTTCCAATAGCCGACACGGGTGTAGATGTGGGACGGCATGTGCTGGGCGTGCGGCGCCGCCGGCGCGATCTTGGCATAGCGGTTGGCGGCATCGAGGCCTTTGTGCGCGGTCGCCGGATAGTCGTACAAGTGGATCAGGTAATAAGTCACACCCGGATGCTGTGGCAGCCGTATGGAGATCGGCTCCAGGATCGAAGCGCCCTTGGTTTGCTGTGCGTAGGTCTTATCGTTCAGGTCTGCCGACGTGTTGAGCGTAATGGCGTAGGCGATCTGGGCTTCGGCGTCGTCCGGATACTTCGCGGCGACCTTGGCTTGGGCGTCGCGCCACGACCGCATGCGCTGGGCGTGAGGAGTATTGTCGTAATCCGTGTACATCACCATCAGGGCATCGATGTAGTCGCGTTCACGCTCGGTCGCTGCTCCGATTTCCCTGGCCTTCGTGATAGCGGCGAGGCCAGGCGCGAGGTTCGGCCGCGGAATCGCAGCGTGAGGGTTGTCCATAAGCGTGAGCGCGATGCCCCAATACGCCATCGCGCATGTTGGGTCAGCCTTGATGGCTTCCTCAAAAACCTCCTTGGCATTGAGGTACCAGAAGGAGTGCTGATAGCGCATCCCGCGATCGAACCGTCGCTGGGCGACTTCGTTGCAACTAGTCTTGAAGTGAACGCTGCCGAGTTGTTGATCCACATCGTTTTGCGCGATCGACAGCTGTGACAATGATAAAGCCGAACCGGCGACGATGACCGAGAACAGGGACTTCCTCATGGAGCTCCTCCCTCTGCCGAGAGAATGATGATCTGAAGGTCGCATTATACGGCTCTTGCGACTGTGCCGAAACCATGCGGATCATGGCAACTCAGCTGACCTATCGGCACACCACTTCATCACGCCTCGTTGAGCGCCTCCTCTGCGTGACGGTATCAAATCACCAGATCCCTCAATCTTTGACCAGACCCCGCGACCAGCAAGCCAGGTCGACGAGGAACTCGCTCAAATGCTGGGGCGTTGAGCTTTCATGACAAATGAAGATGCCACTGAGCCGACCTCAAGCCCCGAGAAAAGGATCGATGAGGCCGTGGATGCGATCCGCGGCATGTCCCAGGATCTCGCAGACGAGGTTGCGCCTCGTCCAACATGGCTGGACCAAGTGAACGCTTTTACGCGCGAAGCACCCATTCAGTCATTGGCGATTGCATTCCTGATCGGCGTGCTGCTGGCGCGACGCTTTTGAGGCCACATTTCGTCCGCAGAACGCGGCCGAACTTGTCTGGATTCAGAAAATATATCTTACGGAATAAGTCGGCCATTGGACGGGCACCACCGTCAGGTCAAGTTCGCTTCTGGTGACTCATCGAGGATTCGCGCGTCCTGCGGCCGTCCAAGTAGACGCGGACAATATTCGTTTGATAGTAAGTCGGCGCCATTGGGAGACTAATCGTAGCCGGAAAGAGCCAGATCTTGTGCCGTACCCGAGATAGAACTCCCCGAAACAATTAAAACCTGACAGAACATGCCATCAACCAACAAGCGCTAGACCGTGAGGCCCCATCGATGCGTCTGCGTCGCCAGCGCGGTCAACAAGCACTTGTGCAGGTGATCGTCGGCATCAAAGTTTTGCGCGAGGGTTCGTAGAACCGTCGCAAAGCAATTCTGGTATTTGATCGCCTCTCCGGTTTCCCCAATACTCATTAAGATCTCTGTAGCGGCGCTATAAACTCTCCAGGCGGCGAGAGGAAAATCGGCATCGTTGACAATCGGTAGCGCGCGGGACAGGTGATCCCGAGCCTCCTCCCGATCGCCTGCGGCAAACGCAATCCGGGCCAGCAGGCCATGGGCGAGCGCCAGGTGGTTGCGATCGGGTGCCGGAGCGGCATAGTCGCGAAGCTGGATCGCCCATCTTCGCGCCCGATCGAATTCGGAAACCCGCAGACAATATTCACCGAGGCAATGATAAAGTTGGGTGAATATCGTGAAGTCCAGCGGGACGCCGTCTTCGTCCAGCCGGCGCTGGACATCGTCGAACTGTTTGCTTGCTCGTTGCAGGTCGCCTAGTCCCACGAAGGCCTTGGCCAAGACCGCTCGATGAATGAAATAAGCAAATTGATTCCTGTTAAGGATCCTGTCGTCGACGCCTTCGCAGAGCGCACGGGCTCCATCAAAATCCATTGCTTCGGCATGCATCCATGCCAATGTCAAACGGCATATCGCACTGGCCGGTTCGTTTGCGTTTTTTTTCGCTAACTCCATGGCCGTCGTGGTTTCGAGTTGCAGCTCCCGCCACTTGCCCAGGTGAATGAGCGCGGTCGAATCCAGGACGTTAAAAATGACGAAGACGTACACATCTCCGGCCTCGCTTGCCAAGCGTTTGCCCTGCGCCGCGGAGTGACGACACTCCTGGTACCGTGACTTCCAGCAGTCGAGGATGCCCTCGATCCCGTAACGCCGGATCAGCGTGCCTTGGTCTTGTGCTCCGGCGCTTAACTCCATCGCCCTCATGCAAAGGGCGGCATCCTGTTCCTGCCATCCCTTTAGATACAGGTTGATGCTGGCGCTGCTGCCTTGCACCATGGCCTTGAAGGCATCGTCCTCGAGGCCCTGGCTTCTAATCAGCACCTCTTCAGTCGCCTGAAGGCAGGCTCTCCGATCGGCATGCAAGCAGTACCGACTTAGCGCGAGAAGGCCGGCGACCTCCTGCCGCAGCTCGCCGGCTTGTCGTGCGCAGGCAATCATTTCGTTGAGATCACTTACGGAGCCGGCGAGATCGCCACATGAGCGAAGCGCTAGGCTGCGCTGTCGCAATAAAGCGATGCGCGTCCGGAACCGGTCCGCCGCATCGGAGCGATCGAGAATACCGAGGCACCGCGTCAGATAGCTGGCTGCCTCCGCGTGGCCAAGGCGCTTGGCTGAACTCTCCGCCGCTTGTGCGAGATAGCGCAAGGCGCTTGCAAAATCGCGGCCTTGCTCGAAATGAAGCGCGAGCACCGATGCGATTTCCGAGGTGCGGTGATGATACGCCTTCTCCAACCGACTGCCCAAACGCCTGTGCATTTGCACGCGCTGTCCCGGCGCAAGGTGCTGATAAATGACATTCTGATAAAGAATATGACGGAAGGCATATGATCCCGAATACGTGCCATCCGGCCATTCTGTTGCTCCGGCCGGGACCAGCATATGATCCTTGCGGGCCAATGCATCCAGATCACGTTCAACCTCAACGAGGTCGCGTGACAAGCCGGCTGCCACTAGGGCAGCAGAAAATTCCACACCTGCCACGCTGGCCACGTCGAGCAGGTGCCGTTCATTTTCCGTGAGGCGAGCCACCTGATAGGTGATCATATTCAGCAAGTCGTTCGGTACGTCATCTTGAGAAATCGCAGTCTCTGATGACAGGTGCCAGGTGCCATCAATTTCGACGACCGTTCGCTGATCGATGAAATGCTTGAGCAACGATGCGATGAACAGGGGCTGGCCCCGGGTTCGCTCGAACACGGCTTCGGCCATGGTTGAAGCGAACGCATTGTCGCCGAACCTGAGCGAAACATATTGCTCAACTTCCGCGCGTGACAGTCGATCGAGTCGCAGTTCGTTGCAGCACCCGTGGATTTCAAGATCTTGATGCAGCCGCCGAATTGGATGACCGCCGATGGTGCTATCGGCGGGCCGATAAGAACCGAGCACCAGCACCGAGGTCTTGCGACTGCCCCGCGCGAAGCGGGACAGCACGTCCAGCGTTGCGAAGTCGCTCCAATGCAGATCCTCAAGAACAAGGACCCACGGACGTATCGCACTCAGCGCTTCCAAAAGATCACAAAATTCGCGCAACATGCGCTCACGGGTAGCGCCAAACACTTCGTTTTGGAGCGCAGCGCGCTCGGCCGCATCGATGGAGCCCGGTATGTGCAGCAGCCAGGTTGGCGCATGGGTACGAATTGCCGTCAGTAGTTCTCCACCACCTGTGGCGCGACAGCGCGTTACCAAGGCATCGATTAGGGGCAAGAAGACTTCATCGGTTCCGAACCGCTCAGTGCAGCGCCCGAACAAGAAATCGACGCCGTGCTGCGTCAACCGGTCCACGGCCATTTGGATGAAGGCCGTCTTGCCGATTCCGGCCTCTCCGGTGACGAGAGCGATCTGTCGCTGCCCGGCCAGCATGCGTTGCGTTGTCCGGTCCAGCAATTGGAGTGGGGCGTCCCGCCCGACCATCTGGTGTGATCTCGGATCGGCCGGCACGGAAGCAGCCGACGCGCTCTGCTCCTCGCTCATCAACTGGCACCCATCTGGTTTCGTCGTGTCAGGAGCAGATCCCATCACGACTTGATCGTGGGAAGTCGTCCGAGTGTCTAGCGCAGTGGCGAGGCCGTTTGCGCGAACGCGCCAGATGCGTACAGGTTCAGCGATATTTCTCAACGGTCGAGAACCCATATCGTCGAAATCAAGACCGACCTTGGCCCGGATCTGCCGGCGAGCATCGTCGGAAATGCAAATGCCCCCGGGATCTGCGATCCCTTCGAGACGAACCGCGATATTGACCGCGTCACCATAGATATCATGCTCTTCAATGATGATATCACCGACGTGAATGCCGATACGAAATTCGATCCGTTTGTTCTGCGGCACATTGATATTCTGTTCGGCCACGCCGCGCTGGATTTCGTCGGCACAACGCAAGGCGTCGACTACGCTGGCAAACTCGACGAGAGCGCCGTCACCCGTATTCTTGACAATGCGTCCGCGATAATCGGAGACTTTGGGATCGAAAAGGACCTTTCTCAGAGCTTGCAGTTGCTCTACCGTCCCTTCTTCGTCGTCCCCTATCAAACGGCAAGAGCCCGCGACATCCGCCGCCAGGATCGCCGCCAATCGCCGCTCTAAATGCTGGTTGCTCAAGGGACACCCCAAGGCTGGGAAATCGACACTAGCATATCCGGTGGACGGTGTCCGGCTACGCTCCTGTCCAAGTCGCGCCAAAAACCGCGCTTGGGGATGCTCTATAGGTGCAATGGGAAACCGGGCCTGGTCTGGCCGATGGTCGCTACGGGTCAAAAGCGGGCCTAGCAGCCTGGACGGAAGGCTGCGATCTCTGGATCAAAGGTGCATTCGCGCGTAACAGGCTGCGGCAAATGATCAGTGGCGGCGCCATCAGCCACATCATGGAGCCGGCTGACCTGCCCGGAGCTGGGGGCGCAATAGCACCGTCGGATTCGACAAATAGATGTTACGGAACAAATCAGCCAGCGGCCGAGTGGTCGCGCGGCGCAAGTCGCTGGCTTCTCCGCGGTTCACTAGCACGAAAGAATTTCTTAAGGTTTCCTTTAGTCCTAAGAGTGATCATTGTTGACCGCAGAAAGTCGCGATCATGCAGGCCCAGCAAACAAGCAGCTTTAGCGATATCGGGTCGGTTGGAGACGTGGCTAGCAGTCAACTGCCGTCACTGCCCGAGAGCATGGACCCGTCGGATCACCTCAGTCCCATTCGAGAAGAGGCCCTGCAGCTTCTGAAACCCGACGTCCGCCAGGCGTGCATTCTTTGCTTTGCGGTCGCGGGTGCCCTGGCGCTGGGGTTCGGCCTAGGCTGGGCCGGCAGCTCAAGTTGGTATGGCGTTCCGACGGTCGTCGCATCAAACCCAACAGCTCAGAAAGATACCTCCTCCCGCCGAACGGAGTTGAAGGCCAATAGGATTGAACCTGGCCGAAAACAAACGGCGCTCGGCACTCCAGCTACGACTCCGCCCAAAACTCCGAGTTTGCCAACGGGAGCTTTGGCTCGCCCAGATGTGGAGCGTTCAAGAACGGCAACTGCTGCTCCCGCAACAGACCTATTCACTGCTTCGATCCCGGCTCGCGATCCCCTTTCGCTAGCGGCGGAGACACGACCGACTACAATCGAGGGCTGGATAGTTCGTGATGTTCGAGGGGGAACGGTCGTGCTCGAAGGACCCGATGGCATCCGTACGGCAATGGTAGGCGACACGGTGCCTGGTGTTGGGCGGGTCGATTCGATCGTGCGCTGGGGCAACCGCTGGATCGTCGCCACGGCCAATGGGTTGATCGCGACGCCCTGACTACTAAGGTTGAAATTCGCAAATGCTTTCGACTGAGCCCGCCGGGCGCGGTCCGTCTGGCAATTGAAACGATTGCGGGTGGTTTGGGCCCCAGCGGCCGAAAAGCTGCCGTATGCGTCTAGAGAACGCGCGCATTGACCAATTCACCGGACTTGGTCAATGCAAATGCACAGCACAATCCAAAGCGGGAAGCTCGCGCAGCGATGATGGTTGGCCTCATATGGAGGGCCACCCTCCCCTACCCAATTTCGCGACAAATTTAAGTACGACAGCTGACGAATTGAGCGCCGAGAAAAATAAATGCTCAAATTTGCCGCCAACGAGCGCCGCGAAGGCGCACTGATCGATTCTTGTCTTCCGCCAAGCACCCAAAACCACTCACCTTTTTCGCTTGTTCAAGACGAGCGGCTCGCCGGTCAATCGACTGACCGTCTGAAAATTCTGCGACCTCAGAAAAAAATCCCTCAATGAAGGAGGCGCCGGTCCTTGCATCGCGGCATCTCCGACTTTTGACCCACCCCCACCCTCACTGTTTAGGCTCCATGTTTAGGCTACTGTTTAGTTGAGTTTAGGCTCTCAAAACTCGATGACACTGGTGAACCCTCGCGCTCCGAACTACTCGCGTGGTTATATTTCTCCGGAAGGACCCAGGCTTTGGCGACCGGCGGCGCATTTTCAAGCGACACATTTGCCGCTTGAACAGCGCGGCTGACAGAGGGTTCTTCGGTCAAGGCGGCTGTACAAAAGTGCGCCCGGCGCTTGCGCCTATCCAGCGTGGCGGCCGAGAGCGCGGCGTCATCGAGTTTTCCACGGCGTTCCAAGGTCGTAAGTTTCACGAGTTGCTCGTCGCTCATCTCACCCAATACCAACCAACCATCTGGGCCTAAGCGACGAGCTATGCGATGCTGGACTAGCTCCGTCGGTTCGTACTTCCCTTGGAACGCCTTCAGACGTTGGGCAGCCGCATCAGTCGAAGTTTTCGCTGAAGGTTCTCTTGAATGCTCTAGTGAAGGTTTATGCCGCACGGCTGTGCGGTATGGTGACCGGGCCTCGTGCGGTCCGGTAACCGTACCTGACGCGGCATGGAGCCGCGTTGCCTGGGGCAGGTTTTGAGGGTCAGAGCGAACCGCAGATTGCGGCTCGGTCATTTCTGCAACACCCATTGCGAGGAAGTAGACGCGCCCGTCCCATTGGCCACGGCCGCCAGCACGCTTTTCAATGCGCACTAGGCCAAGTGTGGTAAGCTTTTTCAGCCGCCGTTGCACCGTGTCGATGCTTTGCTCAGTGTCTCTTGCGATCGTTTCTTGGGTCGGCCAGCAGATGCCGCCAGAATCGGCGTAATTCGTCAAGGCGAGGAGTGTCAGCTTGTTCGAAGCGCTACCGGTAGTTGCTTCGCAGCCCACGCTGTGGCCTGCCAACTCATCGGAACCGGCTCCCGGAAAACGCCTTGCGGATGGCAGCCAGAGCTCTGGTCCGCACTCGGAACCGCCCTAGCGGTCGGTCGTTGGCGTCGAACGCTTGAAACTTTTCGGGGCTTGCTTGAACATATCGGCCAAGCCGTTCGCGGCCGATATACACCGAATAATGGATCGGCTTCTGCCTTGACGGTGGCCCTTGGTCGGGCCCAATCGATGAGACCGGTTCCTGAGACAGATATTGGAAAACATCGAGACTTTGAGAAGTCTCACGCGCGCGCAAGTGCTTGACATCGTTAGCTTGGGTCGGGCCTGCCGGGCCCACCAATGAAATCAGCGGCTTGTCGATTTTGATATTTTCTACGCCGTCAGAAGTTCTGACAGGATCGGAAACGATCTTGGCGCGAATAACCAAATCATCTCAATGGCACCTACGACAAGCCGGCCGCGCGCGACGGCCTGCTTGAAGGTCTTGCCGACAACGGGAAGTCAGCACGCACCATGTCTGCTTCTGTTTGATGATCGGACATTCGTTGGCGACGTCCCCAGTTCCGAAAAGTGCCAGAACCGGAAGTCGCGTCCCTCTCAGAACTAATGGCTATCTAGCTCGGCAGGCCGGCTTTACGCAGGTCTTCAATGAGGGCATCCAAACTTGCTCGTCGCAACGGATAAATTCTTCCACGATCCCGGTTGTCCAATTGGGTTGCGTTTGAAGCGCATCCCTGACGACGGCCTCGGCTTTATCTTGCTGACCCATCCTAACATACGTGCTTGCCAAATGGGCGTTCGCCCAGGTTAGCCGCGGATTTTGAGCCTTTGCCCGCTCCAAAGACTGAAGCCCCTCTTGATAACGCTCTAATTCCCAATAAGCCCAACCCATGCAGAAGATCACATCGGCGCTGTGCAGATCACGCGGGCTGAGCCGGATAGCCTCATTTAATGGCTCGAATGCTTCCTCCGCCCTACCTAAGGCGATCTTGGCCATACCGGCAAGCTGATGACAAACTGCTCGACTGGGATTTAGCTCCGTTGCGTACACGTAGGCTTCATGAGCTTCAGCATAATCTCTTCTTGCGAAGGCAACGTGACCTTTCGCAAAAACCACGTAGTGGTCATTGGGGTTAATTTCCAAGGCTTTTTGAAGCGCAGCCGTTGCTGAACGAAGATCGTTGGATCGGGCCGGACTCCATCCGAGGAATACACGAGTTGCAGTGTTTGACGCAATGCCAGACCATGCATCGACACTCCGCGGGTCCAGGCGCGCGGCCTGCTCACAAAAGTCTATCCGCGCCGCATAATTTTCAGGGGTCGAACCCCATAACTTCGGATCTCGCGCTCGCATGACGAAGTCATTAGCGTCCAAATTGCTGGTGTCGCGCTCTCGGCGGGCAAGCTCCGCTGTTGTCACGTGTTTGGTTAGAATATAAGCCGTGCGTCGCGAAATTTCGTCTTGCATCTTGAAGATATCGTGTCGGTCACGATCAAATCGCTCTGCCCAGAGATGACCACCGGTTAAAGTGTCGACAAGCTGGACATTGACGCGAATTTGGTCGCCGCCTCGCTGCACGCTGCCCTCCAGCGCATAGCGCACACCCAGCTCGCGCCCGATCTGCTTGAGATCAATCTTTCTTCCTTTGTACGTGAATGCTGTATTTCGCCCGATAACAAAGAGATCACCGATACGCGACAGGTCAGTCGTCAGATTTTCGGTGAGGCCGTCGGCAAAATACTCCTGCTCAGGGTCGCCGCTCATGTTCTGAAGCGGTAGCACCACAATCGACGGCTTTTTCGGCAGCGCTCCGGAAATTGATGGAGCGGCCGTTGACGGCGCATCCGTAGCGTTGCCGCGGGCAGCATAGACACGCACCGGACGCTCAATGTTTTTTAAGATGCGTTCGCCAATATCCTCAAACATGACCGTCGTTTTATTGCGCACCTGCCGAAACGCATCGTCGGATAGGTAAATCCCACCCGGCTCGCACTCATTTTCGATGCGAGCGGCGATGTTAACGCCGTCGCCGAAGATGTCGTTGTCATCGATGATGATGTCGCCGACATGGATGCCAATCCGAAATTCAATCCGGATATCTTGCGGGAGGTCGGCGTTTTGCGCTGCCATGCCACGCTGGAGTTCGGCTCCACAGCGTGCAGCGTCCACGGCGCTGGCAAACTCCACCAACATTCCGTCTCCGGTCGTCTTGACGATCCGTCCGCGATGGGCGGCGATCATGGGATCGACAAGTGTCTTTCTGACGGCCTTTAGCCGGGCCAAAGTGCCTTCCTCGTCAGCCCCCATCAGACGGCTATAGCCGGCGACATCTGCCGCCAGTACCGCTGCCAAGCGTCGTTCTACCCGGTCGTCCGCCAGAGTAATGCCCCTTAAAACCTCAAGATCAACCCGAGCGATCAAAGCATGGCAGGCAGCGTTCCGGCCAGAGCCAATGTCCGTTCAGGGTCAAAAGCGTCGTTTTGACCTTCTGCCAGCCACTTCCGGTCTAACCCGACAACGGACATCATCAGACCGGCCCGGTTGGTCTGGTTCGTGCTATTCGCTACCGAAATGGTTTGTCCTTGCCGAGTCCGCTTCGATCCGGCCTTTCGTCGTAGATTTGGCCGTCCCTGTCGCACAAAACGACTGAACGGCGCTGCGGGCCTGCTTCACCGAACGGCCCATCAACGGCTGACCATATTTCTCTCGATCGTACCAACCTCAACATGCTGGTCAGCAACGAAGCTCAAAGAAGCCCGCTGCCGGCCGGTCCTGTCAGAAGGTTCCGGCGAGCGTAAGTCTGACCGCCAGCGGTTCGACCGGATGCACGACATGATCCATAACGCCGTTCTGACACACTGCCGCCGGCGCGATCCGCGCCGGAAAACAAAGATTATAGAGACTGTCGGATTTGATGAGCGACCCGTAGGCGTAAGAGATCTGATTGGTCCTGCTGTTGAGCAAATTGAGCACGTCGAGTTGTATCCGCCAGCCATTATCCGCCTGGTAGCCCACGCGGCCGTTGAAAACACTGGTCGGCTGCGAGCGGAAGGCGTTGTCTTCGGTAAGCGGGCTCGACGCCAGATAGCGCCAGCGCAGCGCGCCGAACCAGCCGGTCTTTTCACCGACCGTGACGCCAGCCGACGCCACCATCGCCGGCGCGTTGGGGATGTAATTGCCGGGAGCGTTGCCGATCTGCGCCTGCGGAAACCCCGCCAGTGAATCGAATAGCGCGGCTTGATCGCTGTTAAATCCGACAAACCGGGCGTGGGTCAGCGCAACATCCGCATCGAGCTTGAGCCATGGCTTCGGCTGATAAATGTTGGTCCATTCCACGCCGTAGCGCCGGCTGGCCCTGCTTGCTTCGGTGGTACCGGCGTCGCCAACGAAAACGATTTCGGACGCCTGATCGAGCATGAACAGGCTGACAGAGGAATTGAGGCCGGGAATGAGCTTGCTGCGGACTCCGACCTCCGCGCCCCTGGTCCGCACCAGTAACGGCGAAGCCGATACCTTCACGGTCGGGTCAACGGGATCCTCGGTGATGGTGGCGCCGCGGGCATCGTTGCTGTGCATGCCGAGGCCCGCGCCGAAGAAAAATTCGGTTTTGTTGAACGGGCCGATCACCGCCGTGAATTTCGGACTGCCAATCCCGGCGCTGGACCTTCCCGAGTTGTTGGCATTGAACAGCGAGTCGACCTTGGCGTCGTAATAATCGCCGCGCCAGCCCAGCGTGGTCCTCAGCCAGTCGGTCCAATGCACGGTGTTTTGGGCATAGACGCCAACGCTGGCTTCCTGCACCTTGTCGCTGCGGACATTCGAGAGAAAATTGCGTCGATAGGTGTTGGTTAGCGCAAGTCTGATGTCGTCGTAGCGTGTCTGGATGCCGAACGTGGTTTCCACCGGCAGGCCGGCAAAAGATCCGACAAGGGTTCGCGACGCGTTGGCGCCGGCCAGGATGCGGTCGTCGTGTTGATGAAACTGGTCGCCGAGAACGGGATTTCCCAGAAAGTAGGTAAAGTTGCTGAACAGATCGAGCCCGCTTTTGACCGCGAAGGCGTTGGCCTTCCACGATCCGGCATCGTCGGTGCCGGCGATGCGCGCCGACAGCGCAAAGCGATCGGCGTTGCCGCCATCGGTCGGGTCTACCGCGCCAAAGCGATCGAGCTGTCCCGACGTGATCGCGCGCTGCGGTACCTGATCGGTCGAATTAAAACGGTTGGAATAGGCCATGCCGGTGATAGAAAGGCCGTCCAGCGCGGTGCCCTGCGTGTAACGGATCAAGCCGTTGAGCTTGCGCGCATCGTCGGGATTGACCCACGGCCCGTTATAGGTGCCGGCTTCGCCGGCAACAAGCAGCGTTCCATCGCCGACCTTTTCCGAGCCCATGCCGAAGACCCTCCGGTAACCAAAGCTGCCGACGGTTACTTGTGCCACGCTCTTGTCGATGCGGTCGATCAGCCCGATGCGAAGATTGCCGACCGAAGCGAAGTCGCCTTCGTCGGCGAAATACGGCCCCTTGCGGACATCGAGCGAGTTGATCGTTTCCGGCATCAGCCAGTTCAGATCCGAATAGCCCTGCCCGTGCGCATGGGTCCGCAGGTTGACCGGCACATCGTCGACATAGATTGCCAGATCGGTACCGTGGTCCAGATTATAGCCGCGCAGGAAATACTGGTTGGCTTTGCCTTCACCGCTGTGCTGGGTCACGACCAGCCCCGGCACAGCCTCCAGAATTTCGCCCGGGCGCGTCACCGGGCGCGCGTTAAGCGCTTCACCGGTAATCGTGGTCTGGCTCGCCATGCTCGGTTGGCCCTGGGGTCCCGAACCCACATTCGGCGCGCCGGAGGCGGATATTGCCTGTTCGATCGACTGATTTGCAACGGCCGAAGGTTTTGCAGACTGCGGGTTATTGCGGCCGCTGCGCTTTTGCGGTTGAGCAAGCTTTTTTGGCGCGCGGCGCCTGTACCGTGATGGCAGGAAGCACAGTCGCCTCCGCAGAAGTGTCGATGTTTTGCGCCCGTGCGTCGGGCACGACAATGAACAGTCCAGCCAGAGCGGTCTCGGCGAACAGCAACAGTCGGTCAGACAGGCGCAACTGTGCCCTGCAGCCGCGTGCCGCTGCCCTCGCCGTTCCGATCGGACCCGGCGAACCTGAATTCGGAAACCGTCATGTTTCTCCCTGAGTTGATCTCGAACGCGATCCATCAACTCAAATCTCGGCGCTTCAACCGGGAATGATGTTCATTCCGGTCGCTCGTTGAAGGGTCCACATGAAGCCGATGACCACGATGACCATCGAACCCGCCGGCAAAGCGACCTGCGTGTACGTGGCGCTCCGTCGCATCAGAAACAAAGCCGGCAACAGGCCGGCGACGACCGCGAGTTGGCCTAGTTCTACGCCGACGTTGAAAGCAAAAAGCGCGACAAACTTTCTGGCCGGCGGCAATCCGAGATCGGTCAGAACGCTGGCGAAGCCGAAGCCGTGCATCAGCCCGAACACAAACACCACGATCCACACCCGTCGAGATACGACGGGGAAGAGGTTGTTGATCGCTGCGACCGCGACCGAAATGGCGATGACGCTTTCCACGAGGCGCGACGGTAATTCCACGATGCCGAATGCGGCGGCCGACAAAGTGATCGAATGGGCAAGGGTGAAGGCGGTGACGATGCGCGTCGTCGCCCAGAACGGCGCCGCCGAGAGTCTCGACCGGCCGCCACACGTTGTCCTGATCTCATCACCACCGCCGGAAGCAGCAGCGTGACCAGGAACAACATGTGGTCGTAGCCGCTCCAGATGTGATGCGCGCCGTGCGATATGAACGAGCGAATAACGTCGAGACGATTGTCGGATTCCAGATCGAGAACCGCGACCCGTGTTTCGGGGGTCATCACCGTCGAACGTCCAATGTCGCCATTTCTAAGGTCGACAAGCCCGCGATGTTGCGCGTCCGAGCCGAACATAAGGTCGTATCCGACGCGAACCTGGCTGCCGAGCACCTCACAGGCGCCCGTGAATGGAAAGATCACGTAGCTTTCGCCGCCGCGGCTATCGATTGCGATGGCGCCAGGGACGAGATCGCAAGGCGCTTTGGCGGGCCCGATCGAAATCTTTTGGAGGACCAGCGATGCGAGTTCAGACTCTCGTTTGCGCAATTCCCCCCAGGTAACATTACCATCGCCGTCGGCGTCGAGGGCGTAGGCCAGATCGAGATCACGAACTGCGAGTTCGAGCTGCCCCGAGACGTGATCATCATGCGCGGTTGCCCGCAGGAACCCATAGCTTTGGGTATGCGCCTCAACGCAAGTGGCGGAAAAAAGCGTTCCTGAGAAGATTATGGCCGCCAGGAGAGAAAACGCGATGAAGCGATTCATGGTTGCTTCTCGGCGATCTTGTCTCGCAGCGGCTTGATGCGCGTATCGGCGAGGCCTGTCTTTTCAATGAAGGCGAGGACATCGGCTGCCGCTGCCGGATCGTTGGCGGCCAGGGCCGTCTGCAAGACGAGACGAGCGTCGCTCGGCTCCTTCTGGATCTTCCAGTTCGCAAGAGCTAATTTAAGCGCGGTCGCCGCGTCGCCCCGGACTTCGAGTTCGAAGCGCGCCTCCTCTCTCAGATGGAGCTGGACACCGCCGGCGTTCGCCGCGGCAAACCGGTCTGCCAGCAGCGCGCTCCAATGCGGCGTCCGCGGGTCGTTGAGGCGCTTTCCGGCGATCGCCAGACGCAGATAAACGATGTCGGCCTCGCTGCGACCGGCCAGCAGCGTCAAGACCTCTGCCGGCCTATCGGTGTCGAGAAGATGATCGGCGAACGCAACCAGAGTAGGAATGTCGCCGCCATCTGCCGTCGCTTCGGAGAAGTGGAGGTCGGCCGCTTCGGTTTGGCCGAGCATTGCGGCCATGTCGGCGCCGACAGCTTGCGCCCAACGCCGCACGAGCGGCTCGGACTTTCCGTCGATCTTGATGAGTTGGTCAAGTCGCTCCAATGATGCAGCCGGCCGAGCCGGTCAACGCCTCCACCCGGAGCAGGCAGACGGCGGCCGCCGTCACGCCTACCGACGGCGGAAGCCGGCGACAGTCATCTTTGGCGTCGGCGAGAGCGCCAACCGTTTGGCGTACGAAAGCGCGTGTCAGGCGAGCCTGGCCGTTTCTCGGATCGAGACGAAGAATGGCGTCAAGATCGGCCTCTGCACCCGCGAAATCATGCAGGCTCTGGCGAATGATGGCGCGCAGGACGCGCACGCTCATTGGTGGGTTCGGGATGGACCACCATGGCGCGAGCGCGGCCTGCGCCTGGCCATAACGGCGTGGGTCGGCGCTGGCGCGTCCATCGCGGATGGCGGCGCGCGCGACCTCGAGCGCCAGGTTGAGGTCGTTGGGGTTTGCCGCGAGCGCATTTTGCGCGTTGCGGAAGGCGGTCTGCGTTGAGGCCGCCGCAGGTGGGACGGTGACGAGAACGGTCGCGTCATCGCTTGGTCGATAGGGCGCTGCCGAACTTGCCGACGCGACAAGCATCACAACGGCTGCGGCGATGATGCCTTTGGTCATTGGCCGTCGCTCGACTGGGGCGGTGGAAGGATTGGCGTAAATAGCTGAAGGCTGCCCTGGACGAGGGCGGCGAAGATCAGGTGAATCCCGGGGCGGGCTTTGCGTCCGCCCCGGAGACTTAGACGGCTCAGAATTGGCGTAGGTGTCGATGGGTTGATGTTGCGTCCGTTATGCGGCGTCCCCGCGTACGGGAAGACGACGTTGTAGGTTGAATCGTTGTGATTGACGCGCGTGGCATTGAAGTTGCGGGTCGATCTGATCCGAACGGACCAGCGGCGCCCAGCGCAATCAGGGCAATATTCACCACGTCGTCGCCGAAACGACGGCCATTCGGCCAGCCGCCGGGGATAAAGCCCCCGTTCTTGAACGGATCCTGCGCCGTGCTCTTCAATACGTCACCGCCAAACACGCCGAGGCGATTGAAGCCCGCGGTACCGGCCAACCGGGCCGGCGGCGTGGTCAAGTCGACCTTGATCAGGTCCGGAATGAAGATCGAGCGCAGCAAGCCGGGGATGATCGGCGTCGTGCCGAGCGCACGGGCGATTTCCGGATTGTCGGCGTATTTGGCAAAATTCTTCGCGTCGTCGACGGGCCTGCTCTCGCTGTAGCGATCCTTGTCAACATGGGAGACCAGGGCCTCGTTGAACAGAGGATTGCCCTGACGGCCTACCTGCTTGAGGAGCATCTCGTCGCCATCACTGTCGTCATCGAGAAGACCTCCGAGGGTGCGGCTGGTCGTTGCATATACGCCGGCGATTTTGACGCCTTCGAGTTGCGTTAGCGGGATGTTCAGCACGATTGTGTGGACGTTGAAGCCGCTTTGGCTGTCGTACGGCTTGGTCGGGGTGTTGCGATCCCGCCCGAAGGTGAAATCCAGATCGAAGATGGAATGGATGTCCGCATAGAAGCCGTCTTCGCGCTGTCCTGCGAAGACCCGGTGCCCGTTCTTCAGTTCGAAGATCGTGTTCTTGGTATAGGGATCGAGGTCGTTGGGGTTCGCAACGCCGGGCTTCGCCGGCTGATCGCCGTCATTGTTCAGGTTGTAAAACCGGGTCACGCGACCCTGATTGTTCGGCGGAACCATGCCTGTGCCGAGGAGTGTGGGCCTGTTGATGAAGGGGCTCGTAACTCCGTTGAGGCGGTGGTCAATCAGTGTCACCGTATAGGTCTGGCGCAGGTTTTGATTGGCAGGGAATACACCCGGGCCGGCTGGTTCGACGGGTCCGAGGAACGTCAGGATCGTCTGGTTGTTCGCAAACACCGTCTTGAACCGGAACCGGTAGGTCAGGTCAATCTTGCCCTGGCCGATATTGTTGTTGTCGAGCGAGACATGAATGTCATACGCGACGCGGTCGTCGAAGCGAAAGGTATTCGGACCGATGCCCGGCTGCTCGAAAGGATAAACCGCAAGCAGCCGTGCTCAAGAACTTTTGACCAAAGGCATTTTGGGTGACGAAGGCATACACGTCGGTGGTGTTGGCTGCGGGGTCCACCGTTATGAGCGGCGCGTCCATGTGGCTTGACGCACCAGCCGGTGCGGTGGCGGCGATGCTGAGGAAGAAGGCCGCGCCAATTAGGGCGAGGCGATGCGTTTGCCATCGCGTTCGAGCGATGGTCGGTTTTCGACAAGTTGCGAGTGCTGTTTATCACGATTGATGTCCTCTGCTAGAGCGAACAAGGCTCCCGGAAATTTGATTTCCGACGCCATTCGAGGAGAGCAGCTCAGCCATTCCCCCTGCGTCGATACGGCGTGAGTTTCCGAAAAGTTTCAGTGACGGTGAAAAATTCGGTGACGGTGAAAAAAATGAATGACGTCGGCGGAAAATCACAATTTCGTTGTGCCGCACCATTGCCATCTTTTTACCCGTGGCCGCATGTCAGACACCGGACTCGGAAAGCATGCGGTCAGCAGCCGGATAAAGGTCGCCGTCGCTGATTTCCTGCACTTTTGACGGAATCCGTACGACTCATCGCAATTCGCAGAAGTCATTTCTGGTGCAGCGATGGCAAGCGGGCCGCATGTTGTCGTTACTTCAGAGATTTCCGAAACACGATCTCTCGCCTTCCGCAAAAAAATCCTGATCGCTTTCGGGAAGCGAAGCCAAATCGCCATCTTTGAAAAAACCCACGCCTAGCTCTTCAGGGCGAAGCGTCTGTGGGCCCGGCAGAACTTAATCCGCAACCAGACCGTGACCGTCGAGCGGCATCTCCCATCGTTCGTCGGTTGAAAAAAGGTGCGGATCCGCGTCGACAAACCGGCGCTTATCACCTCCCGGGCGCCCACAGCAGCGCCAGGCGCTGCCCCACGACAATTTGCTCGGCGGACATCTTCGACGCCACCGCATTGCGAAGCCGCAAATAATATTCGCGCTGGCGTTTCGAGGCGCGCGCGGCCGCGAGGTTCAGCCACTTGTAGGCCAGAATGAAATCCTGTGGCACGCCATGGCCCTTGTCGTACATCAATCCCAGCATGCACTGGGCGAACGGATTTCCCCTGGTCGCCGCCTGGAAATAGAGGTCCGCGGCCGCATCATAGGCCTGCGGAGCGCCGAATCCATTTTCGTACATGAAGCCGAGAAAAGCCTGGGCATTGGCGTTTCCCCGCAACGCAAGCGGCGTCAGAATGTTGACCGCCCGGACGTAATCGCCCCTGGCGTAGGCAGCGCTGGCAAGCGTCAACGAGTTGGCCTGCGCCGGGCGCATTTGCGCGAAGCCAAAGGCGACGAGAACGAGGGCCGCAGCCAACACGCGCAACCTTGCCCTCGCGGTCGGCGCGGCGACCGACCCGCGCCGAATCCTTGCGGTAGCGTCAGCGAACAGTCCGAATCCGCAAATCATCTGTGCTCGCTCCCACGCTGCCACGCAATTTCGAACGCAGCTCTTCCGCGACCTGTTGCGCATCGGTGCCATCGCGGATGATCTGCGGACGGACGAAGATAATCAGTTCGGTGCGCGTTCCCTTCTTGTTTTGACGCGAAAAGCCATCGCCCAGCCCCGGAATTTCATCAAGCAGCGGAATGCCGCTGCGCGTGCCGTTTTGCTGTTCGCTGATCAATCCGGCGAGCAACACAGTCTGCCCGGTGGCCACCGAAATCGAACTTTTCACCCGGCGCTCTGAAACCGTCGGCGTCAGGCTGGCGGCCGTTGCCGGAGAGACGTTGCTGATTTCCTGTTCGATGTCGAGCCGCACATTGCCGTTGACGTTGATCCGAGGCGATACGCGCAGGATGATGCCGGTGTTGCGATAGTCGATCGTGTTGACGATGGTGTTGTTCGTGGTCAGCACCGTGGCACTCCCGGTGGACACCGGCACGACGTCGCCGACCTGGAGCGTCGCCACTTGATTGTTGATCACGACCAGCGATGGATTTGACAGGACCTTGACGCTGGTGACGGTATGCAATGCGTCAAGAATGAGCGCTTGGTTGCGCCTCCGATCCGACCAGGAAATTGAAGCCGGGAATGGCGCGGCCGATGAACGCATTGGCCGCCGCTCCGGCCGCCGTCCGGCCGCCGAAGCGGCGGGGAATGACTGCGTGTTGAGGACAGAGCCCCTGTCCGGCCTCAAGCCGAGGTTCTTGCTGTTCAGGAAGAATTGCACGCCATAGCTCAACTCATTGTTCAGCGTGACTTCCGCGATCGTGGCGTCGATCGCCACCTGCAACTGCGGCTGGTCGATCTGTTGCAGGGTCGCTTCGATGATCCGGTAACTCCCCGGATCGGCATAGATCAACAGCGAATTATTGACGGTATCGGCCGTGATTCGCACCCCTTGCAACAGCGGTTGCCCGTTGCCCGTGCTCCGGCTGTCGGGTGCGCCGGCTGCGGACGGAGTTTCGGTCGCCGGCTGGGGCTGGCCAAACGTCGACGCACCGCCGGCCCCGGCGCCTGCTCCAAACTGCGTGCGCGGCCCAAAGCCGTTCGCGGGCGCCGACGAGTTTCCGTTCAATGACAGGCGACCAGCGCTCGACGTCGCGTATGAACCGGATCCCGGCGCCGTTTGATTGTCCGCGCT
This sequence comes from uncultured Alphaproteobacteria bacterium, assembly GCA_963731915.1. Classification (GTDB taxonomy): domain Bacteria; phylum Pseudomonadota; class Alphaproteobacteria; order Rhizobiales; family Xanthobacteraceae; genus Bradyrhizobium. The sequence continues at coordinate 173,250 of CAVSXQ010000059.1, forward strand.
ATCGGGCGATGCCGGCGATCCCCCACCGAACATATCCGTCAGGACGCGTGCGATCTGGCGGGCGTCACCATATTTCACGCGATAGACCTGGACGCTATTGCGCGCAGTATCGGCGCGATCGAGCCGGCTGATCCAGGTCGCGGCGGTGCGCAGCATCGCCGGCTTGCGGCTGACCACCATAATGGCATTAAGTCGGCTGACTACCTGGAATTTGACGACGCCCTGGCTGAGGCCGCTTTCGCCGGAATCCATGATCTTTTCGAGTTCGGCGATGATCGGCTGTGGCGCACCGTTACTGATCGGGAAAATGCCGACCGACTGGCCGCGCATAAAGTCGACGTCAAAACTCATGATGGTTTCGACGGCGGTCTGTCGCTCAGGTCCAGTCCCCTGAATCAGCAGCAGATTGCGCGTGGTGTCGGCGCGAACGCTGCCCGGTTTGGTCGCAAACAAATCCAGTAGTTTCAGGACCGTCTGAGCCGATACATGTTGCAGAGGAACCACGGAGATGCCGAAGCCCGGCTCGGCGCTCGCTGCGGCGGAATCGACCCTGCCGCCGCCGACCGCGTCGCCAAGCGGCGTCAGCCGATAACCGGTGCTATCGCGGGCCAGCACGACGCCTGAGAGCCGCAAGGCGTTTTCGAGCACGAATACGATGTCGGATTTAGGTACCGGCCGCACCGATATCAGGCTGACCGTACCTTGTACGCGCGGATCGATGACATAACCCGTCTCCAGAATGTCGCCCAGCACCACCTTGGCAACGGTTGCGACCGGCGTGTTTTCAAAATTCAGATCATAGCCGTTGCCGGTTGCCGCGCGCTCCACCCGTGTTTCCGGAATCTCGGATATTTCGGTTCCTTCAAACATCGCGGCGCGTGCGCGCCCGCCGCCACTGGGCCGCGGAGCGCTCATGTTCTGAGCCTGCCGCGGCAGGATGTCCAAGGAGCGCACCTTGTCGAGCACGTCGATATCGGCCGGCGCGGGCGAACCGAGCGTGGCAGGGCCGCAAGACGTCAGAAGAGGCACAGCGCAGAGCGCCACCGCGATCGCACAGAACGATGCGTGCAGCCCTTCGGGACCGGCCCTGATTGCAGACACACTCCATACCTTCGCCAACCCAACTTTTAGAACCCAAGTCGCGGGTCATTCCAGCCAACGCCGATCCAAGCCAGCATCCGTCGTCCGGAAAACATGACAAGTGATAGCTAGCGGCCCGCGTCCCGATAAGTTTCAAATCTCCAAAAAAAGATTCCCGTCAGCGCAGCTCGTACAAATGCTACATTTCCGGCGAATAAATCCTTGCTCCCGCGACGAACGGCCATGCCACGTCGCACATCCGTCACTCAAGGCGGTGCCTGGAAAGACGTATGACCGGTCATCAGTCATTGCAGTTCGTGGAGTATCTGCGGCAGGCAGGCCACCTGAAGGCGGCCGACGCTGGTGGGGGTTACCGACACCGGCGCGCCGGATCAGCTGCAAGGCAACATTCGGCGCACTCTGCAATCTGCGGCGCTCGGCAAACTTTGGGAGGCCACCGATCTGTCGGCCAGCGAATTCGCCGACGAGGTCGCTCGCTTCTACGGATACAGCCGAGTGGCGCTGCAGGACATGTTGTCGGCCACGCCTTTGGTTGCAGCTTTCTCGCAGCGCTTTCTTCGCGAAACGCTCGTGTTCCCCTACCAGGGAGCCGATCACGAATGATCGTGCTCGTCATAGCAGATCCGACCGATCTCGCGGCCAGTCGCGCGGCGGAAATCGTGCTTGGGCCGAACATCGAAATCAAGGTGGCCTCGTTTGACGATCTGACGGTCGTGCTCGATCAGCGTCTTGCCGGTGACAACGCAGAGACGTCGCGGCGATGCGGACGGCGTTCCGCAGCTGCGCGAGGATGACATCGAAAGCCTGCGCGATCTCGCCAGCGGCGCGCCGGTGGTGCGCGCGGTCAACGATCTCCTGGAAAAGGCCATCGAGCTGCGCGCCAGCGATATCCACATCGAGCCGTTTCAGACCGGGCTCACCGTGCGCATGCGCATCGACGGCTTGCTGCGGCAGATCAACGCCCCTGCAGGCGTGCTCCCGCAGGCCGTCATCTCCCGCATCAAGATCATCGCGAGCCTCAACATTGCGGAGCGCCGATTGCCGCAGGACGGTTCCGCGCGGTTGCGCGCCGGCCGCACCGATGTCGATATCCGCGTAGCCGTCATGCCGACGCAGCACGGCAAATCCGCTGTGATCCGCATCTTGCCGAAAGATCGCGGGCTCCTCGTGTTCGACAAGCTCGGCTTGGCGCCACACGATGAAACCAGGCTGAGGCGGCTGTTGAAATTGCCGCACGGCATGATCGTCATCACCGGGCCGACCGGCAGCGGCAAGACCACGACGCTCGCGACCGTCCTGTCGATCCTGAACGAGCCGGTCCGAAAGATTCTCACCATCGAGGACCCCGTTGAATACGAAATTCCCGGCGTCAATCAGTCCCAGATCAAGCCCGCGATCGGGCTGACCTTTGCGAGCGCCTTGCGTTCCTTCGTGCGCCAGGATCCCGATGTCATCATGCTCGGCGAGGTACGAGATTCCGAGACCGCCCACGTCGCGGTTCACGCGGCGCTGACCGGCCATCTGGTGCTGACCACGCTTCACACCGAGACTGCAGCGGCGGCACTGCCGCGCCTGCTCGACCTCGGCATCGAGGCCTATCTGTTGCGCTCGACCTTGCGCGCGGTGATCGCGCAGCGCCTGGTGCGCCAGCTCTGCGAGCGCTGCAAGTCGCGGCAGGTTCTCTGCTGGGCGGACCTTGCGGACGATCCGCGCCTTGCGACGCTCGGCTTCACGCCCGGCGAGACCGTTCATGCGCCCGTGGGCTGCGAGCGCTGCGGCGGCACCGGCTATCGCGGCCGGCTCGGCGTGTTCGAGGTGCTCGAGCTCGACGATGAGCTGCGCGGCTTGATCGGAGAGAAGACCGATGGCCTGAAGATCGATCAGACGGCGATCCGTGCCGGCATGACCACGATGCTCGACGACGGCATCTCCAAATGCCGGGCCGGTCTGACCAGCCCCGCGGAAATTCTCCGCGTCACCACGACGAGGTGAGCCGTGCCGAACTTCCGCTATCGCGCGCTGACGCAGACCGGTGAGATCGTCCACGGCAGGCTGTCGGCGCCGAATGCGACCGAAGTCGCGGCCCGCATCGAATATCTGCGGCTGTTGCCGATCGAGACGGTGGAGGAGAAGCGCGCCGCCTCGGCGTCCACCGGCCTTGGCGTCTTCGGCCAGCCCGGACGAGCGGAGGTCACGACCTTCACCCGCGATCTTGCCTTGCTGTTGAAGGCCGGCGCACGGCTCGACGACGCGCTCGAACTGCTCGCCGACGATGCCGATGTCGGCCGTTTGCGCCCCGTCGTTGGCAAATTGCGCGCGGCGCTCCTGAGCGGCGAGAGCCTTGCCGAGGCGGCCGGTGCGCATCCGACGCTCTTCCCGCCGATGTATGTGGCTCTGGTGAGGGTCGGCGAAATTTCGGGGACGCTGGACCAGGTCCTGGAGCTGTTGGGCCAGGAGCGGATGCGTTCCGAGGCGATGCGCCGCAAGCTGACGGACGCCATGCAGTATCCGCTGTTCGTGCTGATCGCAGCGATCGGCGTGATGCTGTTCTTCATTCTGTTCGTGCTGCCGCAATTCTCTTCCGTGCTGCAGGATTTCGGCAACAAGTCCGACTCGGCACTCAGTTTCTTCATCCGCCTGTCGGATTTCATGCGCGCCAACGGCACGGCGCTCCTGGTTGCGGCGGCGTCGCTGGTCGCAGCATCCTGGCTCGTGCTGCGCCGGCCGGACGCGCGCGCCGCGATCATCGACCGCGTGGCAAGCATTCCCGGCATCAGCGGCATCTTTCAGTTTTACCGGACCAGCCTGTTCTGCCGCAATCTCGGGGTCCTGCTCGACAGTGGCGTCAGCCTGACCGCCACCTTGCGCATTCTGGTCGACATCATGGCGGTGACCGGCCATGTCGAAGCCTGGACACTGGCCGCCGACCGCGTGCGGCATGGCGGCAAGTTGTCCGAAGCGCTCTCTGCGTCGAGCAGCATGCCGCCGATGGCGGTGCGCATGCTGCGGCTCGGTGAAGAAACCGGGCAACTACCGGCGCTCGCGGGCCGAATCGCCGAATTCTACGAAGCGAAACTGCAGCGCAGCCTCGATCGTATCGTTGGCATAGTCGGGCCGCTCGCCATCATCTCCATCAGCGCCGTGGTGGGCGGGTTGATCGTATCCGTCATGACCGCGCTGCTGTCGGTCACCCAACTCGTTGGATGAAGCAAGGACCATCGCAATGTCGAAAGCAATCTCGGCCAGTATCTTGAGCCTGCGTGAGCGGCGGCAAGCCCGGCAAGGGAAACGGCACGGCGAGCGGGGGTTCACGCTGGTCGAAATGCTTGTCGTCATTACCATCATCGGCCTGATCATGGGCCTGATCGGCCCTCGCGTGCTCAACTACCTGGGCGAGTTCGAAGGTCAAGGCGGCGAAGATCCAGCTGCAGAGCTTCTCCAGCGCGCTCGATCTGTTCAATCTCGATGCCGGCCGTTATCCGTCGTCGGCGGAGGGGCTTGCGGCGCTGGTCCGTCGCGCGCCGGGGGTTGGCGCCTGGAACGGGCCTTACTTGAGGGGCGGCGATGTCCCCAACGATCCGTGGAACCATCCCTATATCTATCGCGCTCCTGGCCAGCGCGGTGCCTACGACATCGTGTCGTTCGGTTCGGATGGCCGGGAGGGTGGCAGCGGCACTGCCGCCGATCTCTCGCTGGACACCATGACGAGCGCCAGGAATGAATGAGGCAGGCCAAACCGGCTTCACGCTGCTGGAGATGGTGTGCGCGATCGCGATCATCGCGATCCTCGCGGCCGTATTGTTGCCGATCGTGCCGCGCCAATACTTCGCGGGCACGGCTGCAGGCCTATGCGCTGGAGACTGCGACGTTGCTGAAATCCGACCGCAACGCCGCGATCCGCGCGCGCGCCGACGTCTCCACGTTGGTCGATGCGCCGTCGCGCGCGATTCGCTCCGGTGCGACCTCGCAGACCATCCGCATTCCCGACGACGTGCGCTTCGATGCCCTGTTGCCACGGACCTGCCAGCAACGCGCGGTGCTGTCGACCATCAGCTTTTTCGCCGACGGCATGTCGTGCGGGGGCACCATCGCCCTTGCCCGGCTCGATATGACCTATGAAATCCGCGTCAACTGGCTGACTGGAAGGATCGAGATTGTACCCCGTTCAACGCGCGCCAACTGACCGGTCTGATGCCGGCTTCACGATACTGGAGGTGCTGGTGGCGCTCGCCGTCGTCGCGGTCTCGATCGTCGCGATCGGATCGGTGATGTCGACCAACATCCGCGGCGTGAAGGCGTTGGAGAACCATGTCGCGCTGATGCAAGGCGCGCAGGCGGTATTGGCGACCGCAATTCCGCCGCGCAAGGAACTTGTGCCTGGCGTGCTGTCCGGGCAGGTCGGTGACTTTCTCTGGCGGGTCGACATCGGCCCGGTCGGCGGCGACTGGCTCGCAAAGGACGCCGACGTCTGCCTGGATACCCGAACTGGTCAGGATTCAAGTCCGTTCGCCTTCCGGCGCAACGGTTGATCTTGAAACCGTCCGATTGATGCGCAGGTCTCGCCAATGATGACCACCTGCGCGGAGAAACGGGTCGGTGAACAGGGCTTCACGCTGATCGAGGCGCTGGCGGCGCTGGCGCTGACCGGCCTCGTGCTGTCGGCGCTCGCCACCATCACCGCGCAATGGCTGCCGAACTGGAATCGCGGATTCGACCGCATCCAGCAGAGCGAGCTGGTCGGGATCTCGATGCGGCGGATCGCAGCGGATCTCGCGGCCGCCGAATATGTGCCGCCCAACCGGGATCAGGAGAAGCCGCTGTTCGACGGCTCGGCATCGTCGGTCACCTTCGTGCGCACGGCGTTGGGCCCCAACGTCGTCGGAGTGGGGCTCGATGTCGTGCGGATCGGCGAGACGACGGATCAGGGTCGTCTCGTCACGGTGCGCTCGCGCGCGGCATTTGGACCACTCTCGCCCGGCCTTTCGCCGTCGGAACAGATCAACGTTTCCGACCCGGTGGTATTGCTGCGGCCGCCGTTCCGTCTGTCGTTCGCCTATGCCGGTCCTGACCGCGTCTTCCGGGATGCCTGGCACGATGCCGACAAGCTGCCGGCGGCTATCATGCTCACCGTGCGGGATGTCGCCAGCGGGCGCATCTTGTCGGTGTCGACGGTGACGCCGCTTCATATCGATGCGCCGGCCGGCTTCGGAAATTCCGGTGATCAATCAAGCGACGATGCCGGAAATGATGGCAAGATCGCCGGCGCGGCGCCGAAGCAGGGTGGCTCATGACGAGGCAAGCAGTCGGGCGCAGCGCGGCGGCGTCATCCGAGCAGGGCATCGTTATCGTCGCGGTGTTGTGGCTTCTCGCCGCGCTCGCGTCGCTGGCGATGATCTTCTCGGCATATCTGTCGAATTCGGCGCGGGCGCTCGCCGTCAACGACACCGCCTTGCGGGCGCAGGCGCTGATCTCGGCCAGTGTCGAGCTTTCGGCCTATCAATTGCGGCTCGCAGGCGAGCAGGAACGCCCGGCGCAAGGTTCGTTTCGCACCCGACTGAACGGCGCGGATCTCGCCGTCTCCTTTGTCTCGGAAGCGGCGCGGGTCGATATCAACAATGCATCGAAGGAACTGCTTGCCGGCCTGTTGTCCGTGCTTGGCGCGGCCGAAGATGGCGCGAGCGAGTATGCCGATCGTATCATCGCCTGGCGAACCCGCCCGACGCGGGAGGCCGCCGGGAATGAAGACGCGCGATACCGTGCCGCAGGCCGGCCCTATTCACCGCGCCAGGCGCCGTTCCCCCACGTCAACGAACTCGGGCTGGTGCTCGGCCTGCCGCCGGCGCTGGTCGAGCGCGCGCTGCCGTTCGTTACCATTTTCAGCGGCGTGTCCGGGGTGGACGTGCTGACCGCGCCGCCCGAGGTGATCGCGGCGTTGCCCGGCATGACGCCGCTTACGCTCAAGCAATTTCTCAATGACCGAGCAGCGCTGCCAAACGATGCCGCGGCGATTGCTTCTGCACTGGGCGCGGCGAAGTCGAGTGCGACGACACAAAAGAGCCAGGCCTATCGGCTGCTCATCCGTGTTCGTTTGCCGAACGGGCGGGAGAGCTCTTCGGAAGTCGTGATCGGTCTTCGCGGCGAGGAAGACCCATACCGGGTGTTGTCATGGCAGGACGACGCGACCGCGCGTCGGCGAATGCAAACAGGGCTTTGAATGCGATGATTTCGGAGCTGAAAGATCTTTTTGGAGAATGGATCGCGGCCGTCGCCGCTGTTGTCCATGCCGTTACGGCGCGCATGGCGTCGCAGCGGCGCATCCTGTTCGTGGAGGGTGACAGCGACAGTTTTACCGCGCGCGTGACCTCCGCGGGCGCCTTGCTGCCGCAGGCTTCGTTTCGCCTCCTGCATGGCCGGCCTGAACCGGCCCTGACACCGGAGTGGCTGGCGGCGCTGCGCGGCAGCCGCATCGACATCCTCATGCGGTCGGACCAGGTGCTGTTCCGCGCCATCGACTTCCCCAGGCAGGCGACGGATTTTCTGCACGGCATGATCCGCGCCCAGATCGATCGCCTGACGCCGTGGCCCGCGAGCGAGGCGGTATTCGGCATCACGCAACCGGTGCCGGCCGATAACGAGCGCATCGCCTCTGACGCTTGCGGCCACCTCGAAACAGAGAATCGAGCCGCTGGTCAGGCTGGCCGCGGATTTCGGTGCGGCGTCTCTTGCAGGACTGGTCGAGGCGCCCGAGGCGGGGAGCGGGTTGGAGCCGGTCAAAGTGTTCGACAGGCGAATAACGAACGCGGCCGGCACGATCACCGACGTGCCGCGAGTATTGCGCCTGGCGCTGCTTGGCGCCGGGCTTGCAGCTGTGACCTCGCTCGCGGTCGCTGCCTACGCCGGCATGGCGCTCGATGCCGAGCAGCAGGAACTGCAGTACCGGATCGCGCAGCGGCGCGCAGCGCTGCGCTTCAATCAGGGAAGCGGATCGGCGGAGGCGCTGCTCGCGAAACGCAAGCAAACGTCGCCGTCGAGCGTCATGGTGCTCGAGGCCACCTCTAGTGCGCTGCCCGACACCACCTATGTGACCGAGTTGCGGGTCGAAGGCGACAAGATGCAGGTCGTCGGCTTGACGCAGGACGCCCCTTCGCTGATCAGGCTTTTGGAGCAGTCGCCGCAGTTTGCCCGCGCCACCTTCTTTGCGCCGACCACGCGCGGCCAGGGCGACACTGGAGAGCGGTTTCACATCGAGGCGCACGTCACGCCCTATTTTGGATCGGGCTCATGAGCCGGACCGCAGCGTTACGAAGCCTCCTGTCCACGCCGCTGCCGGCTGCGGCATTATACCTCGGCGCAATGATCCTGCTGCTGTTCGTGATCGGCAGCTCGTTGAGCGAAGTATTGAGTCAGCGGGCCGATGTCGCGGCGTCCGCCGCCATGCTTGAACAGCTCGAGGGCCGCGGCTCCGTCGCCGCCGGCGGTCAGGTTCCCGGCATCGCCGGTCCGTCCGGCTCGCCGTTCCTGGAAGGCGCGACCGTGACGGTCGCCGGCGCAGCGCTGTTGCAGCACGTCACCGCGGCGGTGACCAAGCTTGGCGGCAACGTGCTGTCGTCGCAGGTCGATCTGCAGGGCACACAATCCAAATCCGGATTCCTCACCATCATCGCAAGCTGCGACATCGACCAGCCGGGCCTGCAGCAGCTGCTCTATGACGTCGAAAGCGGCATGCCGTTCTTGTTCGTCGATCAGCTCGTGGTGCAGACCCCCGCGAGCTTCGCCGCGTCGGGTGAAGGCAAGCTGCGCATTCTGCTCGCGGTCTCCGGACAATGGCAGGGTGCAAAACGGGCCCAAGATGACAAGAGCGCAAGATGACAAAGCCTGAGGTGGTACGGAGGGCGGGCAAGGCTTGCACTTCTTCTGGCGGCTGCGCTCGGCGTCCCTGCCTCAGCCGCGCCGTTAGCGACCGAAATGTCCGACGTCGATGCGGATACGCAACGCCGTGCTGATACCCCATCTGCGTCGTCGCGGTGGAGTGCGCCCGCCGCTCCGGCGTCGGTCGTCGTCAAGCCTCCGGATCAACCTCCCCCTGTGCCGGAACGCGCGCAGAGCGCCAATCCGCTTTGGGCGATCCCGCTGGCGAGGCTGTCGAACACCCGCGAACGGCCGGTCTTCTCTTCGTCGCGCCGGCCGCCGCCGCCACCCGCCGTCGCGGCTGTGACGGTTGCGAAACCACCGCCACCGCCGCCGCCGGAGCCGGCACGGGTCGAGCGTCCGCAGCTTTCACTGGTCGGCACCATTGTCGCCGACGACGATCAGAGCTTTGGGATTTTTGTCGACCAGGCAACCAAGGAGGCGCTGCGCCTGAAGATCGGCGAGGATCATCTGGGCTGGAAATTGCGTTCGGTCCATGGCCGCGAGGTGACGTTCGAGCGCGACCAGCAGACAACGATATTGAGCTTGCCGCAGCCCTCCGACGGCCCCGCCGGGCCGATGCGCATACCGGCCGAGAACGCGATGAACCAGGGCCTCGCGGACGCGCCGCCGCAGCGTTAGAAGAAGCGACTGTGATAGAGGTTAGGCCGCTGTCGATCCCTACATCATCGAGCAATCAGAAATGAGCTTTATCCCGCTGCTGATCAAGGCGAACCTGCTGTTGCACGGCGTGTTTTTTATCATGTCCGGCGTGCTCGGCTTTATCAACGCGGAGGCCAAGCTGGCGCGAATCGGGCTGCAGGCGAGCAGCTTCGAGGGCATGGCCGCTTTCAAAGTAATTTACGGTGGCTTGATGGCGGCGATCGGGGTGATTTTTCTGCTGGGATTGGTGTTCAAGTCGATGGAGAAGTTTAGTTTATTGGCGATTGCCATCGTCATGACCGCGCTGATTGTCAGCCGAGTCGCCAGTATGTTGATGGACAATGCCAGCTCGAACACGCACTTGGTTTACATGGCGATCGAAATCGGCGAACTCGCCATCACGGTTACGTTACTTTACTTCTCATCCCTTCACGCCGGTCGTTGATCACACATTGCTGCGAGCGATGCGCAGCGCTATTTTCCTTGTTCCTGCCGACCGAGTTTGTCGGGAAACGGCGTACCTTCACGAACGAACTCCAGCGAAACGGAATTGATGCAGTACCGAAGGCCCGTCGGCGGAGGACCGTCTACACCTCCTGCAACATGCCGGCGACTATCTCGCTTCCTGGTCTTCTCGAAGAGCGTACCCGACGTCAGGCGCTGCATTGGGCGTTTGCTCGACCGCTTCACCGCAGACGAATGCAACAACTACTTCCAAAACGCAGGATACCGTTCCACCTAACTCGGAAACGCTCTAGCCGATCAATCCGGTTTGCTGAAGCGCAAGGGTGACCAACAGCCCGAGCGCAAGAAACGGGCCGAAGGGAAGCGATGTCTGCCGCGTCATCGTCCGCCCTGCGAGCTGCATGACGCCAGCCGCGGCGAGCGCAGCTAACGAGGCTACCAAAAGCTGCACCGGAACGCCGGCGACGCCAATCCAGGTACCGGACGCGGCGAGCAGCTTGACGTCGCCAAGACCGAGGCCTTGAAATTTCCGGAACATGAAATAGAGCCTTCGCAGCAGCCAGACAATCGCGCCGATGATGATGCCCTCGTAGCCGGCGCTGGCCGCCGCAGCCCAGCCATCAAGAATGACGGCCCTGGCAAGGCCAGCGACGGCGATCGAGAGATTGAGCCAGTCTGGAATAATGCCGCGACGCAGATCGATCCACGCCAGCACGGCGCTCGAAAGGCAGAGCAAGGCGAGAAAGATGGCTGCGATCATGAGGATCTAACGTCAGGGCGGAATGAGATGCAATTTAGACATACCAAAACCCCCCGGGGTTGAAACCCCGTGGGTGAGAAAATCAACGCCCTTTGCGTTGATGAGACTTCCGCCTTGACTGTCCGGAGCAACTCCGAAAACCTGTCGCCGGGGACTGATTTCAGCGATCCGCTTGCGGCGGGGCCAGGATCGACAGGCCGTTCCAGAAGCGAACGGTTATCCGAAGTGATACGTCTGAACTGATGCCTCCGAAGTGGTACGTCTATTGCTTCTGAGCAGTATGGCGTATGAGGGGGAAGGACACATCATGATCCGCGTGTTTCTTGATCGGCTCTACCTTTTCTCCGGCTATCTCGCCGGACTTTTCCTCATTGCGATCTTTGTGCTGATGATGTTGCTGTCGGCCGGCCGGCCGCTCGGCATCAATATTCCGGCGGGCGACGACTTCATCTCCTGGTGCATGGCGGCAACAGCGTTCCTCGGGCTCGCGCATACGTTCAAGCACGGCGAGATGATCCGCGTCGGCCTTCTGATCGACCGCCTCAGCGACAGCGTCCGCCATTATGTCGAGATCGCAGCCCTCCTCGTCGGCACCGGCTTTATCGGATTTTTCGCATGGCATGCCGCGGTCATGACCTGGCAGTCATGGAAATTTTCCGACATTTCGCAAGGCGTCATCGCGGTGCCGCTGTGGATTCCACAGCTCGGCTACAGTGGCGGCCTCGTCATTCTCTTCATCGCCTTTGTGGATGAACTGGTTCATGTCCTGCGCGGCTTCGCGCCGCGCTACGAATTGCCCAAGCCGCAGAGCGCCGAGGAAGTCATCGAGCGCGCCATGCAGAGCGGGGTCTGACATGGAGCTGCTCTCCATCGCAGCACTTCTGCTCGGATTTCTTGCGCTGCTGTTAGGGGCCGGCGTCTGGATCGCCGTCGCCTTGATGGCGACCGGATGGGCCGGCATGCAATTTGCCGGCGGCGCGATTCCCGCGGGCAGCGTGCTGGCGACAACGGTATGGGGCAACAGCGCGTCGTGGTCGCTTGCGGCCTTGCCGCTCTTCATCTGGATGGGCGAAATTCTGTTCCGCACGCGCCTGTCGGAGGAGATGTTTCGCGGATTTGCGCCCTGGCTGAACTGGCTGCCGGGCCGGCTCATGCACGTCAACGTGCTTGCCTGCGGCGTGTTCGGCTCGGTGTCGGGATCATCAGCCGCGACCTGCGCCACGGTTGCCAAAATCGCCCTGCCGGAATTGAAGAAGCGCGGCTATGACGAAGGCTTAAGCTTGGGATCCCTGGCCGGTGCGGGCACGCTCGGCATTCTCATCCCGCCATCGATCACCATGGTGGTCTACGCGGTACAGGCGAACGTCTCCATCATCCAGGTTTTCCTCGCCGGATTTCTGCCGGGCCTGCTGGTGATGGCGCTTTATTCCGGCTACATCGCGATCTGGTCGCTTGCCAATCCGAAGAAAACGCCGCCGGCCGAACCGCCCATGAGCCTTCGCAAGCGCATTGCGGAATCGCTCAATCTCCTTCCCTGTCTGCTGCTGATCGCTTTCGTCTTTCTGTCGTTGCTGATGGGCTGGGCGACGGCGACGGAATGTGCAGCCTGGGGCGTGTTGGGATCGCTCGCGATCGCATGGTGGCAAGGCGCACTGACCTGGCAGGCCTTCTGGGCGAGCGTCATGGGCGCGACGCGGGTCAATTGCATGATCCTGCTGATCCTGGCGGGCGCCTCCTACATGGGCACGTCGATGGCCTATACCGGCATCCCCCTGGCGCTCGCGAACTGGGTGAACAGCCTCCAGCTCAGCCCCTATTCCCTGATCGCGGCGCTCACCGTCATGTACATCGTGCTCGGCACCGCGCTCGACGGCATTTCCATGATCGTGTTGACCACGGCCATCGTCATTCCGATGGTGAAGCAGGCCGGCTTCGATCTCGTCTGGTTCGGTATTTTCCTGGTGCTGGTGGTGGAAATGGCGGAAGTCTCTCCGCCGGTCGGCTTCAATCTGTTCGTCTTGCAGACCATGAGCGGCAAGGATTCCAACACGGTTGCGAAAGCGGCCCTGCCGTTCTTCTTTTTGCTCGTTCTCGCGGTTGCCATCATCACGGTCTTTCCTGATATTGTGATGTTGCTGCCGCGGATAGCGTTCCCTGGCTAGAGCATGATCCGGAAAAGTGGATACCGGTTTTCCTCGAAATCATCATGCTCAAACAAAAGTAGAGGTGTTTTTATGTTAAGGCTTATCAAGACGTGTGCGATGGCCGCCTTCGTCGCGGTGCTTGCCGTTCCCGCAATGGCCCAGACAAAATGGAATCTTCCGGCGGCCTATCCGGCGGACAATCCGCATTCGGTGAACCTGATCGCGTTTGCCAAGGACGTCGGCGATGCCACCGGCGGCAAGCTGCAAATCACCGTGCATGCCGCGGCCTCCCTGTTCAAGGCACCGGAAATCAAGCGCGCGGTCGCAACCGGACAGGCGCAGGCAGGTGAGGTTCTGATCTCGCTGCACGAGAACGAAGATCCGCTGTTTGGCATCGATGTCGTCCCGTTCCTGGCGACCAGCTATCCGGCAGCCAAGAAGCTGTGGCTCGCCTCGAAACCCGCCGTCGAAAAGAAGCTCGCATCGCAAGGCCTGATGCTGCTGTTCGCGGTGCCATGGGGTCCGCAGGGCATTTATGCCAAGAAGGACCTCAACTCCGTTGAGGACATGAAGGGCCTGAAGTGGCGCGCCTATAATGTCGGCACCTCGCGCATTGCCGAACTGGTCGGCGCGCAGCCCATCACCATCCAGGCGGCGGAGTTGCCGCAGGCGCTGGCGACCGGCGTCGTCAACGCGTTCATGACCTCGGGCTCCACCGGCTACGACAGCAAGGCCTGGGAAACCATGACGCATTTCTACGATACGCAGGCCTGGATTCCGAAGAACGTCACCTTCGTGAACAAGGCGGCTTTTGACGCGCTCGACAAGCCGACCCAGGAGGCGATCCTCAAGGCGGCTGTTGTCGCCGAAGAACGCGGCTGGAAGCTCGCGGAAGAAAAGGCGAAGTGGTATCTCGATCAGCTCAAGGCCAACAAGATGCAGGTGCTGCCGCCGCCTGCGGCGCTGAAGACCGGCCTCGAGAAAATCGGCGAGCAGTTGACGGCCGATTGGTCGAAAAAGGCCGGCGCCGACGGCGACGCCGTGATCGCCGCCTACAAGAAGTAAGGACTGTCATTATCGTGCTCTGGAGCGTCCGGTGTTTGATCGCCGGGCGCTTCAATTTCGCGGCGCCGGATAGACTGCGTCTCGCGGATCAGCCCGTCGCGTTGCAGACTGGTAGCGCAGCACGTCGTTTCCGAGCCCGCATCGGCCCCGCATGACGATGCCAGCAGGTATGCGATCGGGGCCGCCCGTGTTGACTTTCCGGCATATTCTTCAATACTCGGCCGCCAAGAAAAACAAATTTGAAGCGAGGGAGAACGCAATGCCGACGTCACGCAGGACGCTTCTGAAAACTTCCGCGGCCGCGGCCGCCGCATTCAGCCTCGATTGGACCCGCGCGCAGGCGCAAGCGGAAACGGTGCGCATCGGCATGGTCTACGACCTGACCGGCCCCTTTGCCGCGGGCGGTTCGGTTGCCTCCTCGATCGGCGCGCAGATCGCCATCGACCTCGTCAACGAGAAGGGCGGCGTCGGCGGCAAGTACAAGGTCGCCCCGGTTTCCGCCGATTCCCAGAGCAAGCCCGAGGTGGCGATCAACGAGGCCGTGCGCCTGATTGATCAGGAAAAGGTCGAAATCATCAACGGCGTTTATGCGAGCTCGCACGCCGTCCCGCTCGCGGCCAAGGTCGAGCAGCAGAAAAAGATCCTCTGGATCACGACCGCGGTCTCGACCGCCGTGTTCAAGGACAAGAATCTGCAATACGTGTTCCGCGCGCAAATTCATTCCGACCAATACGGCCAGGCCTTTGCGGGCTTCCTCAGCGAGCACGCCAAGGCCAAGCTCGGCATGGAGCCCAAGGACATCAAGATCGCGCTGATCCACGAAGACGGCCCCTATGGCGTCGGCGTTGCCGCCGCCGACGAAGCCTACTGCAAGGAGGCCGGGCTCCAGGTCGTCATGAAGGAAGGTTATTCGGCATCTGCGCCCGACCTCGGCGTGCTCGTGACAAAACTCAAGCGCGCCAGGCCCGACGTGATCTCGCACGCCGGATACAACCCTGATATCACCCTGTTCCTGCGCCAGGCGCGCGAGAACGGCCTCAAGTTCAAGATGCTGTTCGGAAACGGAGCGGGCTACAGCCAGCTCGACAAGCTGCGCGCCACTTTCGCTGCGGACATCGACAATTTCTGCAACATCGATCCGGTGCCGGCGCAATTGCTCGATGCCTCAAAACTCGCGCCCGGGATCGGCGATCTCACCAAGATCATGATCACCCGCTACAAGGAAAAGACCAACGCGACCGACGTTCCGCCGCATTGTTCGATGGGTTTCAACCAGACCTGGATCCTGCTCAACAACGTGCTTCCCGTCGCCAAGGACAAGTATGGCGGCTTCGATCCCGAAGCGATCCGCAAGGCCGCGCTCGACGTCGATATTCCCGCGGGCGGCACCATCCAGGGCTATGGCGTCAAATTCTTCCGGCCGGGCACGCCGCTCTCCGGGCAGAACGAGCGCTCGACCCCGGTCGTGATGCAAAATGCCGGCGAGCACATCTCCGTGGTCTGGCCGACCAATATCAGGACGCAGGACCCGGTATTCCCGCTGCCGAAATCGTCGGTGTACGCCGCGTAGGATTCCGCGTCGCCCCGCTTGCGGGGAGAGGTCGGATTGCATCGCAAGATGCAATCCGGGTGAGGGGGTACAGGTCTCGACATTCCGCGCTCGCGGTGAGAGCCCCTCACCCCACCTCTCCCCGCAAGAGCGGGGCGAGGGAGCGCAAGCTCCTCAGCCCTCACAACGTAACCCTGCGGCCCTCTTCGGCGGCCCAATAGCCGGCGTAATTGACCTTGATTGTCTCAAAGGCCAGCGCGAGATCCGATAGCGGCGGCCGCCCCGTCGCGACGCATTCCATGAAATCCTGGATCTCCTGCAAGTAGCCGCGCGTCCATTCTTCCTCGAGGCAGACATATTGCCAGCCGGTCTTGCGATCGACCTTTTCGGTGATGTAGACGCTTGCGAGCTTTTCCTCTGATGTCTGGTAACTCATCATGTGGTTGTTCGGCGTGATATTGGCGAACAGCGCGCCGCCGCTGGTGTAGGTTTCGATCAAATTGCGCACGCCGCCGGCAATCATGTCGCCGGAAAACACCGTCGCCTTGGTGCCGTCCGAGAAAGTGACCGTGAGCGTGCCCCAATCCTCGACGTCGACCGGATTGGACTTGATGACGCCCCGTTCGTCCGGGCCGCAGGCATGCCGCAACATTACCGACGTCGCAGGTCACGCTGGCTACGGTGATCTTCTCGCCGCGCGCGTTCGCCTCGACCTGCTTGAGATAGAGCACCGCCGACAGCGGATGGCATCCCATCCGGATCAGCGAGCCGCCGCCGGTCATCGCCCATTGCGCGGCATGCGCGGCGTGCGAGCCGGAGTGGCTCTCCTCCCCCTTCATGAACAGGATCTTGTCGCGGGTCGCCCTGATGATCTCCACGGTCTTGGTCACCGCCGGCGCGTAGACCCAGTCTTCCGCATACATGAAGAGTTTTCCGGTCTTCTCGATCGCCGCACGGGTTTGTTGCATTTCTTCCACCACGCGCTGGTACATCAGCGCTTTCGGCACGTGTTTTCCGATCGGCAGCGTGTCGCCTTCGCGCCCGAAATAGCCGGCGAACGGCTTTTCGCAGATGACGTGCTTGCCCGCCTGCATCGCCTCGACGACCATGGCAGCGTGCAGATTGGGCGGCGTGCAGATGTCGATGACATCGAGCTCGCCGTCGGCGATCAGGTCGCGAAAGCTGCGGTACACCGTCGGGATGCGGTGCCGCCGTGCAAAATCGACGACATGGTCGCCCCTCGCCGCGACCGCCTTGACCTCGGCATCGACGCCGTAGACGCGCCGGTAG
The DNA here is from genome assembly GCA_963731915.1 of uncultured Alphaproteobacteria bacterium. GTDB lineage: Bacteria > Pseudomonadota > Alphaproteobacteria > Rhizobiales > Xanthobacteraceae > Bradyrhizobium. Next base: position 190,195 of record CAVSXQ010000059.1, read on the forward strand.
GCATACATATGCAGCTCCGAGACGAAGCCGCAGCCCGCCAGCCCGATCCTGATTTTCGCCATTTGCGGATTCCCCGATTTGTCATCGCTCAGGACCGCATCATAGCGAATTGGCGCGGCGTGTCCGGCGTTACCTACTCCCCCTTCAGCCCGGCCTCGCGGATCAACGCACTCCATCTGCGCGTCTCGTCGTCGATGAATTTTCCGAACTCGGCGGCGGTACCGAAACGTGCTTCCAGCCCTTGCGCCAGCAGCTTTCGCTTCACCTCGGAATCGGTGAGCGCGCGGCCGACTTCGGCCTGCAGCCGCTCGACGATCGGAGCCGGTGTGGCCGCCGGCGCCATAAAGCCGTACCAGCCGGAGGCGATCACGTTGGACAGGCCCTGCTCGCGCAAGGTAGGTGCGTCGGGATAAATCGGGCTGCGCGCGGCAGAAGCCACGCCGAGCACGCGCAATTTGCCGGCCTCGATGTGCGGCAGAGCGGAGCTGATCGCGGTGAGCGTGGCGTCGACACGGCCGGCCAGCAGTTCGGTGTAGGCCGGGGCATCACCGCGGAAGGGAACGTTGAGGCCTTTGACGCCGGCGTCCCTGAACAGCAGTTCGGCCGCCAGATGCGGCTGCGAGCCCGGGCCCGGCGAAGCGAAGGTGAGGCCCTCAGGCCTGGACCTTCCGTAGGCGATCAATTCCTGCACGTTCTTGAACGGCGCCTGCGCGTTGACGATCAGGAATAACGGCGCCATGACGGTCATGGCCACCGGCTGCAGATCCCCGCGGTCGTAAGCCTGCTTCCCGAACAGGGCTTCGGCCGTCGCAAAGGGCGCTGCCGCGTAGAGGAAGGTGTAGCCGTCCGCCGCGGCGCGCGCGACCAGTTCATTGGCAAGACGCGTACCCGCGCCCGGTTTGTTTTCGACGATGAACTGCTGGTGCAGGCTGCGCCCGAATTGTTCGGCGAGGATGCGCAGCGAGATGTCGCTGGCCCCGCCAGCCGCGTAGGGCGACACCAGCCGCACGACCCTCGATGGCCATTCGGCTTGCGCGAACGCAGAGATTCCAGGACCGGCGGCGAGAAAGGCGGCGGCGGTGCCGAGCAAAGTCCGGCGCGTGACGTGCATGATGCCTCCCCGAATTAATGTTCAACAAGCTGAGCGACAACGATAGGCAGGCACTTCCTATCGGACAATGTGTATTTTTTGACCGATTTATCGGCTACACTTATGAATATTCGTGAGCCAGGGAGAGGCCGCATGATGGATGTGACACTGCGGCAGTTGCGTGCCTAAGTTGCCGTCCTCGAAGGCGCGAGCTTTTCGGAAGCCGCCAGGTCCATGCACCTGTCGCAGGCGGCGCTCTCGGGGCTGATCAAGGAACTTGAGACCCGACTTGGTGTCCGCCTGCTCGATCGCACCACGCGCAGCGTCTCTGCTTCCGCGGTCGGCGAAGCGTTTGAGCCGATGGCGCGGCGCGTGCTCGCAAGCCTGGACGAGGCGCTGGAGAGCCTGACCAACCTCAAGGAGCTTCGCCGCGGGCTGGTGCGCGTGGCGGCGCCGGAACCTCTGTCCTGCACGCTGCTGCCGGAACTGATCGCAACCTACAACGATCAGCCACCCCGGCGTGGACGTGCGGTTCGACGACGTGCCGATCCAGAGGTGCTGGCGGGCCTCCAGGACGGCAGCACCGACATCGGCTTCGGGCCGGCAGGAATCATTGCGGACGAACGAGGTGGAAATCCACACGATTTGCGCCGACCCGCTGTGGGTGGCGCTGCGTCCCGACGACCCGCTGGCGCGCAGCCAAATCGGTGAGCTGGAAAGATCTGCGCGACCGGCCGCTGATCAACTACATGCCTAACATCGCCATCAACGTGCTGAGCCACGTGCCGCCCCGGCATCACCCCAAAAAACTGCTGCCGGTGCACCGGGTCAACACCGCACTGTCCATGCTACGGGTGAGACAGGGCGCCGTGATTTGTCCCTCGATGGCGGAGCCGCTGGTGCAGCGGTTTTGGACTGAAGTTCCTGCCGCTGAAACAGCCGATCGTGAAATGGCGGATCGCAGCGTTTGCGCGAAGCCGCACATCGTTCTCGCCTGCGGTGGAAAGCTTTCTCAATTTTACGCTGGAGTACGCCCCGAACTGGACGGCAGCCGGTTCGGACGGCCGCGGTATGGCGGAAACGGACCAAGAAGGCCTGGCGAAGCGCGTCAGGCAAAGCTTGAGCCCGCAAAAGCAAAGACAGATTGGCACTGCAGTTATGGTGCCGCCACGCGAACTGGCGTAGGATGCCGTCTACTGAGAACTCCAAGGAGGTCTCCATGTACGCAGCCATCCGTCAGGGCAAGGCAAAAACCGGCAAGGCCGAAGAGCTGGCGCGCCGGATCAAGGAAGGCGCGATCCCGATCATCAGCGACGTCGAGGGCTTTATGGCCTATTACGTGGTCTACGCTCCCGACGACACGGTGACCGCGATCAGTCTCTTCAACACGTTTGCAGGCGCGGAAGAGGCCAACAGGCGCGCGATCGCCTGGATCGAGCAGGATCTTGCGCCACTGCTGATCGGCCCTGCCACCGCGATAGCCGGCCCGGTGATCGTGCATACGCTGGCGTGATGCCGGAGGAATCCGGATTCAGGAGACACTGCCCGCGGCGCTCATGCATCGGACCCGACGCGGGCGTCGATCTGCCGATGCAACTCCCTGACATAGGGGTCCTCGATCCCGAGCGCTTCGAGCTGCTGTCGCCAGTTGCGCGAGATATTCGCGGTTGGTGCCGAGAATGCCCTTGCCGCTCGCGATGACAGCGGCGGTCTCGTCTAGCGGCAGTTCGCCGACATAGCTTGCGTGCGCGGGGTTGGAGACAAAGGCGAGCGCGGTGATCGGCCCTTGCGGCGTCGACATCGGCACCAGCGCCGGCGAATAGCCGCCGCGCAGCATTTCACGCCGCCACAGAATGGCGGATTCCGCATGCACGGCATCGGCGGCGATGCGGAACGCGAGCCCGCGGCAGCATCCCTCCTGCTGTTCGAGCGACAGCATCAGCCCCGGAAATTTCCGGGAGCCGCGGCCCAGTTCGATCCTGAGCGTGAAGCGGCGCTGGTAGCCTTCCGCGTCGGCCAGCCGTGACTTCGGTGAAATGAAAACCCGGATCCCACATCAGCGATCCGTAGCAGTAGATCCAGAGATCATCGCAGCTCGCGTGGTCGCCGAGCAGCGAAAGCCGGGATTGTTCGATCACTTCATCGGAAAGCCGCCAGCCTGCCGGAAATCCGGCGGCCCTGGCGCGCCCCTCCCACATCGCAAACATCTCGGGCGTCAGGCGCAGCAGCGACTTTTCCGGATGACGTCACCCGGTCGCGAAGATTGCGGCAGATGGATGAAGGCGTCCGGGGTCAAGGCAGCTTCCGTCTACCGCCCGGAAAACTGCGCCTTGCGCTTCTCCACGAACGCGTTGCGCCCTTCCAGCGCGTCCGCGCTTTGCCGCACCTCGGCCTGGGTCTCGATTTCCTTCCGGAACTGCGCGGCGTAGCTCGCGTGCTCGCTCTCCTCGATCAGCGCGCGGGTGGCGACCAGCGCCCGCGTCGGCCCCTGCGCAAGCCGCTGCGCCAGCTTCATCGCCTCATCGAGCAATTGTCCGTCATCGACAACCTGCCGCACCAGTCCCCATTCCTGCGCGCGCTCGGCGGAAAGCGGCTCGTTGAACAGCATCAATTCCAGCGCGCGCTGGCGGCCGATCAGGCGCGGCAACAGCCAGGTCGAGCCCAGATCAGGCACCAGGCCAATGCGGCTGAACACCTGGATAAAACTCGCCGAGCGCGCCGCAACGATGATGTCGCCGGCCATCGCCAGGCTGAATCCGCCGCCGGCCGCAACGCCATTGACCGCGACCACGATGGGCACGCGGCATTCGCGCAAGCGCCTTGAATGCCGGCCAGTAGAATTTCATCACGCCGGCGACGATATCGCTGCCGAGCGCTTCCGAGGCCTTCAAATTCTGGCCCGAACAGAAACCGCGCCCCTCGCCCGTCAGCACCAGCGCGCGGATGGCCGGGATCGGCCGTCATCTCGGCGATTGCGCTGGCGAGCGCCCCGAGCAAATCGGGCGTCATCGCATTGAGGCTCGCGGGCTCGTCCAGCGTGAGGATCCCGACCGCGCCGTCCCTGGCTTGCTTCACACCGGCCATTTTCTTCTCCCAAAAGACTTCATTTTCCGCACTGTGCCATTCCCTGCGCGCAAACGCCAATGCGCTGATTTGGCGCGGGCTTTGACTTCGCTCCCGTCCATACTAGTGTCCGGTCAAATACAAGCCAGAGCTCCGATGGGAGGAGCCAATCGGAGCAAGATGCCGGATGCTTCTGCTGAGTGAAAACCTGCCCGCGCCGCCGCCGCCCGGCCCCGCTTTCCCGAAAATATATCCTGATATCGACCAGGACGTTCTCACCGAGTCCGAAAAGTTCATGGCAGGACAGCCCTATGAGCTGTTCGCGCGGTTGCGCGCGCCGGCGCCGGTGTCATGGCAGCGCGAAGGCAATAACGGTCCCGGCTTCTGGGCGCTGACGCGCTATGAAGACGTCATGCGCGTGGACGGCGACCCCAAGACGTTCTCGTCGCAGAAGGGCGGCATCCTGATGGCCTATGGCCCGAAGGAGACGCGGCATCCGCTGCTGTTCCGCGCCTCCGTCGACGCCATGATCAACATGGACGCGCCGTGGCATCTGCAACTGCGCAAGGAGCACATGCCCTATTTCACCCCTGGCTATCTCGCCGACATCAGGAAGAAGGTGGCCGCCGAGACCACGCGGCTGATCGACGCCATGGCAGGGCTTGGCGAATGCGACCTCGTCGAAAAGCTGTCCGCACAGCTTCCGCTGTTCACGCTGTGCGAAATCCTCGGCGTGCCGCAATCCGACCAGCCGAAGTTCATCACCTGGATGCATTATCTGGAAGTCGCCGGCTACATCACGGCAAAGAAGGGCAAGGATCTGCAGCCGACGCCGGAGCTGCTGAAGTTCATCAAGGCCTTCAACGAAAACGTCGCCGAGATGTTCGAGTACGGCCAGCACATGCTGCAAAAGCGCCGCGCCGATCCGAAAGCCGATCTGATGAGCGCGATCGCGCGCGCCACCATCGACGGCGAATTGCTGCGCGACGAATATCTCGACGGCTCCTGGCTGTTGATCGTGTTCGCCGGCAACGACACCACGCGCAACACCATTTCCGGCTCGATGAAGCTGCTGACGGAATTTCCCGACCAGAAGAAGGCGCTGATGGCCGACATGTCGCTGCTGCCCAATGCGGTGGACGAACTGATCCGCATGGTCAGCCCGGTCATCTACATGCGCCGCACCGCGACCTCTGACACCGAAGTCGGCGGACAAAAGATCGCCGAAGGCGAAAAGGTCATCATGTATTTTTCCGCGGCCAACCGCGATCCCGCTGTCTTCCCCAACCCCGACCAGCTCGATATCCGCCGCGCCAATGCGTCGAAGAACATCGCGTTCGGCTTTGGCCCGCATGTCTGCATCGGCAAGCGCGTGGCGCAGTTGCAGCTCGAGGAGGTCTATCGCCAGTTGCTGACGCGGTTGCCTGACATCGAATATGCCGGCGGCATCGACGTCGCGCCGAACAATTTTGTGCACGCGATCCGCAAATTGCCGGTGCGCTTCACGCCGCGGCGCTGACGCACTCATTCGCTGAACGCATCCAGCAAGAAACAGGAAACAACAAGGCCAGACATGACCGACCAGTTCTCCAACACCCAGCAAATCCGCAAACCCGCGGTCACATCCAAGGGCGGCATCGTCGCCTCGCAATCGCGAAGGGCGGCCGAGATCGGCGCCGAGGTGCTGGCGGCCGGCGGCGACTGCATCGATGCCGTCGTCGCCACCACCTTTGCGCTCGGCGTGCTGGAGCCCTGGATGAGCGGCGCCGGCGGCGGCGGCGCGATGGTGCTGTATCGCGCCCGCGAGAACCGCTACGAGGTGATCGACTACGGCATGCGCTCGCCGGACAGCCTGCGCGTCGCGGATTATCCGCTGACCGCAGGCGCGGCCTCCGACATCTTTCCATGGCCGCGGGTAAAGGACGACCGCAATCTGCAGGGCCCCGGCTCGATCGCGGTGCCCGGCGTGGTCGCCGGCATGGAAGAGGCGCACCGCCGCCACGCCAAAATGCCGTGGCAGGAATTGCTCGGCGCCGAGCGTGAAACTCGCCGGCGAAGGCCTGCTGGTGGACTGGTGGACCACGCTGATGATCGCGAGTTCGGCCGCGGATCTGCGGCGTTATCCGGCAAGCGCGGCCGCCTACCTGAAAGACGGCCTGCCGCCCAATGCGGAATGGGGCATCAAGTCGGTGGTGCGGATGCCGCAAGGCACAGCTGAAGGCGACGATGGCGCATCTCGCCGCGCAAGGCCCGCGCGATTTCTACCAGGGCGACCTCGCGCGCAGCATCGCTGCCGACATCCAGGCCGCCGGCGGCGCGCTGTCGGTCGAGCGACCTCGCCGCCTTCCGCGCCCATCTGCGCGAGCCGCTGCAAATCCCCTATCGCGGCGGCAACGTCTACGCGACGCCCGAACTCACCGCCGGGCCGACGCTGGCGCATACCATGCGCCTGCTGCAGCAGAAGCTGAAGCCCGGCGGCAAACCGGATGCGGCCGCCTACACCGAATATGCGCTGGCGCTGCAATCGGCCTATCGCGAGCGGCTCTCGGACATGGGCGATGCCGACGGCCGCCGCGCGCTCGGCGCCGAGCACCTGGCGCCGGCCTGCACCACGCATTTTTCCGTCGTCGACAAGGACGGCAACATGGCCGCGGTGACGCAGACGCTGCTGTCGACCTTCGGCTCGAAATTCGTGACGCCGAAGACCGGCCTCACCATGAACAACGGCATCATGTGGTTCGACCCGACCCAGGGCGTGCCGAATTCGCTGGCGCCCGGCAAACGCTGCCTGACCAACTACACGCCCGTGGTGGCGCAAGCCGCCGACGGCCGAAGATTCGCGGTCGGCGCCTCCGGCGGCCGGCGCATTCTGCCGGCGGTGGCGCAGCTCCTGTCCTTCGTGATGGATTACGGCATGGACCTCGACACCGCGATCCACACGCCGCGCATCGATGCCAGCGAAGGCGCATATCGTGATCGGCGATGTCCGCCTGCCGGCACAAGTGCGGCAAGCGCTGCGAAAACAGTTCGATTACGAGGAATCGCGGATCCAGACCTTTCCGATGAAGTTCGCCTGCCCCAGCGTCATGCTGCGCGACGGCGCGACGAACAGCGGCGCGACCGAATCCGCGCAGCCGTGGGGCGATGCGGTGGCGGAAGGTTAGTTAAAGAAGTCGAGAACGATACTCATATCGGACGGCGCCGGCTGGGCGCCCCGAAAGGTCGCGTCAATGACGCGCCGGCAGGCGTCGACGGTTGCCCCGTCGCGCAGTTCGTTGGCCGCTTCGAGAATGGCCCAGGCCGTATCCAGCAAGGGGTTGGCCGCCCCGGCCGCCTCGGGTTGATCGACGATCATGTGATGCTCTCCGCCGTCTTTACGGTGGAGCATAGGCGGGAAAATCTAAAGCCGGGGTCGGCGGCAACGGCGGCAATTGAACATTTGCGTTAACCCTTCGTGGAGACATTTGCGATGCCGCTACCGTCGAGATCGCGTTCGAGGCCTGACATCCTTCTATTTGCGCATGATCCTTTCCCGAAAACCGGTTCCCACTTTTCGGGATCATGCGCCTAGGCCGAGACGCGCGAGCGCAGCGCGTCCGGCTCCGGCCGCGTCTGCGAGGTCAGCACGATCCCCTCATAGCCCCTGGCGGCGACGTCGTTGATGATCCCGACATATTTCGGCGTGCCGCCATTGTAGACGAAGTAGCGCGGCCTGCCCTCTTCGTGGCCGGGGACGTTGGAATTGTAGCCGGTGAACCAACCCTTGGCTTTGCGCATCAGCATGATCTCGTACATTTTTGTGACATGCGCGGTCCAGCGCTGCTCGGCCTCGCGCGTCGGAATCGGCGCGGGTCAGGCCGCGATCCCACATGTACTGCAGCAGATCCGTGCACCAGTTGACGCCGTTCTCGATGCCGCGCGGAAAATTGGTGGTGGCGGAAGCGCTCTGCGGGCCGGTCGGCATCAACAGGTTTGGAAAACCGTGCGTGAGCATGCCGAGGAAGGTCGACGGCGCATCCTTCCACTTGTCGTACAGCTTTTCGCCGCCGATGCCCGTGATGTCGATCAGGTCATAGGCGCCGGTGATGGCGTCAAAACCGGTGGCATAGACGATGATGTCGAACTCGTAGTCGCGCGCCGTGGTGCGCAGGCCTTTTTCGGTGATCCGCTCGATCGGCGTCTTGCTGATATCGACGAGATGCACATTGTCGCGGTTGTAGGCCTCGAGGTAATTGGTCTCGAGCGGCACGCGCTGCACGCCAAAGCCATGGTCGCGCGGGATCAGCGTCTCGGCGGTCTCGGGGTCCTTGACGCGCCGGCGAATGCGGTCCGCGATATAGGCGGAGAATTCGGCATTGGCCGCCTCGTCCATAAAGATCTCTTTGAAATTGGCGAGCCAGATGCCGAAGCCGGGCTCTTCATAGAGCTTGTCCCACAGCGCCAGCCGCTCCTCCCGCGTCACCTCGTAAAAGCCGCGGCGGTCGGGTTCGTGCTCAAAACCTCCCGGTGAGCGTTTGCAGGCCGCAAAGATCTCGTCATACCGCGAACGGATATCGGCCATCTCCTTCTCGGATATCCGGCTGTTGTTGAGCGGCGCGCTCCAGTTCGGCCGCCGCTGGAACACGGTGAGTTCGGAAACCTTGTCGGCGATCTCGCCGATGATCTGGATCGCGGTGGCGCCGGTGCCGATCACGGCGACCTTCTTGCCCGCGAGCTCCACCGGCTCATGCGGCCAGTAATAGGTGTGGAACGAGCGGCCCTTGAAATCATCCATTCCTTCCAGGCGCGGCAGCGTCGGCGCCGACAACAGGCCGATCGCCAGCACGACGAAGCGGCACGGTCAGTTCGCGGCCGTCGCTGATCTTGAGCCGCCACAGGTCGCGCGCCTCGTCGAAACTGCGCCGCATCGACCTTGCAGTTGAACTGCATGTACTTGCGCAGATCGAACTTGTCCGCGACATAGTTGAGATAGCGCAAATTCTCCGGCTGGCCCGAAAACCGTTCCTTCCAGTGCCACTCGTCGAGCAATTCCTTTGAGAAGGAAAAGCCGTAGGTGTAGCTCTCGGAGTCGAAGCGGCATCCGGGATAGCGGTTCCAGTACCAGGTGCCGCCGAGGTCGGGCGCGGAGTCGAGCACGGTTGCGTCGATCCCGAGGTCGGCCAGCCGCTTGATCTGATAGATCCCGGCCACGCCCGCGCCGACGACGATGACTTCGTAGTGCGACTTGGTGCCCTGTGAACTGGTACCTTCGGCCATGCTCCACTCCGGTGCTTGTTCTTGTTGACGCCGGCGACATCGGCGCGCTTATGCTACATTATATTCAATAATTCGCGCTTTGCACTTGCGTCTGCAGGCCGGGAACGCGCCGTGAAAGTCAGCCGTAAAACATTGTTTGAAAGCGAAACCCTGCAGATCGGCCTGTTCGAGGCCCGTCCGGGCTCGGATGCCTGCGGCGACGTCGAGCGGCAGGACAGCAATGCCGTGGTGTTGCCGTTTTCCGGCGTGTTTTCCAAGCACGATGCGCCCGGGCATCACGTAATCGGCACACCGAGCCATGCCGTGTTCGTGGCCGCCGACACGCCCTATCGCATCGGTTATCCCGGCGGCATCGGCGATCGCGCGCTCGTCCTGCGGTTTGGCGATGCGCTGGCGGGCGAACAGATTGAAGCCCGCGGCCACGGCGCGGCTCTTTCGTCAAACGGGCTGCTGCCAGCTCATGCCATGATGCTGCGCAACCTGCTCGGGGCGCGGCTGGAAAGAGCCGGGGCCGATGATTTCGAGATCGAGAATCTGGGCCTCGACCTGCTGAACATGTCGCTGAAATCGATGCGCAAGGAAAAGCTGCCGCTGCGGCAATCGGCGCTGGCGCGGCGGGCCCGCGCGCTGGAGCGCGTCAAGGAAGCGATCGCGGTGGCGCCATCGGATAGATGGAACATCGCAAGATTGGCCAAGGTCGCGAATTTGTCGCCGTTCCATCTCTGCCACGTGTTCCGCCAGATGGTCGGCACCTCGATCTACGATTATGTGCTGCACGAGCGGCTGGCGCATTCGCTGGACGCCGTGCTTGATTGCGGCGACGATCTCACGACCATCGCGCTCGATGCCGGATTTTCCAGCCACAGCCATTTTACCGCGAGATTCCGCGGCTTCTTCGGCTGCACGCCGGCTGCCCTCCGCCGCGCGACGACCGCCACGCGCCTTGCCGAATTGCGCAAGATCGTGACAGCGCGGCCGCACTGATCCGGCCAAATTGCCTCCGCAATTACGGAGGCATCGATCCCATGGAAATATCGGAGTTTCACGCCAGCCGCCGCTTCGCCGACGTCAAGTCCGGGCGCATCGCCTATTTCGAGCGGGGCGAGGGGCCGGTCGCGCTGTTCCTGCACGGCGTCCCCATCAACGGCTATCACTGGCGTCACGTCATCGACCGCGTCGCGCACAGGCGGCGCTGCATCGCCATCGACCTGATGGGACTCGGCTACACCGAGATCGCACCAACGCAGGACGTGTCGTTCACCGCGCAGGCGCAGATGGTTGCCGAAGTCATCGACAGGCTCGGGATCGACAGGATCGACCTCGTCTCCAACGATTCCGGCGGCGCCATCGCGCAGATATTTGCGGCCCACCACCCGCACCGGCTGAATTCGCTGGTGCTGACCAATTGCGACGTCCATGACGGCTGGCCGCCGCCACAGGTGCTGCCGATCATGGAGCATTCGCGGAAGGGAACGCTGGCGCCGATCTTCCAGCCCACCCTCGACCGCCCCGATCTCGCGCGCGAACGCTATGCGCGCGGCAAATCCGTGCCGCTGTTTCGCAGCTATGACGACACCAGCATCCTGACCGATGATCTGATCCGGCTGTATCTGCAACCGCTGTTGTCATCGCCGCAGCGCATCGACGCCTTTGCGCGCTACTGGCTCGGCTTCGACAACAGGCAGACCGTGGCCATCCATGGCGCGCTGAAAAAGCTCGAGGTGCCGACGCTGATCGTCTGGGGCCTGAAGGACATCTTCTTTGACAGGAAGTGGGCCTATTGGCTGAAGGACACCATTCCCGGCGCAAAGCGCGTCGTGGAGGTGGAGGATGGACGATTGTTTTTCCCGGAAGACCGTCCGGATCAAATGACCGCGCCGCTGCTCCAATTCTGGGATGAGCTGCCATAATCTTGATTCGATACGCGCGCCCTTGCAGGCGCCAGATCGTGGCGGCAACGCCATATTGATCTGCTAGACTAACTCCCACAACAATAACGGGAGGTCATGTCGTGAGCGCCATCGGATATGTCACCATCGGGGCCGTCGACGGCCAGAAGTCGGGCGAATTCTACGACGCGGTATTTTCCGCACTCGGCAGCGAACGCAAGGTCAGCGATGGCGGCTGGCTCGGCTATGGCAAGGTCGGCCCCGGCAAATCCATCACGGATTGCCACACCGCGATCTGCCCGCCTTATGACGGCAAGGAAGCCCGCGCCGGCAACGGCATCATGATCGCCTATCAGGGCAAGACGCCCGATGAGATAAAGACCGCCTATGCCGGCGGTATGAAAAACGGCGGCAGCGACGAAGGTGCGCCGGGTTTTCGCCCGCCCGAGGCCGAAAAGGGCTTTTACGCGGCCTATCTGCGCGATCCCACCGGCAACAAGCTCTGCCTGTTCTGCGTCGTATGACAATGGACCGTCCTTGTCGCGCGGATCATCTTGCGTAAGATGGAGAGAACGACAATCAAACTGACAGGGAGCGCAGCCATGGCGACGGCAGCGGCGCAGACGACGGCGTGGTTTGAGGGGCGGAGTTTTCAATCGTACCGCGACGAGTTCGACCGCCGCGGCTATCTGATTTTCGAGCGCGTGCTTTCGCCCGACAGCGTGGCCGAAATCCGCGCCGCGCTGGCGCCGCATCTGGCGCGTGATCTCAAGGGCCGCAACGACTTTGAGGGTGAAAGAACCAACCGCGTCTATGCGCTGATGGCGAAATCGCCTGTGTTCGCGGATCTCGCGATCCATCCGCTGGCGCTGGCCTTTGCCGAAGCGGAACTCGGACAAACCTGCCTGCTCTCGGCCATGCTCGCGATCAACCTGCATCCCGGCGAGACCGTGCAGCCCTGGCACACCGACGACGGCACCGCAAAGATGCCGCGGCCACGGCCGGCGCTCGGCGTCAGCACATTTTGGGCGATCGACGACACCACCGAACAAAATGGCGCCACCGAGATCATTCCGGGCAGCCATTTGTGGGACGGCGAGATCATTCAGGGCGCATTGAAGCAGGAGGATATCGCCAGCAAGGGCGCCGATCGCGACAGCGGCGACAGAGCGGACGCGGTCAAGCTCGTGATGCCGTCGGGATCGCTCGCCATCACCAAGGGCACGCTCTGGCACCGCGGCGGCGCCAACCGCTCGGACCGTCCGCGCCTGATCATCACCCCGCAATATTGCGCAGGCTGGCTCCGCCAACTCGAGAACATGGTGCTCGCCGTGCCCGCCGAGACAGCGGAAAAATTGCCGGAGCGGGCGCGCGAATTGATCGGCTACTCCATCCATCCGCCGTTCATGGGATATGTCGACGGCGTCCACCCCAGGAAGGCGCTGCGCCCGCACGCGAATTGATCGCGGGCCGCAAGCGCAAGGAAATACCATGCGAAAAGTCTGGATCGAGGCCGCGCTGAACGGCGGATGGCGCGCGTGGCAGCCCAGCATCCCGTACACGGTGGAAGCCATCGTCAATGAAGGCATCGCCTGCGCCAAAGCCGGCGCCACCATCATTCATGCCCACGCCTATGACAGCGACGGCCAGCATACCCACGACTGGCAGGTCTATGCCCGCATCATCGAGGCCATCCGTGCCAAGGTCGACATTCCCGTTTACCCCTCCTACCCGGCATTCAACTGGACGGGCAGCGATGACAGCCCGTACGCCGACCCGGCCGCCCGCTTCGCCCATGTCGAGGCGCTCGCCGCGCGCGGCCTGCTCGATTTTGCCATCATCGATCCCGGCTGTTTCAATTCCAGCCAGACCAAGGCGCGCGTGGAAGCGGAGCCGGCCGGCATCTACATGAATCCGGAAAGCCACGTCCGGTATGCGCTCGATTTCGCCAAACGCCACGGCCTTCATATCGACTACGCCATTTACGAGCCGGGCTTCGCCCGCGCCGGCGCCGCACTGGCCCGCGCTGCCGGCGTCAAGACGCCGATCTACCGCCTGATGTTTTGCGAAGCGCTCGCCGTCGGCTTTCCGCCAAAACCTTACGCGCTCGCGGCCTATCACGGGCTGCTGCAGGACGAGGCCCCCGGCGCGCCATGGATGATCGCCGCCATCAACGCCGATCTCCGCCCGCTGTTTCCCGAAACCATCGCCCGCGGCGGCCATATCCGCGTCGGCCTGGAAGATGCGCCGTTCGGCACGTCGGCAACCAACCTCGCGATGGTCGAGGAAGCCGTGCGCATCGTGCGCGAAAACGGCGCCGAGCCCGCCTCGCCCGCCGAGATGCGGCAGGCGTTGGCCGAAATCCGCCTGAACCCAACGCCCAGCGACCGATCCGGAAACCCTGCCCCATAATTGCGCACCCCGGAAACCGGCTTAGGGTGTAAGACGTAGCTGTAGCATCGGCACCGGAGCAACTCATGCGCGCCATTGTCCTGCTTTTCGCACTCCTGCTTACCCTCATCGCCCCCGCCCGCGCCGACGATGTCGCCGCCGCCCAGAATGTGATCCGCTCGCAGGAGCAGGCCTTTGGCCGCGACGACGCCGCTGCCGCGTGGTCACATGCCTCGCCGGCGCTGCAGGAGGTTTTCCAGCGGCCCGAAATTTTCATGATGATGGTGCAGCAGGCCTACCCGCCGGTCTATCGCCACCGCAGCTTTGAGTTCGGCGAGGCAAAGGCCGCGGGCGGCCAGATCGCCCAGCGCGTCCATATCGTCGACGACAATGGCGAGGCCTGGGAAGCACTCTACACGCTGGAGCAGCAGGCGGACGGCAGCCTGAAGATCACCGGATGCTCGCTATTGAAGGCGGGACAGGCGGCCTAGCCCGGCGCGCGAAGCGATACCGGGCCAGGTGTACTCATAAGAGCGCCGATGCCGGCGCAGCAGCGCCGGCCGGCCGCACTCAGCCCTTGCGCATTTTGCCGAGCAGGTAGTTGTCGTAATAGTTCTCCGCGATCTGCGTGTAAGACAGCACTTCCTTCATGTAGGCGTCGTGGCTCTCCTTGGTCTTCTTGAACAGCGGGCTCTTGGCGGCAATTTCGTTCAGATGGTCCTGCGTGGTCTGGTAGCAAACATCCAGCACCGGCTGCGGGAAGGCGCGCAGTTCCGCGCCGCCGGCGACGAGCCGCTTCAGCGCCGCAGGGTTGACGCTGTCATATTTCTCGATCATCCACGTGCCCGCTGCCGCACCGGCCTGGCTGAGGATCGCCTGGTATTGCTTGGGAAGCGCATTCCACTTCTCGTCGTTGACGATCATGTGCAGCATGGCGCCGCCTTCCCACCAGCCGGGGAAGTAGTAGTATTTCGCCACCTTGTAGAAGCCGAGTTTTTCGTCGTCATAGGGACCGACGAATTCCGCGGCATCGATCGAGCCCTTCTCGAGCGCCGAATAGACGTCGCCGCCCGCGATCTGCTGCGGCACGATGCCGAGCTTGGCGAGCACATGGCCGCCCATGCCGGCGATGCGGAATTTCAGGCCCTTGAGATCGTCGACCGTCTTGATCTCCTTGCGGAACCAGCCGCCCATCTGCGTGCCGGAGTTGCCGCACAGGATCGCATGCGTCTTGAACGGTTTCAGCGCCTCGTTGATGAGATCGGCGCCGCCGCCGAACGTCCACCAGGAATGCTGATGGCGATGGTTCATGCCGAACGGCGCGCCCGTCGCATAGGTCAGCGCCGGCTCCTTGCCGATGTAGAAATACAGCGGCGTCTGCGCCATCTCGACGGTCGCAGAACTCACGGCATCGAGCGCCTGCAAGCCCGGCACGATCTCGCCGGCCGCAAAGGTCTGGATCTGAAACTTGTTGTCGGTGGCGTCGGCCACGTATTTGGCAAACGTGTTCGCCGTGCCGAAGATGGTATCGAGCGATTTTGGAAAGCTCGAGGTCAGGCGCCACTTGATCTCGGGCGCGCCTTGCGCGATCGCAGGTGCCGCCACAAGCGTCGCCGCGCCGGCCACGGCGCTGCCTTTGAGGAACGTACGGCGTTTCATGATGTGCTCACTCCCTTGGATTGCGGGGCGCGGGAAAAAGTCTTCCCGGACCATTTGACCCCCATCATAGCTAACTTTGGGCGTGCGTGGAAGCGCTACTTGCCTGTGACCTGGCGGGCCCCGGCGCTCACGCCATCGCCAGCCGCTGCCGGCCGCGCAACAGCAACATCAGCACGATCCCGATGTTAAGCAAATTCCAGGCAAAGCCGTTGGCAAAGGCGGCCGCATAGGAGCCGGTGAGATCGAAGATGACGCCGGACACCCAGCCGCCAAAGGACATCCCGACCACGGACGCGAAGATCACGATGCCGACGCGGGTGGCGGCTTCATTCGCCGGCATCGTCTCGCGCACGATGATGGCATAGGCCGGCACGATGCCGCCCTGGAACAGGCCGAACATCGCCGAGATCAGATAGAGCGACGGCAGGCTGGTGAAGAACAGATAGAAGAACAGCGCAACCGCCTGCGCCACCGATCCGATCATCAGCGTGACCATGCCGCCGAACCTGTCGGCGATGAACCCCGATCCGATGCGGCTGACGATGCCGAAAGCCATCATCAGCGACAGCATTTCCGCGCCGCGCGCCACGCCATAGCCGAGATCGCCGCAATAGGAAACGATGTGAACCTGCGGCATCGACATCGCCACGCAGCAGGAGATGCTGGCGATGCAGAGCAACACCGTCAGCGTGTTGGTGGAAAGATTGAGATCGACCCGCGGCGGCGGCGCATTGGCATGATCGTGCACGGTGTTGCTGCCGATGATCTGGCGCAGCACCAGCAGCAGGATCGTCATCAACACCGCGCAGACAATGGCGATGGCGAAATGCGTGGCGCGCCAGCCATAGGTTTGCGTGCCCCAGTTGACCAGCGGCGGCCAGAACGTGCCGGCGATATAATTGCCGCTGGCGACGATGGTCACCGCAAGGCCGCGATAGCGTTCGAACCAGTGCGAGGCTTCCGCCATCAAAGGCGCAAACGTCGCCGACGCGCCGAGCCCCATCAGGAAAGAGATGAAGATGAACTGCCAGAGCGCGGTCGATAGAGCGGCCAGCACATAGGAAACCGACAGGAGGGCGATGCTGACGGCCATCGCCGGCACGATGCCGAGGCGGTCGGTGATCCTGCCCACGATGACGCCGCCGAGGCCGAAGCCGAAGAAGATCGCGGTGGCGGCGAGCGAAACGGCGCCGCGGGTGGCGGCAAATTCCTGCTGCACCACCGGCATGACAACCACCACCGACCACATGCCGACCGCGCCGACGGATCCGATCAGCACCGCCACGACAAGCCGCATCCATGCCTGACGCGAGTCAGGAACGAACCGTTCGGATGCTGGGGAGAAGTCAGAAGAAGTTACCACGGCGGACGCAAGTTCCGCCGTCTTCTGCCTGCGGTCAACCCACAATGCCGCGATATTGGGCATGCAGATGCAGGGGTGCTGTGCCCACCCCACGCGCCGCCCTCAGTCTATCGAACGGCCGTTCGCCGCTGCGATCAGACGGAACGGCGGCTCGCCACCATGCCGTACAGAAGCAGCACGATGATGGCGCCCACAACGGCGCCGATCAGGCCTGCGCCTTGCCCGGGTCCATACCAACCCAGCGCCTGGCCCAGGAATGTCGCGACGAAGGCGCCGACGATGCCGAGTATCGTCGTCAATATGAACCCGGCAGGCTCGTTCGGGCCGGGCATGATGAATTTCGCAATCACGCCCGCCACGAAGCCGATGATGATCGTCCAGATAATGCCCATGCGATTCCCCTCGATTTGAAAAGCTGTTCTGAAAGCTAGTCCTGCGGCAGGCGCCCGTCGGGCGTGTACTTGTCGACGGCGTCCGGCAGGCGCTGCGACAGGCGGTTGAGTATTTCTTCTTCGGAAAGTCCGGTCTGCTTCGACAATTCGCTCAGCACGTCAGCACCGATGGCCTGTTTGATCTGCGGCGGCTCGACGGGCTTGTTCGGCCCCTTGCCCACCCAGGAATTGGCGGCGTCGCCCTGTCCGGCCTGCCGAAAGCTGTCCAGCAGCGACCCGAGGCCGCCGCCGAGCAAACCTCCGGCGCTGGTGCCTGCGAGGCCGCCGAGCAGACCGCCGAGGCCGGCGTCTCCGCCCGGCCGGCCGCCGGCCGGGCTTCCTGCGCCTTTGAGCATTTCAGCGATCTTGTCCCGGTTTTGATATCCGGCGATGGCCAGCAGGCCCAACAACGCCGTCATGGAAGGAAGTCCGCGTGCCATTTTCATGCCTCCAGATGCCCGCGATAATTCCCGCCGGATGCATTGGTTCCATACTCGCTGTAATTGCAGCTAGCGGTCACCGGCCGTGAACATGATGAGGTTTCCGAGGCCTGCGGCCGGATCGGCTCAGTCACAGCACTTTCGATGAAGTGCTGCTCACTCTTTGTTGCACTCTATGGGGACCTTTGGGCAATCCAAACGTTACCGCGCCACAGGGGCCACCTGAGTCATTAATTCCAGGGCCTACAGTTTTCAAAGGCTTCCAAATGACAACAAAAGCGGAATTGAACAGGTACTTCGAGATGATTGATCGGCGAGTGCCGGTTGGCGTCTCTCGGTTCATTCGTTGGTTGCGTATGCCCTCCTCATTTGCAGTTCGTCTGGTCATTGCAATACTTCTCATTCTCGGAGGCATCTTCAGCTTTTTGCCCGTCCTGGGCATATGGATGTTGCCTCTTGGCTTATTGTTAGTCGCGCAAGATGTTCCCTTGCTGCAAAAGCCTCTCGTGGCTGCATTTGCGTGGGTCGAGAGCAAGTGCGAGTGGCTAAGAGTGAAATGGAGAGACAGCTGAAGCTTGCGCGCGTCCCGGGATGTCCCGTTACGGCTCGCTCTTGATTTCAGGCTTGTCGTACAAGACTGCGTTGAGCAACGAACTGTTGACCTCTATCTTTCCGTTGTAGCTGATGAAGCCAAGCTTGCGGAACTTGTTCATGAAGAAGCTGACGCGGGATCGGGTGGTGCCGATCATTTCAGCCAGTGTTTCCTGGCTGATGTTGGGACTGATCGGTTGAGGGCTTCCCTCCTTGCCAAAATTCGCCAGCAGAAGCAGCAGCCGCGCCAGCCGTTTTTCACTGGAGTTGAAGAGCTGGTCGATCAGATCCTCTTCAATCCGGCTATTGCGGGTCAATAAATAGGCCATGAACAATTCGGAAAATTTTGGCTGAGCGTGGAGCGTCGCCAGCATGGCGGCCTTCGTGATGACGGTGACCAGGCACTCTTCCATCGCAGTCGTCGTCGCGATGCGCAGCGCATGGCCGTTCATGCAGCCTTCGCCAAAGAACTGGCCGGGTCCCAAAATGCCGACCACCGCTTCCTTGCCTTGTTCGGATATGACAACAACCTTGACCCGGCCTTTTTGAATATAAAAAACCGTGTCTGCCGCATCGCCTTGGGCGAAAACGATCTCATCCTTCCGAAAATCGACAATGGTTTTCCCCTCGCCCACACCGGCGAGGAATTCCTTGGGATCAAAAGCCTGATTGGTGTTCTCTGGCATATCCGGCATGGTGCTCGCGGTGGACCCTATCTTAGCGACTCAGTCACGGAACGTCCGGGAAAATGCGCCTGCGACCAGGACTTTCCGGGCCATGAGATACGAGGCTGCCCACGCAGGTATCGCGGGCTTTTGGACGAGACTCTGCGTCTAAAATGAAACGGCCCCAGCACGGGGGGTGAACTGGGGCCGCACTTCATCGGATGACCCTGGGGACAAAGCCATCCGGCAGTGCATCACCAAGTGATCCCCAGACGGTTGGTTCCGGAGGCAACGACGAACCGCGGCCGGCGGCCTTGGGCGCTGGTCAATATTGCTCACTTTCGTGAGGCAGCGAGCCAGAAAGCCTGAGCAAAATTGCTCACTCCCAGATGCAGATTGGGCGAGACTTGCAGGTGGCGGGGAACAATAGCCTGAAGGCACTGTTGAATACTTCGGCGCGTAGCGAACACTCGGTGGCGTCAGCGGAGAATTCCGATGGAATTGATCCTGATTATTGTTGTCGTGTTGCTGTTGTTTGGTGGCGGCGGATATTGGGGTCGGCGGCGCGGCCACTGGTGAAAAACACGATGATCGACTTTCCGAACCATAGCCGCTCCTATGACGTCACGCGGCATGCCGTTCGGTTCTGGGGATATGACAGCGCGATCGAGGCATCTTTCTTCATCGACGAAAATGCGCTGGCACGAATCCAGCCCGGGGTTCGGCACGATGAATCAGGCTTCCTGAATGCCTTCGACGCCAACCGGGACAAGATTTGCGCCGCGGCCGTCAGGGTTTACAAACGCGGTAGCCGGGGGTCTTACGATCTGCACGCGTCCGATTTTTGAAATGGTCGGCTCAATCCAACGGGCGGAAATCTTCCATCAATCGCGACCGTGTGCGGGGCGCGATCGAGCTGCGTGGTTGGCGGCTTCACGCCAAGCAGTGAACCCTGGCTGTTGAGACACTGAAATCACCTGTGAGTTGATCCAATGAACATCCTCGTTGATCGCGCGCTAAGCATATACGGCGCCCTCGCCGACCGTTCCGAGACGAAGGGGGCCCGCGAAGGGCTTTCCAGGCATCTGATGGAATTGTACGCCGGAGGCGAAAAAGACGAGCATCGCCTGACGGTGCATGGACTATCGTTCCTTCGCGAACTCGACAGGGCGATTGACTCCAGAAACTGAACGAACATCCCTGGCCGGGACTTCTCGCTGTTTCGTTGCATAATTCCTGCTTTCGGGGCGCGGACTGCTTCGATCTCGCCTTTTTTGGCTTTTCGGCAGGTGCGACCAAGGAAATAAACTCAATAACTGAGCAATATTGACCAGCGGTCACCCACCGCCCGGGTCCAGATTGCCGTATCACCGTCCCATCCCATGGCAGCTTTCGGTGCTGAGAGCCCGTAGCGCTCCCGCCTATATGTCAGAGGGAATACGATGCCTTCTGTCCAACGATTGCCGGCATTCGAGCAGCGTCGCAGCATCGAGGAATTCATCCAGCTAAGGCGTGAAATGGTGCGCTACGCCCGGACATTTCCGCCGGGGCCTGAGCGCAATCAGCGCCGACAGACAGCCTTGTCGCTTCGTGGCCTGTTCAAGAACAGGGCCTGGCTGGACGCCCATACGTGGGAAGGAGCTGCGCCGCTCCCCGATCCTTCGCCTGCCCCGGCCAGGGAGGGCAAAACTCCGTGACCGACTCTCGACATGATCTTCCCGGCTGCACCGGATGCGGTTCACCGATGACGCTTGCAAACATCGAGCCCGCCGAAACGGGCTATGATCTTCGGACCTTCGAATGTCCGAGGTGCAAGAGATTTCAGCGGTATGTCATCGAGAGCAGCGTGACGGAGCTATGGTTGGCGGACCGCCTGGCGCCCTGATCGGAAACTTTGAACCTTAACGCCCCTCTGTTGTTGCCATCTGCAGCATGTCGCTGTTGGAGAAGCGCCATGTTTTTCTATCCCTGGTATCCGGCCATGATGCTGGCCCTTGAGGCGAGCAGCGTTATCGACTTGAGGCTCTGGAAATTGGCCTGCGGCGGAGCCGCGGGCGTCGCCGAAAGCAGGCTGATGGTTGAAGAGAAGCTGAACGCGCTGTTCGAAGCGGGTTCGGTTCTCGCCCGCGGAGGGGATTCCGCCCACGTGATCGACTTGTATCGCAAGCACGTCGCCGCCAATGCGCTGCGGCTGACACGTGTCTGAGGCATGGAATAGGACAGCAAGGCACCTCGCAACAGGTCGGCAGCTTCAGCCCTCCTCTAAATCGGAAGTGCCTGGCTAGAGATATGCCGCATAGGAGCTAATCCAGACGAGGATTGAAGCCAGCAGGCCGATGACGCCCGCATTCTCGGCAAAGGCTGTCGCGCTCCCCGACATTCCGAGACGGAGGGAATTGCGGCTCATCTCGTCGGGAACGGATATTTCAGCCGGGAAAGTCGTCGCTCCGCCAAGTGCTGTGGTGCGGGCCAGGGTCCCTGACGCAGCTATTTGCCCCTGACCAATCCCCTTGGGGATGGCCGTAATCTTCGCGTGATAGATACGGCCGGGCGCGTTGTCGAAGACGATATCGACCGCAGCGCCAACCTTGACGGTCTGGAAGCCGTTCTGCGCAAACATTCCGACGATCGTTATCTCGTTCTCGACAATGAACGACATTGCCGAGCGGGCTTGCAGCGCGCGGTCGCCGACCGTCAATGCCACGACGGTCACGTAGCCGTCGGCCGGAGCACGAACTGAAGTCTGCGACAACTCCCACTCGGCGTTCTCCAACTCCGACCGCATCTGCGCCACTGTGGTGTTGACGCCGTCAATCTCCGAATCCCGCGCCAGCTTGGCGCTCTGTTGTGCCGCCTTGGCGGCACCGAGTTGGGCGGACACCGTCTCGAACTGAACCTGGGTATCCTGTTCCCTGAACTCCGTGTTGGCTCCGCTTGCGTAAAGCGTCTGAATATCCTTGAGGCGCTGGGCATTGAACTTGAGTTGTGACTCCAGTCCCGAAACATTGGCGGTGGCCTGCTCGTAGTTCGATTTCAGGATTTGCGTTTGCTGTTGCGCTGCGGCCAGCGACGCCCGCAACTGCTGCACCTTGAACTGGAACGGCGCCGGATCGATCTGGAACAGAACGTCACCAAGCTTTACCGGCACGTTCGGCTTGACCGGAATGGCCACGATCTGGCCGCTCACATTCGGCGTCACCTCGACGACTCGCCCGGTCACGGTGACTTTGCCGGATGGCGTTAGGTAATTGAACAGCGCCATGAACGTGGCGAGAATAGCCAGGCCGAAAAAGATCGAGATCGCCCCCGACAGCCAACCCCAGCGCACGAGTTTGAGTTTCGAAAACACGAGCCAAAGCGCGACAAGGTAAAGGCTGAGAATTATCAGCATGGCGGGGTCACCGGGCAGACTATGCGATAACGCGCGCTAGCGAGCCCACTGGTTCATTTGGAGGCAGGTCTGCAGGCTGACGTAGCTTGGCGTTCCGCCAATGCTCTCCTGCGAACTGCACGAAACCCTGCTGCCCGCAGGAAATTTCGACCACTGGCTTGCGAGCTGCTGACGCGCTTTCCGCTCGTCGCTCACGCACGTCTTTAGAGACTGATCGTCAGTAAGCCCGGCGGTTGCCGCAATATCCAGTTTACAGTTGCGGACGATATCGTAGACCGGCACCTGATCGGCCGCCGCGATCACCATCTGCGAACTCAGAACAATCATCGAAAATGAAATGGGCATTTTCCGCCTCCTGCAAAGGCCGCGTCCATCGTGTCCATGATAGATCGACTTGGGGCCGGCAGCATCCTTGCCCTTTGGTCCAATGGACAACCAACTGACCGTTTCCCTCGCTGCTTGTAGCCGCGCGATGCGATGTTGTCCGGATTGGCCGGGCCGGGGCAGAAACTGCATAAAAATTGCCGTTCGCCCACCGACATGCTCAAGGGGGGACGTTGCGCGGCCGCGCGATTTTCCCGAACCGAACCAGGCACTTTTGTCCGTCGGGCAAATCACTGGTTTAACTTCGCGCATTCCGGCCCACACGAGGGGCGTTTCGCGATCGCGCCACGGGACAGTTTCAGCGCAACAGCGCGTAAGGCCGCTCCACCGACTTCCTATGGCACTTGGCGGACATGGCTTCCACGTCGAAAAATGTCCGCTAATGACCCAAGCGAACATTGCGAGGCAGGAAGCGGACCGATTGCTTGCTCGTTGCCCGCCGTCCCGCAGTTCGCCGCTCAGAAGGCCCAGTCCGTTCCGAGGGTGAAGATGCCGCTGGGCTTCAGGTTCAAGCCGACGTTGTCCATGACGACATCGATCCATGCGGCGAGATTGGGTGCGTCGGGCCGCACGGCAATGGCGATCTGGTCCTTCTGCTCGCCCACCAGGCAAAGCTTGAGCTTAATACGAGCCGCAGGGTGGCGGGCGAACAACTCGCGCAACTCGATCTCGCCGCCCAGACCGGCGAGCAGCCTGTCGGTTTCCAGTGCGTCGTGGAGTTCCCCTACGGTGTCGAAGACCACCGGATTGATCTTTTTGTCCTGGTTGCGCAGCGCCTGTTCATAGGCGCCGCCGCGCGTGACGCCGAGCCCGCCCGGCCGCGCCGCCAGTGCCGCTGTATCAGCAGGTGTGTTCGGACACGCAATGTTCTCCTGCAACGCACGCACCCGATTCAATGCAACGGCCACCGACTGCGTCAGGTACGGGCGCGAAAAGTGCACCGCTAGAGCCCGCTCAACGGTCCGCGTAACCGAGGACACCGCAACATCCACTTGGCCGGCAGCGACCTGGGCCACCAGTTCATCGTGGGTCGCGGCGGTGCGCACGAACTCAAGCTTGACCCCAGGCGCCTCGCCAGGCCGTTGGCCATGGCAACCTCGATGCCGGCAGGCTGACCGTCGCTTCCGGTAACCAGCAGCGGTGGAATGTCCTTGGCAACCAGCCCGACGCGAAGCGCGCCGCGCTCCTGCACCTGGCGGATATCGGCAAAGCTCGAAAGCGAGGCCGCATTGGATCGCGCCGGCGGCAGTATCGCTAATGCAAGCAATGCGCCCATCACCCAAATACACCGCGGTCTCGCATTCATGCGCTTTTCCCCGGCTTCGCCGTGATGACGGTCAGCGCGGCCGTACCCAGCACGGTGAGCAGCGAGACCAGCGGTGCTACCGCGGGCTGCGTGGTCGCCAGCACCACGACCGCCAGCGCGTCGGGGATCTGCGCATTCAACAGGATCGGCGCAAGGATCGGCACCAGCGCCGGGCCTCCTCCGACTGCCGCCGCGCCCGAGATCAGGCATGACACCGCGACGATGACGATGGCGGCCGTGCCAAGCGAAACGCCGTAGACCTGTGCGAGAAAAATGACGGTAAAGGTCAGCAGCAGCACCTGGCCGTGCTGGTTGGCGAGGACGCCAAACGGCGTGACCGTGTCGACGACGCGGCGGTCTACGCCGAACCGCTCCTGCAGCGCTTCGATCGCGGAATACAGGGCGGCCAGCGGGTTGTCGGTGGCAAAGGCGATGATAAGGGGCTGGCCGAGATCGGACAGCACCCGCCAGGGCGCCTTGCGGCATACGATCGACAGAACTGCCGTCAGCCCGGCTACCGCCACCAATCCCGCCAGGTAGAAATAGCCGACGTAGCGTACCAACGCTACCAGCAAGTCCCGATCGGCCTCCGCCACGTGAGCCGCGCCGAGCGCGAAGAGGCCGAGCGGCAACGGGATCAGCACCCAGTGGAAGATGGTCGCAAATGCCTCGTAGAGGGCATTCAGCATCCGCAGCGTATCGTCAGCACCGGGGGACTTGACGACGCCGAGCGCCAGTCCGAGCAGAACGCAGAAAAAAACGATGCTGATGAACTGCGCCCCGGACAGCGCAGCGAAAATATTGGGCGGCACCATCCCCTGCAGGAACGCCATGATCGGACCGCCGGATTCGACCGTCGGCTCGCTGGCGAGTTGCTGGCCGAGCGCTGCGGCGGCGCTTTCGCCGAGGCTTTCGCCGGGGCTGAGAACGACGCACACCAGCACCGCCGCCGTGGCTGGAATCAGCAGCAGCAACAGATAGGACAAAGCCATGCGCGAGAAGACCGCGCGGGTCGTCTCGTCGCGCAACATCTGTCCGATGCCCCAGGTGAGCGCCGTCACGAGAATTGGCAACATGCTCATCGACAGCAGGGCGACGTAAAGTTTGGCGAACGGCACCAGCGTGTGGGCTGGTTCGGGCAGAAAGAATCCGAACAGAAGTCCGCAGACGACCCCTGCGATGATGGTCGCCGGATGCGTGACGAGCTTCATGACCTGACGTAGCAATCGATTGCCCTTGAGAATCGCGGTCGCGGGAACGCGAGCCCGCTCGCTGGATAGGCGTGACCGTAACACGCCGCGGGTGCAGCGCCTTCGAGCGGCTCGATTTGTAGCTCCGCCGAGTCGATGGAATTACTTTGGCGTACCTGTGCCGGTGGTACCTGTTCCCGACAACTAGATGAACGATCACGCACCCGGTACAGAGTTCCATCATTGATCCACATCAAGAGGCGCGATCCGGATAGAGGAATAGCCTGACTGATATGTGAGCCCCGCGCACTATGCTGGAGACTCCTCCGAGCATAGGACAGCGCGAGCCTTCGATGAGGCTGCTTCGCGATCCTCCCTCCTCGAGCGACGCAGCCTCGTCGGGGTTGCCAGCGTCATGCGCGGCGCGAAACGTAGAAGCGGAGACCTCATTGCCATGAGCCACGTTCAGCGCGTCTTGCAGCCCGGTGAGCAGGTCCGGCACGTCTCGTCCATTCACGATGGGAGCAGGCTATGACCATCGAAAGCATTCTGAGACGGAAAGGCACCAACGTCACAACAATAGCTCCGGAAGCCAGCATCAAACGGGCGGCAGACTGGCTCCGCGCAAAGAATATCGGCGCTCTCGTGGTGACGAGTGAGGACGCAGTTCTTGGTCTCGTTTCCGAACGTGAAATCGTTCATGCATTTTCTCGCTTTGGCGAGTCGGCCGGGTCGATGCCTGTGAAGGAAATCATGCAATACGGTGTGACCACCGTATCCCCGGATGACAGTGTCAATCGCGTGATGAACCTGATGACGCATCATCGCGTGCGCCACATGCCCGTACTACGCGGCGGCAAGTTAGCCGGTATCATCAGCATCGGCGATGTAGTCAAGCACCGACTGGAGGATCTGGAGCTTGAGACGAACGTCCTGCGTGATGTTTACAACGCCGCGCGTTGACGGCTCGGCGTCGGCTCATAGGCGGCGCCCGTGTTTTGGATCTTTTTCCAATTTGAACGACGGTCAGCTCGCTTGGACTTGCCCTTCATGCGCGCGCACCTTGTGACGTCCGCTATTGGCACAAAGCAGACATACCGGAGGCTGCCAATTGCACTGACCTCTCACTACTGCGTGGCAAGAGGTAGCAAGTGCACCGATGCGCCAAGCGCGCAAGGACATGGTTCGCCGCGCTCGCAAGACTGGCGCAGATGCGCCAGTGAGAAACACACTGGCGAGGACGGCAAGGGGCGCCGGACCGCGCGGTTCAACTGAACTGTGCGGATCGTGCGGAAAATTCCACCGGCATCGGCGGTTGGTTATGCGGCGGCCTCAATACCCATAATAACCGCCCGGGCAAACCCAGTTGCCGTAGGCGTCGTAGCCGCAGCCGCGGCGAGAGTAGGCAGCGGCGCCGACCGCAGCAGCGCCCACCGCCGCCGCACCGACACCGTACCCGCGATAGCCGTAACCTCGATAGCCGTAGCCCACGCGCCCGCCGCGCACTGCGACAGCGCCGCCGCGGTAGCCTCGAACTGCGACCGCGCCGCCGCGATAGCCGGCACCGCCGCCTCGATAGCCGGCATCGCCGCGACCACGAGCTTCGGCATCATCGGGGATCAAGGAAGCGGTGAGCAGAACGACTGCTGCAAGAGGAGCGAGAATATAGCGGAGCATGACGGAAACCTCCATACGAACTCTCCAAGCCCCACCGGCAAATTGCGGCGCTCTCAGCAGTTGCCGACCCAAAACGGACCTAAAGCGGATGTTTGACGAAAGTCCTCTCGAAGCAGGTCATTCGGTGCGACCACGTTGACCTAAATCAATGGCGCACACCCGGTACTCATAAAGAGATTGAAAGCTGTCAGATCTTCCTGGCCTAACGCGAGCCGTACGGCCTCATCGACAAACTGAAGATCAGTAACCTGAAGCATACGCATAGAGCGCTGGCGGCCATGGTGCGGTCGAACCAGCATGCATTTGACAGAGCGACGGCGGAAAACGAGGAACGCGCTATGAAACCAATACTCAAAATTATGTTGTAGGCGGTCTTTGCTAACACTAGGTGCAATAGTGGTCTGGGTCAAAGCGCTGGCACGGGGGAAGGCCGACGGGCAGACCCAGTCAACGCCGGAGACCGATCAAAGGACGGCGGGTGGTCGACAGCAAGAGGCCAACCGTAAACCTTAAACGCAGAGAGGCCGTCGGGCTGGCGGATTACCACCATGCTGAGTTGGGTATCTAAGCTGGCGCCCGAAGGGCAATTCGACAGCGCCGCGCGCAAGGTCGAGACGAACCTAACCGACCTTGGAATACAATGGATTGCTGCAGATCATCCAACGAAGCTGGCTTGTGGTCAGTTGATGGCGGATGTGTTGCGACGCCTCATTCCCGACTATGACTTCGGTCGTAACATCCATGTTCAGTTTCTTGCCTTTGTCATCGAAAAGCCGGTCGAGATGCGCGAGCAAGCCGCAAAACAGTTTAGCGAAAACGCCGCCGCCGCGAGAACCCAAGACCCCGCCCTGTTCATTGCGCTGGGTTTCATTGGCCTGCTTTTTACCCTGTTTGCGATCAATGCCAGAGCAAGGCGTGCCGCTACGCGTCAAAGGACCGGCGACCTGTACACAAATCACTGTCGAAACATCAACGATGTGATCCAGTACGCGCTTTTTTTCCGCGCGATCTAAGTTTCCTGGTCCGCGCGGTTATGCGGCTTCGCGAACTTCGCCCGACCGATGGGCGGCGACGCTCTTGGCCGCAACCCGAAAACCGGCACCGAAGCGACGGTTTCACGGCGTCGTGTCGTGCTGTTCAAGCCATTGGTGATCCTCAAGCAGCGCATCAACGGAAAGCGGTTGGATACCAGGCACGGCAATGCGGCCCTGGGGTCGCCAGCACCGGCCCGCTGAGACCGCGCCCGGGCGATGTCCGCTGTCGGGGGTGGAACAGACATCCCGCAACCGGGCAGCAAGGTCCGCTAATGACCCAAGGCAGGCATTAGCTTGCTTTCTCTGGATGGCCACTTCGGGGATGCTATATTCTGGTGAAATGGTGCTCAATTGGCTTTGCGTGGGCGCTCCTTAGAGGGTTTTTCTTCGGATGGTTTGGCGACCCTTTTCCTGGAATGCGGACGGTCACGCTCTCCGATGAGCTACGAAATCAGTTCCGCCATAATTCCCCCGTATACGGCACACGAACTGCGACGTAAGTTTCTGGAAACCCAAGGCGGTTGCCAATGAGAACATTATTGGTGGTGTTCACGTCTATTATTTCGATATCTGCTTGGGCTGGTGCCCTCGATGACGCCAGGACATTGGGCGCTCCGATGGAGTTCGTGGAGCGTGCCATTCAGTTGTTGCGAGGCAAAGAGTTTTCGCGAAAGGACATTCTCGCTGTTTTTGATATTTCGCAACCTTCCGGCAACCGCCGTTTCTTTCTCATCGATTTGAAAAACAACCGAACGAGCGCTCACTATGCCGCTCATGGAAAATCAAATGGTAACAATTTGCGAGCGACAAAGTTTCGTGGTTTCCGCAGCGACCATGACATGGTTCCGCTCGGTCCTTTGAGAACGGCCGCAGCCGACGCTCCCATCACTTCGCACTACCGTACGATCGCCGATAAATACACAGGTCAAGTCTGGAACGGCCTGAATTCCGCTCGCCTCGAAGGTGTCGCTTCTTACAATAGCTACATCAATTCCGTTCCCGGAGTAGTGTGGGTCATTCATCCGAATTGGTATGTGAGCGCCGGTTATCGTAAAAACAATCCGGGAATGTTGGGGCGCTCGCTCGGTTGCATCACTCTCGATCCCGAAGTGAACAACGCAATCGTCAATCGCCTAGGAAACGGGGCTTTGATTTACGTTACAGTCGGCGACGATCCGGTTGAAAGATATCTTTAATTATCAGCGATGAAGCGCAGTGAGCATTGGTGTGCCTGTGTCGGAATCGCTGCGGTTCCGGAGCCGCTATCGCTGACGAAGAGATGGTGGGTGCGCGAATGAGGAAACTTGCATGCGCAGTGCCAACTTTGCGCGAGAGGATTTTTGACGCGAATTACTGCGCGGCGCGTCGTCTCGATTTTTCTATGGTGACATTCTGGGCGCCGGTTAAGGCCGGACTTGGTAGATGGGGCGACAGCGCGGGGAAGCCCAATGATTGGCGCGCGCCGGACAGGCCGCGCTGGACGCGTCCTAGCGCCCAATGTTGCGTAAACAGTTGAAAATCCCGCTCGAGGAACCTTAAAGGAGTGCTGCAATGACGGCCATTTCGGGAAGCGCCGCCAACGCCAGAACGTTTTGCGCCCGCAACACATCGCCCAAGGCCTTGAGAATTTCCTCAAAGTCATTTTCGACAAATTTTTCAGTAAGGTAGTGGGCGATCGCTTCGGGGTTATCGCGGTGATTGCGCTTGCCTTCTGTGGGAGCCCGTTCTTTAAGTTTAGGTTCGAGTTGCGCCAAGAAAAGCCGTTTGGAAGCGTCCTGCAAATGACAAAGAGCGAAAGCTAGCGATCGGAAGTCAATTGCGCAGTTCGGCGCCCACCATTCATCTGCTTGAGCTCGTTTACGTACCCCTCAGGCCTCTGCAAATGGGACGGAACCTTCAAACCCATGAAGGTCGCTATGCGACCAATGAAAGCAGTGCAGTTGGCTGTTTGGGCGTTCCAGACTAGCGAGGTCGCCTGAAGATGCTTGATATGGGCGAAAACCTTCTTCGCGTCCGGC
The DNA here is from genome assembly GCA_963731915.1 of uncultured Alphaproteobacteria bacterium. Classification (GTDB taxonomy): domain Bacteria; phylum Pseudomonadota; class Alphaproteobacteria; order Rhizobiales; family Xanthobacteraceae; genus Bradyrhizobium. Next base: position 220,033 of record CAVSXQ010000059.1, read on the forward strand.
TCACTCAAATAAACCCGGTAACTTGCAGTTAAGTACTGGACGTCCAGGTCACCGTAGCTTGCCCCCGTCTCAGCGGGCACCCACATAAGATGTCCCAGCATGTAAGCCACTTCTTCGCCTTTTGGATGCAGGCCGGCAACTTCGACCTGCTTTTCGCTGGTCTTACCGAACCAAACAAACGCATGGCCATAACTGGCTGCGGTACGGGCACGAAAATCGACGTAATAGGGTCCTTTGGCTGTAGCACCAGATTGCGGCTTTGGGACCGGTTTCGCGTCAGCTGCAGGCAACGTAACGTCAGATGCAGCAATAGCCGTTGCCACATTGGCCCTCGCTAGCGGCTTTTGCGCACCGGAAGTCTGCTTCAGGCGCTGTTGATCGGTTTGCACCGCAAGTTGTTGCGCACTGCTGCTACCAACTCCCAGACCCTGCAAAGCCGCAAGGACACAAGTCCGACAAGAAGCCGCCGACAGTGCCTCTTCCGATTAGCTTTCGCCACCTTGAAACCCTCTGTAGAACCCAGACAGCGGATGTCGCAATCACTCTGAGCCGCCATACCGCGGCCATCGTTTCCAAACGTGCTGGAGACGACCCGCCTGTGGGGGAGCGCTCCCTAGGTCAACCCTTGGTTACGAGCGGGGCCGGGTACTTGCCGATTGGAGTCTTGCCGATTGGAGTCTTGCCGATCGGCATCTTCCCAACCGGTGCAGTTGCGACGATTGGTTGCCGGCGAGGAAGGTCGGCAGCAATGGCAGGGCCCACCAAGGCAAACGACACGGATCCAACGATTAGGCATTTCAACATTAAAGCCTCGTGCTAGTTTATCGAAGACCCATGGTTAACTTGGCGGTCGCTACGACGCAATTAACAGTGCCCCTCGATCATTCCATCGATGAATGTTTTTTAGCGGATGTTGCAGAAATAACACGCAGATCAAAAGTATTGCTGTGTAAGAGCCGCCGGCCTTGGCAGCGCTCACCGGTTGAAAAACTTTATCTTTCCAACGGTTTGGGGCAACAACCAGCGACACGAACAATTTCACGGCTCACTACAAAACGTGGATGAAGTACAATCCCGAGATGGCCACGTTTCTCTCACGACTTCGTCCGCTTTTCACAAGCAGATTTGGGGGGATCGCTGGCGCTGCGAATTACCGTTGTCGCCAGCGGTCACCGACATGGGTTCCGCGATTGAGAACCAGCCAAATGACGCCTGAGCTTGCCAAGTCGATTTTCGTTTTCGGCTTAATTGTTTGGGGATTTCTTCGCTATCCTCACCAGCATCGAGCCTCCAAAATACCTGTCCGAAATACCGCGCGCAATTTGACGGACTCGTTGCGAATTGCCTGCGCTACGCTCGGGCTTGGTATCGTTCCCCTCATTTATGTCGCAACCGGATTCCCAAGATTTGCCAGCTATGAGTTCATCAAGGGTTTTGCCTATGCCGGCGCACTGGTGTTCGCGCTGGGACTGTGGCTTTTCTATCTTGCGCACCGGCATCTCGGTCGAAATTTTTCCGTCAGCCTCGATGTTCGCGAGGGTCATGTTCTCATATCGAAGGGCGTATATGCGGTCGTTCGCCATCCGATGTATTCGGCTTTCTGGCTTTGGGCGATCGCCCAATTCCTTTTATTACCGAATTGGTTCGCCGGGTCTGCCGGGATTTTAGGGTTTGGAATCCTCTACTTCGGCCGGATAGGGCAGGAAGAAAGGCTTATGCTCGATACCTTTGGTGACGATTATCGGATTTATATGAACAGCACCGCGCGAATCGTACCCTGGATTTACTGATCCATGGCCTCTAGCAGAGAGAAGCTCGGCAACCGTGTCTGCGTTGTGGGCGCGGGCCCCTGCGGGCTGACGGCTTTGAAAAATCTTCGAGCGGCCGGCCTCCATGACGTCGTATGTTACGACGAAGGCGAGGCTATCGGCGGCAACTGGGTATTCAACGAGCGGCCGGAGCGTCACAGCGTTTATGATGCAACTCATCTGATTTCATCGAAGCGGCTGTCGGAGTTTGAAGACTATCCTATGCCCGATCACTATCCGGACTATCCATCACATCGGCAGGTCCGTGGCTATTTCGAGGACTACGCAGCCCACTTTGGATTGTTGCAATTCATCCGGCTGAAGACCCGTGTTGTGCGCGCGACATTGCTCCCCGATCTACGCTGGGGCGTTAGTTCAATTGGACCTGACGGCGCAAAGGAGGAGTTCGTCACGCAGTTTACCGTTGAAGCTTTCGCAATAGCCGTTATCCCATGGGCTTCCAGGTTCGATGTAGGCGGTCTTGGCTCCGACTGCAGCAATCCAATCCAGGAGAGCCTCAGCGACAAACTCAGGGCCGTTGTCGGAACGTATATGCGCAGGAATGCCCCGCGAGACGAACAGCTCGCAGAGGGCTTCGATGACGTCGGTGGCCATGAGCTTCCGTGCCACCCGGATGGCGAGGCTATCACTGTTGAACTCGTCGATGATGCACAGCATTCGGAAGACCTTGCCATCGTGGGTACGCTAAGCAACGAAGTCATAGGACCAGACATGGTTGGGGTGTTCCGGCCGCAGACGGATGCATGATCCTCGTTGAGCCAGAGACGCCCGCGTTTAGGCTGTTTGGCAGGCACTTTCAGCCCCTCACATCGCCAGATCCGCTCGACACGTTTCTTGTTCACCGTCCAGCCAGCCCTGCGAAGCAGCGCCGTGATCCGCCGATATCCGTAGCGGCCATATTGGCGGGCAAGCTCGACGATGTCGGCAGTTAATGCTGCCTCGTCATCGGGTGTCGTCGGAGTTTTGCGCTGCGTCGATCGATGTTGGCCCAAGGCTCGGCATGCCCGTCTCTCGGAGATGCCAAGCTCGACCATCACGTGATCCACGCACGCGCGGCGGCGGGAGAGGCTTAGAAGTTTCCCTTTGCGGCCTCTGCCAGGATCAGCTTGTCCAGCGTTAGATCCGACACTGCTCGCCGCAGACGGTTATTCTCCGTCTCCAGCTCCTTGAGCCGCTTAACCTGATCGCCTTTGAGGCCGCCATACTCATTGCGCCACCGATAATACGTCACTTCCGTACGCCTATCGCTCGGACAGCATCTGCCACCTGCCGGCCCTGCGCCATCAGCCATCGACCTGCCGAAGCTTCGCAACAATCTCTTCCGCTCTATGCCTCTTCCTGGCCATTGATCGTTTCCTCCTTGTTCAAAACCATACTTCAGGGAGGATGACTGCACAGGGAGCAGATTCCCAACGTTTTTTTCATTGGGTTATTCCAGCCGGTCGGCTGCATCTGGCGCCTGGCCGATCATCAGGCCCGTATCGCGGCGCTGCAGATCAACGGAGTTCTGAGCCGGCCGGATGATATTAGCAATCGTATAGAGATAGAGATCAACTCGCCGCACTGGCGTTTCGACAAGGCTTTGCGCCATGCGGTCGAAGTCGATTATCATGACTTTCGCGCCCAGTTGCTGAAGGAAATCAATGGCACGTAGGGTCCGGGCTCATTAGATCCACCATACCAGGGCAGCGACGAGGGCATCGTACAAGATGATCCAGTGCACCTTCGGCATGCCCTGACGTCTGATTTTGGGCCAAAGCGTAGTAGCTCTTAGCCCCGATTTGGTTATGGCCGGCTACCCACAAGAAGCCGTACTTAGCGGACATGGCGTTCCTGCCGGCCGACGTCCGCTACTGGGGGTAAAACGGACATAGTCCGGACATCGCGTGATGTTGGCTTTTGACCCAAAGCGGACATGCGCGAGAAAGTGTTCGTCATGGCGGGTTCAGTGATGCTGTCTCGCACTGATCAATTGACCTGCATCAAGACGGGTCAATCCAATGAAAACTAGCTAGAGGTTCCAACGGAGGCCACAAGCTCCGATGTGCATTTGAACTGTCCTCGTTTGCCGTGCGAACGGACCTGTCTGTGACACGTCCCGAGGTCCAGCTAGTGGAGGTCTATGTGAAATCGGTCGACATTATTTATCGGTATGAGACGCGCGATACGTCTGCGAGGCCTTTACCAGTCGATAGCGATGCAGCCCTGCTCAGGCTGAATGACGGCAACAGCGATTTCGCTGCGCTTCTCGATCACGTCAAAAACGAAAGCGGAATACAACGAATCATCGCAGTCGATCCCCGAGATTTGGGCTTGGATTCGGACGTCGCAGGAACACCCAAACAGCGTCCGTTTGCGGCAGTGCTCGGCTGTTCGGACGCCCGAGTACCAATCGAACTCATTTTCAACGAGGGGCCAAACGATCTTTTCGTTATCCGCGTAGCAGGTAACGGCTTGGCATGGAGGTACTTGGCAGTCTGAAATACGCGGTAGATCACCTGGGTGGCACCTTGAAGCTCATTGTTGTGCTCGGGCACAGTGGATGCGGGGCTCTCACCACAGCCGTCGACGTGTTTCTAAATCCGCGCAACTACGTGACGATTGCCGCAAAGCATTCAATTCGGAGCATTCTCGACCGCTCGCTTATCGTCGTTCAGGCATCGGCAAACAAACTGCTTTCGGCGTTCGGCTCTGACGTCACGAACAACCCGGGATACCGGCAGGCGCTGATCGAGGCATCGATTGTAACCAATGCTGCGCTCTCGGCCTACTCGATCCAGCAAGAGTTCATCGCCCACGAACTGCCAGAATTGCGGGCGGCCTACGGCGTTTACGTTCTTGAGAACCGCGAGGTATGGGCGCCGCGCCCCGGCAACGTCAATGGAACCGGGTTGGCCGAAGCTCCCCGCGATCTCGCGGGATTTGCCCGCCTTGGCGACGCAGTCGTTCAATCGGGGCGAATTGGTTCATACATCAAATAGCGAGCACGGCTTCGTGGCTTGTTCGAAGAGCCCGTGAATTCCCTTGTTGGCACAAAGCGGACATGCCGGGCAGGTCAACAACCTGCCTAAACCGAATAATGGTCAGGCCCGCCACAAAGTGAGCGCGCGGCATGATCCAGATCAACGCTGCAGGCCGACTGCCATCAAAATTGGCTCATGGCACCACTTTCGAAAATCGAAGTGGGCGCAGTGGCGATTATCGTTTTCAGCCTGGCTGTAATCGCCTTTGTGCTGTTTTCCATTCTGGCGACATCATGAAGGCCGGGACAGACAGCCTTGGATTGGAGGCGGCACATGAAGAACATCGTGGACGAAGCCGGCGAGATCGTCGCGAAAGCAACGGATGACCATACGCTGATCGGCGGCCACCACCGCCTCGCGGTGGCGGCCAGCCTCGGTAAAAAACTGTTCTGGAAAGATACCGGCGAACCCGTGAAGCTTGATCCCTTCTTCAAGGGAACTCATCATCGACATTCGGCTTGATGCGCAACGGTGAGGTTACACACACCGGAACCAAAACCGGGTTGGTTTGCGGCCTGCCGTCTCGGTCACGCAGCGGAACCATGATCCAGATCAAGATGGGCGCTCGACAGCCGCCCAAGGAATTCGCGCAGTAAGTTGCTCAACCCGTTTTCTGGGCTGGACGTTTCGCGGCTGGGTCGCCGCGCTGGTGTGCGGTCGGCCGCCGCGATCCCAACCCCGCCGCCGCTTGCTCTCGGTGATCTGGAGCATGTCACCAATGACACGCTGTCTCGCTGCTTTCGCAATCGCCGCCAGCCTGTTCGCACCAGTTGCGCACGCCAACGATGCCTTGGAAGCCAAGGTGCGGGCCTACGTTCCGGTCGTCTCCCTCGCCAAAGTATGTGACATCAGGATCAATGACGCCGCCTCGGGTGACCACCGCGCCATGCTCGAAGCGGTGAAATCCGACCCGAATGCCAACAAACTCGCCTACAGACGCCGCTGGAATTCTCCGCGTTTCCGACCATTTTGCTGATCTCGACCATGCTGCGGCTGTCGCTCAATCTGGCCTCGACCCGGCTGATCCTGTCGCACGGGCACGAGGGCACCGCCGCCGCCGGCCACGTCATCGAGGCCTTCGGCAATTTCGTGATGAGCGGCAATTTCGTGATCGGAATTATCGTGTTCGCGATCCTGGTGATCGTGAACTTCGTCGTCATCACCAAGGGTTCGGGCCGTATCGCCGAAGTTGCGGCGCGCTTCCACCTCGACGCCATGCCGGGCAAGCAGATGGCGATCGACGCCGATCTCGGCGCCGGCCTGATCGACGAGGCGACCGCCAAGAAGCGCCGCAAGGATCTGGAAGACGAAAGCGGCTTCTTCGGTGCGATGGACGGTGCTTCCAAATTCGTGCGCGGCGATGCTGTCGCGGGCCTGCTCGTCGTCTTCATCAACATCATCGGCGGCATCATCATCGGCGTCGCCCAGCAGGGCATGGGCTTTGCCGATGCCGCCCGCACCTACACCGTGCTGACGGTCGGCGACGGCCTCGTCACCCAGGTGCCGGCGCTGATCGTCTCCACCGCCGCGGGCCTGCTGGTCTCCAAGGCCGGCGTCACGGGCGCTGCCGACAAGGCGCTGATGAAGCAGCTCTCCGGCTATCCGCAGGCGCTCGGCATGTCGGCCGGCGTGATGATCGTGCTCGCCTTGCTGCCGGGCATTCCGATGATCCCGTTCCTGGCGCTCGGTGGCGGCGCCGCCGCGCTGGCCTGGAAGGCCAACCGGCGCAATCGTACGACGGCTGCGGCAGAGGCCGCCGCTGCAGCGGCCCCTGAGCTGGCGGCCGCCGCCACCGCCGCTGCGGCGGAAGAGCCGATCTCGACCGCGCTGAAGATCGACGACCTCAAGATCGAGCTCGGCTACGCGCTGCTGCCGCTGGTCAACGGCCCCGACGGCACCGACCGCCTGACCGAGCAGATCAAGGCGCTGCGCCGCTCGCTCGCCATCGAAATGGGCTTTGTGATGCCGGCGGTGCGCATCCTCGACAACGTTCAGCTCGAGGCCAACACCTACGTCATCAAGATCAAGGAGGTCGACGCCGGCACCGGAAAGATCTGGCCCAACCAGTTCATGGTGATGGACCCCGCCGGCAACCAGGTCGGCGTGCCCGGCATCCATACCGTCGAGCCCACCTTTGGCCTCCCCGCCACCTGGGTGGACGCCACGCTGAAGGAAGAGGCCTCGCTGAAGGGCTATACCGTGGTCGATGCCGCGACCGTGCTGTCGACCCATCTGACCGAGCTGCTCAAGAACAACATGAGCGACCTGCTCTCCTATGGCGAGGTGCAAAAACTGCTGAAGGACCTGCCGAAGGAACAGGGCGAACTGGTCAAGGACATCGTGCCGAGCCAGGTCACGATCTCGGGCATCCAGCGCGTGCTGCAGTTGCTGCTCGCCGAGCGCATCTCGATCCGCGATCTCTCCACCATCCTCGAAGGCATTGCGGATGCGCTGGCGTTCTCGCGCAATCCGGCGACCATGGTCGAGCATGTCCGCGCCCGGCTGGCGCGGCAGATCTGCGCGCAGAACACCTCCTACAACGGCTATTTGCCGCTGATCGCGCTGTCGGCGCGCTGGGAGCAGGCCTTTGCCGAGTCGATCGTCGGCCAGGGCGAGGAACGCAGCCTGGCGATGCAGCCCTCAAAGCTCTCGGAGTTCATGACCGCGGTGCGCAACAGCTTTCGAGCAGGCCGCCCGCGAGGGCGAGGCGCCGGTGCTGGTGACCTCGTCCGCGATCCGCCCCTTCGTCCGCTCGCTGGTGGAGCGGTTCCGCTCGCAGACCACGGTGCTGTCGCAGGCCGAAATTCATCCGCGGGCGCGGCTGAAGACAGTGGGGAGTGTGTAGGGTGCGTCGAGTAGCGTGCCAAATCAGCACAAGTGGCGGCGAGGTGTTTTCGCCACAGGCAAACGATTTGTTGGACTGGGCGGCTCGGTGCCATGCTTGGCGGCACCGAGCTGAGTAATTCGATGTAAGTCATTGTAAATACTTAAAGTTCTGTCGCTTAAGGCTTCTGTCTCAGCGTTTCCAATCGCGCGAGATCAAGTCTTATCACTGCCTTGTGATCGCATCTTTGGAAACGCAAGCCGGATTCCTACGTTTGCTATCGCGAGACGTTGAACCTGCCTGCGGACGAGACCGACGAATCCGACGCAGCAGGAAGGCGGCAGGAGACTTCCATGAACCACTCGATCTACAGCGCAGATCGCACGACCCATCTCAAGATTGTGGTCGTGGCCCTCGTTGCTGGCATTCTGGTCGCCGGTTTCAGCATCTCGGCACGTACCACCTCGGACGAAGGATTGACGCAGACCGCTCGTGTGATGAAGGCCGGCAAGCCGGTCGCCATCACCAGCAGCACCAGTTCAGTCGTCCGCTAACAACAGAGGAATTTACGGAATTCACGCGGCTCTTTACCAGCCCCCCAAAGTCGCCACGTGGATATTTAGAAGACCCCAACTACCCCCAAGTTGACGACCTGAAAACGCCCGCTCCCCACGGGCGTTTTCTCTTTGTGGGGTATCGTCTGAGGTCAGCGCGCCGGCGCAGCGGGCGCCGTGCCCGGCGGCACCGTCTCGATCAGCTTGCCGGAGAACACGACCGGACCGGTCGGGGCGCCGCTCGGCGAGCCGCCCGGCGGCTCGACGCTCACCGCATAGGTCGCCTGGTTGACGATGTCGGCGTCATAGCCGGACAGCACCGGCCGTGCCGTGAAATCATTGCCGCCGATCACTCCGAGCGAGCGCGGCCGCTGCAGCTTGTCGGAGACGATCCAGAGCTCATAGCTCTTGCCCGGCTCGGGCCGGGCGCCGACCTTGCGCACGGTAAAATTCCTGGTCGCCGCATCGACCGTCAGGATGAAGGCGGGCGAGCTGGCGTCGTTCTGCAGCAGCGCGACATATTGCGCGGCCGCCGGCGGTGCCGGCGTCTTGACCTCGACCGTCTGCACGCGCGGCTTCGGGCGGATGCCCGCGGGCAACAGATCGGGCTGATAGACCTGCATCGACATCATCACAAGCAGCGCGGCTGCGATCGCGCTGGTAAAGCTCGCGACATTGCGCCAGCGCTTCGCGCGGCCCGCCAGCTGGATGACGTTCGAATTGTCGGCGACCGGCGCAGGCAGCGGTTGCCGTTTCGCCGTCATCGTTGGCGGCGACCACGGGCGGTGGCGGCGGCGCCTCGGGCAGCACCAGCGGCGCCTGCGGCGCGGCATGCCCGATCGCGTTGCGAATATTCTCCCAGACGATCGGCCGCGGCTCGACCGATCCGACCATCTGGTTCAGCACGCCGAGCCGGAATTCCCACGCCTGGACCATCGCGGTGAATTCCTTGTCGACGGCCATCATGGTCTCGACCTGCGTCCGCTCATCGGCATCGAGCGTGCCGAGGGCGTATTCCGCAGCGAGCGCGATATGGTCTTCGCTATAGGCCATCATTCAAGTCCAAGATCACCTATCGTTCATCCAGTCCAGTTACCCAAGTCCAAGTTCATCCAAGTCCGAGACACTCCCGGATATCCATCATGCTGCGGCGCAGCCATGTCTTCACCGTGTTCACCGGGGTATCGAACTTCACCGCCAGCTGCTCGCGGCTCCAGCCATTGTAATAGGCCAGCAGCACAAGCTTTTGCCGATCCGGCTCGAGACGGCCGACGCACTCCAGCAGCCGCTTCAACTCTTCCGTCATCTCGCGCCGCGCCAGCGGATCGGGACTGTCGGCCGCCACTTCCATCGCCGCCGGCTCGTCCTCGAGCGATGTTTCGCTGCGCTTGCGCACCACATCGATGGCGCGGTTGCGGGCGATCGACGCCATCCAGGTGATCGGCGAAGACAGCGCAGGATTGAACTGTCCGGCACTGTTCCAGATCTTGACGTATGCTTCCTGAATGACCTCCTCCGCGAGATCCTGTCGCCGCAAGATACGGAGCACCACGCCGAAGAGTTTCGCGCGCGTAGCGGCGTAAAGCCGCTCGAAAGCAGGCTCATCCCCTTTCGCAACCGCGGCAATCAGCCAGACCAACTCAGCCGGCGTCAGCATTCAGCCTCCCCAAAGCGCGCTTCCCCAATCGCTTTCGGACACCGGGAGCGATCAATCAGCCCTCCTAGCATACCTTGCGGGAAACCGGTCACCAAGTCGCCGGATTGGGGAGATTGCCAAAGAAAAACCCGGACCTTGCGGCCCGGGTTTTCCTCGTATGTCCGGATTGATCGAAAGTAGCGTCAGGCGATGGCGCCGATGCGGGCCCGCATCAGGCCGATCGAATCCATGTCGGCCTGTTCGCGGGCGTTCTCCTCGGCGCGCTCGCGCGCCTGGTCGCGCTCGTCCAGGAGTTCGACCTTCTTCAATTCCTCGAACGCCTCGCCGAGCAGGGCCTTGGCGTCCTCGAGCTGGATGCGCAATTCGTCGGCCGAACGGGTCAGGTTCTCCCGGCGCTGGATCGCCGCCTTGGCATAGGTCGGATAGGCAAAATGCGTGGGATCGTTGATCCCGGCGCGCTCCTGCTCGGTCTGGATCTCGCGCTCCAGATCGACCGACATGCGCTGGAAATCAGCAATCATCCCTTCGATCTGGGAGACCCTGCGGCGCTTTTCATCGACCTGAAATTTCTTCAGGCGGATCAGCGTTTCTCGTGACTTCATCAACTCATACTCCCCAGAAGTCCCAAATCTTGACGCGGGACGGAGCCGGCTCCCCTCAGGGCCCCGCCGGCATAGCTAATGGTGTGCGGCGGATGATGGCCCGACAAAGTTAGCGTTCCGTTTCCAAGCGCCCGAGGATTTGCTCAAGCTGGCGGTAACCGTCGCCAAGGGAGGCTTTTTCGTCCTTGGCCTGCCGCAAAAAGGCCTCCAGAGGCTCATGCAGGGCAATCGCCTCGTCGACCTCCGGGCTGGAACCGGCCCGATAGGCCCCGAGCCGGATCAGTTCCTCCATGTCGGAATAGGTCGCCATCACCTGGCGCGCCACGGTTGATGACCGGCAGGTAGGCCGGATCGGCCGATTTCGGCATGGTGCGGGAGACCGACCTGAGGACGTTGATCGCCGGATAGCGACCGCGCTCGGCGATCGAGCGCTGCATCACAATATGGCCGTCGAGGATGCCGCGGACGGCGTCCGCAATCGGCTCGTTGTGGTCGTCGCCGTCGACCAGCACGGTGAAGATCGCGGTGATGGTGCCCTCGCCCATCCCCGGCCCTGCCCGCTCCAGCAGCTTCGGCAATTCGGTGAACACGGTCGGCGTATAGCCCTTGGCGGTCGGCGGCTCGCCGGCGGACAGGCCGATCTCGCGCTGCGCCATCGCAAAGCGCGTCACCGAATCCATCAGGCACAGCACGTCCTTGTCTTCGTCGCGAAAATACTCGGCGATCGCGAGCGTCAGATAAGCGGCCTGCCGCCGCATCAGCGCCGGCTCGTCCGACGTCGCCACCACCACGACCGAGCGCGCGAGGCCTTCCTCGCCGAGATCGTCCTGCAAAAATTCCTGCACCTCGCGGCCGCGTTCGCCGATCAGGCCGATCACCGAAATGTCGGCATCGACATTGCGCGCCAGCATCGACAGCAGCACCGATTTGCCGACGCCGGAACCGGCGAAGATGCCGAGCCGCTGGCCGCGGCAGCAGGTGAGAAACGTGTTGAGCGCGCGCACGCCGAGATCGAGCGGCGGGCCGACGCGCTTGCGGGAATGCGCCGGCGGCGGCGAGTTCCGGTACGGCATTGGCGAGGGGCCCTGCGTCAGCGGCCCCTTGCCGTCGATCGGTTCCCCCATCGCATTGAGCACGCGGCCGAGCCAGGACGGCGACGGCCGCACCTGGCCTGCGGCATTGGCGATCACGGCGCGGCAGCCGCGCCTGACGCCCTCGAGACCGGCGAACGGCATCACGACGGCATTGTTGCCGGAGAAGCCGATCACCTCGGCCGGAATGAAACGGTTGCCGCTGGTCTCGATCACGATCCGGGCGCCGACCGACATGGCGTGGATGGGGCCGGCGATCTCCACCATCAGCCCGCGCACCCCGACCACGCGGCCGTAGATATTGACGCCGTCGACGTCGTTGATCTGTTCTGCGAGCGCCTTCATTGCGAAAACCTTAAGTTTCCGCGCATTTTGGCCGGCCGCTTAACCTCGTGTTTACCCGCATCGTTAATCATTACGTCACTGTCTTTGGTGACTGAAAGCGCTTGCCCCTCAGAAGAAGGGCGAGTCGCAGGAGTCGGTTAGGTCCGCCTCTTAACGTGGAACTTGAGCTACCGGGGTTACGGAAAACTGCTTCTACGCAATATCTTAGGGCGATTCGTCAAAAATTGCACTGATAGACCTTGCGAACTGGAATCAGAGTTTGTTAACCATGTGTCGTCAGGATCCGAATCAGTTGTTCAAAGGCGTTTTGAGTGCCGCAAGTGCGGCCGACCTGACGCCCAGGAGCGGCGACTAAAGGGGACTGGCATGCGCGTTTTGCTGATTGAAGATGACAGCGCCGTCGCGCAGTCGATCGAGCTGATGCTCAAATCCGAGAGCTTTAACGTCTACACCACCGATCTCGGGGAAGAAGGCGTCGATCTCGGCAAACTCTACGACTACGACATTATCCTTCTCGACCTGAACCTGCCCGACATGTCCGGCTACGACGTGCTCAAGCAGCTCCGGGTTTCCAAGATCAAGACCCCCATTCTGATCCTCTCCGGCCTCGCCGGCATCGAGGACAAGGTCAAGGGTCTCGGCGTCGGCGCCGACGACTACATGACCAAGCCCTTCCACAAGGACGAACTGGTTGCCCGCATCCACGCGATCGTGCGCCGTTCCAAGGGTCACGCCCAGTCGGTCATCCAGACCGGCGATCTCGTGGTCAATCTCGACACCAAGACGGTCGAGGTCGGCGGCCAGCGCGTGCACCTGACGGGCAAGGAATACCAGATGCTGGAGCTGCTCTCGCTCCGCAAGGGCACCACCCTCACCAAGGAAATGTTCCTCAACCATCTCTATGGCGGCATGGACGAGCCCGAGCTGAAGATCATCGACGTCTTCATCTGCAAGCTGCGCAAGAAGCTTGCGAACGCTTCCGAGGGCCGCAACTTCATCGAGACCGTGTGGGGCCGCGGCTACGTGCTGCGCGAGCCGCACGAGGCAGGAAGAGCGCATCCCCGCCTGATCCAGGGTTTAGTGCGAGCTCGTTAGCTCACTCCTCCCGACTGGACCCCGCCGCAAATGGCGGGGTTTTTGTTTGTGCCAGGCCATTGTGCGTGGCGCAGCGCTGCCCCACTGCTCCTCCGCCCAGGGTCGGCCGCGCCCGGTCCCGGAAGTAACAAAACCCGTTACATAACGAATTTGCTTCCATCGGATCGAAACCCGATCCCGTCTGTCCCGTATTTGGCAGAATTGTCCGCAAACAAGGGGGATGAAATCATGAAAGGCTTCAAGTTGGCAGCCGCGGTCGCGCTTGGATCGGCGTCAGGCGCGCTTATCGGCTATTCGGCGCTCGCCGGCGGCGACAAGGTCGTCTTCCCGGAGAACTTCGACAAGGGCACGCTGTACGCCACGGTCGATCGCCATGACAACAAGCAGTATCGCGAGCTCTGGGCGACGACCGCTGCGGTCGATGCCGCGCGCAAGGGGCAGCCGATCCCGAGCGGCACCGTGCTGACTCTGGTCCAGTACAAGGCGCAGCTCGACGCGGCCGGCAACCCGACCAAGGACGCCAATGGCCGTTTCCAGAAGGGCGACCTCGTCGCCTACACGGTGATGGAGAAGCGCGATGGCTGGGGCACCGAATACAAGGACGACATTCGCAATGGCGAATGGGAGTACCAGGCGTTCGGTCCGGACAAGAAGGTCAACGACAAGGCCAACCTGGCGGCCTGCTTTACGTGCCACAAGCCGCATGCCGGGCAGGATTTTGTGATCTCGCTGGCAGGCCTGAAGGGCACGCCTGACGGCGCCATGGCAAAGCCCGCGGCCGGCCCCGGCGTGGTCTCGATCTCCGACTTCAAGTTCGGGCCCGAGACCGTCGTCGTCAACAAGGGCCAGACCATCACCTGGCACAACACCGATTCTTCGCCGCACCAGGTGACGATCACCGGCGCCAAGGCGCAGCGCTCGTCGATCGCGCTGAAAGGCCAGAGCACCCAGCTGACGCTCGCCGATGCCGGAATCTACGACTACATCTGCGGCCTGCACCCGGCGATGAAGGGCAAGATCGAGGTCAAGGAATAGCCCGGTCCGTCAAAGCCGCCATGGAAGGCTTGCAAACCCCGCCAAACGGCGGGGTTTTGTCTTTGGGCGATGAGTGTTTCCGCTCGAGCGGAATGTTCATGCGATTGACGGGCGCGCTCGCACCGTGAGCGATCATTACAGTTGCACGCGACAAGGCGGCGCAGTGAAGCCGATGAAGTTTGGGCGTGACGCCACATCCGGCTCATGTCAGTATTCTCCGCATAATCAAAGTCCGCGCACGTCGGACGAAGCGCGGCTGCCAGGGGAGGGATTGCAATTCGCCAGCGCGAGCGGCGAAGCGACTTCCGTTGGCCTCACCGGTCCGTTGGCGTCGCATGGGACAACAGATTGTCCATCGTCTGCTGATTTCGTTCCCCGCCTTGCTCGGGGTTCTCTTCCTCTGTTTTTGTCTGCTGCAGGTCGTGCCGGCCGATCCGGCGATGATCATCGCCGGGCCTGACGCCAAGGCCGAGACCATCGCCGCGATCCGCCTGGAACTCGGCCTCGACCGCTCGATCCCCGTCCAGTTCTTCGAATACATCCTGCGCGTCCTGCGCGGCGATCTCGGCCGCTCGATCATTTCCAACAGGATGGTCAGCGAAGAGCTGGCGATGACCATCGGTCCGACCGTCGAGCTGATGCTGGGCGCGATGCTGATCGCGGTGCCGAGCGGGCTTGCGCTGGGCACGCTGGCGGCGGTCAATCGCGGGCGGATCACCGACCGCATCATCATGGCCTGCTCGGTGGCCGGCGTTTCCATGCCGGTGTTCTTTATCGGCCTGATCCTGATCCAGTATGTCGGCTTCAAATGGGGGCTGCTGCCGTTCACCGGCCGCACCGGTCCGATATGGGACGGCGGATTGCCGAGCCTGATCCTGCCCGCCTTGACGCTCGGCCTCGTGCTGATCGGGCCGATCGCGCGGCTGACGCGCACCGCGGTGCTGGAAGTGCTGGGCGCCGACTTCGTGCGCACGGCGCGCGCAAAAGGGCTGCGCGAGACGGTCGTGATCGTCCATCACGCGCTGCGCAACGCCATGATCCCGGTCGTCACCCTGATCGGGCTGCAGGCGGCATTCCTGCTCGGCGGCGCCGTCGTCACCGAAACGATGTTCTCCTGGCCCGGTGTCGGGCGGCTTGCGGTCGGCGCCATCGTCTCCAGCGATTTTCCGACCGCGCAGGGCGCGATCATGATCCTCGCCGTCGCCTTCCTGTCGATCAACCTGTTGGTCGACGTGCTCTACGTCTATCTCGATCCAAGGGTGGCGCGGCGATGAGCGTCGAAGTCCTCGAAATAGCACCTCCGTTGTCGCGAATACCAGACCGGCGTATTCGCCCGCGCCGGCGTGCTGCGGCGCCTCGCGCGCGACCGGGTGGCGGCGGTCGCCGCGCTGACGCTTTCCGTCATCGTGCTGGCGGCGGCTGTTCGCGCCATGGATCTCGCCCTACGATCCCTATTTCACCGACCTCACCAAGGTGATGCAGCCGCCGAGCGCCGAGCACTGGTTCGGCACCGACAACACCGGCCGCGACATCCTGAGCCGCGTCATCTTCGGCACGCGCAGCACGCTGATGCTCGGGCTGGTCGGCGTGATCGTCGGCGGCCTGATCGGCGGCGTGATGGGCATCCTCGCCGCCTACTACCGGCGGCTGGACGGCTGGATCATGCGGCTGGTCGACATCATGCTGGCGTTTCCCGGCGATCCTGATCGGGCTCGCGGTGGCCGCGATTTTTGGCGCGGGACTCGCGGCGGTCGTGATTGCGCTGGTCATCGCCACCGTGCCTGACGTCGCGCGGGTGGCGCGCGGCGCCGCGGTCGGCGTCATGGGCCAGGAATTCATGGAAGCCGGCCGCGCGGTCGGCGTGTCCGACGGCGCGCTGATCTGGCGCTACCTGACGCTCAATTGCATCTCGACGATCTTCGTTTTCCTGACCCTGCGCTTCGGCCAGATCATCCTGATCGGCTCGGCGCTCGGCTTCCTCGGCATGGGCGCGCAACCGCCGACCGCCGAACTCGGCATGATGGCCGCGCAAGGCCGCGACTTCCTGTTCATGGCGCCGCACATCGCGACCATCCCGAGCTGCGCGATCTTCGTGATCGTGCTGGCCGCCAACCTTCTGGGCGACGCGTTCCGCGACGTCCTCGATCCGAGGCTGCAAACATGATCAGAGCTGTCCTGAGTGTAGCATTCGCGCTGGGCATCGCGGGTCCCGCATCGGCCCAGACGCTCAAACTGATGAAGTCGATCGACGCGCCGCATTACGACGCGCAGCGCACCACATGGGGGCCGACCTCCGACATCGTCAACATGTTCCAGGACACGCTGGTGGCGCTCGACTGGGACGGCCGCACGCCGGTTCCCTATCTCGCCAAATCCTGGGACATCAGCGAAGACGGCAAGATCTATACCTTCAAGCTGCGCGACGACGTCACCTTCTGCAGCGGCAAGAAGTTCACCGCCGAAGACGTGATCTACACCTTCAAGCGGCTGAAGGATCCGGCGGTCAAGGGGCCGTATGCCTGGCGCGCCGGCAACATCAAGGAATTGCGCGCGCCCGATCCCTACACCGTGCAATACGAGCTCGAGGAGCCTTATTCGGAACTGCTCGCTGCAGCTCACCATGTTCACCAACGTGATCCACAACAAGGAAAGCGTGGAGGCGCTGGGCAAGGACTACGGCATCAAGGGCGCCGACGGCACCGGTCCCTGGTGTTTCGAATTCGTGGCAGCCGCGCACCGAAATCGTGCTGAAGCGCCACGACGCCTACAAATGGGGCCCGTCGATGTACAAGAACAAGGGCCCGGTGAAATTCGAGAAACTCACCATCAAGATCGTGCCCGAGGAATCCAGCCGCGTGGCCGCCATGATGTCCGGCCAGTTCGACGTCACCCACCAGTTTCCGGCGCAGTTCATCAGCCAGGCCAAGGCCGCCCCGATGCTGACGGTGTCCGAAGCAAAGCCCAACTTCCAGCTGCTCTATTTCGGCTTCAAGACGACGCGGCCGATGGTCGCCGACAGGCGCGTGCGCGAGGCCATGAGCATCGCCATCAACCGCGCCGAGATCGCCAAGGCGATTTTGCTGGGTAACGCCGACCCGGCCTTCACGATCGTCGACAAGGACGCGCTCGACCACGATCCGAAGACGATGGGCATCGTCAAGGAGGACATCGAGCGCGCCAAGCAACTGCTCGACGAAGCCGGCTGGAAGGTCGGCGCCGACGGCATCCGGGAGAAGGACGGCGAGAAGCTGACGCCGAAAGTGTACTTTACCGCCAACGCCAATTCAGCCCGGGTCGGCGACGCGATCCAGGGTTATCTGCAGGAAGATCGGAATCGACTGGCGGCTCAACCCGCAGGACTCGACCATCGCGGCGGCCAAGATGGCCGAGCAGGACTACGAAATCTGGTCGGTAACGGTGCCCTATTTGTCGGCCGGCGACCTCATGAACATCTACTTCGATTCGCGCAACATCCCCGACACCCAACCGGATGAACTGGAAGGACGCCGAGACCGACGAGTGGCTGAAGCTGGGCCGCTCCGCGCTGACCGAGACCGATCGCGCCAAATTTTACGCGCTGGTGCAGCAGAAGGTCATGAAGGAGCATCTGTGGATGCCGGTTCTCAACATCAACATGGACCAGGTGGTCAACAAGAAGATCAAGAACGCCCGCCCGCACATGATCTACCAGAACACTTTCTACAAGGGTCTCGACGTGTCGCTTTAGAAAATCAGCAAGGGGAATACGACGATGCGCGGTGTTTTCGCAGGTGGTTTGGCCCTGTTCGGGGCAATGGTGGCGTGTTCGGCAACCGAGGCGCAAACCCTCAGGATGATGAAGTCGCTCGACGCGCCGCATTACGACGGCCAGCGCACCACGTGGTCGCCGACCTCCGATATCGTCAACATGATCCAGGATACGCTGGTGGCGCTGGACTGGGACGGCAAGACGGCGATCCCCTATCTGGCCAAATCATGGACGATCAGCGAGGACGGCAGGATCTATACCTTCAAGCTGCGCGACGACGTGACGTTCTGCAGCGGCAAGAAGTTCACCGCCGCTGATGTGGTCTACAGCTTCAAGCGCCTGAAGGATCCGGAAACCAAGGCGCCCTACGGCTGGCGCGCCGGCAACATCAAGGAGTTGCGTGCGCCCGATCCCTATACCGTCGAATACGAATTGAACGAACCCTATTCCGAACTGCTGCTGCAGCTCACGATGTACACCAACGCCATCCATAACCAGGAAAACGTGGAGCAGCTCGGCAAGGACTACGGCATCAAGGGGATCGACGGCACCGGGCCGTGGTGTTTCGAGAGCTGGCAGCCGCGCACCGAGATCGTGCTGAAGCGCCACGACGCCTACAAATGGGGCCCGTCGATGTACCAAAACAAGGGCCCGGTGAAATTCGAGAAGCTCGTCATCAAGATCGTGCCGGAGGATTCCAGCCGCCTCGCCGCCATGCTGGGTGGCCAGTTCGACTTCACCAACCAGTTCCCGATGCAGTTCATCCAGCAGGCGCAAGCCGCGCCGATGCTGCAGGTGCAGGAAGCCAAGCCGAACTTCCAGCTGGTGTATTACGGCTTCAAGATCAGCCGGCCGATGGTCTGCCGACGATCGCGTGCGTCGAGGCCATGAGCATCGCGATCAACCGCGCCGAGATCGTCAAGGGAATCATTCTCGGCAACGCCGAGCCCGGCATACACTTTCGTCGATCCCGATGGCGCCGGATTTCGCCGCGAAGACCAAGGGCGTGATGAAGGAGGATATTGAGCTGGCGAAGAAGCTGCTGGACGAGGCCGGCTGGAAGGTCGGCGCCGACGGCATCCGCGAGAAGGACGGCGTCAAGCTGGCGCCCAGGGTTCTACTTCACTCAGGTAGCCAATTTCCGCCGTGTCTCGAAGCGATCCAGGGCTACATGCGCAAGATCGGCGTCGATTGGCGATCTGCGGCCGTTCGATTCAACCATCGCCCCGGCAAAGATGGGCAAGCAGGACTACGAAATCTGGACCGTCGACGGTGCCGTATCTCTCGGCGGGCGAGCTGATGAACCTCTATTTCAATTCGAAGAACATCCCGACGCCCAACCGAATGAATTGGAAGGATCCGGAGACCGACGAATGGCTCCGGCTCGGCCGCGCCGCACTGACCGAGGCGGATCGGGCAAAACAACTACACCCGGGTGCAGAAGAAGGTGACCGACGAGCACCTGTGGATGCCCGTGATCAACATCGACATGTACCTTGATCAGCAAAAGAAGCTGAAGGGCGTCCGCCCGCACATGCTCTATCAGAACACTTTCTACAAGGGCCTGGATTACTCGTTCTGATGGAAAATCTCCTCGAGGTTCGCGGCCTCAAGACCCATTTCAACACCGACCGCGGCCTGTTTCGTGCCGTCGACGGCATCAGCTTCAGTGTGCCGCGCGGCCGCACCGTTGGCCTCGTCGGTGAATCCGGCTGCGGCAAGAGCGTGACGTCGCTCTCGGTCATGGGTCTCGTGCCAAGCCCGCCCGGCAAGGTCGAAGCGGATGCGGTGATGTTCGCCGGCCGCGACGTTCTGGGCCTGTCGGCCGACGAGCGCCGCCGCCTGCGCGGCGGCAAGATGTCGATGATCTTCCAGGAGCCGATGACCTCGCTCAACCCGGTCCACACCGTCGGCCAGCAGATCGTCGAGGCCATTTTGGCCCACACCACGATGTCGCCACAGGCCGCACGCGCCCGCGCGATCGAAATGCTCGAACTGGTGAAGATTCCCTCGGCCAGGCAGCGCATCGACGATTTTCCCCACAGCCTGTCCGGCGGCATGCGCCAGCGTGTCATGATCGCCATGGCGCTGTCGTGCGAGCCGGCGCTGCTGATCGCCGACGAGCCGACCACTGCGCTGGACGTCACCATCCAGGCGCAAATTCTCGATCTGCTCAGCGACCTGCAGCGCCGGCTCGGCATGGCGATCCTGATCATCACGCACGATCTCGGCGTGATCGCCGAGGTGGCCGACCAGGTACTGGTGATGTATGCGGGCCAGATCGTCGAAAGCGCCGATGTCGCCGACCTGTTTGCCGATCCCCAGCACCCCTACACGATCGGCCTGTTGGGCTCGATCCCGCGCCTCGACGTCGAGCGCGAGCGGCTCGCCACCATCGAGGGCACGGTGCCGAGCCCCAACAACCAGCCGAAGGGCTGCCGTTTCGCGCCGCGCTGCCCGTTCGCCGACGGCCGTTGCAGGCAGGAGCTGCCGCCATTTCGCGAGCTCTCACCGGGCCATGTGGTCGCCTGCTGGAAGGCACCTGTGGAGTTAGCGGCATGAGCGCAACGCCGGTGCTCCAGGTCGACGGCCTGGTGAAACATTTTCAGCTCAGCCGCGGCATCATCCTGCGCCGGCAGATCGGTCTGGTGCGCGCCGTCGAAGATGTCAGTTTCGAGATTGCGCGGGGCGAAACGCTGGCGCTGGTCGGCAAATCCGGCTGCGGCAAGTCGACCACCGGGCGTCTGGTGCTGCGCCTGATGGATCCGACGGCGGGCTCGGTCCGCTTCAGGGGCGAGGAAATCGCAAATCTCGGCAAGGACGAATTGCGGCGGCTGCGCCGGCATATGCAGATCATTTTTCAGGATCCCTACGCCTCGCTCAATCCACGCATGACGGTGGGCGAGATCCTGGCCGAGCCGCAGCGCGTGCACGATATCGGCGACGCCGCATCGCGCGAGGCGCGCGGGCGCGAGCTGCTGGAGATCGTCGGCCTGTTGCCCGAACATGCGCGGCGTTATCCGCATCAATTCTCCGGCGGCCAGCGCCAGCGCATCGGCATCGCGCGCGCGCTCGCGGTCAATCCCGAACTGATCATCTGCGACGAGCCGGTGTCGGCGCTCGACGTGTCGATCCAGGCGCAGATCGTCAATTTGCTGCAGAATCTGCAGCAGCGTTTTGGC
Source organism: uncultured Alphaproteobacteria bacterium (assembly GCA_963731915.1). Lineage (GTDB taxonomy): Bacteria > Pseudomonadota > Alphaproteobacteria > Rhizobiales > Xanthobacteraceae > Bradyrhizobium. Next base: position 241,018 of record CAVSXQ010000059.1, read on the forward strand.
TTGTCCTATTTGTTCATCGCCCACGATCTTGCCGTGGTGAAGCACATCAGCGATCGCGTCGCGGTGATGTATCTCGGCAAATTGGTCGAGATCGCCGACAAGAAGACGATCTACGCAAAGCCGCTGCACCCCTATACCCATGCGCTGCTGTCGGCGATCCCGAAACCCGATCCACGCCTGCGCGCCAAGCGCATCATGCTGCAGGGCGACGTGCCGAGCCCGTTCAATCCGCCGACCGGCTGCCGTTTCCACACCCGCTGTCAGTACGCCCAGGCGCGCTGCTCGGCGGAAGAACCAAAACTGCGCGAGGCGGCGCCCGGCCATCGCATCGCCTGTCATTTTTTCGAAACATTGCCTGCTCCCCCCATCGTCGCGCAGTCGTCGGCTGCGGGCGGCAAGTTCGCCGAACGGCTGGCGGCGTTCGAGGCGGCCAAGAAGAACCGGGCGGCGCTCTGACCGAAGCCGGGATTTTCATTTCGTTCGGATGTAGGAAAAATTGCGAACGATGCTAGTCTCCGCTCTCCTGGCAATCCTGACGATTGGGGAGCGACATGGCTGACAACAAGAGCAAGCGTGGCGGAAGCGACCGGGCGCTGATTGCGTTGAGCGAGACCTACGAGATCAATTACTGGTCGAAGAAATTCAAAGTCACGCCGGCGAAGCTGAAATCGGTGGTGAAAAAGGTCGGCCGTTCGGCCAGGAAGGTCGAAGCCTATTTCGCCGAGGAAAAGCACAAGGCGCGGGACCGGGCGCTTATCGCCATCAGCCAGCCCCATGAGGTCCGGTACTGGTCAAAGAAGTTCAAGGTGACGCCTACCAGACTGAAGGCTGCCGTGGCCGCCGCCGGGCATTCCTCGACGAAAGTCGGCGCCTATCTTGCGAAAGCGAAGAAGGCCAAGAAAGCCAAAAAGGCCAGGAAAGTCGTGAAGGCGAAGCGGGCGAAGAAGAAGTCCTGACGCCGTGATGCGTTCGCCCGCTGCGCCGCGGCGCTCTATGCCGCTGATGGAGTTTGCGACGGATGTCGAATCTCGATCTGGTCCTGTCGGTCGCGCTCGGTATCGGCCTTGCCGCCGCGACCGGCTTTCGGCTGTTCCTGCCGTTGCTGGTCCTGAGCGGTGCGGCCTATACCGGGCATGTCGGGCTGAGTGACAGCTTTGCCTGGCTGGCGACGCCGGCCGCGCTCATGATGCTCGGTACGGCGGCGCTGGTCGAAATCGCTGCATTCTACATTCCGGGCGTCGACAATCTGCTCGACACGGTTGCGACGCCGGGTGCCGTGGCCGCAGGCACGATCGCATCCGCCGCCGTGATGACCGACCTGCCGCCGATGGTGAAATGGACCGCGGCAGTGATTGCCGGCGGTGGCGTTGCCGGCATCACGCAAGGCCTCACCACGATGCTACGGGCGAAATCCACCGTCTTCACCGGCGGGCTCGGCAATCCCGTCATCGCCACGGCGGAACTCGGTGGCGCCTCGCTGATTTCGCTGCTGGCGCTGGCAGCCCCGCTCGCCGCGCTCGCGATCGTCGTGTTGTTCTTCTGGCTGGCGTTCCGGCTGATCCGGGGCCTGACGCGGGGAACACAGCCGAAAGAAGCCGCTCCGCCCTGATTTTTTCGCTCAGCGGCTCTTTTGCTTGGGATTGAACCCGCCCTTGGCGTGCACCGACCAACGGTTCGTGCAAACTTGCCAGAGCATGATCCGGAAAAGTGGGTACCGGTTTTCCGAAAAGATCATGCTCAAACAAAAGATAGAGCGGGATGACGTTTCGGAGAAAAGTCATCGCGCTATGATGAACAGGGGCGCGCCAACAGATGGTTCTTCAATCCCTCGCCGGACTGCCGGCATTTCTGGTCTATTTCTGCACCGCAATCATCGCGGTGGTCGCCTATCTCTTCGTCTACACGCGCGTCACGCCGCACAACGAGTTTGAGCTGATCCGCAACAATAATCCGGCGGCGGCCATCGCGCTCGGTTTGAGCCTGCTTGGTTTCTCGCTGCCGCTGATCAGCGCGATTGCGCATTCCGCCAATGTCTGGGACTGCATGATCTGGAGCGTGATCGCGCTGATCGTGCAGATCGTCGTGTTCTTCATCGTCCGGGTCCCGGTGCCGAACCTGCCGCAGCGGATCGCCGATGGCGAGCTGGCGCCCGCGATATGGTTAGGGCTGTCCTCGCTCGCCTTTGGCGCCATCAACGCCGCCTGCATGATCTACTGACCATGGCCGACAAACCGCTCTCCCAGTTCGAAAAGCGCAGCAGGCAGGTCTCGGTGCCGCCGACCCGGCCACAGCCGCCCGCGAAACGTTCCGGCAATGTCGCCCTGCTCGTGATGGGCACCATCGCCGTCGGCAGCACGGCCTACATGCTGATGCCGCGGGAATGCACGCCGGCGCAGCCGGGAACGATGCCGACCGTGTCTTCGCCCGCCGAATGCCCGCCGCGCGGTTCGTCCTCCTCCAGCCATGGCGGCTCAGGCGGATCGTCATCGCGCTCCGGCTACTACAGCAGCGATTCCTCGAGCCATTCATCTTCGGGTACGACGTCCGACTCGGGCGGCGTGCAGCGCGGCGGCTTCGGCGCCTTTGCGCATTCCTTCGGCTCGCATTTCTCCGGCGGCGGCTGACGCACGATGCTGTGAAGGTCTTGGCTTTCGCTTGCCACAATGCGGATGAAGGATGAAAATCTTCGTTCATCCCGATCGTCTCCAGCCAGGGCGGCACCATGAAACGTTCGCGACGCGTCGTCTTGACCTTGATGGGAAGTGCCGCTGCCGGCGCGGTATCGATGGGGTTGGTGCCCCGCCGCGACTACTGCGGCCCCGGACTGGTGGCTGTGCCAGGCCCGGATGGCAGACCCTATTGCCGCCCGACCTATGGCGGCTTCGGCGTCACCTCGCACCGCATCCATCGGCATGGCCATGGCCATTACCACGGCGGCGGCTAGCGCTTTCCCATGCAACGCATCGTCTGTCCCGAACGCGACGACTGGCGCGCGACCGCCGAAGCCTCGGGCTTCGATTTCCACACCATCGACGGCGAGCGCTATTGGGACGAGAGCGCCTATTACGCGTTCTCGCTGGGCGAGATCGAGCACGAGATCGAGGCGCCTACCGCCGAGATCGACCGCATGTGCCTCGAACTCGTCGGCCGCGCGGTCGCTGACGAAAAATACCTGCGCCGCCTCAAGATACCGGAGCCGTTCTGGCCGCTGATCTCGGAGAGCTGGCGCAAGGACGAACCCAGCCTCTACGGCCGGCTCGATCTTTCCTTTGACGGGAAAAATCCGGCAAAACTGCTTGAGTACAACGCGGATACGCCGACCTCGATCTTCGAGGCGGCGGTGTTTCAATGGACCTGGCTCGAACAGGCGATCCAGCGCAACATCATTCCGAAGCGCGCCGACCAGTTCAATTCGATCCATGAGCGGCTGATCGAGACCTGGAAGAAACTCGGCGGCACGCACCATCTGCATCTCGCCGGCATGACCGAAAGCACCGAGGATTCCGGCACGCTGGCCTATCTCGAGGATACCGCGACGCAGGCCGGGCTAAGGACGACGCTGATCGACATCGAAGACATCGGGCTGAGCGAAGACGGCCGCTTCGTCGATCTCGACAATCAGGCCATCGAGTTCGCGTTCAAGCTCTACCCCTGGGAATGGATGTTTCACGACGTCTTTGGCAAGCAGCTTGCGAAGGCGCCGACGCGCTGGATCGAGCCGCCGTGGAAGGCGATCCTCTCCAACAAGGGTATCCTGCCGCTGCTGTGGGAGATGTTTCCGGGCCACCCGAATTTGCTGCCGGCCTATTTCGAGGACGATCCCGATGCGGCGAAACTCGGCACGTCCTTTGTGCGCAAGCCGCTGTTGTCGCGCGAAGGCGCCAATGTTGCCCTCGTCAGCGCCGGCACCACGCTGGTGGCGCAGGAAGGCCCCTACGGCGCCGAAGGATATATCCGCCAGGCCTTGGCGCCGCTGCCGAACTTCTCCGGGCAATATCCGGTGCTCGGGAGCTGGCTGGTCGATCACACGCCCTGCGGCCTGTCGATCCGCGAGGACGAGAATCCGATCACCGGCAATACGTCGCGATTCTTGCCGCACGCGATACTCTAGGCATGATCCGGAAAAGTGAGCACCGGTTTTCCGAAAAAGATCATGCCCAAATGGGAGCTACCGCGCGGAAGCGGCGGCCTTGAACGGAAATACTGCTGCACCGCTAGCTCCCCGCGCCGGGTTCGGGCGATAGAGCCCGCGCCGGTCCGGATAGGGCTTGAAGGCATCGGAGATGCCGACCACGGATTCGGCCGCGCCCAGCGCCAGCACGCCATCCGGCTCCAGAATTTTTGCGACGCGGTCGAAGATGTTGGCCTTGGTGTCCTGGTCGAAATAGATCAGCACGTTGCGGCAGAAGATGATGTCGAAGGTGCCGAGATGGGCAAAGTCCTGCAACAGGTTGAGTTGCTTGTGCTGCACCATGGCGCGGATATCGGCATTGAGCTGCCACAGTTCGCCCTGCTGGGTAAAATACTTCACCAGCAACTGGATCGGCAGGCCGCGCTGCACCTCGAACTGGCTGAACATGCCGGCCCTGGATTTTTCCAGCACGCCCAGCGAAAGATCGGTCGCCACGATCTCGGTGCGCCAGCCAGCAAGCGCCGCGCCCATTTCCTTGAGTACCATCGCGATCGAATAGGGCTCCTGCCCGGTCGAGGACGCCGCGCACCAGATCCGGATCGACCGGCGCGCCGCGCGCGCCTGGATCAGCGCCGGCAGCACCGCTTCCTTGAGATGGTCGAACGGAATCTTGTCCCGGAAGAAGAAGGTCTCGTTGGTGGTCATCGCCTCGACCACGTCCGAGGTCAGTGTGGCGGCGCCGCCCTTCATCTTCTGCGCGAGTTCGGGAATTCCGCCGAGGCCCGCCTTGCGCGCCAGCGGCATCAGGCGGCTTTCGACCAGGTACTGCTTGTCGGCAGAGAGGTCGAGGCCGGAACGCTCTTTCAGAAGCTTGCGCAGATACTCATAGTCTGACGGCGTCACGACCGATCTCCCGAAAACAACCGAACCAGTTTCGGCGCGATCTGATTGAGCGGCAGCACCGCAGCGCAGATGCCCGCATTGGCCGCGGCGCCCGGCATGCCCCACACCACGGAGGTTGCTTCATCCTGCGCGATAACGCTGCCGCCGGCGGCGACGATCTCCTTGCCGCCGCGCATGCCGTCGGAGCCCATCCCGGTGAGGATCACCGACATGATTCCGCCCTGCCAGACATCGATGGCGGAGGTGAACAGCGGATCGACCGCAGGCTTGCAGAAATTTACCGGAGCCCCGTCATCGAGCACAATGTGGGCTTCGTTGCCGTGACGCCCGACCTTCATGTGGCGGCCACCCGGCGCGAGATAGATCCGGCCCGGCTTGACGATCTCGCCGTCGACGGCTTCGTGCGCCGGCCGGCGGCTGGAGCGCGCCAGATGCTCGGCGAGAATGGTCGTGAAGGTCGGCGGCATGTGCTGGGTGATTAGCACCGGGAAACGGTCGATCACCGGACCAATATCGGTCACCAGGCTCATCAGCGCCTGCGGACCGCCGGTCGACGAACCGATCAACAGCACGCGCGGCGCCAGCATGCTGAACGGGCGGCGCATTATTTGCGTTTGTGCCGCCGGAGCGGGCGCTGGTTTCGCAAGAGGCCCGCGTACACGATCGAGCGTCGGCGCCAAAGGCGGGCTCGCAGTCGCGGTGCGGCGAACCTTGGCGCCGAGATGGCGGATCTTCTGAATCAGGTCGTGATGGAAGATGTCCGCAGCGGCGGCCTCGCGCGTGCTTTCCGGCTTCGGGATATAGTCAGAGGCGCCGAGCGACAATGCCTTGAAGCTGATCTCCGCGTTGCGGCGGGTCAGGGTCGAGGCCATGATGATGATGAGATCGCGCTTCTTTGCCAGAAGTTGCGGCAGCGCCGAGATGCCGTCGAGTTCCGGCATTTCGATGTCGAGCACGGCGACGTCGGGATTGATGCGCTCGATCTGGTTGACGGCGTCGAGGCCCGTACGCAGCGACGCGGCGACCTTCATGTCCGGCTCGGCGTCGATCCAGCGCGAGATCATGCCGCGGATCACGACCGAATCATCCACCACCATCACGCGGATCGGCTCTTGCCGCGTCGAGGTAGGGACCGAGGAACTCGCTAACGCAACACTCATACTTCACCAACAACGACGCAAACGGCACAATGCAATACGATAACGCCGAAGGCCGCTGAGCCGCCGGATCAAAGGACGCCGGGTTAAATCAGTCCGACTTCCTGGAACTTTGCCGTGACGATTTCCTTGTCGAACGGCTTCATGATGTACTCGTTGGCGCCGGCATGCAGCGCACGCGCGATATGCGCGACGTCGTTCTCGGTGGTGCAGAACACGACCTTGGGCACATCGCCGCCGGGCATGCGGCGCAGGTTGCCGAGGAACTCGTAGCCGTCCATCACAGGCATGTTCCAGTCGAGCAGCACCGCGTCCGGCAGTCCGCGCTTGCAGACTTCCAGCGCTTTCTCGCCGTCTTCGGCCTCGATGATCTGGAAATCGAGACCTTCCAGGATACGCCGGGCGACCTTGCGAATAACACTTGAGTCATCAACGACCAGACATGTTCTCATTTTCGGCCTCTTGTTTCTTCAAGTTCCCTCACGGGACGTTTCCAATCCAGTATCGTTTGCCGCACTTAACGTCGGCCTCACGCCGCCATCAGGTTGGGCGCGAGTTCGAGCACGCGATCGACATCGAGGACGACCATGAGCTGACCGTCGAGGCGGTGGACGCCGCCGGCGAGTTTGGCCATGCGGGGATCGAGGTTGACGGGGTTTTCCTCGCAGCCGTCGTCGGGCAGGCGCAGCACCTCGCCGATCTGGTCGATCAAGAGGCCATAGGATTCGCCGCGCAGGTCGACACCGACCGCCATCGGCGGCTTGCCTTCGTCGTTTTTGGGCAGCCCGAGCCGGGCGCGCATGTCGACGACGGTAACGATGCGGCCGCGCAGATTGAGCACGCCGGCAATCTCGCTGGAGGCCAGCGGCACCCGGGTCAGCCGTTCCGGCATGAACACGTCCTGGACGCGGGAGATCGGCAGGCCGAACAATTGCCCGCCGATCACGGCGGTGACGTATTCGGCAACCGCGCCTTCGATGCTCTCGGTCTTGCTGGTCATCGGTTATGTTCCCTTATGCCCCGGCTGAACTCTTGTTCATGCCGGGCTAAACTCTTGTTCATGCCGCGTGCTTGATGTCGGCGGTCTGTTCCTTCAGCGCCGCGATCAGGCCGGGGCGGTCGAACTTGGCGACGTAATCGTGGAAGCCGGCCTGCCGCCCGCGCTCGATCGCGGCCGGCGAGACCATCGCCGAGAGCGCGATGATCGGCATCTGGCCAAAATTGTGGTCGGCGCGGATCACTTCGGCGAACTCGAAGCCGTTCATGTCGGGCATCTCGATGTCGGTCAGCACGACGTCAAAGCCCTGACCCGAGCGAAGGGCCGCAAGGGCTTCCTGCGCGTTCGGCGCGGTTCTGACCTTGTAGCCGGCGGCCTTGAGCACGGGCGCCAGCATGTTGCGGAAGAAGGCAGAATCGTCGACCAGGAGCACGGATTGGGCGTTCGAGGACGGCCGCATCTCCTTGCGGGAGAACCAGTCGGCAAAGGCCATCGGGAGGAAGTGGCCGACGTCGATCACCTCGGTGGCCTGGCCCTTGATCACGGCCGAGCCCAAAATGCCGTCCTGGGCGCCGGCGACCTCGATGTGGAGGCGTTCTTCGACGATGTCGATGATCTCGTCGACCACGAGCCCCATCGAGCGGCCGTCATCGGCGAACACCAGGATCGGTTGGGCGCCTGAGGTCTGGACAGTGACGCCTGCCATCTGCACCAGCGGCATCAGCTGCTCGCGGTACTGCACCATATAGCGGCCGTTACTGAGCTCGATCTTGTCGGTGGCGATCTCCTCCAGCCGGGTGACGAGGCCAAGGGGGACCGCCTTGGGCTGATTGGTGCCGGCCCGGAACACCAGCAGCGAGGTGAGCTGCTCGCCGGTGACATGGGCGGCCGCATTCTCGTCGCCAATGCCATGGGAAGCCGAGCCGGAGGCGCCCAAGGCTTTTGCAATGCCGTTGGGGTCGATGATCATGATGACGGCGCCATCGCCCAAAATGGTATTGCCGGAGAACATCTCGATGTGACGCAGTTTGGTCGACATCGGCTTGACCACGATCTCTTCGGTGTGGAACACGCCGTCGACCACGATGCCAAAGGTCTGGCTGCCGACTTGCGTGACCACGATAAAGCCGTTCTCGGGATCGGACGAGGAACCGTCGTCGATCTTCAAAAGCTTCTTCAGGTGCATCAGCGGCAACAGCTTGTTGCGCAGCCGCAAGACCGCGGTGTCCTTGATGCGCTCGATGCGGTGTTCCAGTTGGCCCGGGCGCGGACCAGTTCGACCACCGAGAGCTGGGGGATGGCAAAGCGGTCGCCGGCGGCTTCCACGATCAGGGCCGAGACGATGGCCAAGGTCAGCGGGATCTTGATGGTGACGCTGGTACCCTCACCGGCCACGCTCTTGATGTCGATGGTGCCGCCGATCTGATCGATATTGGTGCGGACCACGTCCATGCCGACGCCGCGGCCGGAGACTGAGGTCACTGCGGCCGCCGTCGAGAAGCCCGGCGCAAAGATGAACTTGTGGATCTGGGCTTCCGACATCTTCTCCAGATCGGCCTCGGAGACGAGGCCATTGGCGATCGCTTTGGCCTTGATCCGATCGGTGTTCAGCCCACGGCCGTTGTCGGCGATGCAGATGATGATATGGCCGCCCTCGTGATAGGCGGACAGCCGGATGGTGCCCTGCTCCGGCTTGCCGGCGGCGGAACGCTCGGAAGGCGTCTCCAGGCCATGGTCGGCGGAGTTGCGCACCATGTGGGTCAGGGGATCCTTGATCAGGTCGAGCACTTGCCGATCGAGCTCGGTGTCGGCGCCGTGCATCTCCAGCTCAATCTGCTTGTTGAGTTCGCCGGAGAGGTCGCGGACGATTCTGGGCAGCTTTTGCCAGGCGTTGCCGATCGGCTGCATCCGCGTCTTCATGACGCCTTCCTGCAGCTCGGCGGTGACGTTGGAGAGCCGCTGCAGCGGCACCTTGAACTCGGTGTTCTCGTTGCGCCTTGAGATCTCCAGCAGCTGGTTGCGGGTCAGGACCAGCTCGGAGACCATGGTCATGAGATGTTCGAGGGTATCGACATTGACGCGGATCGACTGGTTGGCGACCTTGTCGGCCTCGGCCACGTCAACATCGGCCGCGGGAGCTGCCGGCTTCTTCACGGCCTTCTTCTCCTTCACGGGCTCCTCGGCCACAGCCTTCGGCGCGGGCGCGGCGGGGGCCGGCGCCATCTCGGTCGCAGTCTCGCGGAAGGCGCGCTCCAGTTCGTCGAGTGAGACTTCGCCCGGACGCAGCTGGCGCTCCAGAATTTGCGGCACCAGCGTGCCCTCTGTCATTGCAGGCTGAACGGGGGGCGCGGCAACGACCGGCGGCGCAGCCTCGGCCGCAGCCGGCGCAGCCATGGCTTGCATGCCGCGCTCGACCATGTCGTGCAGCTTGACGATCAAATCTTCATCGCTGCCTTCCGGCTCGGTCTCGGTGGCTTCCAGGCCGGCAAGGATCTCCTTGATGCGGTCGATGCTGGCAAGGATCAGCGACACGGCCTCCGCCGTCACCGGCATGCCGTCGCGGAATTTGCCCATCAGCGTCTCGCCGGCGTGCGCCAGCGCTTCCAGCCGCGGCAGGCCGAGGAAGCCGCAGGTGCCCTTGATCGTGTGCACCAGCCGAAAAATGTTATCCAGGATCTTGGCGTTGTTCGGGTCCTGCTCGAACCGGACCAGCTGATTGTCGACCGTGTCCAGGCTCTCGCTGGTCTCGGTCAAAAACTCCCGCAACAAATCATCCATGAAACCGGCCTTCGAACGCAATGGCACGCGACATCGACGCGCCTTTTGAAGTTCGGCCAGCTTCTATCGAAAGCGTTTAATATTGGTTGAGCAATTGGAAAAGAACGGCCTCAACAAAGAGATAAGACGGCTCCCGTGAATCCGGGAGGTCGTTGTAAACCCGCTGTTAACCATGTCGGCGTGAACGGCCGCGATCAGGAGGCGGAGACGACCACCGTTTCTCCCTCGGGGGTGAGCCTTACATGCAGCCCGCAGGCCTGCGCGAGCAGCCGCGTATAATAAGGCTGCACCGCGTGGGCATCGACCGCGCCCGAACTCGAGTTCAGCATATCGACAATGTTTTGCGGCACGCGGGCGTTGAGGCCGGCGGAGGTGACGCGAAAGCTCATGGTCTCGCCGTCGCCGACCGGATCGATGGTCAGCGTGCCGCCGCGCGGAATGGTCTGCTGCGCAATGACAAGCATGTTGAGCAAAAGCTTGACGCGATTTTTCGGCAGCAGCAGCCGAGGCAAATTCCAGGTCAGCGTGATCTTGCCATCCTCGATGTGCCCCTTTGCCATGTTGTGGGCGTCGCCGAGATCGATTTGCGCGCCCGCCGATCCCGCAGCGCCAAAGGCGAGGCGGCAGAACTGCAACCGGGCCGACGCAGTCTTGGCGCTCTTGCGGATCAGGTCGAGGGCGAAATCGCGGTCTTCCGGCTTCGGATTGTCGTCGAGCACCTCAAGCCCATTGACGATCGCGCCGACCGGGCTGATGAGGTCGTGACAGACTCGCGAGCACAACAGCGCCGCAAGGTCGAGGGCATCGGGAGCGGGAGATAAATTGCCAGACATCAGATGTTCCTGGAAAGCTGTACGGCGCGGGCCGAATGCGAATCACGCATGCTTCCCGGTTTGATACACTGTGCACGCGCATGCGGCCAGCACAGGGCGGCGGACGATCGAGAGTGACGAACAACAATGAAACCTGACAACCACGAGATCTGCCGATGAATCAGGCACGCGCGCGACTGATCGGTGTCGAGGCTGCGGCGGACCTGATGGCGCCGCTGACGGAGCTGGTGATTCGCGCCGGCGCCGCCATCCTCGCCGTCAACCGTTCCGCCATGAGAATAGATGGCAAGCTCGACGGATCGCCGGTGACGGAAGCCGATCTCGCCGCCGACCGCATCATCGGCGAAGGCCTGGCGCGGCTCGCGCCACAGATGTCGTCGCTGTCCGAAGAGCGCGTTCATCTGGCGACGCCGCCTTACAAGGACAGCTTCTTCCTGATCGATCCGCTCGACGGCACCAAGGAATTCGTCGCCGGCCGCAGCGAATTCACCGTCAATCTGGCGCTGGTGACGGAGGGCAAGCCGCTGCTGGGTATCGTCGGCGCGCCGGCGCTCGGGCTGGTGTGGCGGGGACTGGTCGGCCGCGGCGCCGAACGGTTGACCCTCACCGGGACCTCGATCCAGGCCACCGAAGCAATCCGGACCCGCCCCTGCCCGCCACCCGGAAAGCCCTGGACGGCGGCGGTCAGCCGGTCCCACGGCGATGCCAGAACCGAGGCATTTATCGAAGCGCGGCCGGGCGCAATCCGCGCGCAGCTCGGCTCTGCCGTCAAATTCGGGCGGGTCGCGGAGGGCGAAGTCGATATCTATCCCCGCCTCGGCCCCACCTCGGAATGGGACGTCGCGGCCGGCCATGCGGTGGTCACCGCGGCCGGCGGCAAGGTGACGGATTTAAAAGGGGCCGAGCTGCATTTCGGCCTCGGCCGTGAGGATTTTATCGTGCCGGAATTCATCGCCTGGGGCGATCCGGCGGCGGCCTGACTACCGCGCCAGCTCCCGCTGCAGGTCCGGCCAGCGGGCCTCGGCGTCTGCGAGAAAGCGCTGGGGATCGGCGGCGAAGGCGGCGCGGTGCTCTTCCCTGCCGAACAGATAAAGCCGCTGCCCGGTCACAACCCAGAACAGGGGATTGCCGCCGCAGGTAACGCCCCGAGCCAGATCGATCGGATCGTAACCGCCGAATTGGGGTCCGTAGATTTCCGGATGGGACACGAAGGAGGAGCGGTTGCTGTCGTTGCGGAAGCGCCAGACCGCCCCGGCCTCGGCCGCCTCATGGTCCGGCAGGCCCCGGACGGCGCGCTCGTCGGTAAAATAGGCCACGGGGTCATACCCCTCGATCGCAAGACCCGAATAACGGTTCGTGACCAACCGCTCGCTGGTTGTGGCCCGGGCCGCCCAATCGAGACCCGGAAGGGTGGAAAGGAACGCCAGAAGCGCAATAAAGGCCATTCCGGGGCGCCGGCCATATCTTTCCTGCCGTTGTGCCGTCATAGTTGATACCGATAACATTCGAGTTCGAGGGGACACTGGGCGCAACCTAGAACCTTGTATGTTGGCGTCAGGTTAAGGCGGCGGCCGGAATTTTCGATACCAGGGGTAGGTTTGCATGATTTCCGTTTCACGCCTTGCCGCGGTGACGCTTGCCGCGTTGATGTGCTGGATCGTGCCCGTTTCGGCGCAACAGGCGCCGCCGCCGCAATACCCCGCGCAGCCAGCCCCGCCGCAGCAATATCCCGCGCAGCCGCCGCCGCAACGCCAGCCGGGCCCGAGCACGTTCGGGCCGGACGAACTGGTCGGTGCCGGGCACAAGTTCTTCGGCAACGTCTCGCGCGGGCTCGCCTCGATCATCGAGCGCGCCGTCAGCCAATGGGGCCTACCCAACGGCTATGTGCTCGGCGAGGAAGGTTCGGGCGCGTTTGTCGCCGGCCTGCGCTACGGCGAAGGCACGCTGTACACCAAGAATGCCGGCGATCTCAGGGTCTACTGGCAGGGACCGTCGGTCGGCTTCGACTGGGGCGGCGATGGCGCGCGGACCATGACGCTGGTCTACAATCTGCCTTCCACGCAGGCGATCTATCAACGCTTCGCCGGCATCGACGGCTCCGCCTATATCGTCGGCGGCTTCGGCATGACCGCGCTCACCGCCAACAACATTGTGCTGGTGCCGATCCGTTCCGGCATCGGGCTGCGGCTGGGCGCCAATATCGGCTATCTCAAATATACGCCGCGGGCGACCTGGAACCCGTTCTAACCGCACGTATTCCGCAAAAGCATGCCCTCCGACTCGATCGGAGGGTGGGGATCGATTTTGCGATCAGAATACGCGCAAAACCAGGGGCATTAGCGGGTGCCTGCCGGACGGGCACCCGTTCTGGTTAGAGATTCACGTTAACAGGGCTATGGGCTGGCCTTTTCCCCGTGCTCCATGGCATGGTTTTTGGTAAATTTTTTGGAAAATGCATCTTTGAGCGACGCGGAACACCGCCTCGCGCGACGAAGATGCGCCGAAGGTTTCGGGCATAGCGGGGAGTACCACCCATGATCGAACCGATCATGTATCTGGCGATCGGTTTTCTGGTCTCGATGCTGTTCGGTCTGATGATCGTGCCGCTGGTGCATAACCGCGCGGTACGGCTGACGACCAAGCGCATGGAAGCGGCGACGCCGCTCTCGATGGCCGAGATCCAGGCCGACAAGGATCAGCTCCGCGCGGAATTCGCGATGTCGGCGCGCCGGCTCGAGATGAACGTCGAGCAACTCAAGAACAAGACCACCAGCCAGCTCGCCGAACTCGGCAAGAAGTCCGATGCGATCAACCGCATGAAGGTCGAGCTCGGCGAAAAGAACGCCACGATCTTTTCGCTGGAAGCGCGCGAGAAGGCGGTGAAGGAGCAGCTGCGTGCTACCGAGGAAGAATTCGCCACCAAGACCGAGATGCTGCGCTCCGCCGAACATGCGCTGACCGAAAAGCAGGGCGAACTCGCAAAGATCAATTCCGAACTCTCCGATCGCTCGATGGTGGCGGAAAGCCGCCAGGTCGAACTCCTTACCGTGCGTACCCAGATCGAGGAACTGAAGAACCGCGTCGGCGACGCCGAAAAGGAATTTGCCACGACGCAGGCGCGGCTCGCGCAGGAGCGCACGGAGTTGGAGACTGCGACGCGCGAACTCGGCGAGGCGCGCAGCCGTGTCGAGAATTTGAGCCAGCGCGTGACGGATCTGGACCGGCAACTGATCATGCAGGTCAAGGAAGCCGAAATGCTCGGCACCCGCGTCAACGATCTCGAAGCCCGGCTTGCCACGCAAGGCAAGCTGCTGGCCGAGCGCGAATTCGAAAACAACCAGTTGAAGCAGACCAGCGAGGCTGCCGAGCGCACCGTGAAGGAGCTGCGCATCGAGATCGCCGCGCTCAACGAAGGCGGCAGGCAGCCGGGGTTCGAAAAGCTGCGCAGCGAAAAGGCCGCGGTCGAGGAACAGCTCCGCATTGCGCGCGACGAGCGCTCAAAACTGCAGCGCGACATCAACGCGATCCAGCAGCAGGCCGAAAGCTCCTGGGCGACCGAGCGTATGGAAAATGCGCTGCTGCGCGAACGCATCAACGACATCGCCGCCGAGGTGGCCAAACTCGCGATCCAGCTCGAAGGGCCGAACTCGGCGATCGAGGCCATGCTGGTGGCGGCGGAACCATCGACCCCGCCCAAATCAGCGCCAAAGCCGGCCAACGCCAATACGGCTGCGCCCAGCGCGCCTCCCGAAGGCGGCGGCACACTGGCCGAGCGCATCCGGGCGCTGCAATCGCACGCCTCCCGCGCCCGCCAGCAGGGGGCGTGATCTCTTTTGTCCGCAAGCAATATGGGCGTGTCTGGCTTGACACCCCTGCCCCGCACTTCGTAAATCGCGGGCTCTGGCGTAAGCGTGTTTGCTCGATCGGACGGCCCTTCGGGCCCTTGATTCAGCGGAAGAAAATCCCGGACGCATAGCTCAGCGGGAGAGCGTTCCCTTCACACGGGAGAGGTCCAAGGTTCGATCCCTTGTGCGTCCACCAGAAAAACCCTTATTTATTGGGCTTCTAAGACCAGCCCCACGAAACCTGATCGGCAGTATCGCGCAGAACGATACGTAAACATGCCGCCAAGACCCGTGGAAAATCCGGGGAATTTGATCGCGGTCTGTTCTTGGGAAAGACCGGTGATTTGCCCAGGGTGACTAACCGATCCGCTCGCACCTGGCCCCGAATAGACTACGGCCATCGAGTTGGTTCCGAGAATTCCATTGGAGGATTTGCACCAACCCGCGCGGTCGTGCCGTTGGCCTTGGCCTAGCGAAACAACTCACGTATTTCGTGGTCTATGCTCTTCCAAGGTGCGGCAAGATCTATCGTGCAAACCAAGAACTTGCGTCCCAAGATGTTATACTCTTCCCGCAACGTCTCAATGACCCTGGGATAGACGAGCGCTCCATCAGCTCACTGAGGGCCATTAGGCCGGCTGGCAGAAGGGTAGCCGAAACAAGCCAAGCGAATCCAGGACTATGCCTAAGTCATCTAGGACTATCAGAGCTTCCATCTAGCGGTGACGGGACCGCCTGGGCGATCGTCTCTCGTCCAAATCAGCCACCTGCCATCTGCTTAGCTGACCTTGGTCGATACTTGGCGGACGCCACTCTGCTGAACGCTTGCGTCGTTGAGAAAAGCCCTCAAGAAGCATGGCCCCAGTCTCTCGCGTTAGCGCTCTTGCACGATCTAACTCCTGCTCTCCTTCGGCTTTCTCATCGCTCTTTGCAGATTGCAACAACAGCTTTGCGCGAACAATGCGGGCGAGGCATTCAGGAACCCGGGCATGACGATCGGTCGCAACCTTGATCGCCTCATCAACAGTAATGAGGGCATTTGCAGTATCGCCATTCAGTCTGTAGGCATTGGCTAGATCAGCCAGAATACGAGGTTCGTTCTCTAGACCGGCCTTTCGTGATCGAGCAAAGCTGAGGGCGTCGGACAAGTCTTCTATGGCTGAAGTGAGCCTCCCCGCGACGATATGAGAAAGACCACGACAGGCTTGAGCATAGACTCGCAGGTAGGGATTACCGGCCTTCACAGCGATAGAAAACGCTCGGTCGGCATGCTCTTGAGCCAATCCGATGTTTCCCTCAGCCCAGGCGAGGTCCACATACGCCCAACTCGGAATGCCGTAATTAATGGCATCAATTTGGCTACTTTCTAACTGAATGATGCGATCAAGGAACGGGCGGGCTTCTTCCCCTCGACCCAGCATCACCAGGGTTTGGCCGCGCATAACAGTCAGCCATATGTCAATGTCGAAACCGAGCATTTGTCGGTCGAATTTGACGATCTCGTTTGCCCGGTCCATGGCCTCGGTATTCATCTGCAGCGCTTCCAACATGCGACCTGAGAGCCGCAATGCGTGACAGAGGACGGCGTTAAGCGTGATTTGAACGCTTGGATCGTTGCCCTGATCGGCGATCGCTTTGGCTTCTCGAATTTTCTCGACATACTCATCTGCCGATCCGCCGTTTGCTATCATCCTTCCGTAAGCCGCGTGTATCAGCGCATTGGCCCCGATATTGCCCAGGGCTAGCGCCAGTTGTTTAGCTTCCTCGAAGTAGATGAGAGCATCTTGCGCCGGAATTCCTTCGCGCCAGGCAAAGTTCACGATTTGACCGGAGGCCATCATCTTCAAATAGTCTATCGGTTGAGACGATGGCAGATCCGACAACAACTCGCGAACCTTCTTCCAGCTTCTCAGTGCCTGACTTGGATCGTTCGTGCCAATCCAAACCGCGGCCCGCATATTCTGTTGAGCTGCTTTTAGATTTTCACCGGCTTGCTCCAAGTGATATGCCAAGAGAGACGCCCGCTCGTCGGCGCGATCCTTGAAGAGCGTTTCGATTGCTTGCGCTACTTTTGAATGCAATTCCCTTCGACGGTCCTGAAGTAAAGATCGATAAGCAACCTCTTGTATGAGGGGATGACGAAATGCGACCAGCCGCTGCTCGAAGGGTGGAACGTCATAAAGCAGCTCTGACCGTCTCAACTGCTGAACCGCTTGGGAAAGCCCTGATTGATCCAGGCCGCACACCGACTCTAGAACGGAGATCGAAATTTCTCGACCTATCACTGAAGCGACCTCTAGTACCTGTTTTGCATCCTCCTCAAGTCGATCAATCCGAGCTCCAATCACCGCCTGCACAGTGGAAGGTAGCGGGATTGTATCAATGCCGCCTTTCAGTCGGTAGGCACCCTCCTCTCCTTCGAAGTCGCCCCGCTCCACAAGTGCATTGACTAGCTCCTCGATAAAGAATGGATTGCCCTGGGCACGCGCAACAATGTTTCTAGTCAACAACGCCAATGAGGCATCATTGCCGAGACGATCTTGCAGAAGAGAGGTCGCTTCCGCTGGGCCCAATGGCGGCATGCTGATCTGTCTATAGTGCGACCGCTGCATCAGTGGGGCTACAAAGCCGGGTCTGAAGTTGAGGACCAAAAGAGTTTTCGTGCCTACGACGGCATCGGCTAGTGCCTCGACAAACTCCTCACTGGCTGAATCGATCCAATGCAAATCCTCAATGATGACGACACTACTACTTCCTGAACGAGGTAGCGTTCTCACAAAGTCGAGCAGCTGCGTTTTCCTGGCCCTTGGATCGAGCTTAGGAGCCGGGTGCTGCGGATCGGCCAGTCCGAGAAACTCCAGCAGTATGAGCGAAAATTGCTCCGATACTGAAAGGGCTGCTAACCTATCACGGACTCGATCGCGCAAGACGTCTGCCGGTTCTTTCGTTCGCAGTCCAAAATAGTCGCGCAACAATTCTAGTACCGGCTGAAATGGGGTGGCCTTGCCGTGCGCCAGGACGCGAGCCTCAAACACACGGATGTCTCTTCCCCGACAGCTTTCGGCGAACTCGAAACAGAGGCGGCTTTTCCCAATTCCAGCCTCGCCGACTACACCGACGACCCGACCATCGCCGTTCATCGTATGCTCTAGCTCTGACAAAAGAGCAGAGTTTTGCTCAGTCCGACCTGTGAGCGGACTCAGCCGTATCCCGCTTCGAAAAACTCCGCTCGATGGAGCATGTTGGAGTCCTTTTAGCTTGAAAACCTCAACGGGTGCCGCGATCCCACGAACAGATTGCGGTCCTAGTGGCTCGACTTCAACAAACTGTTTCGCAGCGACATACGTTTCCCGGGAAATCAGGATGCTGCCTGCCTCGGCGAGGTGCTCCATTCGGCTCGCGAGATGCACATTTGCGCCCGCTGCATCATAGGTTTGATACATCCCATGCTCTATCGCCTGAACAACAACCTCTCCGGTGTGAACTCCGACTCGGATTTGCAAATCACGATCGCCAATGCGAGTCATTCCATCCTGCATCGCCAACGCTGCGAGACAGCCACGAACAGCATGATCCTCATGAGGCTGTGGGGCACCAAATAGCGCCATCACCCCGTCGCCTTGAGATTTGTTGACGACGCCGTCATAGCGAACCACGGCTTCATTCATTAGGTCGAGAATGGGCTGAAGACGTTTCATTCCCAATTCGGGATCGCCCAAACTATCCATAAGACCGGTGGAATTGCGAATATCGGCAAATAAAATCGTAACGTGTTTGCGTTCTCCACCCTTGGCTTGAAGGGATTTTAGGACTTGTTGCCACGATTGATTGGATACCTGAGTAGAAGGTGGCTTCAGGACAGCGCTACATCGCCCGCAAAAGCGAGCTGTCGGCCCATTGAGGTGACCACAGGCGCTGCACTCAATTCCGAGAGTAGCCCCGCATCCTTCGCAATACTCATTGGTCGCCTTATTCTGGCAACCGCAACGCAGACATTGCATCAGTGGCCTCGCAGACAGCAGTGGCAGGCGCCTGCATCTAAGGTAGATATAACGCTATATTACGATCAATCCTATGCTGCTTGGCAATAGGATACTATTCTCCCGCTTCTGAGCTGCCTATCACCTTTCCAATGCCCCGAGCTTTCCAATGCCCCGAGTTTGAGCAAGTGACAGCGCACCCTTTCCCGTCAACGACCACCGGAGGGCTACCTACTTACCGCTCTCTACAGGCCTGAAACGTGGTTAACATCGATGCGGCCTCCGAGGGGTGATTGAATGAGCTTCTTGAATTGGCCTGTCGAACAAACTCAGCTCAGTCAGCGTGTTCGTCTGCGACGAAAGGCTCTTGCCCTCAGCCTGCTGGACCAGTTCGGTCGGGCTTTTCCCGAAATAACCTACGAGCTGTTTTGGGAGTCTCCGACAGTCAATGCCCAGGCCTGGCGGCTCGGTCCGGCTCGATATCGTTCGGGTCTATGGCGGCCTGGTGCGTCATCAGGCCATCACAAAATACGGATTGACTTTGATGCTGGCGCACGAGACGGGCCATCATTTGGGAGGACTGCCCCAAGATCCGGCCATGCCATGGATGACCTGGCAAGGTCAGGCGGACTATTGGGCAGCAAGTGTTGCGATGCCGAGAATTTGGGGACCTCGCGCGCGCGGAGCGACGTTGAGGGCCGCTCGGGAGGTCGTGGAATTACATGGAATGCTGGCGAGCCATTTCGAGGAGGACGAGCCTGATCTGTCGCCGGATTGCCGATACCGCATATTGTGCTCGGGCGCACTCGGCGAGGCCATGCCAAGCTGCGC
>CAVSXQ010000060.1:0-59560 GCA_963731915.1 uncultured Alphaproteobacteria bacterium
GGTGCAGCGTGCACCCGGCATTCCCTGCGCCCTCTCTTCAAGAGAGGAGCAACGAGATTGTAAAGCTCGGGCGCAGATTGCGTCGCGAGAATGCGGACGCACACCCTCTCCCCACGTCGTCCCTGCGAAAGCAGGGACCCATACGCCGCGGCGGATGTTGTTTGAAATCGTAGTCGATGGCTTTGCTCCATAACCACGGCCTGTGGTTATGGGTCCCTGCTCCCGTGCGCAATTGCGCACTAGGCAGGGACGACACCGAGCGAAGAGGCGCGCTCCGCGCTATTTCCCCTTCGCAAACGCCGCAAACGCGTCGGCAAAATCCGGATGCCATCGCGACAGCGCGGGCCGGTTTTCGACGATGTCACCGGCCGCCCACAGGATCCGCCGTTCGTCGAGGCTGCGCGGCACGTCGTTGTCGGGGCACAGGATGTAGAAGTCACCGGCCTCCAGGCGCTCGATCATGAAATCAACGGTCTGCTCCGCTGTCCACCGCCGGGCGGCTTTTCGGTGCGGCCGCGTGCGGTCAGGCCGGTGAAGACGTGGCCGGGGATCAGGAGATGTGCGCTGATCCGGCAGCCTTCGGTATTGCGCAGCTCGTGCTGCAGCGCTTCGGTAAACGCCTTCACGCCGGCCTTGGTAACGTTATAGGCGGGTTCGCCCGGCGGCGTGGTGATGCCCTGTTTCGATCCGGTGTTGATGATGAGGCCGGGCCGGCCGCGCTCGATCATGTGCGGCGCGAATATTTGCGAGCCGTGGATCACGCCCCAGAGGTTTACCGCGAGCAGGCGCTGCCAGTTCTCCAGCGGTCCGAACATTTTGGCGCCCGGCGAGATGCCGGCATTGTTCATCAGGATGTCGGTGCCGCCGAACCGCTTTTGCACCGCGCTTTCCAGCGCCGTCACATCCTCAATGCGGCTGACGTCAACGGAAGACGCCATGATGCCGGCGCCGCCGGCGGGCGAAGCCGATGACAATTTTGCTTCGGCCTCCTTGAGGCGGTCGGTGCCGATATCGGCGATGCAGACCTTCATGCCATGGGCTGCAAAGCGCATCGCGGCCGCCAGTCCGATACCGGAAGCGCCTCCGGTGATGACGGCAACATTGTCTTTGGCAATAGCGGGATGGGGCAAGGGCGATTCCTCCGGACCAGATGCCTTTAAGCTAATACACCGCGCCCGCCAATGAGGGTTTAGGCAACGCCGGATGCAGTGCGCTTTGGCCTGTCGCCATTGCCTGGTCCCGATCGGGAGACCGACCGCCGGAATTGTCCCGGTGGAACGCCAAACTCGCGCTTGAACGCGCGATTGAACGCCGCTTCCAAATCGTAGCCGACCTCAGACGCCACCTGCAGCACTGCGTCCCTGGTCGTCTGCAGCATCCTCGCTGCGAGTTGCAGTCGCCATCGCGCCAGATAGGCCAGTGGCGGCTCGCCGAGAAAGCGGGAGAACCTCTCGGCGAGGACCGAGCGCGAGGCGCCGGTCTCGACGGCAAGTTCGTCCACGCGTCCAGTGATGCCGAGGGTTCCGGTGCAGAAGCGCCAGCGCTCCGCCGACGACCGGATCCCGCGCACCCGCAAGCCAGCCGGTCTGCTCCGGCGGCAGCGCTTCCATGTAGCGGCGAATGGTCTCGATGAAGAGCGCCTCCGCCATCTTGGAGAGCAGGATCGATTGTCCCGGTCGCGCCGATCCGGCCTGGGAGACGAGATGCCGAACCGAGCTCTCCAGCCATTCGCCGGCTGCGTCGCCGCGGAGGTTGATCTTGATCATCAGCGGCAGGCCGGCGAGGAACAGCCTATCGGCATGCCGCTCGCAGCCGAAATAGCCGCAGACAAATCTGGTCATCTCGCCGCCGCCGCCCAGACGCATCGTGGTCAGACTGCCCGCCAGGAATTTGTCGAGCGAGGCCCCGCTGTCGAGGAAGGTCGACGGCGAGCCGTTCGAAACCGTGTGGGCATCGCCGTGGGGGATGATCAGGATATCGCCCGCCACGACGGCGATGTCCTCTTCACCCGGGAAGCGCACCACCGCTTCGCCGTCGGTGACCAGGTGATAGCTGACCAGTCGCTCGGTTCCCGGGGCAAGCACATGGGCAACCTTTTGCACGTGCGGCACCTGGAACCCCCAGGGGGCGGTGCACTCCGCATGGTAGAAGATTGCGCCGGTCATGCGCACCGACGCCAAGGCCTCCGATAGGGCATCCATTTCGTTGCTCCGGCCGATGGCGGAACCTCGGCTACGCTGCAAAGAAGCACGGATTTCCGGCAAAGTTTGGAATTCGAAATGTCCGTAACCTTGCATCCGTCAAAGGTCAGCGTCACTGCCAGTTGGCCGTGCCGCCGGCACGAAACGGAACGCAAGGAGGACGTGATGGGCAAGGCATTCGACGTGATTGTCGTGGGCGCGCGCTGCGCCGGTTCGCCAACCGCGATGTTGCTGGCTCGCAAAGGCTACAGGGTGCTGGTGGTGGACCGCGCATCGTTCCCGAGCGACACGGTCTCAACTCATATCCTGCATCCCCTTGGTGTGGATGCCGTCTCACGATGGGGGCTGCTCGACCGCCTCGTGGCGACCGGATGCCCGCCGATCCACACTTACTCCTTCGACTTCGGCCCATTCACCATCGCCGGCGCCCCGGGCACGGACAAGTCCCCGAACGCCTACTGCCCGCGGCGGACGGTCCTCGACAAGCTGCTCGTCGATGCCGCAGCCGAAGCCGGTGCGGAGATCCGTCAAAATTTCGTCGTCGAGGAAATCGTTATCGAAGGCGGCCGTGCGGTCGGCATCAAGGGTCGATCAAAGCACGGCGGTCCCGTCATGGAGCATGCCGCCGTCATTGTCGGGGCCGATGGCCGGCACTCGATGGTGAGCGAGGCGGTTCACCCCGAGCAATACCGCGAGAAGCCACCCCTGCTGGCGGGTTACTACAGCTATTGGAGCGGTCTGCCGATGGATGGCCGGTTTGAAAGCTATATCCGCGACAGGCGAGGCTTTGCCGTAGCGCCGACCCACGACGGTCTGACGCTTGTGATTGCCGGGTGGCCTTATGCGGAGTTTGCCAAGAACAAGCAGGACATCGAGGGTAACTATCTCAAGACGCTCGAGCTGGCGCCGGCCTTTGCCGAGCGCCTGCGCAGCGCGAGGCGAGAAGCGCCGTTTGCGGGTACTGCAGTGCCGAATTATTTTCGCAAGCCCTATGGCCCTGGCTGGGCTCTCGTGGGAGACGCCGGCTACAACAGGGACTTCATTACCGCGCAGGGAATTCTCGATGCCTTCCGCGACGCCGAGCTTTGCGCGACGGCACTCGACCAATCGTTCTCGGGCGCGCGGCCGTTCGAGGATGCCATGGGCGAATATCAGCGTACCCGGGACGCGAGGTTGGGGCGATGTACGACTTCACCTGTGAACTCGCAACGCTGGAGCCCGCGCCGCCGGAGTTGCAACAGATCCTTGGGGCAGTTCACGGCAACCAGGCGGCCATGGACGGGTTTGCGCGTGTGAATGCCGGCACGATATCGCCGGCGGAATTTTTTGCGCCGGAGAACATCGACGCGATCTTTGCCGCCTCGGCCTCGAGGGCGCCCAGGGCAGGGGCCGGTAGAGCATGATCTCCGCGCAAACGCTACGCGTTTGTCGCGAGGGAAGACCGCTACCCGACAGTCTAGCGCAGTACGCTGCGCAGCCTTTGCGCCATTTCGAACAGCGCCGGGTTGTGCTTGACCATCCGCTTGGCGCGGTTCATGGCCGCCATCGCGGCCGCCGCGATCTTTCCGCGGGCGCTGAGTGGGAAAAAACTGTCGAAGATCGGCTCGTCGCTCTTGCAGAACAGCCGCTTGTAGTCATCCGAGCCGATGCCGAGATCGAGGGCGCGATAGTTGAGCGCGGCATAATGATCGATGATGTCGCGCATCAGGATCAGGCCGGGGCTGTATTTGGAACTCGCCGACATCGTGTAGGTGTTGAACATCATCGAAAAACGGTGGCCGTCGGCGACGCCCGCGAAGATCGCGATCACTTCCTCGTCGCATTCCAGCGCATGAATATCGATGGCGTGACCGCCGCCCTTGAGCGGTGTGGTGCAGGCCGCGCGGATAAAATCCTCGATGCCGCGGTCGGCGAACACGTTGGGCAGTTTCTGTTCTGCCATCCTGAGCGGCTTGATGCGGAAGAACCAGTCGAGCAGCCGTGTGATGTCGGCATCGGAGGTCGCCATCTGACAGCGGAAGCCGGGCAGGGATTGCAGCTTTCGCTCCTTGCCTTTCAGCCGCCGCCGGAACGAATTGGAGATCAGGGCAGCGGGCGCTGCACCCGGTTCCATGGTCAGCAGCGGACAATCGTTGGCGGAGGGCTGGTGCGGCAACAGCGCCATCGGGTTCGACTGACCGCGCCAGTGCATCGGCTGCTGGTACAGCGCCAGCACGTCGGCCTCACCGTGCGCGGCAACACCCGCGATCAGGGCCTCCATGTCGGCCTGCGTCGAGCTTGCCGCAAACTCGCCGTCCCACAGCGCCATGTTGAAGGTGGAATGCTTGCCGCCCATGAAACTTGCGACGTTGACGCCGTGCCTGCGCCGGAGGGTGAGCGGAAGCAACAGCAGCGGCCGTTGCTCGGCATCGCTGGCGACCGCGATGAAGGGGCGGACATTCTCGCGTTCGCCGACCTGGCGCTGCCAGGCTGCGAGGAAATCAAACCGCTGATAGGGGGTGTGGGAGGCCTGCTGCGTTTCGAGTTCGCGCCAGGTCTTCTCCGCCCGGCCGAGATCGGCAATGATATCGACGGATGCGATGCGGCTCGGCTTCGACCGGATGTTTGCCTGCGCCGTCCGGCTTTCGATCGCGGCAGCCATGGTCATCGCGAAACCTGTTGGTAGGAAATTGTTTACAATTTTCAGCTTTGGCCGACCTTCGCAGGGAAATGTCAACAAAGAGTAATAACAATGCCGCCGCCGCGCGGCGTGTATTGGGGACGAAAACTTGGTGTCGGAGAACTGGTTCGTAAAGCGGGCGCAGATGGAGCTCGCCTATTTCAGCTTCTATGCGAGGCTGAAACAGCGCCAGACCGGCGGCGCCGGCGTCGTGCTGCGGTTCCAGCGCGTCCGGCCACGGCGGTTGGGCGGTTTTCAGCCGCTTCAGGCGCAGGAAATCTCGCCGCGATTTCTCGACCGCGCCATCCGCGCGCTGAAGCGCTGGAAATATGACATCGTCTCGATGGACGAAGCGTGCAGGCGGGCGGTGTCGCCGCCGACGCGGACGCGATTTGCCGCCCTTACCTTCGATGGCGGCTACAAGGATATGGCGACGACCGCCTATCCGATCCTGCAAAGGCACGGCATTCCCTTCACCGTCTACCTGCCGACCGCGTTTCCGGACGGGCTCGGCCAGGCCTGGTGGCTCGCGCTCGAGCAGATGATCGGGGTCGAGAACCGCATCAGCCTGGTGATGGACCGCAAGGAGCGGCATTTCCTGATCCACGAGATGGAAGCGAAATACGAACTCTATCAACTCCTGTCGGAATGGCTGCGCGCGCTGACGCCGGCCGATCAGTCGTTTGCGATCCAGGATCTGTGCAAGCGCTACTCGGTCGACATGGACGCATTGTCGCGCGCGGCGTGGATGGACTGGGATGATCTCAACAAACTTGCCGCCGATCCGAATGTCGGAATTGGCAGCGCGACGGTGAATTATCCGGCGCTCTCGAGCCTGCGCGATGCCGATGCCCAGCGCGAGATCGCGATGGGCAAGGCGGTGGCGCAGGCCGCATTCCACCGCGATATCAGGCATTTTGCCTATCCGTTCGGCGATCGTGAGGCGTGGCGACGACAACACGTCGTGATGACCGACGAAGCGGGCTTTACCAGCGCGGTTTCGGGGCTGTCGGGCGTGGTCGAGCCACTCGGCCGCACCAATCTGCACGCGCTTCCCCGCATTGACTGGGATGGCCGGCAGCGCTCGCTGCGAATGATGCGGGTCATCCTGTCAGGCTTCACGTTTGCGCCGGTGCAGCCGACGCGGAGCAATCCGCTCACGCGTCAGGCTTTGACATCCAGCTGACGATCGGCATCGCCGGCAACACCCAGCCGAGCCCGGCCACGACGTAGAAGATCGCCTGCAGCAGGCCGGAATTCGCCAGCCACGGCGTCTGCGCCACCGTCATACCCATCAACGACCACACCACGACCAGCACCAAAAGCGCGACGGTTCCCAGGAATTTGCGGGTGCGGATCGTCATGGCGGAAATGCTGATCTCGTGGGTGGGGACGCGCCTTGCGCGCGGGAAGGGGCGGACTATAAGGGGCGCGCCAGTTCAATCAAGCGCGCGCCCCTTATGACCGGTATTTCAGCACAGCCAATCCAAAGCAATCGCGCCGTCCGGTGGTGGTTGTTGGCGGTGGCTACGCTGATCGCGCTGATGGTGCTGGTCGGCGGCGCCACGCGGCTCACGGAATCCGGCCTGTCGATCGTGGAGTGGAAGCCGGTCACCGGCGCGCTGCCGCCGCTGAACGAGGCGCAATGGGCGCAGGCGTTCGAGGGCTACAAGACCATTCCGCAATATCGCGAACTCAATGCCGGCATGAGCCTGGCCGAGTTCAAGACTATCTTCTGGTGGGAGTGGAGCCACCGTCTGCTCGGCCGCGTCATCGGCGCGGCCTATTTGCTGCCGTTCCTCTGGTTCCTGTGGCGTGGCGCGTTCAATGCGGAATTCAAGCGGCGCTTGTGGCTGATCTTTGCTCTCGGCGGACTTCAGGGCGCAATCGGCTGGTGGATGGTGGCGTCAGGGCTGTCGCAGCGGACTGAAGTTTCGCAATATCGTCTCGCGGTGCATCTGCTGCTGGCGCTGGTGATTTTTTCCGCGATCGTCTGGACGCTGCGGCGCATGAGCGAGCGGCCGAAAATCGTGGCGCCTTCGCGGCTGAAGATCACGAGCGTCGCGCTGCTTGCGCTGACGTTTCTGCAGATCTATTTCGGTGCGCTGGTCGCGGGCCTCCGCGCCGGCCGCCTCTACAACACCTGGCCCGACATCGACGGCGCGTTCATTCCGTCAGCCGCGCGACTGTTCTTCGAAGAGCCGTGGTGGCGCAACCTGTTCGACAATACGCTGACGGTGCAGTTCGAGCA
This sequence comes from uncultured Alphaproteobacteria bacterium, assembly GCA_963731915.1. Classification (GTDB taxonomy): domain Bacteria; phylum Pseudomonadota; class Alphaproteobacteria; order Rhizobiales; family Xanthobacteraceae; genus Bradyrhizobium. Next base: position 7,112 of record CAVSXQ010000060.1, read on the forward strand.
TCGCATGACGGCGTATGCGTTGCTGGCGCTGGCGCTGTGGCATGCGGTTGATGCCACCCGTGCGCGGGCCGCTTCGGCTGTGATTGCCGGTGCGTGGTGGCTGGTGGCCGCCATCGTGCTACAGGCAGCGCTCGGCATCCTCACACTGCTCAACCAGGTGCCGATCGATCTCGCGCTGGCGCATCAGGCGGTTGCGATGGTGGTGCTGACGCTGGCGGTGCTTCAGGTTGAACGTTTCGCTGTTCGTCAGGCGCAGCCCGTCACCAAGGATTCAGCAATGCCGGTTGGCCAGGCAGGTTAGCAGTAACCGTAGACGCCGCAGGCATAGGGCAGGCGCCACCAGTAGCTGACATAGGGACCGCCGTAATAGGGGCCCTGATAGTCATAATCGAAAGCGCGGCCGTAATAGCCCGGGATGGTCGAGGAGCCCGGCAGCAGCGGCGTGCCCGGCAGGTTCGCGATATAGCCGCCCGGGCCATAGGCCGGCGTGATCAGCGCATCCGGATCGGCCTCGATGACGACGGGATCGCGATAGGCCGGCGGCGCCACGGTGGTGCGGTACTTGTAATAAGGACGCGGCAGGCCCGGCGGTAACTGCTGGCGCGCCGCGCTGTACGTGCTGCGCTTGGCCACGACCGGGCCATCGGCCGCGGACGCGGTGGTGCCGACAACGGCAACGGCGGCAATCAGGGGCACGGTCCAGCGCAGCATCGTCGGCTCCGAATCCAGGAGACCACAGGATGCCTGTTTTTGGCCCGGGGAGGGTTAACAAGAGTTTACGAATTGCCGGAAGGCTTAACGCCTTCCCCAGTCATTGCGACCCAACGGGTTGCGCAAATGCACGCCCGATGACCGGCTCCGCGAAGTCCTGCGCTGACGGCTTGATCAGGCCGTGAGGGCCTGCTCCAGATCCGCGATCAGATCTTCCTTGTCCTCGATGCCGACCGACAGGCGGACCACGTCGGGCGCAGCACCCGATCTGACTTTTGCGGCGTCGTCGAGCTGGCTATGGGTGGTCGAGGCCGGATGGATCACCAGCGAGCGGGTATCGCCGACATTGGCGAGGTGCGAAAACAATTTCAGGTTCGACACCAGATTGACGCCGGCGTCATAGCCGCCCTTGAGGCTGAAGGTGAACACCGCGCCCGCGCCCTTCGGGGCATATTTGCGTGCGAGGTTGTTGTACTTGTCGCTGGCAAGGCCCGAATAGTTCACCGACGCTACCGCCGGATGGGTCGAAAGAAACTCCGCGACCGCCTTGGCATTCTCGCAATGCTTTTGCATGCGCAGCGGCAGCGTCTCGATGCCGGTGAGGATCATGAAGGCGTTGAACGGCGACAGCGCCGGGCCGAGGTCGCGCAGGCCGAGCACGCGGCAGGCGATCGCAAAGGCGAAATTGCCAAAGGTCTCCTGCAGCTTGATGCCGTGATATTCCGGGCGCGGCTCGCTCAGCATCGGATATTTGTTGTCCTTCGACCAGTCGAAGGTGCCGGCATCGACGATGATGCCGCCGAGCGAGTTGCCGTGACCGCCCAGAAATTTCGTCAGCGAATGCACGACGATGTCGGCGCCGTGATCGATCGGGCGGATCAGATAGGGCGTCGCCAGCGTGTTGTCGACGATCAGGGGCACGCCGGCCTTGCGCGCCACGGCGGCAATCGCCTCGATGTCGGTGATGCTGCCGGCGGGATTGGCGATGGACTCGATGAAGATCGCCTTGGTGTGCGGCGTGACGGCGCGCTCGAAGCTGCCGATATCGTCAGGATCGGCCCATGCCACGTTCCAGCCAAAGCTCTTGAACGCGTGCGTGAACTGGTTGATCGATCCGCCATAGAGCTTTCGGGCAGCGAGCACTTCATCGCCGGGCATCATGAGCTGCTGCAGCACGACGACCTGGGCGGCGTGTCCGGATGCGACGGCCAGCGCCGCGGTACCGCCCTCGAGCGCGGCGACGCGCTCTTCCAGCACCGCGTTGGTCGGATTTCCGATGCGGGTATAGATGTTGCCGAACGCCTGCAGCCCGAACAGCGAGGCGGCGTGGTCGGCATCGTTGAACACGAATGACGTGGTCTGGTAGATCGGCGTCGCGCGCGCGCCGGTGGTCGGATCGGGCTGCGCGCCGGCATGCACCGCGAGGGTCGAAAATCCCGGGAGACGATCGGTCATTCTGTGCGTCCTGTTTCTGGCTTTAGTTTAAAATCGCGCGGCATGCTGATGGCGGAGCAAGCCGCCGTCAAGGCGGATCGGCGGTCTGGCGCTGGTTCGAAACAGCCGTGCTTCGCTTTGCCGCGCGACCGGGGCGATTGTTTCACAATCGCGTCAGCTCAGTTCGGTCTTGTTCTTCGCGGCGCGGTCGGAGGCCGCCGTGCTGCCGCCACCGAGGCTCATGCGATTGAGCGACAGCCGCTGGCCCTGCACCGGTACAGGCGCGCGTTTGGAGCTCAGCGTGCGCGAATTGACGCCCATCCAGGAAATTTCCGACGACAGCCGGCCGTACTCGATCTTCGGGCAGCGGTTCATCACGACCTTGATGCCGGCAGCCTCGGCCTTCTCGGCCGCCGCATCGTCGCGCGCGCCGAGCTGCATCCAGATCACCTTCGGTGGTTGCGGTAGCTTCAGCGCCTCATCGACCACAGGCATGATGTGGCTGGAATTGCGAAAGATGTCGATCATGTCGATGGCGCGGCCGATGTCGGTGAGCGAGGCCACGAAGGGCTTGCCGAGCAGTTCCTTGCCGACATGGCCGGGATTGACCGGAATCATGTCGTAGCCGCGCTGCGCCAGGTATTTGAAGGCGAAATAGCTCGGCCGTACGTTGACGGGCGAGGCGCCCACCATCGCAATCGACTTCACGCTGTTGAGGATTTCGCGGATGTAATTGTCGTCGTAATTGTCGTGGTTCATCGCGCTGTTACTTGTCCTGCCATTTCGGCTCGCGCTTTTCGATGAAAGCGCCAATGCCTTCCTCGGCGTCGCGCGCCATCATGTTCTCGGTCATCACCTCTGCCGCATAGCGATAGGCGTCGGCAAGGCTCATTTCGGCCTGGCGATAGAACGCTTCCTTGCCGAGCTTGACCGTGTAGGCGGATTTCAGCGCGACCTTTTGCGCCAGCGCAATCGCCGCCTCGCGTTCGGTGCCGGCCGGGACCACGTGGTTGACGAGCCCGAGGTCGCGCGCGGTTTCCGCCGAGATCGGTTCACCCGTCAGCAGCATTTCCATCGCCTGCTTGCGCGGAATATTGCGCGACAGCGCCACCATCGGCGTCGAGCAAAACAGCCCGATGTCGACGCCCGGCGTGGCAAAGCCTGCGGCTTCCGAGGCGACCGCAAGATCGCAGCTCGCGACGAGCTGGCAGCCCGCGGCGGTGGCGATGCCCTGCACGGCGGCGACGACCGGTTTCGGCAGATGCACGACCGCCTGCATCATCGCGCTGCAGGCGTTCATGATCTCCGCAAAATAGGCGCGGCCTCGGTCGGCATCGGCGCGCCGCGCGGTGAGTTCTTTCATGTCATGGCCGGCGGAGAAGGCCGGGCCGTTGGCGTGGATCACGACCGCGCGCACGCGCTTGTCGTCCCTGATGTCGTTCAGCGCTGCATGCAGTTCCGCGATCATGCCTTCAGACAGGCTGTTGCGCGCCGCCGGGCGGTTGAGCGTCAGCACGGCGATGGACCCGATTGTCTCGCGCAACAGGATCTGATGTTGCTGCGTGGGCGCGCGGGCGGGCTTGCTCGTCATCGAAATTTCCGGTCGTGGGCAAGAGGCGTCATATCGGCATTTTATGCAATCGGCCGCGGGATACGAGTCCCAATATAGTCGTGCGCGGTCGGGTCTTCAGCCCCCAGTTCAAATCAAATTCGCTTTGCGGTGAGCGTCAGGACGGCGCCCTCGACAAATCGCTCCATGAGAGTGAGAGCCGAGGCGCCAAACATGCGAATACGGCCGGTGTGAGCCAATAACAGCAGGCCCGCTGCGTGAGCGAAGATATCCGCCATCAACGCTCGCGCCTCGTCGCGGTCGGCTCCGAGGACCTGCGCGGCATCGGCGATCGGCCGCAGTGCTGATTCCAGTGCGCCGTTGAGCGTGTCGTCGCGCTCCTTGCCGAGGCCGTGCGGTTTCATGCCGCCACGAAACAGGTAGAAGCCAAGATCAAGGTCTCGCGGATTGTCCGAATAGTAGCGGAAGAATGCCATCGCCGCCGCCCGCAGCCGATCGGGCGGGGCCTTGGTGCGAGCGACCGAGCGATTGATGGTTTGTTCGAGATTGGCGAGCGAGCATCGCAGAACCTCCGCATAGATCGCCTCCTTCGACTCGAAATGGAAATAGAGCGCGGCCGGCGTGTAGCCCGCAGCGGCCGCTATCGCCCGCAGCGACGCGCCCTCCAGCCCGTCGGCCTCGAACACCTTGCGGGCGGCGTCGAGGATCAACTCGCGCTTCAGGTCGCTCACGGCCGTCTGGCGGCCGATCATGCGTTCTTTTGCCATCTGACTTCACTAACACACTTGACGGGCTATTTAACACTGTTAGAATTTTAACGATGTTAGAATTAACGAACGATGCAAGGAGGCGGCGATGGCGGTCAGAATTGAAAAGAAGGGGGCGGTTTGGACAATCATTCACGACCGGCCCGAAGCCCGAAATGCCATGGATCCGAAAAGCGCGGACGATTTGACCGCGGCTTTTCTTGAATTCGATGCCGACAAGGACGCCGCCGCTGCAGTGTTCTACGGCGCGGGCGGCGCGTTTTGCGCCGGCTGGGACCTGAAATATGTCAGTACGCTCAACGCTGCGTACCCGCTTGGCGAACTCGATATTTCGACGGCTCGGCCGCGCGGCAATGGCGGCGAAATCCCGCGTGGACCGCTGGGACCTTCCCGTCTCGAATTGGACAAGCCGGTGATTGCTGCGATCGAGGGGCCCGCCGTTGCCGGTGGCATGGAATTGGGCCTGTGGTGCGATTTCCGCGTGATGGCCGAAGAGTCCTATTTCGGGGTTTACTGCCGGCGCTGGGGCGTGCCGTTGATCGACGGGGGAACCGTGCGGCTGCCGCGCATTGTCGGGCAGGGCCGTGCACTCGAGATCATTCTCACGGGACGCAAGGTTCCGGCAGAGGACTGCCTGAACATCGGCTTGTGCGAATATGTCACCAAGAAAGGGGGAGCGCGGGCGAAGGCGGAGGAGTTGGCGCAGGAGATTGCGCGGTTTCCGCAGGTCTGTGTGCGCGCTGATCGAAGATCTGCGATCAAGAGCCATGGCCTGACGGTGCGCGAGGCCCTGATCCAGGAGTGGTACAACGGACGCGAGGCGCTGATCGAAGACGGCGTGGCCGGGGCAGCCCGCTTCAGCGGCGGGCTCGGACGGCACGGCGATTTCGCAAGGATAAAATAGCGGGCAAGCGGCTGGCGGTCGGCGACGTGACGCCCTGCTTTCGGGCGCGTCGCCGATCCGATTGCCCATGTGACCGCGACCTATTCCATTCCAACTACATAGGCTTTTGTACGGTAATATCCCACCATATTTATAAGCTATTGTTTTTACGCATGTTATTTGCACCGAAAAGCATTGACGGCCGCGCGTCCGTTATCTAGAAACCGCGCAGTTCGGCGCGCTTTGCGCCGATTTCCATTTTCACGGATTTCCTCACATGAAAACGTATTCGGCAAAGCCCGCCGAGGTGGTGAAGAAGTGGGTCGTGATCGACGCCAAGGGTCTGGTCGTCGGCCGTCTCGCCACCCTCGTCGCCATGCGCCTGCGCGGCAAGCATCTCCCGACCTACACGCCGCATGTCGATTGCGGCGACAACGTCGTGATCGTCAACGCGGCCCATGTCGTGCTGACAGGCCGCAAGCGCGACCAGAAGGTCTACTACAAGCACACCGGCTTCATCGGCGGCATCAAGGAGCGCACCGCGAAGTCGATCCTCGAGGGCCGTTTCCCCGAGCGCGTGGTCGAAAAGGCCATCGAGCGCATGATCCCGCGCGGCCCGCTCGGCCGCGTGCAGATGGGCAATCTGCGCGTCTATCCCGGCGCCGAGCATCCGCACGAGGCGCAAAACCCCGAGAAGGTCGATATCGCTTCGATGAACCGCAAGAACATGAGGGCCGCATAAGATGTCCGACACCATGCAGTCCCTCGACCAGTTGTCGCAGCTGAAGCCGGCCACTCCCGAAGCGCCGAAATACACCAAGAAGGTCGACAAGCAGGGCCGCGCCTATGCCACCGGCAAGCGCAAGGACGCGGTTGCCCGCGTCTGGATCAAGCCCGGCGCCGGCAAGATCGTGGTCAACACCCGCGAGGTCGAAACCTATTTCGCCCGCCCGGTGCTGCGCATGATGATCCAGCAGCCGCTGGTCGCAGCCGCGCGCGCCGGACAGTACGACGTGATCTGCACCGTCACCGGCGGTGGCCTCTCGGGCCAGGCGGGTGCCGTGCGTCACGGCCTGTCCAAGGCGCTGACCAATTTCGAACCGGAATTGCGCACCGTGCTGAAGAAGGGCGGGTTCCTGACCCGGGACTCCCGCGTCGTCGAACGCAAGAAGTACGGCCGCGCCAAGGCCCGCCGTTCGTTCCAGTTCTCGAAGCGCTAATTGCTTCGCTAAAATCTGCGGCAATTGCCGCCGTCATAAACTTAAGAAAGGGCGCCTTCCGGCGCCCTTTTTGTTGCTTGTTTGCGGACGAATTGATCCAGTTTTTCGTGAAAACTTGGCTGTGAACGACAACGGAATACCAACGGGAACCCAATAGCGTGGAACATGGCGCCACAGTTTTTTGGCGCCGAACGCTGCATCACAATTGCTCCGGTGGCATCCATGTCATTCGACACCTCAACGCTTTATGTCGTCGCAACCATGGTCACGGCCATGCTTGGCGCGATGCTGGTATTCCTCGGCAGGCAGGAAAATATCCCGGCGCTGAAATGGTGGGGCACCGCCTATCTGCTCGGTTCGGCTTCGGTCGCGCTGTGGACGGTCGCGGGAGCAAAGCTCGGCGGGCCGTTGTCGCTGGCACTGACCACGATCGCCTTCCTCTCCTGCGGCATGGTCTGGAACGCCTCGCGCGTGTTCCAGGGCCGCAAGGCCAATCTGCCGGGCGTTGTGCTGGGCGCGGCCTTCTGGCTCGCCACCATGACGACGCTGCTGCCGGAAGAGGCGGCGCTGCGGCTGAATATCGGCGCGGCCATCGTTGCGATCTATGCCGCGCTGACCGCGGGCGAGTTGTGGACCGAACGCCGCCGCGTGATGCAAAGGAGCTGGCCGGCGATTGCGGTTCCGGTGATGCATGGCTGCGTGCTGATGCTGCCGATCCTGCTCGGCGATGTCTTGCGCCAGCATGACGAGAACTTTGCCCACAGCGTCTGGGTCACCGTGTTCGCGGTCGAACTGGTGCTCTATGCGATCGGCACGGTATTCGTGATCTTCATGCTGGTGTCGGATCGTGCGGTGGCCATGCACAAGACCGCGGCGTCGACGGATCCACTCACCGGCATGTTCAATCGCCGCGGCTTTGCCGAGGCCTGTGCGCAGGTGATCGCGCGCGAGGCCAAGGCCGGCCGACCGGTTTCGGTGATGATCTTCGACATCGACCATTTCAAGGGGATCAACGACCGCTTCGGACATCCGGCGGGCGACGAGATCCTGAAGTTGTTCTCCACCGTCGTCGTCAGCAATCTGCGCCTCAGCGACCTTTCGGGCCGGGTCGGCGGCGAGGAATTCGCGGCGCTGCTGCCTTGTTCGCTGGAGGAGGGCGTGTTGGTGGCCGAACGTGTCCGCGAAGCCTTTGAGGGCTCCAATATCGTCTGCGAAGAGGGCAAGGTGGACACCACCGTCAGCATCGGCGTCGCGGGCGGACCTGCCGGCACAGAGCTCGAAGTGCTGATGGCGTCGGCCGACACCGCGCTCTACCTGGCCAAGCGCAGCGGCCGCAACCGCGTCGAGGCAGCCGAGGAATTGCCGCTGTCGCTGGAAAATTGGCGGCGCAAGACCGCGGGCCTGCCGGCGTCGGAGCAGCAGAAGCCGGCGACGGCGGGATGAGGTAACCCCCCGTTTACCATTCCATCCATATCATCCGGGTATGGACTCATTTCGTCGACAGAATCCGCAAGCCGCGCTGATGGCGCTGGAAGCTGCCGCAATGTCGGCGCGCGGCGGGTTTGCCTGCCTGTTTTCCTCGTCGGACGAATATGAGACGGCGCTGATCAGCGAACGCCGCGCGCAGGGTCATTATGGCCGGCAGGCAAGCCGCTGGCCGACCGTGATGTTCGTTGGCTGCGCGCTGTTGGTCGCCGGCACGGTTCTGCTGCTGAACTGACGGCCACCTTCGCTCCGCGACGATATCGGCCCCTGATGGCCGCCCGAGCCGCCGCACGGCATCAACCTGTCCATGGCAATCTGACGGAAAAGGGCGCACTCTTGCGCAGCGCGAGTCCATGATCTCGCGTGCAGGATGGCGTTGAACCTACGGGGAGGAATTGAAATGGCCAAGGGCGAGCAACGAAGCAATCGGGAAGCCAAAAAGCCCAAGAAAGAGAAGATCAAGGTAATTGCCGCTGCGCCGAGCCAAAAGACCGGCGGATGGCAGCCGACCCAAAATACCGGCAAGAAGAAATAGACACAGCGAGCGCCGACGCAGCGTCGGCGCGCACGTGACAGGCCGATCGCGAGAGGCTTTCGCGAACGAGGGGCTATTCTCGAAAATCGAGACTGCGCAGGACGATGCCGGGAGGGTTGCCCTCGAATGTGCCGGCCTGGAATTTGACAGATGCGCGCTGTTCGATCCGGTCGCGCAATCTCAAAAATTGTTCATCGCGCTGGTCTTCCACCGTCCATGCGACATGGTCCATTTCATCCATCGCCCGGCTGCTGACGGCGCAAGACACCTCGTTGTCTCCATCCATCATGGAAAACTGCATGACCATGCGGCGGTGTTCAAACCCCTTGATCGAACCGCGTTCGAGCGCTGTCTTTGTTTCACTCATCGTCGTTTTGCTACCGGTGGGTTGATCTCGGCGATCCTGCGCAGGCAATCGGCTTCGGAATCGTGTGGACCGGAAACGAATGTTCCGCTGACCTTGGTCGAATACCAGCCGGATATGACACCCAGCCGAAGCGACTCTTCGGTTTTGACATGGCGCGGCGTGAGTTCTTGCATTTGAATGCTTTCGGTTTGGACGTCCGACCCCTGCATCGAACGAAGACTGTCAGGTTTCCGGCAGAGGGCGAATTATCTGGGTGCGTCACTCTCATCGGTGAGCCGGGCGAAATCCGCCATGATCGCTCCCACCAGATCACGGTGATGGGTATCGTCAGGGGCGAGCCCGGCCGCATACAGGTTCAGGACGTAACGCGCCTTTGCGGCCGCTTCGGGCCACGACTCGGCGGGCACGCTGAGGAGCTGGATTTCAACGACGCCCTGGCGGTCGCGCAGCAGCCTTGCATTGGCCTCGACGTCGGCGAGCACGCGCCTGATATCGGTGGCCTTTTGTGCCGCCATGCCGCGATGCTTGTCGAGGTTGACCGGGTTATCATTCATGCGGGGCGCTCGCGTCCTCACGCCTTGCGTCGGACAGATCGGCCGAACTGATCGAGATCATCTCCATCGTGGAACTGCGCGGCGCCGCGCCCGGAATCATCATCAAGGTGGCGACACGCCGAAAGCATGGAAACGAAAGACCCTCGATCATCTCGTCGTCGGTGATCACTTCATAAGCGCCGGGCGGCAGCAGTCGGTCGACGCCACCGATCCGGAAAGAATGCTTGAAGTGAACCGTTTCCCGTCGCGATCGCGTGGTCACGTGAATCGACCGGTTCGTCGCGGCGCGTAGCGTTTAACGTTTTCGGACATTGCTCACGGTGCGCCCTTTTCAGGCAAATAGCCATCGCTTTCTGCCAAAGGGAACGCAATTGACCTAATAAGCAGCTCGCGCCTTGTTTCCTGCGGCTTCGTAGCCATTTGCAAAAGGGGCAAACGGGGAAGCATTTCGGATGAAGATTTCGCGTCGGATTCGAAATGCTATACGATTTCCCGCAACCGACGCCGATGATCATGGTGTTGGGGACGCATTTCACGCGCGCGTCGGACATTATCATCCCCGATCATCTCACGACCGATCCGGTCGTGCCGGTCTTCCCGTATCGCGACGGCTTCGGCAACTGGTGCAGCCGCATCGTGGCGCCGGCCGGCCGGATGCGACTGGCCGCCGACGGCATCATTCGCGACAGCGGCCTGCCGGACCCGGTTGTAGCGTCCGCCGCGCAGCACACGGTGGATGATTTGCCGGCGGATACGCTGGTGTACCTCTTGGGCAGCCGATATTGCGAGACCGACCGGCTCTCGGAAGTGGCGTGGAGCCTGTTTGAGAAGACAGAGCCGGGCTGGGCGCGAGTCCAGGCGATCTGCGATTTCGTCCATCATCACATCGCGTTTGGCTATGAGCATGCTCGCGCCACCATGACGGCGTGGGAGGCTTTCAATGAAGGCAAGGGCGTCTGCCGCGACTACGCCCACCTCGCTGTTGCGTTCTGCCGCTGCATGAACATTCCGGCACGCTATTGCACGGGATACCTCGGCGACATGGGTACGCCGCCGCCTTATGGACCGGGCGACTTCGCCGGCTGGTTCGAGGCGTATCTCGGCGGGCGCTGGCATATGTTCGATCCGCGCAACAACGTGCCGCGGATCGGGCGCGTGCTGATAGGACAGGGGCGCGATGCCTCGGACGTCCCGATCACGCAGACATTTGGGCGGAATACGCTGGTCAGCTTCAAGGTATGGACCGACGAAGTCGCGTGACGATGTGCCGTTTAGGTCTTCGGCGCTTCAACAAGGCGACGGTCTGGGTTAGACAGGCGCGTTCGCAACAAGAGGCCACTCCAGATGATCACCGAAATCGCGCAGATCGACGTCAAGCCCGGCAGCGAGAAGGATTTTGAGGCCGCGGTCACCAAGGCCAAGGCGGCCTTTGGCCGCTCCAAGGGGTTTCATGGTTTCGAGCTGCATCGCTCGATCGAAAAGCCGCAGCGCTATCGGCTGATGGTCAAATGGGAGACGCTGGAAAACCACACCGTCGATTTCCGCGGCTCGGAAAACTTTGCGGAATGGCGCGCCCTGGTCGGGCAATATTTTGCCGCGCCGCCCGATGTCGAACATACCCAGACGGTGGTGACGACTTAAGCCGCGATGGTCCGTGCGCCGTTGTCCGTCTTGAAATGGTCGATCATGACCTTTGCGATCGCCATCAGCGGCAATGCCAGCGCCAGGCCCCAGATGCCGAACACGACGCCGAGCAGGATCTGGACCGAGAACAGCGTTGCCGGCGGGATGTCGAGCGCCTGACGCTGGATGATCGGGGTCAGCACGTAGCTCTCCAGCGCATGCACGCCGAGGAACAGGATAAAGGCGCTCGCGGCGGCGACCCATCCGGAGGCGAGGCTGGCCAGCACCACGATCAGCCCGCCGAGGATCGCGCCGATGGTCGGGATGAACGCGAGCAGCCCGGCCTGGATGCCGAGGATAAACGAGCTCGGAATTCCGATCACAGCAAGCCCGATCCAGGTGACGAGGAACACCGCCGCCATGGTGATGATCTGGGCGATCAGCCAGCGCTCCAGCGTGAAGCCGATGCGGTCGATGATGACGGTGGCGCGGGCACGGTGCTTTGCCGGCGCCATGAACAATAATCCGTCCCGGTAGACGCCGGGCTGCACCGCAAAAGCCAGTCCGAGGAACAGCACAATGAAGAAGTTGCCGACCGCGCTCACGGTGCCGAGCAGCACCTTGAACGTCTGACCAAGGATGGCGCCACCGCTCGATGCGATCGCGCTGGCGCTGGGGAGATTATGCGGCGTTGCCGGGGCGGCGGATGCCGGGGTCTCCGGTGAGCCGGCTGGCGCGGCGCCAAAGGAGGCAAGGTCGAAAAAGCTGGTATCGACGCCGTGACCCTCGAGGAAGGTCTTTACGTTGACGAGCTGCGACTTGATCGTGTTGCTCAGCACGGTCGCCTGCTGCGCGATCTTGGTGCCGCCGAGGAACACCACGCCCGACAGCATCCCCGCCAGAACCAGGCAGACGATGGTCAGCCGCAGCGCCTGCGGCAGCCGCACGACGCGGCCGAGCAGATCGGCCATGGCATTGAGCGCGACGCCAAGCAGCATGCCGGCAAAAATCAGGAAGATGGTGGCGGCGAAATGCCAGGTGAACAGCAGCAGCGCCGCGAACAGCACGATTCCGATGCCGCCGACGGCTATCGCCCACGCCAGATCGTTGCGGGCCTGAAGACGATCGCCGGTCGAATCTGTCACGTTGATTCTCCTCCACCCCGGTTTGCCGAAAACACTCTTTCGACAAAAACGCGGCCGGGATCAAGCGGGCAGAACGCGCCGGTTTGACGCTGGCGGGTTCGGCATGCCAAGCGATGCCGGCCACACATCCGAGAGGCGAGGGCGATGAGTTTAAAATGGATCGGGCCGCTGGCGCTGTTGGCGGCGCTTGTGATCGGCGACCAGATCAGGATCAACCGCCCCGGGCACAAATACCGGCTGGCCGTGGAGGTGGAAACGCCCGACGGCGTCAAATCCGGCTCCAGCGTCCTGGCGGTGACCCCGGACCGCGGTTACAGCCGCCGCGGCAACACCAGCGCCTCGGGCGATGCCGTCTTCATCGATCTCGGCGGCGGCAAGAACCTGGTGGCCTTGCTGGCGCATGTCGACACATCGGCTGATCTCGATGCGATCAATTATGTAGCGATGCGCGCCTACACCGCTGCCGGTGGCAAGCGCGTCAACTTCAACGACGTGAGCAAGATGACCGGCATCGTGCCGGTGAAGGGCGCGCTGGTTCCGGTGCTGGTGAGCTTTGCCGATCCGGCCAACCCCGCCACCGCCCGCACTGTGTCGCCTGAGAATATCGAGGCGGTGCTGGGCAAGGGCTATCGCCTGCGCGGCGTCACCGCCGAGGCCGTGCCGAACGGTTATTGGCCGATCGATTTCGGCGGCGCGCTGGGAGAACCCGTGACGCGCGGCAATTTGGCAAAATTGCCCTGGCTCGATCAGCCCGATGCGTCTGCCGCCGCCGCGACGGCGCTGCGGGCGGCGGCTGTGCCCGATGCCGGGACGATCGACGCCAGGGAAGCTTTTTCCCGGAAGTAAGCGCTCGCAGCCCGCTCCATGCGTGGCTGGCGGCCTTGGGTCGAGCCTTGGGCTGCGCTTTCTTGCAGGGCAGTGACGTGCCGGAGGCGGGCATGACGTATTGATCCGGCACGGAGGGCAAGGCAATATCGGCGCGGCACCATGCCCAATACAGAGAAAAGCTTCCTTACGTGAGACTTACATAGATGAAGCGGCCTGTGGTCGGTGTGATCGCGAATACCTATCGCATCGAAAATCGTTTCGCGACACAGATGACGGGCGAGCGCAACCTCCGCGCCGTGGCCGAGGTCGCCGGCGCGCTGCCGCTGATGTTTGCCGGCTCGCCCGACATCACCGATGTCGGCGCTCTGCTCGACATCGTCGACGGCATCGTGCTGACCGGGGCGCGCGCCAACGTGCATCCGACGCGCTTCAACACCGAACCGCATGAAAGTCACGAACCCTATGATATCCATCGCGACGATGTTGCGCTCGCGGTATCGGAAGCCTGCGTCGCGCGCGGCATTCCGCTGTTCGGCATCTGCCGTGGCCTGCAGGAGATGAATGTCGCGTTCGGCGGCTCGCTGCACCCGGAGATCCGCGAATTGCCCGGCCGGATCAACCATCGGATGCCGCGGCTCGAAAATGGGGAAATCCATCCGGACCCCAAGGTGGTTTTCGCCGACCGCCATGACGTCAAGCTCACGCCCGGCGGGGCCTTTGCGAAAATTCTGGGCTGCGAGACCATCCGCGTGAATTCGCTGCACGGCCAGGGCATTCTGGAGCCGGGCAAGCGCGTGCTGATCGAGGGCGTGGCCGAAGACGGCACCATCGAGGCAATTCGCATTGCGGACGCGCCCGGCTTTGCGCTCGGCGTGCAATGGCACGCCGAATACGATCCGCAGCGCAACCCGATCAACCGCGCGCTGTTTGAGGCTTTTGGTCGGGCGCTGGTCGAGCACAGACGGGCGGGCTGACGGGCAAAGCTCCGGCGATCCGCAAGTGCATGCGCCGCCTTGGTGGTTCAGGATGTGACTTTCCCCTTGTTTCTGCGGCCAGGCCGTAATCTTGCGGGGTCGAAAATTGACGACCGGTCGGCCGAAGCCGGATATGCATGACTGACTAGCTGCCGCACCGCATTTCCCCCGCCGCAGGAGCCATCGCTATCATGACATTATGGGGCCGCCTGGCGCTGGCGATGGTGTCGCTCGTCGTGGCGGCTGCCGGCGCTATCGGCCTGTTGGCGGCGTATTTCGGCAGCGGCGTTGATCTCGAGGGCGCTGCTGGCGGGCGGCGCGGCGGCGGTGCTGCTTGCGCTTCTCCTCGCACGCTGGATCGAACGTTCGCTGTCCCGGCTGCTCGCCGCGGAAGCTGCGAGACAACAAGCGGTGCACCGGGCTCTCGGGGAGAGCGAGCAGAACGCGCAGGCCATCATCAAGACCGCGCTCGATGCTTTCTTTCAATCCGATCTGGACGGCGTCATTCTCGAATGGGGACCTCAGGCCGAAGCCTTGACGGGCTGGACGCGGGAAGAGGCGATCGGCGCCAATGTGGTGGAACTGCTCGTTCCGGAGCGGCTCCGCGATGCGCACCGGCAGCGGCGAAAAAAAATGATCAGCGAAGAATTGGGCGCTTCCGCCGGCACCCGGTTCGAGGCGAGCGCGATGCACAGGGATGGCCGCGAATTCCTGGTGGAAGTGTCGGCTACCGCGCTTCGCCGCGGCGACAGCTACGTTCTCAACAACTTCCTCAGGGACATCACCCAGAAACGCCTCGCCGAAGAACGGTTGATCCAGGCGCAGAAGATGGAAGCGGTCGGCCAGCTCACCGGCGGCATCGCGCATGAATTCAACAACATGCTCACGGTGATCACGGGGACGATCGAGATCCTCGCTGACGGCGTCAAGGGCAACCCGCATCTTGCGGCCATCACGAAGCTGATCGGCGAGGCGGCCGACCGCGGCGCGCGACTGACGTCAAGCCTGCTCGCTTTCGCCAGGAAGCAGCCGCTGCAGCCGGCCGAGATCGACGTCAACGGTCTCATCGAAGAAGTGGTCCGGCTGCTGTCGCTGACCTTCGGCAAGCACCTCAACATCGTGACTGATCTCGCTGATGATGCCTGGCCGGCCCTGGTCGACCGGGCGCAGTTGAATTCGGCGCTGGTCGACCTTGCCATCAACGCCCGGGATGCGATGGAAGGCAGCGGCACGCTGACGTTCGCGACGAGGAATGTGGTGTTCGGCGTTCGTGAAGCGATGGATATCGGCGTCGAGCGCGCAGGCGACTACGTCGTCATCGACGTCAGCGATACTGGATCCGGCATTCCGCCATCCATCCGCGACAAGATTTTCGATCCGTTCTTTTCGACCAAGGAAGTGGGAAAGGGCACCGGGCTCGGGCTCAGCATGGTGTTCGGCTTCCTGAAGCAGTCCGGTGGCGGCATCGAGGTCCGCGGCGAGCAAGGCCGGGGCGCGACGTTCAGGGTTTATCTGCCGAAGGCCGATGCGAACGCATATCCCTTTGCGGACGGTGAGGAGCGGCCGGTGATCGGCGGGCACGAAACCATCCTCTGCGTCGAGGACGATCGCGAGGTCCGGCATTTCGTGACCATCCAGCTGGAGAGCCTCGGCTACAAGATCATCGTCGCGTCCGACGCGGCGGAGGCCCTTGCCATCGCCGGCCGCGGCACACCGTTCGACCTGCTCTTCACCGATATCGTGATGTCCGGGTCCATGAACGGGCGGCAGCTGGCAGAACGGATGATTGCCGAGCGGCCGGCGCTGCGGGTGCTCTTCACCTCGGGATACGCCTATGGCGCCGTCCATGCGCAGGGCCGCACGGGGCAGGGCATTCCGATGCTGACAAAGCCTTACCGCAAGGCGGAGCTGGCGCGGGTGCTTCGCCGCTGCCTCGATCCGGCCGTCGACTCCGCGGGCGATCCGATCCCGCAGCCGTATTCCGTGCAGCCCGAACTCGATCGCTTCCTGCGCAAGAACCAGCAATAGCTGCCGACCGTCTCGCCGCCGCGCGGTTTTGCGCTATAGTTTGCGCGCAAGACGAGGAGGCAGCAATGCGGTTCCGGCGATGGTCGAGGCGCGAACTTCTGAAAGCTTCCGCTGCATCAGCGGCAGGCCTGGTGTTTGCCGAGCCATTGCGGGCGGCGGCACCGCAAGCCTCGGCCGTCACGCCCGGCCTGATCGAGGCGGCGCGGAAGGAGGGCAAGCTCTCCTTCTACAGCGCGCTCGAGCTCAACGTCGCCGAGCGCGTCGCGCGGACGTTCGAGGCGAAATATCCCGGGATCGCCGTGCGTGTGGAACGCTCCGGCGCGGAGCGGATATTCCAGCGCATCGCCCAGGAGCAGGGCAGCGGCATCAAGGCGGTGGATGTCGCCAACTCCACCGATCCCGCGCATTACCTCGACTGGAAGAAGAACGACTGGCTCGAGCCGTATCTGCCGGAAGAGGTGGCGCAGCATTTTCCGGCGGACCAGATCGATCCCGACGGCATGTATGCCACCGTGTGCGCCTGGATCGAGGCGATCGGCTACAACACCGATCTCGTCAAGCGCGAGGACGCGCCCAAAGGTTACGCGGACCTGCTCGACCCCAAATGGCGCGGCAAGATCGTTAAAGCCCATCCCGGCTATAGCGGTGCGATCCTGACCGCGACCTACATCCTGTCGCGCGATCTCGGCTGGGGCTTTTTCGAGAAGCTGGCGCAGCAGAAGGTGATGCAGGTGCAGTCTGCGGCCGATCCGCCCAAGAAGATCCTGCTCGGCGAGCGCGCCGTGATGGCCGACGGCAACGACTACAATCTGGTGCTGCTGAAGGATCAGGGCAAGCCGGTGGAGGTAGTGTACCCGGCCGAAGGCTCGCCCCTGATCATCGTCTGCTCCGGCATCTTCCGTGGCGCGCCCAATCCGAACGCGGCAAAACTTTTCCAGAGCTTCTTCTTCGGCGCCGAGACGCAGCAGATGCTGGTGGACACGTACGCCCACCGCTCCTTCCACGCAAAGGTGAAGGAGAAGGGCGCGCATGTGCCGTTGTCGGCACTAAAACTCTTGAAATCCGATCCGGCTGTCGTGCAGGAGCAGAGCGAGGCGATCAAGGCGCGCTACACGAAACTGTTTGGGGTGTGACCGTCGGGTGCTTCTCCCCGCAGGATGTTGACGCCATGATCTAGAACGGCAATTCTCATTTCATGGGCCACGCCAAATTCAGCGAGGAAGACTTTTACGCCGCCGCGCTTGCGATCGCAGCCGGGCAGGGGCCTGCCGCGGTGACGGTCGCATCGATCAGCGCGCGCCTGAAATCGCCGACCGGCTCGTTCTATCATCGCTTTGCCTCGCTCGAGATATTGCTGGGTGAATTGTGGCTGGGCGCCGTGCTTGATTTCCAGGCCGGGATAGCGGCGGCGCGCGATGCCGGCGATGCGCTTGCGGGTGCGCTGTACACGCCGGCATGGGCGCGAAAGAATCTCGATCAGGCACGATTACTGTTGCTTCACGACCGGCGCGATTTCGTCGCCGGCGAATGGCCTGAGCAATTGCGCTCGCGCGTTGCCGAGATGACCAGGCGGATGGACGCCGCATCGCCACGCTGGGCGCGCATGATTTTTGGCAAGGACGGGCGCGAGGAGGTCCGTCTTGCCCAATTCCTCATCTCGGAGCTTCCTGTCGCTGTTGTCCGCCAGCACCTCATGCGCGGTGAAAAGCCTCCGCCGCTTGTCGATGAGATCATCCGAACGACTTACGCAGCCGTCATCGCCGACTACCGGACGCGCAAGGCTCGCGCGGGAGGCAAGAAGCAATAGTTGCTTGCGCGTCTTGTCGCCCGATGTTCACGCCGGGAGGTGAACTCCAACGGGCGGCGCGATTGGGATATGGCGCCACGATCCCGCGGACTGGAGCTGCAAGAGGGTGCGGCCGGTGCCGAACGGCTCGGCGGTCAGGCCGCGGACATGCAACTCGATTCGGTCAACTGCGATATAAATCACGACCATGTTGGCGTCTGCAAACCCGGGCGGAAATTGCGCGTCCATCTGGCTCGGCCAAAGCGAGCGTATCTCCACAATGTCTTCGATCACCGAGGCGCTGCCGACCAGCGCCACCCAGCGGTCGCCGGATGGATGCTGGTAGGCGAGCGTAACCCCCGGCGCGGCGCGCATCTCGCCGACCTTGCGGGAATTCCGCCGCACCAGGAAACGCCGGGTCCATTCGTCGGAGCCGGGTGGCCCGGCGAAGGCGTTGACGGCGCGTGCATTGGCGCCGCCCTCCAGCGAACGGGTGGCGAGCCAGCAGATCGGGACAGCGGCGATCGTTTCGCGCGCCGCGACCAGGAACGCGGCGATCTGGGCTTCGCTGACTGGGGAGTAGACCGGTGGCAGCGTCGTCATGGGAGCCTCCGTCAAAAGCAGTACCAGCCTACGGCACAACGAATTGTGAGTCTAGAATATATATTCTACATCTCGCCAAATGAAAAGGCGCCCGTTTCGGGGCGCCTTTGCCTCGTGAGCGTGAGGCTTGCGGAGCAGGCACCCCGCAAAAAATCACAGCGAATAGTACATGTCGAACTCGATCGGGTGCGGGGTCATCTCGAAGCGCGCGACTTCGGTCATCTTCAGCTCGATAAAGCTGTCGATGAAATCGTCGTCGAACACGCCGCCGTTCTTGAGGAACGCGCGGCCCTTGTCGAGATTTTCCAGCGCCTCGCGGAGCGAACCGCAGACGGTGGGGATCGACTTCAGCTCTTCCTTCGGCAGATCGTAGAGATCCTTGTCCATCGCCGGACCCGGGTCGATCTTGTTCTTGATGCCGTCGAGGCCGGCCATCAGCATCGCGGCGAAGCCGAGATAGGGATTGGCCATCGGATCGGGGAAACGAACCTCGACGCGCTTGGCCTTCGGGTTCGAGGTGTAGGGGATGCGGCACGAGGCCGAACGGTTGCGCGCCGAATAGGCGAGCAGCACGGGGGCTTCATAGCCCGGGACCAGACGCTTGTAGGAGTTGGTCGTCGGGTTGGTGAAGGCGTTGATCGCCTTGGCATGCTTGATGATGCCGCCGATGTAATGCAGGCAGGTCTCCGAGAGGTCGGCGTATTTGTTGCCGGCGAACACCGGCTTGCCGTCCTTCCAGATCGACTGGTGGCAGTGCATGCCCGAGCCGTTGTCGCCATAGACCGGCTTCGGCATGAAGGTGGCGGTCTTGCCGTAGATGTGGGCGACCTGATGGATGCAGTATTTGTAGATCTGCATCTGGTCGGCCATCAGCGTCAGCGTGTCGAACTTCATGCCGAGTTCGTGCTGGGCGGAAGCGACTTCGTGGTGATGCTTCTCGACCTTGACGCCCATCTTGGCCATGGCGCCGAGCATTTCGGAGCGCATGTCCTGCACCGAGTCCTGCGGCGGGACGGGGAAGTAGCCGCCCTTGGTGCGGATGCGGTGGCCGAGGTTGCCGCCTTCATATTCGGTGCCGGAGTTGGTCGGCAGTTCCGAGGAGTCGAGCTTGAAGCCGGTGTTGTAGGGATCGGAGGAGAAGCGCACGTCGTCGAATACGAAGAACTCGGCTTCCGGTCCGAAGAATATGGTGTCGCCGACGCCCATCGACTTCACCATCGCTTCGGCCTTCTTGGCCATGCCGCGCGGATCGCGGTTGTAGGGCTCGCCGGTGGTCGGTTCCAGCACGTCGCAGGTGATGACCATGGTGGTCTCTGCGAAGAACGGATCGATCGTCGCGGTGACGGGATCGGGCATCAGGCACATGTCGGATTCGTTGATCGCCTTCCAGCCGGCGATCGAGGAACCGTCGAACATCTGCCCTTCGGCGAATGTGTCCTCTTCGATCATGCCGACGTCGAAGGTGACGTGCTGCCACTTGCCGCGCGGATCGGTGAAGCGCAGGTCGACGTATTTGACGTCGTTGTCCTTGATCGATTTCAGGACGTCTTTGGCGGTCTTCATGAATACCCCTTTTGTCTTGCGGGTCGGTTTCCAGGATTGACGACGTTATAGGAGATCCGCGAACGGGAGATCGCGAACGAAATCAGGCTGCCGCGGCAGCCTTTTTCTTGTTTTTGGGTCGCAAAATTCGGATAGCACCCGGCTCAGATAGCGTCCAGCCCGGATTCGCCGGTTCTGATCCGGATCGCCTCTTCAATGTTGGAAACGAAGATTTTGCCGTCGCCGATGCGGCCGGTCTGGGCCGCGCGGCGGATCGCGTCGATCGCCTTCTCGACCAGTTCATCGCCGATCACGATTTCGATTTTGACCTTGGGCAGGAAATCCACGATGTATTCCGCACCGCGATAGAGTTCGGCATGGCCCTTCTGCCGCCCAAAGCCCTTGGCTTCGGTAACAGTGATACCTTGCAGACCGACTTCCTGAAGCGCCTCCTTCACCTCGTCGAGCTTGAATGGCTTGATGATGGCTTCGATTTTTTTCACTGAACGCCTCCCGGGCACTTCCAAGATTTCTAATCACTCAGTCGACACTGCACTCGACGCGACATCGGTCCGATCCAATATCCCCGCTAACAGCCGGGAAATTCTCACAATTGCCGATCATCCTGAGCCGGCTTCCTCAAAAGCAGGGTCTATGCCAAGTTGTTAATGCGGTCTGATTTCGGTGTGTTATCAGACTTTTAACGAGCAGATCGCAAGGGTTGGATTGCGCAATTCATGATAGCGAAGCCTACGGAATAGGCAAACAGATCAATTCGTATGCAATCCCTTGCTCCTGCGCGCGATGCGAGAAGGGATATGCCTCAGTAACGGGCGAATGATCGGGGATTCGGCATGGAAGTCTTGACCACATCCGAAATGGAGCACGCCGATCGGCTCGCGGTGACGGCGGGCACGCCGGGCTTTGCGCTGATGATGAGTGCGGGCCAGGCCGTGGCGGAAGCCGCGATGGAGCTCGCCGAGGAGGGGCCGATCGTGGTGGTCGCCGGCCGCGGCAATAATGGCGGCGACGGCTTCGTTGCCGCGGCCGAACTCGCCGCGCGCGGCCGCGAGGTCTCGGTCATATTGCTGTGCGAACGCGACAGCCTGCAGGGCGATGCGGCTTCGGCCGCGCGGGGCTGGAAATATCCGGTGCTGCCGTTCAACCCGCAGGCGATCGGAAAACCCGCGCTGATCATCGATGCGCTGTTCGGCGCCGGGCTCAACCGGCCGGTGAAGGGCGAGCCGCACGAAATGATCGAGGCGATCAACGCCAACGGTGCGCCGGTGCTGGCGGTCGACCTGCCGAGCGGCATCAACGGCACGACCGGTGCGGTGATGGGCGTCGCGGTCCGCGCCGCGGAAACCGTGACGTTCTTCCGGCGCAAGCCCGCGCATGTGCTGCTGCCGGGCAGAATTCATTGCGGCCGCGTGCGCGTCGCCGATATCGGCATCGACAAAAGCGTGCTTGCCGAGATCAGGCCGCAGACCTTTGAGAACGTGCCGGGTACCTGGCACGCGTCGTTTCCGGTGCCGCAGGCCGATGGACACAAATATGCGCGCGGCCATGCGGTGATCGTGTCCGGCGACATCGCCTCCACCGGTGCGGCGCGGCTCGCGGCGCGCGGCGCGCTGCGGGCGGGCGCGGGCCTTGTCACGCTGGCCTCGCCGCGCGATGCGCTCGCGGTCAACGCCGCAGCGCTGACCGCAGTGATGGTGCGCGCCACCGACACGGCGATCGAATTCGGCGAACTGATCGAGGACAAGCGGCTCAACACCTGCGTGATCGGGCCGGGCGCCGGCGTCAGTGAGCGCACCCGCGATTTCGTTCACACCGCATTGTCGGCGCAATGTCGTCTCGTGCTGGATGCCGATGCGCTGACGAGCTTTGCCGACGCGCCGTTCCGGCTGTTTGAGTCCATCAAGGACTCGCAGGATCCGCAGGTGGTGCTCACCCCGCATGAAGGCGAATTTCCGCGCCTGTTCAGCGATATCAGCAACAAACATTCACTGCGCTCGAAACTGGAGCGGGTGCGCGATGCGGCCGAGCGTTCCGGCGCAGTGGTATTGCTGAAAGGACCGGATACGGTGGTGGCTTCTCCCGACGGCCGCGCCACCATCGCCTCCAATGCGCCGCCCTGGCTTGCCACCGCCGGCGCCGGCGACGTGCTGGCCGGTATGATCGCTGGGCTACTGGCGCAGGGCGTGCCGGCGTTCGAAGCCGCCAGCATCGCCGTGTGGATGCACGGCGAGGGCGCGCGCGAGGCAGGTCCGGGCCTGATCGCGGAGGACCTTTCCGAGGTGCTGCCGGCGGTCTTCCGGCGGCTCTATGACGAGTTCGGGATCGAGTATTAGAGCCGGCCCATGCTACTTTGCATGGGGTTGTTTTTGCGATTTTGCATCCGGGCGCCCGAGGTGCAACCGGTTGCGATCCCCCGGGACTACTGGAGCAGATATTTCGCGACTGCCGCTTCGTTCCATTCCAGCCCAAGTCCAGGACCTCGCGCGGTCACCGTGCCATCCACGATCTCGACCGGTTTTGCCAGGACCGCACGCGCCAGATCGAGATACTCGAGCCAGTGCGCGGTCGGCGTCACCGCGAGCATGTGGGCGCTGGCTTCGGCGAACAGATGGCTCGACATCGGGATTGATGCTGCTTCCGCCTGGCCGGCCACGCCGAGCCAGCCGGTGATGCCGCCGCACTTCATCAGGTCGGGCATGATGAAATCGCTGGCGCCGGCTGCGATCGCTTCGGCGAAGCCACGCGGAAACCACCAGTTCTCGCCGGCCTGAATCGGCGTCGGCGAGGTGGCCCGGACCTTTGCGTGGCCGAGCAGGTTTTCCTGCGGCACCGGTTCCTCGATCCAGTGCAGATCGTAAGGCGCGAGCCGCTCGATGCGGCGGGTTGCCTCAGACGGATCGAGCGACTGATTGAAATCGATCATCAGCGCGATGTCGGGGCCGAGCAAAGCGCGCACGCCCGCAACCACGCGCTCATCATTGGCGGCATCGCCGTCGCCGCCCTTGATCTTGATGCCGCGAAAACCCTGATCGAGCGAACGGCGCAGCGCTTTTTCATCCGCAACCGGATCGACCACGCCATAGCTGTCATAGGCCTTGATCGGTCTTGGCGAGCCGCCGAGCAATTCGACCACCGGTTTGCCTGCG
The DNA here is from genome assembly GCA_963731915.1 of uncultured Alphaproteobacteria bacterium. Classification (GTDB taxonomy): domain Bacteria; phylum Pseudomonadota; class Alphaproteobacteria; order Rhizobiales; family Xanthobacteraceae; genus Bradyrhizobium. The sequence continues at coordinate 30,334 of CAVSXQ010000060.1, forward strand.
ACCTGACCGAGCGCATCCCAATAGGCCATGTCGAGACCGGACACCGCCATGCCGACGAGGCCCTGCCAGCCGAGCAGCCTGAATTTCGCATCCATCGCCGTCATCAGATCGTATGGCGCGACCGGCCGGCCCACGAGTTCGCGGCCGATCTCTTCGATCAGATGAACCAGCGGCTTCACCGTCATCTTGGTGTAGGCGAAGATGTACGCACGACCGGTAACGCTCTGGTCGGTGTCGACATCGATCAGCACCATGTGCGCCGCATCGATCACACCAAAGGCGTTTTTCACCGGCCGCGAGATCGGCGCGACAAGGCCGCGCGCCTTCACGCCACGGATGGCAGGAACAGTCTTGCTCATGTTGGTTTCCTCACTCGACGGCATACCATCGCACGAGCCGCGGCGCCGCCCAATCGGTGGCGGCGGATTCGATCAGCCACCGGCCAGTATTTTCCGCCGCGAAGGCGATGCGCTGGGTCTGGCCGGGTTCGATCGCGAGCGTATCCAGCCAAAAAGGTTTCCAGCCGTCGTCGAGCCGGTCGAGCAGCCGAAAGTGGTGGCCGTGCAGATGGAAGACGGTGGTGAGCGGATTGCGGTTGGTCAGCGCAAGCACGACGACCCGGCCGGTCTTGGCGCGGAAGGCGGGCGGGGCGGATGCCGCGAAGCTGGCGGGCGTCACCCAATCGGGCGCGCCGAGCGCGATATCGAAGCGCTGGGCGTTCTTCAGGTCGAGTTGCGCGGGCAATCCATTGGAAGGCAGCGGTGGCGCGGGCGGAAGAGATGTTGGGCGGAGCGGCGGTTCGTTGGAGACAAGCAGCCGGCCGACCGGGCGGGCTTCCTTGCCATCATGCAGCAGAATGGGGGACGTCGAGCCTGCCGCGGTGGTCACGTCGACAAAGGCATCAACCCGGCCGCCCGGTGGCAGCAGCAGTGCGCCATTGCGCGCGAAAAAGGGTTCGGCAGGGTGGCCGTCGATGGCCATGACCCGGACCTCCAGCCCCTCCAGTTTGACCGCAATAACCGCCCATTGGCAGCCATTGATGAAGCGAAGCCGCAGCCGTTCATTGGGGCGGAACGTGAAGTCCGGCGCAACGCGGCCATTGACCGTGAACACCGGCGCGGCGTCCCTGGGATCGGTACCGGGCGCCACCGCCGTGCCATCCGGCCGCAGCCGCCAATCCTCGATCAAAAGGACTTCGTCGCGGTCGACCGTGACCGGCTCCTTTTCCTGGACGATCAAGGCGCGGCTCCGGAACGGCCGGGCCTGGCCATCGCCGAGCAAGCGGAGGTCACACAGGAAGGTACCGGCGTATCGCAGTGGAATCTGGACGGTTTCCCTGGCCCCCGTCGCGATCGGCGGGCGGCCGGCCAGCGGTTCGGCGGCTGCCGGGCCGATCCCGCGCCAGGTGGGAAGCACCGGGACCGGCAGGTCGTTCGCAAAGCTGACTTCGAGGGATTCGCCGCGCCTGAACCGCAGGTCGGGCCCGGCGAGCGACCAGATGGGCGTCTCCGGGCCGCCTGGACGCAGCGCGAGCAGGTCGGCCTTGGCCTGCAACGCTACCGGCACCCGCGTCTGCGCGCCTGCGCTGGACGGTAGCACCGGACCCAGGGCCGCGGCGCCCAAACCGGCGATCAGTTCACGTCGGTTCAACCGGAAAATCGCTCTTGCCATGGGCCCGATGCGGACCATTTTTGAGAGGAGATGTCCAGTTGCGGCGGTTTGGCCGAGAAAGGCCAGATCGGCCATTTTTTTGCTGCGAAGGCGCAGGCACATGTTATAAGCCCGCCGCCCGCGGCATCGCGGCCGCACAGGATGCAATCACGCGGGCGTGGCGGAACTGGTAGACGCGCTGGATTTAGGTTCCAGTGACGAAAGTTGTGGGGGTTCGAGTCCCTCCGCCCGCACCAAGCGCTTTCAGCGTTTGCCTGACGAATTCTGGAGAACCTTTTCCCTCGCTTGAGGGTCTCGGTTCGCCGATCCACTGGCGCAGGCCTCACAGCCAGCGCCGAATATTTTGACAAGGTCTCAGCCCCAGGCGGGACGAACGCGAAAAGAAGATGGACGCCATGCAGGTCACCGAAACCCTCAATGAGGGACTGAAGCACGAATTCAAGGTCAGCGTTCCCGCGACCGATCTCGATGCCAAGGCGGGCGCCAAGCTGGTCGACCTCAAGGACAAGGTCCGCCTCAACGGTTTCCGTCCCGGCAAGGTGCCGGTGAGCCACCTCAAGAAGGTCTATGGCCGCTCGGTCATGGCCGAGACCATCGACCAGACCATCCGCGACACCAACACGCAGATCTTCACCGAGCGCGGCTTCCGTCTCGCGACCGAACCCAAGATCACGATGCCGACGGAGCAGAATGAGGTCGAAGAGCTTCTCGCCGGGAAGACGGATCTCACCTACACGGTTGAGATCGAGGTCGTGCCGTCGATCCAGCTCGCCGACTTCAAGAGCTTCAATGTCGAAAAGCCGGTGGTCGATGTGACCGACACCGATATCGACGAAGCGATCAAGCGCATCGCCGACCAGAGCCGTCCTTATGCCGCCAAGAGCGACGGCGCCAAGGCCGAGAACGGCGACCGCGTTACCATCAACTTCAAGGGGACGATTGACGGCGTAGCCTTCGACGGCGGCACCGGCGAGGGCATTCAGCTGGTGATCGGCTCCGGCCAATTCATTCCCAGGCTTTGAAGAGCAGATGATCGGCATCGGCGTCGGGGAGACCCGTACGGTGAAGGTTTCGTTCCCGAAGAATTATGCCAGCGAGAAGCTGGCCGGCCAGCCGGCCGAGTTCGAGACCACGGCGACCGCGATCGAAGCTCCCGGTGAGACCACGATCGATGACGAATTCGCCAAGACGCTCGGCCTCGAATCCCTCGACAAGCTGAAGGAAGCCGCGCGCGAGCGGCTGATGGCCGAATTCGCCGGCGCAATCCGCCAGCGCGTCAAGCGGACGCTGCTCGACCGGCTCGACGACAGCCACAAGTTCGAAGCGCCGCCATCGCTGGTTGCCGAAGAGTTCAAGCTGATGTGGGATTCGATCAAGGCCGAGATGGAATCCAGCGGCAAGACCTTTGCCGATGAAAACACCACCGAAGAGGCCGCCAAGGAAGAATACCAGAAGATTGCCGACCGCCGGGTCCGCCTCGGCCTCGTGCTGTCGGAGATCGGGGAAAAGAACAAGATCAGCGTCACCGACGACGAGGTCGGCCGCGCCGTGATCGAGCGGGCGCGCTCGATGCCGGGCCGCGAGAAGGAAGTCTGGGACTATTATCGCAGCAATGCCAATGCGCTCGCCCAGCTTCGTGCACCGATCTATGAGGACAAGGTGGTTGATTTCATCCTGGAACTCGCCAACGTCACCGAAAAGAAAGTGTCGCGCGAAGAGCTGTTCAAGGACGATGAGGACGGCGAGAAAACTGCCGCCTGATCGGTTGCCTCTGCGTTAACAATGAACCGCGATTTCCGGCCCGGCGAGGCGATCCGTCGCTAGGCGGTTGCGCGCGAATCAGCTTGAACTTGCTGTGCTCCGGACGCCAAGGTCCCGGCCTTGTTGCCGCGGAAATTGGCTCATATCTGGTGGCCACAGTCTTTATAGTCCTGCATCACCTTAAGGGTGACATCATGCGCGATCCCGTTGAAACCTACATGAATCTCGTGCCGATGGTCGTCGAACAGACCAACCGCGGTGAACGCGCCTACGACATTTTCTCGCGCCTTCTGAAAGAGCGCATCATCTTCCTGACCGGTCCGGTCGAGGACGGCATGTCGACGCTGGTTGTGGCCCAACTCCTGTTCCTGGAAGCGGACAATCCGAAGAAGGAAATCTCGATGTACATCAACTCGCCCGGCGGCGTGGTGACATCGGGGCTGGCGATCTACGACACCATGCAGTTCATCCGTCCGGCGGTATCGACGCTGTGCACAGGGCAGGCGGCCTCGATGGGCTCGCTGCTGCTGGCCGCAGGTGAAAAGGACATGCGCTTCTCGCTGCCGAATTCGCGCATCATGGTCCACCAGCCCTCCGGCGGCTTCCAGGGCCAGGCCACCGACATCATGCTGCACGCCCAGGAGATCCTCAATCTCAAGAAGCGGCTGAACGAGATCTACGTGAAGCACACCGGCCAGACCTACAAGGCGATCGAGGACGCGCTGGAACGCGACAAGTTCCTCACCGCTGATGATGCGAAGCAATTCGGCCTGGTCGACAAGGTGATCGACAAGCGTCCGGAAGACCCGTCCGCGGCGAAGGCGGCGTAGCGCAACGTACGATTGTCGGCGGTGAGGCGTTACCTGCGGCGTGGAACCGCGGTTCCAAATATGTGATCCAGCGCGGTGCTTGACCGCGCTGGAGTTATTTGTCCTCAATACCCCTGATTTTTTAGGCGCGATTTTAGCTTGGGGGTTTTCATGATTTTTCTGCGAATTGCCGCAGCCAGTTTGTTCTCCTGGCCGCCGCGCCGGCTTTGGCCGTGGATGCCAAGCAGGTGATGAGGGGTGCCGCACAGCGTCGGCAAGCCCTCTGGCGGGGTGGCGGAAGCATCGAAGCCTGCCGCGAGAGGGCAAGGCCCAAGGTGCAGGCCTGCGTTCAGGCGGCGATAGAGAAGTCGCTACCCAAGCAGGCCGCCCCCAAGTGGAAACCCCGAGCGCTGAGGACATCGCCAGGGTCGCGCCGACCAGTCTGGTCGCGCCGCCGCGCACGGTTTCCGACATCACGGCTATTCTCGATCAGCAGAAGCCCGATCCCGCACGCACGGAACAATTGCAGGCGGCAGCAGATGCTGCGGTGCCGGACAATCTGAAGGGATTGCAACTCGCCGATTTCTATTACAAGCGCGCGCAGGCGAGGGCGCAGCTTGGCCGCAACGAAGAAGCGCTCGCCGATGCGGAACTCGCGGTCAGCAACGGTAAGGGCGCCGACTATCTCAACAACCTCAGTCGCTACGAACAATTCCTCGGCGCGCCGCCTTCGCGACGCCGGGCAATACAAGCGCGCCAACGAAATTTTCAACAAACACGTGGCGGCGTTCACGACCAAAGGAAAGGGCAGGCTGTTCGGCCTCAACCAGGGCTTCGTCGCTGCCGCGATCCGCAACGGCGATATCAACAAGGCGGAGGCCTATGCCGCGCGCAACCGAACCTTGCTTGCGGAGGCCAGGCGCTGGCCGAACTTCCCGATCTACGGCGCAAACTGGCAGGCCTCTGTCGAGGAGGGCGATGCGCGCGTTGCCGAGGCACGCGGGCTCTATGCGGACGCTGAAGCCAACTACCGCAAGGCTGTCGCAGTCCTACATGAATACACTGAAATATCTTGCGCAATGGGAGAGCAAGCCAGCGGAAGGCGAGTTGGAACGGGCCGCCGACTGGATGCTGGCACTGGAGGGCCGGGTCAAGGTCAAGCAGGGACGGGTTGGAGAGGGTGAAGCGGACGTCCGTCGCGCGCTGCTCAACCGTTTGAGCAAGTCCGGCAAGTTCCATGTCGACACGGCCGGCGTGCTCAACGTTCTGGTCTACGTCGTGCAGGAACAGGGCCGCTATCAGGATGCCGAGCAACTCCAGCGCGAAGTGATCGATATCTATCAGGGCCTCGGTTATCCGGCGGAAGTCCGGCCGTCATGGTCAACGCCCAGTCGTTCCTCGCGCAAATCCTCAATTTGCAGCGGCGCTACGACGAGGCGACCAAACTCTACGACCAGATCGACGTCTGGACCGCGAAATGGGAGCCCTCGCGGCGCGAGGCGATCAGCGGCGGACTGGCACGGGTTTCGACCTTGCTGACTCAGGGCAGCACCACCAACGCGCTCGACATCGCGCAGCGGATTTTGAGCGGGAACGCAACCGCTCCGGCGACAAGAGTCTCAATACCGCGGTAGCGCGTGGCTATTACGCGATCGCGCTGGCCCGCAATTCGAAGCCGGCTGAAGCGCTGCAAGCCTTCAAGGAATCCGTTCCCGTCCTGCTCAACACCTCGGGCGGCGGTGACGACGACAGCGGCGCGACGGCGGCGGCGCGGGAAGGACGGGTCCGCTTCGTGCTGGAAGGCTATTTGCGGGTGCTCGCGCTCAACCCCGCGCTTGCACCGGCCAATGTTGCGGACGAAACCTTTGGCTACGCCGACGTGCTGCGCGGGCAGGCTGTCCAGCGCGCGCTGCAAGCCTCTTCGGCCCGCTCGGCGACCGACAACCCGGAACTCGCCAATCTCATCCGCAGCTTCGCAGGACGGCGAAAAGAAGATCGGCGCGGCGGTGGCCTCGCTGAACAACCTGCTTTCGTCGCCGCCATCGGAGCGTGACGAAAAGGCGGTCAAGGCGGTGCAGGCGGAAATCACTTCGCTGCAGAACGCCCGTTCGCAGGCGCTCAAGGATATTGCCCGCAAGTTCCCGCAATACGGCAACCTCGTGAATCCGCCGCCACCATCCGTCGCGGATCTGCAGAAGCAACTCGCCGACGACGAGGCGATGCTGTCGTTCTATTTCGGACGCTTCGACAGTTTCGTCTGGATTGCCAGGAAAGACAGTCCGGTCCGTTTCTCGCGTATCAAGATGACGCTAGGCGATCTCAATGCCAAGGTCACCAAGCTGCGCGAGGCGCTCGAACCGAAGGCGGCGATGATTTCGGACATTCCGCCGTTCGACGTCAGTGCTGGCGTCCGAACTCTACGGCGTGCTGTTGAAGGACATTGAAGCCGACTGGAAGCCGGCAAAGAACTTGATTGTCGTGACCAACGGCGCACTCGGCCTGTTGCCGCTGTCGCTGTTGCCGACGGCGCCGGCGCAGATCAAGGCTGACGACGATCCCCTGTTTTCAAGCTACCGCAACGTGCCCTGGCTGGCGCGCACGCACGCGGTGACCGTCGTGCCGTCGGTCTCCGCTCTGCAAACCCTGCGCAAATTGCCGCCGGCCAAGGCGACGCGGCAGGAGTTGATCGCGTTCGGCGACCCCTATTTCAACAAGGAGCAGGCTGACGATGCGGCGAAGGCCGACAAGCCGGTCCAGCTTGCCGATGCCTCCGGCGCGATGCGCGGCTCGCCGCTGAAGCGGCGTAACAGCCCGCAACTCGACGACGCCGACAAGGCCGATATCGGCATGCTGCCGCGGCTGCCCGACACCGCGGACGAGCTGAGGTCGATCGCGCTGGCCCTGCAGGCCGATCCGACCAAGGTTCTCAATCTCGGCAAGGATGCCAACGAGAAGGCGGTGAAGTCAGCGGATCTATCGGGCTTCAAGATCGTGGCCTTTGCCACCCATGGCCTGGTGCCGGGAGAACTCGACGGCCTGACCCAGCCCGCGCTGGCGCTGTCGGCGCCTTCCGTGTCGGGTGGGGAAGGGGATGGGCTGCTGACGATGGAAGAAATCCTGTCACTGAAACTCGATGCCGATTGGGTCGTGCTTTCGGCATGTAACACCGGCGCCGGAGCAGGGGCAGGCGCAGAAGCGGCGTCCGGACTTGGCCGCGCCTTCTTCTACGCGGGAACGCGCGCGCTCCTTGTCACCAACTGGTCCGTGCATTCGCAGTCCGCGAAAGACCTGATTACCGACCTGTTCAAGCGGCAGGCCGACGATCCCAAGCTGACACGCGGCGAGGCGCTGCGGCAGGCGACGATGGCGTTGGTCGACGGCAAGGGTTTTCTCGATGCGTCGGGAAATACCGAGTTCACCTACGCCCATCCGCTGTTCTGGGCACCCTATACGATCATCGGCGACGGCGGACGTCGTTGACCCCTTCAAGTCATTTCCATAACTTGCAAGTCAATCAGTGAGCATTTCAATGTTGAGTAGTAATCAGAAAAAGATCTTCGCACCGCACTTCTTGCGACGCTCATCGCCATGCCCGCCTCGGCATTCGGGGCGGCGCTGATAACCCCTGAGGAAGCCGCGCTTCCGGCCCAGAAGGGCGCGGTGGCGACTTCGAACCGGGGCATCACCCGCGGTCCGAAAATCACGGTCAGCGACGAGGGCGGCGCCAAGTCGGCGCCTATCCGCTTTCAGGTAAAGTTTCAGCCGCTGGGCGGCTCGACGATCGATCTCGACGGGCTGAAGGTCATCTATCTCAAGCAGCCGAATGTCGATCTCACGCCGCGCGTCAAGCCGTTCGTTCAGCCGACGGGCATTGATATGCCGGACGCGTTGCTGCCGCCCGGCGATCATCTGGTTCGGATTGATGTGAAGGATTCCGAAGGCCGGGTGTCGACCACCAGCTTCCTGCTCAAGATAGCGCCCTGACCTCCATGCGATGTCCGTTCTGCCACGCGGAAAAGGCGGACGACGCTCCGGTCTGTGCGAGTTGCAGCCGCGACACCGCGATACCGGAAGCACTGCTCGCCGAACGGACCGAGCTTTTGCAGAAGCGCGACAAGCTGCGTGCCGAACTCGAAAGCGCGCAGGCCCGAACTCGCGACCAAACGCGGGCGGCTGTCCCGCTCCCGTCCGGCGTAGCGACGATGGAATGTCCATTTTGCGCCGAGACGATCAAGGACGAAGCCACCGTCTGCAAACATTGCAGCCGTGACCTTCGGGTTGTCCTGCCCGTCATCGAGGAAATTCAGGAAGTCGTGATCGAACTCGACCGGTTGCAGCGGCGGCTCGATCAGGTCAACACGTCGCTGGCGCTGTTCGACCGACCGGTCCGCTTCCTGTTCCTGAACGGCGGCGTCTACGTGCTGCTGCCGACACTGATGCTGGTTGCCGCGCATTATCTCGTGATCATGAAACTGGATGCGCCGCAGTTATTTCTGCGGATAGCCTCAGTCATCATTCCGCTGCCGTTCGGCATGGCGGCGTTTGCGTTCAGCCGGATCGGATACCGTGGTGCGTTCGGGCTTGGTGTGCTGACGGCCGCCCTGAGTGTATTCGGCATGCTTTCGGTCGTATCCTATGTCGATGGAACTCCGATCGTGCCGGCGACGTTTCGCGAGTGGCGGGAAACCGTCGAATATGGCCTCAGCATCGCGTTGAGCTTTCTGACCGGCAATATTCTCGTGATCCTCGTTCTCTTCATCCTTCCCACCACGATCGCGTCCGGCGGTAAGCCTAATGCCGCAGCGTACCGAATCGCGCGAATGCTGGGACAGCATGTCGGGCAGGAAACAATGCGTCGCCGTGCGCGACGTATTCAGGACCTGATGCAGACCGTCGGACCGATCGCCGGCGTCGTGGCCACGGCCGCGGGGTCCGTCTACACCGGGTTAAAGGGCGCGCTTGGCCCCTGAACCGGGCAGAAAGTTCCGGTTTCGGTCCCATTCCGTGGTAATCGCGCAACGCTTCGGCAATTTCGGCGTTTTCTTCCCGCCAGAGCGCACAAATCACGGTATTGTCACGGTGTCCGGTCCGGCGCTCGGTTAGCGAATTCTTGATAGTCGGGTGTCAGCATGGTTGGCTGTATGGGATCAGATATGATCGCGGGGGATTCGAGTACACCGTGATTCTCATGGCGATGTTGTGTGTAAGGTCTTTTTTGGTACGGAATTTGCTCTATCTATGCTCATGATCCGGTCAGTACCGGAATGAGCCAGTCGAGCAAGGGTTCGAACGGCGGACGGAGACAAGAATGAGTAAGGTCGGCACGAGCAACTCCAAGAACACGCTGTATTGCTCGTTCTGCGGCAAGAGCCAGCACGAAGTCCGCAAACTGATTGCAGGGCCCACCGTCTTCATCTGCGACGAATGCGTCGAACTCTGCATGGATATCATCCGCGAGGAGAACAAGTCCTCGCTGGTCAAGTCGCGCGACGGCATCCCGACGCCGAAGGAAATCTGCAAGGTGCTGGACGATTACGTGATCGGCCAGAGCCATGCCAAGAAGGTGCTCTCGGTCGCCGTTCACAATCACTACAAGCGGCTCAATCACCAGACCAAGCACAACGACGTTGAGCTCGCGAAGTCGAACATCCTGCTGATCGGTCCGACCGGTTCGGGCAAGACGCTGCTGGCGCAGACGCTGGCGCGAATCCTCGACGTGCCCTTCACGATGGCGGACGCGACGACGCTGACCGAAGCCGGCTATGTCGGCGAGGACGTCGAGAATATCATCCTGAAGCTGTTGCAGTCGGCCGACTACAATGTCGAGCGGGCGCAGCGCGGCATCGTCTATATCGACGAAATCGACAAGATCAGCCGCAAGTCCGACAACCCGTCGATCACCCGCGACGTGTCGGGCGAGGGCGTGCAGCAGGCGCTGCTGAAGATCATGGAAGGCACGGTCGCTTCGGTTCCGCCGCAGGGCGGCCGCAAGCATCCGCAGCAGGAATTTTTGCAGGTCGACACCACCAACATCCTGTTCATCTGCGGCGGCGCCTTCTCGGGGCTGGAGAAAATCATCTCCGCGCGCGGCCGTTCGACCTCGATCGGCTTTGCGGCGCAGGTGCTCGCGCCGGAAGATCGCCGCACCGGCGAAATCTTCCGTCACGTCGAGCCTGAGGACCTCCTCAAGTACGGCCTGATCCCGGAATTCGTCGGCCGTCTGCCGGTCGTGGCGACGCTGGAAGATCTCGACGAGGCTTCGCTGAAGAAGATCCTGACCGATCCGAAGAACGCGCTGGTGAAACAATACCAGCGGCTGTTCGAGATGGAGAATATCGAACTGACCTTCGCCGACGAGGCGCTTGGCGCGGTCGCCCGCAGGGCGATCGAGCGCAAGACCGGCGCGCGGGGACTGCGTTCGATCCTGGAGAGCATCCTGCTCGAGACCATGTTCGATCTTCCGGGCCTGGAAGGTGTCGAAGAGGTCGTGATCTCGCGCGAAGTGGTCGAGGGAACCGCGCGTCCGCTCTACATCTATGCGGATCGCTCCGACCGCGCGGTGGAGAGTTCGGCCAGCGCCTGAGCGGCGCTGCCGGCCGGCCGTTGAATACTCCTAAAGAAGGGCTCGCGGGATACGGTTCCGCGGCCCGAGTTGCGTAGCCAGTACTGCGCGTTAGCCCATATTTTTGGGTATTTTTCAGTGACTTGACACCCCCATACCCGATAGCCACCTAATGCTCTCGGCGGCAGGAATCTGGCTTCAAATTCGGCCTCCCAATCGATCCGGAGAAGCAGGCTCTGACAGGGCCGAACGGCCCCGGAACCTCTCGGCACCTTGTGGCGGTTGCGCAAGCGAAGCGGACTGCGTGCAAGGGGGCACAACATAAGGAAAAGGCCATGACGACCTCAAAACCCCGGCCAACCATCGTCCACGGCGAAAGCCACTCTTACCCGGTGCTGCCGCTCCGCGACATCGTCGTTTTCCCGCACAACATCGTGCCGCTCTTCGTCGGCCGCGAGAAATCGATCCGCGCGCTGGAAGAGGTGATGAAGAACGACGCGCTGGTGATGCTCGCGACGCAGAAGAATGCGTCGGATGACGATCCGGCCCCGGATGCGATTTACGAGACCGGTACGCTCGCCAGCGTGCTGCAGCTCCTGAAGCTTCCCGACGGCACCGTGAAGGTGCTGGTGGAAGGGCTTGAGCGCGCGCGCATCGAGAAATATTCGGACCGCAGCGAATACTACGAAGCGACCGCGGTCGCGCTCGCCGATACCGATGCCAACTCCGTCGAGGCGGAGGCGCTCGCACGTTCGGTGGTGTCCGATTTCGAGAGCTATGTAAAACTCAACAAGAAGATCTCGGCCGAAGTCGTCGGCGTCGTGCAGGCGATTACCGACTTCGCCAAACTCGGCGATGCCGTCGCCTCGCATCTGGCGGTGAAGATCGCCGATCGCCAGGGCATTCTGGAGACGCTGTCGGTCACCCAGCGCCTGGAGAAGGTGCTCGGGCTGATGGAGAGCGAAATCTCGGTGCTGCAGGTCGAGAAGCGCATCCGCTCGCGCGTCAAGCGCCAGATGGAGAAGACCCAGCGCGAATATTACCTCAACGAGCAGATGAAGGCGATCCAGAAGGAGCTCGGCGACGACGAAGGTCGCGACGAGCTCGCCGATCTCGAAGAGAAGATTGCCAAGACCAAGCTTTCCAAGGAAGCGCGGGAGAAGGCGCAGCACGAGCTGAAGAAGCTGCGCCAGATGTCGCCGATGTCCGCGGAAGCGACCGTCGTGCGCAATTATCTCGACTGGCTGCTGTCGATCCCGTGGAACAAGAAGTCCAAGGTCAAGAAGGACCTCGTGGCCGCGCAGACGGTGCTGGACAACGACCATTACGGGCTTGAGAAGGTCAAGGACCGCATCGTCGAGTATCTCGCGGTGCAGACGCGCGCCAACAAGCTGACCGGGCCGATCCTGTGCCTGGTCGGGCCTCCCGGCGTCGGCAAGACCTCGCTCGGCAAGTCGATCGCAAAGGCGACGGGGCGCGAATTCGTGCGCGTCTCGCTCGGCGGCGTGCGCGACGAGGCCGAGATCCGCGGTCACCGCCGCACCTATATCGGCTCGATGCCCGGCAAGGTCATCCAGTCGATGCGCAAGGCGAAGACCTCGAATCCGCTGTTCCTGCTGGACGAGATCGACAAGATGGGTTCCGACTTCCGCGGCGATCCGTCTTCGGCGCTGCTGGAGGTTCTCGACCCCGAGCAGAACTCGACCTTCAACGATCACTATCTCGAGGTCGATTACGATCTGTCGAACGTGATGTTCATCACGACCGCGAATACGCTCAATATTCCCGGGCCCCTGATGGACCGCATGGAGATCATCCGGATCGCCGGCTACACCGAGAACGAGAAGGTCGAGATCGCGCGCAAGCATCTGATCCCGAACGCGATCGCCAAGCATGGCCTCGATTCCAAGGAATGGTCGATCGACGACGACGCGTTGCTCTTGATGATCCGCCGCTACACCCGCGAAGCGGGCGTGCGTAATCTGGAGCGTGAGCTTTCGACACTGGCCCGCAAGGCGGTGAAGGAGCTGATGATCTCCAAGAAGAAGTCGGTCAAGGTCACCGAGAAGTCCCTCGAGGAATTTCTCGGCGTGCCGAAGTACCGCTACGGCGAGATCGAAAGCGAGCCTCAGGTCGGTATCGTCACCGGCCTTGCCTGGACCGATGTCGGCGGCGAGCTGCTGACCATCGAAGGTGTCATGATGCCCGGCAAGGGCAAGATGACGGTGACAGGCAATCTGCGCGACGTGATGAAGGAATCGATCTCGGCGGCGGCGTCCTATGTCCGCTCGCGGGCGATCGTCTATGGCATCGAGCCGCCGCTGTTCGACCGGCGCGACATCCACGTCCACGTGCCTGAGGGGGCGACCCCGAAGGACGGTCCGTCGGCGGGTGTCGCAATGGCCACTGCGATCATCTCGGTCATGACCGGCATTCCGGTCCGCCACGATGTCGCGATGACCGGCGAGATCACGCTGCGCGGCCGCGTGCTGCCGATCGGCGGCCTGAAGGAGAAACTGCTCGCCGCCGCGCGCGGCGGCATCAAGACGGTGTTTATCCCCGAGGACAACGCCAAGGATCTCACGGAGATTTCCGATGCGATCAAGGGCGGCATGGAGATCATCCCGGTCGCCCGGCTCGACGAAGTCGTTGCCAAGGCGCTGGTGCGAGCGCCGGTGCCGATCGTCTGGGAAGAGGACACCAAGGTGTCCGCCAAACCGGACGCCGGCGACGAGGCGGCCGGTGGCCTGACGGCGCACTGATTGATCCAAATATGACGGAAGCGGCGTTCCCCCTGGGAGCGCCGCTTTTTTTGTGACGACGCGCCGCTTGCGCCAAGGGGCAGGGCGGCGCTAAACACAGGGCGAGGGCGGCTAGCTCAGCTGGTTAGAGCATCTCGTTTACACCGAGAGGGTCTGCGGTTCGAATCCGTAGCCGCCCACCAGCCTTCGCGCTCACGCGCTACGGCGAGGCAAGCCAGAAGGGTGAGCGCGAAGGCTGTCGCGCCGAAGCTCGAAGAGCGCAGGCTGGACTACCCACTGGATCCCAACACATGGAATCACCCACAGGCCACGAGCTGAACGCCGATCAGATCGCCTACTGGAACGGACCCGCCGGGCAGCGCTGGGCCGACCGGCAGCAGGCGCAGGATATCGTGCTCGGGCCCGTCGCCGATATCCTGATCGACCGCGCCAGGCCGCAGACGGGTGAGCGCGTCATCGACATCGGTTGCGGCAGCGGCGTCACGACGATCGCGCTTGCGCAAAAGGTCGGACCGTCAGGTCGCGCGCTCGGTATCGACATCTCCGGCCCGATGCTGGCGCGGGCGCGGGCAAGCGCACCAAAGGACCTGCCGGTCGATTTCACTTTGGCGGATGCCACCGTCTATCCCTTCGACCCCGCAAGTTTCGACCTGTTGGCCTCGCGCTTCGGTGTGATGTTCTTCGGCGATCCGGTGCTGTCATTTGCGAATATGCGCAAGGCGCTGCGGCCGGCAGGCCGGCTGGCATTCGCCTGCTGGCGCGAGCCGCGCGAGAATCCGTTTTTCATGGCGCCGCTGCAGGCGGCCTACAAGCACGTGCCAAAACTACCGCAGCAGGGGCCGGAAGATCCCGGGCCGTTTGCGTTCGCCTCGGAGGAGCGCGTCCGCCGCATCCTGGGCGAGGCCGGCTTTACAGGAGTCGAAATGGAGCCGTGCCCGCTGCTGCTCGACGCAGCCATGGGCCGTGGCCTCGATAGCGCGGTGCAGGGCGCGTTCGAGATCGGCCCGGTCAGCCGCGCGTTGGAAGGCCAGCCGGAAGAACTTCGCGCCGCTGCCGCCAACTCGATCCGCGAAGCGTTGGCGCCGTTCGCCAAGGGCGACGCTGTGCTGCTCCCGGCATCAATCTGGATCGTCACTGCGAAGGCGTCGTGAGGCCGCCCACTCTACTTTGCATGGGGTTGTTTTCGCGATTTTTTGTCAATCCATCCTGCTCTGTGCCCGCTCTTCCCAGATCGTAACCAGATGCACGATGGTCTGGACGGCCTTTTCCATGTCCTGCCGGCTGACCCACTCCAGCCGCGAGTGGAACGCGTGCTCGCCGGCAAAGATGTTGGGGCAGGGCAGCCCCATGAACGACAGCCGCGAGCCGTCGGTGCCGCCGCGGATCGAGGCTTTCACCGGCTTCAGCCCCGTACGGCGGATCGCTTCGATGGCGTAGTCGACGATCTCGGGGTGGCGGTCGATCACCTGCTTCATGTTGCGGTATTGCTGCTTGACCTCCATCCGGTACGTCGAGCGCGGATAGTCTTTCATGACGTCCTTGACGATGCCTTCCAGCAGCGCCTCCTTGTCCTTCAGCCCCTGGTCGGTGAAATCGCGGACGATAAAATCGATCCTGGCTTTCTCCAGCGCACCGGAAATACCGACCGGGTGCAGAAAACCCTCCTTGCCTTCGGTGGTTTCCGGCGAGCAGGTGTTTTTGGGCAGGCGGTCGACGATGGCGGAAGCGATCTTGATGGCGTGCTCCATCTTGCCCTTGGCAAAGCCGGGATGGGTCGACACACCCTCGATGGTGATGCTGGCGCCGTCGGCGGAAAAGGTCTCGTCCTCGATATGGCCTGCGCTTTCGCCGTCCATCGTATAGGCGAAATCGGCGCCGAGCTTTTTCAAATCCGCCTTGTCGACGCCGCGGCCGATCTCTTCGTCCGGCGTGAACAGGATCTTGATTTCGCCGTGCCTGATCTCGGGATGGTCAATCAGAAACTGCGCGGCATCCATGATCTCGGCAATGCCGGCCTTGTTGTCGGCGCCGAGCAGCGTGGTGCCGTCGGTTGTGATGATGTCGTGGCCGATCTGATCTGAGAGTGCCGGGTACTCGGCCGCGCGGATGATTTGCGTTGGGTCGGCGGGCAGCACGATGTCGCCGCCGCGATAGTTCTTCACGATCTGTGGCTTGACGCCCTTGCCGGTGCAATCGGGCGAGGTGTCCATGTGCGAGCAGAAGCAGATCACCGGGACCTTCTTCGGCGTATTGGCGGGGATCGTCGCGTAGACATAGCCGTGCTGGTCGAGATGCGCGTCGGAAAGTCCCATCGCTTTCAGTTCGGAGGCGAGCAGGCGGCCCAGATCCTTTTGCTTTTCAGTCGACGGACAGGTCGGCGACGCCGGGTCGGACTGGGTGTCGATGACGACGTAGCGCAGAAAACGCTCGGTCACGCCGTGTTTGAATGCGATGGGATGAGGGCACAGTGAGAACCACGGCAAGAGGAGACGACGGGCGGGCTGTATAACAAAAAGGCGCCATTCCGGGGACCGGAATGGCGCCTTTGAAGGCCGGAGCCGTTGCCCGACTGGAACTAGACGGCTTCCTTCAATTCCTTGGCGGCGCGGAAGGCGACCTTCTTGCTCGCCTTGATCTGGATCGCTTCGCCAGTGGCGGGATTGCGGCCCATGCGGGCGGCGCGCTTGCGGACCTGCAAGATGCCGAGGCCGACGATGCGGATGCGCTCGCCCTTCTTCAGGTGTTTGGTGATCATCGTGACCATGTCGGTCAGGATCGCCTCGGCCTGCTTCTTGGAGAGTTCCTGGTCTTCGGCGATCGCCGCCGCCAGATGCTTCAGCGTGACCGTGGCCGGAGTCGCTGCTTTCTTCGCCATATTTGGCCCTCCTCATTTTTCAATGGCTGGGAAATCGAGAGTTAGCAGGCCTTAGTTGATTCGGGGCCCAGCTGACTACGCTGTTTCGCCTGCAAAACGGGCATTTTTCGCATCGACGTCGCAAAAACCCTTGTCTGGTGCGGGGATTTGCAACCGCCTTGACTATGAGGGGGCGGGCCTTTATGCCCTGCCTTCTCAGCGGATCATGATCTGATTGCGCATCCGCGGGAGTAGCTCAGTTGGTTAGAGCGCCGCCCTGTCACGGCGGAGGCCGCGGGTTCGAGTCCCGTCTCTCGCGCCATAGCCTAAAAATCAATGGCTTAGCCGAGTACCCGCAGAAATCACCCCAATAAAAAAGCCGCCCGAGGGCGGCGTTTTCATTAAGCGTCGATTGCAGTCCCTTACTGGACCTTCGACAAATCCGTGCTGGTCACGATGACCGGCTTGCCGGCCTTCACGACGTGGGCGGTCTGGGAATAATCCGTGTTGGTGCGGGCGGAAATACCGAACGCGGCCACTGCAATCCCGGCCACGAGCGCGACAACCACGATCTTGAGGTGGGTCGAACGATCCGCTGAATGAATTGAGTGGTTCATTTGAGCCTCCGGGCGGGCTTTTGCCGCCTCTGATGGCCGGATTCGTACGCCCCCTCTGTTTCAGGATGGTTTCGCGGGTTCCCCAAAATGGTTTCGTCGGCCCCGTTTTTGGCCTGATCTAACCGATTTCGGTCAGACGGCCCGTTCGATGTCAGCCCGGATCGACCGCGCCGCAACGACGAAAAGCAGCGCTCCGAGCATGGTGGTCGCTGACGTCGAGAGAAGCGAGTAGCGGACGGCCTGGGCACCGAAATCGGCCTTCGGCTGGCGCGGCCACCTGTGGCGCAACAAGGCCGCCGCTTACGTCAGGCATCGCGAATGAAATTCCCCGCTTCGAAGCGGACCAGGTCTGTGTCCGGCTCGAACGAGATGCCGATCGGATCGCGGCCGGCTGCAACCGCCTCGAGCTGGTCGCTCAGCATCCGCCTGACCATCAGGATGCCGCGGTCGCTCTGGCCGAAATGCTCCTCGGAATGGATCGTCACCGCGCCCTGGCCGACCTGGGCCTCGTAGTCACCCGGAAATTGCCGGTGCTCCTGCTCCGTCATGTCCCACCAGAACTTGCCGTTGAACTTTGAGCGCATCCGCCCGATGTCGCCGGAATTCTTGACTCGGCCGGCGACGTAGATGCGGAAAGACGTGTCGTCGATTGGCAGCGTCCAGCCGATCGATTCAACGCGGGCGAATTGCGCGACGCGCGGATTGGGCACCACGCGCAAGGTGGGCAGCGCGGCCTCGGTGACGCGATAAAACACTTTGCCGTCGTCCTGATTGCGGATCGAGCGCACGGTGACGCCGCGTGGCGACATCTCGAACTTCACCTCGGGCATCGAGGCCATCATGTTGGTGAATTGCGGCCCGCTGAACGATCCATGCAGCACCGGCACGTGGTAGGGATCGACCACGTTCTCGAAATGCTGCAGCCAGTTGCAGGGAATGACCGCCGGGCCGCCGCCGCCGATCGATGAATCGTCGGCTTCGACGAACTCGCCGTCGTCCATGGTTTCCAGGCAGTCGTAGCGCGGCAGCACCGGCTTTTTCTCGGCCGGGCCCATATAGGCGAAGATCAGCCCATAGCGCTCCTGCACGGGGTACCACGGCTGCCGGACTTTTTCCTTGAACAGGCCGCCCTCGGGCTCGCAGGGCTGTTCGAGGCAATGGCCTTCGGTGTCGAATTTCCAGCCGTGGTAGCAGCAGCGGATGCCGTCTTCCTCGACCTTGCCGTAGTAGAGCGTGGTGCCGCGGTGGCAGCAGCGGGCGTGCAGAAGTCCGATCCGTCCGTGCCTGTCGCGGAACAGGATCAGGTCTTCGCCCAGCGCGCGCACTTTTCTGGGGATATCGGTGGCGTCACCGGCGAGGCCGACCGGATGCCAGTAGCGGCGGAGCAGTTCGCCCATCGGCGTGAAGCGGGCGACGGACGTCAACTCGGTCCGGGTGGCTGGAGGCTTCAGGGCATAGGCCGTGCCGAGATCGCGATCCCGCTGGGTCACATTCATGCCGTTTCCTCCCGCTGCGGCTTTCACGCCGCAGTCGCTTGATCGTTTCGGGAAGTGAACTTTAGATCGATGACAATGTCAACGATTAGCAGGAAGCTTGGCATGGACAGGCTTTCTTGGCAGAGCTTGGAGATGAGCCAAAAGCCGAACAGGGCAGGTCCGCCACCGGCGGCGCCGGTCAAGGACGCCGAACTCGCGCCGATCACGGCGATGATGTCGTCGCGGCTGATGGTGCTGGCCAATTTGCTCAAGCGTGGCGCCATCCTGCGTTACAAGCGCCTGGCCGGGCTTTCATCCGTGGAATTCGGCCTCGTCGCCTCGCTGGGCCGCCGGCCGCCGATGAGCGTGGTGCGGCTCGCGGAAGCCGTCGGCATGGACAAGGGCCAGATCAGCCGGGCGCTGGCAGAGCTGGTAGCGCGCAAGCTTATCGCCAAGGCGGTCAATCCCAAGGATAACCGGGAGACGCTGGTTTCGCTGACCCGGACCGGGCTGGCGGCGCATGATGCGATCGTGGCGGGCGCTCTGGAACGCAATCAACGCCTGCTGGAACAATTGAGCCGGGAAGAGGTCGCCCTGCTGCTTGGGCACATCGATCGGCTGACCGATACCGCCGCCGAAATGCTCGCGGCCGAGAAAGATTTGAGCTGACAATTTGCCTCAAAGGCGGGCACCGAATGGCGGATGCCGCGGCGGTCTGTCGAGGCCGGAATTTACCGCTTCACCTCTCCCCAGCGACGCGATTGGGGAGGGCGAGAGCCGTCAAAATAGCTTGCCTTGCGCGCCCTGTTGCGCTGCGCTAAGCCTCAAGAACAATTCCAATGTAACGAATCTGCGGCCTTCCGGGACCGCGGGAAAAAGGCGTGGCCGATGACCGGCATCCTGCAGAATTATCTCCCACTTGTGGTGTTTATCGGGGTGGCGAGCCTGATCGGTCTGGCGCTGCTGATCGCCCCGTTCCTGGTCGCGTTCCAGCAGCCGGATCCGGAAAAGCTCTCCGCCTATGAATGCGGGTTCAACGCTTTCGACGATGCGCGTATGAAGTTCGATGTCCGCTTCTATCTGGTCGCCATCCTCTTCATCATCTTCGATCTCGAAGTGGCCTTCCTGTTCCCGTGGGCGGTGGCGTTCGGAAAGCTCGGCGCCACCGGGTTCTGGTCGATGATGGTGTTCCTCGCCGTGCTGACGGTGGGTTTTGCCTATGAATGGAAGAAAGGCGCGCTGGAATGGGATTGAGTCCGACCGCCACAACGTCCGTCGCGCCGGCGATCGCGCCGGCGCCGAAGGGCATTCTGGATCCCGCGACCGGCAGGCCGGTCGGCGCCAATGACCCGTATTTCCTCGAGGTCAATCACGAGCTCTCCGACAAAGGCTTTTTTGTCGCCGCCACCGACGACCTCATCACCTGGGCGCGTACCGGCTCGCTGATGTGGATGACTTTCGGTCTCGCCTGCTGCGCGGTCGAGATGATGCAGGTGTCGATGCCGCGCTACGACGTCGAGCGTTTTGGTTTCGCGCCGCGCGCCTCGCCGCGGCAGTCCGACGTCATGATCGTCGCGGGCACGCTGACCAACAAGATGGCGCCGGCGCTGCGCAAGGTTTACGACCAGATGCCGGAACCGCGCTACGTGATCTCGATGGGATCGTGCGCCAATGGCGGCGGCTACTATCACTATTCCTACTCGGTGGTGCGTGGCTGCGACCGCATCGTTCCCATCGACATTTACGTGCCCGGCTGCCCGCCGACCGCGGAAGCGCTGCTTTACGGCGTGCTGCTGCTTCAGAAGAAGATCCGGCGCATCGGCACTATCGAACGCTAAGGTTTCAGTCATGGACGACGGCAAGCTCGACGCCCTGGGGCAGACGATTGTTAGCGCGCTTCCCGGTGCTGCGATCGCCCATTCAGTTGCGTTCAACCAGCTCACGGTGAGCGTGCAGGCCGAAAAGATCGTCGAGGTCGTAAAATTCCTGCGTGACGATCCCGCCTGCCGCTTCATCAATTTCACCGATGTCACCGCGGTGGACTATCCCGGCCGCGAGAAGCGGTTTGACGTCGTCTATCACTTGATGTCTCCAACGCTGAACGCGCGCGTCCGCCTCCGCGCGGAAGCCGACGAGACGACGCAGGTGCCGTCGCTGATCGACGTCTTTCCCGGCGCCGACTGGTTCGAACGCGAGACCTACGACCTCTACGGCGTGATCTTCACCGGCCATCCCGACATGCGGCGGCTTTTGACCGACTACGGGTTCGACGGCCATCCGCTGCGCAAGGATTTTCCGCTCACCGGCTTCGTCGAGGTCCGCTACGACGATCAGGAGAAGCGGGTGCTCTACGAGCCGGTCCGCCTCAACCAGGAATTCCGCAAATTCGATTTCCTCTCGCCGTGGGAAGGTGCGGACTATCCGCTGCCCGGCGACGAGAAGGCGGAGCCGAAGGCCTGACCATGAACGAGCAAAATCTTCGCAACTTCACGATCAACTTCGGACCGCAGCATCCGGCGGCGCACGGCGTGCTTCGTCTCGTGCTGGAGCTTGACGGCGAAGTCGTCGCACGCGTCGATCCGCATATCGGCCTGCTACACCGCGGCACCGAAAAGCTGATCGAGCAAAAGACCTATCTGCAGGCGATCCCGTATTTCGATCGGCTCGATTACGTCGCGCCGATGAATCAGGAGCACGCCTTCTGCCTCGCGGCGGAAAAGCTGCTCGGCATTGCCGTGCCGCGCCGCGGGCAATTGATCCGCGTGCTCTATTGCGAGATCGGCCGCATCCTGTCGCATCTGCTCAACGTCACCACGCAGGCGATGGACGTCGGCGCGCTGACCCCGCCGCTGTGGGGCTTTGAAGAGCGCGAAAAGCTGATGGTGTTTTACGAGCGCGCCTCCGGCTCGCGGATGCACGCGGCCTATTTCCGCATCGGCGGCGTGCATCAGGATCTGCCGCCGAAACTGATCGACGACATCGACGCCTGGTGCGACCCGTTCCTGCAGGTGGTCGCTGATCTGGAAACGCTGCTCACGGGCAACCGCATCTTCAAGCAGCGCAACGTCGATATCGGCGTGGTGACGCTGCAGCAGGCCTGGGAGTGGGGCTTTTCCGGCGTGATGGTGCGCGGCTCGGGCGCGGCGTGGGATTTGCGCAAGGCGCAGCCTTATGAATGCTACGACGAGATGGATTTCGACATCCCGATCGGCAAGAACGGCGATTGCTACGACCGTTACTGCATCCGCATGGAAGAGATGCGCCAGTCGGTACGCATCATGAAGCAGTGCATCCAGAAACTTCGCGCGCCTGAAGGGCAGGGCCCGGTCGTGGTCGAGGACAACAAGATCGCGCCGCCGCGCCGCAGCGAAATGAAGCGCTCGATGGAAGCGTTGATCCATCACTTCAAGCTCTACACCGAAGGCGTCCACGTTCCGGCCGGCGAATTCTACGCCGCAGTCGAGGCGCCGAAGGGGGAGTTTGGCGTCTATCTCGTCGCCGATGGCACCAACAAGCCCTACAAGTGCAAGATCCGCGCGCCGGGCTTTGCGCACCTGCAGGCGATGGATTTCATCTGCCGGGGTCATTTGCTCGCCGACGTCTCGGCCATCCTCGGTTCGCTCGACATCGTGTTTGGAGAGGTCGACCGGTGATGGCGCAGGCGCCCATCCAGTTTGATCGGGCTTCGGGCGTGCTGGAAGGCGCGAATGCGTGGGAGCGGCTGGCCGCTGTCGCGCTGACGCTGGGTTCGAAGATAGCGTCGAACTTTTCGCATCGCGGCTATAACGGCTGCGCCAATCTCCTGCGCAAGACGCTGCCGGAGCGGGACATCGAGATCAAACTGAATTCGGACGCGACGTTCGCGTTCCCCTATGGCGATGGCTACTGGAGCAAGCTGCTCAATCGCACGTTCTCGTATGAAAACGAACTCGATCTGCTGTTCCAGGACTCCGCCGACGTCGACTACACGCTGCTCGATTGCGGCGCCAATTACGGCTACTGGTCGGTGCTGGTGTCGAGCGCGCCCTATGGCTCGCACAAGGCGATTGCGGTCGAGCCGTCGTCGCTGAACTTTTCGAAGCTGGCGAACAACGCAAAAATCAACGGCAACCGCTTCGACGTATTGAAATGCGCGATCGGCGCCTCGCGCGGCACCGCGCGGCTGTCGGGCACCAAGCACGAGGCGTTCAGCATTGCCGGCGACCAGGACAGCGGTGAGGAAGTGCCGGTTATCGCGCTCGATAATCTGCTCGACGACGGCAAGGTCGCCCGGGGCGGAAAATTCCTGATCAAGCTCGACGTCGAAGGCGTTGAGATCGAAGCGATGAAGGGCGGCAAACGGCTGCTGCAGGAAGATAGCGTGATCCTTTGCGAGGAGCATGGCAACGATCCCCAGCACACCGTGTCGCCCTACATCCTTGAACAGACGCCGTTGAAACTGATCGTCTACGATCCGTCCAGCAAGCGCCTGGAAACCGTGACCGAGTTGTCGATCCTCGACCGCATCAAGGTTTCCACCCATGTCGGCTACAACGTATTCGGCACCGCGAGCGTATTCTGGCAGGACCGCATCAACGCCCTGAACGCGAACGCCGCGCGCCGCACGCAATGAGAGACTGAAACGATGTCCGTCCGCCGCCTTGCACCGAAGGAACTGCAGCCCGAGAGCTTTTCGTTCTCGGAAGAGAATCTCGCCTTTGCGAAGAAAGAGATCGCGAAATATCCGCCGGGACGTCAGGCCTCTGCCGTGATCGCGATCATGTGGCGGGTGCAGGAGCAGCATGAAGGCTGGGTGTCGGAAATCGCGATCCGCGCGGTCGCCGATCTCCTCGAGATGCCCTACATCCGCGTGCTCGAAGTCGCGACCTTCTACACGATGTTTCAGCTCGCCCCCGTCGGCAAGAAGGCGCATGTGCAGGTCTGCGGCACCACGCCGTGCCGGCTGCGCGGCGCCGCCGACATCATCGAGGTGTGCCAAAGCCGCATCCACCACGATCCCTTCCACGTCTCCAAGGACGGCAATTTCAGCTGGGAAGAGGTCGAGTGCCTTGGCGCCTGCGTGAATGCGCCGATGGTGCTGGTCTGGAAGGACACCTACGAGGACCTGACCAAGGAAAGCTTTGGCAAGGTGCTGGACGGGTTTGCTTCCGGCAATCCGCCGAAGCCGGGCCCGCAGATTGACCGTCAGTTCTCGGCGCCGGCAGGCGGACCGACCACGCTGAAGGAAACCACATGACGCGCGCTCGCACCTTGCGAACGGGCGGGCCGGGGAGGGCCGCTGCGATGAAGACCTGGCAGTTGATGATCCTTCACGCCGTGGCGGCGGCCGCGTTCATTTTTCTGCTGCAGCGTTATGCGCTGAGTGCGTCGCTTGAATCCAGCCTGTTGTGGGCGCTGACCTTCGGCGGATGCGCCGCGGGCCTCGCTTACTCTCAGTCCAAACGTTGATCCCGGGAAGTTTTGGTCATGCTCGACGACAAGGACCGCATCTTCAAGAACCTCTACGGCCTGCACGACTGGGGCCTTGAGGGCGCGCGCCGCCGTGGCGCCTGGGACGGCACGAAAGCGATCATCGACAAGGGCCGCGACTGGATCATCAACGAGATGAAGGCCTCCGGCCTGCGTGGACGCGGCGGGGCGGGCTTTCCGACCGGCCTGAAATGGTCGTTCATGCCGAAGGAATCCACCGACGGCAGGCCGAGCTATCTCGTCGTCAACGCCGACGAAGTCCGAGCCCGGCACCTGCAAGGACCGCGAGATCATGCGGCACGACCCGCATCTGCTCGTCGAAGGCTGCCTGCTCGCGAGTTTCGCCATGGGCGCACATGCCTGCTACATCTATGTGCGCGGCGAGTTCATCCGGGAGCGCGAGCATCTGCAGGCCGCGATCGATCAGGCCTATGAGGCAAAGCTGCTCGGCAAGGACAACGTCAACGGCTGGCCGTTCGACCTCTATGTCGCGCACGGTGCTGGCGCCTATATCTGCGGCGAAGAGACTGCGCTGCTCGAAAGCCTCGAAGGTAAGAAGGGCCAGCCGCGCCTAAAGCCGCCTTTCCCGGCCAACGTCGGCCTCTATGGCTGCCCGACCACGGTCAACAATGTCGAGTCCATTGCAGTTGCGCCAGACATCCTGCGCCGCGGCGCGGCCTGGTTCGCTGCGATCGGCCGGCCGAACAATGTCGGCACAAAACTGTTTTGCATCTCCGGTCATGTCGAGCGTCCCTGCAACGTCGAAGAGGCGATGGGGCTCACCTTCCGCGAGTTGATCGAGCGGCATTGCGGCGGCATCCGCGGCGGCTGGGACAATCTGAAAGCCGTGATCCCCGGCGGCTCGTCGGTGCGTATGGTGCCGGCGGAATTGATTATCGATACGCCGATGGACTTTGACAGCCTCGGCAAGCTGCGCTCCGGCCTCGGCACCGCAGCCGTGATCGTGATGGACAAGTCGACCGATCTGATCCGGGCGATCGCGCGCATCTCCTATTTCTACAAGCATGAGAGCTGCGGCCAGTGCACGCCGTGCCGCGAGGGCACAGGCTGGATGTGGCGCGTGCTGACGCGCATGGCCGACGGCCGCGCCCACAAGCGCGAGATCGACATGCTGCTGGAAGTGACCAAGCAGGTCGAGGGCCACACGATTTGTGCCCTCGGCGATGCCGCGGCCTGGCCGATCCAGGGCCTGATCGCGCATTTCCGTCACGAGATCGAGGCGCGTATCGCCGAATATTCGCACAAGGCCGATATCGACGATATCGGCGTGCGCGATCCCGTGAACATGGTCGCGGCGGAGTAATGTCGATGTCGCAACCGAGCTTCTGGTGGCAGAGATACGGGACGCTGGCGCAGATGGCGCAGGCGGCCGTGGCGCTGCTCGGCTTTGTTGCGATCCTGATCCAGATCAACGAGATCCGCACCAACAGCCGCACCGCCAGTGCGCGTCAGGCGTTTCTCGGCTATACCGATCTGGCGTTCAAGAATCCGAAGTTCGCGCAGCCGGAATACGACAGGATCAAGGCTTCCGGCCGCGACGAGCAGGTGCAGTACGAGAGTTTCGTCACGTACTTCCTCTACGCCTGCGAGGAGGCGATCAGTGCGTTCGCGGGAAAACGCGAGTGGATGGCCTCCTGCGATTACGACTTGAAGCCGCATTTGCCGTTCCTGTGTGACAAGAGCACGGCGCAGCCGGCTTATCTTGCCACCTATGGCGCCGAGACCCAGCAATGGATCAAGGCGTCGCTGAAGACCGCCAGCGTTACACCGCCAGACTGCAAGCTGGGAAAGACTTGAGACAGCCATGACCAAACTCATCATCGATGGCAAAGAGATCGATGTCCCCGCCGAATACACGCTGCTGCAGGCGTGCGAGGCCGCGGGCGCCGAGATTCCGCGTTTCTGCTACCACGAGCGGCTGTCGATCGCCGGCAATTGCCGGATGTGCCTCGTCGAGGTGAAGGGCGGCCCGAAGCCTGTCGCAAGCTGCGCGTGGGGCGTGCGCGACTGCCGTCCCGGCCCCAAGGGTGAGCCGCCTGAAATCTCGACGCGTTCGCCGATGGTGAAGAAGGCGCGCGAAGGCGTGATGGAATTTCTGCTGATCAACCATCCCTTGGATTGTCCGATCTGCGACCAGGGCGGCGAGTGCGACCTGCAGGATCAGGCGATGGGCTACGGCGTCGACACCAGCCGGTTTGCCGAGAACAAGCGCGCGGTCGAGGACAAATATCTGGGCGCGCTGGTCAAGACCTCAATGAACCGCTGCATCCAGTGCACGCGCTGCGTCCGCTTCTCCGCCGAAGTCTGCGGCACACCGGAAATGGGCGCGACCGGCCGCGGCGAGGACATGGAGATCACGACCTATCTGGAGCAGGCGTTGTCGTCGGAGTTGCAGGGCAATCTCGTCGACATCTGCCCGGTCGGCGCGCTGACCTCAAAGCCCTATGCGTTCGCAGCACGGCCCTGGGAACTGGGCAAGACGCAATCGGTCGACGTCATGGACGGGGTCGGCTCCGCGATCCGGGTCGATACCCGCGGCCGCGAGGTGATGCGCATCCTGCCGCGCGTCAACGAGGCCGTGAACGAGGAGTGGATTTCCGACAAGACCCGCCACGTCGTCGACGGCCTGCGCACGCAGCGGCTCGACCAGCCCTATATCCGCGAGAACGGCAAGCTTCGCCCCGCCTCATGGCAGGAAGCGTTTGCCGCGATCGCAGCCAAGGCCGGCGGCATCCACGGCACGCGGATCGGCGCCATCGCCGGCGATCTTGCCGCGATCGAAGACATGTTTGCGATGAAAGAGCTGCTCGCCAAATGCGGCTCGACCAATCTCGCGGTGCAGGGCGGCGAGGCTTTTGATGCCAAGGCCGGACGCGGTTCCTACATCTTCAACCCGACCATTGCCGGTATCGAGCAGGCCGATGCGCTGCTGATCGTGGGGTCGAACCCGCGTAGGGAAGGCGCACTCTTCAATGCGCGCATCCGCAAGCGCTGGCGCAGCGGCCAGCTCAAGATCGGCGTCATCGGCCCCAAGGCCGACCTGGCCTACGACTACGATCATATCGGTGCGGGCACGGATTCCCTGAACGATCTGGCCGCCGGCAAGCATTCGTTTGCGGATGTGCTGAAGAACGCCAAGCATCCGATCGTGCTGGTCGGCGCCGCCGGTCTGAAACGGCCGGACGGTGCTGCGGTGCTGTCGCTGGCGGCAAAACTCGCGCTCGATATCGGCGCGCTCAAGGACGGCTGGAACGGTTTTGGCGTGCTGCAGGATACCGCTTCCCGCACGGGGGCGCTCGATATCGGTTTTTCGGTGGCCAACGGCGGTCTCAGCACGGCGCAGATGACGACCTTCGGCACGCTCGACGTGCTGTTCCTGCTCGGCGCCGACGAGACCAAGGTGCCGGACGGGACCTTCGTGGTTTACATCGGCACGCATGGCGATGCCGGCGGGCATCGCGCTGACGTCATCCTGCCGGGCGCGGCCTACACCGAAAAGTCCGGCATCTATGTCAACACCGAGGGTAGGGCGCAGATGGCCAACCGCGCGTCCTTCCCGCCCGGCGAGGCGCGCGAGGACTGGGCGATCATCCGCGCGCTGTCCGATGTGATCGGCAAAAAGCTGCCGTTCGATTCGCTGGCTGCGTTGAGGCAGGCGCTGTTCAAGGCTTTCCCGCATCTGATGCGGATCGACCAGATCGAGGCCGGCAAGGCCGATGATGTCAAAGCGCTTGCCGGCAAGGGCGGCAGCGTCGACAAGGCGGCGTTCAAGCCGGCGATTGATGACTTCTATCTGACCAATCCGATCGCGCGAGCCTCAGTGGTGATGGCGGAATGTTCGCGCCTCGCCTCCGGGCAGATCCTGACGGCAGCGGAGTGAGCGTGACCTGATGGCTGAATTCCTCGCAAGCCCTTTCTGGACCGGCTTCCTCTGGCCGCTGATCGTCATGGTCGCGCAAAGCGTGCTGCTCCTGGTCGTGCTCCTGATCGCGATCGCCTACATCCTGCTGGCCGACCGCAAGATCTGGGCGGCGGTGCAGATCAGGCGCGGTCCCAACGTGGTCGGCCCCTGGGGCCTGCTGCAATCCTTCGCCGACCTGCTGAAGTTCGTGCTGAAAGAGCCGATCATTCCGGCCGGCGCCAACAAGGGCGTGTTCCTGCTGGCGCCGCTGGTGTCCTGTGTGCTGGCGCTTGCCGCCTGGGCTGTGATCCCGATGGACCTCGGCTGGGTGATATCGGACATCAATGTCGGCGTGCTCTATATCTTCGCGATCTCCTCGCTGTCGATCTACGGCATCATCATGGCCGGCTGGTCGTCGAACTCGAAATACCCGTTTCTGGCTGCGCTGCGCTCGGCGGCGCAAATGGTCTCCTACGAAGTTTCGATCGGCTTTGTCATCATCACGGTGCTGCTGTGCGCCGGCTCATTGAACCTGTCGGCGGTCGTCGAGGCGCAGAACACAAAATTCGGGCTGTTCGGCTGGTACTGGCTGCCGCTGTTCCCGATGTTCGTGATCTTCTATGTCTCGGCGCTGGCGGAAACCAACCGGCCGCCGTTCGATCTCGTCGAAGCTGAGTCCGAACTGGTCGCCGGCTTCATGGTCGAATACGGCTCGACGCCGTATCTGTTGTTCATGCTCGGCGAATACGTCGCGATCACCACGATGTGCGCGCTGGCGACGATCATGTTCCTGGGCGGCTGGCTGCCGCCGATCCCCTATGCGCCGTTCACCTGGGTGCCGGGTGTCATCTGGTTCGCGCTGAAACTGTTCTTCATGTTCTTCATGTTCGCGATGGCGAAGGCGATCGTGCCGCGCTACCGCTACGATCAACTGATGCGGCTCGGCTGGAAGGTGTTCCTGCCGCTGTCGCTGGCGATGGTGGTTATCGTCGCCGCCGTGCTGCAATTTTCGGGGCTCGCACCGAAATGAGGTCGCTATGACGCTCTCGAACGCGGGATTGATTGGTGGGGCTGCCGGGTTCGCGCTGGCTATTGGCGCTTATCTGGCCGTGACTTCTGCGCTCAAGCGCGGAACGCCACAGGATTCCGCGCAGCGTGAGCAAAGTGCGTCGATGATTGGAACGATCCTGCTGGCGGACATCCCGATCCTGACGGCGATCGGCTACTATCTTGGACAGATGTTTGAGTGATGACGAAGGCTGGGACAAAAGGACGATCGCGATGAGTGTAAACATCAACGCCACAGCCCGCGCGCTGCTGCTGTC